>JACJWV010000019.1 GCA_020636915.1 Nocardioides sp.
CGCGCCGGCCGCCCAGACGCGGGCGTTGATCTGCAGGTGGAGGTGGCGGTGCGGGTCGCCCGCGCGAGACGTGTAGTGGCGGATGACCGCGGCCTCGATGGACTCGACAGGAACCTGGACCTGGCGCCCGCGAGGGCCGACGCGGGTGGTCGCGTGCGCCGCGACCCAGCCGACGATCTCGGTGGCCGCCTTGTCCTGGGCTCGGTCCAGGGCGGCCGAGACCTCAGGATGCAGAGCGGCCGCCAGCGACCAGGTCTTGGGACCGTTGACGACCACCTCGACGAAGCGCAACGCGTTGTCGTCGGTTCGGATGCGGCCCTTGGGCGTCATCGTCTCCAGGTCGAAGCCGGCGACCCACTGCTCGTACACCTCGCCGGTCATGCAGCCCATGCTTCGCACGCCGCTGGGGGTGGCGACCAAGCGCGTCGCGACGCCGTTGCCTTCCGCGAGGTAGTAGTCGTCCGCGCGCGATCGGTCGCGCTCGACGTAGGCCCGGGCAGCCCTCGGTGCTCCGCGGTAGAACTTCACCCCTCCGTGCACCCGGACCACCACCTTCACGATGTCCGTCGGCAACCAACGGACCCCTAGAAATGCCGCGTGGGCCGCCCGATTGCGGGCGGCCCATCTACGTCCTTCGTAGCATGCGTGCCGCTGTGAATGAAGGTGGTGGAGAGGGAATCTGAGGGATGCCGGTGAGGGATTCCTGGGGCCGTGACGAGCCAACGGTTGTCGACGAGGCGACGGTGGGAAGGGTCGCGAAGAGCCGGAAGACCATGAGCCGGTAGAGGAGTCGTCGAGTTCGGCATCCAAGGCCTCCGAACTCGGCGAGGGCGGCTCTCTTCTAGGTCGGAGAGCCGCTCGCTGACTATCGATATCATGGAGGATAACCTCAGCTATATGAGAACTGAGGCGCCTCTCCTGGCTCCGATCTTCCGGTCGGATGGTCAGGCACGTCTCCTGTCCACCGTGTTGCTCACCGGGGACGAGCTGAGTCTCACTGACCTGGCCGAGCGGGCCGGCCTGGCCTACTCGACCGCGCACCGTGAAGTCGCTCGCCTGATCGATGCCGGCATCCTGAGCGAGCGACACGTGGGCCGCACCAGGCTGATCCGCGCCAACGCTGAAAGCCCACTGGTGGAGCCGTTGCGCGAGATCCTCACGGTCGTGACCGGCCCGGTGGTGATCTTGGCCGAGGAGCTTGCTCGCATCGACGGGATCGTGGCTGCGTTCCTCTACGGCTCCTTCGCGGCGCGGCTGCTCGGTGATGCCGGTCCGGCCCCGCACGACATCGACCTCATGGTGCTCGGTGAGCCCGACGTGGATGCGGTCTACGAGGCGTGCACGCGCGTCGAGGCCGCGGTGCACCGTCCCGTGACCCCGACGATCCTCACTCCTGAGGAGTTCGCAGCGTCCTCCGGCTTCTTGGACACCGTGCGCAGCGGCCCGGCAGTCGCCGTCATCGGAGGGCTGCCGCGGCACTGACCCCGCTCACCCGCGTCCAACAGACAAGGGTCCTCGCCCTGGTCGAGGCGCGACGTCTCGACGCCGTGCCCGCAGACCTCGCGCGGGGGACCTCGTGCCTGCGGCAGGCCAAGAGCGCTTGGACCAGCTGCCGCTGCTCACGAGCTCACCGTCGGGTACGGCGTCGCCTACGACGCCTGTCACGACACCGGCGAGGCGCTGCTGGCGGCGTACGGCTTCCGGACGACCAACGGGCCAGGCCAGCACGAGGCGCTCGGCCGCTACCTGCGCACGGTGTTCGACAAGCCTCCGGCAGAGAAGGCAGCGCGAGAGTTCGACCGCCTGCGACGCGCCCGCAACCAGGACCGCTATGAGGCGAAGCCGGTGGGGGCAGCGGCGACCGAGAAGGCCGAACAGGTCGCGCGGACGTTGTTCGACGCCGCCCTCACCAGTGGCCTCTCGACCTGACCGGCGGTCCGTAAACAGTCCGCAAGGAGTTCCGCCGACATCGTCGAGGTGCGGCCACCTTGGGACGGCTTTGGTGAGCACACCCGGTTCCCGATCGCCCGCCTGCGCCATACGCAGTCGACGGGACCTTGGGCGATCTAGTGGCGCGACCGCAACCTGAAGTTCCTCGAGGACAATCACAAACCCCCGACCAAGAACGTCCGGGCGCTTCTCGATCACATCGAGACGAGTGGCGGCCCCAACTTCTGGGGATAGTCACCTGGCGACTGGCGCAACCGTACCGATATTGGTACGGTTGCGCCATGGCTGCCGGATCGAATTACCGGGATCGAGTGCGTGAGATCGCGCTCGGGGAGTACGGCTTCGTCACCACCCGGCAGGCAGCCTCGGCCGGTGTTCCGGCGGTCGAGCTCCGCAAACTGGCTGCCCGAGGGGCTCTCATCCACGTCGCATATGGGATCTACCGAGTTCCTGACGCGCCCGGCACTGCCTTCGACCAGTTCGCCGAGGCACTCCTGCGGGTGGGGGAAGGCGCATATCTGCGTGGCGACTCCGTGTTGGCGCTGTTCGGTCTCGCTGACGTGAACCCCCGGAAGGTCCGTGTCATCGCCCCCAAGCGAACGCGAGCCAGGTTTCCGGCGTTCATGGAGGTGGCCGCCCCGCCTCCTGGTGAGGCTCCCGGCCTCACTCGCTACGAGGGCCTGCTGGCGATGCGGGTAGCTGACGCGATCTTGGACTGTCTCGGCAGGATCGAGCCGACGCGACTGCGCGAGGCGGCCCGGGATGCTCGCAAGCAGGGCCTGGTGACCCGTGTCGAATACGCGAAGGTCCAGCGCGAGCTCGGCAAGGCCCTTGGCCGGACGGCTGCCTCTTGACGTACTCGACTCCACCACCCAACCTGAGGTCGCTCGAGCAACGGATCCGCAACCTCGAGCCCCACGACACCGGGTCGCTGCGCCGGCAGACAACCATGGCCATGGTCGTCGTCGGGCAGATGCTCCCCGAGGGTGCGGTGAAGGGTGGTACCGCGATGGCGCTCCGCTACGGGCGGGCCGATGCGCGGTTCACGCAGGACCTGGACGCTGCGCGGATCCATCCACTGACGCACTTCATCGATGACTTCGAAGCAGCGCTCGGTCACGGCTGGGGTGGCTTCACGGGTCGCGTGGTCGATCGGAAGCCGCCGCGACCCCAGGGCATTCCTGTCGCCTACGTCATGCAGCCCTTCGACGTGAAGCTCGAGTACCTCGGCCGCTCGTGGCGGACGGTCAAGTTCGAACTCGGTCACAACGAGATCGACGACGCTGTCGAGCCCGAGCTCCGGCTCGCCGCCGACCTGGTGGAGCTCTTCACCGATCTGGGCTTCCCTGCTCCCGACCCGATCCCTGTGCTGCGGGCCGATCACCAGGTCGCGCAGAAGCTCCACGCCGTCTCGGAGCCCGGAAGCGATCGCGTCCGCGACCTCGTCGACCTCCAACTCCTCGACAAGCACGAAGAGCTGGATCTCGGCCAACTCAGAGCGACGTGTCTGCGACTCTTCGACTACCGCCGGCTCCACTCGTGGCCGCCGAGCGTCGAGCTCGGTGTCGGCTGGGATGGCCTCTACGAAGCCGCGACCGAGGGCGTCGACGTGCTTCCCGAAGTCGGTGACGCGGTCGCGTGGGCCAACGGCCTCATCACGAGGATCGCCGAAGGGTGAGTGCGATGCGTGGCCGGCGAGACGGCTGAAGGTTCGGCGAGATGGCGAGGCGCTGGCACCCGGCGGTCCGCAAACAGTCCGCAAGAAGTCCCGCGAAGACCGTTCGCCGCCAACGACGCCCGGCGGCTGGATCAGCGCATAACCGCAGGTCAGACCATGTTTGTCGGCCCTCACCGACGACGACCGACGATGGTCGAGAACGCCGGTTTTCGTTCCGCTTCAACGTCTGAGCGGGCGACCCGGACCCTGGCGTCCCGCTCGGGGTCGAGACCGCTGCGAGCCCTCGACGGGACAGGGGCCGTGGCGCCGGGACGGCAGGCAGCGGGGACCAGTGGGTCGGGGACGAGGAGGGTCGATGGACGCGTCCGAGCTGAGCGCGACCGCGTTCCTCGCCGCGTCGGCCGCCCATGCGGCCTTCCAGGTGACGGTGACCGTGCTCGTCTACCCGGTGCTGGTGCTGGTGGGACCCGAGGAGTGGGAGCGCCGGCACGACCGGCACAGCCGGGCGATCCTGCCGCTGGTCGTCCTGACGTACGGCGCCCTGGTGCTGGCCTCGGTGCCGTTCGCGATCCACCACCACGGGCCGGCCGCCTGGGTCGCCCTGGCCGGCGGCTGGGCAGCGATGGTGGTCACGGCCCTCGTCGCCGCGCCGACCCACGGCCGGCTCACGTCTCCTGAGCCGCCCCTGCTGCGGCGCCTGGTCGTCGCCGACCGGTGGCGGGCCGCGCTCGCCTGCGTCGGGCTCGTCCGTGCGGCCGCCAGCGTGCTCGCCGGCTGACGTCCGGCCGGCGCACCTGACGGAGATGTCGTGATCCGCGGCCGGAGGGGACAGATACGTCAGGTGCGCCGAGGACCCCGCCGCTCGGCTGAGCGACGGGGTCCTGGGCGAGGACGGGCTACTTCACCTCCGACCGCATGACCCGGCGCAGGCCGTACATGCCGGGCAGCACGAGCCAGAGCGTGACGCCGGTGAGGACGTGCGCCCACTCGGCCCCGGTGTGCATCCCGTCGAAGAGGAAGGTCTGCGCGTACGGCAGGTCCACCCACGGCTGGAGGTCGTGGTACCACTCCTGGCTGGCGGCCAGCAGCGCCGACAGGTTCGGCACGAGCAGGACCAGCACGAAGTACATGACCAGCCCGCCGGCGGAGCTGCGCAGCACCATCCCGAGCACGGTCCCGATCGAGAGCGAGACCAGGTTGCCCAGCACGATCGTCAGGGCGTGCCCGAGCGAGAGGTCCCAGACCGTCGGCACGCCGGCGATGGCGCTGCCGACCACGTTGCCCACGGCTCCCGCGGCGAAGGCGAACAGCATCGACGCGATCGCCACGATCACCGCCGAGAGGGTCTTGGCCCCCACCACGCGTTCCCGGCTGGAGACGTAGGTGAAGGTCGTGAGCCCGCTGCGCTGGCTCCACTCGCTGGTGATCGACAGGAGGGCGACCATCGGCAGGATCACCGTGATCGGGAAGCCGATCGCCTTCGCGAAGGTGTAATAGGTGAGCACGTCGTCCGGCGCGAACGCGACGGTCGCGATCGTGGCCAGCAGGCCGGTGATCCCGATGCTCGCGATGAGCCAGAAGCCCGACCGGGTGTCGAACATCTTCCGGAGCTCCACGCGGACGACCCGGCTGAGCGGGATCGGCGCGATCTCGGCGCGTCGAGGGGTGCGGACCGGGTCGACGGCGGTGGCGGTGGTGGCGGTGGCGGTCATGCCGCTGTCCTCTCTCGTTGGGTGTCGGCGGTCAGCTCGAGGAACATCTCCTCGAGCCCGCCACTGTCGGCGGTGCGGAGCTCGGTGAGGACCACGCCGCCGTCGTACGCCGCACGCCCGACCCGGGCGGGGTCCGCCTCGGTCCGGAGCGAGCCGTCGTCGGCGACGGAGGCGGGGATGCCCGCGGCCGCGAGCGCACGCTGGAGCGCGGCGCCGTCCGTGGCGCGGACGACGGTGCCCGCGGCCTGGAGCAGCTCGGACTTGGCGCCCTGGCAGACGATCCGGCCCTGTCCGATCATCACGATGTCGTCGGCGATGATCTCGACCTCCGACAGCAGGTGGGAGGAGAGCAGCACCGTCCCGCCGTGGTCGGCGTAGTCGCGGAGCAGGTCGCGCATCCAGCGGATCCCGGCCGGGTCGAGCCCGTTGGCCGGCTCGTCCAGGATCAGCACCGACGGGTCGCCGACGAGGGCGGCCGCGATGCCGAGTCGCTGGCGCATCCCGAGCGAGTAGCCGCCCACCCGCCGGTCCGCCTCGGCCGGGGTGAGGCTGACGATGTCGAGCAGCTCGGCGACCCGGGTGGCCGGGACGCCCATGATCTGCTGGGCGATCGTCAGGATCTCGCGGCCGGTGCGTCCGGCGTGCTGGGCCGAGGCGTCGAGCATGACGCCGACCTCGCGCCCGGGGTTGGGCAGGTCGGCGAACCGCCGGCCCGCGATGGTCGCCGTGCCCTCGGTGGGAGTGGTGAGGCCGACCATCATCCGCATGGACGTGGACTTCCCGGCGCCGTTGGGGCCGAGGAACCCGGTCACCCTCCCGGGGCGGGCGGCGAAGCTGATGTCGTGGACGACGGTGGTGGCGCCGTACTTCTTGGTGAGTGAGTCGATGGTGATCATGCGTCGACGCTAGGGACGGCGAGGGGGTCGCCGCGTCGTCGCGAGGTCGCTTCCCGAGGGGCACCAAAGGGGTCGTCCGGGTCCTCCGAAGGTCGGAGGTCAGGACTCGAAGAGGCCGGTCTGGTAGGCCAGCACGATGGCCTGCGCCCGGTCGCGGAGGTCCAGCTTCTGCAGCAGCCGGGTGACGTGCGTCTTCACCGTGGTCTCGCTGATGAACAGCTCCCGGCCGATCTCGGCGTTGGACAGGCCGCGGGTGATGAGGCGGAAGACGTCCATCTCGCGGTCGGTCAGGGTCTGCACCGCCGGGGGTGGCGCCTGGTGGACGCGGGTGAACTGCTGGATCACCCGGCGGGTGATCGAGGGCGAGAGCAGCGCGTCCCCGCCGGCGACCGTCCGCACGGCCGCGATGAGCTGCTCGGGCGGCTCGTCCTTGAGGACGAAGCCGCTGGCGCCGGCCCGCAGGGCGCGGTAGACGTACTCGTCGAGGTCGAACGTGGTCAGGATCAGGACCCGGCTGTCCGGGTCGGCCGCGAGGATCCGCCGGGTCGCCTCGAGGCCGTCGAGCTCGGGCATCCGGATGTCCATCAGCACGATGTCGGGGTGGCAGCGGGCGGCCTCGGCGACCGCCTCGAGACCGTTGCTCGCCTCGGCCACGACCTCGATGTCGGGCTCGTCGGCCAGCAGCAGCCGGAACCCCGCCCGCACCATCGCCTGGTCGTCCACCACGAGGACCCGGATGCTCACGCCTCGCCCTCCAGCGGCAGGGACGCCCTCAGCACGAAGCCGCCCGAGGTGGCGACGAACGCCGACATGTCGCCGCCGTACGTCTTCACCCGCTCGCCGATGCCGATCAGCCCGTGCCCGGCACCGTCCTTCTGCCCGTGCCCGCCCCGCCCGTCGTCGCGCACCTCGAGCCGCAGCTCGCCGGGCGCGTAGTCCACGGTCACGTCGGCCCGGCGGGCGCCGGAGTGCTTGAGGGCGTTGGTGAGGCCCTCCTGCACGATGCGGTACGCCGAGAGGTCGAGCGACGGCGGCAGGGGGACCGGCTCCCCGTCGGTGTGGATCCGGACGTCGAGCCCCGCGGCTCGGACGTCGCCGGCCAGCGTCTCGAGGTGGTCCAGGCCCGGGTGCGGGGTGAGCTCGAGCAGGTCGTCGCCCTCCCGCAGCGCGCCCAGCAGGCGGCGCATCTCCGCGAGTGCCGAGCGCCCGGCGCGCTCGACGTTCCGCAGCGCCTCGCCCTCCTCGGAACCGGCCGGGAGACGGTGCCGGACCGCCCCGACCTGCAGGACCATCACGCTCACCGCGTGCGCGACCACGTCGTGGAGCTCGCGGGCCATCCGGGCGCGTTCCTCGGCCACCGCCAGGCGGGCGGCCGACTCGCGCTCGAGCTCCGCGCGCTGCGCACGCTCCTCGGCCGCCTCGGCCTGCTGGTTGCGGTCCCGGAGCGCGTAGCCCACGAGCCAGCCGACGACGAAGATCAGGGGAGTGAAGACGAGGTCGGCGGGGTCGTGCCCCGGCACGTTGTAGACGACGACCGCGGCCGACACGAGGACGATCAGCAGGCCCGCGCGGGCCTGGACACCGCTGCGGAGGCTGCCGAGGAGCACGGCGGCGCCCAGGCCGGCGACGAAGATCCCGGCCTGGCTCGAGATCATCTGGTGGTCGAGGAAGCTGGCCACGCCGCAGCCGATCCAGAGCGCCGCGGGCGCCGCGAACGGGAACCGCCGGCGGGCCAGCAGCACGAGGACCAGCCCGGCGGCGACCAGCATCTCGAGCCACAGCATGGCGCCGCTCGGCCGGTCCGGGTCGGTGCGCAGCGCCGTGTAGATCGCGCTCTCCAGTGCGGCGAGGACGATCAGGACGTCGAGTCCCCGCGTCGCGAGGAACCGCCACACCAGGCCCATGGCGGTCACGCTAGTGGCCGCCGGGGTCGCCCGCGTCGTACCAAAGTAGGAGTCGGGCCGCAGCCGCCGTCCGCCCCGGCCTGAGAGGTGACCGGGGCCGGACGACGCCCGCCCGAGACGCGGAGTGCCGGTCGGCTCCCCCACAGCCGGCCGGCTCCGCCGCGGGGGAGAGGAAACACCAGATGCGCCGCGCCGTCATCCGGTCTGCAGGAACCTGCAGGTCACGAGCGGGCACCGTCGGACCAGAGCTGCAGCCGCATGCCGGCGGCGAACCTGGTCCGGACGCCGAGCGCGTCGAGGATCGCAGCGACGTCGGAGCGGACGGTCCGCACGCTGATCTCGAGCGCCGCGGCGATCGCGTCGTCGTTGGCCCCGCTGGCGAGCAGGGCCACGACCTGGTGCTGACGCGGGGTGATCTCGCTGAACCGGCCCAGGCCGTCGTCCGCCGGCAGTGCGCACGACGCGGCGGCGTTCCAGTAGCGCCACGCCGCCTCGACGACCGGCGCCGCGGTGACGGAGATGAGCGTCACCTCGCCGTCGAGGACCGGGCCGTCGAGGAGGACCGACGTCCGGTCGACGATCTTCATCTGCACCGGAGCCACGCTCAGGAGATATTCACCGGTCGGCTCGTTCGCCAGCAGCAGCCGGGCCTCCGCGTCCAGACCGTCCGCGCTGAAGATGCTGACCATCCTCAGGCCGCGGGCCACGTGGGCGCGGTTGTGCGGCAGGCTCACCCGCAGCTGGGCGGCGGTGCCGGCGGGGCGGATCGAGTGCAGCTCGCGCCACCGGGCGATCTCGGTCATGATCCAGCGGTTGACGCCGTCGTACCCGCGACCGACGACGAGGTCGTCGCGCCCGCCCCGCTCGACGGCGGCCGCGAGCTCGCTGCGGTGGATCTGCAGGCGGGCAGCGGCGTCGAGCACCTTCTGCCGGTCGCCCTCGTGGATCCGGTTGCGCGGCCCCAGGCCGACCCCGACAGGGGGACTGCTCCCGTCCATCCTCCGTGCCCCCTCCGAGTCGTGTGCTCTCGTCCTCCGGAACGAGGAGTCTAGGGTCGGCGCCATGGCCTCGGTGATCGATCAGCTGCTCCGTTGGGAGGAGTCCGGCGGGACCTGGTACGCCGTCGGCGCGACCGAGGTCGCGCTGTGCCGGTGCGACGGCGGTGAGGTCGTCGACCGGCTCGCCGTCGAGGACGAGGAGACCGTCGCCTACCTGCAGGACCGGCCGCGCAGCGAGGGCTGACCGGATGTCCCGGCTGCGTCAGCGGACGGTGATGGTGGACGCCCCCGCCGGCACCAGCTCGCCGACCACGGGGTAGCCGGGGACCTCGCCGGCGACGAGCAGCCCGCCGGAGGTCTGGGCGTCGGCGAGCAGCACCAGCTCGTCCTCGGGGACCGCGGCGTCGACGTGCGGGCGCACCCAGTCGAGGTTGCGGCGGCTGCCGCCGGGCACGTGGCCGGCGGCGTAGGAGGGTCGCGCGGCCTCCAGGTAGGGGACCGCGGCGGCGTCGAGGACCGCCGAGACCCCGGAGGCACGGCACAGCTTGTAGAGGTGGCCGAGCAGCCCGAACCCTGTCACGTCGGTGGCGCAGGTGGCGCCGGCCGCGAGCGCCGCTCGCGCGGCGTCGCGGTTGAGGGTCGTCATCACCTCGACCGCCTCGGGGAAGACCTCGCCGGTCGCCTTGTGGCGGTTGTTGAGAACGCCGAGGCCGAGCGGCTTGGTCAGGGTGAGCGGTACGCCGGCGGTGCCGGCGTCGTTGCGCAGCAGCCGCTCCGGGTCGGCGATGCCGGTGACCGCGAGGCCGTACTTCGGCTCGGGGTCGTCGATGCTGTGCCCGCCGGCCAGGTGGCAGCCGGCCGCCGCGGCGACGTCGGCGCCGCCGCGCAGCACCTCGGCCGCCAGGTCGAAGGGGATCCGGTCGCGCGGCCAGGCCAGCAGGTTGACCGCGACCAGCGGCTCGCCGCCCATCGCGTAGACGTCGGACAGCGCGTTGGCGGCAGCGATCCGGCCCCAGTCGTAGGGGTCGTCGACGACCGGTGTGAAGAAGTCGGCCGTGAGCACCACCGCGCGGCCCGGCCCGCCGTCGGAGCTCTCGAGCCGCACGACCGCGCCGTCGTCACCGTTCTCGACGCCGACGAGGAGGTCGTCCGCGGCGGCCGGCGTCAGCCCCGACAGCACCCGCTCGAGCTCGCCGGGCGGCACCTTGCAGGCGCAGCCGCCGCCCGAGGCGTACTGGGTCAGGCGCAGGTCGGGATGCGTCGTCACCCGGTCATCTTCGCCGACGCACCCTGACGGGCCCGGACGCGCTCGCGCTGGGGGACGACGACGTACTTCGGGTCGCGCGCCGAGGCCCGGCCGGCCTCGAAGATCCCGAACCGGGTGGCCAGCGACGCGGTCACGTAGGTCGCCCCGGCGAGGACCGAGACCAGTCGCGACCGACGCCCGGCGAGCGCGGTGGCGGCCGAGGCGACCGCCGTGCAGTTGCGGGCCATCGTCATGAGCCGGCCGGGCATGCCGATCCGGTACGGCTCCGCGGCCAGCCCACGGCGCAGCAGGATCGACTCGGCGGCCGCGATCTCGACCGCGGCACCGGCCAGCGCCATCCGCCGGGCCGGCGCGGCCTGGTCGAGCGGCACCAGCATCATCGCCAGGCCGCCGGCGGCCTGGGCGCCGGAGCCACCGAACACGAACGGCAGCTCGCGGTGCGCCTCGTGCCAGGCCGGCACGGCGGTGTTCGCGAGCAGGGCGGCGGTGTACGTCGCCAGCGGCGGTCCGAGCGCGGCCGCCCCGGCGCCGGCCAGCCGCCCGAGCCGGGGCAGGCGGCCGGTCAGGTCCGAGGCCGCCGCGGCCCCGGCGAGGCCGCTGAACGGTGCCAGGATGAACGAGCCGACCGAGAGCGGCGACGTCGGCTTGAGGACCCGCAGCATGTTGAGGAAGCGCTCCGGGCGGCCGAGGTCGTGGACGAGGGCGACGGTGCCGGCAGCGGCGCCGCCGGCAGCGGCGAGCCGGGCGACCCGCTCGAGGTCCGGACGCCCGGTGAGGGCGGCCCCCTCGGCGAGCAGGGAGGACGCGCCGGCCAGGCCGCCCAGGAACAGGTAGAGCGGGACGTCCGGGGTCTTCCACGTGGGCTCCTTGAGGATCGGCCGGCCGTAGTAGGACTCGAACTCCACCTCCGGGACCATCGACGCCTCGCCGCGCGGCACCTCAGCGCCTCCTGCCGAGGAAGGAGACGACGCCGAGCCCGACCAGGGTGGCGGCGCCCGCGCCGACGTGCTTCCAGATCGTGCCCAGGTCGCGGGTCGTGACCACGGGGTCGGGCGGAAGGCCGTAGACCTCCGGCTCGTCGAGGAGGAGGAAGAACGCGCCGTCGCCGCCCACCCCGTCCTCGGGGTCGCGGCCGTAGAGCCGAGCGACGTCGACGCCCTTGTCGTGCAGCTCCGCGAGCCGCCGGTCGGCACGCTCGCGCAGCTCGTCGAGCTCGCCGAACTGGATCGACTCGGTGGGGCAGGCCTGCGCGCAGGCCGGCTGCTGACCTTCCTTGAGCCGGTCGTAGCACAGGGTGCACTTGAACGCGCGGCCGTCGCCCTTGCGCACGTCGATGACACCGTAGGGGCACGCGGGCACGCAGTAGCCGCAGCCGTTGCAGACGTCGGGCTGGACGACGACCGTGCCGAACTCGGTGCGGAACAGCGCGCCGGTCGGGCACACGTCGAGGCAGGCGGCGTGCGTGCAGTGCTTGCAGACGTCGGAGGACATCAGCCACCGCACGCCGCTCTCACCCGACGAGGTCGCCTGGTCCTCGCCGGCCGGCACGCCCAGCGACGGCATCCCGAGGTCGACGGCCGGCGCCACGTCGACCGGTGGTTCCTGAGGAGGTCGCGCAGCGACCGTCTCGAAGGGCTGCTCGACGAACGCGACGTGCCGCCACGTCGACGCGCCGAGCTCCTGGGTGTTGTCGTAGGACATCCCCGTGAGGAGGTAGCCGTCGTCGGGGACCTCGTTCCACTCCTTGCACGCGACCTCGCAGGCCTTGCAGCCGATGCAGACCGAGGTGTCGGTGAAGAACCCCATCCGCGGCGGGTGCTCCTCCGACGTGCCGTAGCCGGCGTCGTGCTGGACGTCGTCGAGCCGGCCCCACAGGCGGCCCTCGGAGAAGAGGTCGGAGAGCAGGCTCATGCCGAGGGGTGAGCTCATCGGTCGGCACCGCCGTCCTCGGGGTGCTCCATGTCGACGCCGGCGCGGCGGCGGTAGTCGTCGACGTACGCCGTCAGGGCCGGTCCACGCGGTCGCCGGCCGGGCCGGATGTCGCAGGTGCCGACCTTGTCCTGGATGTAGACGTTCGGGTCCATCGTCACGTTGACGAGGTCGTTGGCGGAGTCGCCCTGGGTGATGCCGTTGCGGCCCCAGTGGTAGGGGATCCCCACCTGCTCGACGAACCGGTCGCCGAGCCGCAGCGACCGCAGCCGGTCGGTCACCAGGACGCGGGCCTCGATCGCCGTGCGGGCGGTCACGATCGTCACCCACTCGCCGTGGGTCAGCCCGCGCTCGGCCGCCAGCCGCGGGGACACCTCGCAGAACGGCTCGGGCTGGAGCTCGGTCAGGTAGGGCAGGGTCCGGCTCATGCCGCCGGCGGTGTGGTGCTCGGTGAGCCGGTAGGTCGTGAACACGTAGGGGAAGACCTCGCTCCAGCTGGGGTTGATCGGGTTGGTGCGGTGGTCGAGCTTGCGCCGGGACGGGTTGTTCTGCTGGGCGTGCAGCGGGTTGTGCACGGGCGACTCCGGTGGCTCGTAGTGCGTCGGCATCGGGCCGTCGGCCAGGCCGAGCGGTGCGAAGAGCCAGGCCTTGCCGTCGGTCTGCATCACGAACGGGTCCTGCCCGCCGATCGCGTCCGGGCCCTGGGCGCCCTCCTCCGGCACGAAGTCCGGCGCCCGGTCGGGCACGAAGTCCGGGACGTCGGGGCCGACCCACGTCTGCTGCTCGGCGTCCCAGCTCATGTAGGCCTTGCGCTCGCTCCACGGGGTGCCGTCGGGTGCGGCGGACGCGCGGTTGTAGAGCTGGCGCCGGTTGGCCGGCCACACCCAGCCCCACTCGGCGGCCACCCAGTCCTGCTCCCAGTGCGGCCGGCGGCGCCGGGCCCGGTTGACCTCGTCGGCGTACACGCCGCAGTAGATCCAGCAGCCGCAGGCCGTCGACCCGTCCTGCTTCAGCTCGGTGTACGCCGACAGTGCGACGCCGTCGGGACCGGTCCCGTTGATCTCGCGGAGCACGGCCTGCCCGTCGGGGTCCCCGTGCTCGTCGACGGGGTAGTCCCAGGCCAGGTCGAGCAGCGGCCGGTCCATCTCGTCCGTCGAGCCGGCCAGCTTCTCGCGGATCCGGTTGCCGAGGTCGTAGTAGAACTGCAGCTCGCTGCGGCACTCACCCGGCGGCTCGACCGCCTTGTCGCGCCACTGCAGCATCCGCTGGGTCTGGGTGAACGACCCGGCCTTCTCGACGTGCGAGGCCGCCGGCAGGAAGAACACCTCGGTGGCGATCTCCTCGGTGACCAGCTCACCGGTCTCGATCTCGGGGCCGTCCTTCCAGAACGTCGCAGACTCGATCATCTGCAGGTCGCGCACGACCAGCCAGTCGAGGTTGGCCATGCCGAGGCGCTGCATCTTGCCGTTCGCCGACCCGACGGCCGGGTTCTCGCCGACGAGGAAGTAGCCCTTGCAGCCGCCCTCGATCATCGCCTTGACGGTCGTGTAGGTCGAGTGGTCGCCGGTGATCCGCGGGAGGTAGTCGAAGCAGAAGTCGTTGTCGGCGGTCGCCGCGTCGCCCCAGTAGGACTTGAGCAGGCTGACGGCGTAGGAGCGGATGTTGCCCCAGAAGCCGGCCTTGCCCTCGTCGTCGGCGACCCACTCGTCGAGGGTCTGGTGCTGCGCGGCGTTCGGCATGGGCAGGTAGCCCGGGAGGATGTTGAACAGGGTCGGGATGTCGGTCGAGCCCTGGATGCTCGCGTGCCCGCGCAGCGCCAGGATCCCGCCGCCGGGGCGTCCGATGTTGCCGAGCAGGAGCTGGAGGATCGCGGAGGTGCGGATCATCTGCGCCCCCACGCTGTGGTGGGTCCAGCCGACGGCGTAGCAGAACGCGGTCGTGCGCTCCCGGCCGCTGTTGCGGGTCAGCGCGTCCGCGACCTGCCGGAACTGCGCCGGCTCGATGCCGCACACCTCCTGCACCATCTCGGGGGTGTAGCGCGCGAAGTGCCGCTTGAGGATCTGGAACACGCAGCGCGGGTCCTGCAGCGTCTCGTCGCGGCGTCCCTTCCAGCTCACCGGCGCTCCGCCCGAGCCGTGGCTCTCGGACTCGGCGGCCTCGTGGGACTCCTTGTGGGCCTCGCCGCTGCGGGTGCTGTCCTCCGACGCCTCGAGCTCGGCGTCCTCCTGCCGGTCGGCGGCGCCCGCGTCGTCGGGCGGGTCGTAGCGCCAGGTGGCCGGGTCGTACTGCCCCGTCTCGGGGTCGAACCCGGAGAACAGCCCGTCGAGGTCCTCGGTGTCGCGGAAGTCCTCGTCGATGATGTTGGCGGCGTTCGTGTACGCGACGACGTACTCGCGGAAGTCGAGGTCGTTGCTGAGCACGTGGTTGACCAGCCCGCCGAGGAACGCGATGTCGCTGCCCGCGCGGATCGGCACGTGCAGGTCGGAGACCGCCGAGGTCCGGGTGAAGCGCGGGTCGACGTGGATGACCGTCGCACCGCGGCGCTTGGCCTCCATCACCCACTGGAAGCCCACCGGGTGGGCCTCGGCCATGTTCGAGCCCTCGATGAGGATGCAGTCAGCGTTCGCCAGGTCCTGCAGGAAGGTGGTCGCCCCACCACGGCCGAAGGAGGTACCCAGACCGGGCACCGTGGAGGAGTGTCATATCCGGGCCTGGTTCTCGATCTGGATCGCGCCCATCGCGGTGTAGAGCTTCTTCATGAGGTAGTTCTCCTCGTTGTCGAGGGTCGCTCCTCCGAGGCTCGCGATGCCGAGGGTGCGACGGGTGCGCTGCGGGCCGTCGGGCCCGTCCTCCTGCCACTCCCAGAACTGCTTGCGCGTCCGGATCACCCGGTCGGCGATCATGTCGACCGCCGTGTCGAGGTCGAGGTCCTCCCAGTCGGTCGCGTAGGGCCGGCGGTAGCGGACCGTCGTCTCCCGGGTCGGCGAGGTGACCAGCTGCTTGCTGGCGCTGCCCTTGGGGCACAGCCGGCCGCGCGAGATCGGGCTGGCCGGGTTGCCCTCGATCTGGATGACCTTCTCGTCCTTGACGAAGACCTTCTGGGCGCAGCCCACGGCGCAGAACGGGCAGACCGAGTCGACGACCCGGTCGGCCTCGACGGTGCGCGGCTGCAGGTGCTCGCTGCGCTGCGACCTCGCGGCGTGACCGCGCCCGAGCCGGTCCGGGCCCGTGACCTGCCGCAGCAGCGGCCAGGACAGGTTCGCCAACACGTGGGTCAGGTAACCACACGCCACGCGGCCGAAACGCTCCGTCGCGGCCCCGGCTAGATTGCACGCGGAGGCGTTTCCCGTCTGGTGACGGGCGCGGTCCTCAAAACCGTCGTGGCCGGGCCACCCGGTCAGGCGGGTTCGATTCCCGTCCGCCTCCGCCACCTGCTGCCTGCCCGCCTTCCTGCGTGGCCGGGGTCGCGCAGGCGTGAGGCTTACACTCCGCACGTGACGCACCCCGCCATGTTCGGACGGCTCGGACCGGTGCTGGACGCGGCGGAGGCGGCATCTCCGGTCAACGCGGTCGAGGCGGTGACCCGCGAGCTGGGGGTCGCGCTCGGGGCCACGTCCGCCGGCTTCCTCATCGCCGACCTGGCGGGTCGCGCGCTCGTGCGGCTGGCCCACGTCCCGGCTGACCCGCCCGGTGGTGGCCCCGCCTGCGGCCCGCTCGCCCGGGGCGAGCGGCGGGACGCCGAGGAGTCGGCGACGGCGCTGCCCTACGACGGCGGCCCGTTCGAGCAGGCGGTGCGCACCCAGGCCGTGCAGGTGGTCCCACCGGGTGGTCTCCACCGGGGAGCGGCCGACGCCGACGAGTGGACGGTGCTCGCGCCGGTGACCGAGCGCGGCGAGGTCCTGGGGCTCCTGGAGCTCTGCCTCCCCGAGGAACCGGACACCGACGCCCTGGCCGAGATCGCCGGGACGGGTCACCTGCTCGCCTTCGTGGTCATCGCCAACCGGCGGCACACCGATCTCTTCGAGTGGGGCCAGCGGAGCCGACCCTCCAGCCTGTCCGCCGAGATCCAGCAACGGCTCCTCCCCGGTCCGCGGACCTGTGAGGCGGCCGCCTTCACGCTCTCGGCGTGGCTGGAGCCGGCGGCCGACATCGCGGGGGACACCTTCGACTACAGCCTCGCGCGCGACCTCCTGCACCTGTCCATGACCGACGCCATGGGCCACGGCGTCGGTGCCGCCCTGACCGCCAGCCTCTGCGTGGCCGGACTCCGCGGCGCGCGTCGGCAGGGCGCGTCGCTGCTCGAGCAGGCGGCGGCGACGAACGCGGCCCTGTCCGAGAACGCTGCCGATCACCGGACCGACGACTTCGTCACTGGTCTCCTGGCGCGTCTGGACCTGCCGACGGGGGTCCTGGAGCTCGTCAACGCCGGCCACGTCGCTCCCTACCTGGCCCGGGACGGTGCGGTGTCGGCGCTCGAGCTGCCGGCCGACCTCCCGTTCGGGATGTTCCCCGACACGACGTACCGCACGACCCGGCTGGAGCTGCGTCCCGGTGACCGGCTCGTGCTGGTCACCGACGGCATGCTCGAGCGCAACGCCGGGTCGGTCGACCTCGCAGCGGCGGTCCTCGAGTCCCTCGCGCTGCACCCCCGGGAGGCGGTCCGCGGGCTGGCCGACAACGTGCTGCGGGCCACGGGGGACGCCCTCCGCGACGACGCCACGATCATGTTCGTCGACTGGCACGGCCACCACGACCGGGAACGGCGCACCGTGTCGGGCGCGGACCCCCGGCGGCCCAGCGACCCGCTGGTCTGACCGGCGCCTCACGGTGGGTGCTCAGCCCGTGGAGAGGTCGGGAGGAGCGGGTACCGTGGCCGCGATCCGACCTCGACAGGAGCCGCGTGTGGACGACCCCCGTCGCCGTACGCCGCGCACGGACGCCGTGCTCGCGGACCCGGCCGTCGCGGCGGTCGTGACACGCGTCGGCCCGGCGCTGGTGAAGCCGGTGGTGGCCGCGGTGCTCGAGGAGTGCCGCAGCGGCGCGGTGGCACCCGAGGCGGTCGTCGGCGAGGTGCTCCTCCGGGCACCCCGGTCGGCGACCTCGCTGCGTCCCGTCGTGAACGCCACCGGCGTCGTCGTGCACACCAACCTGGGTCGCGCGCCGCTGTCCGCGGCGGCCGTCGAGGCTCTCGGCGTCGCGGCCGGGGCGACCGACGTGGAGCTGGACCTCGCGACCGGGCGGCGCGGTCCGCGCGGCGCGGGTGCGCTCGCGGCGCTCGCGGCCGCGGTCCCTGACGCCGGCGGTGTCCACGTCGTCAACAACGGTGCGGCCGCGCTGGCGCTGGTGGCGTGCGCGCTGGGCCGGGGCCGCGAGGTCGTGATCGCCCGCGGCGAGCTGGTCGAGATCGGCGACGGGTTCCGCATCCCCGAGCTCCTGGAGTCGGTCGGCGCCCGGCTGCGCGAGGTCGGCACCACCAACCGGGTGCGGCGTGCCGACTACGAGGCCGCGGTCGGCCCGGAGACCGCGTTCGTGCTCAAGGTGCACCCCTCCAACTTCCGGGTCGAGGGCTTCGCCTCCGCGGTGCCGGTCGCCGGGCTGGGCGGGCTGGGTGTCCCGGTGGTCGCCGACATCGGATCGGGGCTGCTGGCCACGCACCCGCGGCTGCCGGACGAGCCGGACGCCACGAGCACGCTGCGCGCCGGGGCGGACCTGGTGACGGCGTCCGGCGACAAGCTGCTCGGTGGGCCGCAGTGCGGGTTGCTGCTCGGAGCGGCCGCGCTCGTGGAGCGGCTGCGGCGGCACCCGTTCGCGCGGGCGCTGCGCGTCGACAAGCTCACCCTCGCGGCTCTCGAGGCCACCCTGGCCGGGCCGGTCCCGCCGGTGCCGGCGGCATTGTCCGCCCGGCCCGAGGACCTGCTCGCGCGGGCGCGTGCGGTCGCGCTCGCGATCGGCGCGGGCCGGGCCGAGCCGGTGCGCTCGGAGGGCCGGGTCGGGGGCGGCGGCGCTCCCGGCGTACCGCTCCCCAGCGCCGCTGTCGCACTGCCGCACGCGCTCGCGGAGCCGCTGCGGCACGGGGACCCGGCGGTCGTCGGGCACGTCCACGACGGGCGGCTGCTGCTCGACCTGCTGACGGTGCCGCCCGAGCTGGACGACGCGCTGGCCGAGGCGGTCCGCCGGGCGCTGGCCCGGTCGGTGGGCTGATGCACGTCGTCGCCACCGCGGGGCACGTCGACCACGGCAAGTCGACGCTGGTCCGGCGGCTCACCGGCAGCGACCCCGACCGGCTCGCCGAGGAGAAGCGGCGCGGGCTGACCATCGAGCTCGGCTACTGCTGGACCACGTTGGACGGCGTCGGCGAGGTCGCGTTCGTCGACGTGCCCGGTCACGAGCGGTTCGTCACCACGATGCTCGCGGGCGTGGGGCCGGCGCCGGTCGCGATGCTGGTCGTCGCCGCCGACGACCCGTGGATGCCGCAGGCCGCCGAGCACCTGGCCGCCCTCGATGCGCTCGGGGTCGAGCACGGCGTGCTCGTGGTGACCCGCGCCGACCTGGCCGACCCGGGACCGGCGCTCGCCCGCTCCCGCGCCGAGGTCGACGCGACGTCGCTGCGCGGAGCTCCGTCGGTCGTGGTGAGCGGGCGCACCGGTGCGGGCCTCGACGAGCTGCGGCGGGCGCTGGCCGGGGTGCTGGCCGTGGTGCCGGCGCCGGACCCGGCCGCGGACGTGCGGGTCTGGGTCGACCGGCGCTTCCACGTGCGCGGAGCCGGGACCGTCGTCACCGGCACCCTGCCGGCCGGGTCGGTCGCGGCCGGAGACGTGCTGGAGGCCGTGCAGGAGGGCAGCGGCGCGCAGGTGCGGGTCCGGGCGGTCGAGTCCCTCGGCGTGCCGCGGGACCGGGTGGCGGGCGTCGCCCGGGTCGCGCTCGACCTCGGCGGGCACGCGCCGGAGTCCGTCGCGCGGGGCGGGGCGCTGGTGACGCCGGGTGCGTTCGTGGCGACCGCGCTGCTCGACGTGCGGCTGACCGGCCCCGACCGACCGCCGGAGGGCCCGGTCCTGCACGTCGGCTCCGCCCACGTCGGGACCCGCGCGCACCTGCTGGCGCCGGGCATCGCGCGGCTGCGGCTCGAGCGGCCGCTGCCGCTGCGGTACGGCGACCGCGCGGTGCTGCGCGACCCCGGAGCCGGCGGATCTGGGGGGTGCGGGTGCTCGACCCGGTCCCGCCCCGCCGCCGTCGCGACCTCTCCGGCCTCACCGGCCATGACGGGACGCCGGCCGCCGAGCTGCGGCTGCGCGGCGTCGTACGACGCTCGCTCCTGGTGCGCGCCGGGGTGCCGTGGGAGCCGCTCCCCGAGGGCACCGTGGTCGCCGGCGACTGGCTGGTCCCGCCCGGGGCCGCCGCCGACCTGCGGGCCCGGCTCGCGGCGCTGGTCGAGGAGCGGCCGGTCGCGCCAGCGGAGGCCGCCAACGCGCTCGGCCTCCCGGACCCGGCGATCGTCACCGCGCTCGTCGCGCCGCCGCTGCGGATGGACGGCGGCCGGGTGGTGGGGGCCGAGGGGCAGGTCGTGCCCGAGCGGCTGGCCGCGGCCGCGGCCACGCTGCGGGCCGAGCTCTGCGGCTTCGCCGCCCCGGAGTCCGGGCGGCTCGACGAGCTCGGGCTCGACCCCGCCGCGCTGGCGGTGCTGCACCGGGCCGGCGAGCTGCTGCGGGTCGACGAGCGCGTCGTGCTGCTGCCCGGGTCGGACGACCGGGCGGTCGAGGTGCTCGCACGGCTCGAGCAGCCGTTCACGACCAGCGAGGCGCGCCAGGCGCTGGGCACCAGCCGCCGGGCCGCCCTGCCGCTGCTGGCGCACCTCGACGCCACCGGCCGGACGGTGCGGCTCGCCGACGACCGGCGCCGGTTGCGCTGAGGCGACCGCCCGCGGGTCCGACGGATCAGGCGCTCGGCGGGACCGGGTCGTTGTAGCGGCCGCAGGACGGGCACCGGATCAGCATCGAAGGTCGCTGCGCGGTGCCCGTCGAGCCGGCGACGAGGATGAACCCGCAGCACCCGCAGACGAGGTTCACATCGCCGTCCCCCGTGGAGAAGGGTCGGAGCTCGGGGTAGCACGTGAACCCCAGCACCGGCCGCTCCCCGGCCTCGCGTGAGCCAACCACCGGCAGAACGACGTCGGACACGTCTTCGACGGTAGTGATCCGCGAGGCTGCGCGGAACGACGAGTTGCTCCGGAGCCCGGAGCAACTGGTCGGGCGGCGTCGGGGAGAGGCGTCAGGACGTCAGACGGACGGAGCCGACGGGTGCTCCGTCCGTCTGACGTCCCGGCGACCTGGAGGGCGGTGGCTCCTCAGCGTGCCGGCACCCACCGCCCGAGCACGGCGTCGACCGAGGCGCGGTCGATCGGCTTGGAGACGTAGTCGTCCATGCCGGCGGCGAGGCACTCCTCGCGGTCGCCCTCGATCGCGCTGGCGGTCATCGCGATGATCGGCGTGTGCCGCTCGGCGCCCTCGCGCCGTCGGATCTCGGCGGTGGCGCCGTAGCCGTCGAGGTTCGGCATCCGCACGTCCATGAGCACGGCGTCGTACGTCGCGCGGTCGAGCTCCTCGAGGGCGAGCAGGCCGTCGTCGGCGACGGTGACGTCGTAGCCGAGGCTCTCGAGGATGCCGGTCGCGACCAGCTGGTTGATCTCGCCGTCCTCCACCACGAGCACCCGGCCACGGCCGCTCGTCGGCGTCGGGGCAGCCGCGACCGGCGCCGCCGGTGCCGCGGTGGCGACGATCGAGCGGAGCACGGTCCGGAGCCGGGTCAGCAGCACCGGCTTGGTCAGGGACGCCGAGATCCCGACGGCGTTGGCCTCGGTCCGGCCGACGTCCGGTCCGGAGGTCAGCAGGACGAGCGGGGTCCCGGCGAGGTCGGGGTCGCCGGAGATCCGGCGGCCGAGCTCCAGCCCGTCCATGTGCGGCATGCACAGGTCGAGCAGCCCGAGGTCGTACCGGCGACCCTCGTGCAGCGCGGTCCGCATCATGGCGAGCGCGGTCGGCCCGGAGTCGACGGCATCCACGTGCATGCCCCACGCGGTGAGCTGGTCGTGCAGGATCACCCGGTTGGTCTGGTTGTCGTCGACGACGAGCACCCGCAGCCCGCCGAGCCCCTCGGCCGGCGGCGGCGAGACCGTGGCGGGCTCGACCGCGAGGTCCAGGGGCACCAGCGCCCAGAACGTGCTGCCCACGCCCGGGGTGCTGGACACGCCGAGCTCGCCGCCCATCGCGTTCACGAGCTGGCGGCAGATCGCGAGGCCGAGCCCGGTGCCGCCGTACCGGCGGGTGGTCGAGGTGTCGGCCTGGGAGAAGGGCTGGAAGAGCTCCGCGCGGTGCTCGTCGTCGATCCCGATGCCGGTGTCGCTCACCTCGAACCGGGCGACGACCCCGTCGGGCGTGCGGGTCTCGAGCTGGGCGCGGATGACGACCTCGCCCTCGTGGGTGAACTTCACCGCGTTGCCGGCGAGGTTGAGCAGCACCTGCCGCAGTCGGGCCGGGTCGCCGCGCAGACCGGAGGGCAGCTCGGGGGAGCAGTAGGCGAGCAGCTCGAGGTCCTTGGCGTGCGCACCCTCGGCGACCAGCTCGGCCACCTCCTCGACGAGCTGCACGACGTCGAAGTCGATGTGCTCGAGGTCGAGGCGGCCGGCCTCCACCTTGGAGAAGTCGAGGATGTCGTTGATGATCGCCAGCAGGGCGCTGCCGGCGCCCCGCACGCCCTCGGCGTACTGCTGCTGCCGCTCGTCCAGGGGGGTGGTCAGCAGCAGGTCGGTCAGGCCGATGACGCCGTTCATCGGGGTGCGGATCTCGTGGCTCATCGTCGCGAGGAAGGCCGACTTCGCGCGCGACGCCTCGAGCGCGGCGTCCCGCGCCGTCGCCAGCTCGGCTCGGGCCCGCGCCTCCGAGCGCAGGATCCGGGCGGTGCGCGCGAAGGTGAGGCCGATGAGCGCGAACATCCCGACCAGGACCGCGACCGCCTTCGGGTCCTGGCTGAGCACCGCGTTGGCGAGCAGCAGGACGGGCGGGACGAGCAGGGGACCGATCGCGATGCCGAGCTTGCGCATCGGGTGGGCGACCGAGTCCGCGGTGTCCTCGGCCTCGGGCGGCAGCTGGGGGCGCAGCGTCGACGTCGCGATCAGCATCCCGCCGAGCATCCAGCCGATGTCGAGGACGGCCGAGACCGTGCCGGACACCTCGAGGACGAGGTAGCCGATGTCGGACACCAGCCAGCAGGCCACGCCGGCGGCGAACGGGATCCCGATGGCGTCCCTCGCGCTGCGGACCGTCAGGGCACGCAGCACCAGGGCGAGCAGGACGGCGTCGAGGATCGGGTAGGTCGCCCACACGACGCGGGTGAAGGCCGAGACGGACTCGTCGGCCACGATGTCCTGGACCGAGAACGTCCAGAACAGCAGCAGGCTGACGACGATCACGGTCAGGGCGTCGATGACCGCGTCGGGGTCGACGTAGGTCGTGCGGCCGCGGCGCAGGGTCGTGACGACGACGACCGCCGCGCCCAGGCCGAGGTACGCCGCGAGGTACGGGATGTCGGCGAGCGAGACGTTCGGCTCGTGACCGGTCCAGGTGTAGAGGAGCCAGATCAGGTCGCCGAGCGCCGAGGACGTCAGCCCGGCAGCGATGAGCGTGGGGACGAGGCGCCGGCCGGCGGGCGCCAGCCAGACGCCGTACCAGGCCAGCACCGGGGCGAGCCAGACGCCGAGGAGGTACGTCGTGTCGCCGAACGTCCCGAAGGCGTCGACGAGGTGCAGGGCGACCAGCACGAGCTGGGCGGTCCACAGGGTCACCACGAGGATCGACCGCTGGCTGCGCTCCAACGCCCTCCCCTTCCGGTCGCCCCGTCCGGCACAAGGAAGCGTAGTGGGCGACCGGGACCACGTCCCGGCTTAGACTCGGGAGTCGTGCACGACGTCATCGACGCCGGGACCGCCCGGCTGCGGCCGGGGGTACGGCTGCTGGACCGCCTGATGAAGGCGAACGCCGGGTTCTCCGTGGCCCGGATGACCCCCGAGCAGCTCGAGCGGGCCCAGTCGACGGTGATCCCGGACGGGGCGCCGGCGAGCCTGTTCCTGGGCCGCCGCGCGCCCGGGGTCGACGTGCGGAGCACGACGTTCCCAGCCCGCCACGGCGACCTGCCGCTGCGGGTCTACACGCCGGAGGCCTGGTCGAGGACGCCGCGTCCGGTGGTGGTCAACTTCCACGGCGGTGGGTTCGTGCTCGGCAGCGCGCGGCAGCAGGACTGGACGTGCACGCAGGTCGCGAAGGAGCTCGATGCGGTCGTCGTCGCGGTCGACTACCGGCTCGCGCCGACCCACCGGTTCCCCGCGGGCGTCGAGGACTGCTACGACGCACTCGTCTGGACGGCAGCGCACGCCGTGGACCTCGGGGGGGACCCGACCCGGATCGGCGTGATGGGCGACAGCGCCGGCGGCAACCTCGCCGCGGTCGTCTCGATCATGGCCCGCGACGCGGGGCTGCGGGTCGGCCACCAGGCGCTCATCTACCCCGTGGCCGACATGACCGACGCGATCGACAGCGATCCGTCGTACGTGGGCAACGTGCGGGGGATCGTGCTGTCGAACGACGACATGGCGGTCTTCCACGGTCACTACGTGCCCGAGGACGCCGACCCCACCGACTTCCGGCTCTCGCCGCTGCACGCCCCCGACCTCTCCGACCTGCCGCCGGCCGTCATCGTCCTCGCCGGGCTGGACCCGCTGCACGACAACGGCGTGCGCTACGCGCAGGCGCTCGCCGACGCCGGCAACGAGGTCCGGGTCGAGGACTTCCACGAGATGCCGCACGGGTTCTTGAGCTTCCCCTACTTCTGCAGGGGAGCCCGGCCCGCCGTCGATGCGATCGTCGCGTCGCAGCGCGCCGCGCTCTACTGAGCCACCGCGTCCTGGGCGACCGTGCCCGGTGCTCGCAGGTGCGCCGGCACCGTCAGCAGGGCCAGGACGGCGAGCAGGGCTGCGCCCGCGAACACGTAGAAGCCCCACGGGTAGGCGAGGCCCGCGGTCACCAGCGCACCGGTGATCGACGGCCCGACGATCGCGCCCACGCGGCCGATCCCGGCGGCCAGCCCGAGCGCGGTGCCGCGGATCTCCGGCGGGTAGAGGTGGCCGACGAACGCGTAGACCAGCACCTGCGCGCTGAACACGAACACCCCGGTGACCAGGACCGCGGCGTAGACCAGCAGCTCGTTCTCGATCCGGATCGAGAGCAGCGCCAGGCAGGCCGCCGCGACGCCGAACCACACCAGCACGGTGGGCTTGTTGCCGCGCCGGTCCGAGATCTGCCCGGCGACGAGCAGCCCGATGACCGCCCCGACGTTGAGGACCAGCAGCAGCGTCGTACCGGCGTTGATCGAGTAGCCCGCCTCGCCCATCAGCTTGGGCAGCCAGGTATTGAGCCCGTAGACGAGCAGCAGGCCCATGAACGACGCGACCCAGAGGCCGAGCGAGACGCGCAGGTAGCCGCCGGTGAGGACCTGGGTGGGCCGCACGTGCCGGGTGTCGGTGCGCAGGAACGCCTCGGACTCCGGCAGCGCGAGGTAGAGGAGCGGCAGGGTCAGCAGCCCGGCGACCCCGCCGATCACGAACATCCACTCCCAGCCCCAGGCGTCGATCACCACCAGCGCGAGCAGCGCGGTGAGGACCGCGCCGACGTGGTAGCCGGTCATCACCCGGGTCATCGCGGTGCCGCCGCGCGAGGCGGGCGCGTACTCCGACATCAGGGCCAGCGCGGTCGGCAGACAGGCTCCGAGGCCGAGGCCGGCCAGGAACCGGAGCGTGGTGAAGGCCCCGACGCTCGGTGCCCACGCGGTGGCCACGGTCAGGACCGAGAACCAGGCGACGCAGGAGATCAGGCTGCGCCGGCGGCCCAAGCGGTCGGAGACCGGGCCGATGAGCACGGCGCCGATGCCGACGCCGACCAGCCCGAGCGTGGACGCGGTCGTGAGCGACGCGTCGGTGAAGCCGAGGTCGCCGGTGGCGCTCAGCGTGGGGATGACCGCGCCGATGACGACGAGGTCGAAGCCGTCGAGCGCGACGACCAGCCAGCAGAGCAGCACCGGCCAGCCGGGGTGGTCACGTCGCTCCGAGGCGGCAGCTGCGGTGGCGGCGGGGTCGGTGGTGGAGGTGGGCGAGGTTCGCCTGGAGGTGGCGGCCATGAGCAGTCCTTCCCGAGCGGAGGTTCCTCCTCACCGTGACCGTGGCCACGGGTCCCGACACGCGAGGGTTCCGCTCAGCGGAACCCTCGCCACCTGGCCCGCCCGGTGCGGGACGTTCGGCTCTGTCCGGCCCCCGGGGCGCGGCGTAGGCCGAGAGGTGAGGCGGTACCCGCCGGCGATGCCGCCCGGAGCGAGGGAGGTAGCCATGAGGCGCGGTACCCGGGTCCTGGGTGTCGTGGCGGTGGTCGTCGCGGCCCTCGCGTTGTCCTTCGTCCCGGCGACCGCAGTCGCACCGGTCGCGGGCGCGACGTACCGGGGTCAGATCCTGCACGCGCCGGACGGCGAGAACGCCGTGGCGTTCACCGTCTCGAAGGGCGGCGCCTGGGTGACGCACCTGCGCGTCGGCCCTGCTCCGATGACGCTCAGCTGCGGCTCTGGGGGTGAACCTCCGCCCCAGTCGTCGTCGGCTGCCCGCATCAGGAACGGCAGGTTCACGGCGCACGTCGTCTACAGCGACGGACAAGACGTCGTCGCCCGGTCGACGGTCACGGGAACCTTCCTGCGCCAGGGCAAGGAGAAGGGTGTGGTGAGCTCGCACATCGTGGGCCACCCGGAGTGCGACTTCTCGCGGCCCTACACGACCCACGCGCAGTAGCGGTGCGCCTCACGACGCCGTCGGCGCGAGCTTGCGGCGCAGGGTCAGGGTGGCCCGGCTGTGGAGCTGGCTGACCCGGGACTCGGTGACGCCCAGGACCTGCCCGATCTCGGCGAGCGTCAGCCGCTCCCAGTAGTAGAGCGCGACCACGACCTGGTCGCGCTCGGCGAGCTCGCGCACCGCGGCCAGGAAACCGGGAGGCAGGTCGTCGTCCGCCCCCGGGCTGTTGGCAGCGATTTCGCAGAACTGGTCCAGACGTCGGGCGTCCGGATTCCGCCGGATGCGCGCGTGCGAGGATCCGGGCCGTGGACACCGATGTGATCGTCGTGGGTGCCGGCCTGGCCGGCCTCGCCGCTGCGGCCGAGGTGGCCGACGCCGGCAAGCGGGTCGTGCTGCTCGACCAGGAGCCCGAGCAGTCGCTCGGCGGCCAGGCGTTCTGGAGCCTCGGCGGGCTGTTCCTCGTCGACAGCCCCGAGCAGCGCCGGATGGGCATCAAGGACTCCCGTGACCTCGCCATGCAGGACTGGCTCGGCAGCGCGCAGTTCGACCGCGACGAGGACCGCTGGCCGCGGCGGTGGGCCGAGGCGTACGTCGACTTCGCCGCGGGCGAGAAGCGGTCCTGGCTGCGCCAGATGGGACACCGCATCTTCCCCGTCGTCGGCTGGGCCGAGCGCGGCGACGGCCGCGCTGACGGGCACGGCAACTCGGTGCCGCGCTTCCACCTCACCTGGGGCACCGGGCCTGGGGTCGTCGCACCCTTCGAGCGCCGGGTCCGGGAGCACGCGTCCGCCGGGCGCCTGCAGCTCGCCTTCCGGCACCGCGTGGACGACCTGCTCGTCGAGGGCGGCGCGGTGGTCGGCGTACGCGGTGCGGTGCTCGAGCCGAGCTCGGTCGCGCGGGGCCGGGCCAGCAGCCGGGTCGCCGTCGGCGACTTCGAGCTGCGCGCGCAGGCGGTCATCGTCACCAGCGGCGGCATCGGCGGCAACCACGACCTGGTGCGCAAGACCTGGCCGAAGCGTCTCGGCACGCCGCCGCGCTCGATGGTCGCGGGCGTGCCCGCGCACGTCGACGGCCGGATGCTCGGCATCACCGAGGCCGCCGGCGTCCGGGTGATCAACCCCGACCGGATGTGGCACTACGTCGAGGGCCTGCGCAACTGGAACCCGATCTGGGAGAACCACGGGATCCGGATCCTGCCGGGCCCGTCCTCGCTCTGGCTCGACGCGACGGGGGAGCGGCTGCCCGCGCCGTACTTCCCGGGCTTCGACACCCTCGGCACGCTCAAGCACCTGCGGCGCACCGGCTACGACTACTCGTGGTTCGTGCTGACGCAGAAGATCATCGAGAAGGAGTTCGCGCTCTCCGGGTCGGAGCAGAACCCCGATCTGACCAACAAGGACGTCCGGCTCCTCCTCTCCCGCGTGAAGCCGGGGGCGCCGGGCCCGATCGAGGCGTTCAAGCAGCACGGCGAGGACTTCGTCGTCGCCGACACGCTGACCGAGCTGGTGCGCGGCATGAACCGGATCGGCGACCCCGCGCCGGACGGCCGTGGGCTGATCGTCGAGGCGGAGCTGCGCGACCTGATCGAGCAGCGCGACCGGGAGATCGACAACGCCTACAGCAAGGACGCGCAGGTCACCGCGATCCGCGGCGCCCGCAGCTACCGCGGCGACAAGCTGATCCGGGTCGCCACGCCGCACAAGCTGCTCGACCCCAAGGCCGGCCCGCTCATCGCCGTACGCCTGCACGTGCTGACCCGCAAGACCCTCGGCGGCCTCGAGACCGACCTCCAGGGCCGGTGCCTCACCCACGCCGGCAGCCCGCTGCCCGGCCTCTACGCCGCCGGCGAGGTCAACGGATTCGGGGGCGGCGGGATGATGGGCTACAACGCGCTCGAGGGCACCTTCCTCGGCGGCTGCCTCTTCTCCGGCCGCACCGCCGGCCGCGCCGCTGCCGCCGCCGTCTGAGGGTCTCGATACGACGGCTACTCGACCAACGAGAAGGATCTCGGTGGTCGAGTAGCGAGCGCCAGCGAGCGTATCGAGACCCCGTCAGTGCGAAGCACCGGCGAGGTTCAGCCCGATGACGCCGACGACGATCATCGCCAGCGAGAGCACCTTGGCCCACCCGAGCTGCTCGCCGAGGAACAGGTAGCCGACGACCGCGACGAGCGCGGTGCCGACGCCGGACCAGATCGCGTAGGCCACCGACACCGGCATGGTGCGCACCACGACGGTGAGCAGCCAGATCGCGACGGCGTACCCCACGAGCACGACGCCGCTCCACAGCGGTTGCGTGAAGCCGTCGGCCCGCGGCAGCAGCGCGGTCGCCACCACCTCGACGGCGATGGCGACGATCAGCAGCACTCCGGCGAGCACGGTCGTTCTCCTTCTGTAGCGGTCGCTACAACTGTAGCAGTCGCTACGCTGAGGTCGTGAGTCGTCGCGAGGTGCTGCTCGACTTGGTCACCGACCACGTGCTCGCGCACGGGCTGATCGGGTTGACGCTGCGTCCTCTCGCCGCGGCGGTCGGCACCAGCGACCGGATGCTCATCTACCACTTCGGCAGCCGTGACGCCCTGGTCTCCGCGGTCGTCGCCCGCGCCACCGACCGGGCGGTCGGTCGCATCGACGCGCTGCCCGCCGCACCCGGCGTCCGCGCCGCGGTCAACCGGCTCTGGGTCGAGTACGGCGAGCAGCCCCTCGACAGCTGCCTCGACGTCTACGTCCAGGCCGCTGCGACGGGCCTGTTCGGCAGCGAGCCCTACCTGAGCGAGGCGCGGGCGAGCAACGAGCGCTGGTCCGCGGCACTCACCGGCTACGTGGTGCGCTGCGGAGCGCCGGCGCACCGGGCGGCGCGTGTCGTCACGCTCGTCGACTCCTCGCTCTACGGCTTCCACCTCGACCTGGCGACCGACCGGCCCGAGGAGCTGGCGCGGGGGGTCGACGACCTGGCGCACGCGGCGGAGGCGCTCGCCGACGCCTGACGAGCAGACCGGCCTGTCCGCATGGTGGTACTACGACCTTCGGGTCAGTGGCTGTCCGCTATCGGTTTCGACTAGGTTGTCTGGACCGGTCTAGGCCGGTGTCGGGGGGCGCACGGGGCACCCCCCTGCGCCCTCGGGAGGCTCCCAGGGCGCCATGGGAGAGGATCTACATGTATCGCAGTGGCATCAAGGCGGGTCTGTCGGCAGCAGCGGTCGCGACCCTGGCGGCGGCGGGGCTCCCGCTGCTCGCGTCGTCAGCATCGGCCAACCCACTCACCACCGGGCTCGACGCCGACAGCCTGACCTTCTACAGCCCGTACACCGGCGGGGTGTCCGCCGAGAACGACGGCACGAACTCGACCATCTCTCTGGTCGTCGGGGGCGGCAGCAACGTGACGTCGGTCCAGTTCCAGGCGAGCTTCGACGGCGCTGCTCCCGTCGACATCGGCAGCCCGGTCGCCCGCACCGTCGACGGGGTCTTCCAGCTCGACTGGACCCCCGCCTTCCCGGCCGGCACGGCCCAGGTGAGCTTCTCCGCCGTCCCGAACACCGGCCTCGCGCACACCGTGAGCACCGGCAACAAGGCGGTTCGCAGCGCCGCCGCCGGCGCCACCGTCGAGCTCGGCACCGAGGGCGACCGCGGCGTCTTCCAGAGCCCGTACGCCGCCGACTCCGGCGCCGACTGGGTCGGCCTCACCGGGACCACCTCGGACGCCGGCAACGTCGATCTGAGCACCCGCAGCGCCAACCCGGCCCAGCCGGCCGGCACCGCCACGACCGCGTCGACGGTCACGGCGCCCGCCACCCACGGCCAGTTCGCCGGGATCGTCGACATCGACGGCTACGCGTACTCCGCCGGCGCCGAGTCGAACCAGATCGTCTTCGGTGCTGCGACGACCGGCGCCGGTGCGACCGACGACGCCGAGGCGTCCACGCTCTACCTGCAGACCATCACGAGCGTCACCGCCACCGCCTCGCGCACCAACGTGCCGACCGGCGGCACCGCCGACGTGACCGTGACCGTCAAGGACCAGCGCGGCAACCCGGTTGCGAAGACGCTCGTCGACTACAACACCCCCGACGGGCCCGACGCCGGCACCGAGCCCGACGACTCGGCCGCCGCCGCGGTGCGCACGAACGCCAAGGGTGTCGCGACCTTCCCGGGCCTCGGCAAGGGCAGCTACACCTTCTACGCCAACACCACCGCTGACGTGGCCACCCAGGGCGCCGGCGACGTGGCCGCCAGCCCGGTCGCGATCACCGAGTACACCCCGGTGAACACCTCCCTCGTCGCATCGGCCGTCGACGGCTACTCCGACTTCGACCTCGACGAGGTCACCGGGGCCGAGAACGGCGACGACTTCGTCGCGACGCTGAAGGACCAGAACGGCGAGCCCATCGCCGGCCAGCCCGTCGAGTACAGCTGGCACTTCGTCCCCAGCGGCGGCGGCGCTGCCACCGACACGGCGTTCGCGTCCGCCGGCAACACCAACGCCCAGGGTCAGGTGGCGATCCCGTTCCCGGCCGCCGGGACTGCCGGCACCTACACGCTGAACGTGCGTCGGCCCAACGTCAACGGCACCGGGCTGCTCAACGGCACCCCCGTGACGGTGGACGTCGCGGAGTCCGAGATCACCTTCGAGGGCGGCAACGCGGTGAACGCGCCCGTCAACGGCTCGACGACGATCAAGGGCACCCTCGCCCTCGTCGACGGCTCCGGCACGCTCGGCGGCCGCACCGTGGTGCTCACCTACGCTCCGGGATCCGGTGACGCGTCGTTCGCGGCCACCCAGCCGAGCGGCACCACCCGCAACAGCGCCACGCAGGCGACTGCGGTGACGGCTGCCGACGGCACGTTCTCGGTGACCCTGACCGACCCCACCGTGCCGCCGAACGTGACCCCGACCCCGGAGACCGGCACCCTCACGGCCGTGGCGACCGGCCTCAACACCGGTGACGTCACGCCCGGCCCGGCGGACGCGACCGACTCCATCACGGTGAGCTTCCAGCAGCCGGCGACGGTCGGCCGCATCGAGATCGGCACCCAGGTGCTGGCTCCGGCCGGCACCGACGTCACCAAGGCGGGCCCGGGCGTGCCTGTCGACCTCGACATCACCGTCTACGGCACCGACAGCGACGCCAACCCGGCCAACGACCCGAAGCTCGGGGACGTCCCGGTGGAGGTCACGGTGGACAAGGGCTTCCTGAGCCCGAACGCCGAGTCGACCACCGACCTCACGCTGGCCGCCGACCACGACGACGCCGGCGACCTCTGGGGCTACTTCCAGAACGACGGCGCCGACGAGACCGTCGACACCGGCGACGCGGGCGCGGGTCTCGGCGCGGCCGGTGTGGTCGCCGCGATCGAGAAGGACGCCGGGTTCGACGACGACGGCCTCACGGACCTGACCGTCACGGTCAAGGCGGGCTCGGTCACCAAGACCGAGACGATCACCTACGACGTGCGGGCGTTGCTCAACGCGACCGACCCGTCCTTCGAGCGCGCCGCGGGCGAGCCCGCGGGCGATGTGACCGTGGGCGATGAGCTGGGCTTCCAGCTCTGGGTGCACGACCAGTTCGGCAACCTGGCCGGCGACGAGCTGGCCCGGGTCTCGGACGACTCGCCGGTCGCCGACTTCGACACCGACGAGGCCGCCGACACGACGCTCACGGACTTCACCAACTCGGGCCCGGGTGTCACGGCGTTCTCGGACGCGCCGACGACGCAGACCCTGACCGCGACGATGACGCCCGGTGCGGTCACCGTCGACGGCACCGGTGACCCGGTCGTCGACAACGGCAAGACGGTGGCGGTCGACTCCGACCCGATCACCTGGGTCGAGGCGCCGGCCACGCCGGTCGCCATCGACGCCCGGCTGACCGGCTCCAACAAGGCCAACGGCAAGGACAAGGTCACCGTCAAGGCTCCGGCCGCGGCCGAGGGCGCGGTCGTCAAGCTGTTCAAGGTGAAGCCGAACGGCAAGCGGATCCTGGTGAAGCAGGGCACCCTCGACGCCGGTGGCAAGGTCACCTGGACGGTCAAGGACCAGAACGACAAGGCCACGACCAAGTACGTCGCGAAGGTGGCGAAGACGGACCTGACCAAGTCCGACACCACCAACTCGATCCGGGTCAAGTGACCGTCTAGATCGCAGAACCGCCTCCTCGGAGGCTGCAACGCGCCACGGCCCCCCGCTCCTCGCGGAGCGGGGGGCCGTGTGGCGCCTGGGGCCCGTGGTGCGACCCGGTCTCAGCATGCTGATCGCCGCATGTTTGACTTTCGCGCATGACTTCACCACGACTTGCCCTCGCGATGACCGCCCTCCTCGCCGCGACCGCACTGTCCGGGTGCAGCGGCTCCGACGACAGCGACAAGTCCCCTGCCGACGCGAAGTCCGGGAAGCCGACGGCCTCGAAGTCGTCAGCACCACTGGGCGACGTGGAGAAGCCGTGCAAGGCGACCATCCAGGCCGACCCGGTGACGGGGGAGTGGAAGGACGCCCAGGTGCGTCTCAGTGAGGACCACGCCGTCTACACGGCGACGGCCGGCGACACGCGCCTGGCGGTCTACTCGGCGTACGGCGACTCCACTGCGTCGGTGAACCTGTACGTCAAGAACGGTCAGTACTCCACACCCGTCGGCAGCGACGACGGCCTCGACGTGGACGGCAAGGGTCGGTCGGCGACGGTCGATGCAGACCTCGATGACGTCAAGGGCGGCGACTCCGTGCACGTCTCGGCCACCTTCTCCTGCGGCAAGGGCGGCAAGGGCGGCAAGGGCGGCAAGGGCGGCAAGGGCGGCAAGGGCGGCAAGGGCTAGACGGTAGGGAGTGACCGCTTCGGTTGCTGAGGGTTGCGGGCGGGGCCCGCTCGCAGGTGGTCGTGGGTTGTCGAGGAGGGCTGGCCTGCTCGGCCTAGCCAACAGTCGGGGGAGGCCCCGGTGGTCACCGCGGGTACGAGCGTTGGGCTCGACGTGCACGCACGATCGGTCGCGGCAGCAGCGATCGATGGCGTCACGGGCGAGCTGATCCAAGCGGAGTCGACCCCTTCGTACGAGCACATCAGGTCCTGGATCCAAGACCTGCCGGGTCCGGTAGCGGTGGCCTGCGAGGCCGGTCCCACCGGGTTCGGGTTTGCACCGACACCTGAGCGCGGCGGGGGTCCGGTGTCTGGTCGCGGCGCCGTCGAAGTTGCAGAAGCCCTCGGGCGATCGGGTGAAGACCGACGCGAAGGACGCGGTCCATTTGGTCCGCCTGTTGCGACTCGACGAGATCACCGCGGTCGCGATCCCCTCGGCGGACCAGGAAGCGGATCGCGATCTTGTCCGGGCCAGGGTGGACTGCCGAGGCGACCTGATGCGGGCCGCTTGCCGCCCGTCCGCGCTGGGCCGCCCGCTACGGCGCAAACGAAAGCCTGCCGACCACGGCGCCTGATCAGCCTCCGACTTCGGCGGCCCGAGCCGGACCATCGATCCTCGCTTCGTCGCAAGACCAGCCGAGGTCATCCCACACGCTCGGTCGATGCCACACGCCCACCATCGCTCTCGACTGCCGGCGCGAAAGCTAGACGAAGGCGACTGCCAGCACGGCCGCGCCGACGACGACCGCGATCGTCAGCAGGTAGCCCAGCCTGAAGTGCGGTAACGGCTGGTGCGTCCGCATCGCCCGCTCGACCCGAGCCCACCGGACGAGTGCCATCACGGTCACCAGCCCGCCGAACACCACCAGCAGCACGGCCAGCGTGCTGCGGACCCACTCGGTGTCCGGGAGGCCGAGCGCGTGCAGCGCGACACCGCCCGCGAGCATCGCCAGGGCGGTGCGCACCCAGGCGAGGAAGGTGCGCTCGTTGGCCAGGGAGTATCGGGGGTCGGGCTCCTCGCCCTCGCCGTACACCCACCGCGGGTGGCGTTCGGTCATGCCGGTCACTCTAGGGTCGGAGCGTGACGTACGAGTTCGACGGGCACATCGCGGTCACCTGCCGGGACAAGGGCACGTGGTCGGCCGACCTCACTCCGGGCTGGCAGGTCGGCGGGGGGGTGAACGGCGGCTACCTGCTGGCCGTGATCGGCAACGCGCTGCGACAGACCTTCCCGGACAAGCCCGACCCCATCGCGGTCTCCGCCTACTACCTCTCGGCGACGGCTCCGGGTCCCGCGACGATCAGCGTCGACGTGCGCCGCGACGGCGGCAGCGTCGCGACCGCCGCCGCGGACCTGCGTCAGGGCGAGGACGCGCGGATCACCGCGCTGGCGACGTACGGCGACCTCGCCCGGCTCGGCGACGACGTCCGGACGACCGCGGAGGAGCCCGTCCTGCCACCGCCGGACGAGTGCGTCGCGAACACCATGGCGCCGCCGGAGGTGCGCGCGATCGCGCCGCTGATGGACCGCTTCGACATGCGCTTCCACCCCGACCACATCGGGTGGACGATCGGCCGGCCGAGCGGCCAGGGGGTGCTCAGCGCGTGGTTCCGGCTCGTCGACGGGCGCGAGCCCGACCCGGTGTCGCTGCTGATGGTGGTCGACGCGCTGCCGCCGGTGACCTTCGACCTCGGGATGATGGGCTGGGCGCCGACCCTCGAGCTGACCGCGCACGTCCGGGCGCGGCCCGCGCCCGGCTGGCTCAAGGTCCGCCACGCCACCCGCAACATGGCCGGCGGGATGTTCGAGGAGGACTGCGAGGTCTGGGACTCCGCCGGGCGGCTGGTCGCCCAGAGCCGGCAGCTGGCCCGCCAGCCCCGGCCCGTCGGCTAGGCCGGACGGACGCGGAGGACGTCCTCGTCCTGGATCGCGCCGCCCTGCCGCTGCCACCAGGCCGCGGCGAAGTGCACCTCGGGGTCCTCGTCGGTCGCGAGGTCGGCGAGCTCGGCCGCCCCGGCCATCCCGACGGCGAACAGGGTGGCGTGTCGCTCGAGCGAGCGCGAGCTGTCGAAGCGCTCGAGCACCGACCGGCGCTGCTCGGGCGTCAGCGTGCCGCCGAGCCCGACGTTGACGAGGGCGCGCGCCCGCACCGACGGCCGCTTCTCCTCGGCCGCGCACCCGACCACCTGGTCACGCCGTCCGCCGTCGCCGACCCGCATCAGGACGGTCCAGGCTCGCGCGGCGAACAGGTCGTTGGCGTCGCTCGCGAGCTCCAGGAGGTGCCGCGCCGCGGCCGGAGCGTACGGCGACGCCGCGAGGAGCAACGCCGCGTGGTGCCGCCGCGGCTTGTGGGAGTGGAAGAGCGCCTCGCGCAGCAGCCGGCGCAGCATCAGGTCCGGCTCCTGTGCCTGGTGGGTCAGCGTGTCCGCCTGCACCGCCGGCGCGAGGTCGGCCACCAGGGAGGCCGCTCGGGCGGGGGCGATCATCTCGTCGGTCTGCCGGGCGTCGGCGACCAGGTGGTGGGCGCGCCGGGTGCGGAGGGCATGGGCGATCCGCTCCCAGGACTCCTCGGGGAGGCGGACCGCAAGGTCGAAGGAGTCGAGGCGGCCGTCGAGGGACTCCCCGCGCCGCAGCGCGCCGACGACGTGGGACTCGAGCCGGGGGAGCGCGTCGGGGCCGAAGTGGCCACGGGCGAGCTTGACCGCCGCGACCGAGGACGCCGCCCGGCGCAGATACTTGTTCTCGCTGTCGGCGGTGAGCATCCGGAGCGTCAGTTCCGCGGCCGCGGGGTCGGCGACCTCGCCGAGCAGGTTGAGCACCGGGGCGACGACCTGGGTGTGCGGGTCGGTGACGAAGCGGCCGACCGCCATCACGAGGTGCCGCCGCGCGTTGGGGTGCCGCACGAATCGGGCCGCGGCCTCGTAGCGGCGGACGTAGGAGAGTCCGACGGCCGAGCCGAGCTCGCTGATCAGCTGGTGGGTCAGCTGCGCCCACTCCCGCTCGCGGAGGAAGACCCGGTCGTAGCGGTTGAGCTCCTCGCCGAGCCGCAGCCAGTGCGCCCCGGTCGCGGCGCCGAGCTCTGCCCGGTCGACGAGGCTCTCGATCTCATGGTTCTGAAGCGGTTCCTCCCGCACGGGTGAGCGGCGGGTGGGCTGCTCGGGGGCGAATGCCCTCAGCAGGCCGTCGGTGACGGCGGTCAGGGCCCCCTCGGGCAGCCCGAGCACCAGCTCGTACGTCGCGATCACCTGGTTGGGCAGCGTGTGCATCCCCGACTCCCACCGCGACACCCGCGGCGCATCGACCGGCACACCGCGCTCCTTGAGCGCAGCGATGAACCCGTCGCGGCGGGCGAGCTCCGGATTCGGCCCGAAGACGCGGGCGGCCGTCACGAGCCAGGCGACCCGCTGGTCGCAGCCGACCCGCCTCGACGCGATGGGATTCGGTTCGTCGGGCAGGCGTTGCGGCCGGCCGCGCCGTCGCGGCGATGGTGGCGTCTGCTCCCCCAAGATGATCCCCCGATCCGTGGACGCCGTCCTACTTCGGTCCGAGCACCCACAGCCATTTATTGCAGGTTTGTGTGATCGCTGCAACAAGAACGCAGCAACCCGACCCCGGGCCCTAACGTCCGAATCGACTCCGGATCCGAGATCGGAGTCACACGGGACTCTCGGGTCCCATGTTGTGGCCAGGCGCGGTCTGGCCCTTTCACTCCGGAAGGAACGAAGCATGATGAGCAGCGGCATGAAGCGGGGGTTGGCACTCAGTGCTGTCTCCGCTCTGGCGTTTGCGGGGCTCGCACTGAGTCCGGCGAATGCGCAGACGATTGACGTCACCCAGAACACCACTGGGCCGACGCTCTACACCCCCACCGCCACCGGTGAGTACTCCACCAAGGTCGACGGCAACGGCAACACCACCGTGACCCTGCTGGCCACGGCCGGCAAGACCATCGGCGGCCAGACGGTCAACACGATCCGCTTCTGGACGCCCGCCAACCCCGCGCTGCTCGACGTCCACGTTCCCGTGGTCGCCGGCGTGGCCTCCTACCAGTGGGCTGCCCCGGCCAACGTCGGTGCCGCTGTCCAGGTCAGGGCAGACGCCGAGGCTGCAGGGAACCTGTCCCTCGGCTTCGACACCCAGAACGTCGACACCACCAGCCCCAACGCCAATCAGTCGGTGAGCATCCACGGTGCGAACCGCGACAAGATGGGCCTGTACTTCATGGGTGGCGCGTGGACCGGCGCCGTGACCGGCAAGACCGGCACCGGTGCTGCTCCTGCCGTGAACGTGGCCGGCCCCGGCACTGCCAGCGCCGGCGCGACCTCGCTCACGTCGGGCCCCGACAGCAACGGCCTCTCGTCGTACCTGTCGATCCTCACGGTCAACCCCGACAACCTGCACTCCGTGAGCAGCGCTGACGACGGCAATCCGACCGACGACCTGGTGGTCACGGCCGACAACGGCCAGGACGCCGACGGCCGAGTGTTCTCGGTGTACCACCAGCTCATCCCCAACGGTGGCGCGACTGCAGCCGTGCGGGCTGGCTCGACCGCCAACGTCTTCGGCAGCGTTCCGGACAGCTACAACGCCGACGACGCGAACCCGGCCAACGACCGCACCTTCTACAACGTCAAGGTCGTTGACCAGTTCGGTGCGCCGATCGTCGGCGTGCCTGTCTACGAGGCCAACGCGAACGGCACCGCGAACGGCGCCAACGTCGGTGCGATCATCGACCCCGCCGCTCCCAACGCGAGCAACTTCGCCAACGGGACCACCGCCGCCGACGGCATCGTGCAGGTCCGTCTCGACGAGGGCACGATGGACGGTCCGGGCGATCTGGACCCGGCATCCGGTGTGCAGGCGACCTTCTACGTCGTCGACAGCAACGGGAACGGCACCTTCGAGAACGGCGTCGACTACCTGCTGAAGGTCAGCCAGACCAACCTCCCGTCGGCTCCGGCGTCGATCCAGATGACCAACGACCTCGGCACCGCGATGGACGACGACGAGACCAGCCCGTTCCACGTCAAGGTGCTCGACGCCGACGGCAACGGCATCAACAACAGCGCGGTGAACGTCCTCGTCACGGTCAAGGACGCGACCACGGGTGCGACGCTGAGCGCCACCAACCAGCTTGGTGTCACCAACAGCAGCGGCGTCTACAACACCACCCTGTCGCTGGCCGCCTTCGACGACCAGCACATCTTCGTGACGGTCAAGGCGTCGACGACCAACGGGGTCAGCTCGACCTTCGATCTCGAGGGCGACCGTTCCCAGGTCGTCTGGAAGCCCAGCCACATCCAGGGCGCCGTGGGCAGCCAGGTCGAGGCCAAGGGCGTGCTGCAGCTCCCGAGCGGTAAGACGCTCAAGGGCCGCACGATCGCTCTCAACCTGACCCCGGGCATTGGTGCTCCGGCGGACGCACGCTTCCCGACGGCTACGCAGCCGACCGGCACCGTGGCGGGCACTCCCACCACGGCGACGGCGACCACGCAGGACGCTGGCAAGTTCAGCGTCTTCCTGAAGGACGGCGCCACCACCGGTCAGGAGCTGAACGACCAGATCGCGGCGACCTCGCCGGGTCTCGAGATCACCAGCGACTACCCGGGTGGTTACCCGACCAACATCGAGAGGGTCGACTTCCTTCGGAACTTCACCGTGAGCAAGGTCGAGATCCGCAACTACGACGACGACAGCCTTGACTCGCTGTGGTCGCCGTTCGCGGGCGACGATGACCTCCAGCCGGGCAAGCTCGGCCTCGGATACGTCCAGGCCTACAACTCCGACAACGTGGAGCTCGTCAACGTCGACGTTCCGGTGAAGATCAACGAGGGCAACTTCGTCAACCCGGCCAACCTCTTCGACCCGGCTGCCGTTGTGGGTGGCAAGGTCGGTGAGTGGAGCGACGCAGGTAAGTCGGTCACGGTCAACACCGGTGACGGTAACGACGGTGCCTTCGTCATCAACATCGAGCGCAACGCTGGCTTCGATGACAACGGTCTGGTCGCGGACAAGGTGGTCGCCGGTAGCGGCAACGCCTCGTTCGAGTACGACTTCAACTGGAACACCATGGACGTCCCGCTGAACAGCGGTTCGTACTCGGTGGAGCTCGCTCCGCAGGACGAGCAGGAGTCCAGCATCCTGCCGAAGGCACGCGCTGGTCACTCCGAGGCCTGGAGCTTCGACGGCACCGGCCAGCAGGTGTTCTACAACGTCACGGCGACCGACCAGTTCGGCAACCGGACGCAGCAGCCGCTGACTGTCTCGGACGACTCGCCCGTGGCGGACTTCATCTCCGGCACTGGTTTCGAGACGCAGTACACGCTGGACGACTACGCCATCACGGCGTTCTCGCCGAGCACCGCGAACCAGTCGCTCGAGGTCGAGCTGGACAACCAGACCACGACGGTCTACAGCGACAACCCGTTCGACAGCTCGTTCGACCCGTCCGACCCGATCACGATCTGGACGCTGCTGAACTTCTACGACCAGCCGTCGGCTGACATCCAGAAGGACACGGCTCCGATCAACTGGTACACGCTGGACTACGATGCCTCGACGTTCACGCTGAGCCACGAGGGTGCGGACACGGTTCCGGCCGGCACCCAGATCACGAACACCCTGACGGCCACCGACCAGGAGGGCCAGAAGATCGCGGGCGTTCCGGTCGGCTTCCTCCGTGTCGGTCCGTCGGACGACGGTGACAGCGACGGGAACCCGGGCGACTACACCAACGAGAACGGTGAGGCGTTCTACGACTGGGCCGGCAACGAGGCTGGTCTGGCCGACGTGACCGCGGTGATCTACAACGACAACGAGGTTCGCCAGTTCGTCGTTGGTCCTGACAAGCTCACCTTCACCGGCGAGCAGAAGGTGGGCATCAACCTGATGGTCACCGGGCGCTCGGACGGCAACAAGGACGTCGTCAAGGTCAACGCGGACTCTGTGGCCACCGGTGCGATGGCTGTCGTGAAGCGGGGAGGCGAGGTTATCCGTAGCCACCGTCTCAACTCTGACGGCGACTGGAACTTCCGGATCACCGACCACAACGGCAACAAGAAGATCACCAAGTACCGCGTGGTGGTCGCGGAGACCGCTTCGACCCTCCAGGCGTCCAAGCGCCTCGAGCAGAAGTAAGCGGTTGCCGTAGCTGACGGGTGAACCCTCGGGGTGGTCTACCGGATTGACGGACCACCCCGAGGGGGAGCTCCCCTTCGGGGGCGCTGCTCCCGCAACCCCCGGACACAACTGAACGACCAAGTCGGGACACACAGACGCGGTCCGGGCCATTCTCTGTTTGCCGCTGCGCGAGAATGGTCCGGACCGCCTGTCCCACCCTAGGGCATCCGGTCAGGAAGTCCCGGTAAGAGGCGCCACCGTCAGGTGGCGCCTCTTCGGCGTTTCTGGGGCGTCTCGAGATGGGCGCAGAGCGCCCTCCGCAACCACCGTGGCATCCTCAGCCGAAGCGGGAGCGCCGGACGGCGACCAGCCAGCGCCGGTGCGGGTGCTCCGTGACCGTCCAGAGCAGGTCGCGGCCGTCGTCGTACGCGAGGTCCTCGCACCCCATCGGCACCGCCCACGGGTGCTCGCGCAGGGCGCCGGCCGGGCCGCTCCAGATCGAACCGGGCGTGCGGGGCCCGTGCGAGGCGGTGACGTACCACCGCTCGCCGACGCGGACGGCGCCCTGCGCTCGCTGCACGCCACCGTCGTGGACCTCCACCGGCCCACCGTCGGGCGCGACGTGGCCGAGCCTTCGCGTCCCGCCTCTGGTGTCGTACTCCCCGATGACCAGTCCGTCGCCGACATGGGCGGCGAAGGAGAACCGGAACGGTTCGGAGGGCTCGAGCAGGAAGCGCACCGGCAGCAGGTAGCCGTTCGGGCCGCGGACCACGTCGCGGGTGTCGCACACCCAGAGCCCGGCGGTGGTCGCGGCGACGTACAGCCGGTCGCCGTGCCAGGCGATGCCGCCGGCGTGGATGGGCAGCGGCTCGAAGCTGTCGTCGGTGGGGACGACCAGCGTCACGTGTCGGTAGCGGCGGGCGTCCAGGTCGAGGAAGGACACCCGAGACCCTCGGGCCCGCGCGTACCAGGAGACCGCGACGCGGCGGCCCACGACGGAGACTCCCTGCGGCCACCAACCCCGGTCGGCCCGGTCGGCCCGATCCCACGTCCAGGCCCGGTGCCGCGTCAGGCACGGCGCGACCGTGCGCCGCAGCCGCCGGTCGAGGTCGCCGAGGACGGCGTCGAGACCGACCCGGCCGCCGTACCGCGATGCGAGAGCGTCGATCTCCGCGGCGAGCTCGGGGGTCGGCGTCAGGTGCACCCCCAGAACGGTAGCGTCGTGGGGTGGCCAGCGTCGTCAGCGTCGTCGGGGCCGCGATCGTCCGGGACGGCCGGGTGCTCGCCGCCCGGCGGACGGCGCCGCCCGCGACCGCCGGCCGGTGGGAGCTCCCCGGCGGCAAGGTCGAGCCGGGGGAGACCCCCGAGGCGGCGCTGGTCCGTGAGGTCGCCGAGGAGCTCGGCTGCACGATCGCGGTCACCGGCTGGCTGCCCGGCGAGGTGGCGATCGGGGCGCGGCACGTGCTGACCGTCGCGCTCGCGGACCTGGTTGACGGCGAGCCGCGGCCGCACGAGCACGACGCGGTGCGCTGGCTGGCTGCCGACGAGCTCGGCTCGGTCGACTGGCTGGAGCCGGACCGTCCCTTCCTGGCCCACCTGGCGCTGGGATGATGGCCCCGTGCGCGGCATCTTCTTCGACGAGGACGACGCCCGGGCAGTGGTCGCCCGGCTCGGCGCGGACGGCTACGACGCGCAGCTCGAGCGCGAACGGCTCGCCGGCGAGGACGACGACGAGGACCACCCCTGGGCGGTCCTGACCGACGCCCCGGAGCCGGTCCTCGAGCTGCTGGTCGACGCGTACGACGGGTGGCTGGACGTCGAGGAGGAAGCGCCGGCGAGCCCGCCGCTGGACCTGCCTGCGGCCCCGCGGAAGATCAAGCGCCCCTCCGGTGGTTGAGCTGACGACAGCACTGTCCCTCCTCGCTCCTAGGATCGCCCCATGACCGCAGACCAGCGACTCCTCCTCGTGCACGCGCACCCCGACGACGAGACGATCGGCCAGGGCGCGACGATGGCGAAGTACGTCGCGGAGGGGCGCTCGGTCACGCTCGTCACCTGCACCGGCGGCGAGATGGGCGAGATCCTGGTCCCCGAGCTCGAGCACCTCGCCGCGGACCGCGAGGACGGCCTCGGCGGGCACCGCCGCGACGAGCTGGCCGCGGCGATGAAGGAGCTCGGTGTCACCGACCACCGCTACCTCGGCGGGTTCGGCACCTACCGCGACAGCGGCATGAAGTGGCACGAGGACGGTCACGCCGTCGCCGCCGACGACATCCACGAGAACGCCTTCTGGCACGCCGACCTCACCGAGGCGGCCAACCACCTCGTGGCGGTCATCCGGGAGGTCCGGCCGCAGGTGCTGGTCACCTACGACCAGTTCGGCGGCTACGGCCACCCCGACCACATCCAGGCACACCGCGTGGCGACCTATGCGACCTCGCTGGCCGCCGTGCCGTCGTACCGCAAGGACCTCGGCGAGGCCTGGGACATCCCCAAGATCTACTGGGGAGCGATGTCGGAGAGCCGGATGCGCGCGGGGCTGCGGGCGCTGCGCGAGGCCGGCGACACGACGTCCTTCGAGGGCATGGACCCCGACGGCCCGCTGCCGCACTTCGTCACCGCCGACGAGGACCTCGCCGCCGTGGTCGACGCGACGGCGTACGTCGACCGGAAGATGGCCGCGATGCGCGCCCACGCGACCCAGATCTCGCTGGACGGCCCGTTCTTCGCCCTCTCCAACAACCAGGGCGACGTGGCGTGGGGAATGGAGTTCTTCCGGATCGCCAGAGGCCGGCAGGGCGAGGTCAACGAGGACGGTCTCGAGACCGACCTGTTCGCCGGGCTCTGACGGTCCGCGCCCGTGCGCGTGCTGGCCGCCGCCGGCCTCCTCCTGGTCGGCGCGGTCACGGCCGTCGCGACGGTCGCGCTGCACGACCTGTGGTGGGGGCTCGCGCTCGCGTCGGTGGCGACCGTCTGGACGACTCTCGCGCTGCCGGCCGGCTGGTGGTCACGGCTGGCGTTCGTCGCCGGCTGGGTCGCGGTGGTCGCCTGGCTGACGTTCCCCCGCGCCGAGGGTGACTACCTGATCAGCCAGGACGTCCAGGGGTACGCCGTGCTCGTGCTCGGCCTGGTCCTGCTGGTCGTCGCGATCGCGACCCTGCCCCGTCCGGCGCCGCGCGGGCCCTGACCTGCCTGGCGGGCCGGTCGCGCGGTAGCTACGGACGAAATGGTCGTTTCTCGGCCCCGGGAACGACCATTTCGTCCGTAGCTACCGCCTCCGCCCCTCCGCCCCCGTGACCGTCGTGACCGCCGTGACTGCCGCCACGCGGGCTCGTTGACCGGGCATGCGACGCGTCCTGGGAGCCCTGTCCGTCCTGCTGCTCGCCGTCCTCGGCCTGGCCGCCCCGGCGACGGCCGACGGGGTGCCGCTGCCGGGCAACCCGTTCGGGGACCCGACCGGTGCCAACGACTGGTCCTGCAAGCCCAGCGCCGAGCGCCCCGAACCGGTCGTGGTCGTGCACGGCACCTTCGGCGACCGCAAGAGCCTGCTCGACGACCTCTCCTCGGCGATGGTGGACGAGGGCTTCTGCGTGTTCTCGCTCGACTACGGCAACCGGGGCACCGGCGACATCCGGACCTCCGCGCGCCAGCTGAAGCGGTTCGTGACCACGGTGCTCGACGCCACCGGCGCCGCGAGGGTCTCGATGGTCGGCCACTCCCAGGGCGGGATGATGCCGCGCTACTACATCAAGTTCCTCGGCGGCGCGGCGTACGTCGACGACCTGGTCGGCCTCTCACCCTCCAACCACGGCACGACCGTCGTGGGCGACCCGTCGAACCCGCTCACCGGCGCGCTCTGCCCGGCGTGCAGCCAGCAGGCCGCCGGCTCGCCGTTCCTCACCCGGCTCAACCGCGGCGACGAGACGCCCGGTGACGTCAGCTACACCCAGGTCACCACCCGGTACGACGAGGTCGTCGTGCCCTACACCTCGGCCTACCTCGCCGCCGGCCCGCGCACGACGAACGTGACCATCCAGGACTCGTGCCCCACCGACCCCGCCGAGCACGTCTTCATCCCGATGAGCCGCACCGCGATCCAGTGGGTCCTCGACGCCCTCGAGCGCCCCGGCCCCGCCGACCCGGACTTCCAGCCGACCTGCTGACCGGTCGGCGTCAGCGGCCGGGCTCGAGCAGCCCCTCGGCCACCGCGCGGGCGAACGGCGGCCACACGGGCAGCCGCGGGACCAGCGTGGCCTGGAACGCGTGGTAGACGTCCGGCTTCCCGACCCAGGTCCCGGCAGCGGGGCGGTTGGCCGGGTCCAGCTCGTGGTGCCACGAGCCGCGCTCGCGGTCGACGAGGTGGCGGTCGGCGTACCCCCACCACTGCTCGGCGCAGATCCGGTACGCCGGGTCGCCGGTCGCCCGGTGCAGCGTCTCGGCCGCGGCCAGCGCCTCGGCGACCACCCAGTGCATCCGCTGCCGCACGAGCGGGGTGCCGTCCCAGTCGACGGTGTAGACGAAGCCCTCGGCGCCGTCGACCGCCCATCCCTCGCGGACGCCGGCGTCGAAGAGCGCCACGGCGTCCTCGAGCATCCAGGCGGGTGCCGCGTCGCCGAGCGCCGCCCGAAGGGCGAGCGTCAGTCGGCTCCACTCGAACCAGTGGCCGACCGTCGCGCCGTAGGGGCGGAACGGGTGGGCCGGGTCGGTCCGGTTGTAGTCCGGCAGCGCCGTCCAGGTCGCGTCGAAGTGCTCGGGGATCCGCCAGGAGCCGGTGCGGGCGAAGCCGTGCACCACCCGGGTCACGATCCGTCCTGCCCGGTCCAGGTCGCCCGCCGCCAGCAGGGCCTCGACCGCGTGCATGTTGGCGTTCACCCCGCGGTAGGCGTCGAGCCGGCTCCAGGTCTCGTCCCACTCCTCGACGACCATCCCGGCGTCGTCGTCCCAGAACCGCCGGTCCAGCACGTCCAGCGCGTCGACGAGCAGTGCCTCGGCGTCCGGACGCCCGGCGGCGGCTGCCGACGACGCGGCGAGCACGACGAAGGCGTGCCCGTAGGCCGTCTTCGCCGGGGTCACCGGCCCGTCGGGGCCGACCGCGGCCCACCAGCCGCCGTGCTCGTGGTCGCGCAGCCGCCCGGTGAGGGCGGCGACCCCGTGGTCCACCAGCTCTGCCGCCCACGGCCGACCCATCAGGTGCGCCACCGCGAAGACGTGCGTCATCCGGCAGCTGATCCAGAGCTCGACCGGCCGGTCGAGCTCGGGGCGCCCGTCGTCGTCGAGCCAGGCGAAGCCGCCGGCGGGGTGGACCGACGCCCGGGCGAACTCCAGCAGGCGCTCACCCTCGAGGTCCAGCGACACCGTCATGGGGTGAGCCTATGGAGATCCCGCGGGAAGAGGGTCACCTCGCGGATGTTCGCCACCCCGGTCAGCCGCGCGGTCCACCGCTCCAGCCCGATCGCGAACCCGCCGTGCGGGGGCATGCCGTGCCGGAACGCCTGCAGGTACGCCGCGTACGCCGCCGGGTCCTCGCCGCGCGCCCGGATCGCCGCGTCGTACGACGACGGCGTGTGCAGCCGCTGCCCGCCGGTGACCAGCTCCAGCCCGCGGAACAGCAGGTCGAAGCTGTTGCTCCAGCCCGCATGACCCGGTGGTCGAGGAGGCGCGCCAGCGCCGTCTCGAGACCAGGGGTGGGTGTAGAACGGCCGCTTGGCCATCGGGTAGCCCTCGACCGCGAGGAAGTCGCTGCCGTGCTCCTCGAGCGCCCAGGCGCCCAGTGCGCGCTCGTGCTCCGGGGCCAGGTCGGGCTCGTCGGCCGGCGCGCCGACCATCGCGAGCGCGTCGCGGAAGTGCACGACCGGGATCTCCTCCGGGACCACCGGCACCTGCGCGCCGGTGCGCTCGACGGCGTCCGCCGCGTGCTCGTGGATCCCGGCGACCATGCCGGCGACCACGTCCCGCAGCACCCGCAGCACGTCGCGGTGGTCGCGGATGAAACCCAGCTCGACGTCGAGCGAGACGTACTCGGCCAGGTGCCGCACGGTGTCGTGCGGCTCGGCGCGGAACACCGGACCGACCTCGTAGACCCGCTCGAAGACGCCCACGAGCTGCTGCTTGTAGAACTGCGGGCTCTGGGCGAGGTACGCCGGCCGCCCGAAGTAGTCGACGGCGAAGACGTTCGCACCCGACTCCGTGGCCGACTCGACGAACTTCGGCGTCTGTACCTCGGTGAACCCGGCGGCGTCGAGCGTGGCCCGGAAGCCCCGGACCGACGCCGCGGCGAGCTCCCAGCGGGCCCGTTGGACGGGGTGCCGCCAGGTCACCGGCGCGTGGTCGAGCATCGTGGGGAGCCCGGCGGACAGCGTCGGCCGCCACAGCTCGACCGGGGGCGTCGCGGCCGGTTCGGTCAGCGCCGTGATGACGGGGTCGGTGACCTCGACGCCGCCTGGCGCCTGGGCGTTGGCCGTCGCCGTGCCGACGACCTCGACGGTCGTCTCCTCCGGCGGCACCTCGCCGCTGCGGACGACGACCTGCGCCAGGCCGCTGCGGTCGCGGAGCACGAGGAAGGTCAGGGCGGCCAGCTCGCGGCGGCGGTGGACCCACCCCTCGAGCCGGACGGTCGTCCCCGGCTCGGCGGTGGACAGGTCGGAGCAGAGCGTTCGTTGCAGTGTCGATCTCATGAGGACCTCCAGTCGGCGGAAAGCCCTGGAGGTGTGGGCGGGGGCCAGATCGCGGTGCCACCACACCTTCGCCGAGGTGCCCTCGGCCTCTCGTCGGTACGCCGGACGCGCGGGCGGCCGCTGCTCCACCGGCTCGTGGGAGGTTCGTCAGGCCTCGCGGACGCCGGGTCCAGGGTACGGCGCGGCGCGCGCTCGCGCACGTCAGTGACCGCACCCGGAGATACCCAAATCGTGCGAGTGCCCGGCCGGGGGAAGACCCGGCCGGGCACTCACGTGGTGCGGTGCTGCTACTTCTTGACGGTGACCTTCACGGGCTTGCTGGTCGAGCCGTTGGTGGTGCTGTCACCGGCGTAGACGACCTTGATCGTGTGCTTGCCGGGCTTGAGGCCCTTGACCGTGATCGTCGCCTTGTTGCCGCTCAGCGTGGCGCTGGCGAGGCTCTTCGAGCCCTCCTTGGCGGTGACCTTGCCGGTGGCGGGGGAGGCGGTAGTGACCGTCACCGAGACCTTGAGGTTCTTGCCCTTCTTGATGCTCGTCGGGGCGGTCGCCTTCGTCGTCGAGCTCTGCTTCGGAGCCGTGGTGACCGTCATCGAGCCGACGGTGGAGGATGCCTCGTCCACGATCGTGCACGGACCGGAGAGGGCCGGCAGGGTGTCCGTCGTGAGGACGCCGGTGAAGGTCGTCGGCAGCTTGAGGTCGTAGGTGCCTGCCGCAGGGGCGGTGAACGCCTGGTTACCCGCATCGGCGGGGAGGACCAGATCGGTGCCGGGCACGATGGTCCCGGCGGCCGAGGTGAGGCTGCTGAACGGGACCGAGCCGGCGTCGCCGAGGCGCAGGGCGAAGTCGTCGCTGCCGACGGCGGCGGTCGCGGCCGGCAGGCTGGAGGTGACCGCCGCCGGGACCGTGTAGTTGACCGCGAGCTGCGAGGCGTCGGCCGGGATGCTCGAGCCACTCGTGACGGAGCCGAAGTCCGGCGCGGTGGTCGGGTCGACGAAGAGCGGGACCGAGTTGCCGGCGATCGTGCAGGTGTAGGCGGCGCCTTGCGGGCCGGCGATCACATTGACCGATCCCACCTTCGCCGTCGTCGGGTCAGCGATCGTGCACGTGGTGGGGAGCGAGTTGAGCGGAGCGGACGCGTCGGTGGCCACGGTCGCGTTGAAGCTGGTCGGCATCGTGAGGTCGTAGGTGCCGGGGGCGGGAGCTGTGTACGCGCCGTTCTTGCCCGAGACCGGCAGCACCAGGTCACCCGTGGCGGGGATGTCCGTCTTCGGCGCAGCAAGGCCCGTCACCGGGATGGAGCTCGATCCGACGCCGTAGGCGAAGTTGTTGGTGCTGAGGCCCACCGCACCGACGCCGAAGGGGGCGAGCCCGTCGAGCACGGAGCGCGGCACCGTGAAGTTCAGCGTGAAGTCCTGGGAGTTGGCGGGCACCGAGTCGCCGGCCGTGAGCTGGCTGGGCAGGGTGCCGGTCGGCGTCACGGAGATCGGCAGCTGCTTGCCGGCGAGCGCGCAGTTGTAGGTGACCGCGGTCGGGGCTGCTGCCTGCGCGGCGGTACCGGCGAGGCCGACCAGGGCGCCGGCCGCGAGCGCGACGGTCGCGCCGGCGACGGTCGCCCGGGTGGTGAGACGACGAAGATTCATGCGGTGTTGCTCCCTCCGAGCAATGCGAGACCCACGTGCTGGGTCACGCGCGACACTAGGACCTGGCCCGGAGTTCGTCCGGCGTTTGCCGACATTGTTACCGGCGGGTTTCGTCACAGGCGCGCTGCCGACAGACGGACCGTCCGGCCGGGGCATGCCCGTACGCTCGGCCCGTGCTCGTGCACTTCCGGCTCACCACGCCCACCGACCTCACCCAGCAGGTCGTCGACCTCCTGCTGCCCCACGACTGGGTCACGAACGTGACCCTCGATCGGGGGGTGAGCCTGCGGCCACAGGGCGACGTGGTCGAGTTCGACGTCGCCCGGGAGAAGGCCGGCGCGACGATGGACGACCTGCGGCGCATCGGCCTGGAGAGCTGCGGCGGCATCGTCCTCACGACGCCCACGGGGACGCCGTTCGACGCGGCGGGCCGGATCGAGGCGGCGGCGCCGGGCCACCCGGACGACGCCGTGATCTGGGACGCCGTCGAGGAGCAGGCCGAGGCGGGAGCGGTCCCGACCGTGTCCTACCTCGTGTTCATGGTCATCGCAGTGGCACTGGGCTCGATCGCGGTGATCACCGACTCCGCGGTGCTGGTGGTCGGCGCGATGGTCGTGGGTCCCGAGTTCAGCGCGGTGGTCGCCGCGAGCGCCGGGGTCGCCCTGCGCCGGCCGTCGCTCTTCGTCCGCGGCCTGCAGCTGCTGCTCTACTCCTTCGCCTTCGCGATCCTCGTGGTGGCGCTGCTCGCGCTGGTCGGGCGCGTCATCGGGCTGGTCGAGACCGACGACGTCCTGCGACCCCGGCCCAACACCGGCTTCATCTGGCACCCCGACGCCTGGTCGGTGATCGTGGCGCTCCTCGCCGGCGCGGCCGGCGCGATGGCCCTGGCGGTCTCCAAGGCGGCGACCATGGTCGGGGTCTTCATCAGCGTCACGACGGTCCCCGCCGCCGGCAACCTGGCGCTCGGCCTCGCGCTCTGGCAGCGCAGCGAGATCCTCGGGTCGGCGGCCCAGCTGGGCATCAACATCGGGTGCATGGTGCTGGCCGGCGCGCTCGTGCTCGTGCTGATGCGGGTCGGTTGGACCCGCGTCACGACCTGGTCGGAGCGGCTCTTCGGCCGTCAGTCCGACCTGGGCGGCGCCAGGTAGCGGTAGGCGTGGTGGGTGGTGAACCCCAGCCCCTCGTAGAGCCCGACCGCCGCCGTGTTGTCGGCGAGCACCTGGAGGTACGCCGTCGTGGCGCCGTGCTCGGCGCCCCACTCCAGGAGCGCCTCCATGACGACGAGCGCGAGGCCCTGCCGGCGGTGCGCCGGGTCGACGTGGATGCCACGGAACCCGACCCAGTCGCCGGCGTACGCCGCCACCCCGCTGGCCCGGTCCTCGACCCGCACCGTCACCAGGTCCCCGGACTCCTCGAGGGCCAGCGGCGCCGCCTCCGGTGGTCGAGCCTGTCGAGACCCCCGCAGCCGGCGCAGGGCCCGGGCCACCCCGGTGATCTGGAACAGGGTGTCGTCGTCGTTGCTCTCGGCCACCCAGCCGTGCCCGCGGAAGAGGTCGTCCTCGGCCGAGCCGGCCAGCACCGCCGCGATCGGCCGACCGGTGCGGGAGGCGTAGAAGTCGACCACGTGCTCGTAGTCGTCGGGCACACCGGAGGGCCCCATCGCCAGCACCGAGTTCGCCCGGCGGGCCGTCGACGTGGGGGAGTGGCGCAGCAGCCAGTCGCCGACCGGCTCGGTGACCAGGTCCGGCCAGAGGGCCAGGGCCCGGCGCTGCGCCTCCTGGGGGGTGACCCGGTGCCGCGTGGAGGGGCGGGGCGGCACCGGCTTGCCGGACACGATGTCGGCGATCGCGATCACCACCGGGGGCCCCTCCTCCGGCTGCACGACGCAGGCCCCGTCGGCCCAGCTGGTGCAGGTGCCGAGCAGGTCGGTCATCGCCGGCCCGCCGCTCGGGCCGGTCTCGCCCCGCAGCAGCCGCCGGACCACGACCCGCCGCCCGACGACGTGCGGACCGAGCAGGTGCTCTCCCACATCGTGGGGGTCGTCACCGGATGGCACGCCCGGATACTAGGCTGTGGCCGAGCACCTGCTGCCGCGAGTCCACAGGAGGAATCGGTGACCTACGTCATTGCCCAGCCGTGCGTCGACCTGAAGGACCGCGCCTGTGTCGACGAGTGTCCGGTCGACTGCATCTACGAGGGCAAGCGGATGCTCTACATCCACCCCGACGAGTGCGTCGACTGCGGTGCGTGCGAGCCGGTCTGCCCGGTCGAGGCGATCTTCTACGAGGACGACACGCCGGAGCAGTGGAAGGACTACTACAAGGCGAACGTCGAGTTCTTCGACGACCTCGGCTCGCCCGGCGGCGCGGCCAAGATGGGTGAGATCGACAAGGACCACCCGATGATCGCCGCCCTTCCGCCGCAGCCCCAGGCCGACTGACGGTCCCGGTGGTCGAGGAGGCGCGCCAGCGCCGTCTCGCAGCCCGTCGTGTCTCCGGGCGCCTTCCCGACTTCCCCTGGGACCACCTGCTCGAGCACGGCGAGCGTGCCCGCGCGCACCCGGACGGGATCGTCGACCTGTCGATCGGCACCCCGGTCGACCCGACGCCCGAGGTCGTGCAGGACGCGCTCCGCCGCGCGGCGGACTCACCGGGCTATCCGCTGACGGTCGGCCGGACGGAGACCCGGCAGGCCGCCGTCGACTGGCTCGAGCGACGCCACGGCGTCACCGGGCTGACCCCCGGCTCGGTGCTCCCGGTCATCGGCTCCAAGGAGCTGATCGCCTCGATGCCCGCGCACCTCGGTCTCGGCCCCGGCGACCTGGTCGCCTACCCGGAGCTCGCCTACCCGACCTACGAGGTCGGCGCCGTCCTGGCCGGGGCGACCCCCGTGGCCCGCGACTCGCTGACGTCGTTCGGGCCCGAGGTCCCGGCCCTGCTCTGGCTGAACTCGCCGTCGAACCCCACCGGCCGGGTGCTCCCGGTCGAGCACCTGCGCAAGGTCGTCGACTGGTGCCGCGAGCGCGGCACCCTGCTGGTCTCCGACGAGTGCTACGTCGAGTGCGCCTGGGAGGCCGAGCCGGTCTCGGTGCTGCACCCCGACGTCTGCGGCGGCTCCCACGAGGGGATCCTCGCGGTGCACTCGCTCTCCAAGCGGTCCAACCTCGCCGGCTACCGCTGCGCGTTCGTCGCCGGTGACCCTGCGGTGGTCGCGGAGCTGCTCGCGGTCCGCAAGAACCTCGGACTCCAGATGCCCGGCCCGCAGCAGGTCGCGATGCAGGCGGCGCTCGAGGACGACGCCCACGCGGTCGAGCAGCACGCCCGGTACGCCGCCCGGCGGGCGAAGCTGCGCGAGGCGCTGCTGGTCGCCGGGTTCACGATCGACCACTCCGAGGCGTCCCTCTACCTGTGGACCACCGAGGACCAGGACTGCTGGGACACGGTCTCGTGGTTCGCCGAGCGCGGCATCCTGGTCGCGCCGGGTGCCTTCTACGGCGTCGCCGGCAACCGGCACGTGCGGATCGCCTTCACCGCCACCGACGAGCGCGTCGACGCCGCGGTCGCCCGGCTCACGGCCTGATCGGGCGCGGACTTCGTCGTCAGGCGGACAGCGGGACGACGACCTGGTCGAGGCCGTCGGGCGTCAGGTAGTGGCCGTCGTCGAAGAGCACGATGCCGTTGCAGAGACGGCACCAGCCCTGGTCGTGCAGGTGGTCGGAGACCACGTGCGCGGCGAAGCAGTCGCTCGCGTCGGCCGCCGGACAGTCAGGGTAGTGATTGCACATCGTCGTACCTCCCGACAGAAGGCTTCCGCGCCTGGTCGGGTCGAAAACCTGGTCTGGTCCGGGCTGTGGACGGTGCGGCCCCGGGGCCACGCTCCAGGTCGGTGTCGGGGACCGGCGTCAGGCCGAGAGGCCGATGGTGTGGTCGAGGCCGTCCGGGGTCAGGTAGTGGCCGTCGTCGAAGCGGATCACGCCGTTGCACAGCCGGCACCACCCCTGGTCGTGCCGGTGGTCGGCCACCACCTGGGCGTCGCAGCAGTCGGTGGCCTGGGTGTCAGGACAGCGCGGGGTGTGGTTGCACATGTCGTCGTTCCTTCGTGGTCGTTCCGGCCGTGCTGTTGGTGGTGCACGGCCGCGGCGGCTGGGCTCGCCTCGGATCTCTCTGTGACCAGCATCACCCCGGAGGGGGTGGATGTGGGGAGACCTTGCCCGAAAGGGCAGGACGGATTAGGCCGAGGCTCGGACGAAGTCGGCCGGAGCCGGGTCAGGAGAAGACGTCGACGTGCACGTGGTCGCGGTGCTCGAGGACGGCAGGGTCGCCGGAGCTCTCCGGCGGGTCGTAGTCGCGCCAGCCCTCGCCGGAGCGGCTCGCGGTCCAGATCCGGTCGTCGAAGATGACCGTCGCGATGTCGAGCCGGTCGGCCATCGCGACGAGGTACTGGGCCATCGCCCACCCGCGGATCTTGTTCGCGGGGCTGACGGGCCGCACGAACACGTCGACCGCGCGCCCGTCGTAGTGGGCGGAGCCCGCCATGTGGCCGCTGCTGACGCCGCCCGGGGCGAAGCCGCCCATCGGCGGGTCGCCGAAGACCTCGTCGACCTCGCGCCGGACGACGTCGGCCCGGTGCGTGAGCCCGGAGTCGGTGAGCGTGCGGCCGGCCGAGTCCGGTGCGTCCCCGAGACGACAGCTGAACGCGTGCGGGGAGTTGCCGGTGAGCGCGGAGGCGAGCACCCGAGCGTCGGCCTCGTGCTCGGCGTACGCCTCGGGGTAGCCGGACCGCTGCACCTCCTGCGCCGCCTCGGTCACCTGCATCGTCTGGTAGCCGTCGACCTTCGCGAGCGCGTCGTAGAAGGCGTTGGCGGCGTAGTAGGGGTTGGTGACCTGGGCCCGCGTGCCCCAGCCTTGCGACGGGCGCTGCTGGAACAGCCCGGCCGAGTCGCGGTCGCCGCTCTCGAGGTTGTAGAGCTTGGACTCCTGGTAGGCGGTCGCGAGGGCGATCGTGGCGGCCCGGGCGGGCATCCCGCGACGGACCGCGACCGCGGTGATCAGGGCGGCGTTCTCGGCCTGCTCGACCGACAGCGTGACCGTGCGCCCGCTGACCGTCGCGGTGCACTCGTCGGGGGTGAAGAACGGCGCGACGCCGCCGATCAGGCTGGTGACGCCCCAGACGCCCGCAGCCACGGCACCCACGCCGGCGAGCGCGACCAGGGCGACGCCGGTCCGCACCCTCATGAGCTCCTCATGGGTCCAGTGTCAGTTGGTGTGCAAAACGGCGTTCAGCGCCACGCCGTCGCTCTTCCACGGCACCGCCTCGATGGCCCCGGTGATCGAGTTGCGGCGGAACAGCACGTTGCTCACGCCCGACAGCTCGACGGCCTTGACCACTCTGGTGCTCGCGTGGGCCAGGTCCGGGTCGGGGACGACGACCTTGGTGCCGGCGGTGACGTAGCAGCCCGCCTCGACGACGCAGTCGTCGCCGAGCGAGATCCCGATCCCGGCGTTGGCACCGATCAGGCAGCGCTCCCCGACGGAGACCACCTCCTTGCCGCCACCGGAGAGGGTGCCCATGATCGACGCGCCGCCGCCGACGTCGGAGCCGTCGCCGACGACGACGCCGGCGGAGATCCGGCCCTCGACCATCGACGTGCCCAGCGTGCCGGCGTTGTAGTTGACGAAGCCCTCGTGCATCACCGTGGTGCCCTCGGCGAGGTGCGCTCCGAGCCGCACCCGGTCGGCGTCGGCGATCCGCACGCCGCTCGGCACGACGTAGTCGACCATGCGCGGGAACTTGTCGACCCCGAAGACGGTGAGGTGCCGGCCGTTGGCGCGGAGCCGGGTCCGGGCGGCCTCGAAGCCCTCGACGGCGCACGGGCCGGCACTGGTCCACACGACGTTGGTGAGCAGCCCGAAGACGCCGTCGAGGTTGATCGTGTGCGGTGCCACCTGGCGCGAGGAGAGCAGGTGCAGGCGCAGCCAGACGTCCTCGGTCGTCGTCGGCGGCGCCTGGAGGTCCGCGACCTCGACGAGCAGCACGTCGCGGGTCACGCCGCGGTCCTTGTCGGCGCCCTGGAGCGCGCCCAGGTCGGCCGGACAGACCGCAGCTGCCGGCTTCTCGCCGAGCGCCGGGCTCGGGAACCAGACGTCGAGCACGGTCCCGGCCGCGTCGAGGGTGGCCAGGCCGAAGCCCCAGGCAGTCGTCGGCGTGCTCACGGGAGGACAGCCTAGATGCGGTACGTCGTGCGGCTACTCGCCGGTCCGCCCGTCGACGGCCTCGCGGAGCAGGTCGGCGTGGCCGAGGTGGCGTGCGTACTCCTTGAGCACCTGCTGCAGCACGTCGCGGATCGTCGCGATCCGGTCGTCGGGGTCCAGGACGAGGTCCAGCGCCTCGTCGGGGAGGCCGTCGAGCCAGGCGTCGGCCCGCGCTGCGGTGTCCCGCCACGTCGCGAACGCCTCCTGGACCACGGCGGGGTCCGCGACGGCTCCGTCGAACTGCGTCTCCCAGTCTCCGTCCACGACGAAGAGCTGGTCGTCCTCGGGATGCCGCTGGAGGACCCGGTGGAACCAGTGGTGCTCCATCTGCGCGAGGTGGCGGACCAGCCCGAGCAGGCTCAGGGTGCTCGGCGGCACCGACCGGCGCGCGAGCTGCTCGGCGTCGAGGTCGGCGGTCTTGCGCTCGACCGCGGCACGGAGGTCGGCCAGCCAGCGGCGCAGGGTCGCGAGCTCCCCGGGTGTCCCGGCCCCGGCCGTGCTCATCGCCGGGTCCTCACTGGCCGGTCCGTCCGTCGATGCACTCGCGGAGCAGGTCGGCGTGGCCGACGTGGCGGGCGTACTCCTCGACGAGGTGCACCATGACGTCGCGCACCTCGATCTCGTCGTCGTGCACCCGGACGGTGCGGTCCCAGTCGGTGTCCTGGTCGATCCACGCGTCCGCGGCGGCGACCTCGCGTCGCCACGACGCCCAGGCCTCCTCGACGACGGCCGGGTCGGGCACGGCCCCGTTGAAGTCGGCGTCGCGGTCGCTCTCGGTGCGGTAGAGCAGCGGGATCTCCGGGTGGCCCTGGAGGACGCGCCGGTTCCAGCTGTGCTCGACCTTCGCGAGGTGGCGGACCAGGCCGAGCAGGGACAGCGTCGACGGGGGCACCGAGCGCCGCGCCAGCTGCTCCGCGTCGAGACCCTCGCACTTCATCTCGAAGGTGATGCGGTAGTTGCGCAGGTAGGCCAGGACGTTCTCCCGCTCACCGTGCGTGGGGGAGTAGTCCCGGCGGTCCGCGCCCTCGGGCTGCCCGTTGTCGCTCATGGGTACACCCGACCAGCAGTCACCGACGTCCGGCAACCGGGTTCCGGGGCCGCAGGGGCGATAGTCCCTCGCGTTCCGGCTGCCAGAGGGCCGTTGTGACAACCAGAACGTGAGGGACTATCGCGGCTTCGCGGACGCGTCCCGGGGCCGAGCCCGGGACCCTGTGGATGACGGACGCGCGGACCGGCCGATCCGGCTCACGATGCCTCCGTGTCGCACTCTCTCGAGCGCCACCTCACGCGGGCCGGTCTCGTCGTGCCCGTCCGGGTAGACCCCTCCGGGGTGAACGGTCCGACCCGGGGCCAGGCGCGAGGACCGGCGTGGCGTCGTACCTCGCAGGGCCTGTATGTCCCGAGCTCGGTTGTCGGCGACCAGGTCGATCAGCGGATCGTGGAGGCGGCGGCCGTCTTGCCGAGGTTCGGCGGCGTGACCGGGTGGGCGGGACTGGGGTGGCTCGGCGGACGGTGGTTCGACGGGCTCTCGTCCTCGGGCCGGCCGCTCGACGTCGATCTCGCGACCGGCGGCCTGCACGTGCGCCGGCAACCGGGCATCGCCATCTGCGAGGAGAAGCTCGACCCGCGTGAGCTGATCACCGTCGACGGTCTCCGTGTCACAACTGCGGTCCGGTCGGTCTGCTTCGCCATGCGCTACGCGCCGTCCCTGCGCGAGGCCGTCACTGTTCTCGAGATGGCGGCGTACTCGGACCTGGTCTCGATCGACGAGCTGATGGCGTACGCACTCGCGCACCCCGCGTGGACCGGGATCCCGCAGTGCCGTGAGGCCGTCCCGTGGTGCGACGAGAACGTCTGGTCGCCGGCCGAGTCGGGCATGAAGTGGACGTGGACCGTGGTGGCGGGCCGACCACGACCGCTCTGCAACCGCCCGGTCTTCGACCTCGCGGGCCGCCATCTGGGGACCCCGGACCTCCTCGACCCGGTCGCCGGTGTCTTCGGCCAGTACGACGGGTCGCTCCATCTCGCAGGTCGGCAACGCGCCACGGACCTGGACAAGGAGGCGGCACTCAGATCGGTCGGCCTCGAGGGGGCGACGATGGTCGCGGCCGACCGGGTGAACCCGAGCAGGTTCCTCTTCCGGCTGAATCTCGCCTACGAACGGGCGGCGTGCCTCGCTGAAGGTGAGCGCGGCTGGACCATCGTGGCGCCACCGGGATGGGTCTCCACCGAGACCGTCGCGGCGCGTCGCCGGCTGGACGACCGTCAACGCGCACGGCTCCTGCGCTACCGGGCGGGGTAGCGGTGGCCAACGGCGATAGTCCCTCACGGTCTGGTTGTCGCAGGCGGCCATCCGCGACCAGAACGTGAGGGACTATCGCGCCGGACGGCACGAATCCACCCCCGCAACCCGAATCCGATTGGCGGCCCGCCACGCCCACGCCGTACGATTTCGGCACAGGCGTTCGAGCCGTCATCAGCGGCGAGCCTCCGGAAGAACGGTCTCGACGAGCACGACCACCGACGAGACCCAGTAGAACCGGACGGGTGGGCCCGTCACAGCCTCGAACGAGTGGCTCCTCCCCGGAAGTCGGGCGAGGAGCAAGTGGGGTGGTACCGCGGGTCCTGTGCCGAGCAGGGCGTCGTCCTCACACGACGACGAGCGCAGCGCAGGAGAGCCACCCATGACCTATCCGAAGGTCTCCACGTCCGGCACGGGCCCGGTCCCGTCGAGCCCGAAGTTCCCCGAGATCGAGGAGCAGGTCCTCGCCTACTGGGAGTCCGACGGCACGTTCCAGGCGAGCATCGACCAGCGCGAGGCCGGCGAGGACGGCGCCAACGAGTTCGTCTTCTACGACGGCCCGCCGTTCGCCAACGGGCTGCCGCACTACGGCCACCTGCTGACCGGCTACGTCAAGGACCTGATCCCGCGCTACCAGACCATGCGCGGCCGCCGGGTCGAGCGCCGTTTCGGCTGGGACACCCACGGCCTGCCCGCCGAGCTCGAGGCGATGCGCCTCAACGGCATCAAGACCACCGACGAGATCCTCGAGCTCGGCATCGAGAAGTTCAACGAGGCCTGCCGGGCGTCGGTGATGAAGTACACCGGCGAGTGGCGCGAGTACGTCACCCGCCAGGCCCGCTGGGTCGACTTCGACAACGATTACCGGACCATGAACCCCGACTACATGGAGTCGGTGATGTGGGCCTTCAAGCAGCTCCACGACAAGGGGCTGGTCTACGAGGGCTTCCGCGTCCTGCCCTACTGCTGGAACGACGAGACGCCGCTGTCCAACCACGAGCTGCGGATGGACGACGACGTCTACCAGAACCGTCAGGACCCCGCGGTGACCGTGGGCTACGAGATCGAGACGCCCGGTGCCTTCCAGGGCGTCAAGCTGCTCGTCTGGACGACGACCCCGTGGACCCTGCCGAGCAACCTCGCGGTCATGGTCGGCGACGACATCGACTACGTCGTGGTCGAGTCGGACGTCACCGGCCGGACCGAGCGCTACCTGCTCGCCGAGGCGCGGCTGGCGGCGTACGCGCGCGAGCTCGGGGTCTCGACAGGCTCGACCACCGACTTCAACGTCACCTGGCGCGGGGTCGGCGCCGACCTCGTCGGCCTGACCTACACCCCGCCGTTCTCCTACTACCTCGGCCATCCGCGCGCCTTCCGCGTCGTCGCGGCGGAGTTCGTCACGACTACCGACGGCACCGGGCTGGTGCACACCGCCGGCGCCTTCGGTGAGGACGACAAGGTCGTCACCGACCGCGAGGGGATCGAGGCGGTCATGCCCGTCGGCAAGGACGGGCGCTTCACGTTCCCGGTCACCGACTACGAGGGCATGCAGGTCTTCGACGCCAACCTCCACGTCATCGACGACCTGAAGGCCGCCACGAACGGCGAGCCCGGCGGGTCGGTCACGCCGGGCACGGTGCTGCTGCGCCGCGAGACCTACGACCACAGCTACCCGCACTGCTGGCGCTGCCGCGAGCCCCTGATCTACAAGGGCGTCTCGTCGTGGTTCGTCGAGGTGACCGCGTTCAAGCAGCGGATGATGGAGCTCAACCAGCAGATCAACTGGGTGCCCGAGCACATCCGCGACGGGCAGTTCGGCAAGTGGCTCGAGAACGCCCGCGACTGGTCGATCACCCGCAACCGCTTCTGGGGCTCGCCGGTCCCGGTGTGGAAGAGCGACGACCCGACCTACCCGCGCCTGGACGTCTACGGGTCGTTCGAGGAGATCGAGCGCGACTTCGGCACCCTCCCGCGCAACAAGGACGGCGAGCCGGACCTGCACCGGCCGTACGTCGACGACCTGGTGCGCCCGAACCCCGACGACCCGACGGGCAGGTCGATGATGCGTCGTGTCCCGGACGTACTCGACGTCTGGTTCGACTCCGGCTCGATGTCGTTCGCCCAGGTGCACGTGCCCTTCGAGAACGAGGACTGGTTCACCCACCACTTCCCGGCCGACTTCATCGTCGAGTACATCGGCCAGACGCGCGGCTGGTTCTACACGCTGCACATCCTGGCCAGCGGCATCTTCGACAAGCCGGCGTTCGAGAACTGCATCAGCCACGGCATCGTGCTCGGCTCCGACGGCAACAAGATGTCGAAGTCGCTGCGCAACTACCCCGACGTGCGCGAGGTCTTCGACCGCGACGGCGCCGACGCGATGCGCTGGTTCCTCATGTCGTCGCCGATCCTGCGCGGCGGCAACCTGATCGTCACCGAGCAGGGCATCCGCGACTCGGTGCGGCAGGTGATGATCCCGCTGTGGAACAGCTGGTACTTCTTCCAGCTCTACGCCAACGCCCACGAGGGCGGGCGGGGGTACGACGCGACGCGGCGCACCGACTCGACCGACCCGCTGGACCGCTACCTGCTCGCCAAGTGCCGTGACTTCGTCGAGGAGATGACGACGGCGCTGGACGGGTACGCCGTCGCGGACGCGTGCGACGCCACGCGGTCGTTCCTCGACGTGCTGACGAACTGGTACATCCGCCGCTCGCGCGACCGCTTCTGGGAGGGCGACGCCGACGCGTTCGACACGCTCTACACGGTCCTCGAGGTGGTCTGCCGCGCGACCGCGCCGCTGATGCCGCTGACGACCGAGGAGGTCTGGCGCGGGCTGACCGGTGGCCGTTCGGTGCACCTGACCGACTGGCCGCTCGTCGACGAGCTGCCCTCCGACGAGCCGCTCGTCGCCGCGATGGACGTCGTGCGCGAGGTCTGCTCGGCGACGTCGGCGCTGCGCAAGGCCGGCAACCTGCGCAACCGGTTGCCGCTGTCGACCCTGACCGTCGTCGTACCCGATCCCGGGGCGCTCGCCGGGTTCGACGGGATCGTCCGCGACGAGGTCAACGTCAAGGCGGTCCGGCTGCTGTCGGTCGACTCCGACGAGGCGGCGTCCTACGGCGTCGAGCAGAAGCTCACCGTCAACGCCCGCGCGGCGGGACCGCGGCTCGGGCGCGACGTGCAGACGGCGATCAAGGGCTCGAAGTCGGGCGACTGGTCGGTGGCCGAGGACGGCACGGTGACCGCGGGCGGACTCGCGCTGCAGGAGGGCGAGTACACCCTCGAGACCGTCGCCGGCTCCGCCGACGGGGGTACGGCGACCGGCGTGCTGCGCAGCGGCGGGTTCGTCGTCCTCGACACCCTGGTGACGCCCGAGCTCGCCGCGGAGGGGCTCGCCCGCAACCTGGTGCGCGCGGTCCAGCAGGCGCGCCGCGACGCCGGCCTCGACGTCTCCGACCGGATCGCGCTGACGATCGGCGGCTCGCCGGCGGTGGTGGCCGCAGCCACCACGCACCGCGACCTGATCACCGGCGAGACCCTCGCGACGTCGTACGACGTCGTCGCGGCGGACGGCCCCGAGCCGACCGTGACGGTGACGAAGGCCTGACTCGCTCCGGACGTCCTGCGTTCAGAGCCACCGACGGCTCCGAGCGCAGGACGTCCCGCGGCCCGCTCTCCACAGGTCCGCCATCGGCGCTGGCGCCCGGGCTTCCAGCGGGAGAGGGTCATGGACGTGACCCGACGGACGCCGCACTGCGACCCGCGCCTGGTGGCCCTGCGCCGCATGGCCGCGGACCAGGGCGGCGTGGTGTCCCGTCGACAGGCGTATGCCCTGGGGGTCACGCGGTGGGAGATCCGTGGGGCCGTGCGGGCGGGGCGGTGGCAGCAGCTGAGCGACCAGGCGGTGTGCCTGCACAACGGCGAGGTCAGCCTCGCAGGACACCAGTGGGCCGCCGTGCTCCATGGAGGGCCGCGTGCACAGCTCGACGGTGCCTCTGCCCTCATCGCTGCCGGGCTCGAGCGCTTCGAGGTCCGCAGGATCCGCGTGTCCGTTTCCGCGCGGATCGCGGGTGCGACGGCACCGGCGCTACGACATTCGTGAGACCCGGCGCTGGTCCGCAGACGACCTCGCACCGACGGGGATACCGCGCACGCGGGTCGAGGTGACAGTTGTCCGGGCGGCGCTGTGGGCGGCGACGGACAAGCAGGCGACGTACCTGCTGACGCTGGTGGTCCAGCAGGGGCTGGCTCGTCCTGAGAGCATCGCCGTCGAGCTGCTGCGCATCCGCCGCGACCGTCGACGACTGTTGCTGCACGCGGTCCTCAACGACCTCCTGGACGGCGCTCGCAGCCTCGGGGAGCTGGACGTCGCGCGTGAGCTGCGCCGGCGCGGCCTGCCGCCGCCCGCCCGGCAGGTGCTGCGCAAGGACCGCGCCGGCCGGTACTTCCTCGACCTGTACTGGCCGGAGCTGAAGCTCGTGGTCGAGATCGACGGCATCCACCACACGTGGGCCGAGAATGTCGTGGGCGACGCGTTGCGGCAGAACGCGCTCGTGTTGCACGGCGACACCGTCCTCCGGCTGCCGCTTCTCGGGCTGCGTCTGGACGCCGACGCGTTCTTCACCCAGGTCGAGACGGCGATGGTGGCCGCTGGATGGGTCCGCCGCGCAGCCTGACGAGCAGACGTCCTGCGCTGGGAGCCATCGACGGCTCCCAGCGCAGGACGTCCGAGGCGCAGGACGTCCCGGGCGATCAGGGACTGCCGACGCTCATGCCCCAGCGGAGCACGCTCGCAGGGGTCCCGGCGTTGACGACGACGCCGAGGTGGATCTTGGAGCCGGCGGGGATGGTGATGGGGCCGGCGGCCGTGCAGGAGGTCTCGGTGTCCTCGATGTTGCACAGGGACTTGATCGCTCCGTCGACACTGAGCCGCGGCGAGAAGAACTTGCCGGCGCCGGGCGCCACCGTGGCCTCGATGTCGAAGTTGCGGAGCACGACGTCCACCGAGGGGCTCAGGGTGTCCACGTCGTCCGCGGTTCCGGTGCGGGTGCCGTCGAGGCTGAAGCTGCGGTTCGAGCCGCTCATCGCGCCGCGGCCGGTGACCATCGCGAACGCCGCGGATCCCGGAGCGCCGGCGGGGCCGGTCGCACCCGGAGGGCCCTGCTCGCCCTGAGGTCCGGCAGGCAGCTGCCCGGCCCCGAAGTCCGTCGCCTTGAGCGACCCGTCCTTGACCTTGGGACTGGTCACGGCGTTCGCCTTGAGCTGCGGCGTCCCGACGCTGTTCTTGGGCAGCTGCGTGACGGCGTACGACGCGCCCCCGAGAGCGACGACGAGCGCCAGCAGCGCCACGAACATGGGTGGGTTCAGGAGTGATCGGACCAGGTGCTTCATCGAGTGACCCCCGGGGCTCGGAAACAGGATCCCTCAGGCTAGGTGTGCTCGGACGCCGAGAGGCATGGCCCGATCGGGCCACGTTCGGACTCGGTGTCAGCCCAGGCCCAGCCGCCCGGCGAGCCGGTCGAGCGAGGCCAGCACCTCGTCGGGTGCGCGGTCCGGCACGCCCCAGATCAGCTCGGTGGCGCCGGCCGCGGCCCAGGCCATCAGCTCGTCGGGGTCGGGCTTGAACGCGATGAGGATCCGGATCTCCGGGGCGCCCTCGCGCCCGGCGTCGGCCCACGCCCGCTTCAGTGCCTCGATCTGGCCCGAGATGCCCTGCTGCGTCGGCGTGGTCATCCAGCCGTCGGCGTGCGCCGCGATCCACGCGAAGGTCTTCGGCCCGCCGCCCGCGCCGATGATGAGCGGGATGTGGGCCGCGGGCTTGGGGTAGGCCCAGGACGGTCCGAACGAGACGAACTCCCCGTCGTACGACGCCTCCTCCTGCGTCCACAGCGCACGCATCGCCTCGACGTACTCGCGCAGCACGGTGCGCCGCCTGCCGGCCGGGACGTGGTGGTCGGCGAGCTCGTCGGTGTTCCAGCCGAAGCCCGCCCCGATCTCGACGCGGCCACCGGAGAGGTGGTCCAGCGTCGCGATCTGCTTCGCGAGCGTGATCGGGTCCGACTCGACGGGCAGCGCCACGGCCGTGGAGAGCCGGATCCGTGAGGTCACGGCGGCGACCGTTGCCAGGGACACCCACGGGTCCAGCGTGCGCAGGTAGCGGTCGTCGGGCAGCGTCTCGTCGCCGGTGCCCGGGTGCGCGGCGGTGCGCCTGACCGGGATGTGTGTGTGCTCGGGGACGTAGAACGTGTCGAAGCCGCGCTCCTCGGCGGCCGCCCCGAGAGCGGCGGGGGTGATGCCGCGGTCGGAGGTGAAGAGGACGAGGCCGTTGCGCATGCGGCTCAGACTAGAACGTGTTCTATCTGGTGCGGAAGTCTAGGGTCGCCCCGTGTACTCCACGATCGTCTCCACCGTCGTCGCCGCCGAGCGGCCGGTCGTCTACTGGGCGCTCCTGGACCCCGCGGCGGTGGCTGCCTGGCGGGTCCCGGACGGCATGCGTGGCGAGGTCCACGAGCTCGACGCCCGCGTCGGCGGCCGCATCCGCATCTCGCTGACCTACGACGACCCCGCCCGAGCGGGCAAGAGCGACGGCGCGACCGACACCTACTCCGGCCGCTTCCTCGAGCTCGTCGAGGGGGAGCGCGTGGTCGAGCTGGTCGCCTTCGAGGCCGACGACCCCGACCTGGCCGGCGTCATCACGATGACCACGACCCTGCGCGACGTCGACGGCGGCACCGAGGTCGAGCTCCGGATGGACGGCATGCCGGACGTGGTCCCGCCCGCAGACAACGAGGCCGGCGCACGCATGGCGCTGGGCAAGCTGGCCCGGCTGGTTGGATAGACGCCGTGACGACGATCCAGCTCGACCTCACGACCGACGCGGTCACGCTGACCGAGCAGCTGGTCAACATCGAGTCCGTCAGCCGCCACGAGGAGACGATCGCCGACGCGGTCGAGCACGCGCTGGCGGCGTACCCCCACCTGACGGTGACCCGGCGTGGCCACACCGTGGTCGCCCGCACCGACCTCGGGCGCGGCGAGCGGGTCGTCATCGCCGGCCACCTCGACACGGTGCCGGTCAACGACAACCTGCCGGCCCGACGGGAGGAGACCGCGGACGGCGGGATCCTCCACGGCCTCGGCACCTGCGACATGAAGGGCGGCGATGCGGTCATCCTGCGCCTGGCTGCGACCGTGCCGGACCCGAACCGCGACGTCACCTACGTGCTCTACGAGGCCGAGGAGATCGAGGAGCGGTTCAACGGGTTGCGGCTGCTGGCCGCGTCCGATCCCGAGCTGATGGCGGCGGACTTCGCGATCCTCATGGAGCCGTCCAACGCCGGCGTCGAGGCCGGCTGCCAGGGGACCCTGCGGGTGGAGGTGCGCACCACCGGCGAGCGCGCGCACTCGGCCCGCAGCTGGCGCGGGGTCAACGCGATCCACGGCGCGGCCGAGGTGCTGCGCCGTCTCGCCGAGTACGACGCCCGCCGGCCCGTCATCGACGGGCTGGAGTACCACGAGGGACTCAACGCCGTCTCGATCCGAGGCGGCGTGGCCGGCAACGTGCTGCCCGACGAGTGTGTCGTCGAGGTCAACTTCCGCTTCGCCCCGGACCGCTCGGAGGCGGATGCGGAGGCGTTCGTCCGGGACTTCTTCGCCGGGTACGACGTCACGCTCACCGACTCGGCGCCGGGAGCCCTGCCCGGGCTGGAGATCCCGGCCGCCCGGGCGTTCGTCGAGGCCGTGGGCGGCGAGGTGAACCCCAAGTTCGGGTGGACCGACGTCGCCCGGTTCTCCGCCCTCGGCGTCCCGGCGGTCAACTTCGGGCCGGGCGACCCGATGCTCGCGCACAAGCAGGAGGAGCACGTCCCGATGGCACACATCGAGCGCTGCGAGGAGCAGCTGCGCCGCTGGCTGACCGGGGGGACGGCGTCGTGAGGTCGAAGTTCAAGGGTCCGGTCCTGCAGCGCCGCTCGCAGGTCGATCCGGAGACCACCGACCAGCGGCTGCTGGACTCCCGCGGCCCGACCGACTGGGTCCACCAGGACCCGTGGCGGGTGCTGCGGATGCAGGCGGAGTTCGTCGAGGGCTTCGGCGCGCTCGCCGAGCTCGGCCCGGCCATCGCGGTCTTCGGGTCGGCGCGCATCGGCGTCGACGACCCGACGTACGCCCTCGGCGAGCTGGTCGGGCGGCGCCTGGTCGAGGCGGGCTTCGCGGTGATCACCGGCGGCGGTCCCGGCGCGATGGAGGCCGCCAACAAGGGTGCGTGCGAGGCGGACGGCCTCAGCGTGGGGCTCGGCATCGAGCTGCCCTACGAGCAGGACCTCAACGAGTGGGTCGACGTCGGCGTGAACTTCCGCTACTTCTTCGCCCGCAAGACCATGTTCGTGAAGTACTCCCAGGGCTTCGTGGTCCTCCCCGGCGGCGTCGGGACGCTCGACGAGATGTTCGAGGCCCTGACCCTGGTGCAGACCGGCAAGATCACCAGCTTCCCGATCGTGCTGGTCGGGACGTCCTACTGGCAGGGTCTGCTCGGCTGGCTGCGCGAGGTGGCGCTGGCCCACGGCACGATCCGCGCGGAGGACCTCGACCGGCTCGTCGTCACCGACGACGTCGAGGAGGTCGTCGCGCGGATGGTCGAGGCGAGGGACGGTGGCGTCCTGTGATGTGGTTCTTCGCGATCCTGGTCGTGCTGGCCCTGGGCGGCATCGCGCTGGTCGCCGCCGGGCGGGGAGCGCCGCTGGCGGAGGTGTACGACGACCGCCCCGACGCCACCGTGCCCGCCGACGGCTCGCTGGCCGCTGCCGACCTGCGGCGGGTGCGCTTCTCGCTGGCGCTGCGCGGCTACCGGATGTCCGAGGTCGACGCGCTGCTCGACCGCCTCGCGAGCCAGCTCGAGTCGCACGAGCCTGACGGTGCGCTGCCTGAGGAGGTGCCCGCCGCGGACCCGGGGGCGGGCGCGGGCGACGCCTCGGGCGACGTCCACGCCGAGCCCGAGCGTGGCGAGCACAGCGCCGGGTAGGGCACACTCCGCTCCATGTCGACCGAGGTGATCGTCTACGTCCTGACCGCGCTCGCTGCGGTCGTGGTCGTGCTGACGCGGCTGCGGCTGGGCCGCGGCGAGGGTGGGGCGGGCCGGCTGCAGACCAGCCGCAGCCTCGTCAACGTGCACACCGGCGCGGGCGTCCTGGCGCTGGTGCTGTGGGTGGTGTTCCTCGTCGCCGGCAACGACACGATCGGCATCGTGGCGCTGGCGTTCTGGTGGATCGTGGTCGTCGCCGGGCTGCTGATCCTGGTCCGCTGGCTGCCCAGCCGGGGCAAGCACGCGTCGGCCGGCCAGGAGGACAGCTGGTCGGAAGGGCCGGGGCTCTCCGTGCTCGCCCACGTCGGCATGCTCGTGGGCGTCGTCGTCTTCACCTGGGCCTACCTCACGTCCGCGGTCTGATCACCCCGATGTCCTAGGGTCGGTGCCCATGCGCCTCGGGACCCTGCTCACGATGCTCGCCCTCGTGGTCGGCGCCTTGGCCGCCGTACCCACGACCGCGCACGCCGCCACGGCGCCGGTGGACCGGGGGGCCGTCGTCGAGAAGCGGGTCATCGGCCACTCCGTGCGCGGCCGCCCGATCACGGCGTGGCGTCTGGGCGAGCGCGGGAAGCCGAAGGTGCTGCTCGTGGCGACCATGCACGGCGACGAGGGGGCGCCGCGGCAGATCCTCGCGACGCTCCGCGACGGCAAGCCGATCCACGGGCTCAACCTGTGGGTGCTGCCCGTCTACAACCCCGACGGGCTCGCCGCCCACACGCGCAAGAACGCCCGGGGGGTGGACCTCAACCGCAACTTCCCCTATCACTGGGCCGACCTCGACGGCAGCTACGAGTCCGGTCCACGCGCCGGCTCCGAGCCGGAGACCCGGGCGATGATGCGGTTCTTGAAGGACATCCGGCCGCGCTGGATCGTCAGCTTCCACCAGCCCCTGAACGGCGTCGACACCGACACCAAGGACCGGCGCTTCTCACGCCGCCTGTCCCGCGCGTTGAACCTGCCGCTGAAGTCGTTCGACTGCGGCGGGGTCTGCCACGGCACGATGACCGGCTGGTTCAACAGCCGCTTCCACGGCGCCGCGGTCACCGCCGAGTACGGCGCCCGCCCCGGCCACCGCCGGCTGACCGTCGCCGCGCCCCGCCAGATCCTGTCGCTCTGGCACGCGCACCGGCGTCGCTGACCCGGGCCGCTGACCCGAGCCTTCCGGCACGGCGCGCACTACGATCGCCGGCATGCGGACCAACCGCTCGGCCCCACCGGCGACCGTGACGCCCGTCCTGGTCTACCCCGACGTGCGCGCGGCGGTCGCGTGGCTGCAGGAGGCCCTCGGGTTCGAGGAGCGGGTCCGGATCGGCGAGGACCACCGGGCGCAGCTGCGGGTGGGCGCCGACGGGGCCGTGGTCGTGGCCGACGACGGCGGCGACCGGGTGGCGCCCCAGGGCCCCGGTCACACCCACGAGATCAAGGTCCGCGTCCCCGACGTCGACGCGGCCTTCGCCCGGGCCCGCGACGCCGGCGCGACGGTCGTCTCCGAGCCGACCACCTTCGAGTACGGCGAGCGCTCCTGCGTCGTCGCCGACCCCGCGGGCCACCGCTGGGAGCTGACGCAGACCGTGCGCGACGTCGACCCCGGGGAGTGGGGCGGGGTCGTCGTCGCTCCCTGGTGACCCCCGGGGCAGGTCCGGGGTGCCCCGGGGCCGGCGGTGCGTGCTCCACCTTCCCCGTGCGCTCGGAGGTGGACTGTTCACCGCCAGCCGGCGCAGAGACGCGGTCAGCGCCCCTCGAACACCGGCTTCTGCTTGGCGACGAACGCCGCGACGGCAGCTCTGTGGTCGGCGGTGGCGCCGGTCTTGGTCATCATCGCGCTCTCGACCTCGACCGACTCCTCGAAGGAGTGGCCCGCCGCGAAGGCGACCGACTGGCGCATCGCGCCCAGGGCGACGGTCGGGCCGGCCGCGAGGCGCGCGGCCAGCGCGCCGACCTCGGCGGCCAGCTCGTCGGCGGGCACGACCTTCGTCGCCAGCCCGAGCTCGAGCGCGTCGGCGGCGGAGACGGTCCGGGGGAAGTAGAGCAGCTCGATGGCCTTGGCGCGCCCCACCAGTCGCTGCAGGGTGTAGCTCGCCCCGGTGTCGCACGACAGCGCGACGTTGGCGAAGGCGAGGTTGAAGCCCGCGGTGTCGGCCACGATGCGCAGGTCGCAGGCGAACGCCAGGCTGGCGCCGGCGCCCGCGGCGACACCGTTCACGGCGGCGATGACCGGCTTGGCCATCCCGGCGAGCGCCAGGACGGTCGGGTTGTAGTGCTTGTCCACCGTCGTGAACAGCACGTCGCTGCCGCCGTTCTCGAGGAGGTGGATGTGCTCCTTGAGGTCCTGCCCCGTGCAGAACGCCTTGCCGGTGCCGGTCAGCACGACGCACCGCACCGCGGGGTCGTCCGCCACCTGCCGCACCGTCTCGAGCAGCAGCTCCTTGGTGGCGACGTCGAGGCTGTTGTAGGCCTCGGGACGGTTGATCGTGATGGTGCCGACGCCGTCGGCGACGTCGAGCAGCACGGGGGAGTCGGTCATGCACGGCAGTCTGGCAGACCCGCGCGGGCGGGGTCAGACGCCCAGGCAGCGTGCGACGAACCGGTCCGTGCCCGGCTTGAGGCGCTCGGCCTCGACGGTGAACAGCTCGGCCGCGGCCCGTCCCGGCCAGTCGGGCGGCAGCAGCTCGTCGGGCAGGCCGGGGTCGGCGAAGAGGAACTTGCGCCACTCGTGCACGAGGTGGAACCGGGCGGCGAAGGCCGCCTCGTCCGCGTCGTCGTGCGCCGCCAGGTGGTCGCGCACCAGGTGCTCGGCCGAGGCCAGCCACCCGTCGTACGACGCCCGCAGCCCGGCGAGGTCCCACGCGCTGGTCGGGTCGCAGTCGAAGGAGTCGGCCCGGGCCGTGCGCGCGGTCGCGCCGGCGCGCTCGAGGACCTCCGCCAACCCCGCGCGCGGGAACGGGCTGACCCAGACGTCGTCGGCCAGCTCGGCGTACCCCACGAACGCCAGGTCGGCCCGCAGCTTGCTCCGGGCGGCCCGGACCGGCGGCGGGTCGACCAGGACCAGGTGCCAGCGGCCGTCCCAGGCGGGCACCTGCCGGCGGTAGACGCGGTTGCCGGTCTCGTCGAGGCGCCGGTTGGCGCGCTCGGTCGTGCGGTAGCCGCGACCGCCGGCGAGCTGCACCGGCTCGAGCCACCCCTGCATGACCATCCGCGAGATCGCCGTGCGGACCGCCGGGGCGGCGATCCCGACCGGGTCGAGCATCCGGACGACGGCCGCGACCGGAGCCTCGCTGCCGCGGGCGCGCAGGTGGTCGCCGTACACGTCGAACAACGCGGAGCGGGCCTGCATGGGGCGAGTCTGCCAGCCTGAGCGGCGACCGGGTTCGTCCCTGTGCTCCGCGTCACGACCCGATAGGGGATAATGGATCGCGCGAACGACGCAGGCGGGGCCGCTCGGTGTCCCCGGAGCACTCGACAGAACGAAGGAAGGTGCGCGGATGGCGGCGATGAAGCCGCGGACGGGCGACGGTCCGCTGGAGGTCACCAAGGAAGGGCGCGGCATCGTGATGCGCGTCCCGCTCGAGGGCGGTGGCCGCCTCGTGGTCGAGCTCAACGCCGAGGAGGCCGGCGCTCTCGGGGATGCCCTCAAGGACGTCGTCGGCTGACGTGCCCTCAGACCACACCCAGAACGCTCCCGCCCCGACTCTCCCGGCTCAGGTCTCGCCGCCCGAGTTCGCGCTGAGCCCGGTCCTGCCGCACGCCGTCCTCGGGGTCGAGGTCGTCGCGCTGCCGGTGCTCCCGGCCCTGGCCGCGCAGGACGGCGACGACGGCGTCCTGACGCTCGGACCCGGGGCGGCCGAGCTCGGCGACCTGCTCGGCCTCGACCTGCTCGGCGTGCTCGAGTCGGCCGGTGCGACCGGTCGGTCCGGTGAGGTGATCTGCCTCCCGGTGCCGCTCGGCGGCCCGGAGAACGCCGACCTGCGCTGCGTCGCCCTCGTGGGCATCGGCGCGCAGCAGCCCGACGACCTGCGCCGGGCGGGCGCCGCGCTGGCGCGTGAGCTGCGCGGCCGCTCCTCGGTCGCGACGACCGTCGCGTCCGTGGTCGACGAGGCCGGGCTGACGGCGTTCGTCGTCGGCGCGATGCTCGGGTCGTTCCGGTTCACGTGGCGATCGACCCCGGTCGAGGACCCGCCCGTCGGAAGGGTCGTCCTGGCCGACCTGCCGGAGACCCTCGGCCCGGTGCTCGCGCGGGCGGTCGCCCTCGGCGGGGCGGGCTGGCGCTCGAGGATGCTGGCGACGGTGCCGTCGAACCTGAAGAACCCGCCCTGGCTGGCGGCCCAGGCCGAGCGGCTCGCGAAGGACGCCGGGCTCGACGTCACGGTCCACGACGAGGACTGGCTCGCCGAGCACGGCTTCGGCGGGATCATCGGCGTCGGTCAGGCCTCGGCGACACCGCCTCGGTTGATCCGCCTCGACTACACCCCGCGCAAGGCCTCCCGGCGGACGCCGACGGTCGTGCTGGTGGGCAAGGGCATCACCTTCGACACCGGCGGCCTGTCGATCAAGCCGGGCGAGGCGATGGCCAACATGAAGCGCGACGTGACCGGCGGAGCCGTCGTGATGGCGACGATGGCGGCGCTGCGCGACGTCGGCTGTCCGGTCCGGGTGGTCGGCCTCGTCGCTGCCGCGGAGAACGCGATCGGCGGCAACGCCCTGCGCCCCGGCGACGTCCTGCGCCACTACGGCGGTCGCACCTCGGAGGTCACCAACACCGACGCGGAGGGCCGGTTGGTCCTGGCCGACGCCATCGCGTACGCCGTCGCCGAGCTCGGTCCCGACGTCGTGGCCGACGTCGCCACCCTGACCGGCGCGATCAAGGTGGCGCTCGGCCAGCAGGTCGGTGGGTTCTTCGCCAACCGTGACGCCCTCGCGTCGGCGCTCTCGGAGGCGTCGGTGACGGCGGGCGAGCCGCTGTGGCGGTTCCCGCTCACCGACTCCTACGAGCACAAGCTGTCCTCCTCGGTCGCCGATGCCGACAACGCCCCGGGTGGCCCCGGCGCGATCACGGCGGCGCTGTTCCTCCAGCACTTCGTCGGCGACGTGCCCTGGGCGCACCTGGACATCGCGTCGGTCGGTGACGCCCCCGAGGAGCGATTCGAGTGGACCACCGGACCGACCGGCTTCGGGGCCCGTGCCCTGCTGGAGTGGCTCGGCTCCGACGCACCTCTGGAAGGGATCTCGTGATGCACGGTCTCACCGTCCGTTGGTCGCTGGCCGACGCCCCCGCGGGCGTCGAGGACGAGCTGGCGACGTACGTCGCGGACACCTCGTGGGAGCGGTTCTCCGGCAAGGACGGGCTGCGCTTCAAGACCTGGCGGATGCGCCCGGGCGAGTGGTTCGAGGGCTGCTACGTCTTCGCCTCCGACGAGGCCCGCGCCGAGTTCCAGCGCGCCTTCGCCGAGACCGCGGCAGAGTCGCCCGGGTCGCAGATCATCGGGTCCGCGCCGGTGCTGATCGAGGAGTGCACGGTGGTCGCGGTCGCCGAGGGCGGCGACGGGTTCCTGGCCGCTCCGCGCTACTGACCCGGCGGCCCCAGTACCCTCCAGGCCCGGTGGGCGGACCAGACAGGCGCTGACAGCCCGGCTGCGGGTGTGGTCTCGTGTCGGCCAGCCCCGAGCGGCGACCTCTCGGGCGCAGTCGAGAGCGGGGTCCTCATGCCGGTATCGCGAGCCCACCGGGAACGTCTGGCCGTCCTCGGATCTGCTGCCGCCCTGGCCGGCGGATACCTGGTCATGGCCGCGCCGGCGGCGGTCGCCGCCCCACCCGTGACGTCCTTCACCGAGCTGAGCACCGCACTGGGCAACTCCTGCCTGCCGGGCAGCACCGTGCCGGTCGGCGCCACGATCAGCGCGCCGACCGACGACCTCACCGTCACCTGCGACGTCACCCTCGACCTAGCCGGGCACGACGTCTCCGTCCGCGAGGTGAGGGTCACTGCCGCGGCCTTCGTCCTGACCGACAGCAGCGGCGGAGGCACGCTGACTGCCGACGCCAGCGACGTCGTCGTCCCTGACGCCGCCGACGGCGCCGACGGCGTCGACGCGAGCGGGGCAGATCTCGAGGTCACCGGCGGCGCGAACCTCGTCGCGATCGGTGGACGCGGCGGACAGGGCGCGGCGGGCGGACCCGGCGCGCCGGGAGCCTCGGGCGTGCCGGGGTCCCCAGGCGCGGACGCCAGCACCAACCAGGGCAGCGGCGACGGCGGGACCTCCGGTGGTGCGGCCGGTGGCGGAGGTGCCGGGGACGCAGCGGGTGCCGGTGGTGACGGGGGCGATGGCATCAGCGGCGGCACGATCTCCGTGACCGGCAGCGGCACCGTGTCGGCCCAGGGTGGCGTCGGGGGCGCGGGCGGTGACGGGGGCACCGGAGGCCTGGGTGGCGACGGCGGTCGCGGGGGCGCCGGTGGCAGCGGCGCCGGGGGAGACGGTGGCGTCGCCGGCGGTGCCGGCGGTGACGGTGGCGCCGGGGGAGACGGTGGCCGGGGTGGCAACGGCGCGGTCGGCGGGGTCGGCGGCGTCGGTGGCGCCGGGCAGGACGGCGGCTCCGGTGGCGCCGGTGGTGCGGGCATCAGGGGCGGCGCCGTGACGATCGGAGCCGGCGGCGACGTGGACGCGACCGGTGGCGCCGGCGGCGACGGTGGCGCCGGTGGTCGTGGTGGTGTCGGGGCCACGGCGGCGCCGGCGGCAGCGCAGGCGGGAGCGGCGGAGGCGGTGACGGTGGCGCGGCCGGTGCGGGAGGGTCGGCGGCGCCGGGGGCAACGGCGGCAGCGGCGGCGACGGCGGGGCGGGCGGCGTCGGCGGGGGTCGGCGGGGCCGGGCAGCACGGCGGCTCGGGTGGGGCCGGTGGTGCGGGCATCGAGGGCGGCACCGTGACGATCGGGGCCGGCAGCGACGTGGGCGCGACGGGTGGCGCGGGTGGCGCAGGCGGTGCAGGCGGCGCCGGGGGCGTCGGCGGCCGCGGCGGTGACGCTGGCGTCGGCGGCTTCAGCGGTGCCGGCGGAGCGGGCGGAGCGGCCGCAGGCGTGGGCGGCCGTGGCGGCGACGGCGGTGCCGGGGCGACGGCGGGACCGGCGGCCGGGGCGGGGCCGGCGGCGCGGGACACGTGGGCGGGTCCGGGGCGCGCGGGGGCGCAGGCATCAGCGGTGGCAGCGTGACCTTCGGAGCGGGCGCCGTGGTCGGCGCGGCGGGCGGTGTCGGTGGCCCGGGTGGTCTCGGTGGCCTCGGGGGTGTCGGCGGTCTCGGAGCGAACGGTGGTGGCGGCACGGGCGGTGCTGCCGGCGGAGCAGGCGGCGCCGGCGGGACCGCTGGTGCGGACGGTCTCGACGGCACGGGCGGCTTCGGTGGCGGCGGGGGGACCGGCGGCGCCGGAGGTGCGGGCGGAGCCGGAGGCACGGGCGGCGACGGTGGCGGGGGCCTGACCGGCCCCGACGTGGGTGTCACCACCCCGGGCTCGGTCACCGCGACCGCCGGCGCGGGCGGAGCGGGGGGCGCCGGCTGCGGTGCCGGGTCCGCCGGCAGTGCCGGGAGTCCTGGCGCGGGCCCCACCGGTGGTGCGGGAGGCGCGGGTGGCGCCGGTGGCGCGGGCGGCGGTCTCGACGGCGCCCCCGGCGCCCCCGGCACGGCGCACGACCCCTGGACCGTCCTGCAGACCATCACGTTCACCTCCGTGCCGCCGTCCGACGCACGGGTCGGCAGCACCTATCTCGTGGCCGCGACGGGTGGTGGCTCCGGCAACCCCGTCGTCTTCTCGATCTCCCCGGCCGCGGCCTCGGTGTGCTCGGTCACGGGTTCGACCGTCTCCTTCGACGCGGCCGGGACCTGTGTCGTGCGCGCCGACCAGGCGAGCGGAGGCGGCTACGCGGCCGCGCCGCAGGTGTCGCAGTCGATCGTGGTGCACCGGACCCCGCAGGTGGTCCGGTTCGTGTCGTCGGCGCCGACCGACGCGGTCGTGGGTGACACCTACGACGTCGACGTCATCGGCGGTCGGTCGGGAAAACCGGTCGTGCTCACGATCCCCGCGTCGGCGTCGGAGGTGTGCCGGGTCGAAGGGACGCGCGTGACGTTCCGGTCGGCGGGCGAGTGCCGGATCCTGGCGACCCAGGCCGGCGACGCCCGCTTCCTGCCCGGCCAGGCCGAGCAGCTGGTCACCGTGGGTCGGAGCCCCCAGGTGGTCTCGTTCGTCACCGTCCCGCCGCCGGACCCGGTGGTGGGTGACACGTACGACGTCGTCGTCACCGGGGGTGGGTCCGGGAACCCGGTCCTGCTGGCGGCTGCCCCGTCGGCACCGGAGATCTGCCGGGTCGAGGACATGCGCGTGATCTTCGAGGCGGCGGGGGACTGCCTGCTGGTGGCGACCCAGGACGGCGATCACGACCACCTGCCTGGTCAGGCCACCCAGACCGTCACGGTGGGAGCGGCGCCGCTGGTGGACCCGACGATCTCGGCCGCGGTGGGGTCGGTGACGGCGCCGCGCAACGGCTGGTACCGCTCGGTGGTCCGTGTCGCCTTCACCTGCACGGAGGGCAGCGCGCCCCTCACCTCCCCCTGTCCCGCACCGGTCTTCCTGCGCGCCGACGGCGCCGACCAGTCGGTGAGCAGGACCGTGACGGCGCTCGACGGCGGGACGGCGGGAGTGACGCTGGCGGGCATCGACATCGACCGCACCAGGCCCACCGTCGAGGCGAAGGGGGTCCGCCCCCACCACACCTACCGGCACTGGCGGGTCGTCCGCTGCTCCGTCTCCGACTCCCTCTCCGGTCCCGACGGCTGCCGGGCCCGGACCCGGGTCGTCCCGGCGCCAGGGACCCACGGGCGCGTGGCGACGGTGCGCTACCAGCTCGTGGGCGCCGACCGCGCGGGCAACACCCGCCGGGTCCACGGGTGGTACCGCGTCGCACCCCGGCACGGCCAGCACGCCGTACCGGGCGGGCCGCCGGGATGGTCAGCGTGGTCCTCCCGCCGGTGAGCCCGCGGCGGGTGGGGGAAAACGGCGCCGACCAGGGACGGAAACGGCGCGCAGGGACGTCAGTCGGCCCCCGGTGACCAGACCTTCTTCGCCGCGAGCAGCCCGTCGCCGACGGGGAGCAGCACGGGCACCAGGTCGTCGCGCTCGGCGACCTGCTTGCCGAGGTCGCGGATGGTGACCGTCTCCTCGTCGCGCTGGGCCGGGTCGGCGACCCGGTCGTGCCACAGGGCGTTGTCGAAGACCACCACGCCGCCGGGGCGCAGCAGTCGCAGCGCCTCGGTCAGGTAGGCGGCGTACTCGGTCTTGTCGCCGTCGCAGAAGACCAGGTCGTAGTGGCCGTCGGTGAGGCGGGGGAGCACCTCGAGGGCCGCGCCGGCGATGGTGCGCACCCGCTGCGTGGGCACGCCCGCCTCGGCGAAGGACTGGCGGGCCAGTCGCTGGTGCTCGGCCTCGATGTCGACGGTCGTGAGCACGCCGTCGGACCGCATGCCGCGCAGCAGCCAGAGCCCCGACACGCCGGTGCCGCTCCCGATCTCCACCACGGCCCGCGCGTCGAGGACGGAGGCGAGGAACCGCAGCGCGGCGCCGCCGCCGGAGCCGATCGGCACCACGCCGACCTCCTCCGCTCGCGACCGGGCGGCGGCGAGCACGTCGTCCTCGACGACGTACTCCTCGGCGTAGGACCAGCTCGCGGGCTTCACGGGCTCAACGTATCGCGCGGCGGCCGCGGGACGAGGGAACACAGCCGCCGCCTCGCTCGTTCTTCGGTCGAGGGCTCAGGAGAGGGACGCCTGACTCACAGGTTCCTTTCAGCAGTCGTCCCTACGGTGAGGAAGGACAAGACCCTGTTCGGCTCGAGCGCGAGGTCGCGCGACAAGGAGGCTCCGGTGGAGACCAAGCCGGATCACGCCGCGCCTGGGGAGGGCGTGCCCACCTGGGAGGAGATCGTCGAGCGGCACTCCGACCGGGTCTACCGGCTCGCCTACCGCCTCACCGGCAACCGCCACGACGCCGAGGACCTGACGCAGGAGGTCTTCGTCCGGGTGTTCCGGTCGCTGTCGACCTACACCCCCGGCACCTTCGAGGGCTGGCTGCACCGCATCACCACCAACCTCTTCCTCGACCAGGCCCGCCGCAAGCAGCGGATCCGGTTCGACGCCCTGTCCGACGAGCGCGCCGACCGCCTCACGAGCAGCTCGCCGAGCCCGGACGCGGCGTACGCCGACCAGACCTTCGACGACGACATCGAGCGTGCGCTCGCCACGCTCCCGCCGGACTTCCGGGCCGCGGTCGTGCTCTGCGACGTCGAGGGACTCACCTACGAGGAGATCGCCGAGATCCTCGGGGCCAAGCTCGGCACCGTGCGCTCGCGCATCCACCGCGGCCGGGCGATGCTGCGCTCGGCCCTGGCCCACCGCGCCCCGGGCGCCGGTCGGGCACGGTACGCCGGCCCGCTGCTGTCGCCGCGCGGGGCCGCGACGTGATGGGGCACCTCGGCTCCCGGGTCAGCGCGCTGCTCGACGGCCAGCTGACCCCCGAGGAGACCGAGCGGGCCTGGGACCACGTGCACGGCTGCCACCTGTGCCGCGACCAGGTCGAGCGCGAGGGGTGGGTGAAGTCCCGCCTGACCGGGCTCTCCTTCGACGTCGCCGCTCCCGCCACCCCGGTGGGGCTCAAGGGCTCGCTGATCGGCGCCGCCGTCCTCGCTGGGCCGCCCGGCGACGCCTTCCTCCACGGCGGGCTCCACGGTGGCCTGGCGGACTCCGGTGACCGCCGGCGCGCCGTCGGCCTGGCGGCCATCGGCGGTGGCGCCGTCGGTGCCGCCGTCATGGGCGTGCTCGCCCTCGGGGTCGCGCCGGCGTCGGCACCCGCCCCCGGGATCGACCGTCGCCCGCCGGTGACCTCGATCAGCCGCTCGGAGGGCCCGAGCACGCCCGTCCCGTCACCGACCCGCCGGGCATGGGTTTCGCTCGACGGGACAAGATAGAGGCGTGACGCAGGACGAGCCCACCCAGCCGATCGGCCTCCCCGGCGTGCCGAGCACGCCGCCGCCGACCTGGGTGCCTCCCACGGTGCAGTCGCCGCCGCACCGGTGGGCCCCGCCCCCGCCACCTCCGCCGCCCCGGCACGTCGTGCCGCGCGGCCGCGTCCCCGGCTGGGTCTGGCCGGTCGTCTGCGTCCTCGCGCTCGTCGTCGGTGTCGTCGGCGGCGCCATCGGCGGCCTCGTCTACGACCAGGTCGGAGACGACGGCACCGGCACCGTCTCCAGCGGGCTCGCGGGTGTCGACACGGTCACGTCGGCACCGCTCCCCGACGACAACGGCTCGATCGAGGCGGTCGCGGCCCGGCTGCTCCCGAGCACGGTCCAGATCTCGGCGGAGTACCAGGGCCAGAAGGGCGGCGCGACCGGGTCCGGCTTCGTCCTGGACCGCCAGGGCCACATCATCACCAACAACCACGTCGTCCAGGACGCCGACCAGAACGAGGGACCGATCGAGGTCGTCGACCAGGACGGCAACCGCTACGACGCCGAGGTGGTGGGGCGCAGCGCGGTCTACGACCTTGCGGTGCTCCACGTGCCGGACGCGTCCGACCTGACGCCCGCCGCGCTGGGCTCCTCGCAGGCGCTGCGGGTGGGGGAGGGCGTCGTCGCGATCGGCTCCCCGCTCGGGCTGAGCTCGACCGTCACCGCCGGCATCGTCAGCGCGCTCCACCGACCGGTCACGACCGGGAGCGTCGGGGACGACTCGTCGTACATCAACGCGGTCCAGACCGACGCGGCGATCAACCCCGGCAACTCCGGCGGGCCGCTGGTCAACCTGCGCGGCCAGGTCGTCGGCGTCAACTCCGCGATCGCCACGACCGGTGGGACCGCGGGCGGCGAGTCCGGCAACATCGGGGTCGGCTTCGCGATCCCGATCGAGCAGGTCCGCATCACCGCCGACCAGATCCTGCGCACCGGCCAGGCGGAGTACCCCGTCATCGGCGCCAAGGTGAGGACCGGAACCCAGGTCGACAGCGACGGTGCCGAGATCGACTCCGTCATGCCCGACACCCCGGCCGACCGCAGCGGTCTGGAGAAGGGCGACGTGATCACCGAGGTCGACGGCGAGCGGGTCTCCGACGGCATCGCGCTGATCGTCGCCATCCGCGCGCACCAGCCCGGCGAGGCGGTCGAGTTCACCATCCTCCGCGACGGCGAGCAGCGCACCATCACGATGACGCTGGGATCCGAGACGGGCTGACGCCGGCCCCGGCGCACGTTTCGGGCCCGACGGTGCCCACCGGTGGGAGGTCATGCGGGGTGGCTGCGGGGGCGACCGGGTCGGATGACGTCCGGTGGGAGGTCATGCGGGGTGGCTGCGGGGGCGGCCGGGTCGGATGACGTCCGGCGCGGGAGGTCAGGCAGGTGGCTAGTCGACCTCGTCCGCCTCGAGCCCGGCGTCGGCGTCGACGTAGGGGTGCTCGTCCACGAAGGTGCGGGTCTCGGCGTACATCCGCGCGATGTAGTCCTCCAGCTGCGCCGACTCCACACGCCACTGCCCGCGCCCGCCGATCTTGATCGCCGGCAGGTCGCCCCGGCGGACCAGGGCGTAGACCTGCGCACTGGAGGTGTTGAGCACCTCCGCCACGTCGGCGAGCGTGAGGAAGCGCGGGGTGCCGGCCATGGCCACATCGTCGCACCCGGTCCCCCCGCCCGGTGCCCGCGCCCCGCCGAGCCTGTGGATGACGGGTTTCGGTACGGCGGGCGGCGGCCATCATGGACGGGTGAGTCTCGGCACGACCCCGCGCTCCGCACCGGCGGCGGAGGCGGTCGCCGTGCCGCCGGCCACGCGGTCCGCCCGCGCGGGCTGGCGGGACCCGCGGCTCTGGGTGGGGCTGCTCATCGTGGCCGTCTCGGTCGTCGCCGGCGCCCGGTTGATGGCCGCGGCCGACGACACCGTGTCGGTCTGGGCGGTGGCCGCCGACGCCGGCCCCGGCGCCCGGCTCGACCCCGAGGACCTGGTCGCCCACCGGGTGCGCTTCGCCGACGACGGAGACCTGGCGGGCTACTTCACCGTCGACGCCCAGCTGCCCTCCGACCTGCGCCTGGTCCGCGGTGTCGGCGCCGGCGAGCTGCTGCCGCGCGCGGCCGTCGGCAGCGCCGGCACGTCCGCCGACACGGTGGAGCTGCCGGTGGCCGTCGAGGCCGAGCAGGTGCCCCCGTCGGTGCAGTCGGGGTCGGTGGTCGACGTCTACCTCGCCGGCTCGCGCCGCGGCGCGCTGCTCACGGGGGCGACGGTGGTCGACGCCCCCGGCATGGAGTCGACGTTCGGCTCCACCACCGGCCGACGCCAGCTGGTCCTGGCGGTGGCCGCCGGGGACGCGGCGTCCTTCCTGCAGCAGGTGGGCCGGACCCGGGAGCCGGTCCTCACCGTCGTGCGCCATGGCTGATCGCGCCCTCGTCATCGTCGTCGCGAGCGGGGCGGCGTGGGAGCCGGCGGTGCTCGCCCGCCTCGGCGAGCACCCGGCGATCGTCGTGCTGAAGCGCTGCGTCGACGTCGACGACCTGCTCGCCGCCGCGACCGCCGGCCAGGCCGACGCGGCCGTCCTCGGGCTCGACTCACCCGGGCTCGACCGCAGTGCCGTCGACCTGCTGCGCAAGCACGGTGTGCGCCCGGTCGCGATCGCCCCCGGCGGTGCCACGCTCGACGGCGGCCGCCTCCGCGCGGCCCGGATCGGCATCACCCGGGTCGTCCCCGAGGACGACCTCGACGCGGTGCCCGGAGCCGTCCTCGAGGACGAGTCGCCCGAGACCGTCGTCCGGGTGCCGCGCCCCGGCGTCCCGCCCCCGCCGCCCACCGGCCCGCGGTCGGCGGGACGGGTCGTCGCGGTGTGGGGACCGGCGGGTGCACCCGGCCGCACCACGCTGGCTGCCGCCCTGGCGGCGGAGTCGGCGCGCCGGCGACGCCGTACCGTCCTGGTCGACGCCGACCCGTACGGCGGCGCGGTGGCTCAACAGCTCGGCGTCCTCGACGAGGTGTCGGGCCTGCTGTCCGCGGCCCGGCTGGCGGCTGCGGGCCAGCTGGAGGAGCGGTTCGGGTCGGTGCAGCGAGGGCTCGACGACCGGCTCAGCGTCGTCACCGGCCTGCCGCGGGGCGACCGGTTCGCCGAGGTGCGCCCCGGGACCGTCGAGCACCTCCTCGAGGTGGCCCGGGCGCAGGCGGAGGTGGTGGTCGACACCGGCTTCAGCCTCGAGGACGACCCGGGCTCGGAGTACGGCACCCGCCCCGGGCGCAACCACCTCACGCTCGCCGCTCTCGAGGTCGCCGACGTCGTGGTCGCCGTCGGCGGGGCGGACCCGGTCGCCCTGTCCCGGCTGGCGCGCGGACTGGTCGAGCTGCGCGAGGTGGTCGGCGGTCGGCCCGTGCACGTCGTGGTCAACCGGATGCGGCCCACCCTGGGCTGGTCCGAGCGCGACGTCGCGGGGATGGTCGGCAGTTTCGCCCGCCCGGCCGGGCTGTACTTCCTGCCCGACGACCAGCCGACCGTCGACCGGGCCCTGGTCGCCGGCCGCACCCTGGCCGAGCTCGGTGACTCCCCGGTCGCCCGTGCGGTCGCCCGCGTGGCCGACGGGCTCGGATGGGGAGTCGAGGGGGTCGCTACGCCGCGAACAGCAGGTAGAGGCCGCCGACGGTGAAGGCGATCATCGCGAACAGCAGCGGGAGCTGACCGGTCAGCTGGTGCCGCTTGGGCAGGATCCGGATCGCCCGGTCGTGCGCGGCGACGACGCCGAGGACGTGCCCGGTGACGACGGCGAGGACCTTGATGTCGGCCAGCAGGGTCGGGTGCAGGCTGAGCCAGTAGCTGACCGTCAGGTTCGCGGTCCCGAACCAGTTGCTGCCGTCGCTGAAGGGATCGCTGGCCTGGATCAGGGTCAGCTGCCCGACCTCGACGAGGTAGCTGAGGTAGTGGGCGAAGATGTAGCCGACGACGATCGGCACGACCGAGTGGGCGAAGAGGTTGGGCAGCTCCCGACGTCGCAGGTCGTCCCCGAGCCCGGTCAGCATGCAGCCCGCGGCGAACACGACGCCCACGCCGACGCAGAAGGTGAGCAGGCCGAGGTTGTTGAGGAGGTACGACGAGGTCGAGCTGCCCTGCACGAACTGCACCCACCGCGTGGAGTCCTTGAAGGAGTCGAACGCGGTGCTGCCGAACAGCACCGCCATGACGGCGAGCAGCCCGGGCCGGACCGGGGTGGTGTCGAGGTTGGCGAGCGGGCTGCGGATGACGAGCAGGTCGTCGCGGCGACCCCAGACCGACATCCGCGAGACCAGCGTGGAGTACACCTCGAAGGGGTCGGCGCGCTCGAAGAACGTGTTGCCGAACAGCGCGCCGCCGACGAGCATCACGGCGACGTACGCAGCGCACCACAACCGGACCGGGCCGATCTCGGTGGAGTACGGGTAGACCAGCTCCATCCAGACGAACGCGAACAGGCCGAGCGCCGCCGGCCAGTGCCCGAGCCGCTCGGGGTAGGTGAAGACGCCGCGCTCCGGGTCGCCGCCGGACGCCTTCGCCAGGAGCAGGTTCAGGGTGCGGCCGGGACTGATCGCCTTCCACACCGGGCCGAGGAGGAGGGACAGCGGGACGAGCCCGACCCACCACCACACGTAGAAGATGCCGAAGACCGGGTTGATGACCAGGTCCTTGCCGAAGACCGCGACCATCGCCGTGTAGAGGGCGAGGAGCATCCCGACGGTGCGACACGACGCTCGCCACCAGGTCGAGTCGACGACCCGCGCCAGCCACGGGGGCGCCGGCCGGCCGCTGGTCGCGGCGTCGTAGCGCGGGTTGCGCCAGGCGACCGCCAGGACCGTGAAGGAGACGACGAGCGCCGCGGTCGCCCCGGCGATCGCGAGCTCGGGCGAGATCGGGAGGTCCTTCGCCCCACCGATCCCGTGCGCGAAGGTGATGCCGTGCGTGGCCACCGGTGCCGGCTCAGCTGACCTCGAGCTGCACGATGACCTTGTCGAGGGAGTGCGACTCGACGTCGACCGTGCCGGGGGTGTCGATGCCCTTGATCGTCACGGTCGAGGTGCCCGCGTCGTACTCGAGCTCCTGCTCGGGGTCGGAGTGCACGTGGATCTCCCCGGCCTCGTCGGCGGTGACCTCCAGCTCCACGTCCTGGCCGGTGGCCACCTCCACCCGCTCACCGTTCGGCGTGACCGACTCGCCCGAGATCGTGACCTCGATGACCTTCGGGGCGGTCGTCCCACCGGAGTCGGAGCCCGAGTCGGAGCCCGAGCCGCCGCAGGCGGCCAGGGCGACGGCGCAGAGCAGGACGGTGAGTGCGGCCAGGGCACGGCGCATGGTGGGATTCCTCGCTTCTGGTCGGGAGCGACCGTCTCGGTCGGCGACGTCTGCCAGAATCCCATGGGAGGACAAACCGTCGGTACGGTACCCCCGGCGGACCCGACGAAAGGCGACGAGATGAGCGAGCGGCTCCGGCCGCGTGACGTGGCGCTGCTGGCGGAGGAGTCCCCTTCGGCGCCGATGCACAACGCCACCGTCGAGATCTTCGACCCCGGCCAGTCCGGGTTCGACTACCCCGAGCTCGTCCGCCTGGTGCAGGAGCGGCTCTCGTTCGTGCCGCGCTACCGCCAGCGCGTGCAGACCGTCCCGGGCCACCTCGCCAACCCGGTCTGGGTCGACGACGCCCACTTCGACCTGGGCTACCACGTGCGTCGGTCCGCGCTGCCGCGGCCCGGTACGCTCGACCAGCTGCGCGAGCTGGTCGCGCGGATCGTGTCGCGACCGCTGGACCGCAACCGGCCGCTGTGGGAGATCTACTTCGTCGAGGGACTGGCCGAGGGCCGGGTCGCGCTGCTGTCGAAGTCCCACCAGGTGCTGGTCGACGGGATGCACACCGTCGACCTGGGCCAGGTCCTGCTCGACAAGTCGGCCGAGCCCAAGGAGCTCGGCACCGACGAGTGGCGGGCGCGCAGCAGCCCGTCGCCGCTGACGCTGATGGCCGGCGCGGTCCGCGACTCGCTCACCGACCGCGGGACCGTGGCCGCCACCGCGCGCACGACGACCGGGTCCGTGCTGCGCGGCATCGCCGGCGCGGCGCGGTCGGCCGGCCACGTGGTCGACGCCCTCGCGAACCGCACCTCGTCGACCGGCTCACCGATCATCGGCCCGCTCTCGCAGCAGCGTCGGGTGGTGGCGGTGCGCACCGACCTCGCCGACCACCGCAAGGTCCGTGAGGCGCACGGCGGGACGGTCAACGACGTCATCCTGGCCACGATCACCGGCGCGCTGCGCGCCTGGCTGCTCGCGCGCGACGAGTCGATGCACGGGATCCACGAGGTGCGCGCCGTGGTGCCCATCTCGGTCATCGACGACGAGATGGAGGCCACCTCGCTCGGCAGCCAGATCGCGGCCCACTTCGTCGACCTGCCGGTCCGCGAGGCCAGCCCGGTGGTGCGGCTGCACCAGGTGTCGTACTCCTTCCTGGCCCACAAGGAGACCGGCCGTGCGGTCGCGGCGTCCCGGCTGACCAGCATCTCCGGCTTCGCCCCGGCGACCTTCCACGCGATCGGGTCGCGGGTCGCGGCCCGCGAGCGTCGCTCCTACGAGCTCAACGTGACCAACGTCCCGGGGCCGCAGGCGCCGCTCTACGCCGCGGGCGCCCGGATGCTGGAGACCTACCCCGTCCCGCCGCTGTTGGAGGGTCACCCGCTGGCGATCGGCGTGACGTCGTACGACGGGCATGTCTACTACGGCATCACCGCCGACCGCGACATGCTGCCGGACGCCGACCTGCTCGGGCCGTGCATCAAGGAGGCCCTCGACGAGCTCGTCGACTCCGCCACGGGCGGGCGCACCCGCGCGCCGCGCGGCCGTCGCCGGCGCAAGGCCGAGACCACCGAGAAGGGTCGCCGGTGAGGGTCTACCTGCCGACGACCCTCGCCCTGCTGGCCGAGCAGCACGCCGACGGCGCGGTCGTGGTGACCGAGGAGGCCGCGGTCGCCGAGGACGACAGCGAGGAGGCGGAGTACGCAGCCCTGATGACCGCTGCGGACTCCTCGGCGGCACTGCTGGGCGGCCCGGGCCGCCGCGTGGTCGTCGCCGTCGAGCTCGACCGGGAGCCGGAGACCGGCTGGACGATCCCGCTCAGGCGGGTGGTCGCCGTGCACGCCGACGTCGCGGACCGTCCGGTGGACGCCGACCCCGACGAGGACCTGGCGTGGTTCGCGACCCAGGAGGTCCCCGACCTCCTCTGAGCCCCGGATCAGGCCTCCGAGCCGAACCGGCGCTGGTGGCGGCGGCGCACCCGCACCAGGGCGGGACGCAGGGTGGGCTCCCGGGCCGGCAGGTCCCACCAGGACTCCAGCCGGCTCAGGTCGCCGGTCGCGCTGCTCGGGGCGACCTCCCGGACGGGTTGCTCGACCGGAGCGTCGACGGGTGCGGCGACGGGGCGGGGTTCGGTCGGGACGAGGATGCGGACGGGGGTCTGCGGCAGGTCGGCGAGGTGCTCGGCGTCCGCCACGACGTACGCCGCGGTGGACGGCGCCGCAGCGAGCACGGACCGTGCGTCCGCGGGATCGGTCACGACCTCGACCTCCGCGGTCGGGTAACACTCGTGGAGCTCGTCGACCTGGTCGGAGAGCACCGTGCGCAGGAAGCGCCGCAGCCCGGGGTCGGCGTCCTCCTCCGGCACGTGCACGACCGTGAGCGGCAGCCCGCGGAGCGCGGCGAGCTCGAACGCGGCGTCGAGGACGGGCATCGCCCAGACGGTGCCGTCGCTGATCGCCAGGACGCCCCCGGCGGGCGGCGCAGAGGTCACCTCGACCAGCTGGCAGCCCAGGGCGCCGACCTGCTCCTCCAGCCCGTCCAGCGTGGAACGGCTCTCGCGGCCCGAGCGCGGGCCGACGACGACGATGGACCCGCCCGCGACGACGTTGCCGGTGACGTGGCCGGTGACCAGGTTGTGGACGGCGGTGGTCGCGGTGCTGAGGCTGAGCGACTCCACGACCTCGACCTCGGGTGCCAGGGCCCGGATCTCCGCGCGGGCCCGGTCGACGAGGCGCTGGCCGTCGGCGGAGGCCCGGTGGATGACGGAGCCGATGTCCTCACCCGCGTGTCCGGCGGCACCGCCGAGGTGGGCGGCCACCTCGCTGCCGACGGCGTGGACGAGCACGATCGAGGCCCGGCGGAGCGTCGCCTCCCTCGTGGCCCAGGCGACGACCTGGGCGGTCTGGGGGCGTCCGTCGACTCCGACGACGATCTGGGTCCTGGTGTTCATCGGAGCTCCTTTCCGAGCTGTCCTGGGTGTGGTGGACCTGACAACCACAGCGTGCTCCTGCGCGTCCGGTGCCAGCACGGGCGGAGGGCGCTGGTCCGCAGGGGACAACGACCGACGCCGCACCAGTACGTCTGCACTAGTCGGAGCGCCCGGACGTACTGGAGGCGTGCGGACCGCCGACTCGGCGCGGCCCCGCGCCGCTCGCTACGCTCGCACGCATGGACGCAGTCACCACCCCCCCGGCTCCCACGAACGAGCCGAACCTGACCTACGCGCCGGGCACCCCCGAACGGGAGGCCCTGCACGTGGAGATCGAGAAGCTCGAGAAGAAGCAGAAGAACCTGCGCGGCTACGTCGGTGGCCGGTGGAAGGCGGGTGGTGGCCGCGAGATCCAGGTCGTGCAGCCGCACGACCACCAGCACGTGCTCGGCACCATGAAGAACTCCACCCAGGCCGACGCCCGGGCCGCGATCAAGGCGGCGGCCGAGGCGGCGCCGGTGTGGCGCGACATGGACTTCGACGACCGCGCGGCGGTGCTGCTCAAGGCGGCCGACCTGCTGGCCGGCCCGTGGCGCCAGCGCCTCAACGCGGCCACCGTGCTGGGACAGTCCAAGACGCCGTTCCAGGCCGAGATCGACGCCGCCTGCGAGCTCATCGACTTCTGGCGCTACAACGTCCACTACGCGCGCGAGATCCTCGCCGACCAGCCGATCGCGAACAGCCCCGGCGTGTGGAACCGCACCGACCACCGCCCGCTCGAGGGCTTCGTCTACGCGATCACGCCGTTCAACTTCACCGCGATCGCGGGCAACCTGCCCACCGCCCCGGCGCTGATGGGCAACACGGTCATCTGGAAGCCGTCACCGACCCAGCAGCTGGCCGCGTCGCTGACCATGGAGCTGCTGGAGGAGGCCGGCCTCCCGCCGGGCGTGATCAACATGCTGCCCGGGGACGGCCTGGAGGTCTCCGAGGTCGCGCTCGCGCACCCGGACCTCGCCGGCATCCACTTCACCGGCTCGACCCCGACCTTCCAGCACCTGTGGCGCGAGGTCGGCAACCACATCGAGGGCTACCGCGCCTACCCGCGGATCGTCGGGGAGACCGGCGGCAAGGACTTCATCGTCGCCCACCCGTCGGCCGACCCCGACGTCGTGCGCACCGCGATGATCCGCGGCGCGTTCGAGTTCCAGGGCCAGAAGTGCTCGGCGGCCTCGCGCGCGTACGTCGCCCGCTCGGTCTGGACGAAGATGAAGGACTCGCTCCTCGCCGAGATCGAGTCGATCACCGTCGGCGACCCGACCGACTTCTCCAACTTCATGGGCGCCGTCATCGACGACCGGGCATTCGCCAAGCACAAGGCGGCGATCACGCGCGCCAAGCGGTCACGCAAGCTCGACGTCCTGGTCGGCGGCACCCTCGACGACTCGGTGGGCTGGTTCGTGAACCCGACCGTCGTGGAGGGGGGCGACCCGACCGACGAGATGTTCACGACCGAGTACTTCGGGCCGATCCTGGCTGTCCACGTCTACGACGACGGCGACTTCGAGAAGGTCGTGCACGCGATGGAGTCGATCGCGCCGTACGCGCTGACCGGGTCGATCATCGCCCAGGACCGGCGGGCGATCGCGTGGGCCCAGCACACGCTGCGGTTCGCCGCCGGCAACTTCTACATCAACGACAAGCCGACCGGCGCGGTCGTGGGGCAGCAGCCCTTCGGCGGCGGTCGAGCCTCGGGCACCAACGACAAGGCCGGCGCCGCGGTCAACCTGCTGCGCTGGACCTCCCCGCGCTCGATCAAGGAGACGTTCGTGCCCCCGACCGACTACCGCTACCCCTACCTCGGGTGACCGGTCCCGGCTGATGTACGCGCTGCACATGGGTGCGCTGCACCCGGTCGAGAAGATCCTGACCCTGGTCCTGGCCTTCGGACCTTTCCTGCTCCTGGCGGCGGTGATCATGATCCGCCGTCGCCAGGACGCGCGGGAGGGCACGGACGCCACGGAGACCCCCGATGTCGAGACCGACGGCGCCGCGGAGGGCGAGGGCCGGGTTCACCGCGACAGGTAGTCGCGGCCGACGGCGTTCTCGGCGTCCAGCGCCTTGCGCAGCAGGTCCGCGATCAGGCCCTCGATCTTGCCGCCGACCAGGGGCAGGTGGACCTTGATGGTCACGTCGACGGTCTCGGTGGTGAGGCCGCCGGACTCGGCCAGGGCGATCGTGCCGAGCATCTCGCCCGGCTTCCCGGGGATCGTCACGTGCAGCTCGGCCGCGTCCTCGGTCGTCCACTCCTCGCGTTGCACGATGTCGATCTCGTTGCCCACGAACTTCTTGGCGAACGACGGGATGCCCTTCGCGGGCTGCACCTGCTCGACCACGACGGTCCGGGTGCCGCCGCCGCGGTCGTCGACGCGCACCGACGAGCGGAGCACCCGCTGGTAGGTGCAGACGTCCTCGCGGAAGGACGGGTCGCCGAGCATCGCGGAGACCTCGGCGAGCGGGGCGTCGTAGACGATGTCGTGGATGAGGCGTGTCGCCATCAGCGGTCGCCGGCCAGCCAGGCGACGCCGGCGCCGTGCTCGGCGTCCATCCCGGCGGCGACCTTCTCGGCCAGCAGCTTCTCGATCTTGCCGCCGATCAGCGGCAGCTTCACCTTGACCTCGAGCTCCACGACCTCGCGGGTGCCGGAGCCGTCCTCCAGCAACGTGATCGTGCCGGCGATGTCAGCGGGCTTGCCGGGGGTCTCGATGCGCAGCGAGCCGCCGCTGTCGTCGGTCCACTCCTCGCGCTGGATCGCGCGCGTGGTGTGGCCGGCGAAGGTTCGGGCGAACGACGGCAGGTCGTCGGTCTTCTGCACCTGGTCGGCCACCAGGGTGAAGGCGTCGCCGTCGCGCTGGAGGTCCACCTCGACCGAGACCACGTCCTGGGCGGCGCAGGACGCCTCGCGGAACGCCGGGTCGGCCAGCATCTCGAACACCTCGCGCGGCGAGGCGTCGTAGGTCAGCTCGTGTCGGAACTTCATGCGGTCATAGTGTCAGGCCATGACGTCACCCCACCCGGCAGACGAGAACTTCGTCTCCTTCGGTGAGCAAGGGGCCCAGCTCACCTACGGCTCCTACCTGCGCCTGCCGCAGCTGCTCGACGCCCAGCACCTCGAGTCCGACCCGCCGGCGCACGACGAGCTGCTGTTCATCACCATCCACCAGGTCTACGAGCTGTGGTTCAAACAGCTGCTGCACGAGCTGACGTCGGCTCGCGACGCCATGCTCCGCGGCGTCGACGGCGGCCGGCTCTGGTGGGCCCAGCACCTGCTGGCGCGGGCGCACGTCGTCGAGCGGGTGCTCGTGCAGCAGGTCGACGTGCTCGAGACGATGACGCCCCAGGACTTCCTGCAGTTCCGCCAGCGGCTGGCGCCGGCGAGCGGGTTCCAGTCGGTCCAGTTCCGGGAGCTGGAGTTCCTCTCCGGCGCCAAGGACCCGGCCTACCTGCGCCGGTTCAAGGGGATCACGCCCGCTGAGCAGCAGCGCCTCGACGCCCGCCTCGCCGAGCCGACCCTGTGGGACGCCTTCGTCGCCGTCCTGGCCTCCGCCGGCCTCGCCGCCGGCAGCGACGCCGAGATCTCGGCGTCCATGCGCACAGTGGCCCACGACCGGGACCGGTACGCCGTGATCTGGGCCCTCGGCGAGGCGCTCCTGCAGCACGACGAGCTCGCGGCCAACTGGCGCGCACGCCACGTCGTCATGGTCGAGCGGATGATCGGCAGCAAGTCCGGGACCGGTGGGTCGAGCGGCTCGTCGTACCTCCGTTCCCGGCTGCCGGTGCAGTACTACCCCCTCCTCTGGGACCTGCGCAGCGAGCTCTGACCGTCGAATCGAGACTTCCGTCGGTCGAATCGCGACTTCTGGCGACCGGCGTGGTCGGAACTCTCGACTCACGTGCCGGAAGTCTCGATTCAACGGGGAGCGGGCCGACTGGTGAGTAACCGGGGGTGCGGCCTAGGGTCGGAGGGTGTCAACGACGACGCG
>JACJWV010000002.1 GCA_020636915.1 Nocardioides sp.
CATTGCGCGGTTCTGACCGGCTTGGATCGTTCCACCCGGTGCATCTCCCAGCAATTGAACGGGACCGACGCGCCTGGGGACCACGTGCCACCGCACTGTCGGTGGCCGCCGCCATGCTGGCGCCATGACCACCGTGACGCTCGTCCTCGTGCTGTTGCTCGGGCTCGCCCTGGGCTGCCTGGTCGGTGCCCTGCTCGGCGTGCTCTGGGCGCGGTCGCGCAGTCCGTACGTCGCCGGGCTGGTCGACCAGGCCGAGGTGATGCAGGGGCTGGACCGGCTGAGCGACCAGATGCACCACCTCGACCGCTCGCGCGCCGCCTGGCAGGGCCAGTTCGACGCCCAGGTCGACCTGCTGCAGCGCGAGACCCGCTCGCTCTCGACGGCCCTGCGCAAGCCGCAGGTCCGCGGCCGGTGGGGCGAGCTGCACCTGCGCCGCGCCGTCGAGCTCGCCGGGCTGGTCGACCGGTGCGACTTCTCCGAGCAGGTGCGCCTCGACGACGGCGCCCGGCGGCCCGACCTGGTCGTGCGGCTGGTCGGGGGGCGCACGGTCGTGGTCGACGCCAAGGTCCCGCTGGACGCCTACCTCGACGCCACCTCGACCGACGACGAGGCCGAGCGAGCCCACCACCTGCGGCGGCACGTCGCCCAGGTGCGCAGCCACGTCGAGGCCCTCGGCTCCAAGCAGTACTGGCGCTCGCTGACCGAGAGCCCGGAGTTCGTCGTCCTGTTCGTGCCGGCCGAGTCGTTCCTGGCCGCCGCGCTCGAGACCGACGGCTCGCTCATCGAGCACGCCGCCGCCCGCCAGGTCGTGCTCGCCTCGCCGACGACCCTCATCGCGCTCCTGCGCACGGTGGCGCACGGCTGGAGCCACGAGGCGCTGGCCGAGCAGGCGCAGGAGATCCACCGGCTCGGCCGCGAGCTGCACGGACGGCTGTCCTCCATGAACGCCCACCTCGACCAGCTCGGTCGCTCGCTGAACGCGGCCGTCGGCCACTACAACCAGACGGTCGGGTCCCTGGAGTCGCGGGTGCTGGTCACCGCCCGCCGGTTCGGCGACCTGCCCGTCCCGCGCCAGGTCGAGGCGCAGACCCGGTCCGTACCACCTGCCGAGGGCTCGTCCCTCACGATCGTCGACCGGCGCGGCGCCGACGGCGAGGAGGGCGCGGACCATACCGTGGCATCGTGAGCCAGCGCCGGACTCTCTGGGAGGAGGGGCGCGAGCCAGGCCGTCAGGTCGTCGCGCTCGGGGTGGCGCTCGCCCTCACCGCGGTCGTGCTCGACCTCGCGCTCTCCGGCTCGGTCGGCCTGCTGTTCGACGTGGTCTTCGTGCTCGGCTGCGTGGCAATGGCCCTCGCGGTCCGGCCGAGCGACTTCTTCACCGTCGGCGTGCTGCCACCGCTGCTCATGACCGGGATCTTCGTCCTGGTCGGCATCACCCGCCCCGACGCGATCGCCGACGCCGGCGACGGGGTCGTCCAGGCCGTCGTCTCGGGGCTCTCCCACCACGCAGGCGCCCTGGTCGCCGGTTACCTGCTCGCCCTCGGCGTACTGGCGGTCCGCCACCGCGTCATCGGCCGTCACCGCGTCGCGCACTGAGCCGAGCGAGCCCGGTCACGGGGCCCCGAGCGCCCGCGAGCCGGACGGCTCAGGCAGCCTCGAAGCGGGACGGGTCACCGGCACCGACCCGGACCACCTCGGGGTAGCCCTCGGACCAGTCGACGACCGTGGTCGGCTCGGCCAAGGTCTCACCGGCCTCGACGACGAGATCGACCTGGTGGTCGAGCTCCTCCTTGATCTCCCAGCCCAGGCTGCGCGGCTCGGCCTCGCCGGGCAGGATCAAGGTGGTCGTCAGCAGCGGCTCACCGAGCACGTCGAGCAGCGACTGCACGAAGACGTGGTCGGGGATCCGCACGCCGACCGTACGCTTCTTGGGGTGCATCAGCCGGCGCGGCACCTCCTGGGTCGCCGGGAGGATGAAGGTGTAGGGCCCGGGCGTCGCCGCCTTGATCGCGCGGAACGCCGAGTTGTCCAGCTTCGCCAGCTGCCCCAGCTGGGCGAAGTCCTTGCAGACCAGCGTGAAGTGGTGCTTGTCGTCGAGGCCGCGGATGCGCAGGATCCGGTCCCGGGCGTCGCGGTTGCCCAGCTGGCAGCCCAGAGCGTAGCCCGAGTCGGTCGGGTAGGCGATCAGCTGGTCGTCGCGGAGTGCGTCGACGATCTGCTGGAGCAGGCGCGGCTGCGGGTTGTCCGGGTGGACGTCGAGGTAGCGGGCCATCGCGTGGCGCCTCAGACCCGCCCGGCGGCCTTGAGGTCGCGCCGCAGCTCCTTGGGGAGCGCGAAGATCAGCGACTCCTCCGCGCTGTGCACGGCCTTCGCGTCCGGGTAGCCGCGCTCGGCGAGGAAGGTCAGCACCCCGTTGACGAGCTCCTCGGGCACGCTCGCACCGGAGGTGACGCTCACGGTGTTCACACCCTCGAGCCAGGCCTCGTCGATCTCGCTCGCGTCGTCGACGCGGTACGCCGCGTGCGCCCCCGCCTCGAGCGCCACCTCGACCAGCCGGACGCTGTTGGAGGAGTTGCCGGAGCCGACCACGATGACCAGGTCGGTGCCCTCGGAGATCTCCTTGACCGCGAGCTGCCGGTTCTGGGTCGCGTAGCAGATGTCGTCGCTGGGCGGGTCGAGCAGCTCGGGGAACTTCTCGCGGATCGCGGCGACCGTCTCCAGCGTCTCGTCGACCGACAAGGTCGTCTGGGACAACCACGCCACCCGGGAGGGGTCGCGCACCTCGATGCCCGCGACGTCGGCCGGTCCCTGGACGAGCTGGATGTGGTCGGGCGCCTCACCCGCGGTCCCCTCGACCTCCTCGTGCCCGGCGTGCCCGATGAGCAGGATGTCGTAGTCCTCGCCCGCGAACCGCTTCGCCTCGTGGTGGACCTTGGTCACCAGCGGGCAGGTCGCGTCGATGGTCTTGAGCGAGCGGGCCTCGGCCTGGCGGTGCACCTCGGGCGAGACGCCGTGGGCGGAGAACACCACGGTCCGGCCCTCCGGCACCTCGTCGAGCTCCTCGACGAAGATCGCACCGCGGGCCTCGAGGTCGGCGACGACGTGCTTGTTGTGCACGATCTGCTTGCGCACGTAGACGGGTGCGCCGTACAGGTCCAGCGCCTTCTCGACGGTGATGACCGCCCGGTCGACGCCGGCGCAGTAGCCGCGGGGCGCCGCCAGCAGGACGGCCTTCTCGGCGTCCTCGGGTGTCAGCACGGGCGGCATGCCGATGTCGGTCGTCATGTGCTCCAGTCTAGGGACGTCGGTCGCATCCCCTAATCTCGCCCGCATGGCCCTGGAGACCTCCCCCGAGTCACCGGCCCCGGTGCGGCAGATCGCCAACGCGATCGCCGGCTGGGTCGACCGGCTCGGTGCGGTCTGGGTCGAGGGCCAGGTCGCGCAGGTGAGCCGCCGCCCCGGCATGAACACCGTCTTCATGACGCTGCGCGACGCGGTGGCGGACATCTCGATCCCGGTCACCTGCTCGCGCACGCTCTTCGACGGGCTCAATCCGCCGGTGGTCGAGGGCGCGAGCATCGTGGTGCACGCCAAGCCGTCCTACTACGCCAACCGCGGCACGCTGTCGCTCTACGCCCGCGACATCAAGATGGTCGGCCTCGGGGAGCTGCTCGCGCGCCTCGAGCGCCGTCGTCAGCTGCTGGCGGCCGAGGGACTGTTCGCCCCCGAGCTCAAGCGGCGGCTGCCGTTCCTGCCCGGCACCGTCGGACTGGTCACCGCGCCGCGCAGCGCGGCCGAGCGCGACGTGCTGGAGAACGCCCGGCGCCGCTGGCCCGCCGTCCGCTTCGAGGTCGCGTACGCCGCGATGCAGGGTCCGCGCTCGGCGGCCGAGGTCATCGAGGCGGTCGAGCGCCTGGACCGCGACGACGCCGTCGAGGTGATCGTCGTCGCCCGCGGCGGCGGCTCGGTCGAGGACCTGCTGCCGTTCTCCGACGAGGCGCTCGTCCGCGCGGTGGCGCGGGTCCGGACGCCGGTCGTCTCGGCGATCGGCCACGAGCCCGACCAGCCCCTGCTCGACCTGGTCGCAGACGTGCGGGCCTCGACGCCCACCGACGCCGCCAAGCTCGTGGTGCCCGACGTGGCCGAGGAGGTGCGCAACGTCGACCGGGCGCGGGAGCGCATCCGCGGCGCGCTGGCCGGCTGGCTCGCCCGCGAGCGGGCCGGCCTCGACGCGCTCCGCTCCCGCCCTGCGCTCGCCGACCCGCGCAGCCTGCTCGACGCCCGCAGCGAGGAGGTCGGGCTCCTGCGCGACCGCGCCCGGCGGTCGCTGCGGCACTCGCTCGACCGCGCCGCCGACGACGTCGGCCACCAGCGCGCCCGCGCGCGGGCGCTCTCGCCCCTGGCCACGCTCCAGCGCGGGTACGCCGTCTTGCAGGATGCCGACGGTCACGTCATCACGTCGGTCGCCGGGGTCGCCGCTCAGCAGCGGGTCAGCGTCCGGGTCGCCGACGGCCGGGTCCACGCCACCACCACCAGCACCGAGCAGCTCGAGGAGACCGATGGCCCAGAAGAAGACGTCTGAGACGACGCCGGCTGAGCAGGCCGAGGAGACGCCGTCGTACGAAGCGGCGCGCGAGGAGCTGGTCGAGGTGGTCCGGGCCCTGGAGGCCGGCGGCACCACCCTGGAGGAGTCGCTGGCGCTGTGGGAACGCGGCGAGAAGCTGGCCGCCGTCTGCCAGGACTGGCTCGACGGCGCCCGTCAGCGCCTCGACGCCGCGATCGAGGCCGACCCCGACCGTTGAGTCGAGAGTTCCGTCGGTTCAGTCGGGAGTTCCGACCATCTCCGTCGCAACAAGTCTCGATTCAACCGACGGAACTCTCGATTCGAGTGACGGAAGTCTCGACTCAACGAGAGGAGCGGGTGGCGCCGGGGGTGAGCTCCGCGGTGGTGAGCGACTGCACGAAGGACCGGAGGGCGTCGGCGTCGCCGGAGCTGTAGACGAGCACCGTGTCGTCGCCGAGCTCGGTGGTCCAGGCGTGGTCGGCGTCGGTGTCGTCCCAGCCGGTCCAGGTGCCGACGCCGGTGGTGAGGGTGTCGCCGTTCTCGTGCGCACCGTCCCCGACGTAGGTGTCGAGCAGGTCGGTCGTCGACTCGTCGGCCTGGTGCACCCCGGCCGTGTGGGCGTCGTCGGTCGTGAAGACCATGTCGACCGCCGGGCGGTCGCCGGAGTCGAAGGACGCCGTCTTGGTCGACCACCCGGCCGGGAGCTCGGGCGGGTAGACCGGCTCGAGCCCGAGCTGTTGGATGCTGGCGACCATCTCGAGGTAGTCGACGTCGTCGGGCTGGTACTCGGGGGTGTTCCGGAACGCGCCGCGGAAGAGCACGATGCCGATGACGACCAGGACGAGGACGATGATCGAGCCGATCAGTCCGCCGAAGCTGCGGTTGTAGCGGCTCGGCTGGCCGGTCCCTGACGCCTCGCTCACGACGGACATCTTCACAGGTGGCTCTACCGTTGCCGCGTGCCGCCCCTCGACCTGGTCCCGCTGGCGGCCCTGCTGGCGCTGCTCGTGACGGCGTACGTCCACCCGCGGGCCCGGACCGAGCTCGGCATCGGGGTGCTCGCCGCCGCGGCGACCCTCGCGACCGGGATCCTGGGTGGCGCCGAGGTCGAGGAGGTCCTGCGCCAGCTCGGCCCGGTGGTCCTCTTCCTGGTCACGATCCTCGTGGTCGCCGACGTCTGCGCGCGGGCCGGCGTGTTCGCCGCCGCGGCCGAGCGGGTGCGGGCGGCCAGCGGTGGCGCCCCCGTCCGGATGTTCACCGGCGTCTTCCTGCTGGCCGCGGCGGTGACGGCGGTCCTCAGCCTCGACGCCACCGTCGTGCTGCTGACCCCGGTCGTCGTGGTCGCGACCGCGGCCGCCCGCACCTCCGCCGCGCCCGGCTCGCACGCGTGCCTGCGGATGGCCAACTCCGCCTCGCTCCTGCTCCCCGTCTCGAACCTCACCAACCTGCTCGCGATGCCCCACCTCAGCCTGACCTTCGGGGCGTTCGCGCTCACGATGGCGCCGGTCCTGCTCGCCGTGCTCGTCGTGGAGTACGCCGTCCTGCGCCTGCTGTTCCGCCGCGAGCTGGCCACGCCCGCACCCGTGGGCGGACCCGGGCACCCCGCGCCGGCCGGTCGCCCGCCGCCGCTCGAGCCGGTCCCCCTCGCGGTCGTCGCAGCGATGCTGGTCGGGTTCGCGGTCGGCTCGCCCTTCGGCGTCGAGCCGTGCTGGATCTCCGGCGTCGCGGCGCTCGTCCTGGTGCTCTGGGCGCGCCACCGCGGCCTGGTGTCCTGGCGCCAGGCCGGCCACGCCGCGCACCCGGCGTTCGCGGTGTTCGTGCTCTGCCTCGGCGTGGTCGTCGAGGCGCTGTCGGTCGGGTTCCTCGGCGACCTGGTGGCCGACCTGGTGCCGGGCGGGACGTCCTACCTCGACCTGCTCGCGATCGCCGTCCTGGCGACCGTGCTCGCCAACCTGCTCACCAACCTGTCGGCCACCCTGCTCCTGGTCCCGATGCTCGCCCCGCTGGGCGACACCGCGGTCCTCGCCGCGCTGCTCGGCCTCAACATCGGCTCGGGCCTCACCTACACCGGCTCCCTGGCGAACCTGCTCTGGCGCCGCACCCTGGTCCGGATGGGCTCCCCGCCGTCCCTGGCCGGGCTGCACCGGGTCTCCCTCGTCGCGACCCCGCTCAGCCTCGTCGTCGCCGTGAGCGCTCTCGCCGCAGTTGCGGCATTCTGAGCAGCAATTTCGCCGCAGGTGCGGCATGATGTCCCAGTGACGACGTACCGGATCGCGGAAGCCGCCGAGCTGCTCGGGGTCAGTGACGACACCCTGCGACGCTGGCTTGACGCCGGCCGGCTCGAGAGCGCCCGGGAGGACGGCCGCACCGTCGTGCCGGGCGCCGCTCTCGCAGCGTTCGCCCAGACCCTGGCCGAGCACCCCGACCGCGACGCGACCCGCGCCTCCGCCGTGAGCGCCCGCAACCGGCTGGCCGGGATCGTCACCAAGGTCACCAAGGACACCGTCATGGCCCAGGTCGAGCTGATCTGCGGCCCCTACCGGATGGTCTCCTTGATGAGTGCGGAAGCGGCCGACGAGCTCGGCCTCGAGCCGGGCGTGCGGGCGATCGCGTCGGTCAAGTCCACCAACGTCGTCGTGGAGCGCCCGTGAAGAAGCCGCTGCTCGTCCTGCTCGCGCTCGCCCTGCCGCTCGCCCCGTCCCTCACCGCCTGCAGCAGCGACGACGGGGCCGGCGACGACACGCTGACCGTGTACGCCGCCGCCTCCCTCACGCCGACCTTCACCGAGCTCGCGAAGCAGTTCGAGGCCGAGCACGAGGGCGTGGACGTCAGGCTCAGCTTCGGCGGGTCGTCCGACCTCGCCACCCAGATCCAGAACGGCGCGCCGGCCGACGTGTTCGCCTCGGCGGACACCGCCACCATGGACGAGCTCGTCCAGGACGACCTCACGGCCGCCGACCCGCAGGACTTCGCGACCAACACCCTCGAGATCGCGGTGCCGCCCGGCGACCCGGCCCACGTGTCGTACCTCGCCGACCTCGCCCGGCCCGGCCTGAAGCTCGTGATCTGCGCGCCGGAGGTGCCCTGCGGCGCGGCGGCGCAGCAGGTCGCCCGCCTCGCCGGCATCACGCTCGACCCGGTCAGCGAGGAGCAGTCGGTGACCGACGTCCTCGGCAAGGTGACCAGCGGCGAGGCCGACGCCGGCCTGGTCTACGTCACCGACGTCAAGGCCGCGGGCGACGCCGTCGAGGGCGTCCCCTTCGCCGAGTCGAAGAAGGTCGTGAACACCTACCCGATCGCGCCGGTCGCCGACTCCGGCCAGAGCGACCTCGCGCAGGAGTTCGTCGACCTCGTGCTCAGCGACGCCGGCCAGCAGGTGCTCCGGGACGCGGGCTTCGGGAAGTCGTGACGTCGTGATCCCCCGGTGGCTGTGGGTCCCCGCCGCGCTCGGGGCGGCGTTCCTGCTGCTGCCCCTGGTCGCGCTGGTGGCACGCGTCGACTGGGCGCACTTCCCCGAGCTGATCACCTCCCCGGCCTCGCGCGACGCGCTGTGGCTGAGCCTGCGGACGTCCGCCGCGAGCACGCTCCTCTGCATCCTGCTGGGCACGCCGATGGCGATGGTGCTCGCGCGCACCTCCTTCCCGGGCCAGGGCGTCCTGCGGTCGCTCGTGCTCCTGCCCCTCGTGCTGCCCCCGGTCGTCGGCGGGATCGCCCTGCTCTACACCTTCGGCCGCCGCGGCCTGCTCGGTCATGAGCTCGACGTGCTCGGCGTGCAGGTCGCGTTCTCGACGACCGCGGTGGTGATGGCCCAGACGTTCGTCGCCATGCCGTTCCTCGTCGTGAGCCTGGAGGGGGCGCTGCGCACGGCCGGGCGGCGGTACGACGTCGTGGCGGCCTCGCTCGGGGCGCGACCGACCACGGTCTTCCGCCGGGTGACCATGCCGCTCGTCCTGCCCGGCCTGGTGTCTGGCGCGGTGCTCGCGTTCGCCCGGTCGCTGGGGGAGTTCGGGGCGACGATCACCTTCGCCGGCAGCCTGCAGGGCGTCACCCGCACGCTCCCGCTGGAGATCTACCAGCTGCGGGAGACCGACGTGGACGCCGCCGTGGCGCTCTCGCTGGTGCTGGTGGTCGTCGCCGTGCTGGTCATCGGCTTCGCCCGCCAGGGCCGGGGCAGCCTGTGAACCCCCCGGCCACGCTCAGCGTCGAGGCGGTCGTCGACGACCGTGACGTGGACGTCGCGATCGAGGTCGCGCCGGGCGAGACGCTCGCCGTCCTCGGACCCAACGGGGCCGGCAAGTCGACGCTGCTCGCGGTGGTGGCCGGCCTGCTGCGGCCCGACCGCGGGCACGTGCGGCTCGACGGGCGCGAGCTCACGGGCCCCGGGCGCTTCGTCCCTCCGCACGACCGCCAGGTCGCCCTGCTCGCCCAGGATCCCCTGCTGTTCCCGCACCTGAGCGTCCTCGACAACGTCGCTTTCGGCCCACGCAGCCGCGGCGGCGGGCGGCGGGACGCCCGTGCGGCAGCGCTGCGGTGGCTCGACGAGGTCGACGCCGCCACGCTCGCGGACCGGCGTCCCGGGCAGCTCTCCGGCGGCCAGGCCCAACGGGTGGCGCTGGCCCGGGCCCTCGCCGCAGAGCCGGACCTGCTCCTGCTCGACGAGCCGATGGCCGCGCTGGACGTGGCGGTGCTCCCCTCGCTGCGCCAGACCGTGCGACGGGTGCTTGCCGAGCGCACGGTCGTGCTCGTGACGCACGACGTGCTCGACGCGCTGCTGCTGGCCGACCGGGTCGCCGTGCTCGACGGTGGCCGGATCGCCGAGTCCGGTCCGACCGCCGAGGTGCTGGAACGGCCGCGCAGCGCGTTCGCCGCCCGGATCGCCGGGCTCAACCTGGTCGCGGGCCGGTGGCAGGACGGCTCCGTGGCCGGCGCCGACGGGATCGCGGTGACCGGGCTCGCGTCGGGACCGGTCCCCACGGCGGGCGAGGCGGCCGTGGCGGTGTTCCGCCCGGCCGCGGTCTCCGTCTTCCGCGCCGCCCCGGGGGGCAGCCCGCGCAACAGCCTGCCCGTGGTCGTGACCGAGCTGGAGCCGCGCGGCGACCAGGTCCGCGTGCGTGCCGGGCACCTGGCGGCCGACATCACCGTGCGGGCCGCCGTCGACCTCGACCTCGCCCCCGGCACCCCAGCGGTCTTCTCGGTGAAGGCCAGCGAGGTCACCGTCTACTGCACCTGACCGTGCTACGCATCGGTAGAGTCCTGGCATGGCCCCGCTGTCAGTCTCGCCCGAGTCCCCCGACCGCAACCTGGCACTCGAGCTGGTCCGGGTGACCGAGGCCGCGGCCATGGCCGCCGGCCGGTGGGTCGGGCGCGGCGACAAGAACGGCGCGGACGGCGTCGCGGTCAACGCGATGCGCGTGATGATCTCGACGATCGGCATGAACGGCACCGTCGTCATCGGTGAGGGCGAGAAGGACAACGCGCCCATGCTCTACAACGGCGAGCAGGTCGGCGACGGCACCGGCCCCGAGTGCGACGTCGCCGTCGACCCGATCGACGGCACGACCCTGACCGCCAAGGGCATGACCAACGCGGTCTCGGTGATGGCCGTGTCCCCCCGCGGCTCGATGTACGACCCCTCGGCCGTGTTCTACATGGAGAAGCTGGTCGCGGGCGCCGACGCCGCCGACGTGGTCGACATCCGCGAGCCCGTCGCCGAGAACATCCACCGGGTCGCCAAGGCGCAGGGCAAGCAGCCGTCCGACGTCACCGTCGTCCTCCTGGACCGCCCCCGGCACGCCGGGCTGGTCGAGGAGATCCGCGCGACCGGCGCCATGATCAAGTTCATCAGCGACGGCGACGTCGCCGGCGCGATCATGGCCGCCCGGCCCGAGACCGGGATCGACCTGCTCCTCGGGATCGGCGGCACTCCGGAGGGGATCATCGCCGCCTGCGCCATGAAGTCGCTCGGCGGCGTGATCCAGGGCCGGCTCTGGCCGCAGGACGACGAGGAGCGCCAGAAGGCGCTCGATGCCGGCCACTGCCTGGACCCGGACCACTTCCTGAGCACCGACGACCTGGTCACCGGCGACGACTGCTTCTTCGTCGCCACCGGCATCACCGACGGCGAGCTGCTGCGCGGCGTGCGCTACCGCGGTGGCGGTGCGACGACGCACTCGCTGGTGATGCGCTCACGCAGCGGCACGATCCGCTCGATCACCTCCGAGCACCAGCTGCAGAAGCTACGCGCTTTTGCCGCGATCGACTTCGACAGCTGAGGCGCTGCTGCTGCGGTGCAGGGCACCGCTGACCGCGTCCACCACGCGGGGGTCGAAGGCCATGCCGAGGTGGGACGCGGTGACCTCGACGGCCCGTGCCAGCGGGTCGACGCAGGCGCGCCAGTCGACGATGCCGTCGCGGCGCGAGTAGATCGCGGTGAAGCCGACGCCGTCGGGCACCGCTCCGCGGCTCTCACTGAAGCTCTGCCGGGCACAGTCGCCGCTCACGCACTCGGCTGACATCAGTCCGGGGATGCCGGCCCGGCTCAGCCGGACGAGCAGGTCGACGGTGGCGGCGAGCGAGATGTGGTGAGCGCCGGGCGCCAGCATCGGGCTGCCCATCGTGACGATGTTGGAGACCAGGTCCGGCCGGCGTACGGCGACGCCGCGCGCCAGCATGCCGCCGAGGCTGTGACCCACGATCTGCACCCGTGTCCCGCGACGCAGGGCGATGGCTTCCAGGCGGGCCTCCAGCTGCGCGGCGGCGTTCAGCGTGCAGCCGATGTTGGAGAAGATGTGCGACCGGTAGGTCCGGAACCCGTCCGCACGCAGGGACCGGCTCATCAGCGCCAGGGTGCCGTCGCCGGCCAGGAAGCCTGGGACCAGGAGCACGGGGTCGCCGTGCCGGGTCGGGCGCGACGCGTAGGCCGACGAGCGCCGGGAGCGGCGGTCGGAGGCGGCGCGCAGCGCGTAGCGGCCCAGCTCGGTGGCCGCGCTGCCCTCGCGCAGGACCGCGGCCGGGTGTGGCATCGAGAAGCCGTGTGGCAGCAAGAAGTCCGCCAGCGTCGAGGACGACATGTGATCCACGTTACGGTCCGTCGCTGACAGATTCGGGCAAAACGCGCTTATCAACGGTCATCTGCCGTCCCTTTCGGTTTCAACCGGAGTGCCGGCCTGCTTGACTGGCCCGGTGCCCCCACGTCACCGCGGTACCCCGGCCGGCGGCGCCGCACGCGCATCCGCTGCAGCGGTCCAGACCTCTGTCCCGGTCTCGGAGGAGCTCTTCGCGCCCGTCGGTCGCGGCATCGAGCTGTGCTACCAGACGTTCGGGGACCCCGACGGGGAGCCGCTGCTGCTCGTGATGGGGCTCGGCGGCCCGATGAACTGGTGGGACCCCGAGCTCTGCGCGGCCCTGGCCCGGGTGGGCTTCTACGTGGTGCGCTACGACAACCGCGACACCGGGCGGTCGACGGTGCTGCGCACCCCGGTGCGCCGGTCCACGCTGGTCCGCGCGTTCGGCGGGGCGCGGGTGCGGGCGCCGTACGGCATCGGCGACCTCGCCGACGACGCATTCGGCCTGATGGACCACCTCGGGTTCGACTCGGCGCACGTCGTCGGGGTGTCGATGGGCGGGATGATCGTGCAGACGATGGCGATCGCGCACCCCGACCGGCTCCGGTCGATGACCAGCATCATGTCCACGACGGGCAAGCGCACGGTCGGCTGGCAGCACCCCTCCCTGCTGCCGCTGCTGCTCGCCTCGCGCAAGCCGGGGCGGGCCGCCTACATCAAGACCAGCAGCGACTTCTGGGGGCACATCGGCTCGCCGGCGTACCCCCAGCCGCGCGAGCAGGTGGAGGCGCGGGCCGCGGAGACCTACGACCGCGGCGTGAGCAACGCCGGCGTGGTCCGGCAGATGCTGGCCGTGCTGACCCAGCCGAACCGGCGCGAGCGGCTGCGCGGGGTGCGGGTGCCGACCCTGGTCATCCACGGGCTGGCCGACAAGATGGTGCACGTCTCCGGCGGGCGGGCCACCGCGGCCGCCGTGCCGGGCGCCGAGCTGCTGCTCATCCAGGGGATGGGCCACGACCTGCCCGCCGCCCTCCACGAGACCGTGGTCGCGGCGATCCGCCGGGTGGCCGACCGGAGCGCGGCCGGGCGGTGACCCCGGGGGCCACCGCCCGGCCTCCACGTCTGCGCTAGGCCGAGAGCCGCTCGCCGGAGTCGGTGTCGAACACGTGCACGTTGGTCGGGTCGGTGGTGACGTACATCGTGTCGCCCTTCAACGGGTGGTTGCGCCCCGCGACCCGGATGATGATGTTGCTCGGCGTGCCCTCGACCCCGCAGGTGCCGTAGACGAACGCGTCGGCACCGAGATCCTCGACCACGGTCACCTGCACCGGCATGCCGTCCTCGCTGTTGCCGACCACCCGCCAGGCCTCGGGGCGTACGCCGACGGTGATGTTGCCCTCCATCTTCTTGGCCGCCACCGGGTCGACCGGGACCAGGTAGTCACCGATCTTGGCCTGGCCGTTGTCCGCCTTGGCGTGGATCAGGTTCATCTGCGGCGAGCCGATGAACCCGGCCACGAAGAGGTTGACCGGGTTGTCGTAGAGCGCCAGCGGGGTGTCGACCTGCTGCAGGTAGCCGTCCTTCATGACCGCCACCCGGTCACCCATCGTCATCGCCTCGACCTGGTCGTGGGTGACGTAGACGGTGGTGACGCCGAGGTCCGACTGGAGCTTGGCGATGTCGGTGCGGGTCTGCACGCGCATCTTCGCGTCGAGGTTCGACAGCGGCTCGTCCATGCAGAACACCTGCGGCTGGCGCACGATCGCCCGGCCCATCGCGACCCGCTGCCGCTGACCGCCCGAGAGCGCCTTCGGCTTGCGGTCGAGGTACTCGGTCAGCCCGAGGATCCGCGCCGCCTCCTGCACCCGCTTGTTGCGCTCCTCGGTCGGGACCTTCGCCATCTTCAGCGAGAACGCCATGTTGTCCGCCACGCTCATGTGCGGGTAGAGCGCGTAGTTCTGGAACACCATCGCGATGTCCCGGTCCTTGGGCGGCATGTGGGTGATGTCGCGGTCCCCGATGAAGATCTTCCCCTTGTTGACCTCCTCGAGCCCCGCGAGCATGCGCAGGGTGGTCGACTTGCCGCACCCCGAAGGGCCGACGAGCACCATGAACTCCCCGTCCTTGATCTCCAGCGAGATCCCCGGGACGGCCGGCCGGTCAGCGCCTGGATACCAGCGCTGCGCCTCCTCGAACCTGACAATGGCCATGCTTCAACAACTCCTTCACCGGCAGGTACGTGCCGGACGATCCGTCGTAAAGGTGAGCGCCGTCACAGTACCGAATCCGAGCGATCACCGGCGCCGGGAGGTTTAGAGCATGCTCCCAGTGGGCTACGTGTGAGGTAGACCACAGGAGGGAGGAGCGCATGCCTCGGGCACGCCGCTCGATCGCCGTCTCCGCCGCGCTCATGACCGCCGCGGGGCTGCTCGCCGCGTGCTCGGCCAGCGCGAACGAGGGGAAGACCGAGCTCGTCTGGTACATCAACCCCGATTCCGGCGGGCAGGCCAAGGTCGCCGCGAACTGCAGCACCGACAGCTACACGATCACCACGCAGGTGCTCCCCCAGGACGCCAACGAGCAGCGGATCCAGCTGGCCCGCAGACTGGCCGCGAACGACTCCGGCATCGACATCATGAGCATCGACCCGCCGTTCACCGCGGAGTTCGCCAACGCGGGCTTTCTCGCGCCGCTCCCCCAGGACCTCCAGGACAAGCTGAAGGAGCAGTCCTTCAAGGGAGCGACCGACGCGGCCACCTGGGACGGCCAGATGGTCGTGGCGCCCTTCTGGTCCAACACCCAGGTCCTCTGGTACCGCAAGTCCTTCGTCGAGAAGGCCGGGATCGACATGGGCCAGCCGGTGACCTGGGACCAGATCATCGACGCCGCGGCCCAGAACGGCGGCAAGGTCGCGGTGCAGGCCAACAAGTACGAGGGCTACGTGGTCTGGATCAACGCCCTGATCTCGGGCGCGGGCGGTGAGCTCGCCACCGACACCGAGAAGGGCCTCGACATGAAGCTCGAGATCGACTCCGACGCCGGCGAGGCCGCGGCGAAGGTCATCGAGAAGCTCGCCCACTCCGCCGCCGCCCCCGCCGACCTCTCGGTCGCCCAGGAGGGCCAGGCGGGCGCCACGTTCGGCGGGCCGCAGGGCGCGTTCATGGTCAACTGGACCTACATCTACAACAACTACGAAGGCACGGACCCCGGGTTCAACAAGGACATCGGTTACACGCGCTACCCGCAGACGGTCGAGGGCGAGGACTCCCGCCCGCCGTACGGCGGCATCGGGCTCGGCGTGAGCGCCTACTCCGACCACGTCGACGACGCGATGGCCGCCGTCGAGTGCATCACCAGCCCGGAGAACCAGGAGGTCAACGCCGAGATCACCGGCAACATGCCGGCCAGCCAGGCGGGCTACGCGGCCAACGGCGACGCGCTTCAGAAGACCTACCCGGCCGACCTGCTCCAGCTCTTCCAGGACAGCCTGGACAACGCGGCGCCCCGCACGGTGACGCCGTACTGGAGCGACATCTCCGGCGGCATCCAGTCGACCTGGCACCCGGCGTCGGGCGTGAGCTCGTCGACGCCGGCGACGTCGCAGACGTTCATCGACAACGTCCTCCACGGAAGGAGCCTGCTGTGAGCACCGCAACCGCGACCGCCACGGCGACGCCCCCGGCAGGCAAGGCGCGAGCGAAGGCGAGCGACCGGTCGCGGGCGGAGAACCGCCTCGGCCAGAAGCTCGTCGCCCCGGCCGTGGTCGTCATGCTGCTGGTCACGGCGTGGCCGATGATCCAGGCGATCTACCTCTCTCTGTTCCGGTACCGGCTGACCACGCCGGACGACAAGTCGTTCGTCGGGCTGAGCAACTACCTCACGGTGCTGACCGACCCGCTCTTCTGGCAGGACACCCTCAACACCGTGATCATCATGGTGGTCACCGTGGCGGTCGAGCTGGTCATCGGCTTCGCGTTCGCGATGGTCATGCACCGCATCGTCTTCGCCCGCGGGGCGATCCGGACCTCGATCCTCATCCCCTACGGCATCATCACCGTGGTCTCGGCGTACGCCTGGCAGTTCGCCTTCAGCCTCAACAACGGCTTCGTGAACGCCTGGTTCGCGTGGCTGCCCTGGATCAGCCCCGAGACCAACTGGTTCGGCAGCCACTGGCCGGCGATGTTCGCGATCATGGTCTCGGAGATCTGGAAGACCACGCCCTTCATGGCGCTGCTCCTGCTCGCCGGCCTCTCGCAGGTGTCGGAGGACATGATCGAGGCCGCCGAGGTCGACGGCGCCACCTGGTGGCAACGGCTCTGGAAGGTGATCCTCCCCAACATGCGGGCGGCGATCATGGTCGCCGTGCTGTTCCGGGCGCTCGACGCCTTCCGCATCTTCGACAACATCTTCGTGATGACCAGGGGCGCCCAGGACACCGAGTCGTCGTCGTTCCTGACCTATCGCCAGGTCATCGCGCAGTTCCAGCTCGGTCTGGGCTCGGCGCTCTCAGTGCTGCTGTTCCTCACCGTCCTGCTGCTGGCCTGGCTGATCGTCAAGCTCTTCCGGGTCGACCTGGCGCAGGCGAGGGGTGAGGCGTGATGGCCGCCGCCAACGCGACCCGCAACAAGGTCGGCACCTGGATCGGTTTCGTCGTCATCCTCGTGTGGTGCCTGCTGCCGGTGGCGTGGATCGTGTCGCTGTCCTTCAAGGGCCCCGGGGAGACCGCTTCCGGCAGTCCGCAGTTCCTCCCCAAGACCTGGACGCTCCAGAACTACCGCGACATCCTGGGCTTCGGCACGGTGACGCCGGGCCAGGAGAACACCCACCAGGACTTCCTCGACGCCCTGCGCAACTCCTTCGGCATCGCGGCGATCGCGACCGTGCTCGCGGTGATCTTCGCGACCCTGGCGGCCTACGCCATCGCCCGGCTCGAGTTCAAGGGCAAGCGCCTGGTGCTGTCCCTGGCGCTGGCGATCGCCATGTTCCCGGTGGTGGCGCTGGTGGGTCCGCTCTTCGACCTCTGGCGGACGCTGCACCTGTTCAACACCTGGCCGGGCTTGATCATCCCCTACATGTCGTTCACACTGCCGCTGGCGATCTGGACGCTGTCGGCCTTCTTCCGGGAGATCCCCTGGGAGATGGAGCAGGCCGCGCAGGTGGACGGCGCGACGTCGTGGCAGGCGTTCCGCAAGGTGATCGTCCCGCTGGCCGCGCCGGGTGTGTTCACCGCTGCGATCCTGACCTTCTTCTTCGCCTGGAACGAGTTCGTGCTCGCGATCTCGCTCACCTCGACGACCGCGTCCCGCACCGTACCGGCGCAGCTCTCCTTCTTCGTCGGACCCGACCCGTTCAACCCTCCGTACGGGCTGCTGGCCGCCTCCTCCGTGGTGGTCACCGTCCCGATCATCATCATCGTCCTGCTGTTCCAGCGAAAGATCGTCGCCGGTCTCACCTCCGGCGCAGTGAAGGGGTGACCCAGTGTCTGCCATCGACATGGTGAACATCGTCAAGCAGTACGGCGACGGCTTCCCCGCCGTGAACGACGTCAGCATCGACGTCCAGGACGGCGAGTTCATGATCCTGGTCGGCCCGTCGGGGTGCGGGAAGTCCACGCTCCTGCGGATGATCGTCGGCCTCGAGGACATCACGTCCGGCGACATGATGATCGGCGACCGGCGGGTCAACGACCTCGCGCCGCGCGACCGCAACCTGGCCATGGTGTTCCAGAACTACGCGCTCTACCCGCACCTCACGGTCTACGAGAACATCGCGTTCCCGCTGCGGCTGGCCAAGGCCTCGGACGAGGAGGTCGACCGCAAGGTCCGTGACGCAGCGAAGACACTGGAGCTCGAGGAGCACCTCGAGCGCAAGCCCGGCAACCTCTCCGGTGGTCAGCGCCAGCGGGTCGCGATGGGGCGGGCCATCGTCCGGGAGGCCGACGCGTTCCTCTTCGACGAGCCCCTGTCCAACCTCGACGCCAAGCTCCGCGGCCAGATGCGCACCGAGATCTCGCGCCTGCAGAAGCGGCTCGGCATCACCACCGTCTACGTCACGCACGACCAGACCGAGGCGATGACGCTCGGCGATCGCGTCGCGGTCCTCAAGCGCGGCGTCCTCCAGCAGCTCGCGACCCCCCGGGAGCTGTACGAGAACCCGGGCAACCTCTTCGTCGCCGGTTTCATCGGCTCCCCGCCGATGAACTTCCTGCCGGTCACCGTCGAGGGGACGTCCGCGAAGCTGCCGTTCGGCAGCGTCGAGCTGCCGCCCGAGAAGGCAGCCAAGGCCGAGGGCAAGGGGCTGCTCATGGCCGGCATCCGGCCCGAGCACTTCGAGGACGCGTCGGTGAAGTCCGACCGCGGCGCCGGGTCGACCTTCCGTGCGCGCGTCGACGTCGTGGAGTGGCTGGGCAACGAGACCTACGCCTACATCCCCTTCGAGGCACCGCCGGAGGTCGAGGACCAGCTGCGCCAGCTCGAGCGGGACCTCGACGGCGAGGCCCTGCACACCCAGCTCGTGGTGTCGCTCGACGGCGCGAGCCGCATCCGCGAGGGCGAGGAGGCCGAGATCTGGGTCGACGGCTCGAAGATGCACCTCTTCGACCCCGCGACCGGGGACAACCTCACCGTCGACCGCGAGCACGCCGGTCGGATCCCCGCCCACGCGATGGAGGAGGCCCAGGCCCAGCCGGCCGCGGCCGGCTGACCCCGCGGAGGGCGGTCAGCGGGGCCGGACCGGCTTGCGCTCGACCGACACGCCACCCCAGATCGCGACGCCGCGCACCCGCACCGTGGGCGAGCTCGCGTCGACCTCGGCGGGCACGCGGGTGCCGGGGCCGGAGTAGCCGCCCATGATCCCGGTCCCCTCCATCACCACGTTCACGTGGGGCGGGACGGTGATCTGCGCACCACCCATGAAGCAGCTGATGGTGATCGTGACCTCCTGCGCTGCGAACTTCGCCTCCCGCAGGTCGAGGTCGGCGCCGCCCATCATCGCGAAGACCGACAGCTGGCGTGGCACCACCCAGCCGCCCTTGCGGTCCAGGCCGCCCAGGATCGCGACGTGGCGCTCGACGTCGGGCCCGGGCACCACGCGCGACGGTTCGCGCGACGCGGGCACGGCGAGCCCGGCGGGCAGGTCGTGGGTGATCGGGACCAGGTCGGCGTAGGTCCGCGCGGCGTACGTCGCCTCGAGCCGCTGGTCGAGCTCGTCGATCTCCAGGCGGCCTTCGCCCGCGGCCTCGCGGAGGATCTCGGCGACCCGGTGCCGGTCGGCGTCCGAGATGCGCAGTCGTCCGGGGTCGTGCTCGAGCGGTCCCTCCATGCCCGCCAGCCTAGATCGTTGACTACGCTGGTGGTTCGTGAGCGACACCCCGACGAGCGGACCTGAGTTCCGCTACTCCGACCTCCTCCCGACCGGCACGGACGACACGCCCTACCGGCTGGTGACCACCGAGGGGGTCTCGACGTTCGAGGCCGACGGGCAGACCTTCCTGCGGGTGTCGCCCGAGGCCATCCAGCGGCTGACGGCCGAGGCGATGCACGACATCGCGCACTACCTGCGCCCCGCCCACCTCGTCCAGCTGCGCAAGATCATCGACGACCCCGAGGCATCCGGGAACGACCGGTTCGTGGCGCTCGACCTGCTCAAGAACGTCAACATCTCTGCCGGTGGCGTGCTGCCGATGTGCCAGGACACCGGCACCGCGATCGTCATGGGGAAGAAGTCCGAGGGCGTGCTGACGGGTGCAGACGACGGCGAGGCGATCTCGCGCGGCGTGTACGACGCCTACACGAAGCTGAACCTGCGCTACTCCCAGCTCGCGCCGCTGACGACGTACGAGGAGAAGAACACCGGGACCAACCTGCCGGCCCAGATCGAGATCTACTCGACGCCCTCGCACGGGGTGCCGGAGTACAAGTTCCTGTTCATGGCCAAGGGCGGCGGGTCGGCCAACAAGTCGTTCCTCTTCCAGGAGACCAAGGCCGTCTTGAACCCGCAGCGGCTGCTGCAGTTCCTCGACGAGAAGATCCGCTCGCTCGGCACGGCCGCCTGCCCGCCGTACCACCTCGCGGTCGTCATCGGCGGCACGTCGGCCGAGTTCGCGCTCAAGACCGCGAAGTACGCCTCGGCGCACTACCTCGACAACCTGCCGACGTCCGGATCGATGGACGCGCACGGCTTCCGCGACCTCGAGCTCGAGCAGCAGGTCTTCGAGCTGACGCAGTCCTTCGGGATCGGCGCGCAGTTCGGCGGCAAGTACTTCTGCCACGACGTGCGCGTGGTGCGGCTGCCGCGCCACGGCGCGTCCTGCCCGGTCGCGATCGCCGTCTCCTGCTCGGCGGACCGGCAGGCGCTCGGCAAGATCACGCCGGAGGGCGTCTTCCTCGAGCAGCTCGAGACCGACCCCGCGCACTACATGCCCGAAGCCGGGGTGGCCGAGGACATCAGCGGCGGCGAGGTGGTCGACGTCGACCTCAACCGGCCGATGTCGGAGATCCTCGCGCAGCTCTCGCAGTACCCCGTGAAGACGCGGCTCTCGCTGACCGGCCCGCTCGTGGTGGCACGCGACATCGCGCACGCGAAGATCAAGGAGCGCCTGGACGCCGGCGAGGAGATGCCGGCGTACCTGCGCGACCACCCCGTCTACTACGCCGGCCCGGCGAAGACGCCCGCCGGCATGGCGTCGGGCTCGTTCGGCCCCACCACCGCCGGCCGGATGGACTCCTACGTGGAGCAGCTCCAGGCAGCCGGCGGCTCGATGGTGATGCTCGCCAAGGGCAACCGCTCGAAGGCCGTCACCGACGCCTGCGCCGCGCACGGCGGCTTCTACCTCGGCTCGATCGGCGGTCCCGCTGCCCGGCTGGCGCAGGACTGCATCAAGAGCCAGGAGGTGCTGGAGTACCCCGAGCTCGGCATGGAGGCGGTCTGGAAGATCGAGGTCGAGGACTTCCCCGCCTTCATCGTCGTCGACGACAAGGGCAACGACTTCTTCACCGACCCCTCGGGCTCCGTCACCGTGCCGCTCTCGGGGATCCGGGTGCGCTCGGCGGAGTAGGCCCGGCGGGACGTCATGGGGACGGGGCGCTAGAACGCTCTGTCCCCATGACGTCCCAGACCTTCACGGCCCGGGAGGGGTCAGCCGGTGGTCTCGACGTCGTCCTTGGTCCGGTGGCGGCCCTGCTCGTGGTCGAAGGTGGGGGCGTCCGGACCGGTGGGGCCCTCGTCGGCGCGCCCGCTCTCGCCCTCCGGGGCACCGGCGACCGAGTCGCCGGGCGCCTCCTGCTCAGGCGCCTTCAGCCCGCTGACCTCCGATACCTGGCCCTCGTCGTCGGGCTTCTGGACGTCATCTCGGGTACTCATGCCCGGCCGGTACCCACTTTCCGTACCGTTGCCCCCGTGGAGTACGTCGAGATCGCGCGATCCGAGTCCGATCGTGGCGAGCTGGTGCTGCGGGAGCGTCGGGACGAGAACGCCCCGACCGCGATCGAGCTGCGCGCCAACGGGCTGTTCGTCATGGACACCCTCGAGGTGAGCACGGAGCGGGCGCTGGCGAGCGCAGCGCTCGGGCTCGTCGAGGCGCCGAGAGCCGTCGTGGTGGGCGGGCTCGGGCTCGGGTTCACGATGCACGAGGTGCTCGCCGACCACCGGGTCGAGAAGTGCGCGGTCGTCGAGATCGAGCAGGCCCTGGTCGACTGGATGCGCGCCGGCACGGTGCCCCACGGCCCCGCCCTGCTCGCCGACGAGCGGGTCACGGTCGTGGTCGCCGACATCGCGGTCGCACTCGCGGAGGCGCCGCGGGCGTCGTACGACCTGATCCTCCTCGATGTCGACAACGGCCCGGACAACCTGGTGCACGACACCAACGCGGTGCTCTACGAGGAGCTCTTCCTCGAGACCGCCCGCCGGGTGCTCCGGCCCGGCGGCGTCCTCGCGGTCTGGTCGGCGAACCCGGCGCACGAGCTCGAGCACACGATGGCGACGGTCTTCGGCAACGCCGAGGCGATCGGGCACGACGTGCTGCTGCAGGACCGCGACGAGCGGTTCTGGCTCTACGTCGCGCGGGTAACGTCCGAGACATGAGCGATGCCGCGCAGTTCCGGACCGAGCACGACAGCATGGGCGAGGTCCGGGTGCCGGCCGACGCCCTGTGGCGCGCACAGACGCAACGCGCGGTGGAGAACTTCCCCATCAGCGGCACCCCGATCGAGCCGGCGCTCATCCACGCCATCGGTCGGGTCAAGGCCGCGGCCGCGACGGTGAACGGCGAGCTCGGGATCCTGGACGCGGACCGGGCCGCCGCGATCGCCGCGGCCGCCCTCGAGGTCGTCGAGGGCGAGCACGATGCCGAGTTCCCCGTCGACGTCTTCCAGACCGGGTCGGGGACCAGCTCCAACATGAACGCCAACGAGGTCATCGCGACCCTCGCCGAGCGTGCCGGGACCGACGTCCACCCCAACGACCACGTCAACGCCAGCCAGTCGAGCAACGACACCTTCCCCACGGCCATCCACGTCGCCGCGACGCTCGCCGTCGTCGGAGATCTCCTCCCGGCACTCGACGTCCTCGCCGGCAGCCTCGAGCGCAAGGCCGAGGAGTTCGCGGACCTGGTGAAGTCCGGCCGCACCCACCTGATGGACGCGACGCCGGTGATGCTCGGCCAGGAGCTCGGTGGGTACGCCGCCACGGTGCGGTACGCCGCGGAGCGGCTGGAGTCGGTCCTGCCCCGGGTCCGCGAGCTCCCGCTGGGCGGCACGGCGGTCGGCACCGGCATCAACACCCCGGCGGGGTTCGCCGAGCGCGTGATCGCCGTGCTCTCCGAGGCGAGCGGGCAGCCGTTCACCGAGGCGCGCAACCACTTCGAGGCGCAGGGCACCCGCGACTCGCTGGTCGAGCTCAGCGGGGTGCTGCGCACCTACGCCGTGGGGCTGACCAAGATCTGCAACGACCTGCGCTGGATGTCGTCGGGCCCGACGACCGGGCTGGCGGAGATCCACCTCCCCGACCTGCAGCCCGGGTCGAGCATCATGCCCGGCAAGGTCAACCCGGTGCTGCCGGAGGCGACGCTCATGGTCTGCTTCCAGGTGATCGGCAACGACGCCGCGGTCACCGCCGCCGGGGCGAGCGGTGCGTTCGAGCTCAACGTCGCCATGCCGGTGATGGCCCGCAACGTCCTGGAGTCGGTCCGGCTCCTCGCTGCGTCGTCACGGGTGCTCGCCGAGCGCTGCGTCGACGGCATCACCGCGGACGCCGGCCGGATGCGTCAGTACGCCGAGTCCTCGCCGTCCGTCGTGACGCCGCTGAACAAGTACGTCGGCTACGAGTCCGCAGCGAAGATCGCCAAGCAGGCGCTGGCCGACCAGGCGACGATCCGCGAGACCGTGGTCGCGATGGGGTACGTCGAGCGCGGCGAGCTCACCGAGGAACAGCTCGACGCCGCGCTGGACGTCGAGAGCATGACCCACCCGTGAGGTCTCGGTCGCTCCCGGTCACGATCGGGTTTCGACACGCTCCGTCACGGCCTCGCAGGCTCGGCCGTGGTCGCTGCTCAACCACCATCGACCGGATCCGCTGACGCGTCTCCGGTCAGTACCAGCCGTACGACTCGGAGTGGCCCCAGGCGCCGCACGGGCTGCCGTACCGGTCCTGGATGTAGCCCAGGCCCCACTTGATCTGCGTGGCCGGGTTGGTCGCCCAGTCCGCGCCGGCGGAGGCCATCTTCGAGCCGGGGAGCGACTGCGGGATGCCGTAGGCGCCCGAGGAGGCGTTCTGGGCCGAGGGGTTCCAGCCGCTCTCGCGCATCCAGAGCGAGTCGAGGCAGCCGAACTGGTCGGAGGAGAAGCCGAACTGCGGCATCAGGGCGCGGGCGATGTCGCGCGGGTCGCCCTCGGAGAGCTCCACCCGGTCGGTCACGGCCGGGCCGCTCGCCACCGACAGCGCCGCCTCCTTGGCCGGGTCGGCCGCGTCGCGCCGGTCGGAGGACCGGGACACCACCGGTGCGCGGTCGGCCTCGGGCACCGATCCGCCCTGGACCGGGGAGGTCACCTGCGCGCTGAGGTCACCGGCCGCGCTGGACACGCTCGCAGGGGCGCTCAGGACACCACCCGCGACGGACGCGCCGGTCGCGGCGACGGCCACCGAGGACAGCACGACCGTCTTCTTGATGGCCCGCTTGGGGGCCTCGACGATCGCCCGCTCGGGGGCATGACGGTGCTTCGGAACGTACTTCGTGCGTTTCGACAAGGGCTCGGTACCGGGGGTAGACGACTGGGCTTTCCGTCGACCCTCAACCGCCCGAGTGCGAGAAGGTCACGAAATGATCACGAGCCACCCTGCCTGACCAGACCGGTCGTTGCAAACCGAACCACCACAGTGGTGCTCAGGATCCGCGCGAGATCCGCCACCGGGGTGGCACAGGTGTCACATCGGTCACACGGACCCCAGGAGTACGTCGGCCTCCCCGGCGGGGACGGGGAGGCCGACGACGAAGGTCACAGCGTGACGTTCTCCAACATCTCGGTCACCAGGGCGGCGATCGGCGACCGCTCGGACCGGGTGAGCGTGACGTGCGCGAACAGCGGGTGGCCCTTGAGCTTCTCGATCACCGCCACCACGCCGTCGTGCCGGCCGACCCGGAGGTTGTCGCGCTGGGCGACGTCGTGGGTCAGCACGACCTTGGAGTTGGCGCCGATCCGGGACAGCACGGTCAGCAGGACGTTGCGCTCGAGGGACTGCGCCTCGTCGACGATGACGAAGGCGTCGTGCAGCGACCGGCCCCGGATGTGGGTGAGGGGCAGGACCTCGAGCATGCCGCGGTCGAGGATCTCGTCGATCACGTCCTTGGAGGTCATCGCGCCCAGCGTGTCGAACACCGCCTGGCCCCAGGGCGACATCTTCTCCGACTCCGACCCCGGCAGGTAGCCGAGCTCCTGGCCGCCGACGGCGAAGAGCGGGCGGAACACGACGACCTTCTGGTGCTGGCGCCGCTCGAGGACGGCCTCGAGCCCCGCGCACAGCGCCATCGCGGACTTGCCGGTGCCGGCCCGACCGCCCAGCGACACGATCCCGACCTCGGGGTCGAGCAGCATCTCCAGCGCGATCCGCTGCTCGGCGGAGCGGCCGTGGATGCCGAACGCCTCGCGGTCACCGCGCACCAGGTGGACCTGCTTGTCGGGACCGACCCGGCCCAGCGCCGTACCCCGGTCCGAGAGCAGCACCAGACCGGTGTGGCAGGGCAGCTCACGCGCCTCCTCCAGGTCGACGACGCCGCCGTCGTACAGCTCGTCGAGGTCGGACGCGACGACCTCGAGCTCGGCCATCCCGGAGTAGCCGGTGTCGGAGTCGCTGATGCCCTCCGCGCGGTACTCCTCGGCGTCGAGACCGACGGCCGAGGCCTTGATGCGCAGCGGGAGGTCCTTGGAGACCAGCGTGACGTCGTACCCCTCGTTGGCGAGGTTGCGCGCGACCGCGAGGATCCGGGTGTCGTTGTCACCCAGGCGGAAGCCCGACGGCAGCGACTCGGGGTCGGTGTGGTTGAGCTCGACCCGCACCGTGCCGCCCAGGTCGCCGACCGGCACCGGCTCGTCGAGGCGGCCGTGGGTGATCCTCAGCTCGTCCAGCATCCGCAGCGCGGTGCGGGCGAAGAAGCCCAGCTCGGGGTGGTGCCGCTTGCCCTCCAGCTCGGTGATGACCACGACCGGCAGCACCACCTCGTGCTCCTCGAACCGCCGGATCGCTCCGGGGTCGGCGAGCAGCACGCTGGTGTCCAGGACGTAGGTACGCACGGTCGGCGCGGATCTCGCGCGCGGCTTCGTGGGGGCGGAGCGCTGGGTCTTCGGAGCCTGGTTCGGCACGGTGACACCCCTTCGCAGGCCAGCGCAGGCACCCCTCGCCCCGGCCGTGGTCGAGCTACGGACCGGTACGAGCCCGAGCGCCGGAGTGCCGGCTCCCGGTCGCGCGGCAGCGTGGCTCTCGCCTCACCACTCGCGCTGTGCAGTCGTGATGTCTCACGAACGGGCCTCCCGATACGGCGGGCTTCCCCACCCGCCGATATCGGCGAAAGTACGCCCGTGGTGCGGCCGTTCCCGGGCGACACGCCAGAACGCGGGGGTGAACGTCTCGTGACGCCGTGGGCGCGCCGCTGGGATGCGGGTTTCGGCTGCTGGCAGCCAGAACCCCCACGACACGCCGGGGCGCCTCGGCGTGTCCTGAGGGTTTCGGCTGCTGGCAGCCGAAACCCTCAGGCCCCGTACCGGCGCTCGCGCTGGGCGTAGGCGCGGATCGCGCGGAGGAAGTCGACGCGGCGGAAGTCGGGCCAGTAGGCCTCGCAGAAGTAGAACTCCGACTTCGCGCTCTGCCAGAGCAGGAACCCGCCGAGCCGCTGCTCGCCGGAGGTGCGGATGACCAGGTCGGGGTCGGGCTGGCCCTTGGTGTAGAGGTGCTCGGCGATGTGCTCGACGTCGATCGTCTGGGCGAGCTCGTCGATCGACATGCCCTGGGCCGACGCCTCCTGCAGCAGAGAGCGCACGGCGTCGGCGATCTCGCGCCGGCCGCCGTACCCGACCGCGACGTTGACGAGCATCCCGTCGACGTCGCGGGTGGCCTCCTCGGCGGCCTTGAGCCGCTCGGCGGTCGCGGCGGGCAGCAGGTCGAGGGCGCCCACAGGATGGATCCGCCACTTGCGCTGGTCGGCGAGCGAGGTGACCGCGTCGGCGATGATCCCCAGCAGCGGCGCGAGCTCGCGCTCGGGCCGGTTGAGGTTGTCGGTCGAGAGCAGCCACAGCGTCACGACCTCGATGCCGACCTCGTCGCACCAGCCGAGCAGCGGCTCGATGTTGGCCGCGCCCGCCTCGTGCCCGTGGGCCGAGTCGCGGCCGACCGCCTTGGCCCAGCGCCGGTTGCCGTCGAGCATCACCCCGACGTGCTTCGGGATCGTGTCCGGCATCCGTCGCAGGACCCGAGCCTCGTACGCCGGGTAGAGCACCCGTCGCACGCCGCGCTTCCAGTCCGCCACGGAGCCGATGCTACCGGCGCGACCTTCCTCACACGTTCAGGCGGCGTTCGCCGGGAGTGCGGGTTGGATCGACCAGACCGCGGGTATGTTCGCTGCATGAACCAGGCCATGGACGGAGCCGCACGCGCGGGGCGACAGCTCCACGACGCTGTCGCCGAGCTCACGGCCGACCTCAAGGCGGACCTCCACGACATCAAGCCCAAGCTGCGCGGCTGGCTGCACCTCGGCACGGTCCCGCTCACGCTGGCCGCCGGGATCGTGCTGATCGTGCTGTCCCCCACGACCACGACGAAGGTCGGGTCCGCGGTCTTCACCGCCTCGGCGCTGCTGCTGTTCGGCGTGTCGGCGATCTACCACACCGGCACCTGGTCGCCCCGGCTGTGGGCGTTCTGGCGCCGCTGGGACCACGCGAACATCTTTTTGCTGATCGCCGGGTCCTACACCGCCTTCAGCCTGCTCCTGCTCCACGGCACCCAGCGCGAGGTGCTGCTCGCGACGGTGTGGGCCGGAGCGATCCTCGGCGTCGGCTTCCGGATCTTCTGGACCGACGCGCCCCGCTGGCTCTACGTGCCGATCTACGTCGCGCTCGGCTGGGCGGCGATCTTCTTCATCCCCGGCTTCTACGACGGCGCGATCCGGCTCGGCGTCGGCATCGGCATCGCGACGTTCGTGATGATCCTCGTCGGCGGTGGGCTCTACACCTTCGGCGGCGTGGTCTACGGCATCAAGCGACCCGACCCGTGGCCGCGCTGGTTCGGCTTCCACGAGGTGTTCCACACCTTCACGATCCTGGCCTTCACCGCACACTTCGTCGGCGTCTCGATGGCGACCTTCGCGCTGCGCTGAGCGGAGACGCGCCAGCGGATCCGCTGGTGGTGGTCGAGCCGGTTCCTAGAGTGTCCCGCGTGCCCGGACACGCCCACCCGGCCTTCGCGCCGCTCGCGGACCTCCTCGAGGCGAACCTCGCCGACGGGACCGACGCGGGCGCGTCCCTCGCGGTGGTCCACGACGGGGAGCTGCTCGTGGACCTCTGGGGCGGCGGGGCCGCGCCAGGACGGCCGTGGGAGCGCGACACCCTCGTCCACACGTGGTCGATCACCAAGACCATGTCGGCGCTGACGGCCCTGGTGCTGGTCGACCGAGGTGAGCTCGACCTCGATGCTCCGGTCCGGCTCTACTGGCCGGCCTTCTCCCGCGACGACGTGCTGGTGCGCCACGTGCTCGGCCACACCTCGGGCTACGCGGGCTGGACCGAGCCGCTCGATGCCGCCGGCCTGATGGACCTGCCCTACTCCGAGGCGCTCCTGGCCGCCCAGCGGCCGTGGTGGGAGCCGGGAACTGCGTCCGGCTACCACCTGCTCAGCCACGGCCACCTGCTCGACGCGATCGTCCGCGGCGCGACGGGGTCGCCGCTCGCGGACCGGTTCCGCACCCTCGTGGCCGAGCCACTGGGTGCCGACTTCCACCTCGGGGTCCCCGACGGCGCCCTGGACCGCTGCGCGGACCTCGTCCCGCCCCCGCCGGGCTCCATCGACGTCGCGTCGCTGCCCGGGGGCAACTTCTTCGTGCGGACCCTGGCCAACCCCTTCCTCGACGTCGGCGGCTTCTGCAACACCGCCCCGTGGCGCCGGGTCCCGGTCGCGGCCGCCAACGGGCACGGCAACGCCCGCTCGATCGCCCGCATCCAGTCCGCGGTGTCGCACGGCGGCGAGGTCGACGGCGTACGTCTGCTCTCGGAGGAGACGCTCTCCCGCGTCTTCGAGGTCCAGGCCGACGGCACCGACCTGGTGCTGCTGGTGCCGCTGCGCTGGGGCATCGGCTACGCGCTCCCCACCCCGAGCGCACCGGCGGTCCCCGACGGCCGGGTCTGCTGGTGGACCGGGTACGGCGGCGCGATCGTCGTCAACGACCTCGATCGTCGCACCACCGTCGCCTACGCGATGAACCGGATGGTCCCCCACTTCACCTCGTCGCCGCGCACCGACGGCTACCTGCGCACCGCGTTCGCCTGTCTCGACCGGTTCGGGTGACCCCGGCCGGGCCGGGTCAGCGCACCAGCGCCGCGCGGAGCTCCTCGGGCGAGGTCACCGGTCGCTCGCAGACCAGGTTCCGGCACACGTACGCCGCCGGGCGGCCGTCGATCTCGTCCCGGCCGACCAGCAGCGGTACGTCGTCGCAGGGCTCGTCGGCCACGACGACGACCGCGTTGGGGTCGCGGCGGGCGACCTGCTCGAGCGCGTCCCGCTCCTCCCCCGGCTCGCCCACGATCGCGACCTCGACCGGGCCGTCGAGCATGGACCGCGCAGCGGCGAGCGACCAGCCGGCGAAGCGCGGCGCCCGCTCGGCGATCTGGGCGACCGTGGCCAGGCCGGCCTCCGCCGCATCGCGGTGGCGGCCGGAGCCGGTGATCGCGGCGTAGGTCGCCAGCGCGTGCACCATCGAGGACAGACCCGAGGGGTAGGCGTTGTCGGAGGGGTCCCGGGGCCGCGCGACGAGCACCTCGGCGTCGTCGGCGGTGTCGAAGAAGCCGCCGTCGTCAGCCGCGAAGTGCGCGAGCGCGACGTCGAGGATCGAGCCCGCCCGCTCGAGCCAGTCGACGTCACCCGTCGCCTGGAACAGGTCGAGGAACCCGGCCGCGACGCACCCGTGGTCCTCGAGCACCCCCGCCGGCGTGCCGACGACGTCGTCGCGAGAGACCCGCCGCAGCCGGCCGCCGACGACGTGCCGCGACCAGAGCAGCGCCGCGGCGTGCTCGGCGGCCTCGACGTACTGCGCCTGGTGGTAGAGGGTGCCGACGCGGCAGAGCCCGCTGATGGCCAGCCCGTTCCACGCGGCCACGACCTTGTCGTCGAGGGCCGGGCGCTCCCGGCGCGCGCGGGCCTCCAGCAGCCGGCGGCGCACGTCGTCCCAGCGCCCCGGGTCGTCGGGGTCCCGGAGGAGCTGCAGCGTCGAGGTGCCGCGCTCGAAGGTACCGCCGTCGGTCACGGACAGGAGATCGGCGGCCCACCTGCCGTCCTCCGGACCGAGGACCTCGGTCAGCTGGGCCGGTGTCCAGACGTAGAAGGTGCCTTCCTCCCCCTCGGAGTCGGCGTCGAGGGCGGAGGCGAACCCGCCCTCGTGTGTCCGGAGCTCGGTGAGCAGGAACTCTGCGATGTCGAGCGCCACCTGCTCGCCGAGGTCGGTCCCCCACCCGGCGTACACGCGCAGCAGCAGGGCGTTGTCGTAGAGCATCTTCTCGAAGTGCGGCACCACCCAGTCGCTGTCGACGCTGTAGCGCGCGAAGCCGCCGCCCAGCTGGTCGTGGATGCCGCCACGGGCCATCGCCTCCAGCGTGGCGCCCAGCATCTCCGCGGCGGCCCCGGTGGTCGAGCCCGCCGAGACCCGGAGCAGGAGCTCCAGCACCATCGACGGCGGGAACTTCGGCGCCCCGCCGAAGCCGGCCGACCTCGGGTCGAACTCGGTCGCCAGCGTCGCGACCGCGGCGTCGACGTCGATCGTCCCGGCGGTGAGCGCGTTCTCCTGGTTGAGGTGGTCGCGCAGGGTCGCCCCGACCCGCGCCACCTCGTCCGCACGGTTCGTCCACGCGTCACTGAGCGCCTCCAGCACCTGCCGGAACGACGGCTGCCCGTGCCGCGGCGCGTCGGGGAAGTAGGTCCCCGCGAAGAACGGGTTGCCGTCGTGGTCGAGGACGACCGTCATCGGCCAGCCCCCGTGCCCGGTCATCGACGTCGTCGCCTGCATGTAGACCGCGTCGACGTCCGGGCGCTCCTCACGGTCGATCTTGATGCTGACGAAGTGCTCGTTGAGGTACGCCGCCGTCGCCTCGTCCTCGAACGACTCGTGCGCCATCACGTGGCACCAGTGGCACGCGGCGTACCCGACGCTCAGCAGCACCGGCACGCGACGGCGCCGCGCCTCCTCGAAGGGCTCGGGTCCCCACTCCCACCAGTCGACGGGGTTGTCGGCGTGCTGGAGGAGGTACGGCGAGGTCGCGTCCCTCAGACGGTTGGCCATCCGTCCAGCATGTCAGTCTCGCGAAGGCGCACCCGCCCAACGGCGGTCGCCCGGCACCCAGTCGGGTGGCGCCGCAGAGGCCGGCACAGGTGCGGTGGGCGTGGACATCGGGGCTCCTCGAGATCGGGCGTCTCTCGACCCTGGGGAGACCGCCCGCGCTCTCGCGCTGCCGAAGGTCCCCGCGCCAGCCGGGACTTCGGTCCCTCCACGACGACCGGCCGCGACGTGAGACTCACCGTGGGCCGCTCCGGCCACCCCTCGTTCTCGAGCAAGGAGACCGCCGTGAACGTGCAGCCCAGCCCCCTCGTCGGCATCCTCGTCCTGGTCGACTGCCTCGCCGTCTTCTACGGCGTCTGGACCACCCTCGCGGGCAACGAGGCCAGCACCCGGTCGGGCCTCGACATCTCGCTGAGCATCCTCTCGATCGTCATCGTGGTCGTGCTGGTCCGCCGTGACCGTCTGCCCGACCTGCCCACGCCCGCCCCGTCCGCCGCGCCGCAGCCGGCGCACGCCTGAGCAGCGGTCAGCCGATGGCCGACATCTCGGGCCGAAGCCCGGTGCTGGGGTCTCCGATCGACGAGGATGGCACCTGATGCGCCACGACCTCCGCGCCCGCCTCGTCCCTCCGCAGCAGCGGCGCACGCTGGACGAGCTGACCGACGACCTGGTGCTGCGCGACGGCGACCGTCGGTCGAAGACGACGGCCTTCTGGACGATGCTGGCGTTGTCGTCGGTCATCGCGTGTGCCGGGGTGCTCACCGACTCCACGGCCACCGTCATCGGAGCCATGATCATCGCCCCGCTGTCGACGCCGATCATGGGTCTTGCGCTCGCCGCCGTGAAGGGCCAGCGCAACGCGTCGCTCTTCTACGTCGCGTTCGGCGCTGCCCTCGTCGTCGCCGTCGGGGTGCTCTTCTCCCTGATCCCCAGTGCCGAGCCGCTGGCCGACAACAGCCAGATCACCTCCCGCGTCTCACCGAACATGATGGACCTGGTGGCGGCGATCGCGACCGGCCTGGCGGGCGCGGTGGCGTTGGCCCGGCGCGACGTCGCGGCCGTGCTGCCGGGCGTCGCGATCGCGATCTCGCTGGTCCCGCCGCTCGCCGTGGTCGGTGTGTGCCTGGGCGACGGCGAGATCGACTATGCCCTGGGTGCGTTGCTGCTCTTCGTCTCCAACTTCGTCGCGCTCGTGCTCGGCGGGATCTTCGTGTTCACCGTGCTCGGCTACGAGACCGCTCTCGCGGGTGAGCCGGGTCGTACCCTGCGCCGGTCCTACCTCAGGCTGTCGGTGCTCCTGCTCCTCGTCATCGTCCCGCTCGGGCTCAACTCGGCCGGCACGTGGTTGGTCGCGTCGTGGAACGCGACGGTCGAGCAGGAGGCCACGCGGTGGCTGGCCGGCGAGCCCAAGGCGCGGGTGACCGGGGTCGACCACACCGGCATCACCTTCGTGGTCCACGTGGAGTCGCCCGACGACCTCCCGTCACCCGACGCGCTCCTGCAGCGGCTGCACGGGCAGGTACCCAGCGGCCTGCGGGTCCAGGTCGACCTCACGCACGGCGAGACCATCGACGTCGGGACGGTGCAGTAGTCGTGCCGCGCCCGGTCGGCGACTCACCGGTCGACCCGGCGTACCCGGCCGACGCTGACGCGGTCCACCAGGTCGTGGGCGGGTCTACCCGTACGGCGAGCGGATCGACCTCCTCATGCATGCATCGGCGAGGCGCCTGACCTGCGTCGTGGGTTCCGGTCTGCCGTAGCTGCGACGGACGGAACGCCCTGGCCCGGCCATCCGGCCCGGCCATCTGGCCCGGCCATCCGGCGCGGCCTCCGATGACCTCCGGCTCTGGCAGCGCGCCGACGCCCGCCGCAGTCTGGGTGGACGAAGACACGGGCTCGGGAGCGCCCGGTCGTTCGCCGGTGCGCGTCCGACCCCGGGATGGAGGGGTGGACGATGAACGGGCAGACGCGCAGGACCCTCTCGGCCCTCGCCGCGGTGCTGCTGATCCCGCTGCCCGGCCTGGCGGTCGCGGCACCGAGCGGGGCGACGCAGGCGCCGCGGGCCTCGGTCTACGCCGGCACCTGGAGCGGGACCACGGGACAGGACAAGGACCTGACGTTCAAGGTGAACAGCCGCGGGCGGGTCACCTACCTGCAGGTCGGCTGGTCCGCGAGCGGGGCCGGGTGCCAGATCGAGGCGACGACGACGATGAAGTCGCTCTCGGTCCCGATCAGCACCCACAAGAAGTTCCAGGTCCGCACCCAGATGGGCAACACCTCCCTCGTGGTGGCCGGACAGATGCTGTCGAAGGCCAAGTCCAGCGGCTCCCTGCGGGTGACGGTGGTCGACACGACCGGGTACGGCTGCTCCGGGTCCGCCCGGACGAGCTGGACCGCCCGCAAGGGCGCTGCCTGAGCGGCACGTCGGCTCCGCGGGACGTCGGCTCCGCTGACCGTCGGACGCGGGACGTCATCACGATCGTGGTGACGGTTGCTCGATCCTGATGACGTCCCGGTCAGAGGAGGCCGACCACCCACCACCCCAGGGCGCACGCCCCGAGCCCGACCGCGAGGCTGGCCGCGACGTTGAGGGCAGCCGCCTGCCACGACCCCTCCTCGACCAGCCGAACGGTCTCGAAGCCGAACGTCGAGAAGGTCGTCAGCGCACCGCAGAAGCCGGTGCCGACCAGGGTCAGCACCCAGGTCGGCGCGTCCTGCACCAGCACCGCGGCGCCGACCGCGCCCAGCACGAACGAGCCGACCACGTTGACCGTGAAGGTGCCCCACGGAAAGACGCTGTCGTGCCGCGACTGGACGAGGAGGTCGGTCAGGTAGCGGGCCGGTGCGCCGACGGCCGCTCCGAGGACGACGAGCGCGACGGTCACGCCGAGCCGTCCAGCGTGCGGCTGGTGTAGCGGACGACCTCCACCGGGTCGAGGACGACCATCCCCTCGGTGACCAGCTCGTCGAGCTGCGGCAGGAACGCCCGGATGCGCTCCTCGGCGTCGACGATCACGATCGAGCTCGGCAGGTCGTCACCGAGCGACAGGATCCGCGAGGTGTGGATCGTCTCGGACTTGCCGAACCCCTCGATCCCGTGGAAGACGCTGGCCCCGGCCAGCCCGGCCTGGTGCGCCCGATGGACGATCTCGGAGTGGAGCGGCCGGTGGTGCCACTGGTCGTTGGTCCTGACGAAGATCGTCAGTCGCAGCGCCGGCCCCGTCTGCAGGTGCATGTCGTCCTCCTGTGTCGCCTCATCCACGGTCCTGCCCCTTCCTCGTACGACGACGCCCGGCTCGGCCGGCCGCCACGATCACCCACCGGCCGGCCACGAGGCCCAGCCAGACGGCCACCAGACCGACGACGACCGTCCCGCCCAGGTAGAGCAGCGCCGTCGGCACCCGGTCCGCGGCGAGGCCGGCCCGGGTGTCGAACATGTAGGTGGAGAAGGTCGTCCACCCGCCCAGGACGCCCACGCCGAGCAGCGGGCGCACGTACCGCGTGCTCGCGAGAAGGTCGGCCATGAACGCCATGAGGAGGCCCAGCAACAACGCCCCGCTGACGTTCACCGCGAAGGTGCTCCACGCGAACCCGCCCGGGTCGTGCGGGACGAGCTCACCGACGGCCCAGCGGCCCAGGCTCCCGATCGCACCCCCGACGGCGATGACCGCGAGCACGTCCCGGTGCTCGCGCACGACGTCGCGCAGCAGTGGTGGCCGGCGGCGCGTCGGCGACTCCTCGCGCGGGACGTCCGGGTCGACCGGCAGCCGGTGGACGGCGTCCACGGCTGCTCGGCCCTTCGGCGACCGCGGCGATGACCGGGGCGAGGATCGGGGCATGGGTCTCCTACCTGTCCGTCTCAGGTAGGGACTGTTGGCGACGTCCGTCGCGGTTGTCGGCGAGCCCCACCGCCATCGCCCTCATGGTAGCGGCACGTCCGGTCGGCCGTGCGGGTCGTGAGGCCCTGTTTTCCACGGACCCCGAGCACGTCCCCTGGGTGCACCACGACCGACGAGCACCGCGACACCCAGGAGAGCACATGACCATCCGACCGGACCTCGGCCTGACCGGGACCAGCACCGAGCGCCCCCACCGCGCGGCCCGGGGCGGGTGCGGCTGCGGCGGCGACGGGCCCCACGGCGTACCCGTGCTGGACGCGCGCACCATCCCCCACCTGGTGCGCCACGGCGCCGTCATCGGCGCCCTCGACCAGCTCCCGGCCGGGCAGCCACTGGTCCTCGTGGCCCCGCACGACCCGCGGCGGCTGCTCCAACAGGTCGAGGAGCGGTCACCGGGCGGGTTCGATGTGGAGTACCTCGAGCGCGGCCCCGAAGCCTGGCAGCTGGCCTTCACGCGCCGCTCCTGAGCCGCTCCTGAGCCCCTCGTGAGCCGGTCGTCGACAGGTCAGGCCAGGCGCAGGGTGCTGATCAGCTGACGCGCGCCATCACCGCCGACGTCGAGCGCCGCCGCCACGGAGGCGCGCACGTCGAGGTCGGCGCGGAGCGGGGCGAGCACCCCCGCCGGGTCGCTGCGGCCGGGTCGGGCCGCCGCCGCGTGCAGGGCGTCGAGCAGCTCCTGCGACTCGTCGAGCAGCGGGCGCTCGAAGTCCCACGCCTCGTCGTACGGGCGGTGCAGCAGGTGTAGCCGCAGCGCGGCCGGCGAGACGTCACGCAGCAGGTCGTCGACCAGCACCAGGTTGCCCGTCGACTTGGCCATCTTGTGGCCGGCCACGCGGACCTCACCGACGTGGAGCTGCGCCCGGGCGAAGGGCCGCACGCCGGTCACGGCCTCCGCCATCGCCACCTGGTACGCGTGGTGCGGGAACAGCAGGTCCGCACCGCCGACGAGGACGTCGACGCTGGCGCCCTGCACGGCCAGGGCCATCGCGGCGCACTCGGCGTGCCACCCGGGCCGTCCCCAGCCCCACGGGCTCGGCCAGGCCGGCTCGCCGTCCGACGACGGCCGCCAGACCGCCACATCGAACGGGTCCTCCTTGGCCGGGTCGTCGGGCCGGTCGCCGTACGCCGCGGAGCGGGCCAGCGCGTCGTCGCGACCGAGACCCGAGCCGGCGGCGACGTCAGGGCCTCGGAACCACACCGTCCCGTCGCGCTCGTGGGCCGCACCGACCTCCAGCAGCGCCTGTGCCAGCTGGACGACCGCGTCGACGTGGTAACGGGCCCGCGGCTGGTGTGCCGGCGTCGCCACGCGCAACGCCCGCATCGAGCGGTCGAACACCGCCTCCTGGGTGAGCGCGAGCTCGTCGAAGTAAGTGCCGCGCGCCCGCGCGGCCTCGAGCAGCACGTCGTCGACGTCGGTGACGTTGCGACAGGTGCGGGTCTCCACGCCGGTGCCGTCCAGGACCGTCGCGAGGACGTCGGCCCACACGAACGTCGACGCGTGGCCGAGGTGCGTGACGTCGTACGGCGTGATGCCGCAGACGTAGACGCGCGCCGAGCCCACCACCGGCAGGTCGCCTCCGCCGAGGCGGAGGTGGGCCGGGGCCGGCGGTGCCGCACCCACCCGCTGGGCCGCGTCGACCACGGCGGACGTCACGTGACGCATCGACATGGGGCCAGTCTGGCACCCGCGACCTGCGGTCAGCCTCGGTGGCTCGGCTCAGTCGGAGTCCTGGTCCCCACCCGACGAGGAGGACGAGACCCGGTCACCCCAGGCGGCCCGGGCGCCGGAGTCGCCGACGCGGTAGACCTGCACGGCGCACGCGACCGAGGCGATCACGGCCACGACGGCCACGGCGGTCGGCAGCCAGGCCGGACCGGGGCGCCGGTCCACGGGCCGCCGGGCCAGCCACACCAGCACGGCCGAGAGGACCAGGACGGGCAGCACGAACCAGACGAGCTGCTCGCCGAGCTCGGCGTGGTCGTAGCCGGGGTCGCCGACGTGACCCTCCAGCGCCTCGCCGCTCGAGGTCGCGACCGGGCAGAGCACCGTTGCGACCGCCGCGGCTCCCACGACGAACAGCCCGTAGGGCGCCCGCCACTTGGGCACGACCGCGATGACGATCGTGCCCAGCACCGCGAGCGGCACCAGGACGACGACGGCATGGACGACGAGCGGGTGGATGGGCAGACCGTTGATGGTGTCGAACACGGCGTCATCGTGCCGGTCCGGACCTGCACGGAACCTGACTGGTCGGCGCCGGACGTCCGGCAGCGCGACGGCTACACCTTCCTACCCCCGCCGAGTTCTTGTTCGGCCGTTCGTACGGCAGAACCCGTGCGAACGGCGGAACCGGTTTTGTCGGCCGGCCGACGTTTTCCGACCCGGGACGACAAAGCTTCGTCGTCCCGCCTCGGATTCTGTCGGCCGCCCGACGAAACTCGCCGAGGTAGGGGCGGCAATGGCGGGCCCCGGGCGTCAGGCCCGCGGGAGCCGCAGCACGAACGACGCGCCGCGCTCGGGCGCCTCGACCAGGATCTCGCCGCCGAGGGAGCGCGCCACGCGCTGCGCGATGCCGAGGCCCAGGCCGGTGCCGCCACTCCCGGAGGCGCCCACGTCGAAGAGGTGGTCGCGGATCCGCTCGTCGACGCCGGGCCCGTCGTCGACGACCGCAACCACGACGGCGTGGGGCAGGTCGGTCGCGCGCAGCACCACCCGTGACCGGGCGTGGGCCACGGCGTTGTCGAGCACCGGGGCCAGGGCGCGCAGCACCAGCGTGCGGGAGCCGGCGACCCGGGCGGTCGAGGCTCCCGTCTCGTCGACCAGGTCGAGCGAGGCGGGCACCGACGGGCGGAGCGCCTCGACGAGGTCCGAGACGCGGCAGGTGGCGGACGCGTCCGTGGCCGCCGGGTCGCGGGCGACCTCCACCAACGTGGAGATCACCTCGGCCATCGACCGCGCGGCCCGGGAGACCTCGACGAGGTCGGCGCGGGTCTGGTCGTCGTCGACCCCGCGCATCAGCGCCAGGTCCGCCGAGCCCTGGATCGCGGTCAGCGGCGTCCTGAGCTCGTGCGCCAGCTCCGAGGTCAGCCGCTGCTCCGACCGGATCGCCATCGCGACCCGGTCGAGCAGGTGGTCGAGGGTCTCGCCGAGACGCGCGAGCTCGTCGTCGGCCGGGCCGAGGTCGAACCGTTGCCCCAGGTCGTGCTCGCTCCAGTCCTCCGCGCGCTCGGCCATCTGGGTCACCGGCGCCAGCGCCTGGCTGGTCACCCGGAGCGCGACCAGGGCGGCCAGCAGGACCACCAGCAGGCCCATGCCGCCGACGGCGAGGAGCGCGGTCGTCTCGGACCGGGCGTAGGGCTCGGTGAGCTGGCTGACGACGACCACGCCGTGCTCACCCGACGTGGTCGTGAACGGCCGGGCCAGCAGGCGGAGCTCGCCGGGTGCCGTGACCGTGGTCGGGGTCGTCACGCGGGCCAGGTCGTCGGCCGCGTCGCGGGCGCGCTTCTCGATCGTCCCGGCGACCAGGGTCCCGTCGGCGTCGTACACGCGGACGCCGGGCTCCAGGGCGTCGGGCGGTACGACGAGCGAGGTCGACCGGTCCGGGGAGCTCGCGTCCACGACGCTGACGACCGACTCGGCGCGGTCGCCCAGGCTCTGGTCGGCGTCGTGGCGGGCCGTGTAGTCGAGCAGCAGCTCGACGAGCACCGCGACCACGACCATCACGGTGGCCACCAGGGCCACCGTCGAGAGCACGATCCGGCCGCGGAAGGTCCGCGGGCGCAGCCAGCTGCTCACGTGAGCCGGAACCCCACCCCGCGCACCGTCTGCAGGCGCAACGGCGACCCGACCTCCTCGAGCTTGACGCGGATCCGGCGGACGTAGGAGTCGACGGTGTTCTCGTTGACGACGGCGCCGTCCGGCCAGGCCGCCGCCACGACCGCGCGCCGCCGGACGACCTCGCCGGGTCGCGAGGTGATCGCCGCGAGCATCCGGAACTCCGTGGGGGTCAGCAGCACCTCCTTGCCGCCGCACACCAGCGCGTGACGGGCGGGGTCGAGCAGGAGGTCGGTGGGGGCCTCGCCGGTGACGATCCGTCCGCGCTTGGCGAGCGCCTCGACGCGGGCGACGAGCTCCTTGACGTCGAAGGGCTTCGGCAGGTAGTCGTCGGCGCCGGCGCTGAAGCCGGCCAGGCGGTCGTGGACCGCCCCGAGCGCGGTCAGGAAGAGGACCGGCGCGGGCTGCCCCGCCGAGCGCAGGGCCTGGCACACGTCGCGCCCGTCGGAGTCCGGCAGCCCGATGTCGAGGATGACCACGGCGAGGGAGTCGTCGGTCGAGAACAGCCGCAACGCCTCCCGCCCGTCGTGCGCGGCGACGCCCTCATGGCCGGCGTGCTCCAGGGCGGCGAGCACGATCCGCCGGATCGCGGGATCGTCCTCGCAGAGACCGATCCTGGCCATGGGACCCCCTCTCGCAGACGAGGGTGCGTCGACGTACCTGCACGCTACCTGACTGCGGCCGCTCCCCCTCGTGTCTGGCTTTCATGTCCTGGTCAGGTAAGGCGAGGCACGGTGGCCACGTGACGATGCTGGACCGGGTGCGGAGCCCGTCCCCCGCACACCCGCCGGTGAGCCCGCCGTGGCTGCCGTGGCCGCTCCTGCTCGCCGTCGCCGCCGCGCTGGTCCGAGTGCCGTTCCTGAGGCTGCCGCTGACGCCGGACGAGGGCGGCTTCCTGGTCGTGGCAGGGCAGTGGCACCCGGGCTCGTCGCTCTACGGCGCGTACTTCGTCGACCGGCCGCCGGTGCTCCTCGGCATCTTCGCCGCCGCCGACGCACTGGGGGGTGGTATCGCGCTGCGCCTGATCGGCATGCTCGCCGTCGTCGTCGCGGTGCTCCTGGCCGGACGGCTCGGCGGCACCCCCGCCGCCGCGGTCGCCGCTGTCCTCCTCTCCTCGCCGCTGCTGGGCGTGATGGAGGTCGACGGCGAGCTCCTCGCGGTGCCGCTCGTCCTCGGCAGCTTCCTGCTGCTCGTGCGGTCGGTGCGGGCGGTCGACGGCCGGGCGCGGTACGCCGAGCTGTGGGCCGCCGGCGCACTCGCCGCCGCAGCGGCGTTGGTGAAGCAGAACCTCGTCGACGGCTTCGTCGTCGCCGCGGTCCTGCTGGTCGCCCCGGCGCTCGGGAGGTCCCGCCGGCCCTGGCGCGAGGCCGCTGCACGGGCCGGGTCGTTCGCCGCCGGCGCGGCCGGGACCCTGCTCCTCGTCCTCGGCGTCGCGTCCACCCGCGGCACCGGCCCGGCGGCACTCTGGGACGCGATCGTCACCTTCCGGGCCGACGCGGCAGCGGTGATCGACACCTCGGCGAGCTCGGCCACGTCGACGCGGTTCGACGCGCTCGTCGTGGCGGCCCTGCTGGCGGGGTTGCCGCTGCTGGCCGCCGGCGCGGTGATCGGCCGTCGGCGGCCCGTCGCCGACCGCGCCCTGCTGGTGGCCGCCCTGGCCGTGCTCGCGTGGGAGACGGCGGGCGCGCTGCTGGGCGGGAGCTACTGGCACCACTACCTGATCGCGCTGGTCCCGGGCCTGGTCCTGCTCGTGACCGCGTGCGGAGGCGGCGGCCGGGTCACCCGCGTGACGACTGTGCTCGCCGCCGTCTCGACGGGCTTCGCCCTGTCGTGGTCGCTCACCCACCCGCTGCACCTCGGCGCGGACCAGCAGGTCGCGTCGTACGTGCGCCAGCACTCCCGGCCCGGCGACACGGTGGTGGTGGCGTTCGGCCACGCGGACATCGTGCGCGAGACTGGCCTCGTGAGCCCCTACCCCTACCTGTGGAGCCTGCCCGTCCGCGTCCGTGACCCGCACCTGGAGCAGCTCGCCACCGTGCTCGGTGGCGCGGACGCCCCCCGCTGGGTGGTCGTCGACGGCGACTCGCTCGGCACCTGGGGTGTCGACGACAGGCTCGCCGAGCCGGTGCTGGACGCGCGCTACCGCGAGGTCAGCTCGGTCGGCGACTGGCGGGTCCTGGAGCGGGTGTCGGGATGAGGACCCGTCGCCTCGCGGCGCCCCTGCTCACCGCCGTCACCGCCCTCGTCGCCGTGCTCGCCACCGCGCTCGCCGCGTGCAGCTCGCCGGCGCCCGAGCAGTCCGCGCCCGTGACCGTCCGCACGACCGCGTCGGAGACGGCTCCCCCGGTCACCAAGATGCTGGTGTTCGTGGTCGAGAACCACTCGCTGGCCCAGATGCGCAGCGGCATGCCGTGGGTCGCGCGGCTGGCCGACCGCTACGGCTACACGACCCGCTACCGCGCCATCACCCACCCCTCGCTGCCCAACTACCTCGCGATCGCCGGCGGGAGCACCTTCGGCGTCACCGACGACCAGCCGCCGGCGGCCCACCCCGTGCGGCGGCCGAGCGTCTTCGGCCAGGCCGTGGCCGCCGGCAGCACCGCCACGATCTACGCCGAGGGCATGACGTCGAACTGCCGTCTCACCGACACCGGCCGGTACGCCGTACGCCACAACCCGTGGACCTACTTCCGTCGCGAGCGGGCCGACTGCCGGGCCCACGACGTGCCGCTGAGCCAGCTGGCCGACGACATCTCGGCCGGCTCGCTGCCGGCCGTCGGCATGGTGGTGCCCGACGTCTGCAACGACGCCCACGACTGCTCGCTCGGCCGGGCGAACGCCTGGCTGCGCAGCCAGGTCGGCGCCGTGCTCGACGGTTCCGACTTCACCTCCGGTCGGCTCGCCGTCGTCATCACCGCCGACGAGGACGACCGGCACCACGGCAACCGGGTGCTGACCGTCGTCGCGCACCCCGACCTCCACCACCGCGTGGTCACCCGCCGGCTCACCCACTACGCGCTCTCGCGCTCCTACGCCGAGGTCGCCGGCATCGACCCGCTCGGCCACGCCCGGACCGCCCGGTCGCTGCTCGGCGCCTTCGGGCTCACCGGCTGACATCAGTACGGAAATGCGTGCGGTTCGGTCACCAACCGCAGCAGTTCCGGCGCCAGACCTGCGGTTGGTGACCAAACGGCGCACCTGCGGGTTCGCTGGCCGTGGCAGGGTCCGGCACGGCCGCCACGGGCGGACCTGGGGGGCAATCCCTGGACTTAGTGGGTGTTGCAACACCCATGAAGTCCAGGGATCCCCGGTCAGCCGGAAACCTGCAAGCGACTCAGGCCCGGACGAGCGCCGCCAGGTGCCGAGCGACCTCGGGGCCGCGGTCCTCCTGGAGGAAGTGGCCGCCGCCGGCGATCGTCGTGTGCGGCTGGTCGGCGGCACCGGGGACGTGCGCCTGGAACCACCGCTCACCGCCCCCGGTGATCGGGTCCTTGTCGGAGAAGAGGGTGAGGAACGGCTTGTCCCACGCCTCCAGGACCGCACGGGCGGCCAGGTTCGCCGCGGAGGCGGGGTCGGCTGCGGACGTCGGGACGAGCATCGGGAAGACCCGCGCGCCCGCTTTGTAGCTGTCGTCGGGGAACGGCGCGTCGTACGCCGCGACGACCTCGGGCGGCATCGGGTCTGCGCAGCCCATGCTGACGATCGCGCCGACGGCGAAGTCCGGCGTGGTCTGCGAGAACTGCTGCCACTGCAGGAACGCCTCGCTGATCGACTCGCGCCCCGACGGCAGGCCGGTGTTGCCGATGGCCACGCGTGCGAACCGGTCGGGGTTCTCCGCGACCACGCGCAGCCCGACCAGGCCACCCCAGTCCTGCCCGAAGAAGGTGACGTCGTCGAGGCCGAGCACGTCGAGCACGAGGGCGCGCACCCACTCGACGTGGCGGGCGTAGGTGTAGTCGTCGCGCTCGGCCGGCTTGTCGGACCGCCCGAAGCCCACCAGGTCCGGCGCGATGCAGCGCAGGCCGGCGTCGACGAGCTCCGGGATCATCGTGCGGTAGAGGTAGCACCACGACGGCTCGCCGTGCATCAGCAGCACGACCGGCCCGTCGGCCGGGCCCTCGTCGAGATAGTGCATCCTCAGCGTCCCGCCCTCGCCGTCGGCGACGTCGGCGTAGTGCGGCTCGAAGTCGAAGCCGGGCAGCGCCTCGAACCGCTCGTCGGGGGTGCGGAGGACCTTCATCGGGCGTTCCCTTCGGTAGCAGGGGCGGGGGCAGGGTCGGTACGGCGGTGGCGCGCGGCCGGCATCCACTCGGGACCAGCGGTCGCGTCGATGCGGGCGACCAGCCGGCCGCCCACGGGCTCGACCAGGTCGAGGTAGGTCTGCGTGAGCTCCGGCCCGAGGTGGCGCCAGGCCCGCTCGCAGATCCGGTCGGTGCGCGCCTCGATGTCGTCACGCAGGGCGAGCCCGGCCGCGTTGACGCGGCCACCGGTGGCCTGGCCGCGCTCCTCGAGGTCGTTCATCGCCGCCGCGAGGGCCGCGTCGTCGGAGCCCCGGCTCCGGGGGATCCAGTCCGGCGGGTAGTTCAGCATCGCGTTGTGCAGCAGGCCGGCCTGCGTCGCACTTACGTCCTCGGCCGCGAGGATCGCGAAGTGCGTGTCGCCGCGCCACTCGCGGATGCAGTTGACCGCGAGCCACGCGGACAGGAGCGGGTCGTCGGGCCGCGGCTGCTGACGGTGCGCGGCGAAGAGCACCCGGCCCGACACCGGCAGCGCGTCGGCCGCCGCCCACAACGGGTCCGCGAGCGCGGCCAGCCCGTCGCAGATCTCCGGCACGTAGTCGTGCAGGCCGGCGACGACCGCGCGGTCGCGGACGGCCGCGATCGCGGCGTACGACGTCCGCTGCTCGGCCAGCGCCATCGAGAACTCGATGAAGGCGGGGCTGATCGAGTAGTACGCGGCCGCGACGGCCTGGTGCCCGGCGGGCGCGAGCGGGGCGCACCGGCTGGTGATGTAGTACGCGCCCGGCACGTCGAGGCCGAGCTCGGCGCACCCCTCGACGGCGACCGGGTCCCAGTAGATCCAGCCGATCAGGCGGTGCGAGGCGAACGACGCCCGCGCGCTCAGCTCGCGCCAGTCGGTCACCCGGCCGCCCCTGAGGAATCCTGCGCCGAGTCCTCCGCGGAGTCGCGCTCCAGCACGAGCCGCACCATCTCGCGCGCCACCATCGGCCCCGCGTTCTGATTCTGCCCGGTCACCAGGTTGCCGTCGACCACCCAGTGGTTGGCGAACGGGTCGCGGAACCGGCTGGTCGACTCGAAGAGCGCCCCCTTGGCCCGGAGCTCGGTCTCGGGGTGCATGGGCGTCGAGGTGATCTTGAGCTCGCGGACCTGCTTGTCGGTGACCGCGCTGAGCCGCCGGCCCTCGACGAGCGGACGGCCGTCCGGGGCGGTCGCGTTGAGCAGCCCGAGGGGGCCGTGGCAGACCCCGCCCATGACCAGGTCGGCCGCGGCCGCCTGCGTCATCTGGGCGGCCAGCGGCTCGGAGACCCCGAGGTCGAAGGCCGCGCCCCAGCCGCCGGCGAGGTAGACGACGTCGTAGTCGCTCATCTCCAGGTCGCCGACCGCGAGCGACTCCTCCAGCTTGGAGTGCAGGACGTCGTCGCCGAGGTAGCGGTCGTCGGCCTCGGTGCGCAGCACCGGCTTGAGCGACAGCGGGTCGACCGGGATCCGCCCACCGAGCGGGCTCGCCACGTCGACGTACATGCCGGCGTCCTCGAACGCGTAGTAGGGCACCGTCAGCTCGGAGGCGTAGACGCCCGTGGGCGTACCGTCGGCGAGCCGGTCGTGGTTGGTCGCGATGACCAGCGCGCGGCGACCATGAGCCGCCAGCGGTGCCGGCTCGGGGTCGTCGGGGTGCATGCCCAGCCGCTGCACGAGCCGGCGCAGCACCCGCTGCGGCGGGCGCGGGCGTACGAGCTCGGCCACGCCCTGCGGGCGCGCGACGTAGGGCCACGGCCGGTTGCGCTCGGGCACCGCCCGGTGCTGCTCGTCCTTGAGCCGCTCACGCAGGTGGGCGAGGACCGCTCGGCACGCGGGGTCCTCGCTGCGGTTGCGCGACTCGACCGGGTCGTCGTCGAGGTCGTAGAGCTCCCACTCGTCGGGGATCGGCTCGGTGCGGTACTCCGGTCCGGCCGGGCCGTTCGCGGCCAGGTGCCGGCGGCCGGGCTCGGTCCACGTGGCCGGGTCGTCGAAGGTGCGCACCAGCTTCCACAGGTGCCCCGCTCCGCCGTGCTTGTCGTCGACCCGCGCGACGACGCCCTCGAAGTTCGACGCCACGTGGGCGGCGACCTGGATGCGCAGCGGCGGCGGGGGCGCCGACTTCCGGCCGATCCGGCGCGCGAAGCCGGACAGGCCGCTGTCGCCCTCGAGCATGTTGTCGCGGGTGATCAGGTAGACCGCGCGGTCTCGGTCGGCCGAGCCCGGGTCGGCGACGACGGGCATCAGGTCGCGACCGGGCAGCGGGTGCACCTCGGTGAAGTCGGCCGCCAGCTCTGCGGCGACCGCGGCCTCGTCGATGCCGGCAGCGGCGAGCAGCGTGGGGACCAGGTCGACGTGCGAGGTGGGCACCCGCACGGTCGCCGGCGCGATCGCCCGGCTGCCGACGCCGGCGACCAGGAACGGCACGCGGGTGGCCTCGTCGTACAGGTTGAACCACTTCTGGTGCAGCCCGCCGTGGGCGCCGAGCAGGTCGCCGTGGTCGGAGGTCCGGACGAGCACCGCCTCGGCCGACCCCGCCGTGACGGCCCGGCGCACCCGGTCCAGCGAACCCTCCGCCTCGGCGTGCAGCCGGTAGTAGAAGTCGCGGTAGGCCTGCGCCTTGGTGCGGTAGATCCGGCCGATGGCCGAGGCCGGGCCGTACGCCGACGGGTAGGACTCGCGGTAGGCGATCTGCGCCGCGGGCTTGAGCCCGAGGTCCTCGTTGTACGTCGGCGGCTCGGTCACGTGCGGGGGGTCCAGCGGTCCGGGACCGATCGGCATCCGGCGTACCCAGGCCGGGAAGAGGACGATGTCGTGGGGGTTCACGAAGCTCGCCACCAGCAGGAACGGTCGCAGCGCGTCCTCGTCACCGGCCGCGCGGCGGGCGTAGCGGTCCTCGAGCCAGGCCACGACCCGGTCCGCGATGAGCGGGTCGCGCCGCAGCCCGCTGTCGCCGATCGCCGCCCCGTGCGGCTCGGGGCCGACCCAGCCCGAGAAGCCGTACGGCGCCAGCGGGTCGGCGTCGAGGTAGGCCTGCACGTGGTCGGGGAGCGGCTCGCCGTCGGCGGTGTTGGTCTCGATGCGCCGGCCCTGCTCGTCGTGCAGGTCGGCGTGGCTGATGTGCCACTTGCCGTCGTAGTGGGTGTCGTAGCCGGCCGCCCGGAACCAGTTGCCGAGCGTCGGCACCTCGCCCTGCGGCAGCCACCGCATCCGGGTGTCGTCCGCGGTCTTGCCGAGCCCGTCGGTCTGGGTGACGCCGTGCAGGTCGGGGTAGTGGCCGGTGAAGATCGTCGGCCGCGACGGCACGCACGCCAGCGACCCGGTGTAGTGGCGCTCGAAGGAGACGCCGTGCTCGCGGAACCAGCGGGTCCCGGCCAGGGTCCGCTCGCGCCAGGCGGCGAGCTCGGGACCCTCGTAGGGCGGCGCGGCCCGCTCCTCGTCGGTCATCAGGACGACGACGTCCGGCCGCGGCTGCGTGCCCTTCGCCCGACGCTGGGTCCTGCGGGTCATGCCGGCCTCCTCGTCACGTGCGCCGCCAGGTCGGCGACCAGCTCCTCGTTGGCCCGCCCGACCCGGCCCGCGACCAAGCGTGCCACCACCGGGCCGCCCCGGGTCTCGATCGCGCCGGTCAGCGTGATGTCCGTGCCCTCGCCCGCGGCCGCGAGCTGCCAGGTGTTGTGGGCCGACCGCACGACGGCCGGCAGCCCCTCGATGCGGTAGCCGATGCGGACCCCCGGCTCCCACTCGTCGACGGTCTCGCGCAGCGCCGAGCGCCCGACCTGGACGCGTCGGGTGACCCCGGGCCCGGGCGGCCCGGCGGTCAGCAGGCTGCTCTGGGCGACGGTGCGCGACCAGCGACTGATGTCGGCGAAGCTCGCGAGCGCCTCCCAGACGGTCTCGACAGGAGCCGCGACGGTCGCGCGGGACGCCGTGGTGGCCATGGCTGGATTCCTATCATTTGTCACTGACCTTGCCAATAGTCGTTGACACGGCTGCAGCCCGTTCCTACCGTCGGCGCATGCCGTCGACCGATCACGAGGGCGCCGTCATCGGCCGCACCTTCGCCGACTCCACCCCTGCCTTTCCCGAGCCCGACCGGGCCCGACCGGGCGCGCCGAACGTCCTCTACGTGCTCTACGACGACCTCGGCTGGGCGGACTTCGGCTGCTTCGGCTCGGAGATCTCCACCCCGACGGTCGACCGCCTCGCCGCGGAGGGGCTGCGCTACACGAACTTCCACGTGACGCCGCTGTGCTCCCCCACCCGCGCCAGCCTGCTCACCGGCCGCAACCACCACGCGACCGGGATGGGCCTGCTGCCGAACTTCGCGCTGGGCTACCCCGGCTACCGCGGCCAGCTGCACCACACGACCGCGACCATCGGCGAGATGGCCCAGGCCCAGGGCTACACCACGCTCGGCGTCGGCAAGTGGCACCTGACGCCGATGAACCAGTTCACCGGCGCCGGCCCGTTCGACCAGTGGCCGCTGCGACGCGGCTTCGACCGGTTCTACGGCACGCCCGACGGGATGACCAACCAGTGGCGACCCGACCTGATCGAGGACAACCACTGGGTCGACACCCCCGAGCGGCCGGGCTACCACTTCACCGAGGACATCGTCGACAAGGCGATCGACTACGTGCGCGACCACCGCAACGGCGACGCCGAGAAGCCGTTCTTCCTCTACGTCGCCTTCTGCGCCCCGCACTTCCCGCACCACGTGGCACGCGAGTACGTCGACAAGTACGTGCCGGTCTTCGAGAAGGGCTGGGACGCCACCCGGGCGGACCGGCTGGCCCGGCAGAAGGAGCTCGGGCTCGTGCCCCCGGACACCGAGCTCCCGCCGCGCAACCCCGGCGTGCGCGCGTGGGACGAGTACTCCCCCGAGGACCGGGCGGCGATGGTGCGCCTGCAGGCGGCGTACGCCGGCATGGTCGAGCACACCGACGAGCACCTCGGCCGCCTGGTGGCCGCGCTGGAGGCGATGGGCGAGCTCGACAACACCCTGGTCGTGCTGTGCAGCGACAACGGCGCCAGCCAGGAGGGCGGCGAGGTCGGGTCGATGAACGCGATGAAGTTCTTCTTCGGCTACGAGTCGCCCGAGGAGGAGCTGCGCGTCGTGAAGGAGAACCAGGACGCCATCGGCTGGTCCCCCGACTTCATCAACACCTACGCGGTCGGCTGGTCGATGGCGGGCAACACCCCGCTCAAGCGCTGGAAGCAGGACACCCACGCCGGCGGCGTCCGCTCCCCGCTGGTGGTCCGCTACCCCGGCGAGATCCCCGACCCCGGCGGCATCCGCACGCAGTTCCACCACGCCATCGACATCACGCCGACCGCGCTCGACGTCACCGGCATGACCGCCCCCTCGCAGGTCGGCGGGGTCGAGCAGGAGCCGCTGCACGGCGAGAGCCTGCGCTACACGTTCGCGCAGCCCGAGGCCCCCACGGTGCGGACCGTGCAGTACTTCGAGATGAACGGCCAGCGCGCGATCTGGCAGGACGGCTGGAAGGCGGTCACCCACCACGAGCCGATGCTGAGCCTGGAGCTGATGCTCACCGGCGACGCCGGCAAGGTCACCGACTTCGAGGCCGACCGGTGGGAGCTCTACCACGTCGACGAGGACTGGAACGAGCTCCACGACCTCGCGGAGCAGGAGCCGGAGCGGCTCGCCGCGATGGTCGAGCGCTGGTGGGTGGAGGCGGAGAAGTACGACGTCCTCCCGCTCGGCGCCGCGATCGGCGGGATGAACGGCCCGCCGATCACCGGCCGCTACGGGCAGGCGCCGCCTCCGGAGGGGCCGTGAGCGCTCGGCGGCACTGGACGCTCTACCGCGGCCACGCCCGCCTGCCGGACGCCGCCGCGCCCGACGTGCGCGGCCGCTCCTACGTCATCACCGCCTGGGTCACCCTCGCCGCCCGCGAGGACGGCGGGGTGCTGTTGGCCCACGGGGACCGGCACGCGGGCTACGCCGTCCGCGTCGCCGACGGCCGGCTCGTGCACGAGTACGCGCAGGACGGCGTCCGGAGCACGGTGACCTCGCTCCACCGGGTCCCGGTCGGCCGGCCGGTGGCGCTCGAGGTGCGCGTGCGCCGTACCGGCGCCAGCGCGCTGGTCACCCTGGTCGTCGACGGGCACGAGAGCGGCACCGGCACGATCCCGCTGCTCGCCCGGGCGCGCGTCGGCTACACCGGGGTCGACGTCGGCTGCGACCGCGGGCTGACCGTCGGCGACTACGCCGCGCCCGCGCGCTTCACCGGTCGCCTGGACCGCATCGACGTGCGCGCCGAGGACGACCAGTGGCTCGACCTCGCCGCCGCCTGGGAGATCGAGGGCGCGACCGGCTGAGGCTCGTGCGGCCGTGCACCGGCGGTGCGGTCGTGCGGTCGTGAGCGTTCGGACAGCCCGCAGGGCTCAGCCGGAGCAGAGGCAGAACGGGTGGCCGGCGGGGTCGAGGAAGACGCGGAACGTGGTGCCGGGCTGGTGCTCGTGCTTGGTCGCGCCGAGCTCGAGCACCGCCGCCTCCGCGGTGTCGAGGTCGTCGACGTCGACGTCGATGTGCATCTGCTGCGGGACGTCCTGCCCGGGCCACTGGGGCGGCGTGAAGCCGTCCACCTTCTGGAAGCCGATGCCGTCGCCGTACTCGGCGCGGATGAAGCTCATGTCGGGGTCGTCCCGCGCCACGGGCCAGTCGAGCAGGGCCCCGTAGAACGCGGCGAGCCGCTGCGGGTCGGGACAGTCGAGGACGACGACGGGAAAGCGTGCGATAGCCATGCCGACCACCGTAGACACGATCCCGGACGAACGGCTTCCGGTTTGCTTCCGGCGCTCTCGAGAGGTCCGCCGAGAGCCGCGACGTCAGCCGATCTCGACCCGGGTGAGGTCGTCGCCGAGGACGACGTCCCCGTCGAAGTGCACGGCGGCGCGCTCGCGCCACTCGTCCTCGGCGCCCGGCGCGAGCGCCGGCACGTAGTGGGTCAGGACCAGGGTGCCGACGCCGGCGCGGGCGGCGGTCTGCGCGGCCTCCTCGACCGAGGAGTGGTAGTCCAGGATGTCCTGGATCCGCGGCAGCGGCACCGCCTCGAGGACGTCCTTGCGGATCGCGGTGATCACGAGCGCGTCGGCGCCGGCGCACAGCTCGTCCAGCGTCGCGCACGGCACCGTGTCGCCGGCCACGACGACCGCGTGGCCGCCGTGCTCGATGCGGTACGCCAGCGTCGGCTCGACCGGGCGGTGGTCGGTGGCCCCGGCACGGATGACGACGCCGTCGGCACCTTGGTCGGCCCCCTCGTCGGCACCCAGCACCGGGCCGGGACCGATCTCGTGCACCTCGACCGGCGGGGGGCCCTCGAGGTCGGCGTGGTGGGTGGTGCGGTAGCGGACGTCGGCGCTCAGCGAGGCCAGGACGCCGTCGACGAGGCCCGCGGCCCCCGGCGGGCCGTGCACGACCAGCGGGGACGGGGCGAACGTGGTGATCCAACGGGTGGTGACCAGGTCGCCGACGTCGGTCACGTGGTCGCTGTGCAGGTGGGTCAGCAGGACCGCGTCGAGCTGGTTGGGACCGGATCCGGCGGCGGCGAGCCGCATCACGACCCCGCGGCCGGCGTCGACCAGGAAGGACCTCCCGCCGGCGCGGACCAGCGTCGCCGGACCGGCCCGCTGCGGGTCGGGGAGGGGGCTGCCGGTGCCGAGCAGGACGACCTCGATCATGGCTCCTCCGTCTCGCGCACGGTCTCCGCCCCGGGGTCGGGAGCGGCGTCGGCCAGGGTGTCGGGAACGGTGTCCAGGACGGGGTCGAGGACGGATTCCAGGACCGGGTCCAGGACGGGGTCCGCCTCGGCCGCGAGCTCCTCCGCCTCGCCGAGCTCGGCCTCCTCCTCGGCCATCGCCTTGCGGCGCTTGACCCAGAAACGCACCGACTGGATCGCGATGAGCACGGCCAGCAGGACCACGACCGCGGGGAAGAAGCGCTCCAGGAACCGGTTCACGCCCTCGATGTGGTTGCCGGCCTGGATACCGACCGTCACCCAGACGCCGACCCAGATGGCGGCACCGATCATGTTGGCCGCGAGGAACCGCGGCCACTTCATCGGCGTGATGCCGGCGACGAGGCCGTTCAGGTGGCGCAGCAGCGGGAGGAACCGGCCCGCGACCACGACCTTGCTGCCGTGCCGCTCGTAGAACGCCTCGACCTTGTCCAGCGCGGTGTGCGTCACCCCGAACCGCCGGCCGAGCTTCAGGGCGAGCGGGCGGCCGCCGTACCTGCCGACGACGAAGGCGGCGTTGTCGCCGATCACCGCGGCGACGAAGCCGAGGACCAGCACCGGGATCAGGTGGAGGTCGCCCGAGACCGTGTAGATGCCGGCGGTGATCAGCGTGGCCTCGCCCGGCATCGGGATGCCGAGGTTCTCGACGAAGACCGCGACGACGACCGCCAGGTAGCCGTAGTCCTCGATGTACGGCGCGACCGTGCCGAAGACCCCGGGCAGGTCCGTCGTGAGCGCGCCGATCATGCGGCGAGCATGCTGGGCGGCACCGGGTCCCGTCAACGAGGTTCTGGCAATTCCGTGCCAAAACTTTTGGGCCGGATGCTGCTCCACCCCTCGCGCCAGCGGCCGGTACGACGTAACCTCCGCCCGTGAGCAAGAAGGCCGACGGGCGCACCGCACGCCGCGACCGCAACAGCGAGGCGGTCCTCGACACCGTCCACGAGATGTTCGTGGAGGGGAACTTCGCGCCCGCCGTCGAGGAGGTCGCCGTCCGGTCGGGCGTGTCGCTGCGCTCGGTCTACCGCTACTTCGAGGACACCGAGGACCTGCTGCGGCGCGCGATCGAGCGGCGGGTCGAGGTCGTGGGCGACCTCTACGCGCTCGAGTCCCTCGGCGAGGGCGGCCGCGAGCAGCGGATCCGGTCGCTCGTCGACCAGCGGCTCCAGCTGCACGCGAAGCTCGCCCCGACGATCCGGGCCGCGATGCTGCGGTCGTCGGACTCGCCGCTCATCGCCGAGCAGGTGCGCGCTCGGCGACGGCTGCTGGCCGACCAGGTCGCCGCGCACTTCGAGCCCGAGCTCGCCCTGCTCGACCGGTCCCGCCGCGTCGAGCTGGCCACCTGCATCGACGCGTTGTGCTCGTTCGAGTCCATGGAGCTGATGCGGGTGCGCGCCGGGCTCTCGCCGTCTCGGACCCGGCGGGCGCTCGAGGACGGCGTCGCGGCACTGCTTGGGGGCGTCGACCAGAAGTAGTGGCATGATGAGTGCCACAACCGCTACCGTCGAGGCGTGAGCCAGAGCATCCTGCAGGTCGCCGACGACCTCTGGACCGGCGCGCGCCAGATCGAGGACACCCACCCGTTCTCCTTCATGGGCGAGGCCGAGGAGGTCGCCGACGGGGTGGCGTTCGTGCCGTCGTTCGCCAACGTCGCGGCGATCGCGACCGACGACGGCCTGGTCCTCGTCGACACCGGCAGCCCGCCGTTCGCGCAGCACAACTTCGACACGCTGCGGCGGTGGACCGACGCCCGCCTGCACACCGCGGTCTTCTCCCACGGCCACATCGACCACGTCTTCGGCGTCGCCCCGTTCGAGGCGGAGGCCGCCGAGCGCGGCTGGGCGCCGCCTCAGGTGCTGGCGCACGAGGCGCTGCCGGCCCGGTTCGACCGCTACGTGCTGACCGCGGGCTACAACGAGGTCGTCAACCGGCGCCAGTTCGGTCTCGACGACCTGGTCTGGCCACGGGAGTACCGCTACCCCGACGAGACGTACGCCGACCGCCGGGACCTGGTCGTGGGTGGGCTCGACGTCCGGCTCACCCACGCGCGCGGCGAGACCGACGACCACACCTGGACCTGGGTGCCGGAGCGCCGGCTGCTGTGTTGCGGCGACCTGTTCATCTGGGCCTCCCCCAACGCCGGCAACCCGCAGAAGGTGCAGCGCTACCCGCGCGAGTGGGCGGTGGCGCTGCGCACGATGGCCGACCTCGGCGCGGAGCTGATGCTGCCCGGGCACGGCGTACCCGTCGTCGGCGCCGACCGGATCCGGCAGGCGCTGACCGAGAGCGCCGAGCTGCTCGAGCACCTGCACGACGAGACCGTCGCGATGATGAACGCCGGCGCGCGGCTCGACGAGATCGTGCACACCGTGCGCGGACCCGAGCACCTGCTCGAGCGGCCCTACCTGCGGCCCGTCTACGACGAGCCGGAGTTCGTCGTCCGCAACGTGTGGCGCCTCTACGGCGGCTGGTGGGACGGCGATCCCTCGCACCTCAAGCCGGCGCCCGCGGGGGGTCTCGCGGCGGAGCTGGCCTCCCTCGCCGGCGGCGCCGGCCGCCTGGCCGACCGGGCCCTGGAGGTGCTCGAGGCGGGCGACGACCGGCTCGCCGGACACCTCGCCGAGCTCGCCGTCCAGGCCGCCCCGGGCGACGCCGGTGTGCACCGGGTGCGCGCCCGGGTCTTCGCCACCCGGGCCGAGCACGAGGCGTCGACCATGTCTCAGGGCGTGTTCCGCTGGGCCGCACGCGAGTCGCAGGAGCGGGGCGGAGGGGCCTGACGCGGCTGCGGGTTTCACCGGGCGCCCGGTGAAACCCGCACGACACGCCGGTGCGACGCGGCGTGTCGTGCGGGTCCAGCCGGACAGGTCCCGGATCGAGTCAGGCCGGCGCGGTCCGTCCCAGCCGCATCAGGCACCAGCCGAGCAGCACGAGGACGACACCCATCACCGCGACGAAGGCCGCGACGCCGAACGCGACGACCGAGGTGAACAGGCTCGCCTGGAGGAACGAGGCCGTCATCACGGTCTGCCGGTTGGGGTCATCCTGGGGGAGCTCGGCGTAGGTCTTGCCTCCTCCGATCTCGGTGGCGTGCTCGTTGATCGTGTTGGCCTGGGCGTACGCCGTGAACGGCCCTCGGACGTCACGGCCGGCGAAGTGCTTCGCATCGTCGGACACGGTGATCTTCTGGTCGCCGAGGGTCTTGGAGACGACGGCGTAGGTCCCGAGGCCCGCGACGACGAAGAGCGCCCCGAGGACGATGACGATGATCCCGACGACACGGACGCCAGAGCTGCCGCGCGTGGCAGGGACGGATGTGTTCTCGCTCATCGGTCCATCAAGCGCCGACGGAGGCGAGCGCACCTCACCTGTTCAGGGTGAGCAGGTGCTTGACTGGGGCCGTGGACGCGGGTGCGTGGGACGAGAGGTACGCCGCCAGCGAGCTGGTGTGGTCGGCCGAGCCGAACCTGTTCGTGGCGCAGGAGACGGCCGACCTGCCGCCGGGCCGGGCGCTGGACCTGGCGGCCGGCGAGGGGCGCAACGCGATCTGGCTCGCCCGCCGCGGGTGGACGGTGACCGCGGCCGACTTCTCCCAGGTGGCGCTCGACAAGGGCCGGCGGCTCGCCGGCGACACCCCGGTCCGCTGGGTGCACGCCGACGCGACGGCGTGGGACGAACCCGCGGCGTACGACCTGGTCGTCGTCGCCTACCTGCAGCTGCCTGCCGAGCAGCGGCGGGCCGCCGTGCGGGCCGCGTTCGGCTCCCTGGTCCCGGGCGGCACCCTGCTGCTGGTCGCGCACGACTCGACGAACCTGGCCGAGGGCACGGGCGGTCCCCAGGACCCGGCGGTGCTGATGACGGCCGACGACGTGCTGGGCGACCTGGCCGGCGAGGACCTCGACGTCGTCCGCGCCGAGCGCGTCGCCCGGCAGGTCGGCGACGGGCACGGCGAGGAGCCGGCCCGGACCGCGTGGGACTGCCTGGTGCGGGTGGTCAGGCGGTAGGAGGCTGCTGCTCCCGGGTCTCCGGCTCGACCGGGATCTCGTGGGCGGCCGGACGGTCCGACGGGTCGTAGACACCTGCGTCGGCCGAGGCCTGGGCCTTCCTCAGCTGCTTGACCAGGCTGAAGCCGAGGAACACCACCGCCAGCGCGAGCCCGATGAAGATCGCGAACGCGGTCCAGCCGGCCTTCACGTCCTCGTCGTCCGGCACCTGGTCGGCGAACGAGACGACGAGCGTCGTGAGGTCGGGCACGACGGACAGCAATTGCATGCGACCAGTGTCTCAGAGGGGGTCGGTGATGCCGGCGAACAGGTCGTCCTCCGGGAGCTCGCTCGTGACGTGGCTCTCGACCAGCTCGAAGTCCTCGGTCGGCCAGACCTTCTCCTGCAGCTCTCGCGGCACCGCGAACCAGAACCCGTCCGGGTCGATCTGCGTGGCGTGCGCCAGGAGCGCCTGGTCGCGGACGCCGAAGTAGTCGGCACAGTCGACCTTCGTGGTGATCCGGGCGTCCCACTCCGGCTCGGGCTTCCACTCCTGGAGGCGCTCGGCCCAGGGCGACTCCAGCCCGTGCTCGAGCATCGCCTCGTGCAGCGCGACCATCCGGGGCCGGTTGAACGAGTGGTGGTAGTAGAGCTTGAGCGGCTGCCACGGCTCGCCGAGCTCGGGGTAGCGCTCTGGGTCCGCGGCCGCGCGGAACGCCTCGACCGAGACCTCGTGGCACTTGACGTGGTCGGGGTGCGGGTAGCCACCGCGCTCGTCGTACGTCGTCACCACGTGCGGCCGGAACGAGCGGATCAGCCGGACCAGCGGTGCGGCCGCCTCCTCCAGCGGCACGAGCGCGAAGCACCCCTCGGGCAGCGGCGGCTTCGGGTCGCCCTCCGGCCACCCCGAGTCGACGAAGCCCAGCCAGTCCTGCCGCACCCCGAGGATGTCGCGCGCGCGCTCCATCTCCTGGCGACGGATGTGGGTGATGTTCTCGAGGATCTCGGGCCGGTCCATCTTGGGGTTGAGGATCGACCCCCGCTCGCCACCGGTGCACGTCGCGACGTGCACGTCGACACCCTGGGCGACGTACATCGCGGTGCTCGCGGCGCCCTTGCTCGACTCGTCGTCGGGGTGGGCGTGGACGTGCATGAGGCGGAGCCCGGCGCGGGAGGGGTGCTGCGTCACCGGGCAATCGTAGGGGGTGGGTCGATCCGGTCCACGGGGCGCAGGCGCCGTGGCGGGCCCGGGGGACGCCAGCGGGGATCCGACGCCGGGCGGGCGTGGCGCGGGTGCGACGATGGTCCGGTGACGCAGCAGACCGACCTCGCGGAGCGGTACGGCGCGCCCTCGTCGGGCCGTCGCGCGCTGCTGGTCGGGGTCGTGGTCGTCGTCGTCGCGGCGTTCGCCGGCTGGGTGGGCTGGACGTTCTGGGCCCAGGTGAACCCCGACGTCTCCTCGAACCTGGTCGGCTGGGACACGCGCGACGAGCACGCCGTCGTCGCCCACGTCGAGGTGAGCCTGTCCGGCGACGCGGTCGATCCGTCGTGCCGGCTGCAGGCCTACGCCGAGGACCACACGGTCGTCGGCGAGCTCAACTTCACGCCGCGCGACGGGACCAACGACGTGACGATCCGGACCGAGCGGCTGGCGACGCGGGTCAAGCTCGAGGGCTGTACGAGCGCCGACCAGACCCACGCGCGCTGACGCGGATTCTGGGTGCCTCGCCCCCGGGTTGCTAGGCTGGTCCGTCTGACCGTCCCGCTGGGCCGTCGATCAACCGGCCCGAGCGCGCTGATGCACGGCCGTTTGCTTGCAGGCCGGGCGGGGCACCACCCGACGAACGACGGACGGGTCCGTCGTACCTCGAAGCAGCAGAGCAGGAGCATCCCCATGACGCAGTCGACCGAGCAGGGCACCATCTGGCTGACCCAGGACGCCTACGACAAGCTCGCCGCCGAGCTGGAGCACCTCAAGGGCCCCGGCCGCCAGGAGGTCGTCGCCCGCATCAGCGCCGCCCGCGACGAGGGCGACCTGAAGGAGAACGGCGGCTACCACGCCGCCCGCGAGGAGCAGGGCAAGCTCGAGGGCCGGATCCGCCAGCTCGAGGACATGCTGCGCCGCGCCGAGGTCGGCGAGACCCCGCCGAACGACGGGGTCGTCGAGCCCGGCATGGTCGTCACCTACAAGTTCGTGGGCGATGACGACGACGAGGTCGAGACGTTCCTGCTCGGCGCCCGCGAGATCGAGCCGGACGGTCTCACCGTCTACTCGCCGCAGTCCCCGCTGGGCTCCGCCATCAACGGCCACACCAAGGGCGAGACCGTCAGCTACGAGGCGCCCAACGGCAAGCAGCTCGAGGTCGTCATCGTCGACGCGGTGCCCTACACCGGCTGAGCTCAGACGCGTCAGCGGCGGATCGGCGGATCGGCGTCGAGTTTCGTCGGCCGGCCGACGAAATCCGCGCCGGGACGACGAAGTTTCGTCGTCCCGCCTCGCATTCCGTCGTCCCGCGTCCACCCGGGCCACCGGCCGCGAGCAGCCACCCGTCATCCGCAACGCGCGACAAACAACGTCGACTCGGCCGTCACTCGTAGACGCGGTAACCGCGTTCCCGCAGCCGGGCCACCACCTGCTGGGCGTGCGGCTCGCCGCGGGTCTCGAGCTGGAGGCGCACCTGCACCTCGTGGAGGAGCAGGGAGGGCGAGATCCGCTCGTGGGCGACCTCGAGCACGTTCGCACCGACCGCACCGACCTCGGTCAGGAGCTGCGCGAGGCCTCCGGGCAGGTCGGGGATGCAGACCCGCAGGTTGAGGTAGCGGCCGGCGGCGGCCATGCCGTGCCGGATCACCTTGCCGAGCAGCAGCGGGTCGACGTTGCCGCCGGAGAGCACCGCGACCGCCGGGGTCTCGAAGGACGTGGGCGCGTCGAGGACTGCGGCGACGGCCGCGGCACCGGCCGGCTCGACGAGCATCTTGGCGCGCTCGAGCACGGCCAGCACCGCGCGGGAGAGCGACTCCTCGGAGACCGTCACGATGTCGTCGACGTGGTCGCGCACGGCGGCGAAGGTCACCTGCCCGGGCAGGCCGACCGCGATCCCGTCGGCCATCGTGCTCATCGAGGTCAGCGGCACCGGGTGCCCGGCGCTCAGCGAGGCCGGGTACGCCGCCGCGCCGGCGGCCTGCACCCCGATCACCCGGACGTCGGGCCGCAGCGCCTTGACCGCGATCGCGATGCCGGCCAGCAGCCCCCCGCCGCCGGTCGGCACCAGGACCGTGCGCAGGTCGGGCTTCTGCTCGACGATCTCGAGGCCCGCCGTACCCTGCCCGGCCACGATGTCGACGTGGTCGAAGGGGTGGATCAGCACCGCACCGGTGCGCTCGGAGAACGCCTTCGCCTCGGCCAGCGCGTCCTCGAGGTAGCGACCGTGGAAGATCACCTCGGCGCCGTACCCCCGGGTCGCCTTCTCCTTCGGGATCGGCGCGCCCTCGGGCATGAAGATCGTCGCCTTGATGCCGAGCATCTGCGCCGCGAGCGCCACGCCCTGGGCGTGGTTGCCCGCCGAGGCCGCCACGACGCCGTGCGCGTGCTCCTCGTCCGACAGCCGCGAGATCCGCACGTAGGCGCCGCGCGCCTTGAACGAGCCGGTGCGCTGCAGGTTCTCGCACTTGAGCTCGACCGGGCCCTCGGCGAGGGCGGACAGCCAGCGCGACTCCTCCATGGGCGTCTCGATCGACACCCCGCGGAGAAGCTCCCGGGCCGCCTCGATCTCGGCGAGCCCGACGGTGGGCACCTCGGTGGTCATCAGGAACCCTCCTCGGGCGCGTCGACGACCGCGCCCGTCTCCTCGTAGTCCTCCTCGAGCTCCTCCACCGGGTCGTCGCCGGGGTCGGTGTTCGCCGCGAGGTGCTGCACGACGGCGTTCAGCGCCGCTGCCAGTGGTACGGCGACCAGCGCGCCCGCGATGCCGGCGACGATCACGCCGCAGCCGATGGCCACGATCACGCCCAGCGGGTGCAGGGACACCCACCGGCCCATGAGGAACGGCTGCAGGATGTGGCCCTCGATCTGCTGCACGAGGACGACGACGCCCAGCATCAGCAGGGCGGTGAACGGACCCTGGGCCACCAGGGCGACGAGCACCGCGACCGTGCCGGCGACGAAGGCGCCGACCATCGGCACGAACGCGCCCAGGAACACCAGCACGCCGATCGCGAGCACGAACGGGACGCCGAGCACGGCGGCGCCGATCATGATGCCGATCGCGTCGACCGCCGCCACGATCACCGTGGCGCGCACGAACTGGGTCAGCGAGATCCAGGCCACCCGGCCGGAGCTGTCCACGTGCGGGCGGGCGGCGCGCGGGGCGATCCGCACCAGCCAGGCCCAGATCCGGGCGCCGTCGGCGAGGAAGAAGTAGGTCGAGAACAGCACGATGAAGAACCCGGCGACCACGTGACCCAGCGCGGTGCCGACCTCGGTGACGTTGCCGACGTCGACGTGGGAGCCGGTGTTCTTCAGCCCGTCCTGGGCCTTCTGGATGTAGTCGTTGATCTGCGAGTCACTGGCGTGCAGGGGCCCGGTCTTGAGCCAGTCCTTGATCTCCTCCAGGCCGGCCGACGCCTGGTCGGCGAGGTCCTGGGCGCCGTTCGCCACCTGCTGTCCCGCGAAGGTGAGCAGCGCCGCCACGAAGGCGATGCCCAGGAGCACGACGAGGAGGGCGGCGAGACCGCGCGGGAGGCCCACGCGGTGCAGGCCGTCCACGACCGGGACGGCCAGCGCGGAGATCAGCAGCGCGACCACCAGCGGGATCGCCACCACGGCGAAGAAGGCGACCAGCCACAGCAGGATGTACCCCGCCGCGGCGATGACCAGGAACCGCCACGCCCAGGCGGCGGCCAGGTCGACGCCCCACGGGACCTGCGCCCGGCTGAAGTTCGAGCGCCCGCCGGTGACCGGCGCGAGCTGCGCCGGCTGCCGGTCGCGCATCATCGCCCACTGGTGGGCCAGGCGGGCGGCGAGGCCCTCGTCGGAGTCACCCTGCCCGGGCCGCTGGCGCAGGTGGATGATCGGGAGGCGGCGACGCGGGGCCGCGTCGGGGTCGGCAGGTCCCTCGGGGGCGCCCTCGACCGCGGGCTCGTCAGCGTCGTTGCTCACGGCGAGAGGCTATCCCGCGTCCGGCTGGACCGATCCTGCGCGGGCCGGGCCCGCGCCGGCCGGCATCGAGTCAGCCGGAGTCGCACCGGCCGGAGTCGAGTCGGCCGGAGTCGAGTCGGCCGGCGCCTCGGCCGCCGTCGCGCGGGCCAGCGTCACCGCCAGGCGACGCGCGGCCTGCGGGTGGTCGGCGGCGAGCAGGCCCGCCGCGGCCAGCACGTAGTCGCTGTCGACCACGACGCGCGGCCGGCGCGGGAGCTGCCAGCCGCCCTCGACGTGGTTGCCGGTACTGTCGGCGAGGACCCGTCCCGCGACGCCGGGCCGCCCGTTGCGCAGCACGCCGCCGGAGCCGACCAGGAGGTCGACCTCGCGCAGGTCCTTGCCGGTGCGCTCCACGACCCGGCCGTCGGGTCCGACGACGACCTTCGCGCGGCCCGCGTGGCGCCGCAGCGCGATGCCGACGGCGGCGCGGGCGATCTCCTCGTCGACGTCGGCCTCGGCGTCGCTGTCGGGCAGGTAGCCCGGGTCGTCGTGCCGGCGCTGTGCCGCGTCGACGAGCTCGGGGAGGTCGGCGACGGTCGTCACGGCCGACCAGCGCATCCCGAGGTCGCCCTCGACGGTGCGGGTCACCCGGGTCGTGGCGACCACCTCGCGGCCGACCGAGTCGGGGTCGAGCTCGACGACGGAGTGGACGTCTGTCGTGGCGCCACCGACGTCGACCACGACGACGTCGCCGGCGACCTCGGCCAGCAGCTCGACGCCGGTGAGCACGACGTCCGGGGTGGCGCCGCGGACCATCGTGGTGAAGTCGGTGCGCGCGCTGAGGTGCTTGCCCCCGATGACGTGGGCCAGGAACATCTCGCGGATGGCGGCCCGGGCCGACTCGGGTGCCAGGACGCCGATCCGGGGGACGACGTTGTCGGCCAGGACGTGCGGGACGTCACCGAGGATCGCCGCGACCTCGGCCTGCACGTCGACGTTCCCGGCGACCACCACCGGGCCGCTCCAGCCGCCCGCGACCAGTCCCCGGGCGGCGTCGAGCAGCACCTCGCTGTTGCCTCCGTCGGTGCCCCCGGTCAGCAGCACCACGTCGGGCTGGGTCGTGTGCCCGAGCACGCGCCAGAGCGCGTCCTGGGGCACCCGACCAGCAGCGGCGACGACCTCGACGACCTTGCCGCCGCTGGAGAGGGCCACCCGGCGACCGGCCTCGGCGGTCACCAGCTCCTCGTTGCCGACCACCGCGATCCGCAGCCCGCCACCGGCGCTGGAGCAGGCCAGCACCTCGGCGTCGGCCGCGCGCGGGTCCTGCTCGACCAGGGCGGCCCGGCAGGCGTCGTACCCGTCGAGCACGTCCCCGCTGCCGTCCGCCCGCGGGAGGGTCGTCGGGTGCGATGCGGAGGCGACGAGACGGCCCTCGGCGAGGTCGACCAGGGACGCCTTGGTGAAGGTGGACCCGAAGTCGACGCAGACGACGACGCCTGGGTGGACGTCAGTCACCGAGCGCTCGGTCGAGGTCGGCGACCAGGTCGTCGGCGGTCTCGATGCCGACGCTGAGGCGCACGAGATCGGCGGGGACCTCGAGGTCGGTGCCGGCGACGCTCGCGTGGGTCATCCGGCCCGGGTGCTCGATGAGCGACTCGACGCCACCCAGCGACTCACCGAGGGTGAAGACCTGGGTGCGCTCGCAGACCTGCAGGGCGTGGGACTCCCCGCCGGTGACGCGGAACGACACCATGCCGCCGAAGCGCTTCATCTGCCGCTGCGCGACCTCGTGGCCGGGATGGGTCTCGAGGCCGGGGTAGATCACGTCGCCGACCCGGGGGTGGCTGGTCAGGAAGTCGACGACGCGTTCGGCGTTGTCGCAGTGCCGGTCCATGCGCAGCGCCAGCGTCTTCAGCCCGCGCAGCGTCAGCCAGGAGTCGAACGGGCCGGCGACGGCTCCCATCGCGTTCTGGTGGAAGGTGATCCGCTCGGCGAGGTCGAGGTCGCGGACGACCAGCGCGCCGCCGACGACGTCGGAGTGACCGCCGCAGTACTTCGTCGTGGAGTGCACGACCACGTCGGCACCCAGCGTCAGCGGCTGCTGGAGGTACGGCGACGCGAAGGTGTTGTCGACGACGAGCAGCGCGCCCGCGTCGTGGGCGACCGCGGCCAGCGCCGTGATGTCGCCGATGTTGAGGAGCGGGTTGGTGGGGGTCTCGACCCAGACCAGCTTCGTCTCCCCCGGCCGGATCGCGGCGGCGACCCGCTCGACGTCGGAGACCGGCGCCGGGCTGTGCGCCAGCCCCCAGACCTGCTCGACCTTGTCGAAGAGGCGGAACGTGCCGCCGTACGCGTCGTCGGGGATCACCACGTGGTCGCCCGGCCGGCACAGGGCGCGGACCAGGGTGTCCTCGGCCGCGAGCCCGGACGCGAACGCGAAGCCGCGCTCGCCCTCCTCCAGCGCCGCGATGTTGCCCTCGAGCGCGGTGCGGGTCGGGTTGGCCGACCGGCTGTACTCGTAGCCGCCGCGCAGACCGCCGACGCCGTCCTGCTTGTAGGTGCTCGTCGCGTAGATGGGCGGGATCACCGCGCCGGTCGCGAGGTCGGGCTCGTAGCCGGCGTGGATCGCACGCGTCTCGAAGCCCCCCTTGATCGAGTGGGCCTGGTCCTGGGTGCTCATGGAGCCGAGGTTAGTGGTCGCCCTCGCGGCCGGACTCGTGGACCTGGTGCGGGATGCCTGCCCAGGTGAGCACCCGGTCGGCCGTCGTCCCGGCGCCGGCGACGATCTGCAGGGGCGCCTCGCCACGGGCACCGGTGCGGGCGGAGGAGATCGCCTCGACCGCCGCGCTGCACAGCGAGGTCACCGCGGCGAGGTCGACGGTCGCGGCCCGGGTCCCGGCGGCCGAGACCCGCCCGAGGACGAGCCGGAGCTCGTCCGCCGCAGACGGGCCGACCGCGCCACGGACCCCCACGTGACCGTCCGACACGTCGAGCGCGAAGGGCGGCCCCGCCGCCGCTGCCCGACCCGACCGTCGCTCGCTGAGCACGGAGGTCGACCCGAAGGGGCGGTGCCGCAGGCGGCACCGGGTCCCGCTCGCGCCGGTGTCGATCCGCAGGTCGTCGACGAACTCCCGCGACATGGGCAGGCCGCGGCCGCGACCGGCGACGGGCTCGGGTGGCCGCCAACGACCGTTGTCGCGGAGGTCGAGCTCCACCACGCACGCGGTGGTCAGGCCGGCGGTGACGGTGATCTCGGTCCGGCGGTGGTCGGTGCCTGCGGGGTATGCGTGCTCGACGGAGTTGGAGGCGAGCTCGGAGACCGCCTGCACGACGGCGGAGGAGTCGATCGGCTCCACGCCCGCGCGACGTAGCCAGGCCGCCACCTCGTGGCGGACGACGCCGACGGTGTCGGGCAGGGCCGGGTAGCGCAGCTCCAGCGGCTCGAGCGGGGGACGGCGGCGCACGCCGAGCAGGACGGCGTCGTCGACGAGCCCCGGCGCGGTGGCCACGCGGTGGAGCAGCTGGGCGCACCACGCGTCGAGGTCACCCGCGGGCGGCGGGAGGGGGTCCCGGCCAGCGGGCAGCTGGAACCCGTCGGAGGCCACGAGCAGCACCTCGTCGTCACGGAGGACGCCGGCGCCGCTGACGTAGGTGGTCGTGCAGCCCAGCCGCCCGTCGCCGGTCGGGGCCTGCGGTGTCGTCGCGCCGGTGCGGTCCACCACGAACGGCGGCGGGTAGCCGGCGACGGCGTACCGGAACGCTCCGCTCGCCGGGCGCACGACCGCGAGGCAGATGCTGGCGCCGGCGCACTCGGGCACCACCTCGGCGTACCGGGCGACTCGCGTGAGAACGCGGCCGGGGTCGGCGTCCTCGGAGACCGCGAGCAGGACCGCCGAGCGCAGCTGACCGGCTGCGGCCAGGGCGGACGCGCCGTTCCCGACCACGTCGCCGGCGACCAGCGCCAGCGCCCCGTCGTCGACCGGCAGCGTGTCGAACCAGTCGCCGCCGGCGGCGGCGTCCTCCTGCACGACGGCGCTCGCCGCCACGTCGAGCCCCGGGTGCACCGGTACGCCGAGGGGCAGCATCGCGACGTGCAGGGGCTCGGTGGTCCGGGACTGTCCGGGTCGCGGTTGCACCGGTGTCACCTTCCGTACGGGAGCGTCGGTCTCGTCGCTGCGGAGGTACCCGACGGGCCCGGATCGATTCGCCTGTCGGCACGTCCGCGGCCGGCCGGCTCGGGAACGCCTGGGCAGACACCGTTGTTGCACACTGTGCCCACCCCTCCGATCGAAGGAGAGCCCGTGTTCCTCACCCGCAAGGCCCAGCTGGTCGCCCCCGAGCAGACCCTCCCCGGCCGCAGCGAGCGCCGCTTCGAGCTCGCCGACAAGCACGTCGTGCTCGGCACCCCCGTCGTGACCGACGAGGTCCCCGACGGCTACGAGGTCGCCCTCTTCGGGCTGGGCTGCTTCTGGGGCGCCGAGGAGATCTACTGGCAGGTCCCCGGGGTCTGGTCGACCTCGGTCGGTTACGCCGGTGGCACCACCCCGAACCCGTCCTACGAGGAGGTGTGCAGCGGCGCGACCAACCACACCGAGGCCGTGCGCATCGTCTTCGACCCCCGCCAGGTCTCGTACGCCGACCTGGTCAAGACCTTCTTCGAGGTGCACGACCCGACTCAGGGCTTCCGCCAGGGCAACGACGTCGGCACCCAGTACCGCTCGGCGATCTACTGGACCACCCCCGAGCAGGAGCAGGTCGCCCGCGAGCTGACCGCCGTCTACGGCGCGGAGCTGGAGCGGCGCCGGCTCGGCGCCATCACCACCGAGATCCGCCCGGCCTCCGACACACCGTACTTCTACGCCGAGGACCACCACCAGCAGTACCTCGCGAAGAACCCGTTCGGCTACCGCTGCCACGCCAACACCGGGGTGAAGTTCCCCGACATCTCGTAGACCGACGGGCAGAACCCAGGAATCCGTTGGTCCTCCACGCTCACGCAGTCCCTGCCAGGTGACTTCTGCCCGTCGGTCTACGACGGGCCAGCGGCGAGGAGGTCCCGATGGGTGTCGTACCCGGCGTCCGCCGTTCGTGGTACTGGTGAGGGCGGGCACCGGGCCCCGCCACCACCGCGAGGAGCGCACATGACCGAGTACCTCATCTACTTCAACCAGCAGTGGGTCGGCGACCACCCCGAGGAGTGGTACGGCACCCGGGCCCCGCTCGCCAAGGCGGTCGTCCTCGAGGCGGAGGCGGCGGGCGTCCTGGTGTACGCCGGCGGACTGGAGGAGGAGGTCGAGGAGGCGTTCAGCGCCGACACCACCAGCGGGACCCTCGTCTTCACCGACGGGCCCTTCGTCGAGACCAAGGAGTACCTCGGCGGCCTCACGATCGTCGACGTGCCGGACGAGGAGCAGGCGCGGGTCTGGGCCGGCAAGATCGCCGAGGCGTGCGGCTGGCCCCAGGAGGTGCGGCGCTTCAAGCCGCGGTTCCACACCGCCTGACCGGCGCGCCCCGGCTTGTGGTGCGAAGAGGGGCGGCCTACGGTGGAGGAACGCGGCGCTTCTGAAGCGGGCGCCGTTCCCTCGGGACAGAACTGAGGTTCGCCATGCGAACCAGCGTCCACGTCACCTCCTCCCCGCCCCGGGCACTCATCCGGCTCGCCGGCGACATCGACCTCCTCGTCCGCGACCGGCTGTGCGAGCTGCTCCTGCGGCTGCGGTCCGAAGGCTGCACCGACCTCGTGGTCGACCTCGACGACGTCACCTTCATCGACGCCCACTCCCTCGGCATGCTCGACGAGGAGCGCCGGCGCCTCGAGGGGGCCGGTGGAGCACTCCGGGTCGTCGCCGCCTCCGACGCCTGCCTGCTGGTGGCCGACCTGGCCGGCTACATGCGACTCCGGCCACCGGCGGGCGCCTCCGCACCACGGGGGCGTCGGCGCGTCATCCCCCGCCCTGCCGTGCGGTTCCCCGAGGCCCTGGCCTGACCCGCCCCGCTTGAAACGGGCGGCGCGCCCCTCGTAGATTCGACGGCGTGACGCAGCGGCCCACCCAGGCCGAGCGGATGGTGGACGCAGCCCGGGGCCTCCAGGGCGAGCCCGATCCGCAGGCCACCCTCGATCTCGCGGCGAGGCTCGCCGTGAGCAACGTCGTCGGCTGCGACGCAGCGGCGATCTCCGTCGTGCAGCGACACCGCGGCCTCCGCGTCGCGGCGTACACCGAGGACCTCGCGCTCGCCGGCGACACCCTGCAGCACGAGCTCGGCGAGGGGCCGTGCGTGTCGGCCGCCTGGGAGCCGCTGGTCAGTGCGCCCGACCTCGCCCAGGACCTGCGCTGGCCGGCGTGGTCGTCCCGGGTCGTCCACGACCTCGGCGCGCGCAGCGCGCTCTGCCTGCAGCTCTTCACCGACGCCGACACCCTCGGCGCCCTCAACCTCTACTCCCGGCGGGTCGGCGCCTTCGTCCGGGCCGACCGCGAGGAGAGCATCGCCCTGGCCGGGCACATCGCCGTCGCGCTGGCCTCCTCCCAGCGGTCCGACCAGCTGATCCAGGCCCTCGACACCCGCACCCTGATCGGGCAGGCCACCGGCCGGCTCATGGAGCGCTACGGGCTCGACCCGAGCGCCGCCTTCAACCTGCTCGCCCGCCTCAGCTCCCAGACCAACACCAAGCTGCGGGACCTGGCCGTCGAGCTCGTCGAGACCGGTCACCTCGACGACCTCCCCTGACGCCCGCCGCGACCCTCCGACGCGAGACCGGACCGTCGCTGCTGGGGCCGCCCGTCACAATGGACCCATGACCGAGGTGCCCCGCAACCGGGTGGCGCGGACGGCGAGGCTCGCCGCCCTGCCGCTGGGCTACGCCGGACGCACCGCGGTCGGGCTGGGCAAGCGCATCGGCGGCAAGCCGGCCGAGGCGGTGATGACCGAGATCCAGCAGCGCACCGCCGAGCAGCTCTTCCGCACGCTCGGTGAGCTCAAGGGCGGGGCGATGAAGGTCGGCCAGATGCTCTCGGTCCTGGAGTCCGCCTTCCCCGAGGAGATGGCCGGGCCCTATCGCGAGCACCTCACCAAGCTGCAGGACGCCGCTCCACCGATGCCGACGCAGACGGTCCGCGAGATCCTCGCCGGCGACCTGGGCGAGGACTGGCGCGAGCGACTGGTGTGGCTCGACGGCGGACCGACCGCGGCCGCGTCGATCGGCCAGGTCCACCGCGGACGCTGGGTGGACGGCCGCGAGGTCGCGGTGAAGGTGCAGTACCCCGAGGCCGCCGACGCCCTGCTCGCCGACCTGCGCCAGCTCGCCCTGCTCGCCCGTACGGCGGCGCCGCTGGTGCCCGGCGTCGACCTCAAGCCGCTGGTCGCCGAGCTCCAGGCCCGGGCGGTCGACGAGCTCGACTACAGCCTCGAGGCCGAGGCGCAGCACGCCTTCGCCGAGGCGTTCCGTGACGACCCCGAGATCGTGGTGCCCGACGTGGTCGACGTCGGCGAGACCGTGCTGGTCACCGAGTGGCTCGAGAGTCCCGCGTCCCTCGCCTCGGTCATCGCGGACGGCACGCAGGAGGAGCGCGACCACTACGGCGAGCTCTTCGTGCGGTTCCTCTTCTCCGGCCCGGCGCGCACCGGGATGCTCCACGCCGACCCGCACCCGGGCAACTACCGGGTCCTCCCGGCCGAGGACGGCAGCCCGGGCCGGCTGGGGGTCCTCGACTTCGGCGCGGTCGCGCGGCTGCCCGAGCGCGGCCTGCCGGAGGCGATGGGGCGCCTGCTGCGCGTCGCCGCGCGGGAGGAGGAGGCCGAGCTGGTCGAGGGGCTGCGCCGCGAGGGGTTCATCAAGGAGCGGATCACCGTCGACAGCCGCCAGCTGCTCGACTACCTCGCCCCGTTCGTCGAGCCGACCAAGGTCGACCGCTTCCGCTTCAGCCGGGAGTGGATGCGCACCCAGTTCGCGCGCATCAACGACCCGCGCAACCCGGCGTACACGGTCGGCATGAAGCTCAACCTGCCACCGTCGTACCTCCTCATCCACCGCACCTGGCTCGCCGGCGTCGGCGTGCTGTGCCAGCTCGAGTGCGAGGCGCCGTTCCGCCAGATCCTCACCGAGAGCCTGCCCGGGTTCGCCGACCCCGCCTGATCCCCGAGCGAGCCCGAACGGGCCATTGCCCGCTCGGGTGGCCCGGGCGCACGCTGATCGGATGCCACTGACCGAGAGTGCGGTCGCGGTGATGCTCCCGACCGGGGACGCCACGCGCGCCCGAGAGTTCTACGAAAGCCGCCTCGGGCTCCCGTTCGACGGGACCAACGAGGCGTCCGGCGAGTCGATGTTCCGTCTCGCGGGCGGCAGCCAGCTGGTGCTCCGGCTGCTGCCGGACGTGACACCCTCCCCCCACACGGCGATGAGCTTCGAGGTGGCCGACATCCGGGCCGAGATCGACGCGCTGAAGTCGCAGGGCGTCGCGTTCGAGGACTACGACCAGCCCGGCTTCACGACCGTCGACCACGTCCTCGACGACGGCGGTGTGAAGGCGGCGTGGTTCCTCGACCCGGACGGCAACGTCCTCTGCCTGCACCAACGCGGCTAGGCGCTCGGGCCCTCGGGATCACTCGCCGGTCTGGCCGTCGATCGACTCGCGGATCAGGTCGGCGTGGCCGTTGTGGCGCGCGTACTCCTCGATGAGGTGCAGCAGGATCCACCGCAGGCTGAACGGCTCGCCGGTGCGCCGGGACGGCTTCGCCGACAGGTCGTCGAGGCGCGCGCCGGCGATGACCGCGTCGGCGTCCGCGACCATCTCGTCGTAGAGCGACCAGAGCTGCTCGGGGGTGTCGTCCGTCGCGCTGTGCCAGTCCCAGTCCCAGTCGGCGTCCCAGTCGACCGAGCGCCACGGCTCGCTCATCGGCTCGCCGAGGAAGACCTCGCGCAGCCAGCTGTTCTCCACCAGCGCGAGGTGCTTGACCATCCCGCCCAGCGTCATCTCCGAGGGCGGCAGCGTGGTGGCCAGCTGGGCCGCGTCGAGGCCGCCGGCCTTCCGGCGCAGGGTCTGGCGGTGGTAGTCCAGGTAGGCCACCAGCAGCGTCCGTTCGTCGCCCTGCGTCGGCGGGTCGGCGCGGTCGATCTCGGGCTGGTCGGTCACGGCTTCCTCCGGGTGATGCAGTAGGTCGTGCCGACCGGGTCGGTCATCACGGTCCAGTGCTCGTGCCGTCGCACCAGGGTGGCGCCGAGGGCCTCGTGGCGCGCCTGCTCGGCGGCCCGGTCGTCGCAGCACAGGTCCAGGTGCGCGCCCACCGCGCCGGGCTCGTCGTCGAGGCGCTGCAGCAGCCAGCGCAGCGGCTGCTCGTCGGGCGGGTGCAGGCGGGCGAACTCCCGGGCCACCGACGGCTCGTGGTCCCAGCCGGTCAGCGTCCGCCAGAAGGCCACCTCCTCGTCGTACGACGACGGCGGGATGTCCAGGCAGACCTGATCGACCCGCGACCGGTTGCCGTCGGGCCAGGTGGCCGCCGCGGGGCGGCGCGAGGCCGGGTGGGTGACGAAGCAGAAGACGAAGCCGCCGGGCGAGCGGAGCACGACGTACCCGAGCTCGTGCCGCACGAGCACGTGGGCGCCGAGCTCGATGGCCGCCTCGGCGGCGTGGGTCGGGTTCTCCACGTGCAGGTCGAGGTGGACGCGCCCGTCGCCCACCCCGAGGGCCTGCACGCGCAGGTAGTCGTCACCGGCGGACGGCACCAGCGTCGCGAACTCGCCTGCCGGGCCGCGGCGCTCGGAGAGGCCGTAGCCGGTGACACCCCGCCAGAAGGCGACCCCGCGGTCGAAGCCGCCCGGGGCGAAGTCGAGGAACGCGCTGACCCAGAACGGGGAGGTCGTCATGCGACCGGCTTGTGCAGGATCGCGCTCGTCGCGGTGACGCGCACGTCGTCGCCCTCGGCGGCCGCGGTGCCGTCGACCAGCAGGGTCATGCCGGGGCTCTCCACCGGCGGGAAGAGCAGGGTGACGCGCGGGTTGGCGCCGACGTTGCGGACCGATCCGGGACCAGGACCAGGCACGAGGAGCGTGCCGTCCTGCGCGACCGCACGCACGGAGACCGCCTTGACCAGGCCGTCGCGGGACGTCAGCAGGTAGCCGCGGTCGAACTCCGCGAGCCGGTCCGGGACGTCCGCGACGTCGACGACGACACTCATGTCGGGGTCCCCGCGGAGGCGCGAGCGCAGCGAGCGGCTTCGTGGGGTGAGCTCATGAGTCGAGGTTATCGACCCAACGCTCGCCCGCCACCCGGGTTTCGGCGCCGCCCGCGGTCAGCTCGGCGACCAGGGCCGCCAGCCGCTCCTCCTGGTCCGGGGGTACGCCCAGGCGCAGCGTCACGTGGGGGCCGTAGTCGCTGTCGAGCACCGCGACGCCGCGGGAGCGCAGCTCGCTCTCGACCCGTCCGGCGTCGGCGTGGTCGAGGTCGAGCAGGTGCTCGTGGACGAGCGTGCGGCGCAGCGTCCCGCCGGCGCCGAGGGCGGCGCGCACGGCGTCGCCGTAGGCCCGGACGAGCCCGCCGGCGCCGAGCAGGGTGCCGCCGAACCAGCGGGTCACGACGGCGACCACGTCGCTGACCCCCTCCCCGGCGTGGCCGCGGAGGACCTCGAGCATCGGCGCCCCCGCCGTACCGGCCGGCTCGCCGTCGTCGGAGGACCGTTCGACGGCGTCCGACCGGATCCGCATCGCCGAGCAGTGGTGCCGGGCGTCCCAGTGCTCCCGCCGCAGGCCCTCGACGACGGCCCGGGCGGCGGTCTCGTCCTCGACCCGACGCAGGGTGCAGAGGAACCGGGACCGCTTGACCTCGATCTCCGCCTCCGCGTCCCGCGCGAGGGTGAGGTAGGTGCTCAGCTCCACAGGCCCAGCACCTCGCCACCGATGCGCACGATGAACGCCGAGACGACGACGATGAAGAACACCCGGACGAAGCGGGTCCCGTGGTGGACGGCGGTCCGCGCGCCGACGTACCCGCCGACGATGTTGCAGGCGCCCATGACGAGGGCGACGTACCAGACGATGGCGCCCTGGGTGGCGAAGACCAGGATGGCGGCGAGGTTGGTGGCCCAGTTCGCGAGCCGGGCCTTCGCCGAGCCCTCGAGGAAGCTGTAGCCCATCAGACCGACCAGGGCGAAGACGAAGAAGCTGCCGGTGCCCGGCCCGAGGGCCCCGTCGTAGAACCCGATCACGAGACCGGTGGCCATCGCGGCGGCGAGGTGTCGGTGCCCCTGGAAGCGCAGCGCGGTCTGCTCCCCCAGGTCGGGCTTGAGCAGGACGTAGCCGCCCACGACCACGAGGACGACCAGCACGATGGGCTCGAACACGTCACGGGGGACGTGGCTCGCGACGGCGGCGCCGGCGGCCGAGCCGAGGAAGGCCAGCGCCATCAGCGGCAGGAACGTGCGGGGGTCGGGCCGGATGCGCCGGTAGTAGGTGGACGCGCTCACGCTCGTGCCGCAGATCGACGCGACCTTGTTGGTCGCCAGGATCTCCACCGGCGCGGCGGTCGGCATCCCCAGCAGCAGGGCCGGGAGCTGGATCAGCCCGCCCCCGCCGACGACGGCGTCGACGAAGCCGGCCGCGAGCGCGGCGAGTCCGAGCAGGGCGAGCACGGTCGCGGAGGGGTCGTCCATCGCGGGCCATTCTCCAAGTCGGCTCCCAGCAGGCCCCAAGTGGCCGCCGGTTGAGTGCTCCCACCGAAGCGAATCGGACCTACGAGAGAGAGACACCATGCACCGCCGTTGGCTGACCCGGGCGCTGATCGCGCTCGCCGTCCCCGCCCTGACCGCCCCGGCCATCGCGTCGTCCGCCACCGCGGCCGCCGCGTACCCGGACGTCCCATCCATCGACGCCGTCGCGAAGATCTACGACCACCTCGAGGGTGGCACCGCGACCGAGAGCACCAGCAAGGTCTACGGGCCGGGCAAGAAGTGCAAGCCCGGCAAGGCCATCAGCGGCGCCGGCGCCCGCTCCGCGTCGTACTCCCCCGACTACACCTCCGGAGACCCGGACGTCTACACGATCGACGGCGAGCACCCGATGGTGTCGGTGACCGCGATGCAGTTCCCGAGCACCAAGGCCGCGATCAAGTACCTCCACGGCTCCACCAAGTCCGCCAAGCACTGCGGTGGCGGCGGTGGCGGCGGCGGTGGCGGCACCGGTTGCGACAGCACGATGAAGAAGATCAAGTTCAGCCTCGGTGACGAGCGCTGGGGCTACCAGTACCGCTCCACCTGCCGCAGCGGCGGCCAGACCAGCTCCTCGGTCATCAACTCGCTGTTCGTGCGGCAGGGCAAGTTCATCGTCTACACCATGGCGATGTCGATGGACGCCTCGGCCCCGTCGATCCCGAAGTCGATCGACCTGACCGACCTGGCGGTCACGACCGCCCCCTGACGGTCCCTCCCGCCGTCCGGGTCGTGTGCCTGAGAACGGGCTATAGCGCGGTGTGCCATAGCGCGGGCTCAGGCACACGACCCTTGCCCCCCTCGACCTACAGTCGGGGCGTGCGGATCGTCTCCCTGCTGCCCTCCACGACCGAGATCCTCTTCGCGATCGGAGCCGGGGACGACGTCGTCGGCGTGACCTTCGAGTGCGACTTCCCGGTCGAGGCGCGCACGCGGCGCATCGTGTCGACCTCGGCGATGCCGGATGGCCTCACGCCGGCCGAGATCGACGCGTACGTCGTCGGCGCGATGTCGCGCGGCGAGGACCTCTACCACCTCGCGGCCGACGCCCTCGCCGAGCTCGACGCCGACCTGGTCGTCACCCAGGACCTCTGCGCCGTCTGCGCGGTCGACGTCTCCGTCGTCGACGACGCGCTGTCCTACCTCGGCTGCCGGGCCGAGGTGCTGACGATCGACCCGCACACGCTGGACGAGGTCTTCGACTCGATCCTCGTGCTGGGCCGCGCGACCGGCCACCTCGACGAAGCCACGGCGCTCGTGGCCTCGCTGCGCTCCCGGCTCGACGCGGTCCGCGCGCGGGTCGCCGACCGCCGACGCCCACGGGTGATCCTGCTGGAGTGGACCGACCCGCCCTACGCGCCCGGGCACTGGGTGCCGGAGATGGTCGAGGCGGCCGGTGGCGAGTGCCTCCTCGGCAAGCCCGGCGCGAGGTCGGAGCGGGTGCTGTGGGAGGCGGTGCACGAGGCGCAGCCCGAGGTGGTCGTCGTGGCGCCCTGCGGCTACGACCTCGCCGGCGCCCGGTCGCTCGCGTCCGAGCTCGTGGCGTCGGGCGTGCTGCCGGCCGGCGTACCCGTGCACGCCGTGGACGCCAACGCCGCCTGGGCGCGCCCCGGCACCCGGCTGGTCGACGGGGTCGAGGAGCTCGCCGCGGTCCTCCAGGCGCTCTGACCCGCGCTGTCGGTGGCCGCCGCTAGACAGGGGGCATGGCGGAGATGACGGTGGCCGACGCGGCCGAGCTGTACCTGCGGGCCGTGGTCGAGGTCGAGCCGCAGACGGGCGAGTGCCTGGTCTGCTTCGTGGACCGGATGGTGGCCGAGCACGGCTGTGACGGCTCCCTGCTGTGGTCCGTGCGCTTCCGCGACCTGCGCTCGCCGACGGCCACCGCCCTCGAGAAGCGCTTCCGCGGACAGGCGGTGCGCTGCGACTGCATGGTCCTGCAGAAGGCCTACACCCCAGTGCGGGAGGTGCTGGTCCGTGACGTGCACACCGACGAGCTCGAGCGGCCCGAGCGGATGCCGCCGTGCGCCGGCGTGCGCCGCACCAACACCCGCCCGTGCGCCCACTGGCGACGCAGCCCGATGGCGGGCTACCCGGACTGACCTGCTGGCCGCCGGGCTCGGTGGGCTGCCAGCGTCCCGGGACGTCATCACGATCGTGGTGACGGTTGCTCGATCCTGATGACGTCCCGCGTCCGCACCACCGCCCAGCCCCCACCACAGGGGGACAAGCTCGACCACCGGCGACAGCTCGACCACCGACGACGGCGCGGCAGGCGTCAGTCGCCGACCCAGAACCCCCGGCCGCCGCCGCCGAACCAGTCGCCGTAGCCACCACCGAAGCCACCGCCGTAGCCGCCCGGCCCGCGCGAGCCGAGGTAGGAGCCGACCACGGCCGCACCGAGGTCGTCGAGCTCCGGCGCGACCACCCGGCCGTCGACCCGGCGCGCCATCTGGTCGATGAACCGGCCCAGGCCCGGGTCCTCGCCGAGCCGGAAGAAGGTCGTCTGCGCGCCGAGCCGGCCGGCGTTGTCGAGCTCGCGGACGGCGTACGCGACCGTCAGCGGGTGCGGCGGGTAGGAGAAGTAGACCTCCCCGTCCGGCTCGAGGTGTGACGTCGGCTCGCCGTCGGTGACGATCAGCAGCACCGGCTGGGCGTTGGGGTGCTTGCGGAAGTGGCGGTTGGCGAGCAGCAGCGCGTGGTGGAGGTTGGTGCCCTTGTCCCACATCGCGTCCAGCGCGGTGAGCTGCTCGATCTCCATCACCTCGGCGTGCCGTCCGAAGCCGATCAGCTGGAGGTGGTCGCCGCGGAAGCGCGAGCGGATCAACGTGTGCAGGGCGAGCGCGGTGCGCTTCATCGGCACCCAGCGTCCGTCCATCGCCATCGAGAACGACGTGTCGACCAGCAGTGCGACCGCGGCCTGGGTGCGCGCCTCGGTCTCCTGGACCTCGATGTCATCGACACTGACGAGCGGAACAGGGGCGGTTCCTGAGGAGCCGAGGGACGAGGCGTCTCGAAGGGCTCCGGCTCTCCGCAGCACGCCGTTGAGCATCGTGCGGGGGACGTGCCAGGGCTCGGTGTCGCCGAAGGCCCACTGCCTCGTGGCCCCCGACAGGTCACCCGCCGCGCCGGCGCGCTGCAGCTCCCGCTGACCCTGGCGACCCGACATCCGCTCCGCGACGTCGCGCAGCAGCGCCTTGCCGAGCTGGCGCATCGCCTTCGGGGACAGCCGGTACTGCCCGCTGCTGTCACGCTTGAGGTAGCCGGTGTCGCGCAGCGCCTGCTCGAGCCGTTGGAGCGTCCGGGCGTCGACGGCGGCCTGCTCGCCCAGCTGGCGCGCCAGCAGGTCGAGGTCGAGGTCGTCCATCCGCGCGCCGCCGTACGACTGCGAGAGCTGCTCGGACAGCGCGTCGAGGTCGGCGAGGTCCTGGAAGACCCCGGTGCCGTCGCCGAGGCCGAGACCCTGCTCGCCCGACATCTGCTCCGAGCCGCCCCAGTCCTCACCGGGGCGCAACGACTGCAGGTTGGCGTCCATCCGCGCGAGCTGCTCCATCAGCTCCGGCGAGCCGAACGCCTGCTGCGAGAGCTCCATCAGCTCCTGCCGCTGCTCGGGCGACATCGAGTTCAGCATCCGCTGGGCGGCTGCGGAGCGCTGGGCGAGGGAGTCGAGGAGCTCCTCGATGTTCGACGGGTTCTCGGGGAAGAAGTCGCCGTGCTTGGCCATGAAGTCGGCGAAGTCCTCCGGGGTGTCCTCGCAGCGCGCGTGCTTCTCCAGCAGCTCGTTGAGGTCGCCGAGCATCTGGTTGACGGCCGCGCGGTCCGCGTCGGTGGCGTTCTCGAGCGCCTGCTTCATGCCGGCGAACCGCTGGTCGAGCAGCTCGCGGCCGAGCAGGTCCTTGATCTTCTCGTAGTCCTCGCGCGCCTCGCGGCTCTGCCAGTCGTACGACGACAGCTCGCTCACGGCCGCGGCCGTGCTCGGTGAGAGGTTCTCGAGCTGCATCTCGCGCAGGGCGCGGTCGCCGTCGTCCATCATCGCGTCGCGGGCCAGCTGCTTGCGCTCCTCGAGCAGGGCGTGGTCGAGGAGGTCGCGCACCTCCTGCAGCGTCCCGTCGAGGTGGTGGCGCTGGGTCAGCTCGCGGCGTCGCTCGGCGACCCGGCGGGCCAGGTCGTCGAGCCCGGTCTGGTCGCGTCCGCCGCGGCGCAGGAACTCGCGCATCGCGCGCTCGGGCGAGTAGCCCGCCATCACGTCCTCGCCGATGGCATCGAGCGCCTCAGCGAGGTCGACCGGCGGGGCCAGCGGGTCGCCACCCTCGTAGCGCTTGAAGCGGGTGCGGTCCTTCATGTCCCTCTCCCGGGTCAGCCGTAGACCGTCTCGGCGCCGTCGGAGTCCTTGCCGATCTTGCGCGCCAGGTAGAGCCCCTCGAGCGCGAGCTCGATGGCACCGGCCCGCTGCCCGTCGTTGGTCGCGCCGAGGCGGTCGCACACCTCGTCGTACAGCTCCGACTCGCCCAGGACCGGCAGCCCGGTCAGGAAGTCGCGGGCGGTGACCCGCTCGCCGGTGGTGATCATGGCGCCGCTCTCGATCGCCTGGACGAGCAGGCCGAAGTCGATGCCGCGGAAGTGGCCGCGGACGGTCTCGGCGGTGGCGGTGCGGAGCAGGTGCGTGAGGACCTCGGTCTCGCGGCCCTCCTCGCCGCTCTCGAACTCGATCTTGCCGCCGAGCACGTCGACCGCGGTCTCGAGGTCGACCGGCCGGGCCACGGCCTCGTGCTCGCCCTGGGCGGTGGCCCGGTGGAGCGCGGCGGCTGCGATGGTCTCGGCGCCCGCGATCGCGAAGCGCGCCGAGACGCCCGAGCGCTGGTCGACGGCGTTGGACTCGCGCAGCTGCCGGGTGAAGCGGGCCAGGATCTCGACGAGGTGGTCGGGCACGTCGGCGACCAGGTCCGCCTCCTGCCGGATCACCGCGACCTCGTCGTCCAGCTCGGTCGGGTAGTGGGTGCGGATCTCGGCGCCGAAGCGGTCCTTGAGCGGGGTGATGATCCGGCCGCGGTTGGTGTAGTCCTCGGGGTTGGCGCTGGCGACGACCAGCACGTCGAGCGGCAGCCGCAGCACGTAGCCGCGGATCTGGATGTCGCGCTCCTCCATCACGTTGAGCATCGCGACCTGGATGCGCTCGGCGAGGTCCGGCAGCTCGTTGATCGCGACGATCCCGCGGTGGCTGCGGGGGATCAGCCCGAAGTGGATGGTCTCGGGGTCGCCCAGCGACCGGCCCTCGGCCACCTTCATCGGGTCCACGTCGCCGATCAGGTCGGCGACGCTGGTGTCCGGCGTCGCCAGCTTCTCGGAGTAGCGCTCCGAGCGGTGCCGCCACGAGACCCGCAGGTCGTCGCCGTACGACGCCGCGGCCGCCTGCGAGGCGTGGGTGATCGGCTCGTAGGGGTGCTCGCCCAGCTCGGAGCCGGAGATCACCGGCGACCACTCGTCGAGCAGGCCGACCAGGGTGCGCAGCAGCCGGGTCTTGCCCTGGCCGCGCTCCCCCAGCAGCACGACGTCGTGGCCGGCGATGAGGGCGCGCTCGAGCTGCGGGATCACGGTGTCCTCGAAGCCGTGCAGCCCCGGCCACGGGTCGCGGCCCTCCCGGAGGGCGTCGAGCAGGTTGTCGCGGACCTCTTGGCGCAGCGACTTCTGGACGTGGCCGGAGGCACGCAGCTCTCCGACCGTGCTGATCTGCGGTGGGGTGGCGGGTGCGGTCACGCTCTCCACGCTACTCAGCACATCAACAACTGGGGACCGTCTCCGTTTCGTGCGGGTTTCGGCTGCTGGCAGCCGATCCCTGCACGACACGCCGGGTGTGGTCGGCGTGTCGTGCGGGTTCTGGCTGCCGGCAGCCGAAACCCGCTCCTCTAGTGTGCGTCCGTGCCCCTCCAACGACCCTGCCCGTGCGGGTCGGGGGCGACGTACGACGCCTGCTGCGGCCGGTTGCACCGCGGCGCGGCCCAGGCGGCGACCGCCGAGGAGCTGATGCGGTCGCGCTACGCGGCGTACGCGGTCGGGGACACCGACTACCTGTTCCGCACCTGGCACCCGCGCACCCGCCCGGCCGACCTCTCCCCCGACCCGGCGCTGCGGTGGACCGGCCTGGAGATCGTCGACTCCGCCGACGAGCGGGTGGAGTTCGTCGCGTCCTACGAGCGGGACGGGGTGGCCGGGGAGATGCGCGAGCGGAGCAGGTTCGAGCGGCGCGCCGGCCGCTGGGTGTACGTCGACGGGGTCGTCGGATGAGCGTGGTGGTCCGGGAGCGGCGTGCCGAGGACCTGCCCGTGCTGGTCGAGGTGCTCGCCGCGCAGCAGGCGTCCTCCGGCTACCCGGTCCGGTGGCCGCTGCCGATCCCGGTCCGGGATTTCCTGGTCCGGCCGGGCGAGGAGCGCGCCTGGGTCGCCGAGCGGGACGGCGCGGTCGTCGGGCACGCCGCCGTCTACCGGCTCTCGGAGCAGCTCCGCGACCCGTTCGTCGCGGCGCTGGGGACCGACGAGCTGGCCGAGGTCGCCGTGCTGTTCGTCGCCCACGACGTGGTCGGCACCGGCGTCGGCGGTTGGCTCCTCGACACGGCCGTCGACTGGATCGTCGCGTCCGGGCGGCGGCCGGTGCTCGACGTGGTCCCCACCCACGCCCGCGCGCTCGACGTCTACCGCCACCGCGGCTGGCAGGTCGTCGGCGAGGTTCGGCCGGTGTGGCTGGCGCCCGACTTCCCGGCCCTGGTGCTGATGGCGCTCAGCGACCCGGCGGCCGGTCGTCGGTGAACCGCGGCTCCCGCCCCTCCCGCCGGGCCAGCGTCGCCTCCTCGAAGTTGCCGGTGAGCAGGCGCAGGTAGAGCTGGCCGATCCCCTCCGAGGACAGGTAGGTCTCCAACGAGGTCGCGGACTGGCCCGCGTGCAGCGACTTCTTGGTCAGCTCGGTGCCGGGCTGGGAGAACCCGGCGATCCGCTGCCCGATCGCGACGGCGGCGGCGACCACGTCGTCGTGCACGGACGACACCAGCCCGATCCGCTCGGCCTCCTCCGCGGTCACGTCACGGCCGGTGAGCATGATGTCCGCGGCCCGCGTCGAACCGACGGCCCGGGGCAGCAGGAACGACAGCCCGAGCTCGCTGGCCGTGAGCCCGTTGTTGATGCCGGCCGCCCGGAAGTACGCCGCGGGCGCCGCGACCCGCAGGTCGCAGGCGAGCGCCAGGCAGAGCCCGCCGCCGATGGCCGCGCCGTTGACCGCCGCGACGACGGGCTGGTGCAGCCTCCGGATCGTGAGGACAACCTCCTCCAGCGCCTCCATGGCGCGCAGCGCGTAGGTCGGACGGGTGACCCCGGCGACGCCGGGCGGCACCCCGGCCGACTCCTGGTCCGCACCGGAGCAGAACCCGCTGCCCGCGCCGGTGACGACGACGGCCCGCACCGCGTTGTCCTGCCCGAGCTCGAGCAGGGCGTCGCGGAACGGCACCATCACGTCGTACGCCATCGCGTTCATCCGCTCGGGCCGGTTCAGGGTGACGACGGCGACCCCGGGGTCGGGCCGGTCCACGAGCACGAAGGGCATGGCGCCGCAGTCTGCCAGAGGCCGGCGACGATTTGCCTAATACCTTTAGGCAAATGCATAGTGGGCATATGCCCCGAGCCGGACTCACCACCGAGGCGCTGGCCATCGCCGGCGCCGAGCTGGCGGACGAGGTCGGCTTCGAGCACGTCACGGTGTCGGCGCTGGCGCGACGCTTCGGGGTGTCCGTCCCCAGCCTCTACTCCCACCTGCGCGGCACGGAGGACCTGCACACCCGGATCGCGCTGCTCGCGCTGGAGGAGCTCGCGGACGGGGCGGCGGAAGCGCTCGCCGGACGCGCCGGACCGGACGCGCTGGCCGCCCTGGGCGACACCTACCGCGACTACGCCCGCGAGCACCCCGGCCGGTACGCCGCCGCCCGGCACCCCCTCGACGCCGAGACCGCAGCGGGCAGCGCCGGCGTCCGGCATGCCCAGCTGGCGCGAGCGGTGCTGCGGGGCTACGACCTCGCCGAGCCCGACCAGACCCACGCCGTCCGACTCATGGGCAGCACCTTCCACGGATTCGTCAGCCTCGAGCTGGCCGGCGCGTTCAGCCACAGCGAGCCGGACGCGCAGAGCAGCTGGGCGCGGATCCTCGACTCGCTCGACCACACCCTGAGGAGCTGGGCATGACCCTGACCACCGTGCCGATCACCGACGACCTGCTGCGCGGCGCTCTCGAGCTCGAGCCCACCGACCGCGGCCTGGTGCCGCACCGGCTGCCGGCGTGGGCCCGGGCGCAGTGCCCGGACCCCCAGCTCGCGATGGCCGAGAGCCAGCCCTCCGGCGTCCGCCTCGCGCTGCGCACCGCGGCCACCGTCGTGGAGCTCGACGTGCTCGTCACCCGCCGCGAGTACGTCGGCGCGCCGCTGCGCCCCGACGGGCGCTTCGACCTCGTGGTCGACGGCCGCCCGGCCGGCTCCACGACCGCGCCGGGCGGCGACACCTGGCTGATCGACATGACGACCGGGTCGTTCGACCTGCGCTCCGGACCGGTGGGCACGGTCGCCTTCGACGCGCTCCCGGCCGGCGAGAAGGACGTCGAGGTCTGGTTGCCGCACGACGAAGGGGTCACCCTGGTCGCGCTCCGGGCCGACGCACCGGTCGCGCCGCTGCCGGACCGCGGTCGGCGTACCTGGCTCCACCACGGCAGCTCCATCAGCCACGGCTCGGCGGCCACGAACCCCACGGGCACCTGGCCGGCGGTCGCGGCGGCCCTGGCCGGCGTCGACCTGGTCAACCTCGGGTTCGCGGGCAGCGCGCTGCTCGACCCCTTCACCGCGCGGACGATCCGCGACACCCCGGCGGACGTGGTCAGCGTCAAGATCGGGATCAACCTGGTCAACCTGGACCTGATGCGGCTGCGGGCGTTCGGCCCGGCCGTGCACGGCTTCCTCGACACCATCCGCGACGGGCACCCCGACACCCCGCTGCTGGTGGTGTCGCCGATCCTGTGCCCGGCCCAGGAGCGCACGCCCGGACCGTCGGCGCCGGACTTCTCGCACCTCGCGGAGGGGAGGCTGCGGTTCGTCCCGCTCGGCGACCCGGCCGAGGTCGCGAGCGGCAAGCTCTCGCTGGAGGTGATCCGCGCGGAGCTGGCGCGCATCGTGGCCGAGCGCGCGGTCGACGACCCGTACCTGGGCTACCTCGACGGGCGCGAGCTCTACGGCGAGGCGGACCACGCCGAGCTGCCGCTGCCCGACGACCTGCACCCCGACGCCGCGACGCACCGGCGGATGGGCGAGCGATTCGCACGGCTCGCGTTCGAGAGGCTGTTGGCGGGCTGAGCGCTCGGACCAGCTCAGGTGTCGCGACGGTCGACCGGCGGCTCCGGCACGACCACCACGATGCTGCTCGACTGCTCGGCGACGATCGACGCCGTGCGCCCGTGCACCAGCCCGGACACCGGGCCCTGCTCGTGGGTCCCGACGACGACGAGCTCGGCCTCCTCGCCCAGGCGCACGAGGGTGCGGTCGACCAGGCCCCGGGTCAGCACGGCGGTCGCGTCGACGTCGGGGTACTCCTCGGCCATGCCCGAGACGGTCTCGGAGAGCAGCAGCCGCTCGGCGTCGTACCCCGCCTCGGCGGGACCCACGTCACCCGACGGGGCGCGGACGTCGAAGATGCAGTGCACGACCCGTAGCGGCTGGCGCCGCAGCGAGGCCTGGCGGTAGGCGAACGCCAGCGCCCGGGTCGACGTGCCGTGCTCGTCGACGCCGACGAGCACACCGCGTCGCACGACCGAGGGCTCCGCCGGGCGCAGGATGACGACCGGGCAGGCCGGGTGGCGGGACAGGGCGTGCGCGACCGACCCGAGCAGCAGGCTCGCGACCGGGCCGCGGCCGCGGGACCCGACGACCAGCATCGCGGCCTCCGGAGCCAGCTCCAGCAACGCGTCGCGCGGGTCCAGCTCGGCGACGACGCCGCGCACCCGGACCTCGGGGGCCAGCTCGGCGACCCGGTCGGCCGCCTCCTGGAGCAAGGCCTCGGCGTCCTGCCGGATGCCGTCCATCGCCAGCCCGCTGTCGACGCCGGCCTGGTCCATCCAGAGCAGCGCCGCCGTACCGACGATGCCGGTGGCGTGCACCAGCGTCAGGTCCCGGTCCTCCAGGCGCGCCTGCTCGGCCGCCCAGGCGACCGCGCGGTCGGACGTCTCGGAGCCGTCGACGCCGACGACGATGGTGTGGGCGGGGACGTCGGTCATGTCTCCGACCCTACGTTCAGCGGGAGCCGGCGAGCGGGACGACCGCGACCGGGCACTCCGCGTGCTCGACGACCGCGTCCGTCACCGACCCGTGCAGGATGGTGCCGGCGGTCGAGCGATGGTGGGCACCGACGACGACCAGGTCCATCCGCCGGGACTCCCGGGCGAGGACGTCGGCGGGACTGTCGGGCACGAGCCGGGTCGTCGACCGGACCTCGGGGAACTTCTCCGCGAGACCGGCCACGGCCTCCGCGAGCTCGATCCCCGCCTGGTCGTCGCGACCGCTGTGCACGACGGTGAGCGGCAGGTCGCGCAGCGACGCCTGGCGGTAGGCGAACTCCAGCACCGGCCGCGAGCGCTCGCTCGCGTCGGCGCCGACCAGCACGCCGTGACGCACCAGGCCGGGGTTGCTCGGCCGGATGACGACGACCGGGCACGGCGCGTGTCGCGACACCGCGACGCCCACCGAGCCGAGCAGGAGGGTGCTGACGGGTCCCCGGCCGCGCGATCCCACGACGACGGCGGCCGCGCGTTCGGCGAGGTCGAGCAGGGTCACCCGGGCGTCGGACATCCACAGCGCCTGGTGCACGGTCTGGTACGGCGCGACCTCCGCGACCCGCTCGCGGGAGCGCTTCAGCATGGCCAGCGCGTCGTCCTGGAGGGCCCCGAGGACCGCACGGTGGTCGGCGCCCTCGGGCTCCATCCAGACCGACCCGGCAGGGTCCAGCCCGTGCGCCAGGGTGAGCTGCAGGTGCTCGCGCCCGGCGTGGTCGATCGCCCACTCCAGGGCCTGCTCCGACGACGGCGAGCCGTCCAGCCCGACGACGACGGTGCCCGGAGGAATGACGGTGGTCTCCATGCCTCCAGGGTGCGCGGCGAGCGCTACTGCGGAGTACCGCCGAATGCCTCCGGTTTCGGGACCATCGGCCCTGCATCCGACCCGGTGCGCCACGCACCATGGACCACGACCACCCCTCTCGAGGAGCGCGACGTGAACGAGGCGATCGACCTGACCCGGGCCGAGTGCGAGCACCTCCTGCGCACCGGCATCGGCGGACGGATCGCCCTGTCAGCACCCGACGGCCCGCACATCGTGCCCGTCAACTACTCCGTCGTCGACGACGCCATCATCGTGCGCACGTCGCCGTACAGCGTCCTGGGCACCTACGGCCGCGACAGCGTCCTGGCCTTCGAGGTCGACCAGTTCGACCACGAGCGGCAGCGCGGCTGGAGCGTCGTCGCGCGCGGCCGGGGGGAGGTCGTCAACGACCCGGAGGAGCTCGAGCACATCCGGGCCACCTGGGAGCCGCAGCCGTGGGCGGCCGGTGCCCGCACGCTCCACGTCCGGTTGCGCTGGTCCGAGATCACCGGCCGTCGCATCGGGAGCTCGTGGGACCTCGACCACGCCCTGCCGGTCCGACGGACCCTGTAGCCCGCCTCGTCGATGTACCGAGCCGACTCCGGCCCGTTCCTGGGGCAGACTGACCGGGTGGAACCCACCGACCAGCACACGCTGCCGGCGTCCACGCGCGCGCTGCTGAAGGCGGTGGCCGCGATCTCGGCCAACCTCGACCTCAACACCGTGCTCACCCGGATCGTGGAGGCGGCGACCCAGCTGACCGGGGCGACGTACGGCGCCCTCGGCGTGCTCGGCCACGACTCCTTCCTCGTCGAGTTCGTCACCACCGGTCTCACCCGGGCGCAGCGGGAACGGATCGGCGACCTCCCGCGCGGCCACGGGATCCTCGGGCTCATCATCGAGCAGCCCCAGGCGCTGCGGCTCGACGACCTCGGCGAGCACCCGCGGTCCGCCGGCTTCCCGGCCCACCACCCGCCGATGCACAGCTTCCTCGGCGTACCCGTGCGCATCCGCGGGACGGTCTTCGGCAACCTCTACCTGACCGAGAAGGAGGGAGGCGGCGGGTTCACCGACCAGGACCAGGCGCTGGTCGAGGCGCTGGCCGACACCGCCGGCTTCGTCATCGAGAACGCCCGCGCCTACGGGCTCAGCGAGCGCCGGCGGCAGTGGCTCGAGGCGTCCGCGACCCTGTCGGAGTCGCTCCAGCCGCCGATCGAGCTCGACGACGGGTTGGCGGAGCTGACCCGCGCCGCGCGCTCGATGACGGCTGCCGCGGCGACCGCGGTCGTCCATCTCGAGGACGGAGCCGCCGTCCACACGGTCTCCGCCGATCCCGACCTCGACGAGGCGACGATCGAGGACGCCCTGGTCGCGCTCGAGGACCGGCCGTGGCCGCGGCCGGACGCCGTCCCCGTGGACATGCAGCTCGGTGACTTCCGGGCCACGCTGGTCCCGCTGCGCACGCACCTGGTCAGCCTGGGGCTGCTGGTGGTCCTGCACGTGCCCGGGTCGTCGCCGATGGCCGCCGAGGAGGGGCTGCTGCTCGCGTCGTTCGTCGACCAGGCCGGCCTCGCGCTCGACCGGGCCCAGGCGATCGAGGACCGTTCCGAGCTGGCGGTCACCTCCGACCGCGAGCGGATCGCCCGCGACCTGCACGACGTGGTCATCCAGCGGCTGTTCGCCACGGGACTGCAGCTGCAGAGCGCCGCCCTCAAGGCGACGCCCGAGGTGTCCGCCCGGATCGACCAGGCGGTCGACGGGCTGGACGCGACGATCAAGGACATCCGCGGCACGATCTTCGAGCTCCAGCACCACGACGGCGGGCCGTCGCTGCGCGCGGACCTGCGGCACCTCACCCGTGAGTACGCACCGCTGCTGAAGTTCGACCCCGTCGTGCACACGGTCGGGCCGGTCGACTCGGTGGTGCCACGCGACGTGCGGGAGCAGGTCACGCCGGTGCTCCGCGAGGCCCTCTCGAACCTGGCGCGCCACGCCGCCGCCGACCACGGGGAGATCGTCGTCGAGGTCGACGACCACGAGCTGCGCCTCACGGTCGTCGACGACGGCATCGGCATCGGACCCGAGGTCGCCGAGAGCGGGCTGCGCAACGCGCGCCGCCGCGCCTCGGCACTCGGCGGCTCGCTGGAGCTGACCCCCCGACGACCGCGCGGGACGTCGTTCGTCTGGCGGGTCCCGATCCGCTGACCTCGCGCCCCGCTCGGGGGCTGCTCGACGAGCGGGCGGGCGGGTGGCGGTGGCCGGTGGGTCGGCGTGGGACGTCGTGCGAGGTGGCTGCCCCGGCGACCGGGCTGCATGACGTCCCCCGGGAGGTCATCCGGGGTGGCTGTCCCGGCGACCAGGCCGCATGACGACCCACCCGCCGCAGCCGGGGGTGACGACCGAGCGTCAGCGCAGGAGCTTGCTGGCGAGCACCGCCGCCTGCGTGCGGCGCTCGAGGCCGAGCTTGGCGAGGATGCTGGAGACGTAGTTCTTGACGGTCTTCTCGGCGAGGAACATCCGCTCGCCGATCTGCCGGTTGGTCAGCCCCTCGGCGATGTACCCGAGCAGCTTCATCTCCTGCTCGGTCAGGTCCGCCAGCTCCGGCGCGGTCGAAGGTGGGTTGCGGACCCGCTCGAGCACCTTCGCGGTCAGGCTGGGGTCGATCAGCGAGTTGCCCGCGGCGACCTGGCGGACGGCCGAGACGAGGTCGCTGCCCTTGATCTCCTTGAGCACGTAGCCCGACGCCCCGGCCATGATCGCCGCGAACAGCGCCTCGTCGTCGTCGTACGACGTCAGGATCAGGCCACGGATCGAGGGATCGACGGCGCGGACGGTGCGGCACACCTCGATGCCCGAGCCGTCGGGGAGGCGGGCGTCGAGGACGGCGACGTCGGGCCGGAGCGCCGGGATCCGGCTCGCCGCCTCGGTCGCGGTGCTGGACTCGCCCACCACCTCGATGTCACCGGACGCCTCCAGCAGCGCCTTGAGCCCCTGCCGGACGACCTCGTGGTCATCGAGGAGGTACACGCGGATCGGGGTGCTGCTCTCGGCCATGGGTCAATTCCTACCAGCATCGGGTGCGCAAGCGCGGACGGACTCGGTCCACAGGTGGGTGCAGGACGGTTTCGCGACCGCTCCGAGGGCGCCGAGTCGGCGCGTCTTGTACGCCCCTGGCACGCGAGTCGGCGCGTCTTGTACGCCCCTGGCACGCGAGTCGGCGCGTCTTGTACGCCCCGGGCCCGCAAGTCGGCGCAACTTGCCGGCCACCCGCGTGGCTGTGGTGGACAACGCGGGCAAGACGCGCCGACTCGCGCGTTCCTACCCGGGCAAGACGCGCCGACTCGCGCTTCCGTAGCGGGCAAGACGCGCCGAGTCGGGCTCCCCGGCAGTCAGCAGCCCAGGTCGAGCACCCGGTCCACGCGGTCCAGGCCCGCCTCCGCGTGGGTGATCCACACGACGGTGCGGTCCCCGGCCCCGTCGTCGGGGCGGCCCAGCACCTCCGCGGCGAGCTCGTCGGCGGTCGCACCGTCGAGGTGGGCGGCCGGCTCGTCCAGCACCAGCACGGGCTGGTCGGCGAGCAGGGAGCGGGCGATCGCGATCCGGGCGCGCTCGCCGCCCGAGACCTGTGCGTGCCCGTCGCCCAGCCAGCTGTCGAGGCCGTCGGGCAGCGAGTCCAGCCAGCCGCCGAGCCGGGCCTGGCGCAGCGCGCCCTCGACCTCGTCGTCGGTCGCGGACGGCCGGGCGAGCCGCACGTTCTCCGCGAGCGTGCTGGCGAAGACGTGCGGGTCGTCGTCGACGAGGCCGACGGTGCCGCGGACGTCGCCCAGGGCGAGCTCGGGCAGCCGGTGGCTCCCCAGGCGCACGGCGCCGCGCACCGGGTCCACGAAGCGCATCAGCAGCGCCGCGAGCGTGCTCTTGCCCGACCCGGTCGGGCCGACGACCGCGACCCGCTCGCCCGGGGTCAGGTGCAGGTCGAGGTCGTCGAGGACGACCCGGTCGCCCCAGGCGGCCGCGACGCCGTCGACCGACACGACGTCGCCGTCGAGCGGGACGGGGTCGGCCGGGTCGGCGACCGCGGGCGGGCGCGAGGTCAGGGCCGCGAGCCGGTCCTCGGCGGCGCGGGTGCGCGCCGACAGCGCGCCGGCGTCGGCCAGCTGCCCGGCCACCTCGCCGAGCGCGAGCGGGAGCAGCACCAGCAGCGCCATCATCGGCCCGGAGAGCACACCGTCGGCCACGACCGACGTCAGCAGCAGGGCCGCACCGGCGACCGCGAGCCCGGAGCAGAGCAGCACCAGGGCCCGCCCGGTGGCCAGCCACGTGGCAGACGCAACGGTACGACGCCCGAGCTCGACGCTCTCGGCGCCGACCGCGTCCAGGGCCCGGTCCTCGGCCTGCCACATCGCGAGCTCGCTCGCGGTCTGGGTGGCGTCGACGACGGCGTCGGAGAGCCGGGCCCGGGTCGCGACCGCGCCCTGCTCGGCCCGGGTCGCCCCTCGACGCGCGAGCAGGTAGCCCACCCCCGCGGCCGCGCAGACGGCGGCGACCGGGAGGAGGGAGCGCGGAGCGGCGAGCACAGCCACCACGGCCGCGATGCCCGCAGTGATCGCGAACCCGCGCACCGGCATCCGGACCCGCAGCTCGCGGTCCAGCACGCTGTCGACGTCGTCGACGACCGCAGCCAGCACGTCGCCGCGCCGTCGACCGAGTGCGCCCGGCGTCAGGGGGACCACGGCGTCGTACACCTCGACGCGGCGCTGGGCGAGCAGCCGCAGCACCACGTCGTGCGACTGCACCCGCTCGACGTAGCGCAGGGCGGGGCGCGCGATGCCGAAGGTGCGCACCGCGACGATCGCGACGAGCAGCAGCAGGATCTGCGGCTGGTAGGACGCCTTCACGATCAGCCAGCCCGCGGTCGCGGTGAGCGCGACCCCGGAGGCCGAGGCGAGGCCGCCGAGGACCGTGGGCAGGGTGAGCCCGCGGCGCCGGGCCTCCGGCTGCACCTCCGGGGCGACCGGGCGGGTGGCGGCGGTGCGGCTGGAGGAGGTGGAGCGTACGGCGACGTACGGCGCCGGTGCGGGCAGCGTGACCACGCGGTCGGCCGCCGCCACCAGGGCCGGGCGGTGGGCGACGACGACCACCGCGCTGGTGCGCCCGAGCTCGCGGACGACGTCGGCGATGACCTGCTCGGTGCCCGGGTCGAGGTGCGCGGTGGGCTCGTCGAGGAGCACCCAGGGACGGTCCGCGAGCACGACCCGGGCCAGCGCCAGGCGGGCCCGCTCCCCGGCCGACAGGGTCGTGCCGTCCTCGCCCAGCACCAGGCCGGGGTCGACGTCGAGCGCGACGCGGCGCAGGGCGTCGCGCAGCTGCTCGTCGGTCGCGTCGGGCCGGGCGAGCCGGAGGTTGTCGGCGAGGGTCCCGGCGACGAACACCGGCCGCTGCGGCAGCCAGGCGATGAGGTCGCGGGTCGGACCCTGCACGGTCCCCGAGGTCGGCTCGAGGAGGCCCGCGAGCACGGCGAGCAGCGTGGACTTGCCGCACCCGGAGGGCCCGGTCACCGCGGTCACCCCGCGCTCGGGGACGTAGACCGAGACGTCGTCCAGCGCCGGCACGGTGCGGCCGGGGCGGAGCAGGCTGACGTGCTCGAGACGCATCGGGCCGGGCCGGCGGACCGGGCCGGTGTCGTCGGTGTCGTCGGGGTCGACGAGGTCGCTGGCGGCCTCGAAGGTGGCGACACCCTCGGACGCGGCGTGGAACTCGGCGCCGACGCGACGCAGCGGCCAGTAGGCCTCCGGCGCGAGCAGCAGCACCATCAGGGCGGTCTCGAGCCCGAGGCTGCCCTGCGACAGACGGATGCCGACGGTCACGGCCACCAGTGCGACCGAGAGGGTGGCGACCAGCTCGAGCACCGCGGAGGAGGCGAACGCGACCCGCAGGGTCTGCATGGTGCGCTCGCGGTAGCGGTCGGTCGTCGACCGGATCGTGCGCGACTGGGCCTCGGCGCGGCGGAACGCGACCAGCGTGGGCAGCCCGCGCATCACGTCGAGGAAGTGGCCGGACAGCGACGCCATCGCGCGCCACTGCGACCGCGCCCGGTCCTGGGTCGCGAGGCCGACCAGGATCCCGAAGACCGGGATCAGCGGCAGGGTCGCCAGGACGATCAACGCGCTGGTCGGGTCGAGGATCGCGATCGCCACCAGGGTCAAGAAGGGCAGCACCCCGGCCAGCACCAAGGCCGGGAAGTAGCGGGTGAGGTAGGGCTCGGCCGCCGCCGCTCCCCGGGTCGCGAGCCCGGCGAGCTCGCCCGTCGACCGGCCCGCACCACCGTCGCGGAGGATGGCGCGCACGACCCGTCGTCGTACGTCGGTGCCGACGACGGCAGCGGCGCGGGCCGCGGCGGCGTCGCTGACCCAGCCGACGAGGGCGCGACCGGCGAAGACCGCCGCCACGACGGCAGCCCAGGTGCCGACCGCGCCGTCGTCCAGGGCGGCCAGGACCAGCTCGGTGACCGCCCAGGCCTGGGTGATGAGCAGCAGGCAGCTCGCCAGGCCGGCGGCGAGCACCACCCCGAGATGGCGGTGCGCCGGCATCAGCTGCCGGCGCACCCGCGGGTCGGTGGGTCTCATCCCCACGCCCCGCCGAAGCCCGAGAACCTCGTCGCCATGGTCACGCGACCGCCTCGAGCTCTGCGTCCGGGATGTGGTGCTCGGAGATCCGCTTGCGGAACACCCAGTAGGTCCACGCCTGGTAGCCGAGCACGATCGGCGTGAAGATCAGGGCGACGATCGTCATCACCGTCAGCGTGTAGTGCGAGGAGGACGCGTTCGAGGTCGTCAACGAGTAGATCGCCCGAGTGGACGACGGCATCACGTCGGGGAAGAGCGCCACGAACAGACCCGCGACCGCGAAGGCGATCGTCGCGAACGTCCCGATGAACGCCCACCCCTCGCGGACCGCCCGCGCCATCGCGATCGCACCGACCAGGCAGAGCGCCGCGAGGACGAAGAACACCGCGCTGCCGGCGTTGCCGGTCATGACCTGCGCCCACACCATGAAGACCACCGCGGCGACGGCCGTCGCCAGACCCAGCTTGATGCTCAGGGCCCGCGAGCGCACCCGGAGGTCGCCGTCGGTCTTCAGCGCCAGGAACATCGCGCCGTGGGTGAGGAACAGCAGCAGGGTGACGACGCCACCGAGCAGGCCGAACGGGTTGAGCAGCGTGAACAGGTTGCCGGTGAACTCCTTGTCCGCGTCGATCGGCACGCCGCGCACGATGTTGGCGAACGCGACGCCCCACAGCAGGGCCGGCACGTAGGAGCCGATGATGATCGCGCGGTCCCACCACCCGTGCCAGTTGGCCTCGGGGCGCTGGTGGCGGTACTCGAAGGCCAGGCCGCGGACGATGAGCGCCAGCAGGATGAGCAGCAGGGGCAGGAAGAACCCGCTGAAGAGCGTGGCGTACCACTCCGGGAACGCCGCGAACGTCGCGCCGCCGGCGGTGAGGACCCAGACCTCGTTGCCGTCCCAGACCGGGCCGATGGTGTTGATCATGACCCGGCGCTGCTTGTCGTTCTTGGGGAGGATCGGCAGCAGCATGCCGACGCCGAAGTCGAACCCCTCGAGGGTGAAGTAGCCGATCCAGAGGACGGCGATCAGGATGAACCAGACGGTGGAGAGCTCCATGACTGCCTCCCTCTCAGTACGCGAACGCGAGCGGTCGGTCCTCGTCGTCACTGTCGCGTGACGGGTCCGGAGGCTCTTGGAACGGGTCGGCGCCGCGCTTGGCGAAGCGCAGGATCAAGCCGATCTCGACGACGGCGAGGACGGCGTACAGCAGCGTCAGCGTGATGATCGAGATCCACGCCTCCAGGGCGCTCACCCCCGGCGAGACGCCGTTGCGCGTGGTCATCAGCCCGAAGACGATCCAGGGCTGGCGGCCCATCTCGGTGAAGATCCAGCCGAAGGCGTTGCCGAGCGTCATCGCGATCGGGGTCCAGATCGCCATCCGGGCGAACCACTTCGAGGTCGGGGCGCGGCCCTTGCGGGTCAGGAACAGGATCAGGGCGCCGAAGAGCGCGGCCAGGACGCCGAACCCGATCATGTAGCGGAACGACCAGTAGGTGACCGGGATGACCGGCGAGTAGTTGCCGCTGGGGTCGTAGTAGCGGGCGCCCGGGTCCTGGCCGAACTCCTGCTGGTACTTCGCGCGCAGGTCGTTGATGCCCTCGACCTGGCCGCTGGTGCTTCCGGTGGCGAGGAAGGACAGCAGGCCCGGGATCTTGATCGAGAACTTCTCCTCCTGGCCGTCGGGCGTGCCGACCGTGAAGATCGAGAACCCGGCGTTGGAGTCGACGGTGTCGTAGAGACCCTCGGCCGCCGCCATCTTCATGGGCTGGACCTCGGTCATGACCTTGCCCTGGGCGTCACCGGTGAAGGCGACGAGCAGGCCGGCCACCAGCATCACCCAGCCGCCGAAGCGGAGGCCCTTGTGGTACAGCGGCTTGTCCTGCTCGTGCTTCTTGGACACGTAGAGCCAGGCGGAGACGCCGAGGACGAACGAGCCGGCGGTCATGTAGGCCGCCGTGATGACGTGCGGGAAGGTGACCAGCTGCACCTTGTTGAACATCACGGCCCAGAAGTCGACCAGCTGAGCGCGTCCGTTGACCTCGCTGTAGCGGTAGCCGACCGGGTGCTGCATCCAGGAGTTCGCGGCCAGGATGAACCACGCGCTGAAGAGCGTGCCGAAGTGGACCAGCCACATGCACGCGGCGTGGAGGCCGCGCGGCAGCTTGTCCCAGCCGAAGATCCACAGCCCGAGGAACGTCGACTCGAGGAAGAAGGCCAGGAGGGCCTCGACCGCCAGCGGGGCGCCGAAGATGTCACCCACGAAGCGGGAGTAGTCCGACCAGGTCATGCCGAACTGGAACTCCTGCACGATGCCGGTGACGACACCGATCGCGAAGTTGATGAGGAAGAGCTTCCCGAAGAACTTGGTGAGCCGCAGCCACTCCGGGTTCTTGGTGCGCAGCCAGATCGTCTCCATGACGGCGATGAGCGCCGTGAGGCCGATCGTGAGCGGGACGAACAGGAAGTGGTAGACGGTCGTGATGCCGAACTGCCACCTGGCGATGTCGAGGACGCTGTCCACGAAAGGACCTCTCTTCGATTCCGAGAGCGAACTGCTAGCGCAGCCAACCTAAGAAAGAGCGTGCGTCCGCCGGACCGGTCGAGGGTCCCCCGGAACGGGCCAAAGGTCCTGAGGACGTGGTACGTCGTGTGGCGCAGGTCTCAGGGGACTGCTGGGAGCGGCCGCCGGTGGCTGCGTCGTTGCGTTCAATTGCGGCTCTTGTGACGCATCCGTGGGTAGCCGGTCGGCTGGCCGCGCGGTGGCCGACCGGCTCGAGGGGCGCGGTTGGTCGGCCCGGGCTCCGCCCGCGCCGCCGCTACCCGGCCGCCCGCGTCACCATGAGTCGAGAGGTCTCAGCGGTCACACCAGCCACGCCAGGTCGAACCGGTCGGGGGAAACCCGCACGACATGCCGCCCTGGCCCGGCGTGTCGTGCGGGTTTCCCCGGGCAGGTGTCGACAACAGGGCCACCGATCAACCCCCAGGCCGGGAGACCGCGCCGACACCTGCGGGCCGTCCCCGCCTCGTCAGCCTGCCGATAACGCGTGCATTTCCCAGCAACTGAACGGAAACGGACCGCAACCGCACGCAAGCGCGGCCCAGCGCCGACGGCCGAGCGCGTCAGACGCTCAGGATCACCGACGAGCCGTGCCCGAAGAGGCCCTGGTTGGCCGTGATGCCGACACGTGCGCCCTCGACCTGGCGCCCGGTGGCCTGGCCGCGCAGCTGCCAGGTGACCTCGCAGACCTGCGCGAGCGCCTGCGCCGGGACCGCCTCGCCGAAGCAGGCCAGGCCGCCCGACGGGTTGACGGGGATCCGGCCGCCGAGGGTCGTGTCGCCGGCCCGCAGCAACGCCTCGGCCTCGCCGCGCTTGCAGAGGCCGAGGTCCTCCATCCAGTCGAGCTCGAGTGCGGTCGACAGGTCGTAGACCTCGGCCAGCGACACGTCGGCCGGATCGACGCCCGCCTCCTCGTACGCCGCGTGGCCGATCGACTCCTTGAAGGTGCACTCGGGCGCGGCGACGGCGGTGCTGGCGTCGGTGGAGATGTTGGGCATGTCGAGCACCGTGTTGGGGAAGGTCGGCGTCACGGTCGAGATCGCGTCGATCCGCACCGGGCGCTCCACGCCCAGACGGCGTGCGTACTCGGTGCTGGCGACCAGCACCGCGGCACCGCCGTCCGAGGTCGCGCAGATGTCGAGCAGGTGGAGCGGGTCGCTGACCACCGCGCTGGTCAGCACGTCCTCCACGCTGACCTCCTTGCGGTAGCGGGCGTTCGGGTTCGCCAGGCCGTGCCGCGCGTTCTTGACCTTCACCCGGGCGAAGTCCTCCGGGGTGGCGCCGTAGAGGTCCATGCGGCGCCGCGCGTACATCGCGAAGTACGCCGGGTTGGTCATGCCGAGCAGCCGGAACCGCAGCCAGTCCGGGTCGTCCCACCGCTCCCCCGCGTTCGGGGCGAGGAAGCCCTGGGGCGTCGTGTCCGCGCCGACGACCAGCGCCACCTCGGACAGCCCCGCCAGGATCCGGGCGCGGGCGGTGTCGAGCGCCTGGGCACCGGTGGCGCAGGCGGCGTACGACGTCGCGACGGTCGCCCCGTTCCAGCCCAGCGCCTGGGCGAACGTGGCGCCGGCGACGTAGCCGCCGTAGCCGTTGCGGACCGTCTCGCCACCGACCACCAGGTCGACGTCCTGCCAGTCGACCCCGGCGTCGGCGAGGGCAGCCCGCGCCGCGTGGACGCCGTACTCGACGAAGTTGCGCCCCCACTTGCCCCAGGGGTGCATGCCGACCCCGAGGACGGCGACACCGCTGTCCGAGCCGCTCACTGGTCGGCCTCCTCGCCCATCTCGGTGACCGGCTTCCATCTCCAGATGGTGCGGTCACCGGCCTGGTCGGCGTAGAGCGTCTCGACGACGAGCTCCACCTCGCCGCCCACCCGCAGGTCGCGGACGCCGTACCCGTCGGCGACCTGGCCGACCACGACCAGTCCCTCGGGGAGCTCGACCGCGGCGAGCGCGAACGGTTCGTAGGGATCGGTGTGGGCGACGTACGGCGCGGGCGGCTGGTACTGCGCGTCGGTGTAGGACCAGACCGTGCCGCGGCGCGAGAGCGCGGTCTCCTCGACGTCCTCACCGCCGCAGGCGGGGTTCCGGCAGAAGCCCGAGGTGCGGGGGAAGAACACCGTGCCGCAGGTCGTGCACCGGCTGCCCAGCAGCGCGGGCTCCGGGCCGGTCGTGAACCAGCCGTCGATCGCGGGTGTCGCCGTCATCCGCACTCCTGAGAACTAGAACGTGTTCTCACTATAGACGCAGGCCTCCCAGGTCGGATCAGGCGATGAACCCCTCCTCCTGGAGCCACTCGTGCGCGACGTCGGCCGGCTCGCGGCCGTCGACGTCGATCTGCGCGTTCAGCTTCAGCAGCACGTCGTTGGTGAGCTCGTCGGTGACCGGCGCGACCAGGTCGGCGATCTGCGGGTACGCGTCCATGACGTCCTTCGAGGCCACGACCGAGACGTTGTAGTTCGGGAAGTACTGCTTGTCGTCCTTCAGCACCTGCAGGTCGAGCGCCACGATGCGCCCGTCGGTGGTGAAGACCTCGCCGAAGTTGCAGCGTCCCTGCGCCGTCGCGTCGTAGATCGCGCCCGTCTGGTAGATCTGCAGGTTCTTCTCCGGCACGCCCTGCGGCGAGCCTTTGGGGATGCCGTAGGTCTTGAGCATCCCGTTGAGCCCGTCTGGCCGGTTGGCGAACTCCGACTCGGTGCAGAAGGTCCGCTCGGCGACCGGGACGTCCTTGATGTCCGAGAGCGACTGCACGCCGAACTTCTCCTGGACCTGCTTGGTCACCGCGAAGCCGTAGGTGTTGTTCATCGGCGCCGGCGGCAGCCAGACGAGGTCGTTCTTGGCCAGGTCCTCGTCGCGGACCGCGGTGTACTGCTCGTGCTCGTCCTTGATCGGCTTGTCGTGCCCGAGGTAGGTGATCCAGCCGGTGCCGGTGTACTCCCACTGCAGGTCGATCTCGTCCTCGAGCGCGGCCTGCCGGGCGGAGGCGCTGCCGGGGATGTTCGTCAGGTCGGTGACGTCGGCCCCGTCCGCCTTCAGCAGGATCAGCGCGATCTTGCCGAGCAGCACGCTCTCGCTGAAGTTCTTCGACCCGACCGCGATCGTCGCGCCGTCGAGGGAGTCGGTGTCGCTGAGCGGACCGGCGAGCTCCGCCGTGGGCACGTAGCCGCCGGCGGTCCCCAGGCCACACCCGGCCAGGACCGGCAGGGCTGACAGGGTCGTCGCGACCGCAGCGAGCCGGAGGGAGGTACGGCGCACGTCAGATCCCCTTCGGACGGGTGGCGAGCTCGAGCAGCCGGCCGACCCACTCGACGAGCAGGGCGAGCAGGGCGATGAGCACGGCGCCCCACACCATGAGCGAGAACCGGAAGAGAGAGATGCCGGTGTAGATGATCGCGCCGAGCCCGCCGGCGTCGATGAAGGTGACCAACGCCGCGGTGCCGACCAGGAGCACCAGGGCGGTGCGCACCCCGGCCATGATCACGGGAACCGCGAGCGGCAGCTCGATGCGGAACAGCACGCCGGTCGCGGACATCCCGACGCCCCGGCCCGCCTCCTTCAGGGTCGGCTCCACGCCCTGGAGGCCGGTGATCGTGTTGCGGAGCACGGGCAGCAGACCGTAGAGGGTCAGGGCCAGCACCGCCGTCCAGAAGCCGAACCCGCGCCACATCGCCAGCAGCGCGATGAGCCCGATGGACGGTGCCGCCTGGCCGGCGTTGGCGATCCCGACGATCGCCGGGGCGGCGTACCGCAGCCGGCCGCGGGTCAGCAGGACACCGGCCGGCACCGCCACCGCGACGACCGCGAGCGCGGAGACCACCGTCACCTGCACGTGCTGCCAGAGGAGGCGGAAGACGGTCGGCCAGGCGAGCTGGCTCTCCTCGACCGAGTCGAGGTCGGCGGTCTCGTGCCAGAGCGCGTAGATCCCGAAGACGACCAGGACCAGCAGCGGCGGGACGACGAGCATCAGCACGGTGCCTCGCGGCATCGACCGGAGCCGGCCCTGCTTCCGCGGCTGGTCGAGGTCGAGGACGTCGTCGAACTCCGGGGTCGCGGCGCCCGGCTTCGGCTCGACCCGCTCAGCGACCACGGGCCGCCTCCTGCTCGAGCTCGCGCATGTGGTCGGTGACCGCCTGGAAGCCGATCACCCCCTGGTACTGGTCGCGGTCGCCGGTGACGACGGCGGCACCGTGGCTGGAGGTGAGCATGGTGTCGAGCGCGTCGTTGAGCGTGGCTCGCGAGTCCAGCGTGTGCAGCTGCTCGGGGTCGTACGACGGCACCCGGTCGAGCCCGCGGAGCTGCCGCAGCCACGGCCAGCCGAGGGGCCGGCCGCGGTCGTCGAGGACCACCACGGCGTCGTACCCCGCGGCCTCGACGTGCTTGCGCACCTGCGCCACGTCGTCCCCGGCACGGGCTGTCGGCCAGTCGACGAGGTCGATCGACGAGACGCGGGCGAGCGAGAGCTGCTTGAGCGTGGACCCGGAACCGACGAAGTCACTGACGAAGTCGTCCGCCGGCGCGGCCAGGACGGCCTCCGGGGTGTCGTACTGTGCGATCTCGGCGCCCTCGCGGAGGATCACGATCCGGTCGCCGAGCTTGATCGCCTCGTCGATGTCGTGGGTGACGCACACGATCGTCTTGCGCAGCTCCCGCTGGATGCTGAGCAGCTCGTCCTGCAGGCGCTGGCGGGTGATCGGGTCGACCGCGCCGAACGGCTCGTCCATGAGGATGGCCGGCGGGTCCGCCGCGAGACCGCGGGCGACCCCGACGCGCTGCTGCTGACCGCCGGACAGCTCGCGCGGGTAGCGGCCCCGGTACTTCCCCGGGTCCAGTCCGATCAGGTCGAGGAGCTCGTCGACCCGTTCGGAGGTCCGCGCGCGGTCCCACCCGAGCAGCCGTGGCACGATCGCGATGTTCTTCTCGACCGTCATGTGCGGGAAGAGGCTGCCGCCCTGGATGACGTAGCCGATGTGGCGTCGGAGCTGGTCGTCGCTCTGGCCGCGGACATCTTCGCCGGCGATCGTGATCGTGCCGGACGTCGGCTCGATCAGCCGGTTGATCATCTTCAGGCTGGTCGTCTTGCCGCAGCCCGACGGGCCGACCAGCATCACGATCTCGCCCGCCGGGATCGTGAGGGTCAGTCCGTCGACCGCCGGCGTCCGCTGGCCGGGGTAGCGCTTGGTGACCGCCTCGAGCCGGATCTCCGCGCCGCTGACCGCGGGGTCGGAGGTGGCGGTCGGGGTCGTGTCCGAGGTGGTGGTCATGCGCGGATTCCCTTCGGGGTCGTGAGCCGCCCCAGGAGCAGCAGGAGGAGGTCGACGGTGAGCGCCACGATGACCACGCCGACGGTGCCGACCACGGCGTAGTTGACGGCGTTGGCGCCACCGATCTGGGCGATGCCGGTGAAGATGTAGCCACCGAGGCCCGGGCCCAGCACGTACGCCGCGATCGCGGCCACGCCCATCGACATCTGCATCGAGACGCGGACACCGGCCAGGATCACCGGCCACGCGAGCGGCAGTCGCACGCGCAGGAGCACGGCCACCGGGTTCATCCCCATCCCGCGTGCGGACTCGAGCAGTCCCGGGTCGACACCGCGGAGGCCGACGACCGCGTTGCGGAGCACCGGGAAGACGGCGTAGAAGGCGACGGCCCAGAAGGCGGTCATCGCGCCGATCCCCAGCAGCGGGAGCAGCAGCCCGACCAGGGCGAACGACGGGATCGTGAGCCCGATCGCCGACACGGCGTTCGACACGGGCTCCAGCCGCGGCACGGCCACCACGACGACGGCCAGGGCGAGGGCGATCAGCGTCGCGACGACGACCGCCTGCACGACCAGGTTGGCGTGCTGGAACGTGTTGTAGGCGATCTGCTCACGCCGGTCGCCGATGAAATCCCACACGGACAGACCCTGTCCGGTCCCCGGACCCCCGAAACATCAGCCGGGGTCGGGCGGCCGGCACCGCCCCGGTGGTTGAGGTGCGAAGGCCGCTAGGCCTGAGCCTCGAAACCACCGGGCGTCGGAGCCCTGTCGGGCGGGCTACCCCCGCGCCAGGTAGGCCAGCAGGTCGTGGCGGGTGACCACGCCCACCGGCTTGCCGTCCTCGTGCACCAGCAGCGCGTCGGCGCCCTCGAGCGCGGAGACGGCGTCGGAGGCCGGCTCGGACGAGCCGATCGTGGGCAGCGGGGGCGACATGTGCTCGCTGACGGAGTCGGTGAGCCGCGCCGTACCGGTGAAGAGGAGGTCGAGCAGCGCCCGCTCGGACACCGAGCCGACGACCTCGGCGGCGACCACCGGCGGCTCCGCGCGCACGACCGGCATCTGCGAGACGGCGTACTCCTGCAGGATGGCGACGGCCTCGGCGATGGTCTCGTTCGGGTGGGTGTGCACGAGATCGGGGAGCCGGCCGTCCTTGCCGCGGAGCACCTCGCCCACGGTCTGCACCGGGCGCTCGGCACCGTCGACCGGGAAGCCGTACTGCGAGAGCCAGTCGTCGTTGAAGACCTTGGTGAGGTAGCCGCGACCGGAGTCCGGCAGCAGCACCACGATGACCGCGTCCTCGCCCTCGGGCGTGCCTTCGAGCTCGTGCGCGAGCTGGACGGCCGCGTGCACGGCCATCCCGGACGAGCCACCGACCAATAGCGCCTCCTCGCGCGCGAGGCGCCGGGTCATCGCGAAGGAGTCGGCGTCCGAGACCTCGATGATCCGGTCGGCGACCGAGCGGTCGTAGGCGTCCGGCCAGAAGTCCTCACCGACGCCCTCGACGAGGTAGGGCCGCCCGGAGCCGCCGGAGTAGACCGAGCCGGCGGGGTCGGCGCCCACGACCTGGATGTCCGGGTTCTGCTCCTTGAGGTAGCGGCCGGTTCCGCTGATCGTGCCGCCGGTGCCGACGCCGCAGACGAAGTGGGTGATCTTCTCGTCGGTCTGCGCCCAGATCTCGGGGCCGGTGGTCTCGTAGTGCGACCGCGGGTTGTTGGGGTTGGAGTACTGGTCGGGCTTCCACGCCCCCGGCTGCGACGCCAGCCGGTCGGACACGTTGTAGTAGGAGTCGGGGTGCTCGGGCTCGACGGCGGTCGGGCAGACGACCACCTCGGCGCCGTACGCGCGCAGCACGTTGCGCTTGTCCTCACTGACCTTGTCCGGGCAGACGAAGACGCACTTGTAGCCCTTCTGCTGGGCCACCATCGCCAGCCCGACGCCGGTGTTGCCGGACGTCGGCTCGACGATCGTGCCGCCGGGCTGCAGCTCGCCCGAGGCCTCGGCGGCCTCGATCATGCGGGTCGCGATGCGGTCCTTCACCGAGCCGCCGGGGTTGAGGTACTCCACCTTGGCGAGGACGATCGGTCCCTTCGCGCCTTCCAGGGAGCCCATGGACTTCGAGAGCCTGAGCAGCGGGGTGTTGCCGATCAGCTCGAGCAGGGAGTTCACGTACTGCATGCGGACAATCTAGAGGCGCCGGTCACACCTGCTGAAAACCCGGCGCAGGCACCCCGCCCGCCTTCCGTAGAGTGGCGGCGTGGGGAAGGCTGCGGCTGCTCGGAAGCTGGCGTCCGCCGCTGCGTACGGCGGCGGCGGGCTGTCCGTGCTCGGAGCGAGCCTCTACGGCCTGCTGCGCGTCGAGGCGCAGGCGGCCCGCCGGACCATCGGCAACGCCGACGGCGTCCCGCCGGACCCGACCGGCTGGTACGGCCGGGGCCGTCCCGGACCGGCGATCAAGATCGCGCTGCTCGGTGACTCCAGCGCTGCCGGGTACGGGGTGGGCCGGGTCGAGGAGACGCCGGGGGCGCAGCTGGCCAGCGGCGTCGCCGAGCGCGCCGACCGCCGCGTGCACCTGCGGGCCTTCGCGGTGGTCGGGGCCAGGTCCTCCGACCTCGGCGCGCAGCTCGACCGGTCGATGCCCATGACGCCCGACGTGGCCGTGATCCTCATCGGCGCCAACGACGTGACCCACCGGGTCCTGCCGGCGGCCTCGGTGCGTCACCTGTCCGAGGCGGTGCGCCGGCTGCGTGAGGCCGGCATCGCCGTCCTCGTCGGCACCTGCCCCGACCTGGGCACGATCGAGCCGATCATGCCGCCGCTGAAGCAGGTGGCGCGACTGTGGTCGCGGCGGCTCGCCGCCGCCCAGACGATCGCGGTGCTCGAGGAGGGCGGCCGCACGGTGTCGCTCGGGTCGATCCTCGGGCCGGAGTTCGCGGCCGCTCCGGCGCTGCTCTTCGGTCCCGACCGGTTCCACCCCTCGGCCCAGGGCTACCGCTCGCTCGCCCAGGTGCTCCTGCCGTCGACGCTGGCCGCGCTCGACCTGGTCCCCGCGGACGAGGTGGAGCCGGAGGCCTACCGGGGTGAGGGCGTGCTGCCGATCACCGCCGCCGCGCTGCAGGCCGTCAACCAGCCGGGCACCGAGCTCGACGCCACCGAGGTCGGTGGCGCCCGTCGCGGGGTGCGGGGACTCTGGGTCGAGATCCGGCACCGCCGCCGTCACCTCGACACCGAGGGCGCGGCGCCCGAGGAACGCGACGAGGAGCCGGCCGCTGCGACCGATGTCGGGACGGCGCAGCCGGGGTAGGCGAAGCCCCACCCCTCACTGACGGTCCAGCACCATCGTGCTCGCGGTCGCTGACCGCGAGCGTGGAGTCATGAACACTCCCGCCCTGCAGGTCATCGACCTCACCCGCTCCTACGGCGAAGGCGTCGGCGCGGTCCGCGCGCTCGACGGGGTCGACCTCGGTTTCGCCCGTGGCACCTTCACCGCCGTCATGGGACCCTCCGGCTCCGGCAAGACCACGTTGCTCTCGTGCGCAGCCGGCCTCGAGCCGCCCACCTCCGGTCGGGTCGTGGTCGACGACCAGGACGTCACCGACCAGGACGAGGAGCACCGCACCCGGCTGCGCCGCGAGCGGATCGGCTTCGTCTTCCAGGGCTTCCACCTGCTGCCGTACCTCACCGCCGAGCAGAACGTCGGCCTGCCGCTCCGGCTGGCGGACCGTCGTCCGGACGCCACCCGGGTGCGGGAGCTGCTCACCCGGGTGGGCCTCGCCGACCGCGCGGGGCACCTCCCTCACGCGCTGTCCGGCGGGCAGCAGCAGCGCGTCGCGATCGCCCGGGCCCTGGTCACCGAGCCGGCGGTCGTCCTCGCCGACGAGCCGACGGGCGCGCTCGACTCGGCCACCGCGCGAGAGGTGCTCGGCCTCCTGCGCTCCAGCGTCGACGATCTGTCCCAGACCCTGGTCATGGTCACCCACGACCCGGTGGCGGCGGCGTACGCCGACACCGTGGTCTTCCTCGTCGACGGGAGGGTCGCGGGCCGGATGGACCGGCCCACGGCCGACGCCGTCGCCGGGCAGCTGGCCCACCTCGCCGACCTGGCGGTCGGGGGTGCGGCATGACCGGGCTCGCCTGGCGCTCGCTGCGACACCGTGCCACCGCGTCCGCCGCGACCTTCGTCACCGTCCTGCTCGGCACGGCGCTGATGGGGTCCTTCGCGACCCTCGCCGCGACCGCTCGAGGGCCGGTGTCCGCCGCCGACCGCGACACCCTGACGACCATGGGCACCGTGGTCGGCGCCTGGGGTGCGCTCATCGTGCTCTCGGCAGTCGTCTCCACGGTCGGCATCACCGTCACCCAGCGCGAGGTGGAGATCGGGCTGCTGCGCACCATCGGAGCCACGCCGCGCCAGACCGGGCGCCTCGTGCGGGCCGAGACGCTCCTCGTCGCCGCGCTCGCATCCGCCGGAGGCGCCGCCCTCGCGTGGCTGGGTGGCGGTGTCCTGCTGGCGCTCCTGCGCAACACCGGGGCGGTCCGGGAGTCGGTCTCCTACTCCCCCGGGCTCGCGCCCGTGGGGACGGCGGTCGCCGTGGTGCTGGTGAGCCTCGTCGGCTCGGGCCTCGCGTCTCGGCGGGCGACCCGGGGTCCGGCGAGCATCACCCCCCACGAGGTCAGGGCGACGACCGCCCTGCTGCCGTGGTGGCGGATCGCAGCGGCGGTCCTCCTGCTCGGGTACAGCGCCACGATGGCGGTCGTGACGATCACCGTGACGGCGCACGACGACGACCCGTACTCGGCGATGGCGACCTGTGGCCAGCTGGGCATCGTCGTCGCGCTGGGCCTGGCCTGCCTGTCGCCCTGGCTGCTGCGCCTGTTGTCGGGTCCCGTCCGCCCGCTGCTGGGCAGCGGAGCGGCCGCCTACCTGGCGACGTACAACTCCCGGCGCCGGGCCCGGATGCTGAGCGGGGTCCTCGCCCCCGTCATCGTGCTCACAGCGGCGGGGATCAGCGTGTTCATGATCGTCGGCACCGACGATCGCACCCGTCCAGCGGGCTTCGAGGACGACGCCCGCACGATCAACCTGCTCAACAACGTGGTCGTCGGGATGATGGTGGTCTTCGCGGCCGTCGTCGTCGTCAACACCTTCGCCGCCGTCGTGGCTCACCGCCGCGCCGAGCTGCACCAGCTGTGGCTCCTCGGCGCCACGCCCCACCAGGTCGAGGCGTCGGTGCTCGCGGAGGCCCGCGGCGTCGCCGCGATCGGGGTCGTGCTCGGGGCGCTGGCCTCCCTGGCCGCGGTCGTCCCCTTCGGCGTCGCCCGCCACGAGGGCGTGGTGCCCGACGGGCAGCTCTGGCTACCCCCGCTCGTGATGGCGGCGGCGGTGGCCCTGACCCTGTTCGCTGCGCGCTCGGCGCTCCGCCGGGCCCACGTACCCCGGGGCGCGCTGCGGTGACAGACTGGAGCGTGATGCTGCTGCGCAGGATCGGGTCGGTCCGACCCACGCCGGTCGACGGGGACGCCCTCGCCGACCGGCTCCGGTTGACCGGCGTGTCCGCGGTGTCGGCGCTGCTCGCGGCGCCCGCCCTCGCGCTGGCGATCCTGAGCCTGCTGTGCATCCCGCTCGGCCTGGTCGGGATCGGGTTCGTACTCGCCCTCGGCGTCGTGCCCGCCACCGCGGCGCTGACCTCGGTCCACCGCAGGATCAGCGGGGGCCTGCTCGGCGAGCGGGTGCAGGCGTCGTACGCCGACACCTCCGGTACCAACGTCGTCACCCGGCCGGTCCGCTGGCTCACGGACAAGAGCCGCTGGCGCGACGTGGGCTTCTTGTGGTTCTCGGCGACGGGCGGGTTCGTGATGTCGCTGCTCCCGGTCGCGCTGCTGACCGCGCCGATCACCCACCTGGGCGGCGCCGTCCTCGACGGCGGCTTCTGGTGGTGGGTGCTGGTGCTGCTGGACGGCCCGCTGCTGCTCGTCTGGTGGCTCGTCACCCCTGGGCTGGTCCGCGGTCGGGCGGTCGCGGACCGCAACATCCTGGGCCACTCCCCGATCGAGCGGCTCCAGCGCCGCGTGCGGGAGGTGTCGGTCTCGCGGGCGGAGGCCCTCGACCACAGTGCCGCCGAGGTGCGTCGCATCGAGCGTGACCTGCACGACGGGGCACAGGCCCGGATCGCCGCGATCGGCATGAACGTCGGTCTCGCCGAGAAGCTCATCGACACCGACCCGGTGGCGGCAGCCGAACTGCTCCGGGAGGCCCGCGTGACGACGGTCGAGGCGCTGGAGGACCTGCGGTCCGTGGTCCGTGGCATCCATCCGCCGGCGCTCGCGGACCGCGGGCTCGCGGGCGGGATCGAAGCGCTGGCCCTGCCGATCCCGCTGCCGGTGACGGTCTCGGTCGACGTGCCCGCGCTGCCACCGCCGGTCGAGTCCGCGGCCTACTTCGCGGTCGCGGAGTGCCTCGCCAACACCGTCAAGCACGCCGCGGCCACCCGCGCCTGGGTCACCGGCACCTGGGCCGACGGCCGGCTCTGCCTGGTCGCGGGTGACGACGGCCAGGGGGGCGCGGACCCCTCCGGCAGCGGGTTGAGCGGGGTGGCCCGCAGGCTGGCCGCCTTCGACGGCACACTGGACGTCCGCAGCCCGACCGGCGGGCCGACGGTGGTGACGATGGAGGTGCCGTGCGACCGGGAGACGACCGCGGGCGGACCCGCTGAGGGTGGTCGTCGCCGAGGACCAGGCCCTGCTCCGCGTCGGCCTGACCCGGATCCTCGAGGCGGGCGGGTTCGAGGTCGTCGCGGCGGTCGACAACGAGCCGGCACTGGTGCGTGCGCTCGCCGACCCAGCGGTCGACGTGGCCGTCCTCGACGTCCGGATGCCGCCGTCGTACTCGACCGAGGGGCTGGTCGCCGCCGTCGAGGCCCGCCGCGACCGGCCGGGCTTCCCGGTGCTGGTGCTCAGCCAGTACGTCGAGCCGCTCTACGCGCGCGAGCTGCTCGCCAGCGGCGAGGGGTCGGTCGGCTACCTGCTCAAGGACCGGGTCGCCGACGTCGACGGATTCCTCGGCGCGGTGCGTCAGGTCGCCGCCGGCGGCACCGTGCTCGATCCCGAGGTCGTCGCCGGCCTGGTGAGCGGCGCCGGCAGGGAGCAACCGCTCGAACGACTCACGCCGCGCGAGCGCGAGGTGCTCACCCTCATGGCCGAGGGCCGGTCCAACGCCGCGATCGCGGCGCGGCTCTTCGTCAGCGAGAAGGCGGTCGGTAAGCACACCAGTGCGATCTTCACGAAGCTCGACCTGCCGCCGGCGGCCGACGACAACCGCCGCGTGCTGGCCGTGCTCGCCTGGCTCGACGGGGCGAGATGACGACGGGCCCCGGATCGCTCCGGGGCCCGTCGTGACGATCGTTCGGTGCGGCGGTCAGTCGCCGCGCAGGATCGCGAGGATCCGCAGCAGGTTGGTGTAGATCCAGACCAGGCTGACGGTCAGCGCGAAGGCGGCGCGCCAGCCCTCGCGGTCCGGCAGCTGGTTGGCGATGCCCTGCTCGACGAAGTCGAAGTCGAGCACCAGCATGAAGACACCGAGGGCCAGGCCGACGACGGCGAAGAGCAGGCCGATCGCGCCGTTGTCGAAGATGCCCAGGTTCACGCCGAAGAGGCTGAGGACCAGGGCGATGACGCTGATGCCGACCATGCCGAACATGGCCGCGATGACCATGGTGCGGAACTTGGTGCCGACCTTGATGTTGAAGAACTTGTAGACCGCGAGCGTGCCGGCGAAGGCGCCGAAGGTGCCGATCACGGCGCCCATGACCACGCCGGGGTACCAGAGGTTGAAGAGCTTGCTCAGGCCACCGAGGGCGACGCCCTCGAAGGCGCAGAACGCGAGCACGAGCGCCGGGCTGATCACCCGCTTGAACGAGTTGACCATCGAGAGGACGAACGCGCCCAGCGAACCGATCGTGAGCGCGGCGATGAGCCCGCTGATCGCCGACGGGTCGGTGTTCTGGTCGACGTCGGGGCTCATGATCCAGGTGATCGCCGCGGTGACGATGACCACGGCCAGCGCGAGGCCGGTCTTCATGACGACCGAGTCGATCGTCATCGGCCGCTCGACGGTGGTCGGCGCGCCCGTGCCCGGAGCGCCGGGGGTGCCCGTGCTCCAGGTCGACGGGTCGCCGTAGCCGGCGTACGGCGCACCGTTGCCGGCGTAGGTCTGGTTGCCGTAGGCATTGGCGCCCGGTCGGTTGAACTCCTCCGAACGGCGGAACACCGGGTTGTTGCTCTGCATCGTGGTCTCTCCTCGAGGCCGTGGTTTGGGTCCATCCTAGGTGGACTCACCGGGTTCAACGCACGACGGGATCTGGACGTTCCCTGACGCCGGGGTCAGCCGTGCGCCATGATCGAGCCGCCATGGACCAGTTCGTCTTCCTCCTCGTCGTCGGCGGGCGCTTCCTGCTCCCACTGCTGATCCCGCGCTTCCCGCTGCCGGCGATCATTGCCTGCCTGGTCCTCGACGGGGTCGACCAGACGATCTTCCAGCTCTTCGGCTACGACCCGCCGGGCTACCAGTCCTACGACAAGGCGATGGACATCTTCTACCTGTCCGTCGCCTACCTCGCGGCCATGCGGAACTGGGACAACCTGCACGCGTTCGCCGTCGCGCGGTTCCTCTTCTACTACCGCCTGGCCGGGGCGTTCCTGTTCGAGATGACGCACGAGCGGATGGTGCTCCTGATCTTCCCGAACACGTTCGAGTACTTCTTCATCGCCTACGAGGTCGTGCGGCTCTACTGGGCGACCGCGACGATCCGGATGCGGAGCTGGATCATGACCGCCGCCGCTATCTGGATCTTCGTCAAGCTGCCGCAGGAGTACTGGCTGCACGTCGCGGAGATGGACGTCACCGACACCCTGCGCGACTACCCGTGGACCCGCTGGGCGCTCGTGATCGGGATCCTGGCGATCCTCGGCGTGCTCTGGTTCGTCGTCCGGCCGCGGCTACCCGCCCCCGACCACCCGCTCACCTTCCGGTCGGACCCGATGCCCGCGTCGGTGGACACCGCGACCGAGCGGGCGGCCCTGCGGGTCGCCGGCGGGTGGGTCTGGTCCTGGATGACCCTGGAGAAGGTCGTGCTGGTCGGGCTGGTGTCGATCATCTACGGCCAGATCCTGCCCGGCGTGGATCGCACCCCCGTGCAGCTGTTCGTCGGCATCGGGACGGTCGTCCTGGTCAACGCCGCGATCACCCTGGCCTTCTCGCGCCGCAGCTGGAGCCCGGAGGGGGCCGCGGCGAGCTTCGGGCTGCGGCTGCTGATCAACGTCGTGCTCGTCGTGCTGGTGAAGTTCGTGCTCGACATCAGCCTGATCGGCGGCGCGACGCTGTTCTTCCTCTGCATGATCAGCCTGCTGACCACGCTCCACGACCGCTACCAGCCGGCCTACGCGTGGCGCCGCAAGGTGCTGCTCGACGCGCGACCCACGGCCGAGCCCGCCGCCTGACCCTGCCTGGCCCGCAGGTCCCGCCCGGACGGGTCCAGCGACCTCGCGGTGCCCCCGCTGGGACTCGAACCCAGACTGGGCCGCTTTTAAGGCGGTTTCCTCTGCCGATTGGGATACGGGGGCCCTGACGCGCACATTGTGCCGGTAGGCCCGGGGCCGCTCAGGGATGCCCAATCGCGGCGGCCCGGCCGAGGACGTCGTCGATCATCTCCTCGGTGAGCGTGCCGGTGAAGGTGTTCTGCTGGCTCGGGTGGTAGCAGCCCAGCAGGGTCACCGACCGGTCGCCGGAGACCAGCGTCGCCTCGGCGCCGTGGCCGAAACGCGGTCGCGGCCGGGCGACAGTCCAGCCCAGCGCGGCGTACGTCCGCAGCGCGGCGTCCCAGCCGTACGCACCCAGCGCGACCACCACGCGCACGTGCTCGGTGACCAGGCCGACCTCGGCCTCGATCCAGGGCGCGCAGGTGGCGCGTTCCTCGACGCTCGGCTTGTTCGCCGGGGGTGCGCAGCGCACGGTGGCGACGACGCGGGTGTCGACCAGGGCCAGTCCGTCGTCGGCGCGCACGCTGGTCGCCTGGTTGGCCAGACCGACCCGGTGCAGGGAGGCGAAGAGCCAGTCGCCGCTGCGGTCGCCGGTGAAGATCCGGCCGGTGCGGTTGGCACCATGCGCGGCCGGGGCCAGCCCGACGACGAGGATCCGCGGCTCGGCGGCGCCCCAGCCGGGGACCGGCCGGCCCCAGTAGGTCTCGTGGGCGAAGGCCGCGCGCTTGGTGGCCGCGACCTCCTCGCGCCAGCGCACCAGCCGCGGGCAGGCGCGGCACACCGAGACCCGGGCGTCGACCTCGGCCAGGGGTACGCCGCGGGCGAGCCGGCGCACCTGGGCCGGCGTGCGCGCCACGGGCGTCTCCGCCGTCGCGGGGTCGCCGGGCCAGCCGGCGCCGGGCGGGACGGAGCTCATGAGCCCATCTTGGCCTGGGCGCGGGTTCTGGCTGTCAGCAGCCGAAACCCGCACGACACGCCGATCTGCCCCTGCGGGTCGTGCGGGTTCTGACTGTCAGCAGCCGAAACCCGCACGAGCGGCCCCCGGCGTGTCTCGACAGGCGCTCAGGAGCTCGAGGTGACCTTGTCCTTGGCGGCGTCGAAGGCCGAGGGGGCCTGCTGGCCCACGGCCTCCTGGGCGCGGCCCGCGGCGTCCTGGACCTTCGGGTTGCGGGCGAACCGCTGTGCGCCGGTCACGATCTGGTCATAGCGCTCACGTCCGGCTCGCGAGCCGAGGACGTAGCCCGCGGCGAAGCCGATCAGCAGGTTGGTCTTGCTCAGCATCTGGTGCTCCTCTGGGTAGGTGGGTCGTCAGTGGCGGCGGCGCCACACGAGCAGCCCGACGGTGAGGGCCACCACGGCGACCGCGGCGGCGACGAGGTCGGGCCGCGGCTTGCCGTCCGCGGTGGTCACGCCGTCCTTGACGCGGGCCTTCACGTCGAGCTTGGCGTGCAGCTGGTCGATCGTGGCGGCGAGCTCCTCGCGCTGCCGCTCGATGTCGGCCTCGAGCTGGTCGGGGCCGGTGCCGTTGGTGCTCATGCGGGGTCCCCTCGGAAGTGCGGGTTGGAGGAGCGGAGCGGAGGAAGCCCGCAGTTTCGTGGGGTGTTCACGGGTGCTCCCCCCTCACGGTGGCGATGTCCTGCTTGACGCCGGCGATGGCGTGCTCGGGCGCCGCCGGGGTCGCCTGCTGGAGCTCGTTGCGACCGCGCAGGGCCACCCCCAGCGCGCAGACGAGGAGGACGACGGCCACGATGAGGCCGGCCGCCCACAGCGGCAGCACGAGGTCGAGCGCGACGACAGCGGTCGCGATCAGCACGGCCGCTCCGAAGAACGCCAGCAGCCCGGCGGCACTGAACATGCCGATGCCGACGCCGGCCCGCTTGCCCTTCTCGGTGAGCTCGGCCTGCGCCAGCCGCATCTCGCTGCGCACGAGCTCGGGGATCTGTTCGGCCAGCCGGTGCACGATCGCGCCGACCGGCTCGTCGGTGGTGGTCGGATCGCTCATGCAGGCCCGGTGCCCACCTGCCCTGGGCGTGAAACCGCCCGTTCAGGTGGTCCGTCCGACGATCGACCACGCGACGCCGTCGAGGATGTCGGCCTCCGACACCACCAGCCCCGCGGCGCCCGACCGACGGAGCACCCGGTCGAGGATCAGGGCTCCCGCGCCGATCACGTCCGCGCGGCCCGGGTGCATCGCCGGCAGGTCCCGCCGCTCGGCGACGGTCATCGCCAGCAGCCGCTCGCCGAGTGCGAAGACGTCGGACGCCGGCACGACGAGCTGGTCGACCGCCGCCCGGTCGTACGACGGCAGCCCGACCAGCACCGCGCCGAGCTGCGTCACGGTGCCGGCGACGCCGACGACCGTCGCCGCGGCCGCGGGGTCGACCGGGCAGGCGTCGAGGTGTGCGTCGATGTCGGCGACGCACGCCGCGACCTCGGCGGGGGTGGGCGGGTCGGAGTGGAGGTGGCGCTCGTGGAGCCGGACCGAGCCCATGTCCATCGAGTGCGCCGCCTCTGGCACCTGCTCGCCGAGGATGAGCTCGGTGGACCCGCCACCGATGTCGACGACGAGCACCGGCGGGTCCGGCGGGGTCCGCAGGTTGCGCACCGCTCCGTCGAAGGAGAGGGCCGCCTCCTCGGCGCCGCTCACCACCTCGGGCTCGACACCCAGCCGGTCGCGGACGCCCGCCACGAACACGTCGGCGTTGCTGGCGTCCCGCGACGCCGAGGTGGCCACGAACCGCACCCGCTCGGGTGGCACCTCGTGGGCACGGATGATGTCGGCGTACTCGTCGATGGCGGCGAAGGCCCGTTCGAGGGCCGCGTCGGCCAGCCGGCCGGTCCGGTCGAGGTCCTGCCCGAGCCGCACCATCCGCACCTCGCGCACCTCCACGTCGGGGAGGTCGCCCACGAGCAGCTTGATGGTGTTGGTGCCGCAGTCGATCGCTGCGACGCGCCCGGTCACACGCACGGTCCGGCCTCCCACCACGCGCCGAGCAGGTCGAGCACCTCGTCACCGAGCGGGTTGACGCCGCGTCCCTGCGCCAGCGCCTGGCCGGCGAGCACGTGCAGGCACTTGACCCGGTCCGGCATGCCGCCCGCGGAGATGCCGTCGATCTCGGGGACACTCTGCCCGATCTCGGCGGCCAGCCCGTCCCGGAACTCCAGGTAGCGCTCGTGCGCGCTCCGGTATGCCACCGCGAGCTCCTCGTCCTCGCCGAGCCGGTCCTGCATCTCCCTCATCACGCCCGACCCCTCGAGGGTGCCGATCCGCGAGGCCGCGCGCGGACAGGTGAGGTAGAAGGTCGTCGGGAACGGTGTCCCGTTCGGCAGCCGCGGCTGCGTCGTGACCACGTCGGGGTTGCCGCACGGGCAGCGGTGGCCGACCTCGTGGATCGCCCTCGGCTCCCGTCCGAGCTGGGCCTGGATAGCGGTCACGTCCTCGGGGTCGATCACGCCCCGATCATGCCAGCCGGGGTCGGCCGGGCTGTAACGCCGTGTTACTGCCTCTACCCACCCGGTTGCAACCAGGTGGGTACACGCTGTAACAGGGCGTTACAGCTGCCGGGCGGCGCGGGCAGGGTCCTACCGGCCGCCGATCTTGCGCTCGTCGATCTTCGTGGCAGGGGGCGGGGTGGGCTTCGGCGGGTTGCCGGCGAGCTCGACGGACTGCCAGGCGGTGGACCACCACGCGGTCGGGTCCTTCTTGGCGACGGTCGCGGGGTCGGTGAGGGTGCTCTGCTGCTGCAGCGGCTTCCCGTCCTCGTCGAGCACGACGTAGGACGTCTCGCCGGGCATCACGTAGTTGAGCCCGCGGGCCTGCTGCTCGATGTACGCCGGGTCCTTCCAGCGGTCCTTCTCGCGCTCGAGGTCGCTGATGCTGGCCTGGCGCAGCGCGATCTGGCTCTTGAGGTCCTCGATCTGCGAGCGCTGCTGCAGGTAGGCGCGCAGCGACGACGCGTAGCTGACCGTCAGCACGGCGAGCACGAGCACCAGGATCGCCGCCCGCCCGGTCAGCCGCGGCCGGCGGAGCGCGCCGGGCACAGCCGCGACCGGGACCGTGCCGGCCGGGACGGGTCGGCCCGCCGCCGAGCGCCGGGGCGCACCACGTCCGCGAGGACGGGAGGCGCGCGGCGTACGGCGGTTGTCGGGCATGCCTCCTAGGTTCGCTCAGGCACCGTACCGGGGGAACGCCGACGCGCCGGAGTAGCGGGCCGCGTCTCCCAATTCGTCCTCGATCCGCAGGAGCTGGTTGTACTTCGCGACCCGCTCGGACCGCGCCGGGGCGCCGGTCTTGATCTGGCCGCAGTTGGTGGCGACGGCGAGGTCGGCGATCGTGGTGTCCTCGGTCTCGCCCGAGCGGTGGCTCATCATGCAGCGGTAGCCGTTGCGGTGCGCGAGCTCGACGGAGTCGAGGGTCTCCGTGAGCGAGCCGATCTGGTTGACCTTGACCAGCAGCGCGTTGGCCTGGCCGCCGTCGATGCCGCGCTGGAGGCGCTCGACGTTGGTGACGAACAGGTCGTCGCCGACGATCTGGATCCGGCCGCCGAGCTCGTCGGTCAGGGCCTTCCAGCCGTCCCAGTCGTCCTCGTTCAGCGGGTCCTCGATGGAGACGATCGGGTACGACGACACGAGGTCGGCGTAGTAGGCCGTCATCTCCTCGGCGGACTTGGTGCCGCCCTCGAACGAGTAGGCGCCGTCGGCGTAGAACTCCGACGCGGCCACGTCCATCGCGAGCGCGATGTCCTTGCCGAGCTCGAGGCCGGCGGCCGAGACGGCCTCGGCGATCAGGTCGAGCGCGGCGCGGTTGCTGTCGAGGTTCGGCGCGAACCCGCCCTCGTCGCCGAGGCCGGTGGCCAGGCCCTTCTTCTTCAGCACCGACTTCAGCGCGTGGTAGACCTCGGCACCCGAGCGCAGCGCCTCGCGGAAGGTCGGAGCGCCGATCGGGGCGATCATGAACTCCTGGACGTCGACGTTGGAGTCGGCGTGCGAACCGCCGTTGAGGATGTTCATCATCGGGACCGGGAGCAGGTGGGCGTTCGGGCCGCCGACGTAGCGGTAGAGCGGGAGGCCGGCCGAGTCGGCGGCGGCGCGCGCGACGGCGAGCGAGACGCCGAGGATCGCGTTGGCCCCGAGCTTGGCCTTGTTGGGCGTGCCGTCGAGGTCGAGCATCACCTGGTCCAGGAGGCGCTGGTCGTCGGCGGCGAGGCCCTCGACCGCGGGGCCGATCGTCGAGATGACCGCGTTCACGGCCTGACCGACGCCCTTGCCGCCGTACCGCTCGCCGCCGTCGCGGAGCTCGACCGCCTCGAACGCTCCGGTGGAGGCACCGCTCGGGACCATCGCCCGGGCGAACGCCCCGTCGTCGAGGAGCACCTCGACCTCGACCGTGGGGTTGCCGCGCGAGTCGAGGATCTCGCGGGCGCCGACAGCTTCGATGGATGCCACGTCAATGCTCCTGGTTCGGAAGGTGGATCGAGTCGTTCCGAGCCTAGACCCGGCGCTCCGGGACCGCGTCCCGGGCTGCGCGAGCCTCTCCTCTAGACCACCGGTGGGCCGCGGCCGCGGTGGTCGCCGACGGGTCGCCGCCGGGTCTAGCGTCCGGGGGATGAGCCCCCGCCGCCGGTCCCTCGTCTCTGCTGGCCTGGTGTCACTCTCGTTGGCCGCGGTGGCCGGAGCACCGGGCCTCGCCTCCGCCGCGCCGCCCCGGGTGATCGTCGCCTGCTACGACCGCCACGACGGCGCGCTGCGGCTGGTCGCCCACCACCAGCGCTGCCGACCCGGGGAGGCACGGATCGGATGGAACGTCGCCGGCCCGAGTGGGGCCACCGGCGCGACCGGGGCGACGGGAGCCACGGGGGCGACCGGCGCGACGGGCGCGGGCGGAGACGTCGGGGCCACGGGAGCCACCGGCGCGACCGGCGCCCAGGGCGTGACGGGGGCGCGCGGCGCCACCGGAGCCACCGGAGCCACCGGAGCCACCGGAGCCACGGGCGCCACCGGGGCGCGGCACCGGCGCGCGCCATGACCGGCGCCACTGGGCGATGGGCGCCACCGGAGCCACAGGCGCGACCGGGGCAACCGGGGCAACCGGGGCGACCGGCGCCAGCCGTCGCGGCCGACCGGGCGACCGCGGGGCCCACCGCGCCCGGCATCGGCGCCGGGCGGGACCCACGGGCGCCACCGGCCCGACCAGCGCGCCACGACCAGACCCACGGGCGCCACCGGACCGACCGGCGCGACCGGCGCCACCGGCAGCGACGGCAGCATCGGGGGCGACCGGCCCGACCCGACCGGCGACCAGGGGCGACCGGCCTGACCGCGGCGACCGGCCTGACCGGGCCCGTCGGGCGGTTCGGACGGCCCGGACCGCGAGGAGCGACCGGCCCCGCCGGCGGCCTGCGCGAGGTCGACTACGTGGCCGGCCCGACCACCGCTGCAGCGCCGGGCGGCCTGACGGTCGCGGTCGGCGGCCGGTGCGCTGCTGGCCAGGTCCCCATCAACGGGGCGCTCCCGCCGACGGTCGTCCCCGATCTCGCCGTGAACGCCTCCTACCCCAGCGACGCGGACGGCCGGTTCGACCCGGTCCACCCCTCCGCCTGGGCGTACGTCGTCTCGGCGGCCTCGGCCGCGTCGTTCCGCGTCTACACGGTCTGCGTGCCGGTCGCCTGACCGCCGGCCCGGCACCAGGCGAGGTTCTCCTGGAGCCTGGGGTCGTCGGGCCGGATCGCCAGCGCCTGCTGGGCGGCGAGCACACCGTCGGCGTACCTGCCTGCCCAGTAGCTGCTGACGGCGACCTCGTCCCAGGCCCGCCACGTGTGGGCGTCGGCGTCGACGAAGAGCGCGTCGCCCGACGGGAACGCGATGCCCGTGGCGACCCGGGCGTACAGCAGCGCCACGTCGAACCGCTCGCGGCCACGCTCGAAGCGGGCCAGCTCGACCAGGGGTTCGGCGCGGGTGGGGCGGGCCTGGTACGCCGCCAGGTAGGCATCGGCGACGTCGGCGGCCGGCGCTGCTGTCCGCTCGAGGAGCACGGCCACCTGGAAGAGCGCGTACCACCGCTCCTCCTCCCACCCGTCGTGGTTCGCAGCCCGCAGACGGTACGCCGCCAGCGCCTGCTCGAGCTCGCCCGCGTCGCGCCAGGACTGAGCGAGGTAGAACTGCGCACGCGGGTCCCCCGGCCTCTCGCGCAGCTCCGCCTCCAGCAGCGCTGCGTCCTTCAGGTACGTCTGCGGGTCCCGCGAGCGCGCGCCGTCGTGGTGCTGCACGATCCGGGGAGCCGCGAGCCCACCGGTCGTCGCGCCGGGCAGGTCGAGGTGCTCGTGGACCGCACCGGTCCACCGCCAGGGCCGGTCGAGCCGGACCAGGTGCAGACGCTGGAACCGGGCCCCGGCGTACTCGACCTCCAGCGCGTACCCGTCCAGGGTCAGCTCGGGCCAGGCCGCCGGCGCGTCGGTGAGCTCGTCGTCGGCGTCGATCCAGAGCGTGTAGTCGCCGGGGTCCGCGAGGCGGAGGGCCCGCGCCGCCTCGAGGACCTCCTGCCGGTTGTGGCCGAAGGAGACCCACGGTCGCTCGAGGAGCACCCCCGGCACCCCCTCCATGGCGCGGCGCACCAGCTCCTGGGTGCCGTCCCTCGAGCCGGTGTCGCTGACCACCCACCAGTCCACATGCCCCCGCACGCTGCGCAGGCACCGGTCGATCACGGGCGCCTCGTCCTTGACGATCATGTGCAGACCGACTCTCGGCATGCGCCGCATCGTAGGGCGCCCGGCCCCTATGCTGGCCGCCGTGCCGAAGATCGCGCGTCCGTTGGGCGCCGTCCTCGCGCTCCTGCTGGCGCTCACCGCGTCCGCGTGCAGCGGCGACGACTCGAAGAAGGACGCCCGGGCCGAGGCCTCCTCGGCCGCCGCGGCCGGCGACGCCCTGGTGAAGAAGGGGCTCGAGCAGCTCGCGGCAGGCGACACCGCCGGGGCACAGGCGACCTTCGAGAAGGTGCTGACCATCGACGCCGACAACAAGTACGCCCACTTCAACCTGGGCGTGATCGCCCAGCAGGCGGGCGACGACGAGACCGCGATGACGGACTACGACGCGGCGATCGCGGCCGACGACGCGTTCGCACCGGCCCTGTACAACAAGGCGATCCTCACCGAGCCCACCGACCTCGACGCCGCCGTCGAGCTCTACCGGCGGACAGTCGCAGCCGACCCCGAGATGGCAGCCGCCTACATGCGCCTGGGGTTCGCGCTGGTCCACCTCGGCAAGAAGGACGAGGGCGCGAAGTACCTCGGCAAGGGGGTCTCGCTCGACCCCTCCATGGCGGACGTCGAGGCACCGTCGTACGACTGAGCCCGTCGTCGCTCAGTCACCGGGCACCCGGTAGTAGACGTAGGTCCGCGGCCCGCTGCCGACCAGGACGTAGTGGCGGTCGAACCACCCCTGCAGCTCCGGCGACCAGGGGACGTAGTTGCTGTGCTCGACCGAGAGCACGGCGTAGTCGGCCGTCTGGAACCAGCCGAGCCAGTCCTCGACGAAGCCCTCCTCGTACGGCGGGGGTGAGCCCGGCGGGGACAGGTCGTCCTCGGTGAACCAGGTGCCGAACGGGTCGAGCGGGACGTCGCACGACCGCGGACCGTCGAGGCGGTCCGCGACCAGCAGCATCGTGGGGACGTCGGTCACGACGCACGACCCGCTCGGGACGTAGTGCCGGATCAGGGCTGCGGGGTCCGCGCTCGCGCGGGTGTAGTCGGCCGACCTGGTGACGGCGCCCGGGACGAGGAGGCACGCCGCAGCCACCACCGCGACGGCGACGGCGACGGCGGCCGACAACCACCGCAGCCCTGCAGCGTCGACGAGGGCCGCAGCACCCCAGCCGACCGGCAGGACGACGAACGCGGCGACGACGTAGGCGTAGTGGTCGAAGAACTGCGGCTGCTGCGCCATGCCCGTGAACACCGCCGCTCCGACCACCACGACGACGACGTGCATCCGGGAGAGCCGGCGACGCACGACCTGCACCGTCAGGCCGGCCAGCGTGACGGCGACGAGGGCTGCCAGCACCCACGCCCCCCGGTCCGACGGCGCCGCGACCGTGTCGAGGCCGAGGACCACGGAGAGCCGGTCGTGCAGCCCGGGTCCGCGTCCGCGGTCCGCACGCCCGAGCTGCGCCACCACGACGTCGTGGACGAACCGCGACGGGTCGAGCACCGCGAGCGGCAACGTCGGCAGGGCGAACCCCGCGACGACCCCGAGGCAGCAGTGCAGCATCTGCCGCCAGCGCGGGAGCAGCCCCAGCACGACACCGAGGACGACGAGGACGCCGAACAGCTTGAACGCGACCGCGAGCCCCAGGAGCCCGCCGGCGAGCAGCACCCGCCCGCGTGGGGCGACGTCACCGGCGCGGGTGCCGAGGACGGCCAGCGCCGCCAGCCCGCAGCACGCGGCGTACGGCTCCAGGAGGAAGGTCTGCGTGGCGGCGTACGACGCGGGCGTCAGCGCGAGCAGACCCGCTGTCACGAAGACCGCGAGCCGCCCGGCGCTCCGGACGGCCGCACCCGCGAGCAGCACGTTCACACCTGCGACCAGCACGGTCAGGACGCGAGCGGCGGCCAGGGCGGCGGAGCCTCCGGCGAGCTCGCCGAGGGCGGCGAACGGCAGTCCGAGCCAGACCACGCCCGGGGGGTGGAGGAGGTCCTGGTCGAGATAGGGCAGCTGGCCGTGCAGCAGTCGGACGGCGGCGCCGAGGTAGACGCCGTCGTCGTACCCGTGACCGTCGTAGCCGTGCACCCCGGTCAGGGCATGGTGCGGGACCAGGGAGGCGGCCGCGACCACCCAGGCGACCACGGCGGCCGGCAGCGCGGGGCCGAGCACGGCGACGGCTCGGCGGGGCACCGGGACATCATGCCGGGCCTGTCGTCCCGCCGCGGCGCAACTGCGGTCTAGCCACCGACCACGAGTCCTAGGCAGCCCCGACCGTGGTCCCTAGGCTCCGACCGTGCACCCGCTCGCGCGCCCTCGAGGCCTGGTGTCCCTCTCGCTGGCCACCCTGGCCCTGACCGCCACGCTCGGCCAGGCGAGCGCCGTGGCTGTCGCTCCCGGCCACGGCTCGATCACCGCCTGCTACGACAAGCGCACCGGAGCGATGCGTTTGGTCCCGCACGGACACCGCAGCGACTGCACCCGGCACGAGCGCTTCATCCGCTGGAACAAGCAGGGCCCCACCGGAGCGACCGGCGCCACGGGTGCGACCGGAGCCGCAGGCGCCAACGGGGCGACCGGCGCCACGGGCGCGACCGGGGCTGCAGGCGCGGACGGGGCGACCGGCGCGACCGGCGCCCCTGGAGCCCCCGGGGACCCCGGTGCCGCAGGAGCAACCGGAGCGACCGGGGCCACCGGAGCGACCGGAGCGACCGGTGCGACCGGTGCGACCGGTGCCACTGGAGCCGACGGTGCGACCGGAGCCACGGGCGCGATCGGCATGACGGGTGCCACCGGCCCGACCGGCGCCACCGGAGCAACCGGCGCGACGGGCGCCGTGGGCACCACCGGCGCGACCGGTGCGACGGGCGGCCTCGGCCTCACCGGCGCGACCGGACCCACCGGCGCCACGGGTGCGACCGGACCCACGGGCGCGACGGGCGCGACCGGCGCCACCGGCGCCACCGGGGCCACCGGGGCCGCCGGGTCGGGAGTGATGCTGTCCAGCAGCAGCGGCGGCACCGCGACCACGACCACGGCCCTCGGGGGGATCGGCAACACGGTCGCGGTGCTGCCGATCAGCGGCGCCGGCTCCACCAGCAACGTCAGCGTGTCCGGGGGCGGGATCGACGCGACGAACAGTCCGGTGGCCGGGCTCGCCCAGCCGGTCACGGGAGACCACACGCTGACGGCCGTCACCGGGTACTTCACCAACACCAACGCGCTGAGCCTGGTGGGATCCACCGTGTCACTGTCGGTCCAGCTCTACACGTCCCCGGCCCCGGGCAACGTCTTCGCACCGGTGCCCGGGGCGACGTGCACGCTGGCTCCCCCGCTCACCGGCATCGTCGCGGTCGGGTCCGCCAGCAGCTGCACGACCACGGGGCTGTCGATCCCGATCACCAGCCAGACGCAGGCGATCCTCGTGGTCCGCGCGGACGTGACAGCCGGGATCGACATCGCGACCACCCTGCAGGGCTACTGGTCCGCAGGGCTCGCGCTGCAGTGACGGACGCGGGCCGTCACCAGGCTCAGGCGCCCAGCAGCCCGCGGACGGCGTCGCGCAGCGCCTGCTCCGGGTCGATCCCCCGCTCGTGCGCCTCGGTGACCAGCGCCAACAGCCGGTTCCCGAGGTCGTCGGTCGGCGCGACGTCGGGTACGCCGCCGGCCCGCTCGAGCCGGTCGAGCACCTTGTCGGCGTACAGCAGCGCGGGCAGGCCGGGCGGCAGGCCGTCGGTCACCGACGTACGCCGCTTCTCGGTGGCCTTGATCGCCTCCCACGCCTCGTTGATCTGCTCGGGTGACCCGCCCGGCGCCGACCCGAAGACGTGCGGGTTGCGGCGGTACATCTTGGCGGTGATGTCCGCGGCCACGTCGTCGATCGTGAACTCGCCGGCCTCCTCGGCGATGACCGCGTGGAAGTAGACCTGCAGCAGCAGGTCGCCGAGCTCCTCGCGCAGGTGGGCCCAGTCACCGGTGCGGTCCCCGGTGTCGATCGCCTCGAGGGTCTCGTGGGTCTCCTCGAGCAGGTAGCGGGCCAGCGAGCGGTGGGTCTGCCCGGCCTTCCAGGAGCACTCGGCGCGCAGGCGGCGCATCACCTCGAGGAACTCGAGGAGCGGTGCGCCGGACGCGGGCTCGTCCACCGAAGCGATCAGCCGCAGCGCTGGGACTCGGGCAGGTCGGCCGCGTAGTCGGTGTCGGGCTGGTCGGCGCCCGCCTTGGTCGCCGTGACGCCGAGCGGGAACGAGACGCTGGTGTCGGCGGGTGCCGTGCTGCCGGAGTCGATCGTCACGCCGAACCGCGGGTCGATCTGCACGTCGTTGTCGTCCAGCCACTGCTGGAACGCCTGCTGCCCGGCCGCGGTCTCCCCCTTCGCGCCCCCCGAGGCGCCCATCGAGGCGCCGACCGACCGCTCCACGGCCTGCACGTAGGTCTCTGCACCCTGGACGTCGATGACGGCCTGGAGCTGGGCGTCGGTGAGGTCGGACAGGCTCTGGGCGGCGCGGTGGGCGGCGATGGCGTACGACGGGTCGGCGGTCACGTCGTGCTCGGCCGCGAACTGGTCGGCGGCGGACCGCAGCGCCAGGCTGCCGGCGACCTGCCCGCGCAGGTAGTGCTGCGGGAGCACCTGCCCCTCCTGCAGCTGCGTCTCGACGTACTCGCAGTAGGAGGTGCTCACCTCGTCGACGGTCTGGAGCGAGACCGTGTCGTCCGCGACCCGGGCGGCCACCCCTGGGTTGAAACCCGGGACGGCGTTGCAGCCGGTGAGCAGCACCGTCGATGCCGCGGCGAGTGCTGCGAGGGTGCGGAGACGGGTCGAGGTCACTTCTGCTCCTGGTGTTCGCTGACTGGATCGATCACCGAGTCGATCACCTGCCGGGCCCATTCAAGCAGGGCGATGCCGCTGATCGGCCGGCCACCCACGACCGCGGTCTGCGGTCGCGGGACCAGGACGGTCTTCACGGGCGCCTTGACGATCGACTTCGGGTAGAGGCGGTTGAGACGCACGACGCGCGAGTCGGGCAGCTCGACCGGCGCGAACCGCACGTTCTTGCCCGCGATGGTGACCTCGCCGATGCCCGCCTGCCGCGCCCGGGCACGGAACCGCGCGACCAGCAGGAGGGAGACCACCTCGACCGGCGGCTCGCCGTACCGGTCCAGCAGCTCCTCGTTGATGAGGTCCACGTCGTCGTCGGAGCGGACCTCGGCCAGCCGCTTGTACATCTCCAGTCGCAGCCGCTCGCTCGGGATGTAGTCGTGCGGCAGGTGGGCGTCCACGGGCAGCTCGACGCGGACCTCGTCGAGCTCGGGTTCCTTGTCGCCGCGGAACTCGTTGACCGCCTCGCCGACCAGCCGCACGTAGAGGTCGAAGCCGACGTCGGCGATGTGGCCGGACTGCTCGCCGCCCAGCAGGTTGCCGGCGCCGCGGATCTCGAGGTCCTTCATCGCGATCGCCATGCCGCCGCCGAGGTCGGAGTGCTGGGCGAGCGTCGCCAGCCGCTCGTGCGCGGTCTCGGTCAGCGGCTTCTCGGCGGGGTAGAGGAAGTAGGCGTAGGCCCGCTCGCGCGAGCGACCGACGCGACCGCGCAGCTGGTGCAGCTGCGAGAGACCGAGGGTGTCCGCGCGCTCGATGATCATGGTGTTCGCGTTGGAGACGTCGAGCCCCGACTCCACGATCGTCGTGCAGACGAGCACGTCGAAGCGCTTCTCCCAGAAGTCGAGCATCACCTGCTCGAGCTGGTGCTCGCCCATCTGGCCGTGCGCGGTCGCCACCCGCGCCTCCGGCACGAGCTCGCGGATCCTCGCCGCAGCCTTCTCGATCGAGTTGACCCGGTTGTGGATGTAGAACACCTGGCCCTCGCGCAGCAGCTCGCGGCGTACGGCGGCGATCACCTGGCGGTCCTCGTAGGCGCCGACGTAGGTCAGCACCGGGTGCCGCTCCTCGGGAGGCGTGGTGATCGTCGACATCTCGCGGATGCCGGTGATCGCCATCTCCAGCGTGCGCGGGATCGGTGTCGCGGACATCGACAGCACGTCGACCGAGGTGCGGAGCCGCTTCATCTGCTCCTTGTGCTCGACGCCGAAGCGCTGCTCCTCGTCGACGATGATCAGCCCGAGGTCCTTCATCCGGATGTCCGGGTTGAGCAGCCGGTGGGTGCCGACCACGATGTCGACCGATCCCTCGGCGAGGCCGGCGATGACCTCGCGGGCCTCGGCGTCGGTCTGGAAGCGGCTGAGCCCCTTGAGGACGACCGGGAAGCCACTCATCCGCTCGGAGAAGGTGCTCAGGTGCTGGGTGACCAGCAGCGTCGTCGGGACGAGCACCGCGACCTGCTTGCCGTCCTGGACCGCCTTGAACGCCGCCCGCACCGCGATCTCGGTCTTGCCGTAGCCGACGTCACCGCAGACCAGCCGGTCCATCGGCACCTGGCGCATCATGTCGCCCTTGACCTCGTCGACCGTGCTGAGCTGGTCGGGCGTCTCCTGGAACGGGAACGCGTCCTCGAGCTCGCGCTGCCACGGGGTATCGGGGCCGAACGCGTAGCCCCGGGTTGCCTGCCGGGCGGCGTACAGCTTGATCAGCTCGGCCGCGATCTCGCGCACCGCCTTGCGGGCCCGGTTCTTGCGCTTGGTCCAGTCGGCGCCGCCGAGCCGGTCCAGGGAGGGCTGCTCGCCTCCGACGTACCGCGTCACCTGGTCCAGCGCGTCGGCCGGGACGTACAGCCGGTCCGGCGGGCCCCCGCGCTTGCTGGCGCCGTACTCCAGCACGAGGTACTCGCGCACCGCGCCGCCCACCTCGCGCTGCTTCATCTCGACGAACCGGCCGACGCCGTGCTGCTCGTGGACGACGTAGTCGCCGGCCGCGAGCTCCAGCGGGTCGATCTGGCGCTTGCGGCGGGCCGGCATCCTCCGCATGTCGCGGGTGGACGCCTTCTGGCCGCTCAGGTCCTCACCGGTGAGGACGACGATCCGGTTGGTGTCGTCGACGAACCCGTGGGATGCGGCACCGCAGGTGACGGTCACGACGTCGGTGGTCAGGTCCGAGGCCTCCTGGAGGTCCTCGGCCATCCGCGCCGGGACGTCGTGCTCGGCCAGCACCTCGCGCATCCGCTCGGCCGGGCCGTGGCCGGCGTGCAGCACGACGACGCGGTAGCCCTCCTGCCGCCAGCGGTCGAGGTCGGCGATGGCCCGCTCCACCTCGCCGCGGTAGGCGTCGGCCGGCCGCGTTGCGAGCGCCCGGCTCGGGACGGCGCCGACCGTCACGTCGACGTCGACCGGCGCCTCCGTGTCGTCGATGCCGAACGGGCTGACCGCCCACCAGGGCTTGCCCTTGGCCAGGGCGTGCGCCCGGACGTCGGCGACCGAGCGGTACGACGCCGCGCCGAGGTCGATCGGGGCGGTGCCGCCGCCGGCGGCGGCCGCCCAGCTGGCGCCGAGGAACTCCTCGCTGGTGGCGACGAGGTCGTGGGCGCGGGTGCGGACGCGCTCGGGGTCGAGCACGAGGACGTGGGTGTCGTCGGGCATCAGGTCGACCAGCAGCTCCATCTCGTCGACGAGCACCGGGGCGAGCGACTCCATGCCCTCGACGGCGATGCCGGCGGCGATCTTGTCGGTCAGCTCGAGCAGCTGCGGGTGCTGCCGGCCGAGCTCGGCGGCGCGCTCGCGGACATCGTCGGTCAGCAGCAGCTCGCGGCACGGCGGCGCCCAGAGGCGCTCGGCCTTCTCCAGCGTGCGCTGGTCGGCGACCGAGAACGAGCGGATCTCCTCGACGTCGTCGCCCCAGAGCTCCACGCGCAGCGGGTGCTCCTCGGTCGGGGGGAACACGTCGATGATGCCGCCGCGGACGGCGAACTCGCCGCGCTTCTCGACCAGGTCGACGCGGGAGTACGCCGCCCCGCTGAGCCGCGCCACCACGTCGTCGAGGGGGGCGGTGTCGCCGGGGACCAGCTCGACCGGCTCGAGGTCGCCGAGGCCCTTGACCTGCGGCTGGAGGACCGACCGGACCGGCGCGACCACGACCTTCAGTGGCCCGTTCGTGGGGTCGTCGCCGGGGTGGCGGAGCCGCCGGAGGACGGCCAGCCGCCGGCCGACGGTGTCGCTGCGCGGGCTGAGCCGCTCGTGCGGAAGGGTCTCCCAGCTCGGGTACTCGGCCACCAGGTCGGGGTCGACCAGGTCGCCGAGCGCCTCGACGAGGTCCTCGGCCTCGCGCGCGGTGGCGGTCACCGCCAGCACGGTGCGGCCGGCGCGGACGAGTCCGGCGACCACGTACGGCCGCATCGCCTCGGGCGCGGTGAGGTCGAGCGCCGGCACGGCCCCGCCCTGGGCGTCGGCCAGCGCCTCGTCGAGGGTCGGGTCGGCGAGGACCGCGTCGGCCAGGCCGGAGAGGTGCCCGGTGAGCTGCACGGAGGGCCTTTCGGGGGTCACAGGATGAGGTCGGACAACACGACAGCCCCCGGCCGGGAGGGGCAGGGGGTGCAGCGCCGAGTCTACGTGCCGGCCAGTGGCCGACTCACTCGTCGGTCTGCACGCCCCCGGCGTCCTCGTTGCACTCGATCTGGGGCGGTTCCTCCCCGGGGAACGCCATCACGCTGAACTGCGGGAGGTGATCACCGCGCATGTCGAAGGACAGCGCCGGGCGCCGCGTGACCGACCCGTCCGGACCCCGATATCGGTAGCCGGGGGCCTCGCGCACCCCCACGGTGTAGAGGCATTGGTCGAACCGGGTGATCTCGTCGACCGGCTCCGCGAGGTCCAGGACGTCCTCCCGCAGGTCGCGCACCTCGCGCCGCAGGCCGTCCCCGCGGTCGGTGCCGTGCCCGGCGCGCACCCCGACCGTCGGTCGGTCGGTGCCCTCACCGGGATCGGTCCCGCACGGCCCGGGCCCGAAGGGCCGGGCACTCCCGCGGAAGGCGAGGACCTCGTAGTCCGGGTCGTCCCACTCGCTGTGGTCGAGGTCGATCGCCGGGTAGTGCACCCGATGGAACGGCCACAGCCCCTCGTCGACCAGGTAGCCGAGGTCCTGGTCGGCGTCCCCGGCCTCGGTCACCGGGAGCCAGCTCAGGCACGACTCCCAGGCGTCGAACCGCTCGGTCCGGCGCTCCAGGCGGTGCTCCCGGCGTTCCAGCGACCGCAGCCACCGGACCGTCGAGCGGCGCTCCACCCGTGCGTCGTCACCGGCACCGTTGGGGTCCGTCGGCGCACTGAGGCAGCGACGCTCCGTCGAGAGCTCGAGGAGGTGCCACCGGGCCGTGGTGCCGGCGTTGCGGTGACGCACCAGCGCAGGCCGTACGTCGAGCCCGGTGCCGTCGCGCTCGTCGTACTCGAACCCCCACCGGTGCCGCTGGTCGCCCGCGCGGTCGACGCCGACGCGCGTGGTGCAGCCCAGCAGCACGTCGAACCGGCGCGCCCGCGCCTCCAGCACCCGGAGGCGGCGCTCGACCGCTCCGAGCAGCTGCCGGACCGATGCGGGCCTGGTGCTCGGAGGAGCCGGCGGGACCCGGTCGACGACCCGGGTGGCGGGTGGTGCGTCGTCGGGATCGGCCGGCACCGGCGGGTCGAGGACCGGCCGCGTCGGAACCGGGCCGGCGGACTCGACCGCGCCGATGTCGCAGGGCTGGTCACCCCGCGGGACGCCTCGCGCGTCGTGGCCCAGCACGTCGTCCCAGTCGACGAGCTGCTCGAGCAGCTGCCCGGCGGGCAACGGGTCCGGCAGCTCGATGCGGCACGAGCCCGGAGGAATCCGGTCACGCAGCGGGCTGCCGTCGAAGGGGACCAGGACGAAGCCGTTGGGGTCGTCCTCGAGCTGGGCGAGCTGCGGGTCCTCGCCGAGCACGTCGGTGTCGGTGCCGAGCTCGCAGGTGTCGTCGCTGACGAAGTTCCACCCGACCGACACGGTGGCGTAGACCCGGCAGGAGCGACGGGTCGGGATGGTGTCGCCGGTCACCCCCTCGTAGGACGGCGGTCCGAGGACGCTGGCGAAGCTCGTCAGTCGACCCGAGGACCCGACGTTCCCGGCGATCGAGGCGATGTTGCGCACGATCGTCGACGACAGCAGCCAGGTGCGTCCGGCCGAGAGCGTGCCACCGCCCTCGCCCTCGGCGTAGTTGTTCGTCACGGTGGAGTTGACGAGCACCAGGTTGCCGCGCGCCCAGATGCCTCCGCCGGCGTGGGCGACCGCCAGGTTGCGGGCGACCGTCGAGTTCACCAGCAGCACGTCGGCCTCCCCCGAGATCGCGCCACCTCGGTCGTCGGCCCGGTTCCCGGTCAACGTGGAGTCGAAGACGGCGACGTCCCCGTCGAGGGTGAAGATCGCGCCTCCTGGCCCATCGGCGTCGCTCCCGTCGATGAGCGAGTTCACGACCGTGACGTCGCCGTCCTCGTCGGTGTAGAGCGCACCCCCGTCGCCGTCGGTCGTGTTGCCGTCGATGAAGGACCGGACCACGAGGATGTCCCCGGTCGAGCCGATGGCGCCGCCCGACCCGTCGACGAGGTTCGTGCTCAGCACGGAGTCGTAGACCTGGACGCCACCGCGACGCGCGTAGATCCCGCCACCGTCGTCGTTCGCGAGGTTGCCGTTGACGAGGCAACGATGGACGGTCACCCGGCGCATCGAGAACACCCCGCCGCCAGGCTCCTCGGCGAGGTTCTGCTTGACGACGCAGTCGGACAGCATGATCTCGCCGCGTGAGGTCACGGCAGCACCCGGTCCGTCGGAACCGCCGCGGGTCAGGGTGACGTTGCGCAGGTCGAGCCAGCCGGTGCCGTCCTGGCGCAGCAGTCGCTTCTCGAAGCACGTCTGGCGGATGATGTGGCCGTGTCCGTCGAGCACCATCGGGTACGGCGACTCGCGGATGGGGTCACCGAGGTGGCAGTCCCGCAGCGCGATGTCCGCGCCGAGGTCGATGCGGGTGCGGACGGGATCGGCCCACGCCCTCCGCAGCTGCACCTCGGTGACCACCGGCTCGTCAGCAGGACCCCGGTGCACCCCGCGGTGGCCGCGTGCGCCGGGCTCCGTCGAGGCAGGCCCGGGCGCCGCCACCGCAGCGAGGGCAGCGGTCGCGGCCAGGGCGGGCAGCCACCAACGCATCGCCCTCCTCCGGGCCGCCCGGACCGTGGTCGGTGTCCACGGCCCCGGTCGGGGTCAGGTCTGGTCGCCCAGCGGGATCAGCGTCCCCACCCCGGCACAGCTCGGGGGGATGACGACGTGGACGACGTAGGAGCCCCTGGTCTCGGTCACGACGGTCGCGTCCAGGATCACCATCGTGGTCACGTTCCTGTCATAGATGGGGTTCCAGTAGCTGGTGCTCTCGAAGACGTCGTGCACCGATCCGTCGGCGAAGCGCACGGATCCCGCGACCGTCATCGGCTGGTTGTCGAGGGCCACGATCTGGACGTTCGGATCCGTGCCCTCGAAGCACGCGGCAGTGACCATGATGCCCGCGCCGGGAGCAGCGGCGCTGCTGTCGCCGGAGAACGAGTACCCGCCCGGAGCGCCGGTGGCACCCGTGGCGCCGGTCGGCCCCGTGGGGCCCTCCTCGCCCTGGGTGCCCGGCCAACCGCGGGGACCGGTGGGTCCGGTCGCGCCCTGGGCGCCATCCGCGCCGGTCGGCCCCTGCGGCCCGGTCGCGCCGGTCGCGCCGGTCGCGCCGGTCGGCCCGGCCGGGCCCGTGGGCCCGGTCGCGCCCTGCGGCCCCATCGGCCCCTGCTCGCCGGGGACGCCGATCTTCGCGGCGAGCGACGGGTGCAGGTCGACGCGACGGATCGTCTCGTCCTTGATCTTCTTGCTGGTGACCGCGCCGTCCTTCAGGTCGTGGGTGCCCACCAGGGAGTCGGCGACGGCTACGGTCCCGCCGGCGGCCACGAGGACCACGGCTCCGGCGGAGCACGCCACGGCAACGCGCGAACGGCGCAGGGAACGGATGCTCATCCCTGGACGATAGGTCCGGCCGGGCCGGGCGGGGGCCGATACGGCACAACCCGTCCGAGGTCAGCCGGTGCGGTCGGCGTACGACTCGGCGGCGGCGTAGACGGAGTCGACGTAGGACTGGGCGTGGTTGTAGGAGAAGATCGCGTCCGCCCAGCCCGAGCCCGACGTGAGGTCGTGGCCGTCGGCGCACAGGTAGCGGGCCGCGGTGTACGCCGCGTCGTCGAGGTCGTTGGGGTCGGCGACCCCGTCACCGTCGCCGTCGGCACCCCAGGTCTCCCAGGTCGACGGGATGAACTGCAGCGGGCCGACCGCGTGGTCCCACCGCGGGTCCCCGTGCCAGGTCGTCGTCTCCGGGGTGGCCGGGATGGCCGCCACCTTGCCCCGGCCGTCGAGCGCCGGCCCGAGGATGACGCTCGAGGAGTGGCCGTCGTCGCCGAGCGTGCGCCCGCCGATCGTGCCGTGCTGGGACTCCACCCACCCGATGCCGGCCAGCGTGGTCCAGCCGACCTTGCAGCCGGTCGGCTCGGCGAGCTGGGCGTTCGCGTAGGCGCGGACGGCGGGGGCGGGGATGCCGGCCTTCGCCGCGGTGTCGGTCACCCACTGCGGGGCGACCTGTCGGGGGCCGACGGGCTTGCCGGGGGCGACGTCCCCCTCGGACCGTGGCGCCGGCGCGGGCGCGCCGACGTACTGCTGCTCGGCGACCGAGAAGGACGGCGCGGCGAGCACGGTCTGCGAGGCGAGGTAGCCGGCGCCGGCAACCACGACGAGGGCGGTCGCCAGGCTGGCGACCGCGCGAGCAGGGCTCATCCGAAACGACCGTGGACGTAGTCGGCGGTCCGCGGGTCCTGCGGGTCCTGGAACATCGCGGTCGTGTCGCCGTGCTCGACGATCACGCCTGGGGTGCCCTGCGACGCCAGGAAGAAGGCGCACTGGTCCGAGACGCGGGCGGCCTGCTGCATGTTGTGGGTGACGATGACGATGGTGACCTCCTGGGCCAGCTCCTTCATCGTCTGCTCGATCACGTTCGTCGAGGTGGGGTCGAGCGCGGAGCACGGCTCGTCCATCAGCAGCACACGCGGCTTGATGGCCAGCGACCGCGCGATGCAGAGGCGCTGCTGCTGACCGCCCGAGAGGCCGCCGCCGGGGGCGTCGAGGCGGTCCTTGACCTCGTTCCAGAGCCCACCCTTGGTCAGGCAGGACTCGACGAGCTCCTCCTTGGTCGAGCGGGATGCCTTCGTGCCGGTGAGCTTGAGCCCCGCGAGCACGTTCTCCCGGATCGACATGGCCGGGAACGGGTTCGGCTTCTGGAAGACCATGCCGATCGCCCGGCGGGCGTCGATGAGCCGCTTGGACGGGTCGTAGATGTCCTCACCGTCGAGCAGGACCTCGCCGGCCAGCTGCGCCGACGGGACGAGCTCGTGCATCCGGTTGAGGATGCGCAGGAAGGTCGACTTGCCGCACCCGGAGGGGCCGATCAGCGCCGTGATCTGGCCCGCGCGCATGGTCAGCGAGACCCGGTCGAGCACCTTGTGCTGACCGAACCACGCCGTGATGTCGCGGCCCTCGATCTCCGCCAGCCCGCGGTTCGGCCCGGGCGGGGTCGCCGGGAGGACGGTGGTCTCGTCGGCTGCTGCGGTCATCGGTAGTTCCTTTGAAGAGTTTGCTGATCCGAATTGTGCCTGATCCCCGCACGGCCCGCCCGGGGAGGCGGGCGGGCCGGCGGGGCAGTGCCTGCACCTACAGGCGGTGGGTCACTTCTGCTTGATGCTGAAGGACGTGCTCGAACCGGCCACGAGGGCGTCGCCCCCGTAGACCGCCTTCAGCGAGTGCTTCCCCTTGCTGAGCTTCGGCAGGGTGATGGTCACCTTGCCGCCCTTGAGGGTGCCGGAGGCCAGGGTCTTCGAGCCCTCCTTGATCGTCACCTTGCCGGTCGGGGTCGCACCGGAGGCCGTGACCGTCACCGTCCCCTTGCCCTTCTTGCCGGCCGCGACGCTGGCCGGGAACGACTCGGAGGACGACGAGCTGGTCTTGACCGTCACGGAGGCCTCCGCGGAGGCGGACGGCTCGAAGACCGAGCCCTCCTCGGGGGTGAACTCGGCGGTGTAGGTGTGGTCCCCCGGCGCCACGCCGCTCAGCGTGGTGCTCGCCGCACCCGAGACCAGCGGGACGTCGCTGGCGACCTGGGTGTCGCCCTCGAAGAAGTCCACGGTGCCCGCAGGCGAGGTGGATCCGGTGACGGTGGCGGAGAGCGTGGCCTTGTTCGCACCCGGGCTGGTGGCCGTGAGCACGGTGGTGGTGACGACCTGCTGGTTCGTCGTGAAGTTGCTGCTCGCCGACTGGGTCTGGGCGCCGCAGACGCCGCCGTGCGCCGGAGTCGCCAGCTGCTGGAAGCCCGCCGACTCGATCAGGTCGCGAGCGTCGGTGGAGCACAGGGCGCCGTCGGAGCCGAACGCCGCCTGGATGACGGGGTTGGCGAGGTCGGTGCCGCGCACGACGTTGTAGAGCGCCCGGTCGGCGCTCCAACCCTGCTCGACCTGGACGGTACCGGCGAGGCCGGCACGACCCTTGGAGAACGGCGCGACCGCGTCGGGGTTGCCCTGGATCGGGGCCGGGTCGTGCTCCTGGACCTCGACGACGTCGCTGCCGAGGGTGACGGCGACGCCACCGTTCATGGCCTTGAGCTGGGACTCGAAGAAGGATCGCGTGCCCGAACCGGCCTGCGGGATCATCGGGACGATGGCGCCGGCTACGCCCCCGATCTGGCTCCAGTTGGTGGTGTCGCCCTTGTAGATGCTGACGATCTGCGCCGGGGTGAGGGACGCGGGAGCGTGCGACGGGGTGGCCTTGGAGACCGTCATCACCAGGGTGTCCAGCGCGAACGGGAACGCGTAGAGACCGTTCTGGGCCTCGGTCGTGCTGATCGCCGAGGACGAGCGCGCGAAGTCGATGTCGGTGTTGTTGCCCGCGCCGTAGAGCAGGCCCTTGCCCGCACCCGAGCCGTTCGGGCGGTTGATGGCACCGCTCGGCAGGGTGATCTGACCGCCTCCGGTCGCCGCGAAGCTGGCGATCTTCGGCAGGCCCGTCGTACGGGGGTCGTTGTTCCACGCCTCGGCGAAGAGGTGCATGACGTGCTGGGTGGTGTCCGAACCGACACCGATCAGGTCGCCGGCAACCGGGGTGATGCTCGGGTCGTCGGGGTCGGTGGCAGCGGAGGCCGCACCTGCGGACAGGGCGACCGCGGAACCGGCGAGGGCAGCCGCGACGGCGCCCGCGAGGGTCTTGCGTACAAACATCTGGGTTCGCTCTCTGTGTTGGTCATACATGGTGTTGTCGTGGTGCGCCGGCCGCCCGGGAGCGGCCGGTGAGGTCAGATCAGGTTGGGCAGCAGACGCATCACCACGTCCGTGGACGCCCAGGCCAGAGCGATCACGAGGGGGGCCGCGACCACCCACACGAGCACTGCCGACCATCGCTGACGGGCGACGACGACCCCGAGGGTCGCCGCCAGGAGCAGGGCCAGGCACAGGGCCAGGAGCGGCACCGCTCCCGGCTCGTTGGCCATCGCCTGCTCCGAATCGGGAACCGCCAGGGGCCGACCGGGCGGCGCGGGATACCCCTTCGGGGCGTCGGCGTCGACGTAGACGACGTTGTCCGGCGTGATCGCGCCGAGGCGGCCACTGCCCTCAGCGGTCACGAGCACGAGGCGCGCGGCGCCGTCGGCGACCGGCTGCGGCAGGGGGTCGCCCGCCCGTCGCACGTCGGTGACGGTGAAGACCTTGCGGCCCTGCGCGGCGACAACCTGGATCTTGTCACCGCGCTGCAGCTGGGTGATGTCACCGAAAGGTCCGCCGTAGGTCGTCGCGCGGCCGTAGACGACCGAGGTGCCGACCTGGCCCGGGAGAGGGGTGTCGCGGCGGTGGCCCGGTCCCGCGAGCAGGTCGCCCGACGCCGTCCCCTCGACGACCGTCTGCTCCACGCCGATGCTCGGGATCGTCAGCAGCGCGACGGGGTCTCCTGCCGGGACGACCGGCCCGACCGGTGCCGTCAGCCCCGCCAGCTCGGTCCGGAACTGGCGGTACAGCAGCTCCTGGGACCGGTTCTCCGAGAGCGCGCCGAGGAACAGCATCTGGGCGGCGATCCAGAGGCAGACGAGGGCGATCATCGTGAACGCCGACGAGAGCACCACGGACGCGGTGTCCGGCCCGGTCGGCGGGCCGGCCGGACGCGCAGGACGCGCGGCGTGCGGCGTCGGCGCCGGCCGCCGCGGTTTGCGCAGGCGTCGCCGCCTCGGAGGCGCCGGAGTCGGCTGCGACGACGTCGTCTCGGGCGGGTCGAGGGTCGCGGTCATCGCCGCCTCCTGACAGCTGGCCCGGCGACCTTGAGAGCGAGGGTGACCAGGCACCCGATCGCGCCCAGCAGCAGGAGCAGCGGGAGCAGCCCTCCAGCGAGGCTGGAGCTCACCGGCGACGTCGCCGGCATCTGCACCGCGGTCGTGACGTTCGACGGCGTGGCGGAAGGTGACGCACCGTCGCCGGCCGGCGGCTCGCCGTTGCCCGGGACGCCCGGCGCGGTCACACCGCCGCCGGGGCCGATGCCACCGCCGGTCCCACCGACGCCGCCGTCGTCACCACCGGTCCCGTCTCCTCCGTCGGACGGGGGCTCCTCCTGGGCCTCGATCGCGTCGGCGGACTCCTGTGCGGCGTCGTACAGCTTGGCGGTGACCCCGGTCTTCTCGATCGGGAGGAAGCCATCGGGCAGCTGCCCGTTGCCGCTGCCGGGCTTCTGGCCCTCGCTCGTCGAGATGCGGATGAACTGCGCGACCTTGTCGGCGTCCTCCTGGTCGAGGTTCTGCAGCCGCGCGGCGGTGTAGACGACCATCGTGCCCGGGTAGGCCGTCGCGGACTTCCGTACGTCGGCCTGGTCGAGGACGAAGGGGGAGTATTGCTTCGTCTGCTTCGACAGCGCGACGGCCGCGGCGAGCGACTTCGTCGTCGGCCCGACGTAGACCCCCGGCTTCGTCTCGAGCTCCGCCGAGCGGAGGCCGTAGCGGGCCGCGTCGCCGAGGCTCACGATGCCGAGCATGAACCGGGTGCCGTAGCCCTGCCGGTCGATCCGGCCGAGCTTGTAGAGCCCGCTGGCCGGGTCGTAGTCGCAGCGCGTCTGCACGTTCGGCCACGCGTCGAGCAGCGCCTCCGCGATCTTGCGCAGCGTCGTGACCGGCGCGGCGATCTGGTTGAAGTAGACCGCCGGGTTCTTCTTGCGGCAGTCGCTGTCGGTCTCGGGGACGTAGGTGTCCAGCAGCGGCCAGTCCGGCCGGGGCACCGAGATGCCCTTGAAGGACGGGTTGACCTTCATCCCCCACGGGTCGGCCTTGCCGTTGATGAAGTCCATCGCGTCCTTGTCCTGGGCGATGTACTCCGTGAGCTGCTCGATGACGTCGGAGCTGTTGGACAGGGACAGGACGGTGGCGCCCGCCTCCTGGCTGATCTGGGTCAGCCCCGGGTTGAGCTCGATGAACTCCGGGTCGTTCATGATGCCGAGCGGGTTGTCACCGATGCCCGGGTGGCCGCGGCCCAGGTCGGAGCCGAGGTAGGACTGCGTGAGGAGCTTGGCGAGGAGTCGCCCGTTCAGCTTCAGGTCCGTCAGCTCGCCCGCGTTGTCGGGCTTGTCGATCTGGTAGCCGATCGAGAAGCCGGTCACCGCCGTCGGTGCGTAGCCCACCGGGTTCGCGCCGCGCTGCTCGTGCTCGGACGACACCTCGGCAGCGACCCCACCGCCGGCCTCCATGAGGTTCCAGCCGGCCTCGTCCGACATGTTGTTGAACTGGAACTTGAAGCGCTGCTTGTTCAGGCAGTAGGCCGGGGCCCACTGCAGCGCGGCCTGGGCGAGGAGCTCCGACCCGTAGAACCCGGTCGGCGCTCGGGGGTCGAGCACGTCGCACGTGTCCGGCGGCAGGCCGAAGGTGATCGGGATGGAGAAACGGTTCTTCCAGTTCGACGGCGACCACCACAGCGACGGCGAGACGGCCTGGTCGACGCCGTCGTTGGCGAAGTTGCTGGAGCCCGCCGGGAACCGGCCGCCCTTGCGGCAGGCCTTGTCCGAGATCGACATGGGCGACGACGGCTGGTCGCACGACAGGCCGGCGATCGGGATGACCTCGATCGTGCACGGCGTGTCGTGGTTGCACCCGAGCGACTCGTTCTCGACGTCGCTGCGCACCTCGAACTGGACCGATCCGGTGCCGTCGAGGTCGGTGAACGCCGCGACCTCCGCCGGCGGGAAGGCCGCACCGACGGCCGCCTCGGGCGGCATGTTGTTGACGTCGCAGGCCGCGAACGTCTTGCCCTTGGCCGACACGAACGGCGTCAGCTTGGTGAAGTACGGCGGCACGTCGGCGTTGGGGCAGGCGGCGGTCGGGAACGGGTCCATGCCGGACACCCGCTCCTTCTCGGCGGGCGTCGCGTCGAGGTCGTGGATCCAGCTCGCCTCGCCGTCCGCCCGGGCGACCTGGGAGCGCTGAGCGATGGAGCCGGTCCAGCAGGTCTCCGGTCGCACCCGTTGCTTCAACGGTAGGGACGAGTCGTCCGTGCCTCGGCACTGGACGATGACGACCGGGTACTCCTGGTTGAGGCCGTTCTCGCCGTACGGGTTGCTCGCGCGGCCACCGCTGGGCTGGGCGCCCTTCCAGCTGATGAGGATCCGCTGCCGCCCACGGAGGTCCTTCGTCTTGTCCGCGCTCACCGTGACGGTGTGGCTCGGGAAGGAGTAGGTCGAGCCGTCGGTGTTCACGAACTGTCGTGTCAGCGTCTTGGTGTCGCTGAAGCCGTCCGACTTCTTGGCGGCGATGTGAGGAACCGCTGCGTACCGAGCGGGGGCTGTGCCGGAGTTCGTCGCCGGCGGCGCCGGTGAGGCGAGGGCGGCCGCCGGGAGCGCGAGGGCGAGGAAGCCGGCGACGAGGGCGAGGGCGCGCTTCACGGCCGCCCCCCATGCCCGGACGGTCGGCGACGGCGCAGGGCGATGACGAAGAATCCCGGCAGCAGGATCAGCGCCAGCAGCTCCAGGACGGCGAGCCAGCCGAAGGCGGACTTGTCCCCGGTGCGCTCGGCCACCAGCTCGGTCGGCGAGGCGTAGATCGCATCACCCGAGGTCGTCGTCCCGGGGTCGCCGCCGACGACGGCCCCGGTCGCTGGATCGATCGCCCCCGGTGCGCTCCCCGTCCCACCATCGGCAGTGCCTCCGGTTCCACCAGTGCCGCCGGTCCCGCCGGTCGTGCCGGTGGTGCCGCTCCCGCCGGTGGTGCCGTCCCCCTCGCCACCCCCGTCGGTGCTGGTGCCGGTGGCGGTGCCACACGGACCTTCACCGATCTTGTCGCAGGCGGCGGGTTGCGGAGCGATGTCCGCGAGCACGTTGTGGTTGAGGTTCTTGCCGTCGAAGGTCGGGTTGTTGCACGACCGGACGTCCCGGTCGGTCAGGTCGACCGCGGAGTCGGCCTTCTTCAGCTTGGCGATCTGGTCGAACCCGGCCTGCACCAGGTTGAGCGGGAGGGGTGAGTAGCCGTACGGACCGGCCTTGGTCTGGCCCGAGCACAGCGAGTAGTAGAGGAAGTCTGCGAGCGTCTGTCGCTTCGCGGTCGTCATCCGCGGGTCGTCCTTGCCCGTCGGGATGATCATGTAGGAGTACGACGAGATCGGGTACGCCCGCGGGTCCGGGTTGGTGTAGACGCCGTCCAGGATCTGCGTCAGGTACATCTGGCTGTTCTTGTCCTGGTTGATCTTCGCCTTCGTCAGCGCGACGGCGGTGTTGTACTGCGTCGGCTCGACGAAGTAGCCGGCCTTGTTCAGGACCTTGACCACGGGGTAGTCCGCGTTGACCGGGTAGGAGTACTCGACGTAGCCGATCGTCCCGTTGCCGGCGTAGCCCTTGATCGTGTTCATCACCTGGTCCGAGCCCGCCTGGCTGATCATCAGCCCCCCGTGCTTGGGGTAGTAGGACGTCAGCCCCGACTGGCCGAAGTAGGGTCGCCAGATGCTCGGGTACTCGTGGTCCATCCACGTCGTGAACTGCGCCGTCGTGCCCGAGCCGTCGGAGCGGACGACGGGCTTGATCGGGAGGGAGGGGAACTTGCGACCGTTGTTGTCCTTGGTGATCGCCGGGTCGTTCCAGTTCGTGATCTTGTCGGTGAAGATCTTCGCGATCGTCTCTCCCGACAACCGCAGGTTGCGGACCAGCTCGTTGCCGATCTTGAGCTGGTAGGTGAACGCCGTGCCTCCGGCGACGATCGGCAGGTAGGCGAAGTCGCGGCCGTTGCTGGTGTCGGCCTGGCCCTGCTCGTCGACGCCCTGGTAGGGGATCTCCGAGATCGCGAAGTCCGTGCTGCCCTGGGCGAAGTCCTTGCGTCCCTTGGTCGAACCGCCGCCCGTGTAGACGACCTTCATGCCGTTGGCGTCGACGTCGGCGATCCACTGCTGGACGATGAGCTCCGACCACGTCGAACCGGTGCCCTCGATCTGGGCGTACACGGTCGCGCTGGCCGCGCCCGGCAGCGCGGCGATGCAGCCGAGTGCCATGAGGAAGGTGACGACGGCCCGGAGGGTCCGGGAAGCGCGGGCGATCACGTGTACTCCTGTTGCTGGTACGGGTTCGACTGGGGGCCGACCGGCCCCATCTCGCTGAGCGGGTTCGCCTGCACGAAGTCGATGGCCGACCCACGGGCCGGACGACTCCCCCGACGGGTCTTCTTGGTCCGCTTCGGTCGGGCGATCAGACGCGCGGTGACGAAGAGGATCAGCACGACCGCGAGCAGGACGGACGCAGCCGCGAAGGCACGGGCGATCGCGTTCGGCTCCCCCGAGCGCACGGTCGAGTAGATGAAGAGCGGCAGTGAGTTCATGACGCCGTCGGTCGGGTTGGTGACGAAGAACTGGGCGTTGCCGGACGTCAGCAGCACGGGGCTGGTCTCACCGATGCCGCGCGCGATGCCGAGGATCACCGCGGTCGCGAGGCCGGGCCGTGCGGTCGGGAGCACCACGTTCCAGACCGTCTTCCACCGGCTGGCACCGAGGGCGAGGCTGGCCTCACGGAGACCACCCGGGACGACCCGCAGCACGACGTCGGCAGCTCGGGCGATGATCGGGAGCATCATCACCGCGATCGCCAGCGAGGCGGCGAGGCCCGAGCGCGGGTAGCCCAGGGCGACGATGAACACCGTGTAGATGAACAGTCCGGCGACGATCGAGGGCAGCGCGGTCATCGCCTCGACGACGGTCCGCACGACCTTGGCGAACCTGCCGCCCACCTCGCTCATGAAGATCGCGGTGCCGATCCCCAGGGGCAGGGTGATGATGACGGCGATGGTGATCTCGATCAGAGAGCCGAGGACCGCGTGAGCGACACCCCCACGGTCGAAGGGGTCCTTGGGACCGACGCCGGCCATGTCGTCGACGAAGAAGTTCAGGTGCACCAGCGGCTTCCAGCCGCGGAGGACGACGAACACGACCGCGCTCACCAGGACCGCCCCGACGATCACGGCGCCCGCCGTCACGATGCTGGCGGCGATCCGGTCCCGGGCCTCGATCCAGCCGCCGGAGATCGTCGAGGTCACGCCGGTGACCAGCAGCATGCACGCGAACCAGGTCACCAGGAACCACGCCCATCCCTGGAGCGGGAGCAGCTGCTGGGTGATGAGCCACGCGAGCCCGAGCGCCGAGACCCAGGTGCCGACGCGGAGGAACTGCTCGTCCGGTGTCGGCCGGCCGAGGGCGGGCCGGGGCTGCGGCGGGGGGGCGTCGTCGTCGTACGTCGGCAGGATGGTCTTGCCGGCGGTGGTGGCGCCGGTCTCTGATGTGAGCGTCATCAGATTTCCGTCCCGGCGCCCGAGCGGCTTCGGTTGACGATCATCGCGGCGACCGTGTTGACGAGCAGGGTGATGAGGAACAGGACGAAGCCGGCGGCGAGGAGGGCAGACAGCTGGCTCTTGCTCGCGTCACCGAAACGGCCGGCGATGAGGGACGAGACGGTGTTGCCGCCGATCTCGAGCACCCGGCCCTTGACCTCGAACGACGGCGACAGGATCAGCAGCACCGCGATGGTCTCGCCGAGCGCGCGGCCCATCCCGAGCATGGCGCCGCCGATGATGCCGCCGCGGCCGAAGGGCAGCACGACCGACCGGATCATGCCCCACCTGGTGGCGCCCAGCGCGAGCGCGGCCTCCTTCTCTCCGGGCGGTGTCTGCGAGAAGACCTGGCGCATCACCGCGCACGACATCGGCAGCACCATCATCGCGACGGCGATGCCGGCGCAGAACATCGAGAAGCTGTAGCGGGAGATGTCGATCGCGGCGGCGTTCGGGTCCGCGTCGTGCACGTCGAAGAACGGGATCCAGCCGAAGTTGCGGTCCAGCCAGACCGAGAGGTCCGCGGCGTGCGGCATGATCAGGAAGTAGCCCCAGAGGCCCCAGATGATCGACGGCACCGCGGCCATCAGGTCGACCATCGACACCAGGATGCTCTTGATCCGGGCCGGCGCGTACTCGCTGATGTAGAGCGCGGTCGAGAGGGCGAGCGGGAACGCGATACTCATCGCCACCAGCGCCACGCAGACGGTGCCGGTGAGCACGGCGGCGATGCCGACGACGTCGGCCTCGGGCTGCCAGGACGCCTCGGTGAAGAAGCTCCAGCCGTAGCGGCGAAGGGTCGGGAGGGCCTGCCAGCCGAGGAAGACGCCCACCCCGCCGGTGATGACGAGCACGGTCGCTCCGACCACCCGGATGGAGTGGACGAACACAGCGTCCACTCCTGTGGCCTTGCGGGAGATCGTGCGCGGACGGACGTCCGTGGACGCGTCCTGCAGGGGGAGGCTGGTCACGCGCTGCTTCCTGGCGAGTTCTCGGTCCCGAGAGGACGGTGGAACGCCAGAAGTGTCAGGAGGTCACCGGAACGATTGGCCGTCCATCGGTGAACGCCGGGCGAACAGCCGCGCCTGCTTTGGCCAACAAGCCGCCGCAGCGGGTTTGCGGTAGTCAGAACGGGTCATGCTGGGCCGCCCATCCGTGGTCCACCCGGAGCAGGAGGCGGTGCCCGACCGTCGTCCACCTGTTGTTCGCCGAGTCGGCGCGTCGTGCTCGCTCCAGGACGCCGAGCCGGCGCGTCTCGCACGCCCAGGGACCCCGCGTCGGCTCAGGAGGAGGCGAGCTCCGCCTCGGAGCGGAGGATGCAGAACTCGTTGCCCTCCGGGTCGGCGAGGGTGACCCAGCCCGAGCCGGGACCCCGGATACCGCGGTGGTCGCCGACGAGGGTCGCGCCGTGGGCGAGGAGCCCCTCGACCTCCTCGTCGCGCGAGACCGAGCGGGGGCGCATGTCGAGGTGCACCCGGTTCTTGACGGTCTTGGCGTCCGGCACCTCGATGAAGAGCAGCTGGTGCCCGGTCTCGGGGTCCCGGATCATGCACTCCTCGTGGCCCGGCAGGTTCGGGTCGCCGTCGAGGTCGACGTAACCGAGGACGGGCTTCCACCACTCCGACAGCTCGTAGGCGTTGGCGCAGTCGATGGTCGTGTGCGAGACGAAGGAGGTCATGCGGGCAGCCTCGCCGTCCCGACGACCGACCTCAACCGCTTATCGACGCAGGACCCTGCCCTCGGGAGACGCCGTCAGTCCCCGGGTCCGTCAACCCGCACACCGAGCTCGGCGAGCGAGGACCGCAGAGCGGTCATGCCCTGCGTGAGGTCCCAGTGCACGGCCGCCAGACCCGCCGCCCGCGCCCCCTCGACGTTGGCGAGGTTGTCGTCGACGAGCACGGCGTCCCCGGCCGGGGCACCGACCAGGCGCAGGGCCCGGGCGAAGTAGGCGGCCTCGGGCTTCACGGCACCCAGGTCACAGCTGTAGCAGCTGACGTCGAAGAGGTCGTCGTACCCGAGGGGTCCGCGCATGTACGCCGCGCGGTACCGCTCCTGGTTGGTGGCGAGGTGCACGCCGTACCCGGCGTCGCGCAGCCGGTGGACGAGACCGACGGTCTCGGGCGAGACCTCGATGGCGTTCCACACCGCCGCGTAGAACGTCTCGACGTCGAGGTCGAGACCGCGACGCTGGACGGCGCGGTCGAGCTCGACCAGGAAGTCACCCTCACCGCGCAGCGCGGGCAGCTCGTCGGCCCAGCTCTGCTCGAGGAACTCCGCGGAGCCGTCACCGAGGAACGGCTCGACGGCGGCCAGCCAGCCGCCGGGCAGGCTCTGCAGGACGCCGTCGGCGTCGAGGAGCACGTGCCGGATCGCCACTTACGTGCCGTGCTCCGCGATGAACGCGAGGATCCGCTCGGCGAGCTCAGGACGGCAGACCACGACGTCGGGGAGGTAGACGTCCTCCTGGTTGTAGACCAGCGGGGACCCGTCGACCCGGGACGTGAACAGGCCGGCTGCCCGGGCGACGGCCACCGGCGCCGCGGAGTCCCACTCGTACTGCCCACCCGCGTGGACGTAGGCGTCGGTGACGTCGCGGGTCACCGAGATCATCTTCACCCCGGCCGAGCCCATCGGCACCAGCTCGGCGCCCAGCTCCTCGGCCAGGGCGTTCACGAACGCCGGAGGGCGGCTGCGCGACACCGCGATCCGCGGACGCGCGGAGGTGCTCGGCGGGACCACCGGCGGGTTGCCGGTGCTGAACGTCTCCCCCAGCGCCGGCTGGGCGACGGCGCCGGCGACCAGGTCGCCGTCCTGCCAGAGCGCAACGTGGACGGCCCAGTCGTCGCGCGGCACCTCGGAGAACTCCCGGGTGCCGTCGAGCGGGTCGACGATCCAGACCCGGCTGCTGGACAGACGGACCTTGTCGTCCTTGCCCTCCTCGGAGAGCACGGCGTCGTCGGGACGGAGCTCGGCGAGCAGCCGCATGAGCAGCTCGTGGGCCGCGCGGTCACCGGCGTCCTTGAGCTCCCGGCCCTCGAGACCCTCCCCCCGCACCTCGAGCAGGCGCTCGCCCGCGACGGTGGCGAGCCAGGCGGCGAGCACGTGGTCGTCGGTGGCGGCCTCGGCGGGCGGGGTCCCGGGTTCGAACGTCATGGACGGCAACCTACTTCCGGTCAGGAGTTGAAGTTCTGCTGGGTGCGCTCGAGGCCCTCGGTCACGAGCGACTCGACGGCGTCCGCCGCCTTGTCGACCTGGAACGGGAGGATCTTGCGCTCGGCGGACGAGTAGTTGGAGAGCACGAAGTCGGCCACGTCCTGGCGACCGGGCGGGCGGCCGATGCCGACCCGCACCCGGGCGAAGTCGCCCGTGCCGAGCGAGGACCGCATCGAGCGCAGGCCGTTGTGGCCGTTGTCGCCGCCGCCGATCTTGACCCGCATCGTGTCGAAGGGGATGTCGAGCTCGTCGTGCACGGCGACGATCCGCTCGGGCGGCACCTTGTAGAACGTGGCGAGCTGCTTGACCGGACCGCCGGACTCGTTCATGTAGGACCGCGCCTTCATCAGCACGACCCGCGGCCCCGGAGTGCCGGGCGCGCCGAGCCGGCCCTCGACGACCTCGGCGCGGCCGGACTTGTGGGCCCGGAAGGGCGCACCCATCCGCTGCGCGAGCTCGTCGACGACGAGGTGTCCCACGTTGTGGCGGTGGCCGGCGTAGGAAGGGCCGGGATTCCCCAGCCCGACCACCAGCCACACAGGGGTGGTGGTGGAGTCGGTCACGGAGTCCCGGCCCTTTCTGTGGAGCAGGCGGCCCAGCGTCGGGCCGAGTGTCGAGCCCAGTGTCGAGCGGAGGCTCACTCCTCCGACGCGGTCTCGCCCTCGGTCTCGGCAGCCTCGGCGGCGGGCGCCTCGGCGGTCTCCTCGGACTCCTCGCGCTCGATGCCGGCCTCGGCCTCGGCCTCCTCGAGCTCGGCCTCCAGCGCGGCCTCGGACTGCTGCTGGGTGACGTTGACGACCAGGGTCTCGGGGTCGGTCAGCAGGGTGCTGCCCGAGGGGAGGGTCAGGTCGGAGGCGTGGATCTGGGTGCCGACCTCGGCGCCCTCGACGCTGACCTCGATCGACTCCGGGATGTGGGTCGCCTCGGCCTCGATCTGGACGGTCGCGCTCTCGGTGACGACCAGGGTCTCGCTCGCGGCGTCGCCGACGACGTGGACCGGGACGTCGACGGTGACCTTCTCGCCGCGCTTGACCGCGACGAAGTCGACGTGCTCGAGGTGGCGCTTGATCGGGTCGATCTGGACCTGCTTGGTCAGCGCCAGCTGGGTCTTGCCGTCGATCTCCAGCTCCAGCAGCGCGTTCGCACCGCCGTGCTTGAGCGCGAGCATCGTGTCGTGGCCCGGGAGGGTCACGTGGATCGGGTCGTTGCCGTGGCCGTAGACGACCGCGGGGACCTTGTGCTCGCGGCGGATCCGGCGGGCGGCACCCTTGCCGAACTCGGTGCGCTTCTCGGCCTTGATCTTCTCGGGCATGTGTCCTGCTCCTCGTACGTCGTGCGGCTGGCGGTGCTTCTCGGTCTCGGGGCCTCGACGCTCTGTGACGGCGGGGGCGCATCCGGACGGACAGCCAGCCCTGTCGATCACGGAACCACCCGGGGCGGCTCCCTCGCCGAGGCAACTGCGTCAGCCTACCGGGGCCGGCCGGAGGAGGCGAATCCGGAAGCCGCCCTGCGTAGGGTCGTGGGGTGAGCCTCACCCTCGCCGAGGCCCGGGCCCGGGCCGCCTCGATCTCGGAGGTGTCCTACGAGGTCGACATCGACCTCACCGACCCCGCCGCCGACCGCTTCGGCAGCCGTACGACGGTGCGGTTCACCAGCAGCTCCGACCGCACCTTCGTGGAGCTCACCGCGGCGACCGACCTGGAGGTCACCCTGGACGGGATCCCGCTCGAGCCGCCGTACGACGGCCGCCGGCTGCACCTCGCGGGCCTCGGCGGCCGCCACGTGCTGACGGTGGCCGCCCGGCTGCCCTACGTCACCGACGGCGAGGGCATGCACCGCACCGTCGACCCGGCCGACGGGGCGACCTACCTCGGCGCCTACCTCGGGCTCGACGTCGCCCAGCGGCTCTTCTGCTGCTTCGACCAGAACGACCTCAAGGCTCCGGTGACGACGACGGTGTCCGCCGACCCCGGGTGGACCGTGCTCGCCAACGGGCGACCGGTCCGTGAGGGTGGCGGACGCTGGGAGTTCGCACCCACGCCACCGATCCCGGTCGCGCTGGTCTGCGTGGTGGCCGGACCGTGGGCCTCGGTCCGGTGGGAGCACGCCGGGCTGCCGTTCGGCTGGCACGCGCGTGCCTCGCTCGCCGGTGAGCTCGCGCGCGACGCCGACGAGCTGCGTGCCGTCACCGAGGCGTGCTTCGATCACTACGCCACGATCCTCGACGAGCCCTACGCCTTCGACTCCTACGACCAGGTCTTCGTCCCCGGGCTCAACTGGGGTGCCCAGGAGCAGCCGGGGTGCGTGATCCACCGCGACGAGATGCTGCCGACCGGCCGGCTGCCCGAGGACGTGCGGCTGCTGCGCGGCGCGGTCATCGCCCACGAGATGGCCCACATGTGGTTCGGCGACCTGGTGACGATGACCTGGTGGGAGGACACCTGGCTCCAGGAGTCCTTCGCCGACTACATGGGCTACCGGGTGGCCGCCGACGCCGCCGGGATGCCAGGCGCGCTCCTCCTCCACGAGGCGGGCCGCAAGCCCACGGCCTACGTCGCCGACGAGCGCCGCTCGACCCACCCGATCGCCCCGGAGCCGGCCGACGTCCCGGACGTGGCGTCGGCCGCGACGATCTTCGACGCGATCTCCTACGCCAAGGGCGCCTCGGTGCTCCGGCAGCTGGTCACCTGGCTCGGCGACGATGCGTTCCTGCGCGGCCTGAACACCTACCTGCGCCGGCACCGCCTCGCCAACGCCACCCTCGCCGACTTCGTGGCCGCGCTCGACGAGGCGACGGACCGCGACGTCCGGTCGTGGGTCGAGGTGTGGCTGCGGCGCACCGGCTTCGACACGCTGCGCGTCGAGCGCGACGGCGAGGTCCCGGTCCTGCACCGCGACGGGGTCCGGCCCCACCGGGTCCGCGTGACGGCGTACGACGACGCCTGGGTGGCCACCGAGGAGCTGGTCGTCGACGTCGCCGACGAGCCGGTCCCCCTGGCCGAGCTGGCCGGGCGGGTCGTCGTGCCGAACAGCCGCGGTGAGACGTTCGCCCGGGTCGTGCTCGACGAGCGATCGGCGGCTGCTGTCGACGACGGGCTGTGCCGCATCGACGACGACCTCGTGCGGGCGGTGCTGTGGACGGTGCTCCTGGACCGGGTGTGGACGCGCGACCTCGACGCGGCCGTCTTCGCCGAGCTGGTCGCCCGGCATCTGCCGGGCGAGCGCAGCGCCTCCCTCGTCACCGTCGTGCCCGACCGGGCCCTGGGCAGGGTGCTGCCGCTGCGCCTGCCCGGGCCCGTCGCCGACGTCCTGGGCTCCCTCGCGGGGGCCTGCGGGACCGGGCTGCTGCACGCGACGTCACCCGACCACGCCACGGCGTTCGCCACCGGGTTCGCAGCGACGACCCGCGACACCACGACGCTGGAGAGCTGGCTCGTGGCGGACGCCATCGGCACGCTCCCCCTCACCCCGGGCCTGCGCTGGCTCGTGGTCCGCCGGCTCGCGGCGCTCGGCGCCCTCGACGCGGAGGCGATCGAGCGCGAGCCCGGCCTGACCGGCGACCTCGGCGCAGCCGCCGCGCTCGCAGCCCGGCCGACCCGCGCGGCCAAGGACCAGGCCTGGGCGGTCGTCGCTGACCCGGCCGTCGGCAACCGGCTGCTCACCGCCACGCTGACCGGGCTGTGGTCGGTCGAGCAGACCGACCTCCTCGCGCCGTACGTCGAGCGCTACCTGCGGGAGGCACCGGCCTGGGCGACGCGGGGCGACGGGTTCGCGCAGGTGATCGGGCAGGCGCGGCCGTTGCTCCCCCTGACTCCGGCCCAGTGGACCCTGCTGGACGCCCAGCTCGCGGGCGACCTGCCCGTCGTGCTCCGCCGGAGCTGGGCGGACTGGGCGGACGACCTGGGCTGACCTGGGCCTCTGCCCTGGCGCCGTTCTCGTTCAATGGAGGCTCTTGTGACGCATCCGTGGGTAGCTGGTCGGCTGGCCCGCGCGGTGGCCGACCGGCTCGAGGGGCGCGGTCGCCCGCCGGGCTCCGCCCGCGCCGCCGCTACGTGGCCGCCCGCGCCACCACCATGGGTCCCCGAAGTCTCAGCGGTCACACCAGCCACGCCAGGTCGAACCGGTCGGGGGAAACCCGCACGACACGCCGCCCCGGCCCGGCGTGTCGTGCGGGTCTCCCCGGGCAGGTGGCGGCCCGGGACCTCGATCCGCTACCCGACCGCCCGGCGAGCTGCTAGCTGGCCCCGTCGAACATCGAGGTGACGGAGCCGTCCTCGAACACCTCGCGGATCGCCCGGGCGACCAGGGGGGCGATCGAGAGGCAGGTGAGCTTGTCGAACTCGCGGTCGGGGCTCAGCGGCAGCGTGTTGGTGACCACGACCTCGGCGGCGGCGGAGTTCTTGAGCCGGTCGACCGCCGGGTCGGAGAGGATCGCGTGGGTGGCGGCGATGATCACGCCCGCGGCGCCCTCGGCCATGATCGCGTCGGCGGCCTTCACGATCGTGCCGCCGGTGTCGATCATGTCGTCGACCAGCACGCACATCCGGCCGCGGACGTCACCGACGACGCGGTTGGCGACGGTCTCGTTCGGACGGTCGACGCGGCGGGTCTTGTGGATGAACGCCAGCGGCGCACCGCCGAGGCGGGCCGACCAGCGCTCGGCCACCTTGATCCGGCCGGCGTCCGGCGAGACGACGGCGAGGGGCTGGTGGCCGTACTTCTCGCGGACGTGGTCGGCGAGGATCGGCAGCGCCATCAGGTGGTCGACCGGGCCGTCGAAGAAGCCCTGGATCTGATCGGCGTGCAGGTCGACCGTGATCAGCCGGTCGGCGCCGGCGGTCTTGAACAGGTCGGCCATCAGCCGCGCCGAGATCGGCTCGCGGCCCTTGTGCTTCTTGTCCTGCCGCGCGTAGCCGTAGAACGGCATGACCACGGTGATCCGCTTGGCCGACGCGCGCTTGAGGGCGTCGACCATGATCAGGTGCTCCATGATCCACTCGTTGATCGGAGCGGTGTGGCTCTGGATCACGAAGGCGTCGCAGCCGCGGACCGACTCCTCGTAGCGGACGTAGATCTCGGAGTTCGCGAACTCGTACGCCGACTGCGGGACCAGGTCGGTCTCCAGGAGCGTCGCCACCTCCTCGGCGAGCTCGGGGTGAGCCCGGCCGCTGAAGACCATGAGGTTCTTCTCGGTGGTCTTCTTGTATCCGGTCACGCGAACAGCTCCTCGGTCGCCAGGAGGGTTGTCGGTCAGGATTCTGCCACGTCCTGTTCACCCGCCGGTGCGCCGCCCGCCTCGTCTCGCAGGGCGGCCTCGGCCGCCTCCGCCTGGGGGGTGCCGGCTCGCTTCCGCTGCGCCCACCGCTCGATGATCCGCTGTGGCCCGCTCGAGACGGCCAGGGCGCCGGGCGGGACGTCACGGCGTACGACGGTGCCGGCTCCGGTCGCGGCGCCGTCGCCGATCGTCACCGGGGCCACGAACGTGTTGTTGGACGCGGTCCGCGCCTGCCGGCCGACCGTGGTGCGGTGCTTCTGCATCCCGTCGTAGTTGGCGAAGATCGTGCCCGCGCCGATGTTGGTGCCCTCGCCGATCTCGGCATCTCCGACGTAGGAGAGGTGCGGGACCTTCGCCCCGTCGCCGATCGTCGCGTTCTTGGTCTCGACGAACCCGCCGATCTTGCCGCCGGCGCCGAGGCTCGTGCCCGGCCGGAGGTAGGAGAACGGCCCGACGTTCGCGCCGGCACCGATGACCGCGAGCTCGCCGTGGGTGCGGACGACGCGGGCGCCGGCACCGATCTCGCAGTCCTTCAGCGTGCTGTCGGGGCCGACGACGGCGTCCTCCGCCACGACGGTCGCGCCGAGCAGCTGCACGCCGGGGAGGATCGTCACGTCGGGCTCGAGCACCACGTCGGCATCGACCCACGTGGTGGCCGGGTCCATCACGGTCACGCCGTCGCGCATCCACCGGTCGACGATCCGGCGGTTCATCTCGGCGCCCATCCGCGCGAGCTGGGCACGGTCGTTGACGCCCTCGGTCTGCATCACGTCGTCGATGGGGTACGCACCGACGGTCAGGCCGTCCTCCCGGGCGATCGCCACCACGTCGGTGAGGTAGTACTCGCCCTTGGCGTTGTCGTTGCCGATGCGCGGCAGCGCCGCCAGCAGGAACTCGGCGTCGAGCGCCAGGATCCCGGAGTTGATCTCGCGCACCTCGCGTTGTGCCGGCGTCGCGTCCTTCTCCTCGACGATCGCCTCCACGTCGCCCTCGGCGTTGCGGAGCACCCGGCCGTAGCCGAACGGGTTGTCGACGATGCCGCTGAGGATGCTCACCGCGCGCTGCGCGGCCTCGTGCTCGGCCGCGAACGAGCGCAGCGACCCGCCCTCGAGCAGGGGCGTGTCGCCGTACGCCACGAGCACGGTGCCCGACAGCGAGCCCACGGCCTCGACGGCCATCCGCACCGCGTGTCCCGTGCCGAGCTGCTCGTCCTGGACGGCGAGCACGGTGTCGGGGGCGATCTCGCGGAGGTGCGCGGAGACCTCCTCGCGCTGGTGGCCGACCACCGTCACGATGCGCTCCGGCCCGGTCTCCCGGGCCGCCGCCAGGACGTGGCCGATCATCGTGCGGCCCGCGATCGGGTGGAGCACCTTCATCGTCTTGGACTTCATCCGCGTGCCACCGCCCGCGGCGAGCACGACGACCGTCAGCCCGCTCTTCTGCCCGCTCTCCTGCTCTGCGCTCATGCTCCCCGGGTAGGAGTCGAACCTACGTCGCTAGTCCTGATTCAAAGTCAGGCGGGCCCTGCCGGCAGACCAACCGGGGATTGCTTGTCCCTGCGGCCCGCCTGGCGGGGCTGGCAGCTCCGCCCGGCAGACCAACCGGGGATAGGCACCTAAGGCTAGGGCCCGCCTGGCGGGGCGGCACGCACGGCCCGGCAGACCAACCGGGGAAGGTCGATGACCAGCCCACAGGTTACGGGTCGTGTGCCTGAGAACGCGCCATGGCTCGTTCTCAGGCGCACGACCCACACGCGCCGGGCAGTCTCACCGAACCGCGAACGCGGGGACGCGCCCGGGGTTACCGTCCACGGGCGGGAGCTCCCGCCACACTCGGGACGCTGGAGGACTCCGTGCGAACGCGCAGACCGACGTCGCTGGCCGCGGTGGCCGCGCTGGTCACGACCGCCTGGGCGGGCGCCCTCGTGGCACCCGGCTCACCGGCGACCGGATCGCCCCCGACGGCCCGCGTGGAGCGGGCCGCAGGCTCGGGGACCCTCGCCGTGTCCCCCACCCGGTTCGTCGGCGGGCAGTCGCTCACCTGGACCGGCAGGCTCCCCCACGGGGGCGTCCGCACGATCACCCTGCAGCGCTTCCTGAACCGTCCCGGCGACACCTGGATCGACGTCCAGGACTTCTCGGCCCGGACCAACGCCGACGGCTCCTTCTCCTTCCACTACCCGGCCCCGGACATGATCGACATCGGGTTCCGCGTGAAGTCGGGCAGGTACGTCACCGAGAAGCTCGACCTGTTCCCCGACCAGCAGGACGTCGTGCTGTGGGCCGAGCAGCCGCTCCTGAGCGGGTCGGGGCGGGCGCCCACCCAGCGCGTCGTGGCGGGTCTGCCGTTCACGATCGTGGCCGACACCGCACCGGTGGCCGGGATGCCCGTGTTCGCCGGTCGGGTCCTGACCCTGCAGCGGCGGGTCGACCCGACCACCTGGGTCCCCGTCGGCGTGTCCGTCGTGGACCGTTCCGGCCTGGGCCGCTTCCTGGACCTCACCCAGGTGATCGGGAACCCCGTCTACCGGGTGATCGAGGGCGACGTGACGACCGGCCGCAACCAGATCGGCTGGTACCCCTCCTTCCCGACCTACCTCGACGTCGCGTCGACGCGCGGCCGACCGGCGGTCCCGGGTACGTCGGCCCGGCCGGACCGGACGACGCACGACGTCGGGTCGCCCGGCCACGTGCAGCGCGCCGCGACGACCGCGGCCCTCCGGTGGAGGTGGGGCTACCCGATCTTCGACTTCGACTGGACCTCCGGCGAGTCCCTGACCTCCAGGCCCTGGCGGGGCTCACGGCCCCGGGGCGAGTGGACCGAGTTCCTCGGCGGCACCGGCCGGGTCGCCAAGCGCAGCGGCCAGCTCGGGGTGTGGAGCGGGCGCACCGACCGCTACGGCAGCGGGAACCGGGGGACGACCGCCACCACCCTGCACGGCAACGCGCAGAGCTACGGCCGGTGGGAGCTCAAGCTCCGGACGGTCACCCGCACCGGCGGGCCGCGGTACCTGGTCCGCGTCCAGCTCGTGCCCGAACGGGCGCGGGACTACGACTGCGGTACCCACAACATCACGATCGCCGAGGTCCGGCAGGGCGAGGGGGACGCCCTCATCGGGGCGACCAAGGGCCGGACCCGGTGGTCCCGCACGATCCGGCTCGGGAACATCGAGAACAGCGCACCGTCCGTCGGGGTCGAGCTGATGGACGACCACGTCACCTGGTTCGTCGACAGCCAGCCGGTCGGCGTGCTGAAGGCGCGCAAGGTCACCGGGGGCGTGCCGATGACCCTGCGCCTGAGCCTGGTCGGCAGCGACGACCACGAGATGGCCAACACGACGCTGCTCTCGGACTGGCAGCGCGGCTTCCCGCTCAACCGGTCCCCGGGCGTGCTCCACGGCCCCTCGCTCACGAGGTCGACGCACACCTCGTCCTGCGGCGCCTGAGGACCGGCCCGGTCGGTGCTGGCGGCTAGCCTCGGCAGCGTGGACCTGCCCGTCATGCCGCCCGTCCGGCCGATGCTCGCGAAGGCCGTCAAGGGCATCCCCGACCCTGCGAGGTCCGGCGGGCTCAGCTTCGAGCCCAAGTGGGACGGGTTCCGGTGCCTGGTGTTCAAGGACGGCGACGAGGTGGAGCTGGCCAGCCGCAACACCAAGCCGCTGACCCGCTACTTCCCCGAGGTCGTCGCCGCGATGCGCGAGCAGCTGCCGGCCCGCTGCGTGCTCGACGGGGAGATCTTCGTGTCGATCGACCGGCGCCTGGAGTTCGAGGTGCTGCAGGAGCGCATCCATCCCGCGAAGTCCCGCATCGACATGCTGGCGGAGAAGACCCCGGCGTCGTACGTCGCGTTCGACCTGCTCGCGCTCGGCGACGAGTCGTACGCCGACCGGCCGTTCGCCGAGCGGCGCGCGGCCCTCGAGCAGGCGCTCGCCGGACTCGACGGCCCCTGCTACCTCACCCGCACCACCACCGACGCCGGCGAGGCGGAGGCGTGGTTCCACCAGTTCGAGGGCGCCGGGCTCGACGGGGTGGTCGCGAAGCCGCTGGCCCTGCCGTACCAGGAGAACGCCCGCAGCATGCTCAAGATCAAGCACGAACGCACTGCTGACGTGGTCGTGGCGGGCTACCGCGAGCACAAGACGAGCACGCCGGAGCGGCCGCTGCTGGGCAGCCTGCTGCTGGGCCTCTACAGCGACGGCGAGCTCCAGCACGTGGGGGTCAGCGCCAGCTTCACGGAGAAGCGCCGCGCCGAGCTGATCGAGGAGCTCCAGCCGCTGGTCGTCGACATCCAGGACCACCCGTGGGGTCGGTGGCAGGAGTTCCTGACCGCGAACCCCGACCGGGTCCCGGGGACCCAGAGCCGCTGGAGCCAGGGCAAGGACCTGTCGTTCACGCCGCTGCGGCCCGAGCGGGTGCTCGAGGTCGCCTACGATCACATGGAGGGCCGGCGGTTCCGCCACACCGCTCAGTTCCGGCGCTGGCGCACCGACCGCGACCCGGAGTCCTGCGGCTACGAGCAACTGGACGAACCGGTCAGCTACGACCTCGCTAGGATCCTGGGCGTCGACTAGAGAGGTCACGAGATGTCCGAGAACGCCAGCACGGAGGACTACGACGTCGTCCTGCTGATCGAGCAGGCGCTGACGCAGCAGGACGCGGCTCAGGTGCACTCGCTCCACGAGGGGCTCGAGCAGCCCGTGACCTACCACGTGCTGCTGCCCCTGGAGGACGCCGCGGCCCGCATCGAGTCGGCGATGGGCTCGCTCACCGCCGGCGACATGCTCGCCTCGCCGACGATGCCGATGAGCGAGGTCGACCTCGACGCCGTGCGCAAGGACTGCGAGGACCGCTCCGACAGCGAGCTCTCCCAGACCCTCGCCGCGCTGCGCGCCAGCGGTGCCACCGCCCGCGGCCAGGTCGTCACCGACCCGCCGATCGACGCCCTCGCCGCCAAGCTCGCCGAGGTCGACGGTCGCGAGGCGATCATCCTGACCCGCCCGCACGTGGTCTCGGAGTTCTTCCACCTCGACTGGACCTCCAAGGCCCGCCGTCGGCTCGGCGTCCCGATCCTGCACCTGCTCGAGCACGAGACCTTCGACCAGCAGGCCGAGGGCTACGGCGAAGAGGGCGTGACGGGGCTCTGATCGACGAGTGAAGCTGACCCCCCGGCTCCGGCGCAGCACCGACGAGGCGACGCCGGCGCCGGACGGACCCCCGCCTCCTCCGCCACCACCTGGCCCGCCGCCGGGCAGTCCGGTGGCGGCGTACGTCGGCATCCTGGACGGCCACACGCTCTGGCTCGCCGTCGAGGCCACGCCGGGCACGCTCGCGCTGCGCGACGACGCCGACCAGGTCCACCCGCTCGTCAGCGACCTGCCCGAGGACGACCCGGCCTACCGGTCCGTCCGCGCCGAGCTGGACACGATCCTCGACGGGACCCCCGGTGAGGGCGGCGGCTTCGACGTGGTGGTCGTGCCGACCAACGGTCGCCCGCCGCAGCAGGTGTGGGTCCCCCCGTTCCCCTCGCGGCCGACGCGGGTCCCACCGGGCCCGGACGGCCACTGGCAGCTCACCGTGCTACGCACCCAGGCCGGGATGCTGCGGATCCGGCGACGCCGACCGGCGCCCGGTGCCGAGGTCGTCGCCCTCGACGTCGACGCTGACGGCATCCGGGTCACCGTCGGTCCCACCGACGCCACCTCGGTCGACCTGGTCGAGCCCGGTGACGAGGGTGGCGTCGTGGCGTCCTTCACCCTCACCCGCGAGGGCGACCGGGCGGCGGCGGTGCTGACAGCAGCCGGCCTCCCCGCGTCCGCCACGGCCCCGCTGCGGCTGCAGGTGGGCGGGGTCCCGCTGCGCCGCCGCGCCAACGACCTGGTCAACCCCCACGCCGCGGTGCTGCTGCCGGTCCTCGTCGAGGAGGAGACCGGCCGCGACCTGCTCCAGATGCGCTGGTCGCCCGACGCGGCGCTGGTCGCCCGGCTCGTCGCCGACGACGAACCCGACGAGGACGACGACGGGGACGACGACCCGGAGTCCGACGACGACGCAGCCGACGAGGACCCGACCTGATGCGCATCGCCTACCTGGTCTTCAACCTCGACGGCATGGGCGGGACGTCCCGCTCGGCCGTGACCCAGGCCAACGCGCTCGCCGGCGACCACGACGTCCGGCTGGTCAGCGTCACCCGCAGCGCCGACGCACCCCACTACGACATCGACCCGCGGGTCACGGTCGACTACCTCGCCGACGTCCGTCCCGACAGCCTCGCCGACGACGCGGCCGTCACTACGCTGCACGAGCGGGCGTCCGTGCTGGTGCCGGAGCGCTGGGACGGCCAGTTCTCCGCGCTCACCGACCTCGCGATGGCCGAGGAGCTCCCCCGACTCGACGTCGACGTGCTCGTCACGGTCACCCCGGCCCTGCTCGCCGCGGCCACCCAGCTGGTCCCGGACGCCACCGTCCTGGTCCACCAGGAGCACCGCTCGTCGTCGGACCGCACCTCCGGCCTCGAGCCGCTGCTGGCGTTCGCGCCGCGCGCCGACGTCGTCGCGATGCTGACGCCCACGACGGCGGACTGGCTGCGCGAGCAGCTCGGCGAGGTCGCGCCCGAGGTCGCGGTGATGCCCAACCCGCTCCCGCTCGGCTTCACCCCGCGCTCGCGGCTCGACAACCCGGTGATCATGTCCGCGGGTCGGCTCGTGGTGGAGAAGCAGTTCACCCGCCTCGTCGAGGCCTTCGCCGAGATAGCCGACCAGCTGCCCGGGTGGCGGCTGCGGATCTACGGCGACGGCCCCCAGCGCAGCGAGATCCGCCGCCAGTCGCGCAAGTTCGGCCTCTACGACCGCGTCGAGCTGCCGGGCAGCACGACCGACATGGCCGGGGAGTGGGCCAAGGCGGCGGTGGGTGCGCTCTCCTCGCGCACCGAGGGTTTCCCGCTCGTGGTCCAGGAGGCGATGGCGGCCGGGGTCCCGGTCGTCAGCCTCGACAGCCCGTCCGGTCCGCGCGAGATCATCCAGCACGACGTCAACGGCCTCCTCGTCGCGCCGGCGTCGGTCGCCGGGCTGGCGAGCGCACTGCTGCGCGTGGCCTCCGATGCCGAGCTGCGCCACCGGCTCGGCGCGGGTGCCCTGCACACCTCGCGCCAGTACGACGCCGGGGCGCTGGCCGAGCAGTGGATCGCGATCTTCGCCGACGCGCGCGCCCGCCGCGGCACCCTGGGTCGGGTGGCGGCTCGCATCGCCGCTCCCCGGCGTCGCGTCGCCGCCGAGACCCCGCCGGCCGACATCACCGGCGTGACCCCGGCGGCCGCACGGCGGGTGGCCCTCACCGCCGCGGTCGACATCGTCCGGGCGGTCACCGACGAGTGGTTCGTGATCCCGCCCCACGAGTCCACCGACCCGGCGGTGGTGATGCCCATGGACGTGCGCGACGCCTTCCTGGCACGTCTGGCCGAGGCCGACCTGCCGCCGTACCTCTCCCTGCGCGACCCCGACAACTCCGGCTGGCCCGAGCGCCGCGGCGTGGTCGCGGAGCTCGCGACCGACCTGCGCCGCGGACGCCGCGGACGCGTGTACCTCGAGCCGTGGCCCGAGCACGGCGAGCACGGCAGCGTGCTGGGCCAGGGCTGCGGCGTGAGCGTGCAGTTCTGGGAGACCAGCCCGCAGGGCGAGCTGGCCTCACCCGGGCCGAACCGCTACGCACGACGGATCCCGCGCGGCACGGCGACCGTGGACGCCGAGGTGGAGGGCGTGCGGGTGCGCACCCTGCCCCTGATGGCCGGCCCGACCGTCAACGAGTGCACGTTCCCGGTCGACGTCGTCTACACCTGGGTCGACGGCGAGGACCCGGCTTGGAACGCCGCCCGCGAGGAGCGCCTCGCGCAGCTGACGGGGACGGCGCTGACCCGCGAGGCCAGTGGCCGAGCGCGCTTCATGTCCCGCGACGAGCTGCGCTACTCGATGCGCAGCCTGCACCTCTTCGCGCCGTGGGTCCGCCACATCCACCTGGTCACCGCCGGCCAGGTCCCCGGCTGGCTCGACACCTCGCACCCGCAGGTGACCGTCGTCGACCACCGCGACATCCTTCCCGCCGACGCGCTGCCCACCTTCAACTCGCACGCCATCGAGACCGCGCTGCATCGGGTTCCCGACCTCGCAGAGCACTTCGTCTACTTCAACGACGACATGCTGCTGGGCCGCCCGCTTCGCCCTGAAGCGTTCTTCTCGTCAGCGGGGCTGTTCGCAACATTCTTCTCGGACAACCCGATCGGACTCGATGACATGCCCGACGCGCCTCCGTTCGTCAGGGCAGCGCGCAACAACCGGGACCTGCTCCACGAGGCCTTCGGCGTGGTCACGACGAGCAACCTCGCGCATGCGCCATACCCTCACCGGCGCTCGGTGTTGCACGAGGTCGAGCGGCGGTTCCCCGAGGCGGTCGCGCGGACCACTCGATCACCCTTCCGGTCCGACACCGACGTGTCGATGCTCAGCTCGCTCGGCCAGCACTACGGCTTGATGAGCGGCACGTCGTACATCGGCGAGGCGGCGTTGGAGTTCGTCAATCTCAGCAACAGCGACGTGAACCGACAGCTGCGACAGCTCCTACAGCGCCAGCAGGACTTCCTCTGCCTCGGGGACCACCACGATCACGCGTTGAGCCAGGCCACGCTCGAGCGGATCCTCGCTGACTGGTTCGAGGCGTACTTCCCGGTCGCCGCGCCCTGGGAGCTCACCTCCTGAAGCGCCGCCGACCGTCCGTGCCATCGACCTGCTTGCGCAGCTCCGCGACCTCGGCTCGAAGTCTCTCGATCCGCTCATCCTTGGCGGCGAGCCTCGCCTGCCACTTCTTCCGAGCAGCCGCGACCTGGAAGGTGGTCTCGTCCAGCGCGACCGCAGCGGCGGTCTCGTAGAGCTCGACGTACTCGCCGCGGATCTTGTCGAGGTCGTCGATGGCCCCGGCGTCCGCGGGATCGGCGGCCAGGAGCTTCGCCGTGGACCAGGTCCGTTCGGCAAGATCGACCAGGTCGCGGTGGACCATCAGTCCCTCCCACACCGCAGCCGAACGGTTCAGGGACGCAGTGAGGAAGTCGTCGACCGGGTGGGGGGCCGTCAGGTCGCCGAGCGGCACCTCCATCTGGCTGCACGCCCGCGTCATCGTCGCGCGCCAGTCCTCGATGAGGTCGTAGTAGGGGACGAAGGCGCGCGGGTTGGACCGCGTGACCCGCTCGGTCTCGAAGACGGAGTTCATCCACGCCGCCACGTTCGTCGTCTCGCGCTGACGGCGGAACTGGTCACTTCGCTCGGTGAGGTAGGCCGAGTCGCGCGAACGCACCACCTGGGTGGGGTGACGAAGCATGGTCAGGCTCGACAGCTCAGCGCCGAGATCGCTCGCCACGCGCGCCCACATGGGGTACACCCAGTAGGCGCGCGTCTCCTTGATGGCGAAGATCGTGCCTGCGGGCTCGGCAGCGAACTGCTCGGACAGCCACTCCCGCAGCTGCGCCTCGACCTCGGGGGTGACCGCCTCCATCGCGACACGCCCCGCGTCGGGACGCGAGTCGATGGTGCGGACGGGGATGGCGTTGAGGAGGTACTTGTGGAAGTCGGCCACCCACAGTGGCTCGTAATAACCCCGCGGATTGCGCTCGTCGGTCTGGACCTCCGGCTGGGGGATGTGGAGGCCGAGCCGCTTGAGGGTGCCGGCGACACTGCTGGTCCCGCTCCTCCCCGAGCCGGTCACGATCACGAGCTTCATGGCCAGGAGGCTATCCGAGCCCCCGGAACGAGAGCGCGTGCCACCGGGGACCGACGGGCGTGATCTCCACCCGGCGCGGGTCGAGACCGTCGTGCGGGGCGTCGCCGCGCACGATCGCGACCTCCAGCCGCGACTCCGAGAGACCTTCGGCGAGGCCCTCCCCCCACTCGACGACGGTGACCGCGTCGTCGAGCGCGGTGTCGAGGTCGAGGTCGTCGAGCTCGTCGAGCCCGCCCAGGCGGTAGGCGTCGACGTGCACCAGGTCGGGCCCGCCCACGGTCGAGGGGTGGACCCGGGCGATCACGAACGTCGGCGAGGTGACCGCGCCCCGCACACCGAGGCCGGCGCCGAGCCCCTGGGTGAACGTGGTCTTGCCCGCGCCGAGCTCGCCGCTGAGCACGATCAGGTCCCCGCGGGCCAGCTGACCGGCCAGGGATCGGCCGAGCCCGCGCATCGCCTCGGCGTCGGGCGCCTGGAAGACGTGGGTGCGCAGCGGCCGGCGCAGCTCGACGTTGGGCGACTCGCGCCGGATCTCCCGGAACCCCTGCCGCTCCCAGAACCGGATCGTCGCGGGCAGCTCCTCGCGGGCGACCACCGTCAGGTCGTCGGATCCCTCGGCCACCTCGACCGCGGCCTCGATCAGCTCGGCCGCGACCCCGTGGCCCTGCGCGGCCGGCGTGACGCCGAACCGGCGCAGGTAGGTCGTGCTCCCGACCGGGTCGAGCACCAGCGCGCCGACCGGCTCGTCGCCCAGGCAGGCCAGCAGCCCGCCGTGGACGGCCAGCTTCTCGGCGATGGTCTCCTCGGTCTCCAGCAGCGCGGCCGCGGGTGGGTCGAGCGGCGGGCGCGCCGCGAACGCCGCGCGCACGACCGCCAGCACCTGCGGCGCCGCCTCCGGGCCGACCCGCACGACCCGCACCACCCGCACCGTCACGCGACGGTCCCCGTCGCCGCGAGCAGCTTGTCGAGCTCGCCGTTCACCTCGTCGGACCTCTCGAGGATGACCATGTGCCCCGCCCCGTGACACTCGAGCAGGGTCGAGCGCGCGATACGGGCCTGCAACTTGCGGCTGTGCCCGATCGAGGTGAGCTTGTCCTCGGTGCCGCAGATGACCGCGGTCGGGACGCTGGCGAGGTTGGCGACGTGCTCGAACTTGTCGAGCTCGGCGAAGCCGGGGAAGAACTCGGCCACCACCTCGAAGGGAGTCGCCGCCAGCATCCGGTCGACGAAGGCGACGTACGACGCGGGCACGTCGTCACCGAACGCGAGCTCGTCGGTGGCCACGAGGGCGACGTTGCGGCCGACGCGGCGCAGGCCGTCGACCACGCGGTGCCCGCGGGCCAGGGTGGAGACGCCGCGGTGCAGCGGGAGCGAGCCGGCCCAGCCGGGGACCATCGGGAACAGGATGCGGCTGGGGTCCAGGCCGCCGGCCGTGGTCGAGATCAGCGCGGTGCCCACGATCCGGTCACCGAACAGCTCGGGGTGCTGTTCGGCGAGCGCGACGATCGTCATCCCGCCCATCGAGTGGCCGACCAGCACCACCGGCCCCTCCGGGACGACGTGGTCGAGCACCGTCAGCAGGTCGTGGCCGAGCTGGTCGATGGTGGCGTGACCGATCGGAGAGCGGCCAGACCGGCCGTGCGAGCGCTGGTCGTAGTAGACCGCGCGCACCCGGCCGCGGTAGTGCTCGCGCTGGAAGTGCCAGCAGTCGAGGTTGAGCGAGTAGCCGTGGCAGAAGACCAGCGTCACGTCCGGCGCCACGTCCGGCGCCGCGTCACCGGACCCTGCCTCGCCGGACCATGCCTCGTCGACCTCCACGTGCAGCGGCGTCCCGTCGTCGGCGACGACGATGACCGGCTCGGAGTGCAGGGACCCGAACGCGGGGTTGTCGTCGGGGTGGCGCCTGCTGATCGCCCGCCGTTGCAGGCTGGCGATCCCGGCGCCGGCCGCCGCGGCGGCGATCGCCGTGGCCGTGGCGCCGATCAGGTGGGTGCGGGCCCTCATGCGTGGTCGAACCTCCGTCGGAATCGGCCCCCGATGCGCGTGACGATCTCGTAGGAGATCGTGCCGGCGGCCTCGGCCCAGTCCTGGGCGGTCGGTTCGCCGTGGGACCCGGGGCCGAAGAGCGTCACGTCGGCGCCGGGGCCCGGGTCATCGCTGCCGAGGTCGACGACGAGCTGGTCCATGCAGACCCGACCGCGCAGCGGGCGCTGCTTGCCGTCGACGAGCACGTGGGCGGCGTTGCTGGCGTGGCGCGGGACGCCGTCGCCGTACCCGACCGGCACCAGGCCGACCGTCGTGTCGGTCTCCGCGTGCCAGGTGTGGCCGTAGGAGACGCCCGCGCCGGCGGCGATGTGCTTGGTCATCGCCAGGCTCGCCCGAGCGGTCATCGCGGGCACGAGGCCGAGGTCGGGGGTCTCCCCCGGCGCGGGGTCGAGGCCGTACGAGGCCAGCCCGAACCGCACCAGGTCGAAACGGCTGCTCGGGCGCAGGATGCCGGCGGCCGAGTTGGCGAGGTGGCGCGCCTCGGGACGGAGCTCGTGCGCGACCTCCAGCGCCTCGCGGAAGGCCCGCTCCTGGGCGTCGTTCGCCGGGTGGTCGGGCTCGTCGCTGGCGGCGAAGTGCGACCAGAGGCCCGTGACCCGCCAGCTGTCCTCCCGCTCGCCCTGCAGGGCGCGGGCGACGACGGCCGGCCAGTCGGCCGCGGTGGCCCCGCCGCGCGACAGGCCGGTGTCGACCTTGAGCTGGACCCGCGCCGGCCGCCCGGTCGCGGCGATCGCGTCGAGCTCGGCCACGCCGTAGGCGGTGACGTCGACGTCGGCGTCGATGGCGGCGGCCCAGTCGTCACCGGGGACGGTCAGCCAGCAGAGCAGGCGCCCGGTGTCGCCCGCCGCGCGGAGCGCCAGCGCCTCGTCGATCGTCGCGACCCCGAGCCACTCCGAGCCGGCCTCGCGGGCCGCCCGGGCGACCTCGACCATGCCGTGCCCGTAGCCGTCGGCCTTGACGACGGTCATCGACGGCACGCCGGTCAGCTCCCGCAGCGTGCGCACGTTGTGCCGGACCGCGTCGAGATCGACGACGATCTCGGCACGCGGGGCGGTCATGCGGTCGATTGTCCCATCACGGGGTCGGCAGGCTGCGGACGGCGTCCGGGACGGCGCTCGCCACCGCGCCCGCGACGAGCGGTCCACCACGCCCGGCGAGGGTCGCCGCGGCCCCGTGCAGCCAGGAGCCGACCGACGCCGCGTCGTACGGCGTCAGCCCGGCGGCGAGCAGCGCGCCGATGAGTCCGCCCAGCACGTCGCCGGCACCGGCCGTGGCCAGCCACGGGGTGCCGGTCGTGGTCACCCGCGTCCGGCCGTCGGGGGCGCAGATCAGCGTGTGGCGACCCTTGAGCAGCACCGTGGCGCCGTACCTCTCCGCCGCGTGGCGCGCGTGGTGCAGCGGGCGGCGTTCGACCTCCGCGCGGTCGAGGTCGAGCATCGCGGCCAGCTCCCCGGCGTGGGGGGTGAGGACCGCGTCGGGCAGTGGACCGCGGACGTGCTGGAGGGCGTCGGCGTCGACGACGAGCGGCACCTCGTCCGCGAGCGCGGCCGCCAGCTCGTCGCCGGCGTGCTCGCCGCCGCCGGACCCGACCACCCAGGCCTGCACGCGGCCCTCGCCGACGACCTCGGGGTGCGCCTCGCGGACGCGGTCGGCGACGGCGCGCTCGCCGACGTACCGGACCATGCCGCACAGCCCGGTGGCGGCGCCGGCGACGCTGAGCAGGGCGGCACCGGGGTACTGCGTGCTGCCCGCCCGGACCCCCACCACGCCGCGGAGGTACTTCTGGGCGTCGGGCGAGGGGCGCGGGACGAGCGCGGCCACGTCGGCGGGCTGCAGGGCCTCCACCGCCGCCGGGGGAAGGTCGAGGCCGATGTCGACCAGGTGCACCGCCCCGCTGGCGCGAGCCGCCGGGTCCACGAGGTGGCAGACCTTGTGGGTGCCGAAGGTGACGGTCACGTCGGCGGTCACGTGCGGCCCCTCGACCTCCCCGCTGTCGACCTCGACGCCGCTGGGCGTGTCCACCGCGACGACCGGGACCCCCTCGACCGCCGCCAGAGCCGCCTGCGCCTCGGGCCGCAGACCGCCGCGCCCGCCGATGCCGACGATGCCGTCGACCACGAGGTCGGGTCGCCGCGGGCCGCCCGTGATCGTCCGTCCGCCCGCCCGCCGCAGTGCCTGCACCCCGGCCGCGTGCGCCCGGTCGGAGAGCAGCCACGCCTCGACCCGCACGCCGCGGCGCGACAGCAGCACGCCGGCGTACAGCGCGTCGCCGCCGTTGTCGCCTGAGCCGACCAGCAGCAGCACGCGCCGGCCGTACGCCGTGCCGAGGAGGTCGAGCGCCGCGTGGGCGAGCCCGGCCGCGGCCCGCTGCATGAGCGCGCCCTCCGGCAGCCGGCTCATCAGCTCCGCCTCCGCCGCCCGCACCTGCTCGACCGTGTGCGCGCTCCTCATGTGGCCACGCTAGCGGTCCCCGGGTGGATGGGTCGTGTGCCTGAGAACTACCTAGGGGTAGGTCTCAGGCACACGACTCGATCGCGACGGGCTGTCCTGTGGACGACCGCGCGCTGCCGTCAGCCCCGGGGCATGCCTCGGGACATGGACGAAGCCCTTCGCGCGCTGGTCACCACCCAGCAGGGCCTGGTGGCCCGACGACAGCTGAACCGGCTCGGGGTCGACTGGGAGCACGTCGACCACCAGGTCACGACCGGCCGCTGGGTCGAGCGCACGCCGCGGGTGATCAGCACCGTCACCGGAACGCTGACCCATGAGCAGTGCGAGTGGCTCGCCGTCCTGCACGCCGGGGAGCGCAGCATGCTGGGGGGCCTCAGCGCAGCTGCGCGCCAGGGACTGACAGGCTGGGAGCGCGACGTCGTGACCGTCTACGTCGATGACGAGCTGAGCTTCGAACCCGTCCAGGGCGTCCGCTTCTTCCGGAGCCGACGGCCGTTCGAGCTGCTGCGCCATCCGCGGCCGGGTATAGCAGCATGCCGGCTCGAGCCCGCCGTCCTCCTCTTCGCGGCCTACCAGACCACGCCCCGTCCGGCCCACGGTGTCATCGCTGCGACCGTCCAGCAGCGGCTGACGACGCCGGAGCGCATGGTCGAGTGGGTCGATGCACTCCGGCCGCTGCGGTGGGCCAAGCCGTTCAAACGCACCCTCGGGGACATCGCCGGCGGCGCACACTCCGGCGCGGAGCTGGCGTGCGCCGGATGTGTCGTCGATTCGAGATGCCGCAGCCCACCGGTCAGCGCAGCCGGTTCGACAGGGCCGGCAAGCGGCGCTGGACCGATTCCGACTGGGACCTGCGGGACGGGCGCACCATCGTCCTGGAGGTGGACGGCGCCTTCCACCTCGACGTGCTGCAGGCGATGCAGGACCACCGGCGCGCTCGCCGGCTGACGACGGAGCGCCGTGTCGTCGTCCGCTGCACGGCCTACGAGTTGCGGCACGAGGTCGTCGAGGTCGCCCGGGACCTCATGGCTCTCGGAGTCCCGGGTCGTGTGCCCCACACCGACCTCTAGGTAGGTCTCAGGCACACGACCCGTTCAAGCGGGACCCTCGAGCACCACGACCGCGGAGGCGATGCCGGCGTCGTGGGAGAGCGAGAGGTGGACCGCGGCGACGCCGAGCGACTCGGCCCGGGCGGCGACGGAGCCGCGGATCTCGAAGAGGGGGCGCCCGGTCTCCTCCGAGACGACCTCGGCGTCGTGCCAGGCCAGGCCGACGGGGGCGCCGAGCGCCTTGGCGAGCGCCTCCTTGGCGGCGAAGCGAGCGGCGAGGGAGGCGAGCGGCCGCTCGGCCTCGGCGGCGGTGAAGAGCCGGGCCACCAGGCCGGGGGTCCGCTCGAGCACCGCCCCGAAGCGGTCGACGTCGACCACGTCGATCCCGACCCCGACGATCATCCCGATCCCCGCGGGAAGGCAAGCGCAGCGCGTTCTCGTGGGGTGTTCATCGACCCGCTCACTCCACCGTGACGGACTTGGCGAGGTTGCGGGGCTGGTCGACGTCGTGGCCCATCACGGTCGCGAGCTCGCAGGCGAACAGCTGCAGGGGTACGACGGCCACCAGCGGCTGCAGCAGCACCGGGACCTTCGGCAGCCGCACCACCACGTCGGCGTACGGCGTGATCGCGTCGTCGCCCTCCTCGACCAAGCAGATGGTGCGGGCCCCTCGCGCGCGCACCTCCTGGATGCCGCTGACCATCTTGTCGCGGAGCTGGTCGCGGCCCGCAGGAGGCACGACGCACAGCACCGGCAGCCCGTCCTCGACGAGCGCGATGGGGCCGTGCTTGAGCTCGCCGGCCGCAAACCCCTCGGCGTGGAGGTAGGCGAGCTCCTTGAGCTTCAACGCTCCCTCGAGCGCCACGGGGTAGCCCGCGTGCCGGCCGAGGAAGAGCACCGAGCGCGTGTCGACGTGCTGGCGCGCGAGCTCGTAGACCGACTCCGCGCCGTCGAGCACCTGCTGGATCCGGTCGGGCATCGCCTCGAGCTGGTGCATGACCTGGGAGATCTCGTCGCCGTACCGGGTGCCCTTGACCTGCGCGAGGTAGAGCGCGAGCAGGTAGCAGGCGACCAGCTGGGTCAGGAAGCCCTTGGTGGAGGCGACGCCGATCTCGGGGCCGGCGTGGGTGTAGATGACCGCGTCGGACTCGCGCGGGATCGTCGAGCCGTTGGTGTTGCAGATCGCCAGCACCTTCGACCGTTGCTCGCGCGCGTGACGGATGGCCTGCAGCGTGTCGGCGGTCTCCCCGGACTGGCTGATCGCGACGACGAGCGTGGAGTAGTCGAGGATCGGGTCGCGGTATCGGAACTCGGAGGCGAGCTCGACCTCGACCGGGATGCGGCACCAGTGCTCGATGGCGTACTTGGCGACCATGCCCGCGTAGAAGGAGGTGCCGCAGGCGATGATGATGATCTTGTCGACCTCGCGCAGCTCCTGGTCCGACAGCCGCATCTCGTCGAGCTGCAGCTGTCCCGACACGGTGTGGCGGCCGAGCAGCGAGTCGGCGACGGCGCGCGGCTGCTCGTGGATCTCCTTGCGCATGAACCAGTCGTGGCCGTCCTTCTCGGCCGCGGAGAGGTCCCAGTCGACGTGGTAGCGACGCCCGGTCGCGGGGCTGCCGTCGAAGTTCGCGACCTCGACGCCGTCGCGGCTGATCGTGACGACCTGGTCCTGCCCGAGCTCGAGGGCCTCACGGGTGTGCTCGATGAAGGCCGCGACGTCGGAGCCGAGGAAGTTCTCGCCCTCGCCGATCCCGACCACGAGCGGGGAGTTCCGGCGCGCGGCCACGACCCGCTCCGGGTCCTCGGCGTCGACGGCCACGAGCGTGAAAGCACCCTCGAGGCGACGGACCAGCGCGAGCATCGCCGTGGTCAGGTCGGCGCCGGCGAGCACCTCGAGCTCGAGGAGCTGGGCGGCCACCTCGGTGTCGGTCTCGGAGAGCAGCCGGTGGTCGGCTGCCTCGAGCCCGGCGCGCAGCTCGGCGAAGTTCTCGATGATCCCGTTGTGGACCAGCGCCACCCGCCGGGTCTCCCCGGTGTGCGGGTGGGCGTTGACGTCGGTGGGCGCGCCGTGGGTCGCCCAGCGCGTGTGTCCCATCCCGATCGTGGCGCCCGGGAGCGGGGTGTCGGCGATCGCCTTCTCCAGGTTCGCGAGCTTGCCGGCCCGCTTGTCGGTCACCAGCTCACCGTCGGCGACGAGCGCGATCCCGGCCGAGTCGTAGCCGCGGTACTCCAGCCGCCGCAGGCCCTCCACGACCACGTCCTGGGCCCCCTGGTGGCCGACGTACCCCACGATCCCGCACATGGGCGCCACTGTAACCGCGGGCACCGGTCCCCCCGGGACCGGCGTTTGCAAGAATCGCGGCCATGTCTTCGCACGGCGGGGTGGCCCACACCTCCGACGACGCCAAGGAGTCCTCGCCGTACCTCGAGCTCGACCGCTCCGCCTGGGCAGCCCTGGCGCACGAGGTCGAGAACCCGCTCTCGGCGGAGGAGATCCGCCGGCTGCGCGGCCTCGGCGACCAGCTCGACCTCGACGAGGTGCAGCAGATCTACCTGCCGCTCTCGAAGCTGCTGAGCCTGTACGTCGAGTCCGCGGGCACGCTCTACCGCGCGCAGGAGCAGTTCCTCCACCAGAGCCAGCCGCCCCGCACGCCGTTCGTCATCGGGCTCGCCGGTTCGGTCGCGGTCGGCAAGTCCACCACCGCGCGCGTGCTGCAGCAGATGCTCGCGCACTGGCCCGAGCACCCCAACGTCGCGCTGGTGACCACCGACGGCTTCCTCTACCCCAACGCCGAGCTCGAGCGCCGCGGCCTCCTGCAACGCAAGGGCTTCCCGGAGTCCTACGACCGGCGCGCGCTCCTGCGGTTCGTCGTCGACATCAAGTCCGGCCGTGACGAGGTCGAGGCGCCCGTCTACTCCCACCTCACCTACGACGTGATGCCGGACGAGAAGGTCGTTGTGAAGCGGCCCGACATCGTGATCATCGAAGGCCTCAACGTCCTGCAGCCGGCGCGCACCCGGGAGGACGGGCGCTCCGGGCTGACGCTGAGCGACTTCTTCGACTTCTCCGTCTACGTCGACGCGGGCACGAGCCACATCCGCAGCTGGTACGTCGAGCGGTTCCTGCGGCTGCGCGAGACCGCGTTCCGCGACCCTGAGTCCTACTTCTCGAAGTACGGCGCCCTGTCCCGCGACGGGGCCGTCGCGGAGGCCGAGCGGATCTGGGACACGATCAACGGTCCGAACCTGTCGGAGAACGTGCTGCCCACGCGCTCGCGCGCCACCCTGGTGCTGCGAAAGGACCGCGACCACTCGGTGCGCTACGTGCGGCTGCGCAAGCTGTGAACCGCGTCGCGGGTTTCGGCTGTCAGCAGCCGAACCCCGCATGACGCGCCGGGCGACACCGGCGTGTCGTGAGGGTTCCGGCTGTCAGCAGCCGAACCCCGCAGCCCGCTCAGCCCACGTCGCGGCGCAGGGTGGTGTACCGCCCGATGAGGGCCAGCGCGGCGGCGTAGCCGAGCAGGACCAGCAGTGCCGCCCAGCGGGGCAGCAGCTCACCGGCGCCGCTGCCGTAGGAGGAGAAGAAGCTGGCGCCGACGATCCCGTCGGCGGCGGCGCCGGGCAGGAACTTCGCGACCTGGTCGAGGCCGGCGAAGGAGCCGAGCGCGACCCGCGCGATCGGCTCGACCAGCTGGGTGAAGGCCAAGATCACCACGATCGCGGCGACCTGGTTGGTCACGACGCTGCCGAACGCGACGCCGACCACCGCCCAGACCGCGATGACGACCACGCTGAGCGCGAGCACCTGGAGGACCCCACCGTCGGTCAGGTAGGCACCGTCGCCCCAGCCCGCCAGGAGGGGCGCGCTGGCGGCCACGACCGCCGTCACCGCGACCAGGCCGTAGAGCAGGCCGACCGGGACGGTGGCGAGCAGCTTGGCGCCGAGGTACACCCCGCGCCGGGGCTCGACCAGCAGCGACTGGGTGATCGTCTGGTGGCGGAACTCGGTGGTCATCGCCAGGCTCCCGATCACCAGGGGGAAGACGTAGCCGATGCCGTTGGTGAGGCTGTAGACGGCGGTCGCCGCGTCGATGCCGTGGAGGGTGACTCCGCCCTGCTGCTCCGGGGCGAACACGAGGGAGAACCCCAGGACCGCGCCGATGAACCCGAGGTACGCGGCGCACGCGAGCAGGAGCACCCACCACATGCGCGTGGTGACGAGCTTGCGGTACTCCGCGACCAGGGCGTTCCTCATGACCGGACGCCCCCGGTGAGCCGCAGGAAGACGTCCTCGAGGTCGGCACCCCGGCTCGCGAGCTGGTGCAGCTCGACGCCGGAGCGGTACGCCGCCGCGCCCACCTCGGCACTGGGAGCGAGGACCAGCAGCCCGCGCTCGCCCGGCCGGACGTCCCACGCGTGCTCGGCGCAGAGCCGCTCGACGGCCGGCAGGTCCGGCGACTCCACGTACGTCTCGGGCGCGGCCAGCCCGGCCAGGTCGGCCAGCGACGAGGCGTGCACGAGCCGGCCTGCCGCGATGATCACCACGTCGTCGACGGTGTGCTGCACCTCGGCGAGGACGTGGCTGGAGACCAGCACGGTGCGGCCCTCGTCGGCGAAGGCGCGCAACAGCCGCCGGAGCCAGACGATGCCCTCGGGGTCCAGCCCGTTGGCGGGCTCGTCGAGGACGATCGCCGGCGGGTCGCCCAGGAGCGCCGTGGCGAGCGCCAGGCGCTGCCGCATGCCCGTGGAGTAGCCGCCGACGCGACGGTGCGCGGCTCCCCCGAGCCCGACGAAGTCGATGAGGTCGCGGCAGCGCCGGCGCGAGACGCCGACCTGCGGTGCGAACACCTCGAGGTGGGCCAGCCCCGTGCGGCCGGGATGGAAGGACGACGCCTCGAGGGCGGCGCCGACGACCCGCGCGGGAAGGGCGTGCTCGCCGTACGGACGGTCGCCGACCAGGGTGCGGCCCGCGGTCGGACGGGTGAGACCGAGCAGCATCCGCAGGGTCGTCGTCTTGCCGGCGCCGTTGGGCCCGAGGAATCCGGTGACGGCACCGGGCCGCACCGCGAACGTGAGGTCGTCGACCGCACGCACCGGGCCGAAGGACTTGGCCAGCCCCTCGACCGCCAGGGCGGGTCCGGGCTGCGTCACGTCAGGGCCCCGGGGTCAGAGGGCGAGCTGCCGCTTGACGACGTCCGCGAGCCGTCCGGCGACCGAGCGGGCGTCCTCCTCCGTACCGGCCTCGACCATGACGCGGACGAGGTTCTCGGTGCCGGAGGGGCGCAGCAGGATGCGGCCGCTGTCGCCGAGCGCGGCCTCCTCCTCCGCGACCGCGGCCGCGACGACCGGGTCGTCGTCGGCGCGGGACTTGTCGACGTCGGGGACGTTGACCAGCACCTGCGGGAGCCGGGTGACGACCGAGGCGAGCTCCCGGAGCCCGGACCGGGTGGCGGCCATCCGCTCCAGGACGTGGAGGGCGGTCAGGACGCCGTCGCCGGTCGTCGCGTGCTCGCTCATGATCACGTGGCCCGACTGCTCGCCGCCGAGGGAGTAGCCCGAGACGCGCATCGCCTCGAGGACGTAACGGTCGCCGACCTTGGTCTGCCGCACGCCGATGCCCGCGGACTTCATCGCGTGCACGAACCCGAGGTTGCTCATCACCGTCGCGACGACCGTGTTCTTGTGGAGCCGGCCGTGCTCGGACATCGCGATCGCCAGGATCGCCATGAGCTGGTCGCCGTCGACGATCGTGCCCTCGTGGTCGACCGCGAGGCACCGGTCCGCGTCGCCGTCGAGGGCGAAGCCCACGTCGGCACCGTGCTCGACCACGGCGGCCTGCAACGGCCCGAGGTGGGTGGACCCGCAGCCGTCGTTGATGTTGAGACCGTCGGGATCGGTGCCGATCGCGATCACCTCGGCCCCGGCCGCGTGCAGCGCTGCCGGCCCGGCCTCGTACGCCGCGCCGTGCGCGCAGTCGAGGACGACCTTGATGCCGGCGAGCGGCTGGTCGATCGTCGACACCAGGTGGTCGACGTACTCCCGCACCGGCGTCGCGTACGGCGTGACGCGGCCGACGGCACCGCCGACCGGACGGTCCCAGGGCTCGTCGAGGTGCTGCTCGATCTCGCGCTCGACGGCGTCGTCGAGCTTGAGCCCGCCGCGGGCGAGGAACTTGATGCCGTTGTCCGGCATGGGGTTGTGCGAGGCGCTGATGACCACACCGAGGTCGGCGCCGAGCGCCTGGGTCATGTAGGCGACGGCCGGGGTGGGCAGCACCCGCAGCCGGAGCACGTCGACGCCCGCCGACGCGAGCCCGGCGACCACGGCGTGCTCGAGGAACTGTCCCGAGATGCGCGTGTCACGGCCGACCACGGCGAGCGGGCGATGGCCCTCGAACTCGCCCCGGCTGGCCAGGACCCGAGCAGCGGCGACGGACAGGTCCAGGGCGAGCTCGGCGGTCAGCTGACCGTTCGCCAGGCCCCGGACCCCGTCCGTGCCGAAGATGCGCGGCATGCGATGAGTCGCAGGCGGCGCGATCAGCGCTTGCTGAACTGCGGGGCCTTGCGGGCCTTCTTCAGACCGGCCTTCTTGCGCTCGATGACGCGGGCGTCGCGGGTCAGCAGGCCGGCCTTCTTCAGCGACGGCCGGTTCGCCTCGACGTCCACGGCGTTGAGGCAGCGGGCCACGCCGAGGCGCAGCGCGCCGGCCTGGCCGGTGATGCCGCCGCCGTGGATGCGGGCGATGACGTCGAAACGACCCTCGAGCTGCAGCGCGGCGAAGGGCTCGTTGACGACCTGCTGGTGCAGCTTGTTCGGGAAGTAGGAGTCCAGCGTGCGACCGTTGACGGTCCACTCGCCGGTGCCCGGCACGATGCGGACGCGGGCGACGGCCTCCTTGCGGCGGCCGGTGGCCGCGGCGGGGGCGATGGTCGCCGGACGGGCGGGGGTGTCAGCGGACGGGGCGCTCTCGGAGCTGTAGGCGATGCCCTGCTCGTCGGCCTGGTAGGTCTCCTCGACCTCGGTGGTGCCCTCGGTGGTGTCAGCCACGATGTTCCTCACTCAGACTTTCTCGGCGTATCAGACGATTACTGGGAGATCTGCTTGATCTCGAACGGAGTGGCCTTCTGGGCCTGGTGCGGGTGGTGGGGCCCGGAGTAGACCTTGAGCTTCTTCAGCATCTGACGGCCGAGCTTGTTCTTCGGGAGCATGCCCCACACGGCCTTCTCGATCGCCTTGCGGGCGTCCTTCTCGAGGACCTCGCCGATCGGGGTGGCCGAGAGGCCGCCCGGGTAGCCGGAGTGGCGGTACGCCATCTTGGTCGTCTTCTTGTCACCGGAGAGCGCGACCTTCTCGGCGTTCACGATGATGACGAAGTCGCCGGTGTCGACGTGGGGGGCGAAGATCGCCTTGTGCTTGCCTCGCAGGAGGTTCGCGGTCTGCACCGCGAGGCGGCCGAGGACGACGTCGGTGGCGTCGATGACGAGCCACTCGCGCGTGATGTCGCCGGGCTTGGGGCTGTACGTGCGCACGACAGGGAGTTCCTTCGTTCGTAGGGCCCGGGCGACCCTGTGCCGTCCGGGTGGTGGAGCCACGCCTTCTGACGAACACGGCCCGGTCTCCCCGCCCTCGCGGCCGTCGGACGACCTGGGCGGATCTCCGGATCTGCACCCCGGTCCCGTGGCTGGGTCGGAGCGCGGCAGGAGGCGCGACTGACAAGACTACGGGCGAGCATCCGAGCAGGTCAAAACGTCCGAGGCGCAACTCAGCACGTTCTCACTGCGGACACCGGGTTCGCACCACGCCACGCCGCCGACTAGGTTGAGCGGGTGACTGATTCTCTCACCGTCCGCGACAACCGCACCGGACAGGAGTACGAGGTCCCGATCACCGACGGCACCATCAAGGCCGCGGATCTGGGCAAGATCAAGGCCGAGGACGACTCGCCGGGCCTGGCGGTCTACGACCCGGGCTTCGTCAACACGGCCTCCTGTCGCAGCTCCGTCACCTACATCGATGGCGACAAGGGCATCCTCGAGTACCGCGGCTACCCGATCGAGCAGCTCGCCGAGAAGTCGACGTTCCTCGAGGTGGCCTACCTGCTCATCCACGGCTCGCTCCCCACCAAGGCGGAGTACGAGGCCTGGGTGCACGAGATCACCTTCCACACCTTCGTGCACGAGAACGTCAAGTCCTTCATGCAGGGCTTCCGGTACGACGCGCACCCGATGGGGATGCTGATGGCGTCGGTCGGGGCCCTCTCGACGTTCTACCCCGACGCCCGCAACATCAGCGACGCGGAGAACCGCCACATCCAGATCGTGCGGATGATCGCGAAGATGCCGACCCTGGGCGCGTGGTCGTTCCGGCACGCGCAGGGCAAGCCGTACATCTACCCGGACAACGACCTGAGCTACACGGCGAACTTCCTCTCGATGCTCTTCAAGATGAGCGAGTCGAAGTTCGAGGCCGACGAGCGCCTGGTGAAGGCGCTCGACGTGCTCTTCATCCTGCACGCCGACCACGAGCAGAACTGCTCGACGAACGCGGTCCGCTCGGTCGGCTCATCGCAGGTCGACCCCTACTCCGCGGTCTCCGCCGGCGTCGGCGCCCTCTACGGCCCGCTGCACGGCGGCGCCAACGAGGCCGTGCTGCGGATGCTGCGCCGGATCGGCACGAAGGACAACATCCCCGCGTTCATCCAGGGCGTGAAGGACGGCAACGAGCGGTTGATGGGCTTCGGCCACCGGGTCTACAAGAACTACGACCCGCGCGCAAAGATCATCAAGAAGGCCTGCGACGACGTCTTCGAGGTGACCGGGGTCAACCCGCTGCTCGAGATCGCCCAGGAGCTGGAGAAGATCGCGCTCGAGGACGAGTACTTCGTCCAGCGCAAGCTCTACCCCAACGTCGACTTCTACTCCGGGCTGATCTACGAGGCCTTCCAGTTCCCGCCGGAGATGTTCACGGTCCTGTTCGCCATCGGCCGCACGCCGGGCTGGCTGGCCCAGTGGTCGGAGCTGGTGCAGGACAAGGAGCAGAAGATCGCACGCCCCAAGCAGATCTACACCGGGGCGCGGACGCTCGACTTCGTGCCGGCGTCCGAGCGCTGGGCCTGAGCTGAGCCGGCTGCGAGGCACGGGTTTCGTCGGCCGGCCGACGAAACCCGTGCCGGGACGACAAAGCTTCGTCGTCCCGGCTCGGAATCTGTCGGCCGGCCGATGAAACTCTCCCCGGCCGCGGTCGTCTTCGACCTCGGCAACGTGCTGATCGACTGGGACCCCGCCGCGGCGATCGCGGCGGGGGTCGGGGAGGACGAGGCACGCCGGTTCATGGCGGCCGAGGACTTCGACTTCATGGCCTGGAACCACGGCCCCGACTCCGGAGGGTCGTGGGCGGAGGCCGAGGCGGAGGTATGCCGCACGCACCCGCACTGGGCGGAGCACGCCCTCTCCTACCGCCGGCACTTCACCGCCTCGCTGCTCGGCGAGGTGCCCGGGACGGCCGAGGTCGTCCGCGAGCTCCACGCGGCGCAGGTCCCCCTCCTCGGCCTGACGAACTGGTCGGCCGAGCTCTACCCGCACGCGCCCGAGCGCTTCGCCGTCCTCGCGCTGCTCGACCACGTCGTCGTGTCCGGCGAGGTCGGCGCGGCCAAGCCCGACCCGGCCGCCTACCGCGCCGTGATCGAGCGGGCCGGCGTACCGCCGGAGCGGCTGGTGTTCGTCGACGACAAGCAGGTGAACGTCGACGCCGCGGCCGCCCTCGGCATGGACGCGATCCGGTTCACCACTGCCGACGAGCTGCGCCGGCAGCTGCGCGAGCGCGGCCTGCCCGTCTGACCGCTCCGGTCGCTACCTCGCCACCCGGACCGTGCCGACGACGGCCCGGCCCCGGCTGGGGTCGACCCGGACCGTGACGCGGTCGAGCGAGGACAGCTGCCGCCGGCCGTCGGCGGTCGCCCGCAGGCGTGCGAGCGCCGAACCTCCGGGGCGGAGAGCGACCGATCCGCGGGCGAGCACCACCCCGTGGGCGCGGACGACGAGCGCCCCGCGTCCCGGCATCGACGAGACGACCGCGAGCGACACCGTGGACCCCGCGACCCGTGCCGAACCCGCGAAGCCGGTCGTGGCCGAGCCGGGCTGCACGTTGATCGTCGCGGTCGAGCTGTTGTTGGTGCCGTTGGCGTCCGCGGACGTGGAGCTCACGGTGGCGGTGTTGTCGATCGCGACCGGCGTGGCCGTGCCCATGTCCTCGGTGCCGGTGCGGTCGTGCAGGCACAGCAGGTCGACGGTCGCGGACTTCGCGGTGCCGGTCGCGTTGAAGAGGCGGAACGCGCGCGCCTTCAGCCGCGGGTCGTTGCCGAGGTGCCGCACGCCGGCCGGCACGTCCCACGTGGCGACGACGCCCTTGGCGTCGTCGGGGCAGATCACCTGGAACTCGTCGCCCTCGGCCGCCGTGTGCCCGCTGACCGTCACGGTCTGCACCACGTGGGTGAGCAGCAGCTCGTGGGTGTGCCCGTAGACCGCGCCCACCGTCGTGTGCAGGCAGCGGACGCTGAAGGTCGCGGTGGTCGGCGACGAGACGTCGAGCGCGAACCGCCACTCACGCGGCGCCGACTGGTCGTGCTCGGACGCCGCCAGGGTCGCCGCACCGCCGGAGAGCGAGAAGCCCGGCACGATCGGCACGGTCCCGGTCGGGCAGGTCAGGGTCGCGCCCTGCCGGCCGGCCCCGAAGGCGCTCGTGGTGGTCACCAGGGTGGAGTCCGCGGCGAGCGGGTGCCGGTGCTGGTCGGCGTACCCGGTCTGGCGGTCGGCGGACTCGGTGCTGGCCGGGAGGCAGACGACGAACGCCTTGGCCTGCGCCCGACCGGTCGTCGGGTTCTGCACGACGGCCTTCCAGGTGCCGAGGGCCGTCGACTCCGAGCTGAGCACCTTCAGGTCGGTGAGCGCACCGGTGCCCTGGTCGATGTGGTCCAGGCGCACCGAGCCGTCGCTGAGGATGTCGCCCGCACCTGTGCACGCGACCGTGATGCTCCGGGTCTGGCCGGGCTCGAGGTCCACCTGCTGCTCGACCTTGTACGGCGTCAGCCAGTGGTAGGCCTGCGGGTGGGACGCCGGGCCGGCGCCCGCGACCGGGTTGGCGACGACCTTGATCCACAGGTCGACGGAGCCACCGGCCGCCAGCGTCCCCACGGTGCAGGTGACGGTGCCTCCCGAGTTGCTGCAGCCCGGAGCGGCGGAGTCGAAGGTGACACCGCTGGGCAGCGGGTCGGTCACGACGACACCCGTGGCCGCGGACAGACCCACGTTCTGGACCTTCAGCGTGTACGTGACCGCGTCGCCCCCGTGCGGGGTCGAGGTCGACGCGGTCTTGGTGACCTTGACGTCGGCCGGCCCCGACGGCGGCGGGGCCGTCGGCAGGCACACGCTGTCGGGGAAGAGCCGCTGATGGGTCTCGAAGTTCGAGGAGAACGACTTCGCGATCATCTGGCCGATCGTGTGGCCGACGGCCGCGATGTTCAGGGAGGCGTTGGGCGCGAGGATCGAGCCACCCCAGGCCGAGCCGACGTTCATCGTGACCGACGTGGCGTTGGGGAAGTTCCAGAGGACACCGGGCCAGCTCGCCATCAGGTCGTCGTTGGCCTGCTGGAAGCTCCCGCCGGTCTTGACCCACATCTGGCCGGTGATCGAGACGGTCGTGTCCGGGACGTTGACCAGCACCGTCGAGCCGGCCGGCACGTCGATGCCGATGTGCTTGCCGGAGCCGAGCTGGGCCGCCGTCATCGTGAAGACGTTGAGCGTCGGGTCCGTGCCGGTGAGCACGTTCGCGGCGTTGCCCCCGGTGGTGCCGGGCACCACGGTGCCGTTGGCCGTCGCGGCGCCCCACGTCGTGGACCGCGAGCGTAGGTCGGTGAACGCGGCGGCGAAGTCGATCGGGTTCGAGGCGAGGTAGCCGGTGCCGGCGCCGCCGTTGAAGTTCACGCCCGACTTCGGGGAGACGTAGGCGCTGCCGCGCTGCAGGTTGTAGGTGCCGTGGGTGCCGGCGACGACGATCGCCGCGGAGCCCGCGGGGAAGCCCGATGGGAGCCGGGTGCCGACCGTCATCCCGCCGGCGGTGTGGTTGCCGCCGTACGCGATGGCGCCCTCGGACTCCGAGCCGCGGGTGCCGTTGCCCTCGACGAACTCGGTCCACCCGGTCGCCGCCCCGAGCGGCTGGCTGGTCACCGTGCAGGAGGCCGCGGCGCCCGAGGCGGCTCCACCACCCGCGAGCGACACGGCGGTCAGCGACCCGAGCCCGCAGGCCAGGACGACGGCGAGCAACGACAGACGGCGCGCCGGAAGCGCGCGCAACGACGACCCAGACCTGCGCATGCGTGTCTACCCCCCAGTAGGCCCTGCAGGGCTCCACCGTGGCAGCACGCGGCGCCCCGTGCGCGGCTCGACCGCAGAATTGCGGGAATCTTGCGGAACGGTCAGGCGCGCTGGAGGCGGCGTACGTCGGGCGACAGCAGCGACAGCAACGCGGACCCGCCCATCACGCAGCCGACCACCACGAGCCAGCGGTCGAAGCCGACCGCAGCCGCGACCGGGCCGGCCAGGGCGAGCCCGACCGGGCGAGCCACGAAGGAGCCGACCAGGTCGAACGAGTAGACCCGGGCCAGCTTGTCCTCGGGGATGTTCTGCTGGATCGCGACCTGCCACTGGACGTCGAAGACCTGCAGGCCGAAGCCGTGCAGGAACGCGCCCACGAGGATCGGGGCGAGCTGGTCGCTGAAGGCCATCGCGAGTGGGAACGCCGCGGTGAGCGAGAGGAGCAGCGTGCCGACCAGCAGGCTGCGGCGCGGCTCCCAGCGCAGGCACACCAGGCCGCCGACCACGAACCCTGCCATCAGCGTGCCGAGCGCGAAGCCCCAGGCGGAGCGGCCGATCCCGTCGCCGACCACGATCGGGCCGAGCACCGACTGCGCCCCGCTGTAGAAGAGGTGGTAGAGCAGCGCCTGCCCGATGAGGAGCCACAGCCACGTGTGGCTCAGCACCTCCCGGAGACCCTCGCCGAGGTCGGCGAGGAACGAGGGCCGGACCCCGTCGGGCCGGGTGTGCGGCACGTCGAGGCGGGAGAAGCAGTACGCCGCCACCGCGAACGTCGCCGCGTCGACCGCGATCGCCCACCCCGAGCCCACCGCGGCCACGAGCACGCCGCCGAGGGCGAAGCCGACCACGCCGGCGCTGGTCTGCAGCACCCCACGCATGGCCACGGCCTTGGCGACCAGGCCGTTTGGCACCGTCATCCGCGTCATCGCCGACGACGACGGCTGGCTCAGCGCCCCCAGACAGCCGTTGAGGACGCCGACCGCGCCGAGCACCGGGATCGTCGCCCAACCACCGATCAGGAGCACGGCGACCACGCCCTGCGTCAGCACGCACGCGGCCGCGGAGCCCTCCATCATCAGCTGCCGGGGCACCCGGTCGCCCAGGACCCCGCCGAAGAGCACGGTCACCACGTCGGCGAGCGCGAACGCCGCCACGACCAGGCCCAGGTCGGTCGCCGATCCCCCGAGGTCCAGCACGGCGAACGCCAGCGCGACCGGCGTGATGCTGTTGCCGAGCGTGCTCGTCGCGGACCCGATCACCAGGAACCGGAAGTTCCGGTGGCGCAGCGGCCGGTCCGGGCGCTCGGACTCCACCGGGGTCGACGTCGTGGTCACCCGGACATTCAATTCGCTGACGAACTATTCGTCAACGAATTAACCCTAGGATGTTCCCGTGGAGAGGGACGACTGGGCCGACCGGCACGTCGCCCGCTGGCGCGACCACTGGATCGACGTGTCCTTCGAGGACGACGTCGAGGCCATCGTCGTGCGCATCGGCCGGCTCACCAAGCACTTCCGCACGGTGAAGCAGGAGGCGCTCGTCGAGGTCGGGCTCCAGGACTTCGAGTACGACACGCTGCACCTGCTGATGATCCGGGACACGCCCGGCCAGGCCAGCCCGTCGGCCCTGGCCGCCGACCTGGAGATCAGCAACGCCGGCATGACCGGCCGACTGGACGCCCTGGAGAAGGCGGGGTGGATCCAGCGCCGCGCCGCGGCCGACGACCGGCGCCGTGTCGAGGTCGAGATCACCCGCGCCGGCGCTGCCATCTGGCGCCAGGCGATGGAGCTGCGCGGCCGCGGTGAGGACCAGGTCGTCCACGTCCTCTCGGCCGACGAGCGCGCCACCCTGGCGCAGCTGCTGAAGAAGATGACGCTCAGCACCGAGGAGGACTGAGCACCTGGTGCGCGCCGCCTCGCCGATGGTCGAGCTTGTCGAGACCCCCGCAGCCTGCGTGGGGCGCTGGTGTCGGCGGGCTGCGGGCTGGGTCTCGGGTTGAGACCGACAGGCTGGCTACGCGGGTAGGGCGCCGCTCGGGCTGGCGCTACTTCCCGGCTTGCGGTCACAGCTGCGGATGGTGGAGTTCCTGACGCACCTGGTACGTCAGGGATTCCACCTTCCCTGCACTGCTGGAAGCGGGCTGCTGATCGTGACCCGATCGTGTCCAGAACCCTTGTGGACAAAGGGGTCTGAGCACCATCGACTGTCGGTGGCGAGTGCTTGAGTAGACCCATGACCACCACCGCGACCACTGCCGGCGAGACATCCGCCGAGCAGGTGATCGCGGCCGCGATCCACGAGCACGAGATCGAGACCGGTGCCGCGGTCCGCAAGCTCCAGCTCGCCGTGGAGTGGGTCCGGCTGCACCCCGGCGAGGAGGTCGACACCAGCGTCGAGTGGGGGATGCGGGAGCTGGAGATCGCCGGCGACGGTGCCCCCACGGTCGACGAGGGCGCGGTCGCGGAGTTCGCCCTCGCGATCGGGCACTCCACCGACTCGGGTCGCCGCTACCTGGGGGACGCGGTGGAGCTGGCGTATCGGCTCCCGCGAATCTGGAAGCGAGTCTTGTCTGGGGAGGTGGCGGTGTGGAAGGCGCGGCGGATCGCCCAGGCCACGATGTCCCTCCCGCCCGACGGTGCGGCGGCCGTCGATCGGGCGCTGTACTTCGTGGCGAGGCGGTGCTCGTACGCGGAGATCGACCGGCAGGTGGAGAAGGCCCGCAAGGAGCACGACCCGGTCGAGACCGAACGCCGCCGCGCCGAAGCGGCGGAGAAGCGGCACGTGAAGACCCACCTGGGGGCGATGACCTACGACGGGCTGGTCCCGATCACCGCGATGGCCGACGTCCCCGACGCGGTCGCGTTCGAGGACTACGTCGCCACCCAGGCCGCGGGGATGGACCCGGCGATCCCGCTGCAGGTGCGTCGCTCGATGGTCCTGGGCATGCTCGGCGGCCGGCACGGTGATGCGCCCGGTGAGGAGGGGTCGGCGCCGGGGGTGATGGTGTTCGTGCACACCCGCCCCGGCCAAGCGATGGTGGACGTGGACAACACCCTCTCGACCACCACCGTGGAGCAAGTGCAGGAGTGGTGCACCCGGGCCGGCACGAAGGTCACGATCCGCCCGGTGATCGACCTGGCCGAGGAGATGACCACCGACGCCTACACCCCCACCGAGCGGATGGTCGAGCAGGTCAAGCTCCGGTTCGGCGAGTGCCCGTTCCCCGGCTGCCACCGCCCCTCCCGCCCCGGCCACAAGGCCAAGCGGCGCAAGAAGCAGCCCGATGAACAGCAGCAGCAGCAGGAGCACGGGTCGGACCTGGACCACCGGCAGGAGTGGCCCGAAGGCAAGACGACCTCGTCGAACCTGTTCCCGCCCTGCCGGGGCCACCACCGCCTCAAGACCAACACCTGTTGGACCTACGACTACGACCCGGGCACCGGGTTCACCTGGACCAGCCCCCTCGGCCACCGGTACACCGACCCCGGCAACAGCCAGCGACATAGCGGCTGACCCCCACCCCGCCGGCAGGCACCGCGCCGGCGGGGACACGCCCATGCCCGCACGGTGCCGGGGTCGCAGAAGAGGAGATCCTCCGGCACCTGGCGCTCACGAGCTCCGGTCTCCGGCGCTCGGATGGGTCCCGTCGATCTCACTCAGTCGCCTGAGGTGCTCGACGGTCGGCGAGCTCCGCGACGACCCATGACCACCGTGTGGTCGCCGGCGCCGGGGCCGAGGACCTGCCACCCCTCCGAGGCGTAGAGGCGCCGCGCCGGGTCGGCGGGGTCCGCCGTCGTCTGGAGCAGCAACCGCTCCTGGGGTAGGCCACGCACGAGGGCCTGCATCAGCAGGCGCCCGGTCCCCCGGCCGCGTGCAGCAGCGAGCACGCCGAGGCTGACCACCTCGAAGTGCCCGCCGAGCCACGTCCGGGCGACCTCCGGCTCGAGGACCGAGGTCACGGGGTCGGTCCACCACTGTCCGAGGTCGCCCGTGTAACCGTAGGCGAAGCCGACCAGCCCCGCGTCGGCGTACGCGCGGGCGAGGCGGAACCCGGGGCGAGCGGTGTGCCGGTCCCAGACCTCCTCGCGCCAGGCCCGGTCGTCGGGGTGGTCGGGGAAGACCGCGCGGTAGATCGACCTGAGCTCGACAGCGTCGGCCACGGCGACCGACCCGTCGACCACGATGCGCACCATGCCCGTGGTCCTACCCCCGCGGGAGGCCGGCAAGACCCGACGTCTTCTTCGGGGGGTGCCAGCGGTGTCTCAGCGTGGTCACAGGGTGCGACAACACAGTGGAGCGCATGAACGACCAGCCCACGACGCCGCCTCCGGGCCACAACCCGTACTTCCAGCAGCCGCTGCCGCAGCACCCGATGCCCCAGGGTCCGCCGCCGCAGGGCCCGCCGGTGATGTCCCCGACCGCTCCCCTGCCCGTGCAGCGCCGTCCGCGGCGCGCCGGGCTCCTGGCGACCGCCGCCGTGACGGCGGTCGTGGTCGGGGGGCTGGCGGGTGTCGGCGGTGCCGCCGCGTACTCCGCGCTCGACGAGGAGGGGACGTCGGGATCCGGCACCGCCGGCACCTCGTCCACCTCCCAGGTGGTCGACACGCCCGACAGCCCCGCGCCCGACGGCTCGGTGGAGCAGGTGGCCGCCAAGGTGCTGCCGTCGGTCGTGAAGATCGACGTCTCCGGCGCCGAGGGCTCCGGGTCCGGCTCGGGCATCATCTTGAGCTCGGACGGCGTGATCCTCACCAACAACCACGTGGCCGAGGTCGCCGGCCAGGGCGGCTCGATGAGCGTCGACTTCAACGACGGCACGTCCGCGAAGGCCACGATCGTCGGCACCGACCCGCTCACCGATACCGCCGTGATCAAGGCCGAGGGCGTGTCCGGCCTGACGCCCGCCACCATCGGCAAGTCCAGCGACCTCCGGGTCGGCCAGAGCGTGGTCGCGATCGGCTCTCCGTTCGGGCTCGACTCGACCGTGACCAGCGGCATCGTGAGCGCGCTCGACCGCCCGGTCGACGTCGGCTCCGACGGGCAGGGGAACAGCACGACGTACCCCGCCATCCAGACCGACGCGGCCATCAACCCGGGCAACAGCGGTGGTGCGCTGGTCGACCTCGACGGCCACGTCGTCGGCATCAACGCCTCGATCCGCACCGCCAGCTCGACCCAGGGCGAGGCCGGCTCGATCGGGCTCGGCTTCGCGATCCCGATGGACGAGGTGATGCCGGTCATCGAGCAGATGGAGAACGGCGAGACCCCGACCCACGCCCGCCTGGGCATCTCGGTCTCCGACGTCGCGGGCCAGAACGGTGCGCAGGTCACCGAGGGCGCCGAGGTGCAGGAGGTCAGCACCGGCTCGACCGCCGCCAAGGCCGGCCTCGCCAAGGGCGACGTCGTCACCAAGATCGACGACCACCTCATCACCGGCGCGGACTCCCTCGTCGCCACCATCCGGTCCTACCGGCCGGGCGACCAGGTGACCGTGACCTACACGTCGGGCGGGGAGACCAAGACGGCCACCCTCACGCTCGACTCGGACGCCGCAGCGTCCAACTCCTGACCTTCTCGGACGAGAAGGGCCAGGGCCCCACCTCACGCAGGTCCGTCTCCCGGCGTGGGGTGGGGCCCACCTTCGTCCGTGGGCCTCAGGGGGCCTCGATACGCCGGTCGCGACCTCCTTCGTCGGTCGCGCGGCTACTCGACCTGGCACGGCCTTCCGGCCCTCGCGAGCTCGGGCCGGACGTGCACATCTGGAACTCGCCCAGCCGCGCGACCGGCTCGAAGCCGAGCCGCTCGTTGACGGCGATCATGTGCGTGTTCGTCTCCGCGTTGTACGTCGACACCGTCGTGACGTCCGGCGCCTCGGCCTGCAGCAGCCGGAGGTTCTCGACCTTCACCGCCAGCCCGAGCCGGCGGCCGCGGGCGCGCCGGTCGACGAGCGTGCCCCACTGGTAGGCCCTCCCGGGCTCGTGGACGGTCGCCACCACGTGGCTGAAGGCGACGACCTCGCCGTCGGGCGCGAGCGCCACCGCGTGGTACGACGTCCGCCCCTGCGCAGCGAGCAGCGCCTCCTGCTCCCGCACGACCGCCGGGTCGGCGCTGGCGGGCTCGATCGCGAGCTCACCGGTCGGTGCCTCGGTCTCGACCAGCGAGTCGAGTCGGGCCCAGCCGGCGACGAGCTCCTCGGGGACCGGGCCGACGAAGGAGCGGAGCTCGTAGCCCGGGTGGTGTGCTGCCGCCTCCGCGGCCAGGTCCTCCAGCAGCCCCGCGGGCACCGGCAGCCGCAGCATCCGCTTCACGTCGCCCAGCGCGAGGTCGTAGCCGGCACGGCGGGCGAGCTCGCGCCCCGGCGAGCCCGCGCCCTCCGGGCCGAGGTCGTAGGGCCAGGCGACGCCGCCGACCAGGACCGTGCGGCCCCGCTCCACGGCGACCCGCTCGACGTGGGCGAGCATCGCGGCGCCGTACCCGCGCCGGGCGTGGGCGGGCGCGGTGTGCACCGCCACCTCCGCGCGGTCGAGGTTGTCGAGCATCGGGGTGCGTAGCCAGCCCACGCTGACGACCTCGCCGTCCACCCGGCCCGAGAACCCGGCCGACCAGGCGCGGCTGCCGGTGTCCTGCATCATCGCGCGGACCTCCTCCAGCTGCCAGGGCGCTCCGACGAGCTCGCCACAGGCCTGCTCTGCCGCGAGGTAGACACCGTGCCACTCGTCGAAGGCGTCGCGGTCGTGGACGTCGAGCGGCACGATCTCCAGCTCGGTCACCGGGGGTGGGTTCATCGGACCCGCTGCACCCGGCCCTCGTCCCACACGGGACCGTCGGACTCGTAGACCTCGCCGTCAGCGCCGTAGACGAGGAAGCGGTCGAAGCCGCGGGCGAACCACCGGTCGTGGGTCACCGCGAGCACCGTCCCCTCGAACGCCTCCAGGCCGTCCTCGAGCGCCTCGGCGGACTGCACGTCGAGGTTGTCGGTGGGCTCGTCGAGCAGCAGCAGCGTCGCGCCCGAGAGCTCGAGCAGCAGGATCTGGAAGCGGGCCTGCTGGCCGCCGCTGAGCGACTCGAACCGCTGCTCGGCCTGGGCCGACAGCTCGTAGCGGTCGAGCACCCGGCTGGCCTGCTCGCGCCCCATGCCGTCGCGACGCTCGTCGCCGCGGTGCAGGATCTCCAGGAGCGTCCGCCCGACCAGCTCCGGGTGCTCGTGGGTCTGCACGAACCAGCCCGGCCGGACCCGGGCGCCGAGACGGGCCATGCCCCGGTGCTGGACGGGCTCGATGACCACGTCCCCGACCGGCTCGTGCTCCTTGTCCGGCCGGGTGCCGCCCGCGGCGAGCAGCCGCAGGAAGTGCGACTTGCCCGAGCCGTTCGAGCCGAGCACCGCCACGCGCTCGCCGTACCAGACCTCGAGGTCGAAGGGCCGCATCAGCCCGGTGAGCTCGAGGTGCTCGCACACGACCGCCCGCTTGCCGGTGCGGCCGCCCTTGAGACGCATCGTCACCTGCTGCTCGCGTGGCTGCTCGGTCGGCGGCCCGGCCTCCTCGAACTTCCGGAGCCGGGTCTGCGCGGCCTGGTAGCGGCTGGCCATGTCGGCGTTGTACGCCGCCTTCTGCTTGTACATCAGCATCTGGGCGCGCAGCTTCGCGTGCTCCTCGTCCCACCGCTTGCGCAGCTCCTCGAAGCGCGCGAACCGCGCCCGCCGGGCCTCGTGGTACGACGCGAACCCGCCCGGATGCGTCCAGACCTGGTTGCCTGCGCTGCCCAGCTCGACCGTCACGACCCGGGTCGCGGTGTTGTTGAGCAGCTCGCGGTCGTGGCTGATCATCAGCACCGTCTTGTCCGACTCGCGGATCCGCTCCTCGAGCCAGATCTTCCCGGGCACGTCGAGGTAGTTGTCCGGCTCGTCGAGGAGCAGCACCTCGTCGGGTCCGCGGAGCAGGAACTCCAGCACCAGCCGCTTCTGCTCCCCGCCCGACAGCGTGCGCAGCTCGCGGTACTTCGCCCGGTCGTAGGAGACGCCGAGCGCGGCCATCACGCACACGTCCCAGGTGACCTCGAGGTCGTAGCCGCCGGCGTCGGCGTACTCCGCGAGCGCCGTCGCGTACCGCAGCTGGGTCTTCTCGTCGTCGGTCTCCATCAGCGCGCGCTCGCAGTCGTCGACGGCGTGCGCGGCGGCGCGGATCCGGGGCGGGGAGACGCTGAGCAGCAGGTCCGCGACCGTGGGCTCCTCGCCGAGGCCGGCCCCGACCGCCTGCCGCATCACCCCGAGGCCGCCCGAGCGGGTCACGACGCCGGCGTGCGGCTGCAGGTCGCCGGTGATGATCCGGAGCAGCGTCGTCTTGCCCGCGCCGTTCGCCCCCACGAGCGCGACCTTCGCACCCTCGCCGACGCGGAACGACACGTCGTCCAGCAGCACCCTGCCGTCGGGCAGCTCATAGCGCACCCCGGCCACGTCCACGTGTCCCACGAGGGAGGATTGTCCGGGATCGACCCCCGAGCCCGCACCGGGTTATCCGGACTGGACCACGGGTCCGCGGCTGCCGAGCAGGCGTAACGTCGACGGATCCCTCGCCCAGGGAACCCGACCACGCTGGGAGTGATCATGCCCCTCACCCAGGCGGGGCGGACTCGGGAGCCCCGACACACCCACCGCGCGACGCCCTGCCTGGCCGCGACGGCTGCTGTCGCCACGGCCCTGGCCGCTCTCGCCCCGGCCCACGCCGACCCGGCACCACCGTTGCAGACGCCCCACGCGGCTCAGGCTGCCCAGGCGGGCCGAGCGGACCAGTGGTCCGGCGTGTGGCACACCCACCACCAGTTCGGCAACCCCACCCTGCACCTCCAGCTCGAGCGCCAGCACGGCCCGGACCTCGTCAAGGGCTGGTACCAGAACGACGGAGGCGGTGGCCGGGGCAAGATCCGCGGCGAGGTCACCCCTGTGCACATCGCCCGGGTCGAGGTCTGGGAGGGCCGGTTCCGCGACGACGACGGCCAGAGCAAGGGGAAGTTCAAGGTCCGGCTGGACCTGACGTCAGGGACCCACTTCGACGGCTGGTTCAAGACCTGCGGCGTCCTGACTTGCAGCGAGAAGTTCCCCTGGTCCGGCGACCACGCCTGACGCCGTTCTGCTCCGCTCCGTGCCCGTCCGTCGTAGCGTGCGGTCATGGTCGAGCTCCCACGTCGTCGCCGCGTCGCCGCGCTCCTCACGGCGGCCGCCGCCACCCTCGCCCTGGCCGCCGGCCCGGGCGCACCCGCGTCCGCGGACCCCGTACCGACGGTGCCCGACCTCGGTCCGACCAGCTTCACCGGGGCCGGGCCCTACGGCGTCGGTGAGCGCACGCTGACGCTGCCGAGCGGGTCGAAGCTGGAGGTCTGGTACCCCGCCCGGAAGGCGGACGTGCGCGGGAAGCCGATGGGCACCTACGACGTGGTCGACTGGCTGCCCGACTTCCTCCAGGCGGGGCTGCCACCGGGCACCTCCGTCGCCTACCCCAGCGGCGGCGTGCGAGGCGTCCCGGCGGCCGCCAAGAGGTTCCCGCTCGTGGTCTTCAGCCACGGGTACGCCGGCTTCCGCACCCAGTCTTCGTTCCTGACCGCGGCGCTGGCGTCGTGGGGCTTCGTCGTCGCCGCACCCGACCACAACAGCCGCAGCCTGACCCAGGTGCTTCTCGGGCCGAAGGGCACGACCACCGACGTCCAGGACCTGCGACAGACCCTCACCCTGATGGCCTCGAAGTCACGGAAGAAGGGCTGGCTCCACGGCCGCGTCGACATGACCCACGTCGGGGCCGTCGGCCACTCCGCGGGCGGGCGCGCCGTGGAGAACCTCGCCCTCGTCGACAAGCGCGTCGACACCTTCATCGGCATGGCCGGCGCCTCGGTCGGGGCGCTGGACCAGGAGGCGCCGGACGTGCCCGACAAGCCGGGCCTGCTGCTGGCGGCCACGGACGACGGCATCGTCGGGCTGGACAAGATGCAGTCGGCGTACGACGCCATGGCCTCGCCCAAGCGCCTCGTGCTCGTCGGCGGCGCCGGTCACCTGGTCTTCAGCGACCTGTGCGAGATCGGCGCAGGCGACGGCGGCCTGCTCGCCGTGGCCGCAGCGGTGGGCATCACGGTGCCGCCCGCCCTGGTCCCGCTGGCGACCGACGGCTGCCTCCCGCCGGCCCTGTCGCCTCCGGACGCGTGGCCCGCGATCGACCAGGTCGTCATCGCCCAGCTGCGCCACGTGCTGGGCTACGACCGCTCCGCCGCCGGCCTGACCGGGCTCACCGACGCCTTCCCCGGGATCATCACCGGGAGGAGCGAGAGCGTCCCCTAGGCCGGGCAGCACGGTCTCGGCCCGAAGGACACCGTGGCGGCCGGCGCCGCACCCGACAGCCCGACGCACCGCCCCGGATCGGCCCGTTCCCCCGATCTGTAGTCTCTGCGGACGGGCGAACCGCGAGGGATCGGACGAGGAACGTGGTCGAAGCTGAGGGGACGTTCGTCCTGGGTGTGGGCGCACAGAAGGCGGGCACGACCTGGCTCTATCGCTACCTGGCAGGTTCGAGACTTTTCGTAGGCGGTTACCGGAAGGAGTACCACGTCTTCGACGTCGTCGACCTGCCGAACCAGCGGTGGCAGCGCGATCGGACACTCGCCAGGGCGGAGGAGTCATTGAACGTGCTCCGCCGCGGCGGGACCGGCGACGCTGCGGTGTTCCATCGCCTGAGCATGATCTCGAACACCGCGCACTACTTCGACTACTTCGCGAGCCTGCTCCTCGGCCGAGGGGGTCCGCACGTCACGGCTGACATCACCCCGGCGTACGCCATGCTCTCGAGCGAACGGTTCCGCGAGGTGCGAGAGGAGTTCTCGGCCAGGCGCATCAAGACCGTGCCGGTGTTCCTCATGCGCGACCCGGTGGACCGCATCTGGTCCCAGATCCGCATGCAGAGTCGCCGTCGCACGGAGGAATCCCACGAGGAGCCCACCGAGGAGCACCTGCTCGACCTCCACCGCCTGCCGCAGTTCCGCGACCGAAGTCGGTACGACCTGACCATCGCTGCGTTGGACGCCGCCTTCGGGGACGATGTCCACTACGCCTTCTACGAGACCTTCTTCTCCACGGAGAGCGTTGGTCGGCTGTGCCGCGCGGTGGGGATCGAGTCTCACCGACCCGACTTCGACACCCGGGCCAACGCCGACCCGAACGCGGTACGGGTGTCCGCCACCGCGACCAAGGTGGTCGCCGAGTCTCTCGCGGACGTCTACCTGTCCGTCGCCCGGAGGTTCCCGCAGCTCGACCTGCGCGCGATGTGGCCGAGCGCGCAGTTCGTGCTCTGAGTTCACGTGTCGGCTCGCCGGACCCCGCCCCGCTGTCGGACCGACAGTCGGCCTGTCAGTCCTCGGTCGACCTCGCCCACAGGTTGATGCCGGCCTCGACCGCGTGCTGGTCGATCGCGGCCAGCTCCTCCTCGGTCAGCGGCGGGAAGGAGAGTGCGTCGAGGTTGGTGTCGAGCTGCTCGACCGAGCTCGCGCCGATGAGCGCGGACGTGACCCGCGGGTCGCGGACCGCCCACTGCAGCGCGAGCTGGGCCAGCCGCTGGCCGCGCTGCTCCGCGATGTCGTTGAGCGCCCGCACGTGGCGCAGGGTCGACTCGTCGAGGTGGTCCGAGCCGATGCTCGATCCCTCGCGCGCCGCGCGGGAGTCGGCCGGCACGCCGTCGAGGTAGCGGTCGGTCAGCAGCCCCTGCGCGAGCGGGGAGAAGACGATGCAGCCCATGCCCTGCTCCTCCAGCTCGTCGAGCAGGCTCTGCCCGCCGTCGGCGTCCTCGATCCAGCGGTTGAGCATGGAGTACGACGGCTGGTGGATCAGCAGCGGCGTCCCGAGCTCGCGGGCGATGGCCGCGGCCTCGTGGGTCTTGGCCGCCGAGTAGGACGAGATGCCGGCGTACAGCGCCTTTCCCTGCCGGACGGCGTGGTCGAGCGCCCCGATCGTCTCCTCCAGCGGGGTCTCGGGGTCGAAGCGGTGGCTGTAGAAGATGTCGACGTAGTCCAGCCCCATCCGCCCCAGCGACTGGTCGAGGGAGGCGAGCAGGTACTTCCGCGACCCGCCGCCCTGACCGTAGGGCCCCGGCCACATGTCGTAGCCGGCCTTGGTCGAGATCACCAGCTCGTCGCGCAGCCCGGCGAAGTCGTCACGCAGGTAGCGCCCGACGTTCTCCTCGGCGCGCCCGTACGGCGGGCCGTAGTTGTTCGCCAGGTCGAAGTGGGTCACCCCGCGGTCGAACGCCCGGCGCAGCACCGCCCGCTGGGTCTCCTCGGACCGGTCGGTCCCGAAGTTCTGCCAGAGCCCCAGCGAGATCACCGGCAACCTGAGCCCGCTGCGTCCCGTGGACCGGTAGTCCATCCCGGTCGCCTGCGTGTCGTACCTGTCCTCGGCCGGCGTGTAGGTCATGGGTCGATCCTGCCAGCGGGCCGGGACGCGGACGACCCGGCCGGGTCCGCCCCCACCATCCGCAGCGCCAGCAGCCGGTAGTGGGCGGCGACCTCGTCGGGGGTCCAGCGCCCCTCGTCGCGGTACCACCGGGCCACGTCGATGCCGAGGGAGAGGACCGCCAGCGACGTCATCCGCGGGTCGGGCGTGCTGAACGCACCGGCGGCGACGCCGCGGTCCACCACGTCGCGCACGACCAGGTCGATGTCGTGCCGCACCGCGAGGATCTCGGCACGGTGCTCCTCGCTCAGCGCGGCGAGCTCGTAGTTGATGACGCGCGCGCCGGTGTGCGCGACGGCGTGGTCGCGCACGAAGTCCTCGACCAGGTCGCCGAGCTGGGTGACCGGGTCGGCCGAGCGGGCGACCGAGGCCCGGACCATGTCGAGCACGCGGAGGTGGCCGACGTGGGCGAGCTCGAAGAGCAGGTCCTCCTTGGAGCGGTGGTGCACGTAGAGCGCCGCCGGGCTCATGCCGGCCGCGGTCGAGATGTCGCGCGTCGTCGTCGCGTGGAACCCCCGGGCCGCGAACGCGTCGACCGCGGCCCGGGCCAGTCGGGTCCGGGCATCGGTCGCGGGGGTGGACGCGCTCACGGGGAGCATGGTAAGCAAGCGCTTAGTCATCCAGCAAGAGCCCCGAGCGGGCAGCAGCGAGCAGGAGGAGCACGTGCAGGGACTCTCCGGCAAGGTCGCGATCGTCACGGGCGCGAGCCGCGGCATCGGGCTGGGCATCGCCCACCGCCTGGTCGAGGAGGGCGTCCGGGTGTGCGTGACCGCCCGCAAGCCCGAGGCGCTCGAGGAGGCGGTGTCCGCCCTCGGCGGGCCGAGCCACGCCCTCGGCGTCGCGGGCAAGGCCGACGACCCCGCGCACCGCGCCGACGCCGTACGGCGCACGATCGAGGCGTTCGGGAGCGTGGACCTGCTGGTCAACAACGCCGGCATCAACCCGGTCGCCGGACCCCTGGTCGACCTCGACCTCGGCGCCGCCCGCAAGATCATCGAGGTCAACGCGCTCGGCGCGCTGGCCTGGACGCAGTCCGCCTACCACGCCTGGATGGGCGAGCACGGCGGCTCGGTCGTCAACATCTCCTCGGTCTCGGGCGTCACCCCCGCCCCGATGATCGCGATGTACGGCGCCTCGAAGGCGATGCTGATCAGCCTGACCGAGGCGCTGGCCGTGGAGCTCGGCCCTGCGGTCCGCGTCAACGCCGTCGCGCCCGCAGTCGTCAAGACGGCCTTCGCCCGCCTGCTCTACGAGGGCCGCGAGGAGGAGGTCGCGTCGAAGTACCCGCTGCGCCGGCTCGGGGTGCCCGAGGACGTCGCGAGCGCGGTCGCCTTCCTGCTCTCCGACGACGCGTCGTGGGTCACGGGGCAGACGATCACCCTGGACGGCGGGATCACCCTGGCAGGTGGCCACTGATGGGCGGCCCCGCAGGACGGCTCGCCGGCCAGGGCGTCGTCGTCACCGGCGCCGGCCGCGGCATCGGACGCGCGCTCGCGCTGCGGGCGGCGGCCGAGGGTGCGCGCGTGGTCGTCAACGACCTCGACGCCGACAACGCCCGGGCGGTCGCCGCGGAGGTCGGGGGGACGGCAGTGCCCGGCGACGCGTCCTCCGCCGAGGGCGTGACCGCGCTCGTCGACGCGGCCAGCGAGGCGCTGGGCCGCATCGACGTCTACTTCGCCAACGCGGGCATCGACGGCGGTGGCGGGCCGCAGAGCCTCCAGACCCCCGACGACGTGTGGGCGCGGGTCGTCGACGTCAACGTGATGGCCCACGTGCGCGCGGCCCGGGCACTGGTCCCGCGCTGGCTCGACGACGGCCAGGGCGGCCGGTTCGTCGTCACGGCGTCGGCGGCCGGCCTGCTCACGATGATCGGCAGCGCGCCGTACTCGGTCACCAAGCACGCCGCCGTCGGCTTCGCCGAGTGGCTCTCGGTGACCTACGGCGCGCGGGGGATCGACGTGCACGCCATCTGCCCGCAGGGCGTGCGGACCGCGATGCTGGAGTCCGCCGGCCCGCTGAAGGACCTGCTCAGCCGCGACGGCGCGCTGGAGCCCGAGGACGTCGCCGACGCGGCGATGACCGCGATCGAGGAGGGCCGCTTCCTGGTGCTGCCGCACCCCGAGATCGGGACCTACTACGTCGCCCGCGCCACCGACACCGACCGCTGGCTGGCCGGGATGCAGCGGTTGCAGACCAAGCTCGACGAGAGCGGAGCCTTCGGATGACCGAGCACGGACCGACGACGGTGAACGACGACACCCCCGGGCTCGACCTGGCCGCGTTCCGCGCCTGGTACGACGGGCAGCGGCCCGGCGAGATCACCGGCGACCTCAGCGGTCAGGTGATCGCCGGCGGCCGGTCCAACCTGACCTACCGCGTCACCGACGGCAGCCGGGCGTGGATCGTGCGGCGCCCGCCGCTGGCGCACGTGCAGGCGACCGCCCACGACATGGGCCGGGAGCACACCGTGATGTCGGCGCTCGCCCCGACCGACGTGCCGGTGCCGGCGACGTACGCGCTGTGCCAGGACCCCAGCGTCATCGGCGCGCCCTTCTACGTGATGGAGCCCATCGACGGGATCGCCTACCGCTCGTCGGAGCAGCTCGAGGCCCTCGGCCCCGAGCGCACCGCGGCGATCGCCACCGAGATGGTCGACGTGCTCGCGACGCTGCATGCCGTCGACCCGGCGGCCGTGGGGCTCGCCGAGTTCGGCCGGCCCGCGGGCTTCCTCGAGCGCCAGGTGCGCCGCTGGGGCAAGCAGCTGGAGGGCTCGCGGACCACGGACCGCCCGGCCGCCGACGAGCTGCACCGCCTGCTGACCGCCCGGGTCCCCGAGGACGACCCGTCGTGGGTCGGCATCGTGCACGGCGACTTCCGCCTCGACAACCTGCTCACCGGCAGCGACGACCACATCAAGGCCGTCGTCGACTGGGAGATGGCGACCCTGGGCGACGTGCGCACCGACCTCGCGCTGCTGCTCGTCTACGACAACCTGGCCAGCCTCCCGGCCGCCGGCCTGGTCTCCGACGTCAGCACCGCGCCCGGTTACCCCAGCGCCGAGGACCACCTGGCGCGGTACGCCGAGCAGCGCGGCCGCGGGCTGGGCGACATGGGCTTCCACCTGGGCCTGGCCTACTTCAAGCTCGCCGTCATCCTCGAGGGGATCCACTTCCGGTTCCTCCAGGGCGCCACGGTCGGCGAGGGCTTCGACCAGATCAGCGCCGGATTCGACCCGCTCATCGCCCGGGGGCTGGACGCCCTTGCCGACCACTGAACCAACGAGAGGCACGGACATGGACTTCGCGCTCGACGCCCGCACCGAGTCGCTGCGGCAGAGCCTGCTCACCTTCATGGCGGACCGGATCGAGCCGTCCGCGCCCGTCTTCCACGAGCAGCTCGGACAGCTCGCGGACCCGTGGGCCTGGACCGAGGCGCCGATCCTCGGCCAGCTGCAGTCCGAGGCGCAGGAGCTCGGGCTCTGGAACCTCTTCCTGCCCGTCGAGCACGCCGACTCCCCCGGGCTGACCAACCTGCAGTACGCGCCGCTCGCCGAGATCACCGGCCGCTGCGGGCACCTGGCTCCCGCCGCGCTCAACTGCGCGGCACCCGACACCGGCAACATGGAGGTGCTCTCGCTCTTCGGCACCCCCGAGCAGAAGGAGCGCTGGCTCGAGCCGCTCCTCAAGGCCGAGATCAGGTCGGCGTTCGCGATGACCGAGCCGGACGTCGCCTCCTCCGACGCGACCAACATCGAGACGCGGATCGAGCGCGACGGCGACGAGTACGTCCTCAACGGCCGCAAGTGGTGGATCACCGGCGCGATGAACCCGCACGCCGAGATCATGATCGTGATGGGCAAGACCGACCCGTCGGCGTCCCGGCACCGCCAGCAGAGCATGGTCCTCGTCCCCCGCGACACCCCCGGCGTGGAGGTCGTCCGCGGGATGGAGGTCTTCGGCTACGACGACCACGAGCACGGCGGCCACGCCGAGCTGCGCTTCAACGACGTGCGGGTGCCGGTGACCAACCTGATCGGCGACGAGGGCACCGGCTTCGCGATCGCCCAGGCCCGGCTGGGCCCGGGACGCATCCACCACTGCATGCGCGCGATCGGCATCGCCGAGGTCGCGATCGAGCTGATGTGCCGCCGGGCCTCCTCGCGGGTCGCCTTCGGCCGGCCGCTGGCCAACCAGGGCGTCGTGCGCGACTGGATCGCGGAGTCCCGGGTGCGGCTCGAGCAGCTGCGACTGCTGGTGCTCAAGACCGCGTGGCTGATGGACACCGTCGGCAACCGCGGCGCCCACACCGAGATCCAGGCGATCAAGATCGCGACGCCCCGCACGGTCCAGTGGATCCTCGACAAGGCGATCCAGGTGCACGGCGGCGGCGGGCTCTCCCAGGACTTCCCGCTGGCCTACGCCTACGCGGCGGTGCGCACGCTGCGCTTCGCCGACGGCCCCGACGAGGTGCACAAGAACTCGCTCGCGAAGGCCGAGATCGCCCGGCACCTCGAGGACAGGACGACCGCCGATGGATGAGGCCGCGCTGCGCGAGCGGGTCGACACCCTGCTCGCCGAGCACCCGCCCGCGACGACCGACCGGCTGGACTTCCTGCACGCGCGCTTCGACGCCGGCCTGGCCTGGGTGCACTTCCCCGACGGCCTGGGCGGCCTGGGCCTGCCGCGCGGCCTGCAGCCCGTCGTCGAGAAGGCGTTGTACGCCGCGGGCGCCCCCGACAACGACCCGCGCCGGATCGGCATCGGGCTGGGCATGGCCGCGCCGACGATCCTCGCCTTCGGCACCGAGGAGCAGAAGCAGCGCTTCCTGCGGCCGCTGTGGTGCGGCGAAGAGGTGTGGTGCCAGCTCTTCTCCGAGCCGGGCGCCGGGTCGGACCTCGCCGGGCTCGCGACCCGCGCCGTGCTCGACGGCGACACGTGGATCGTCAACGGGCAGAAGGTGTGGACGTCGTCGGCGCACATCGCCGACCGCGCGATCCTCGTCGCACGCACCGACCCCGACCAGCCCAAGCACGCCGGGCTCTCCTACTTCACGGTCGACATGCACGACCCGGGCGTCGAGGTCCGGCCGCTGCGGCAGATCACCGGCGAGGCCGAGTTCAACGAGGTCTTCCTGACCGACGTCCGGGTCCCCGAGAGCGACCGGCTCGGCGCGGTCGGCGAGGGCTGGAAGGTCGCGAACGCGACGCTCTCCCACGAGCGGGTCGCCATCGGGGGCGGCGCCTTCCCGCGCGAGTTCGGGATGGTGATGAAGGTCGCCGAGACCTGGCGGGCGCGCCCGGAGCTGCGCACGCCGGCCACGCACGACCGGCTGCTGCGGGGGTGGGTCGACACCGAGGTCGCCCGCGTCACGGCCACCCGGCTGCGACAGAAGCTGGCGGCCGGCGTACCCGGCCCGGAGGGCTCGGCGATGAAGCTGTCCTTCGCGCGGATCAACCAGGAGATGTCGGCGCTCGAGGTCGACCTTCTCGGGGACGAGGGCCTGGAGTACGCCGACTGGTCGGAGCGTCGACCCACGTTCGTCGACTTCTTCGGCCAGGACGCCGGGTTCCGCTACCTGCGCGCCAAGGGCAACTCCATCGAGGGCGGCACCTCGGAGGTGCTGCGCAACGTCATCTCTGAACGCGTGCTCGGACTTCCGACGGAACACCGCGTCGACAAGGACGTGCCGTGGAAGGACCTCCCCCGATGACCGGCCCGATGACCCGTCCCGCCGACGTGCAGCTGCTCGCCGACGACGTCGAGCAGGACCTCCGCGCGTCGGTGCGCAAGGCCGTCGACAGGCACGCGCCCACCGACCGGCTGAACGCGATCTACGACGGCACCGACGAGGTGACCGGCCCGTTGTGGTCGGCGTTCACCGAGCTCGGCCTGCCCGGGCTGCTGGTGCCCGAGTCGCTGGGCGGTGCGGGCGCGACCGCGCGCGAGGCCGCGGCGGTGCTCGAGCAGCTCGGCCGGGCGGCCGCGCCGTCACCGTTCCTCACCTCCTCCGTCGTGGCCACGACCGTGCTGGTCGCCCTCGGGGACACCGAGGTCCTGCCGCTGCTGGCGAGCGGCGAGCAGACCGCGGCGCTCCTCGTGCGGCCGACGTCGCTGGCCCACGGACCCGCCGCCCTCACGACGGCCGGTCTGCCCGCCGACGTGCTGCTGCTGCCCGACGGCGATTCGCTCTACGCCGTCCGCGGAGCGACCACGCAGCCGGTCTCCTCGCTCGACATGACCCGCCCGCTCGCCACCGTCTCGCTGGAGGGTGCCGAGCGGACGCTGGTGTCCTCCGACGCCGCTGCGGCCGTCGACCGCGCGCTGCTGACCGGCGCCGGCCTGCTCGCGGCGGAGCAGGTCGGGGTGGCGCGCTGGGCGCTGGAGACCACGGTCGCCTACCTCAAGGAACGCCGGCAGTTCGGCCGCGTCGTCGGCGGCTTCCAGGCACTCAAGCACCGCCTCGCCGACCTCTACGCCCAGGTCGAGCAGGCCGACGCCGCCGCCCGGTACGCCGCCGCGACACTGGCGACCGACGACCCCGATGCACCCGTCGCGGTCCACGTCGCGGCCTCCTTCTGCGCCGAGACCGCGACCCACGCGGCGGAGGAGGCGATCCAGCTGCACGGCGGCATCGGCATGACCTGGGAGCACCCGGCGCACCTGCACCTCAAGCGGGCCAAGGCCGACGAGCTCCTCCTCGGCTCGCCCGAGGCCCACCGCCGGGCGCTCGCCGACCTGGTCGACCTCCCCGCACCACGCTGACGAGAGCTGACGAGAGCTGACGAGAAAGGCCACCGATGGACCTGACCCTGACCGAGGAGCAGCAGGCGTTCCGCGACCTCGCCCGCGACTTCCTGGAGCGTGAGGCGGTCCCGCACCGCACGCAGTGGGACCGCGACGAGCAGGTCGACCTCGCGATCATCCCGAAGATGGCCGAGATCGGCTTCTTCGGGCTGACCATCCCCGAGGAGTACGGCGGGCTCGGCGGCGACTACCTGACCTACGTGCTCGGCATGGAGGAGCTCGGCCGCGCGGACTCCGCGCTGCGCGGGATCGTGTCGGTGTCGAACGGACTCTTCGGCAAGTCCGTGCTCGGCTTCGGCACCGAGGAGCAGAAGCAGGAGTGGCTGCCGCAGGTCGCGGCCGGCACCGCGCTGGGCTGCTTCGGCCTCACCGAGCCCGACACCGGCTCCGACGCCGGCAACCTGACCTCGCGCGCCCGGCGCGACGGCGACGACTACGTCATCAACGGCCAGAAGCTCTTCATCACCAACGGCACCTGGGCGAAGGTGGCGCTGGTCTTCGCGCGCACGAGCGACGACGGGCCCCGCGGCGTCACCGCGTTCCTCGTCCCGACCGACACTCCCGGCTTCGAGGCGCGCGAGGTCAAGGGCAAGCTGGGGCTGCGCGGCCAGGCGACCGCAGAGCTGTTCCTCTCCGACGTACGGGTGCCCGCGTCGGCCCGCCTCGGCGAGGAGGGTCAGGGCTTCAAGATCGCGATGACCACCCTCGACAAGGGCCGGGTCTCGGTCGCCGCCGGCTGTGTCGGTCTCGTCCAGGCGTGCCTGGAGTCGTCGGTGTCCTACGCGACCTCGCGCACCCAGTTCGGCCGGCCGCTGGCGTCCTTCCAGCTGGTGCAGGAGCTGATCTCCGACATGTCGGTCGACGCGGACGCCGCGCGGCTGCTCGTGTGGCGGTGTGCTGACCTGATCGACCGGGGCGAGCCGTTCGGCACGGCCGCCTCCAAGGCAAAGCTCTTCGCGTCCGAGGCCGCCGTACGCGCCGCCAACAACGCGATCCAGGTCTACGGGGGCGCCGGGTACGTCGACGAGTACCCGGCCGAGAAGTACCTCCGCGACGCCCGCGTGATGACGCTCTACGAGGGCACGTCGCAGATCCAGAAGCTGCTCATCGGCCGCGCCGAGACCGGCGTCAACGCGTTCGTCTGACCGCCCACGAGAGAGGACCGTCCGTGCCCATCGACCCCCACCTCGCCGGACTGCTCGAGCTGCTCGCCGCGTCGGGCCAGCCACCGATGCACGAGAGCACGCCCGAGCAGGCGCGCCACGGCTTCCGGGTGCTGACCGTCGACCTGCGCGACCCCGCGTCGCTGCCGCAGGTCGCCTCGGTCGAGGACATCACCGTGCCCGGCGGCGCCGGCCCGCGGCCGGCGCGGGTCTACCGGCCCTCCGCGTCCGGGCCGCTGCCCACGATCGTGATGTTCCACGGCGGTGGGTTCGTCATCGGCGACCTCGACACCCACGACCTCACCGCCCGCACGCTCGCCGACGGGTGCGACGCGGTCGTCGTGTCCGTCGACTACCGGCTGGCGCCGGAGCACCCCTGGCCGGCCGGCGTCGAGGACGCGGTAGCGGCCACGCGCTGGGCTGCCACCTCGCTGGAGTCCCTCGGCGGCGACGCGCGGCTGGCGGTGGCCGGGGACAGCGCGGGCGGCAACCTCTCCGCGGTGGTCGCACAGACGATGCGCGACGAGGGCGTCGAGCTCGCGGGCCAGCTGCTGATCTACCCCGTCACCGACATGGCCGGCTCCTACCCCTCCCACGAGGAGAACGCCCAAGGCTACTTCCTCGACGTCCCGACCATGATCTGGTTCGACGAGCAGTACGTCGGCCACCTGCCCGACCTGGAGAAGAACGACCCGCGCCTCTCGCCCCTGCGGGGCCGCCTCGACGGCCTCGCGCCCGCTGTCGTCGTGGTCGCCGAGCTCGACCCGCTGCGCGACGACGGGCTCGCCTACGCCTCGGCGCTCGCAGACACCGGGGTCCCCGTGCAGGTGCGGACCTTCGCCGGGATGATCCACGGCTTCGCCGACATGGGTCGCCACTCGCCCGCCGCCCAGGCGGCCGTCGAGGAGACGGTCGGGCTCTTCCGGAAGGTGCTGCACGGCTGAGGTCGTCCCCCGGTCGCGGGCTCGCTGGGCGCCGTGCGAGTTTTGTCGGCCGGCCGACGAAATGCGAGGCGGGACGACGAAGTTTCGTCGTCCCGGGTCGGAAAACGTCGGCCGGCCGACGAAACTCGCCGCGCCGGCCCGACCCAGCCGAGGGTCGCGGGCCGTCAGAACCCGACGGCGGCACCGATGCTGCTGACCGCGGCGCCCACCACGAGGGCGAGCAGGAAGCCCCAGCCGCCGCGCGTCCGCGGCGCGCCGAGGCGCGGCGGGAACAGCCCGGTAGGGCCGCCGAGGACGAGGTAGGCGACGAGCCCGACCGGCGAGGCGAGCACGAGGAACCAGAACCACGCCCACCGGTTCGCCCGCCACGGCGGGGGTCCGGACACGATCAGCATGAAGACGCTGATCCAGAGGAGGAGCGCGACCCAGCCTGTCCAGCTCGGGAGACTCCAGCCGAGGACCTCGGCCCCGGTGCTGGCCCCGTGCGTGCGCTCGACGCGCACGCCGGCTCCGCGACTCCGCAGGTCCTCCTCGACGGTGTGCACGACCGGCACCCCGCCGGTCGACATCCGTCGATGACCCAGGGGATTCGCCTCCATGACCGGCGCCACGTGACCGACCAGCCCGAACCCGGATCGCCAGTGCACCTCGACCTGCTGCCGGCCCAGGAAGGCGCCGTCGACCCCTCCCGCGACGGTCACCTCGTCGACGTCGCCCTGCGCGACCGCGGCCCGCAGGTCGTCGTACGTCGACGCGCGCTCGCCCGCCACCGCGCCGGTCACGACGAGGGCAGCGACACCCGCCAGCAGCGCCCACCCGATCCAGCGGGGCAACCCCCACGCCGGCTCGCGGGCGACCGTGGGGGCAGGCGAGGAGGCAGGGACCCGAGAGGACACGAAGGGGACTCTAGGTCGTCGCAGGGGCGCGGGTCTCCAGCACCCGGAACCCCTTGGCGCTCGCCAGCCGCTCGGTCGGCCAGCCCTGCTCGGTCAGCCAGCGCTGCAGGGAGTCCGCGCCGAGGTTCTTGCCGACCACCATCACCGCCCGGCCGCCCGGCGCGAGGCGGGGCAGCCAGGTCAGCAGCAGGTCGTGCAGCGCGGCCTTGCCGATCCGGATCGGCGGGTTCGACCAGATCTCGTCGTACGTCGCGTCCGCGGGGACCGCGTCGGGGGTGCCGGCGGTGAAGCGGTCCGCGAGCCCGAGCGCCGCGGCGTTCTCACGGGCGAGGAGGACGGCCCGCTCGTTGACGTCGACCCCGGTGACGACGGCACCGGGGACGGCCGCGGCGATCGCGAGCCCGATGACGCCGTAGCCGCACCCGAGATCGAGCACCCGGCCCGGCGCGGGTGGCGATGTCTCGCGGAAGAGGACCGCGGTCGCGTGGTCCAGGTGACCCCGGCTGAAGACACCGGCACCGCTCACGAGGGTGAGCGAGTGCCCCCACACCTCGCACGTGAAGGGCTCGCGCTTGAACGGCACCGACGGGTCGGCGCTGAAGTAGTGGTCCTCAGCCATCGGCGTCCTCCCGCACCCGCATCGACCGGGTCTGCCCGGCCCGGGCCTCGAGCTCGTCGTCGGGCGGGTAGGCGACCTCCTCGAGCGTCAGCCCGTGGGCGTGCACGACCGCGACGGACGACGACCGGGCCTCGGCGCGCAGGATGTCGCCCGCCCACTCGACGGGCCGCCTGCCCTCCCCCACGGCGATGAGGCAGCCGACCAACGAGCGCACCATGCTGTGGCAGAACGCATCGGCCCGGACGGTCCCGACAGCGACTCCGGCGGCATCGCGCGACCAGGACAGCTCGAGCAGCGTACGGATGGTGGTCGCGCCCTCGCGCCGCTTGCAGAACGACGCGAAGTCGTGGTGGCCGACGAGCAGCTGCGACGCGTCGTTCATCGCGTCGAGGTCGAGCGGCCGCGGCCACGCCAGCACGTGCGACCGCACCAGCGGGTCGACGGTCTCGGGACGGTCGGCGATCCGGTAGGCGTAGCGGCGCCACAGGGCTCCGAAGCGGGCGTCGAAGTACGCCGGCACCTCGGCCACCCGGCGCACCCGGACGTCGGCCGCGAGGATGCCGTTGAGCCGCCGTGCCAGCAGGGCGGGGTCACCCGGCTCCTCGACGTCGGTGTGGACGACCTGGCCGCGCGCGTGCACGCCGGCGTCGGTGCGCCCCGCGCACACGAGCTCCACGCCGGGCACCCGCAGCACGGTCGCGAGCGCGAGGCCGAGCTCGCCCTGCACCGTCCGCAGCCCCGGTTGGGCGGCCCAGCCGTGGAAGTCGGTGCCGTCGTAGGAGACGTCGAGCCGCATGCGCACGACACGAAATCCTAGGGCCGGCGCCCGGACGTCATGCGCTCGGAGCCTTTTACCGCTCTGGACCCATGACGTCCCGGGGCCGAGCCCCGTCGACGCGCTCCCCCGCGACCCAGACGCCGGCGATGTCGGCGGGCGTCCCGAGGGCGAACACCTTCGCGAGCGCGTCGTCCGGCGACGCGGCGTTCCGCAGCCCGACGTCGAGCGGGTCGCCGGGCGCAGGGCGGATCCACACCGCGTCGAACGGCCGCCCGTCGGACAGGTCGCCGACCTCGAGGCCCAGGGCGAGCGCGCCCGCGCGAGTGGCGAGGAACAGCAGGTGCGCCGGGGTCAGCGGCAGGCCGGCGGGCCCCAGGAGCGCCTGCATGAACGACGCCTGCAGACCCTCCTTCAGCAGCGAGAAGCCGGTCCCTGCGCCGACGTCCGAGCCCAGCGCCACGCGGACACCGTGCTCGACGTGCCGGCGCATCGGGAACAGCCCGCTCCCGAGCGCCGAGTTGCTGGTCGGGCAGTGCGCGACGGCGGCGCCCCGGCCGGCCAGCAGCGCGAGCTCGTCGTCGGTCGCGTGGACGTTGTGCGCGAGCACCGAGCGCTCGGTGACCAGCCCGTGCCCGTCGTAGGTGCCGACGTAGTGCAGGGCGTCCTGGAACAGCCGGTCCACCGCCGCGACCTCGGCGGGGTTCTCGTTGACGTGTGAGGTGAACCAGGTGCCGGGCTCGTCCTTGAGCACCGCCGCGCAGGCGTCCAGCGCGGCCTCGGTCGTGGAGTAGGAGAAGCGCGGCGTCACGGCGTAGCGGATCCGGCCGCGACCGTGCCAGCGCTGGGCGAGCGCGCGCGACTCGTCGTACGCGCGCTCCGGCGTGGTGAGCAGCGGCTCGGGCAGTCCCCGGTCGCTGACGACCAGTCCTGCGGTGACCCGGAGCCCGCGCCGGGCGACCTCCTCGAGGAGCACGTCCACGGCCGGCGCGAAGTGGGCGCCGAACACCAGCGCGGAGGTCGTGCCCGCCGAGACGAGCCCCTCGACGAACTCGCGCGCCACCGCGGCGGCGTACGACGTCTCGACGAGCCGGCACTCCTCGGGGAGCGCGCAGCGGTCGAGCCACTCCAGCAGCGGCAGCCCGAGCGAGCCGATCACGCGCACCTGCGGGTAGTGGACGTGGGTGTCGACGAACCCGGGCAGCAGCACGCCCTCGCGCAGGTCGAGGACCTCCTCGGCCGGGTGGGCCGCCCGCAACGCCGCGTACGGACCGCGGGCGGTGATCAGGCCGTCGGTGACCAGCAATCCGGCGTCCTCGTCGTGGCGCAGGGCACCACCGGCGAACGGGTCGTCCGGGGTGTCGGTCACCCGGGCGCGGACCAGCGTCATCGGCGCACCGGGGCGGCCGCACGCAGCAGGGCGCCGGCCACCGAGAGCGCCACGACCGCAGGCTCCTTGCCGGGGAGCGCCGGGTCGCCGATCGGGCAGGCGATCCGGTCCACCAGCTCGGGCGCGTGTCCCTCGACCAGCAGCCCGGAGCGGAACCGCGCCCACTTCGCCGCCGACCCGATCAGCCCGACCGGCCCGAGGTGCCCGCACCGCAGCGCGGCGTCGCAGATCGCGAAGTCCTCGGCGTGGTCGTGGGTCATCACCAGGACGTGCGTGCCGGCGGGCACCGACCCGAGCACCAGCTCCGGCACCGGCGCGTGGTGGACGTGCACGCTCGCGACCGCGTCCGCCAGGCACGCCAACCGCTCGTCGGCCAGCTGGTCGCGACGGGAGTCGACCAGGTGCAGGTCGAGGTCGTGGCGGGCGAGCAGCCGGGCGAGCTCGAGGCCGACGTGTCCGACCCCGAAGACGGCGACGGCGGGTACGACGGGCAGCGGCTCCAGCAGCAGCGTCACCTCGCCCCCGCAGCACTGGCGGCCGTGCTCGGTGCGCGCCTTGTCGCTGAGCGACACCGTCATCGTCTGCGGCTCGGCGGCGGCGTCCAGCATCGTCCGGGCGCGGGCCACCGCGGTCTCCTCCAGGTTGCCGCCACCGACCGTGCCCCACGTCGCGTCGGCGGCGACGACCAGCTTGGCGCCGGCGTCGCGGGGCGCGTGCCCGCGCGCGGACACCACGGTCACCAGGACCCCGGGCACCCGCTCGCGCCGCAGCCGCGCGACCACCTCGATCCAGCTCATGTGACCACCTGGGTGGCGGTGCGGGCCTTCTCGAGCGCCCAGTAGACCGCCTCGGGCGTGGCGGGCGACGCCAGCTCGACGCTCGTGCCGGGCGGGCCGAACGCGGCGGCCGCCTGGCGCAGCGCCTCCCGCACGGAGAACGCCAGCATGAGCGGCGGCTCGCCGACCGCCTTCGATCCGTGGACCACGCCGTCCTCGTGGGCATGGGGCAGCAGCGCGACGTGCAGCTCGGGCGGCATCTCGCTCAGGCTGGGCAGCTTGTAGGTGCTCGCCGCGTGCGTGAGGAGGCGCCCGTCGGCGTCGTCCCAGCGCAGGTCCTCCAGCGTCAGCCAGCCGGTGCCCTGCACGAAGCCGCCCTCGATCTGCCCGAGGTCCACCAGCGGCGAGAGGCTGTCGCCGACGTCGTGGACGATGTCGACGCGCCGGGTGGTGTAGGAGCCGGTGAAGCCGTCCACCTCGACCTCGGCCGCGGCGGCGCCGTACGCGAAGTACTTGAAGGGATGCCCGGTCATCGTGGCCGGGTCCCAGTGGAGCCCCTCGGTCCGGTAGAAGCCGGCTGCCCACAGCTGGACGCGCTGGAGGTACGCCGCGCCGACCCGCTCCTCCCAGGTGTCGCCGGGGATGCCGTCGAGCCGGGCCAGGATCTGCTCGCAGGCGTCCTTGACCGCGCCGCCGTTGAGGTCGGCGCCGGAGCTCGCGGCGGTGGCCGAGGTGTTCGGCACCTTGTCCGTCCGCGTGGGCGCGAGCCGCACCCGGTCCAGCGGCACGCCGAGGGCGGTGGCCGCCACCTGGATCATCTTGGTGTGCAGTCCCTGGCCCATCTCGGTGCCGCCGTGGTTGATCAGGACCGAGCCGTCCTTGTAGACGTGCACCAGCGCGCCCGCCTGGTTGAAGGCGGTGAAGTTGAAGGCGATGCCGAACTTCACCGGCGTCACCGCCAGCCCGCGCTTGGTGTGCGGGTGCGCGGCGTTGAACGCCTCGATCTCCGCGAGCCGCTCGCGCACCCGACCGTCGGCGACGACCTGGTCCCAGGTCAGCCCGGCGCGCTCGGCGTGCCGGACCTCCTGGCCGTACGGCGTGGCCTGGCCGGGGGTGTAGAGGTTGCGGCGCCGCAGCTGCGTCGCGTCGACGCCGAGCAGCGGCGCGCACCGGCCGAGGACGTCCTCGACGACGAGCATCCCCTGGGGCCCGCCGAAACCGCGGAACGCGGTCGACGAGGTCTTGTGGGTCTGGGCGATGCGCCCGTGGGCGCGGAAGTGCGGGATGAAGTAGGCGTTGTCGACGTGGCACAGCGCCCGTGCCAGCACCGGCTCGCTGAGGTCGAGCGACCAGCCGCCGTCGGCGGTGAGCGTGACGTCGAGCGCCTGCAGGCAGCCCTGGTCGTCGAAGCCGACCTGCCAGGTGGCGTGGAAGCCGTGCCGCTTGCCGGTCATCGTGATGTCCTGCTGACGGGTCAGCCGGACCCGCACCGGGCGGCCGGTCAGTGTCGCGCCGAGCGCCGCGACCGCGGCGTACCCGTGCGGCTGCATCTCCTTGCCGCCGAACCCGCCGCCCATGCGCAGGCACTGCACGGTGACCTCGTGGCTGGCGCGGCCGAGGACGTGCGCGACGACCTCCTGCGTCTCGGTGGGGTGCTGGGTGCTGGACTGCACGAACACCTGCCCGGACTCGTCGACGACCGCCACCGAGGCATGGGTCTCGAGGTAGAAGTGCTCCTGCCCGGCCATCTCGGTGACGCCGCTGAACACGTGGGCCGCACCGACGAGCGCGGCCTCGACGTCACCGCGGGCGACGGTCGGCTGTGCGCCCTGGAAGCTCGCAGCCGCGATCGCGTCGCGGACGCCGACGATCGCCGGCAGCTCCTCGTAGTCGACGACGACGGCGGCCGACCCGAGCCGGGCGGCCTCGAGGGTATCGCCGAGCACCCAGCAGACGGCGTGCCCGTGGTACATCACCTCGGTCGGGAACAGCGGCTCGTCGTGCCTGGTCCCCGCGTCGTTGAGGCCGGGGACGTCGTCCGCGGTCAGCACGCGGACCACGCCCGGGACGTCGTACGCCGGCGCGACGTCCAGGCGCGAGACCCGGGCGTGCGCGTGCGGCGACTGCACCGGGTGGGCGTGCAGGACACCGGGCAGCCGCAGCACCAGGTCGTCGGTGAACAGCGCGGTGCCGGTCACGTGCAGCGCGGCGCTCTCGTGCGGGAGCGGCAGGCCGACGGCCTGCGGGGTGGTGGTCACGGCGCTCACGCCGGCACCTCCGCCCAGGTCCGGCGCAGCGACTGGCCCAGCATCGCCGCGCGGTAGGCCGCACTGGCCCGGTGGTCGTCCATCGGCGTGCCCTCGGCAGCGAGCACCGTGGCGGCCTGCTCGACGGTGGCCTCCATCCACGGCCGGCCCTCGAGGGCGGCCTCGGTCGCGAGGGCCCGCAGCGGCGTGGCAGCCACCCCGCCCAGGCCGATCCGCGCGCGGGTCACCACCCCGTCGACGACGTCGAGCGCGACGGCGACCGCCACGCTGGAGATGTCGTCGTACCTCCGCTTGGCGACCTTGTGGAACGCGGTCAGCGTCGCGAGCGGTCGCGGGACGCGGATCGAGCGGATCAGCTCGCCGGGCCGCAGCCGGGTCTCGCGGTAGCCGGTGAAGTAGTCGGCGAGCGGCACCTCGCGCTCGGCGCCGGGCGAGCTGAGCACGACCGTCGCCTCCAGGGCCAGCAGGGCCGGCGGCAGGTCGCCGATCGGCGACGCGGTGCCGAGGTTGCCGCCGATCGTCGCCGCGTTGCGGATCAGCCGCGACGCGAACTGCGGCCACACCTGGTCGAGCAGGGGGACGGCGCCGTCCAGCCCGCGCTCGACCTCGCTCAGCGTGAGCGCCGCGCCGATCTCGATCGGGTCGTCGACGGCGATCTGGCGCAGCTCGGGCAGGCGGTCGACCGCGACGACGTACGCCGGCCGCGCGCCGCGCAGGTTGACGTCGACGCCGAGGTCGGTGGCGCCGGCCAGCACCGTCGCCCCGGGGTGGTCGGCGACCAGCGCGAGCGCCTCGTCGAGGGACCCGGGCCGGACGAACTCGCCGACCCCGTCGGCCAGCCGCGTCGACGCCGGCGTGGGCGCGGGCTGCGCCCGCCGGAGCGCGAGCGGGTCGCCGGCGTCGGGGTCGCCCAGCGCCCAGGCGGCGTCGCGGATCGGGCGGTAGCCGGTGCAGCGGCACAGGTTGCCGCTGAGCGCGTGCAGGTCGAAGCCGTTGGGGCCGTGCTCGTGGTCGTGGTGCCCGTTGGCGTGCCGCCCGGTCCGGTAGTACTCCGCGGCCATGCTGCACACGAAGCCGGGCGTGCAGTAGCCGCACTGCGACCCGCCTCGGTCGGCGAGCTCGCGCTGCACCGGGTGCAGGTCCTCGGGCGTGCCGAGACCCTCGGCCGTGAGGACCTCCTGGCCGTCCAGCGCCGCGGCCGGCACCAGGCAGGAGTTGACCGCCGTCCAGGCGCTGCCCTCGCCGTCGGGCCGCGCGACCAGGATCGAGCAGGCGCCGCACTCCCCCTCGGCACACCCCTCCTTGGCACCCGTCAGCCCGAGTCCGCGCAGGAAGTCCAGCGCACTGCGGTGCACCGGCGTCCCCGCCAGGGGCCGGCTGGTGCCGTTGACGATGACTTCGGCCATCTCACCTCCACGCGCGTCGACGTCCGCATGGTTGGTGATCACCACGGTCGCCGGTTGTCCATGCCGAACGACGGACCGCTCTGCCCAGCCTAGGTGACGCCGGTCACCTGCGGCAGCCCGTTGAGTCGAGAGTTCCGTCGGTTCAGTCGAGACTTTCCGCCCGCCATCGCGACCGCCAGAACTCTCGACTCGACCGACGGAACTCTCGATTCGACCGTCTGACAGGCCGCCCGCTCACCCCAGCCGCAGCCGCGGGTGCCGGTTGACGTCCTTGTAGAGCAGGTAGCGGAAGCGGCCCGGCCCACCGGCGTAGCAGGCCTGCGGGCAGAAGGCGCGCAGCCACATGAAGTCGCCCTCCTGCACCTCGACCCAGTCCTTGTTGAGCAGGTAGACCGCCTTGCCCTCGAGCACGTAGAGCCCGTGCTCCATCACGTGCGTCTCCGGGAACGGGATCGCGCCACCGGGCTCGAAGCTGACGATGTTGACGTGCATGTCGTGGCGCACGTCGTCGGGGTCGACGAAGCGCTGGGTCCCCCAGGCGTCGGTGCCGGGCATCGGCCGGACCGGCACGTCGCTCTCGTGGGTCACGAACGCCTCGGGCACGGCGACGCCGTCCACGCGCTCGTAGGCCTTGCGGATCCAGTGGAACGTCGCGTTCGCGTCGGAGTCGTTGCGCAACGTCCAGGTCGTGCCCGGTGGCAGGAAGGCGTAGCCGCCCGCCCCCACCCGGTGCAGGACGCCGCCCACCGTCAGCGCGACCGTACCGCCGACCACGAACAGCACCGCCTCGGCCTCGTCGGACGGCTCGGGGGCCGAGCTGCCGCCGCCCGGCGCGACCTCGACGACGTACCAGCTGAACGTCTCGGCGAAGCCGCTCAACGGCCGGGCGATCACCCACACCCGGGTGTCCTCCCAGTGGGGCAGCCGGCTGGTGACGATGTCGCGCATCGTGCCGCGCGGCAGGACGGCGTACGCCTCGGTGAAGACGGCGCGGTCGGTGGTGAGGTCGGTCTGGCCGGGCAGGCCGCCGGTCGGCACGAAGTACGTCATGCTCCCCTCCTCAGCAGCCGGCCGCGCGGGGCCGCCGCCAGGTCGATCGGTGCGCCGCGCAGCCAGGTCTGTCGGACGGTGCCGGTGAGCGTACGCCCGTCGTACGGCGAGACGGCGTTCTTGTGCTGCAGCGCGGAGGCGTCGACGCGGAAGGTCTCGTCGGGCGCGAGCACGCACAGGTCGGCGTCGCGGCCGACTGCGATCTCGCCCTTGCCCACCAGCTCGACCCGTCGGGCCGGCGCGGTCGCCATCCACCGCACCACGTCGGCCAGGGTGTGCCCCCGCTGCCGCGCGGCGGTCCACACGACCGGCAGCGACAGCTGGAGCGAGGCGATGCCGCCCCAGGCCTCGCCGAAGTCCCCCCGCTTGAGCGCCGCCGTGCACGGCGAGTGGTCCGAGACGACGAAGTCGATGTCACCGGCGGCCAGGGCCGCCCACAGCCGGTCGCGGTTGGCGGCCGGGCGGATCGGCGGGCAGCACTTGAACTGCGTCGCGCCGTCGGGCACCTCCTCCGCCGCGAGCGCGAGGTAGTGCGGGCAGGTCTCCACGGTCAGGTCCACGCCCTCGCGCGACGGCATCGCGTCCGCCGCACTCAGGTGCACGACGTGGGCGCGGCTGCCGGTCCGGCGGGCGGTGGCGACCACGAGGTCGATCGCGCGCTGCTCGGCCGCGGGCGGGCGCGAGGCGAGGAAGTCGTCGTACGTCGTGCCCCGGGCGTCGGTGACCAACGCGCCGTCCTCGGCGTGCACGATCATGAGCGCCCCGAGGCGGGCGGTCTCCGTCATCGCCGCGGACAGCTGCGACGGGTCGAGCGGCGGGAACTCCTCGACGCCGGACTCGAGCAGGAAGCACTTGAAGCCGAGGACGCCGGCGTCGTGGAGCGGTGCGAGGTCGCCGAGGTTGTCCGGCACGGCGCCGCCCCAGAAGCCCACGTCCACGTGCACCTGGTCGTGGGCGACGGCGCGCTTCTCCTCCAGCGCGGCGACCGTGGTGGTGGCCGGGATGCAGTTCAGCGGCATGTCCACGATCGTGGTGACACCGCCGGCGGCCGCGGCGCGGGTGGCGGTCGCGAACCCCTCCCACTCCGTGCGGCCCGGCTCGTTGACGTGCACGTGGGTGTCGACCAGCCCGGGCAGGAGCACCTCGTCGTCGGCCAGGACCACGACGTCGGGCGCCTCGAGCTCGTCGTACGCCGCCACCGCGGCCACCCGGCCGTCGCGGACGCCGACCGCCACCGCGCGCTCGGCTCCGCCCACGACCGCGCGACGCGCGCGGACGACCAGGGCGAGGCCGAGATCAGCTGCCACGGTAGGTCGAGTAGCCGAAGGGGTTGAGCAGCAGCGGCACGTGGTGGTGCTCGTCGGCAGCGATCCGGAAGGTGACGACGACCTCGGGGTAGAAGGCCGAGGCTCCCAGGTAGGCGCCGGTGCCGAAGTGCAGCACGTACGCCCCCTCCTCGAGCTCGCCGCCGAGGCTCCCGACCCGGCCGTCGGCGTCGGTGACGCCCTCGTCGAGCGCCTCCCCGAGCGCGCTCTCCAGCCGGACGGCGATGCCCGCGGCGGGACGTCCCCTGCTGGTGTCCAGCACGTGCGTGCTCAGGGTCGCCATCAGTCCTCCACCTGCCGGAGCCGGAGCAGCATGATCTCGCCGAGCTGCCGGACGGTCTCGGCGCGCTCGGTCGCGTCGTCGTTGCCGAGCCGGCGCTCCAGCTCGGCGAGGATCTCCGGCGCCCCGCGGCCCGCCGCGCGGATCAGGAAGACCCGGTCGAACCGCGCCTCGTAGGCCCGGTTGCCGTCGGCCAGGCGCTGCCGGACCTCGGCGTCGGACCGGTCCACGCCGGCCTGCTCTCGCGACGACTGTGCGGCGTCGTGCCCCGCGCCCGCGCGCTCGCCGATCCGCGGGTGGCGCGCCAGCGCCGCCTCCAGCTCCTCGTCGGACAGCGACGCGGCGGAGGCCGCGGCCGCCGCCTCGAGAACCGCCGCCTCGCCGTACGGCCGTCCCGCCAGGACCTCGTCCACGAACCGCGGCACGTCGAGGCACGCGGCCAGCGCCGCCCGCGCCTCCCCCTCGGGGAGCCGGTCGAAGGACCTCGTGGTCGTCACGTGTCGTCCCGCGTCACCGTCGCCTCGATCAGGCCGTAGGGCCGGTCGGCGGCGTGGAACACCTCACCGGGGTTGTCGAGCCCGAACGGCGTCAGGTCGACGAGGAAGTGGTGCTTGTTGGGCGCCCGGAACGAGATCTCGACGAGGTCGTCGTGGGCCTCGAGCACGGCTCGGCCCATGGCGTGGAGGGTCTCCTGCAGCGCCCGGCTGTAGGTGGTGGCGAAGGTCGCCGTCACGAGCGCCCGGACCGCGGCGTACGACGCGTCCCAGTCGTCCGGGTCGTCCCGGTGGCGCCAGGTGGCGTCGAGCGACGTGGCGAGGATCCGGTCGTCGGCCTCGGCGAGCGTCGTGTACTCGTCACGGAGGAAACCCTTGAACTCCGACCCGGTCGACTTCAGCAGCACCAGGTCGCGGAAGCCGGACTCCACGGCGACGGCCTCGCGGGTGCGCCCGACCACCGCCGTGCGGACCTCCTGCCCGCGCCGTACGAACGCGTGGTCGTGGCCCGCCCCGTCGACCTCGATGCGGTCCCACGCGTGCTCGTCGACGGCGACGCGGGCACCGGTCGCGGCGGGCGCGGCCTCCAGCAGTCGCCCGGCGACCGCGAGCGCATAGTCCTCCGGAGAGCTGACCCCGTGAGCCTTCGCGTAGGCGAACGCGGTGTTCTTCTGGGTGTCGGTCGGGAGCACCGCCGACTGGTCACCGTCGACGTGCGCGGCGGTGAAGTCGCCCCGCAGCGCGGTCGAGACGTTGAGGTCCCGGATCTCGTGGCGCGGGCTGTCGCGGTAGAGGCGGACCACGCGGGTCTCCGCCTTGCCGTACTGGTTGGCGCCGAGGACGATGCCCATGCCTAACCCTCCCCTGTCTCGACCGGGTCGAGCGCGCCGCAGTCGCGGCCGCGCCGGATGAAGTCCGCGAGCGCTCGGTCGGTCGCCGGCTCCTCGAGCACCGACGACCGGTCGATGCGCTCACGGTAGAAGGCGAACGTCGCCGCGTAGCGGGTCGGCAGCTGCCCGGGGTGCAGGTCCCAGCCCTGGTAGAAGCCGCGCTCCAGCGACCGGCGCACCAGTCTCAGGTGCGTCTCCCAGCCACGGCGTACGCCGTCCGCGCCGCCGACGGGCAGCACGTTGGTCGAGCCGTCCGAGAGCCACACCCCGGTGCCGGCGGCCGCCGCCTGCATCACCGCCTTCGCGTGGTCGGCGGCCGGGTGGTCCAGGCTCTGGTAGGGCCCGGCGACCCCGAGGAACGCGCTGTAGTCGTAGGTGCCGTAGTGCAAGCCGGTGCAGCGGCCGTCCGCCGCCTGGATCATCCGTGCGACCAGCGCGGTGCCGTCCGGGCCGAGGATCGACTGCGGCGTCTCGACCTGGATCTCGAAGCGGAGGCTCCCCGCCTCCAGGCCGAGCACGGTCTCGAGGTGGACGACCGCGTGCACCATCGCGTCCACCTGGTCGACCGACGTCACCTTCGGCAGCGTCACCACGAAGCCGGGCGGCAGAGGACCGCCGTCGGTGAGGAGCGCGACGAACGTCGCGAGCGTCCGGAGCCCGCGGTGGCGGGTCGGCTGCTCCAGGCTCTTGAACCGGATGCCGAAGCTCTCGGGAGCCGAACCCTCCCGGATCGCGGCTCGCAGCGCCTGCGCGGCGTCCGCGACCGCGGCGTCCTCCTCGTCGTCGGGGCGCGTGCCGTACCCGTCCTCGAAGTCGATCCGCAGGTCGTCGACCGGCCGGTCCGCCAGGCGCGACCGCACCCGGGCGACCAGGTCGCGGTCGCCGCCCACGAGCTCGAGGAAGACCGCCTCGTGCTCGCCGAGCAGGTCGAGCGCGAGCGCGCCGTACCTGCCGACGGTGTCGGCCGCGAACCGGTCGGCGGGCACGTAGACCGTGTGCACCGGCTGGCGCGCAGCGCGCGGGCCCGGGTAGTGGCGGGCCAGGTCGGCGTCCGCGCCGGCGAGGCGCGCGTCGAGCTCGCCGGTCAGCCGTCCGAGCTCGAGCTCCACCATGAGCGCACAGTAGCCGTTGCGTGCCTGCCTAGGCTGGGGTCGTGAGCACCCCCGCCATCGTGCTGATCGGGGCCGAGCACCCCGACGAGCTGCGTGCCGGCCTGGCGCGCTACGAGCAGGAGTACGACGTCCGGCTGGCGCGGTCGTGCCGCGAAGCGCTCGAGACGACCCACGACGTCCTCGGGGCCGGCGGCACCGTCGCGATGTACGTCTCGGAGTCCGTCGTGCCCGACGCCGAGTCCGTGCTGCACGCGTTCCACAAGCTCCGCGAGAAGGTGCCGACCGCGCGCCGGGTCGTGGCCGCCCACTGGGACCGGTTCCTCGCCGACGCTCCGGCCCTGCGGCCGGGCCTCGCGACCGGCAAGTACGACGCGTTCCTGCTCATGCCCCGCGGCGTCCGGGACGAGGAGTTCCACAACGCCATCACCGACCTGCTCTCGGACTGGGGATCGACGGTTGCCGACCCGGAGGTCGTGGCGGTCAAGATCGTGTCGCCCCAGCGCGACGGCCTGACCCTCGGGATCCGCGACTTCCTCGACCGGATGGGCATGCCCAGCCGCGTGTACGCGCCAGACTCCGACGGCGGCAGGTTCGTGCTCGACCTGCTGGACGACGAGCCGACCTATCCGCTGGTGTACGCGCTGAACCGGCCGGTGATCCGGGCGCGCACCGTGCGCGACGTCGCCGTCGGCATCTACGGCGCCCCGACCGACCTCGACCTCGACCACGTCGTCGACGTGGCGGTGGTGGGCGGCGGGCCGGCCGGGCTCGCCACCGCGGTCTACGCCGCGTCCGAGGGGCTGTCGACCGTGATCTTGGAGGCCGAGGCGATCGGCGGGCAGGCCGGCACCAGCTCGATGATCCGCAACTACCTCGGCTTCCCCCGCGGCATCTCGGGCATGCGCCTGGCCCAGCGGGCCCGCAACCAGGCGATCCGCTTCGGCGCCCGGTTCTACACCGGACAGGTGGTCGACGAGCTGCGCCCCGGGGTGGACGGGGAGCCGCACGTGCTGTGCACCGAGTCCGGCGAGGTCCGGGCGCGCTCGGTCGTGATCGCGACCGGCGTCGCCTACCGCAAGCTGCGGGTCGACCCGGTCGAGGCGCTCGTGGGCACCGGCGTCTACTACGGCGCCGCGATGACCGCTGCTCGCGAGATGGAGGGCCAGGAGGTGTACGTCGTCGGTGGCGGCAACTCCGCCGGCCAGGCGGCCGTCCACCTGGCGCGGTTCGCCCGGTCGGTCACGGTGCTCGTTCGCCGACCCGGCCTGGCCGAGACGATGTCGTCGTACCTCATCGGCGAGATCGAGCACAACCCGCGGATCTCGGTGCGCACCTGCACGGAGGTCGTCGACGGCGGCGGCGACGGCCGGCTGGAGTGGCTGTGCCTGGAGGACGTCCGCGACGGCACGCGCGAGCGGGTGCCCGCGTCCGGGCTGTTCCTCCTCCTCGGCGCGGAGCCGCACTGCGACTGGATCCCGGCCGCGGTGGCGCGCGACCCGCGCGGCTTCGTCCTCACCGGCCGCGACGTGCCCAAGGAGCACTGGCGCGACGGCCTGCCGCCCGCGGAGCTGGCGACGACGGTGCCCGGCATCTTCTGCGCCGGCGACGTGCGCGCCGGCTCGATGAAACGCGTCGCCTCCGCCAGCGGCGAGGGCGCCTCGGTCGTGCCGCTCGTCCACGACTTCCTGGCCCCGGACCCCGGCTGATCGTCGGGGTCACGAGGGACCGACTCCGTGCCGACCGGGCCAGGTGACCTGGCCCGGTCGGACTATTGCCGCTCTGGGGTGGGTGACGGACGGTGAGGGCCGGAGGGATTCCACGAGCTCGAAGGTCTCGATGTCCACATCCATCCCCATCAACCGCAAGGCGGCCGTCGGTCTCTCGGTCCTGGGCCTGACCCTGGCCGGGACGGCGGCCGCCGCCACGGTCGAGAGTCCGGGCGGCACCAAGACGTACTACGCGTGCGTGGCGAAGTCGCACGCGATCACGATGACCACGAAGTACCGCAGCTGTCCGAAGGGGTCGAAGAAGATCTCGTGGAACCAGAAGGGCGTGCCGGGCGCCGCCGGCCCCGCCGGTCCAGCCGGGCCCACGGGACCTGCCGGACCCACGGGGGCGACCGGTCCTGCGGGGGCCGCCGGCGCGACCGGACCCGCCGGGCCTGCCGGCGCCACCGGGCCAGCCGGGCCCGCGGGCGCCACCGGACCTGCCGGCCCGACCGGGCCCACCGGCCCCCGGGGACCTGCTGGCGTCACGAACCAGACCGACGGCGAGCAGCCGATGGGGGCGACGAGCTCGGGCTTCGCCAACCTCTTCTCGGTGCACCTGGAGGGCAACGAGACCGCGGGTGGCACGGTCGCCTACACGATCACCGCGGACGACGGCGGCACCCAGGTCGCCACCGAGCACGGCACGATCCAGTGGCTGGCGAAGAACAACACCATCACCTGCACCATCTCGCCCGACGACCAGCTGCACATCGCCACGGTCGACGGTGGTTGCGTCCCGGGGTTCTACAGCCCCGGCACCCAGCCGGGCGTTGGCATCTTCGACAACATCGCGTTCACCACCCCGGCCCCGGTCGTGCACCACACGGTCGTGTTCACCGTCATCAACAACTCCAACGCAGCGGTGAGGCTGGAGCCGTGAGCCGGCCGGTCTGGCTCGCCGGCGCCGCGGCCGCGGTGGCGCTGGCGACCGGGAGCGCCGCGGTCGCGCTGGCCGCGCCCTCCCGGGGGCCGATGCCAGACGTGACGGTCCACCGCTTCGTGGTCCGTGACCAGGCAGGTCACGTGGTCGCACGCGGGGCGACCGCGACCCTGCCCGGACACCGGGCCATGACCCGGCCGACGATGACGTCGGGCCGCACCCGGGTGGCGACCCTGCACCGTGGTGGGCACGTCGTGGTCACGCACGTCGGGCCCGGCAGCGCCGGGCGTGCGGTCACGGCGACCCGGTAGCGCCGTCCAGCTCGGAGCGGTACGGCGGGTCCGCGCCCGGTCGTGACACGGTCACGGCCGCGGCGCGGGCCGCGTGGGCCAGGACCGCCTCGGCGTCCCGGGCGGGCAGGGCACGCAGGCGTTCGCGGTGGGCGGCGCCGAGCAGCCCACGCTCCCAGAGGGCGTCGATGATGGCGGCGCCGAAGGTGTCGCCGGCGCCGATCGTGTCCGCCACCTCCACGGGCAGGGACGCGACCTCGGCGCTGCCGCCCGCGCCGTACCAGCTGGCCCCCTCGCCGCCACGGGTGACCACGACGGCGGCCGGCCCCAGGCGCAGCAGGTGGCCGGCGGCCGCCTCCACGTCCAGGTCGGGGTAGAGGTGCTGCAGGTCCTCGTCGGACGCCTTGACGACGTCGCTCTGCGCGACCATCCGCTCGACGAGCGCCACCACCTCGGCCCCGGTGCCGGTGATGGCCGGCCGGGCGTTGACGTCGTAGCTGACCGTGGCCACCTCCCGCAGGGCGTCCACGAGGTCGTGCACCTGGTCCGCCCCCGGCTCGACGACCGCGCCGAGCGAGCACACGTGCACGCCCACGGGCGCCGGGTCGGTGGCGATGTCGCCCAGGCGCCACTGCAGGTCGAAGACGTACGACGCCGCGCCGTCCGCACCGATCGTCGCGGCCGCCGTGGCGGTGCGGTCGAGCACGTGCGGGTCCGCGGCCAGCTCGACGCCCGCATGCTCGAGGTGGGCGGCCAGCACCGCGCCACGGGCGTCGTCGGCCCAGGCGGTCGCGAACCGCACCGGACGGTCAAGCCGCGCCAGCGCCACGGCGACGTTCGCGGCGCTCCCGCCGGCGTACTCCAGGGTCGTCCCGTCGGCGGCGTGCACGATGTCGATCAGGGACTCACCCACGACGAGGACGGCGTTCTCGAGGGCCATGGGGATGTCTCTACCATGCGGGGATGCAGGTGCACGCGCTCGACCCGAGCTCATCGATCCCTCCGTTCGAGCAGCTCCGCGCGCAGGTCGCCGCGCGCGCCGCGTCGGGCGACCTGCCGGCCGGCACCCGACTGCCCACCGTCCGCGCCCTCGCCGCCGACCTCGGCCTCGCGGCCAACACCGTGGCGAAGGCCTACCGCGCGCTCGAGACCGACGGCGTCGTCGCCACCGAGGGCCGCCGTGGCACGTTCGTCGCGCCGCAGCACGACTCCCCGGCCGCGGACGAGGCCGCGACGTCGTACGTCGTCGCGGCCCGCCGGGCCGGCCTCACGCTGCCCGAGGCCGTCCGCCTCGTCGAGCGGAGCTGGTGAGCCGTGCGCTACGTGGTGTACGGCGCCGGGGCAGTCGGCGGGGTCGTCGGCGGGCACCTCCACCTGGCGGGCCTCCCGACGACGCTGGTCGCCCGCGGCGACCACCTCCGCGCCATTCGCGAGCACGGGCTGCGGCTCGACACCCAGGGAGGGTCCGAGACGGTCACCGCGCCGGCCACCGGCACCGCCGCGGACGTCGGGTGGGCCGACGACACCGTCGTGCTCCTGACCGTGAAGTCGCACCAGACCGCAGCCGCCCTCGACGACCTCGCCGCCCATGCCCCGCCGGGCACCGTGGTCGTCTCCGCCCAGAACGGCGTCGCCAACGAGGCGGCGGTGCTGCGGCGGTTCGCGGCGACGTACTCGATCTGCGTGATGCTGCCCTCCGCCCACGTCGAGCCCGGCGTCGTGGTCCAGCAGTGCTGGCCGACCCCCGGCATCCTCGACGTCGGCCGGTTCCCCGTCGGGGTCGACGACGTCGCCGGCGCCATCGCGACCGACCTGCGCGCCGCGGGGTTCGAGTCCGAGCCGCGCCCCGACGTGACGGCCTGGAAGCACCGCAAGCTGGTGATGAACCTGGCCAACGGCGTGTCAGCGTGCTGCCGGCCCGGCGGGGAGGCCTTCGACGAGCTGGTCCGCCGGGCCCGCGACGAGGGCGAGCGCGCCATCGCCGCGGCCGGCATCGCGATGGTGACGCCGGAGCAGGACGCCGAGCGGCGCGGCGACCTGCTGCGCAGCCGCCCCCGCGAGGACCGCACCCGCGGCGGCTCGACGTGGCAGAGCATCAGCCGCGGCACCGGCAACGTCGAGATCGACTACCTCGCCGGCGAGGTGGTGCTGCTCGGCCGGCTCCACGGCGTACCGACCCCGGTCAACGAGCTCCTCCAGCGCACCACCGGCGAGCTGGCCCGTCGCCGCGGCCCGGTGGCCAGCCTCGACGCCGCCGCCCTCCTCGCCGCCGTGGACGGTTGAGTCGAGACTTCCGTCGATCGAGTCGAGACTTCTCGTCAGCGAGCCCGCCGGAACTCTCGACTCAACTGACGGAAGTCTCGACTCGACGGAAACGACACCGGCCCGCCGGAGCGGGTGCTCCGACGGGCCGGTGGTGGGGTGATCCGGCCTCAGGCCTTCTCGTCCCCCTCGGTGCTCTCCTCGGCGGGCGCCTGGTCCGCGACGGGCTCCTCCTCGGCGACGACGCTCTCCTCGGGCGACGCCTCCTCGGCGAGCTCGGTCGGGGCGTCGGCAGCGGAGTCCTCGGCGAGGGTCTCGTCGACGACGGTCTCCTCGGCCAGGGCGTCCTCGGCGACCGTGCTGGTCGCGGCCGGAGCCGCGGCCGGGGCCGCCTTCTTCTTCGCCTTCGGCGCGGACGGCACGTAGGCCTCGGTCACCAGCTCGATGACCGCCATGGGAGCGTTGTCGCCCTTGCGCGGACCGATCTTGGTGATCCGGGTGTAACCGCCCGGACGCTCGGCGAACGTCGGCGCGATCTCGGTGAAGAGCACGTGCACGACCGACTTGTCGCGGATGGTCTTGAGGACCTCGCGCCGGTTGTGCAGGTCGCCCTTCTTGGCCTTGGTGATCAGCTTCTCGGCGTGCGGGCGCAGGGCCCGGGCCTTGGCCTCGGTCGTGGTGATCCGACCGTGCTCGAACAGCTGGGTGGCCAGGTTCGACAGGATCAGGCGCTGGTGGGCAGGGCTACCGCCGAGGCGGGGACCCTTGGTGGGCTTGGGCATGTCAGTCCAATCTCTCCGGCCGTGTCAGGTACCGGGGTAGACGCACCGCGGGTGCGGTGCGATTTCGGGGTTCAGTACTGCTCGTCCTCGACGAACGCGTCGTCGTCGTCGTCGCCGTACGCCGCGAGCGCGGCGTGCGGGTCGAAGCCGGGCGCGCTGTCCTTGAGGGACAGGCCCATCTCGACCAGCTTGGCCTTGACCTCGTCGATCGACTTCGCACCGAAGTTGCGGATGTCGAGCAGGTCCTGCTCCGAGCGGCTGATGAGCTCACCCACGGTGTGGATGCCCTCGCGCTTGAGGCAGTTGTAGGACCGGACGGTCAGCTGCAGGTCCTCGACCGGGAGGGCGAGGTCGGCCGCGAGCTGCTCGTCGACGGGCGACGGGCCGATGTCGATGCCCTCGGCCTCGACGTTGAGCTCCCGGGCCAGGCCGAACAGCTCGACCAGGGTCTTGCCGGCCGAGGCGATCGCGTCGCGGGGACGGATCGACGGCTTGGTCTCGACGTCGATGACGAGCTTGTCGAAGTCGGTGCGCTGCTCGACACGGGTGGCCTCGACCTTGTAGGTCACCTTGAGGACCGGGCTGTAGATCGAGTCGACCGGCATCCGGCCGATCTCGTTGTCCGCACCCTTGTTCTGGACCGCGGACACGTAGCCGCGGCCGCGCTCGACGACCAGCTCCATCTCGAGCTTGCCCTTGTCGGACAGGGTCGCGATCTTCAGGTCCGGGTTGTGCACCTCGACGCCGGCCGGCGGCGCGATGTCGGCGGCGGTGACATCACCGGCACCGGACTTGCGCAGGTACATGGTGACCGGCTCGTCGTGCTCGGAGGAGACGACCAGACCCTTGAGGTTGAGGATGACCTCGGTGACGTCCTCCTTGACGCCCTCGATCGTCGAGAACTCGTGGAGGACGTTGTCGATCTTGATGCTCGTGACCGAGGCACCGGGGATCGAGCTGAGCAGCGTGCGCCGGAGCGAGTTGCCCAGCGTGTAGCCGAAGCCGGGCTCCAGCGGCTCGATCACGAACCGTGAGCGGAACTCGTCGACGGACTCTTCCGACAAGGTGGGGCGCTGTGCGATGAGCACTTGTTCTTTCCTTTCCGGGCCCACCCGCTATTTGACGGGCCCGAATGTGCTGGTGACGGAAGGTGCGATGGTCCGCTGGGGCCGACACCGGCCCCAGCGGGGGTGAGGGGGCCGGAGCCCCCTGCTGTCACTTCTTGGAGTAGTACTCGACGATGAGCTGCTCCTGGACCGGGACGTCGATCTGCGCCCGGACGGGGAGCTGGTGCACCAGGATGCGCATCCGCGACGGGATCGCCTCGAGCCAGGCCGGGACGACGCGCTCGCCGTGGGTCTCGCGAGCCACGATGAACGGGGTCGTCTCCAGGGACTTCTCACGGACGTCGATGACGTCGTGGGCGGCCACCTGGTACGACGGGATGTCGACCTTCTTGCCGTTGACCTTGAAGTGACCGTGCACGACGAGCTGACGGGCGTGGCGCCGCGTCCGGGCGAAGCCGGCGCGGTAGACCACGTTGTCGAGGCGGCACTCGAGCAGCTGGAGCAGGTTGTCGCCGGTCTTGCCGGAGCGACGCGAGGCCTCGGAGTAGTAGTTGTGGAACTGCTTCTCCATCACGCCGTAGGTGAAGCGGGCCTTCTGCTTCTCCTGCAGCTGCGAGCGGTACTCGCTCTCCTTGATGCGGGCGCGGCCGTGCTGGCCGGGGGGGTACGGGCGCTTCTCGAACGCCGCGTCGCCGCCGACGAGGTCGACGCCGAGACGGCGCGACTTCCGGGTCATGGGGCCGGTGTAACGGGCCATTTCTACAAGTCTCCTGTTCTCGGTCGCCGGGTCAGACGCGGCGGCGCTTGGGCGGGCGGCAGCCGTTGTGGGGCGTGGGCGTGACGTCCTGGATGGTGCCGACCTCGAGGCCGATCGCACCCAGGGAGCGGATCGCGGTCTCGCGGCCCGAGCCCGGGCCCTTGACGAAGACGTCGATCTTCTTCATGCCGTGCTCCATCGCCCGGCGGCCAGCGGCCTCGGCGGCCATCTGCGCAGCGAACGGGGTGGACTTGCGGGAGCCCTTGAAGCCGACGGTGCCGGCCGAGGCCCACGAGATCACCGCACCGGTCGGGTCGGTGATCGTGACGATGGTGTTGTTGAACGTGCTCTTGATGTGGGCTTCGCCCGTGGCGACGTTCTTCTTCTCCTTGCGGCGCACCTTCTTGGCGCCGGCCGCGCTGCGGCTCTTGGGAGGCATGCAGTAACTCCTGGAAGTAGCTGGTCTGGGATGGGGAGGTCAGTGAGACGCCGGCGGCGTCAGATCACTTGGCCTTCTTCTTGCCGGCAACCGTGCGCTTCGGACCCTTGCGGGTACGGGCGTTGGTCTTGGTGCGCTGACCGCGGACCGGGAGGCCCTGGCGGTGACGGCGACCCTGGTAGCTGCCGATCTCGATCTTGCGACGGATGTCGGCCTGGACCTCGCGACGGAGGTCACCCTCGATCTTGAAGTTCGCTTCGATCTCGTCACGGAGCTTGACCAGCTCTTCGTCACCCAGCTGGTGGACGCGCAGGTCCGGGTTCACACCGGTGGCCTGCAGGACCTGCTGGGCGCGGGTACGGCCGATGCCGTAGATGTAGGTGAGTGCGATCTCGATGCGCTTGTCGCGCGGGAGGTCGACACCGACGAGGCGTGCCATGTGGCGATGTTCCTAACGGTTGTCCGCAGCGGTTTCGGTCGTGTCGCGTCCCGGGCCTCTCCCAGGATTCACTGGGTTTCCGGGCTCCGGCCGTCTGCTCCGGAGGTGGATTCGCACGTCTTGTCGACGGCTAGCGATCACGTTGTGAGGTGTTCAGTTGTGTGGGCGCTTCGGTTCCCTTGCTGGATTTCGATGCGCCCGTTCCGACCTCGCAAGCTCGGTCGGAGGGGCTTACTCAATCTGCGGCTGAGACGCCTCGCGCGACTTCGTCGCGCGTGGCTTCAGCCTTGCCGCTGCTTGTGGCGCGGGTTCTCGCAGATGACCATGACGCGGCCGTGGCGACGGATCACCTTGCACTTGTCACAGATCGGCTTGACGCTCGGCTTGACCTTCACTGTCAGGCCCTTTCCGGTATCGGCTGAATGGTTGGCTACTTGTACCGGTAGACGATCCGACCCCGGGTGAGGTCGTACGGCGAGAGCTCCACCACGACCCGGTCCTCGGGGAGGATCCGGATGTAGTGCTGGCGCATCTTGCCGCTGATGTGCGCGAGAACCTTGTGCCCGTTGCTCAGCTCCACACGGAACATCGCGTTCGGGAGGGCCTCCACGACGGTGCCCTCGATCTCGATCACGCCTTCTTTCTTCGGCATGTCCTCCACAATCTGTAGGTCGGTTGTCTACCGTGGCCCGGGAACCTCCACCCGCTCCCCGTGGTCACGGAGCGCGGACGGTGGACCTCGTGAAGCCGCCCGTGGACCTCATCCCGGGCACGCGCACGACCCACTCCGGAGAGCGATTCGAGCGGTGATCCGGGCAGCCGCGAGGCACCACGAAGCAGACCCACGTTGGGCCGACACGCCAGTCTAGTCGGAAACCGCCCGAAAACCCCAACTCGGCGGACCCACCGCCGGTGTCCTGCCGGCTCAGCCCTGGCGGGCCAGGAGCCGCAGCGTCTCCTCCCGCGCCGGGCTCGCGCCCGGCTCGGTGCCGGTCCAGGCTCCGGCGACCGGATGGACCATCACCTCGTCGACGCCGTACGTCGCCGCGAGCTCCTCGACCCGGGCGCGGGCCCGGTCCGGGGCGCCGATCACCCAGCGCTCGGCCATCTTCTCCACCAGGTCCAGGTGGGCCGGGGGCAGCTCGACCTTCTCCGCCTCCTCGACCAGCCGCTGCGGGCGCAGCTCCTGACCGGTCCGCAGCGCCAGCATCGCCTGTAGCTGCGGGAGCGCCAGGCGGGCGGCCTCGTCCTCGGTCTCGGCGACGACCACGTTGACCGTGAGGAAGGTCCGCGGCTCCGTCAGCTCCGGCGAGGGCCGGAAGCTCTCGCGGTAGAGCGCCAGCGCCTCGGCGGTGCCGCTCCCGGAGAAGTGGTGGGCGAACACGTACGGCATGCCCTTCTCGGCCGCCAGCCGGGCGGAGTAGTCGGAGGAGCCGAGCAGCCAGATCGTCGGCACGGACCGCGCCTGGGGCGTCGCGCGCAGCGGGTACCGGCGACCCTGGACGTCGAGACCCACGCCGGCGGGCTCCATCATGGCCAGCACGTTCTCGACGTACTCCGGGAACCGGGTGACCGCCTCGTCGCTGACCCCGCCGGCCCCGTGGCGCAGCGCGAACGACGTGACGGGGTCGCTGCCCGGCGCCCGCCCGATCCCCAGGTCGATGCGCCCGGGGAAGGCGGCCTCGAGCAGCGCGAACTGCTCGGCCACGACCAGGGGCGCGTGGTTGGGGAGCATGACGCCGCCGGACCCCACCCGGATCCGGGAGGTCGCGCTCGCGACCAGCCCGACGAGCACCGGGGGGTTGGTCGCGGCCACGGCCGGCATGTTGTGGTGCTCGGCCAGCCAGTAGCGGCGGTAGCCGTGCGCGTCGGCCGTGCGCGCCAGGGAGATCGACGCGGCCAGGGCGTCGGCCGTGGCCTGGTCGCTGCGGACCGGAACCAGGTCGAGGACGGACAGGGCGAGGTCTCGATCGCTCACCTCGGTCCAACCCCGCGGTCGCCGCCCGCTATTCCGCGGCCTCGTCCGGCGCGCGCAGCGAGCTGGTCCGCTCCTCGATCTCCTCCTGGCTCATGTTGCGCGAGGCCACGAGGCTCGCGACGGCGGTGACCGCCAACGTGACGATGATGACCCCGAGGCTGAGCAGCGAGGAGATCTCGGGGACGTGCACGGGCTCGCCGCCGTTGATGAACGGCAGCTCGTTGGAGTGCAGGGCGTGCAGGACCAGCTTCACGCCGATGAAGGCGAGGATGAACGACAGGCCCAGCGAGAGGTAGATGAGCCGCTTGAGCAGGCCGCCGAGCAGGAAGTAGAGCTGGCGCAGCCCCATGAGCGCGAAGACGTTGGCCGTGAAGACGAGGTAGGGCTCCTGGGTGATCCCGAAGATCGCCGGGATGGAGTCCAGGGCGAACAGCAGGTCGGTCGTGCCCAGCGCGATGATGACGATGAGCATCGGCGAGACGACGCGCGACCCGTTCTCCTTCCAGAACAGCTTCAGGCCGCGGTACTCCTCCCCGACGTTCAGGTGGTTCTGCGCGAACCGGACGACCCGGTTGTTCTCGGGGTGCTCGTCCTCGTGGCTGCGATAGCTCTTCACCAGCGAGACCGCGGTGTACACGAGGAAGGCGCCGAAGAGGTAGAAGACCCACGAGAAGTTCGCGATGAGCTGGTAGCCGAGCGCGATGAAGATGCCGCGGAACACCAGCGCCAGGATGATCCCGACCATGAGGGCTTCTTGCTGGTACTCCCGTGGCACCCGCAGCGCGGCCATCAAGATGATGAAGACGAAGAGGTTGTCGATCGACAGCGAGTACTCGGTCAGCCACCCGGCGTAGAACTGGACGCCCATGTCGTGGCCGTGCTCGAACCAGATCCAGGCGCCGAAGAGCACGGCGGCGCCGACGTACACGGTCAGCGCGGTCGCCGTCTCCCGGAAGCTCGGCTCGTGCGGGTTCCGGGCGATGACGACGACGTCGAAGACCAGCACGGCGACGGTCACGCCGATGGTGATGGCCCATTCGAGGGTGGAGATCTCCACGGGAAGGTTGCTCCTGATGCAGGGGTCGGGGGAACGACAGGAATCTCTCCCGCCACCGTACGGCGACCCGCGGCTCCGGAGCTCGGCCCGTGTTGACGAACCCGCGGCGTAGGGATACTCCCCCCTGCGGGACCTAGTCTGTCACACCGCCGAACGGCACCCCCAGCGCGGCCAGCCGCGCCTCGCCCCCGTCGAGCGCCGTCAGCACCCAGGTGCCGGTCGGGGTGAGGGTGAAGGTGTGCTCGAAGTGCGCCGCGCAGCTGCCGTCGTCGGTGACGACGGTCCAGTCGTCCTCGAGGACCGAGACCTCCTTGGTGCCGAGCGTGACCATCGGCTCGACCGCGAGGGCCAGGCCCGCCACGAGGCGGGGCCCCTTGCCGGGGCGGCCGTAGTTGGGCACGTTGGGCGGCTGGTGCATCGCCGTCCCGATGCCGTGGCCCGTGTAGTCCTCCAGGATGCCGTAGCGACCCTGGCTCCGGACGAAGTGCTCGACGGCGTGCGAGATGTCGGTGACCCGGCCGCCGGGACGAGCGGCCGCGATCCCGCGCCACATCGCCTCCTCGGTGACCCGCATCAGCTCGGTCACGTCGTCGGCGACCGCGCCGACCGCGACGGTGATCGCGGCATCGCCGTGCCAGCCCTGCCCGGAGTCGTCCGGAACGATCGCTCCGCAGTCGATGGAGACCACGTCGCCGTCGGCCAGCACCCGGTCGCCGGGGATGCCGTGCACGACCTCGTCGTTGACCGAGGCGCAGATCGAGGCGGGGAAGCCGTGGTAGCCCTGGAAGGACGGGGTCGCCCCCGAGGACCGGATGTGGTCCTCGGCGATCGCGTCCAGCTCTCCGGTGCTGATCCCGGCCCGCACCGAGGCGCGCAGCAGCTCCAGCGTGCGGCCGACCACGAGCCCGGCTCGCCGCATCGCCACGACCTGCTGCGGCGTCTTGATCTCGACCCCGCGGTCGAACAGGCCCACTAGGACTCGGCGAGGCCGTCCAGGGCCTCGAACACGCGACGGGTCACGTCGTCGACGTCGCCCATCCCGTCGACCTCGACCACGATGCCGCGCTGCTTGTAGACCTCGGTCAGCGGCTCGGTCTGCTCGAGGTAGACCTCCTGGCGCCGCCGGATGACGTCCTCGGTGTCGTCGGCGCGCCCCTCGACCTGGGCACGCTGGAGCAGACGGCTGACGATCTCGTCCTGGTCGACCGTGAGGCACACGACCCCGTCGAGACGGTGCCCGGTGTAGGCGATCATCCCGTCGAGCTCCTCGACCTGGGCGAGCGTCCGCGGGTACCCGTCGAGCAGGAAGCCCTTCGCGGCGTCGTCCTCGTCGATCCGGTTGCGGACCATCAGGTTGGTGACCTCGTCGGGCACGTACTCGCCGGCGTCCATGAAGCGCTTGGCCTCCAGGCCCAGCTCCGTGCCCTCGGACACGTTCGCCCGGAAGATGTCCCCGGTCGAGATGGCCGGGACCCCGAAGTGCTCGGCGATGAACCTCGCCTGCGTGCCCTTGCCCGCCCCCGGCGGGCCCATGATGATCAGCCTCATCTGACTAGCTCAGCCTCACTTACCGAAGGAAACCTTCGTAGTTGCGCTGCTGGAGCTGGCTCTCGATCTGCTTCACCGTGTCCAGGGCGACGCCGACCATGATGAGGATGCTGGTGCCCCCGAACGGGAAGTTCTGGTTGGCACCGATCACGGCGAACGCGATGAGCGGGATGAGAGCGATGAACCCGAGGTACAAGGCACCGGGCAGCGTGATGCGGGACAGGACGTAGGAGAGGTACTCCTCGGTCGGCTTGCCCGCCCGGATCCCGGGGATGAAGCCGCCGTACTTCTTCATGTTGTCCGCCACCTCTTGGGGGTTGAAGGTGATGGAGACATAGAAGTAGGTGAAGAACACGATCAGGCCGAAGAAGGCCAGCATGTAGAGCGGATGGTCACCGCGGACGAGGTAGTCGTTGATCCAGGTGGCCCACTTGTTGTTGGGGTCGTTGTTGAACGACGCCATCATGGCGGGCAGGTAGAGCAGCGACGAGGCGAAGATGACCGGGATGACGCCGGCCTGGTTGACCTTGAGGGGGATGTAGGTCGAGCTGCCGCCGAACATCTTGCGCCCGACCATCCGCCGGGCGTACTGGACCGGGATCCGGCGTTGGGCCTGCTCGACGAAGATCACCGCCGCGATGATGACCAGGCCGATGACGACCACGATGCCCAGGGTCCACCAGCCCTTCGACTTCTGCACCGCCCACAGCGAGGACGGGAAGCCGGAGATGACCTGGGTGAAGATCATGAGCGACATGCCGTTGCCGATGCCGCGCTCGGTGATGAGCTCACCCAGCCACATGATGACCGCGGTGCCGGCGGTCATCGTGACGACCATGACGAGGAAGGTGCCCGTCCCGTCGCTGTGCAGCAGGCTCTGGTCGCAGCCTTGGAGCAGCCGGCCCGAGCGGGCCAGCGCCACGATGCCCGTCGCCTGGAGGACCGCCAGGCCCAGCGTCAGGTAGCGGGTGTACTGGGTGATCTTGGTCTGGCCGGACTGGCCCTCCTTCTTGAGGGCCTCCAGCCGGGGGATCACCACGACGAGGAGCTGCAGGATGATGCTCGCCGTGATGTAGGGCATGATCCCGAGCGCGAAGATCGTCAGCCGCAGCAGCGCGCCACCCGAGAACAGGTTCACCATGCTGTAGAGGCTGGCGTTGTCGCCGCTGTTGGCGATGTCGATGCACTGCTGGACGTTGCTGACGTCGACGCCGGGGGTCGGGATCTGCGATCCGAGCCGGAAGATCGTGATGATCATCAGGACGAACAGCAGCTTGCGCCGCAGGTCCGGGGTCCGGAAAGCGTTCGCGAACGCGCTCAGCACGAGATCCTCTTTCTCAGGGCGTGAAGCGGCCCCCACGACTCACTCGCGAGGACCCGGGGAAGCCTAACAGGCGACCACGAAGGGCCAGAATGCGCGTCGGGCGCGGTGCTCCTGCCGTTCGACAGGACCACCGCGCCCAGGACGCTGGTGTCGGTCAAGACCGGGGTCAGACCACCGTGGCGGTGCCGCCGGCGGCCTCGATCTTCTCCTTGGCCGATCCGGAGAACGCGTTCGCGCTCACCTGGACGGCGACCGCGAGGTCGCCCTGGCCGAGGACCTTGACCGGGTGGCCGTCGCGGACCGCACCCTTGGCGACCAACGAGTCGACGGTCACGTCGCCGCCCTCGGGGAAGAGCTCGTTGATGCGGTCGAGGTTGACGACCTGGAACTCCACCTTGAACGGGTTCTTGAAGCCCTTGAGCTTCGGGAGCCGCATGTGGATCGGCATCTGGCCGCCCTCGAAGGAGGCCGGCACCTGGTAGCGGGCCTTGGTGCCCTTGGTGCCGCGACCGGCGGTCTTGCCCTTGGAGCCCTCACCGCGACCCACACGGGTCTTCGCGGTCTTGGCACCGGGTGCCGGGCGCAGGTGGTGCAGCTTGAGCGTCATGTCACTCGACCTCCTCGACCGTCACGAGGTGACGGACGGTGTTGACCATGCCGCGGATCTCCGGGCGGTCCTCCTTCACCACGACGTCGCCGATGCGCTTGAGACCGAGCGTGCGCAGGGTCTCTCGCTGGTTGGCCTTGACGCCGATGGTGCCCCTCTTCTGCTGGACCTTGAGCTGCGCCATCAGGACGACACCTCCTGGGAGACGCCCGCAGGCACCTCGACCCGAGCCTTGAGCAGCGCCGCCGGGGTGACCTGCTCGACCGGCAGGCCACGACGGGCCGCCACCGACTCCGGCTGCTCCAGCAGCTTGAGGGCCTCGACCGTCGCGTGGACGATGTTGATCTGGTTGGACGAACCGAGCGACTTGCTCAGGACGTCGTGGATGCCGGCGCACTCGAGCACCGCGCGCACCGGGCCGCCGGCGATGACACCGGTACCGGGAGCGGCGGGACGCAGCAGGACGACGCCCGCGGCCTTCTCGCCCTGCACCGGGTGCGGGATGGTGCCCTGGATGCGGGGGACGCGGAAGAATGCCTTCTTCGCCTCCTCGACACCCTTGGCGATCGCCGCCGGCACCTCCTTGGCCTTGCCGTAGCCGACACCGACGAGACCGTCGCCGTCACCGACGACCACCAGGGCGGTGAAGCTGAAGCGACGACCACCCTTCACGACCTTGGCGACACGGTTGATCGCAACGACGCGCTCGATGTAGGCGGTCTTCTCCGCACCCTGGCCGCGACGGTCGTCGCGTCCACCACGGCGCTCGCCACCGCGCTGTCCGCGCTGGGCTCCGCTCATGAGACTGTTCCTCTTCTCTCTCTTGCGTATCTTGCGATCAGAAGCTGAGGCCGCCCTCGCGGGCGCCGTCGGCCAGGGCCGCGATGCGACCGTGGTACTTGTTGCCGGCCCGGTCGAAGACGACGCCCTCGACACCGGCCGACTTGGCCCGCTCGGCCACCAGCTCGCCGACCTTCTTCGCCTTGGCGGTCTTGTCGCCCTCGAAGCCGCGCAGGTCGGCCTCCATGGTCGACGCCGACGCCAGCGTCTTGCCGACGAGGTCGTCGACGACCTGGACGGTGATGTGCTTCGAGGAGCGGGTCACGACCAGGCGCGGGCGCTCCGAGGTGCCCGAGACCTTCTTGCGACCGCGGACCTGGCGGCGCAGCCGCGAACGCGTGCGTGCCGAGGTGTGCTTGTTGTTCGACAGTGAGATCGCCATGGTCACTTACCTGCCTTTCCGACCTTGCGGCGGATGTGCTCACCCGCGTAGCGAACGCCCTTGCCCTTGTAGGGCTCGGGCTTGCGCAGCTTGCGGATGTTGGCGGCGACCTCGCCGACGAGCTGCTTGTCGATGCCCTGCACGCCGAGCTTCGTCGGGCCCTCCACCGCGAAGGTGATGCCGTCGGGCGCGTTGAACGTGATCGGGTGCGAGTACCCGAGCTGGAACTCCAGCTGGGTCGGGCCCTTGGACAGGACGCGGTAGCCGACGCCCACGATCTCGAGCTTCTTCTCGTAGCCCTCGGTGACACCGACGACCATGTTGTTGACCAGGGTGCGGGTCAGGCCGTGGAGGGCCTTGCTCTCCCGCTCGTCGTCGGGGCGCTTGACGTCGAGGACGCCTTCACCCTGCTCGACGGTGATGGGCGCGGCCACGGTGTGCGACAGGGTGCCCTTGGGCCCCTTGACCGTCACCTGCGCGCCTTCGATCGCGACGTCCACGCCGGACGGGACCGCGATCGGAAGCTTGCCAATGCGCGACATGCTCTTCTACTCCTTCGCAGCTCTCGTCGTCACCAGACGTAGGCGAGGACTTCCCCACCCACGCCCTTCTGGTTGGCCTGGCGGTCGGTCAGCAGGCCCTGGCTCGTCGAGATGATCGCGACGCCCAGGCCGCCGAGCACCTTCGGGAGACCCGTGTGCTTGGCGTAGACCCGCAGACCGGGCTTGCTGATCCGGCGGACGCCCGCGATGGAGCGCTCCCGGTTGCGGCCGTACTTCAAGGTGATGGTCAGCGTCTTGCCGACCTCGCCCTCGGCCGGGTCCTTCACCTCGAACGAGGTGATGTAGCCCTCCTGCTGGAGGATCTCCGCGACGCCCTGCTTCAGCTTGCTGTACGGCATGGTCACCGCGTCGTGGTACGCCTGGTTGGCGTTGCGCAGACGGGTCAGCATGTCTGCGATCGGGTCAGTCATCGTCATGATGGGATTTCTTTCTCGCCGTGGTTTCGATCCGCGCAGCAGACCGACCTTCAACGTGTGTGAGTTGTTACCAGGAGGACTTGGTGACGCCGGGCAGCTCGCCGCGGTGCGCCATCTCCCGCAGGCAGATGCGGCACAGGCCGAACTTGCGGTAGACGGCCTTGGGCCGGCCGCAGCGCTGGCACCGGGTGTAGCCGCGCACCGCGAACTTCGGCTTGCGGGCCGCCTTCACCTTCAGAGCGGTCTTCGCCATGTCAGTTGCCCTCCTTGAAGGGGAATCCGAGCTGCTTGAGCAGCGCGCGACCCTGCTCGTCGTTGGGGGCGGTCGTCACGATCGTGATGTCCATGCCGCGCGACCGGTCGATCCGGTCCTGGTTGATCTCGTGGAACATGACCTGCTCGGTGAGACCGAAGGTGTAGTTGCCCCGGCCGTCGAACTGGTTCGGGTTCAGGCCACGGAAGTCGCGGATGCGCGGGAGCGCGAGCGACAGCAGCCGGTCGAGGAACTCCCACATCCGGTCACCCCGGAGCGTGGTGTGGGCACCGATCGGCATGCCCTCGCGCAGCTTGAACTGCGCGATCGACTTGCGCGCCTTGGTGACCAGCGGCTTCTGGCCGGTGATCGCGGTGAGGTCCTTGACCGCACCCTCGATCAGCTTGGAGTCGCGAGCCGCCTCGCCGACGCCCATGTTGACCACGATCTTGGTCAGTCCGGGCACCTGCATGACGTTCGCGATCTCGAACTCCGACCGCAGCGCGGGGAGGATCTCCTCGCGGTAGCGCGTCTTGAGACGCGGGGTGGTGGAGGCCGAGGCGGTGGTCTGCTGGGTCTCGGTCATCAGATTTCCTTGCCGGTCTTGCGGGAGATGCGCACGGAGCGCTCCGCCTCGTAGGTCGAACCGTCGGGGCGGCGCTTGGTGACCTTGTCGCGGCGGTAGCCGATGCGGGTCACGCCGTTGCCCTCGACGAGCATCACGTTGGAGACGTGGATCGGGGCCTCGGTCGTGATGATCCCGCCGGTGGTGCCGGCGCGACCGCCCGTGTTGACGACCTTGGTGTGCCGCTTGATGCGGTTGACGCCCTCGACGATCACCCGCTGCTCCTCGCGGAGCACCTGGATGACCTTGCCCTCGGCACCCTTGTCCTTGCCGGCGATCACCTTGACGGTGTCACCCTTCTTGATGTTCACGCTGTTCTTGCCCATCGGTCAGAGCACCTCCGGTGCGAGCGAGATGATCTTCATGAACTTCTTCTCGCGCAGCTCGCGGCCCACCGGACCGAAGATGCGGGTACCGCGCGGCTCCCCGTCGCTCTTGAGGATGACCGCGGCGTTCTCGTCGAAGCGGATGTACGAGCCGTCGGGACGACGGCGCTCCTTGACGGTGCGCACGACGACCGCCTTGACGACGTCACCCTTCTTGACGTTGCCGCCGGGGATCGCGTCCTTCACGGTGGCGACGATGACGTCGCCGATACCGGCGTAGCGCCGACCCGAGCCGCCGAGAACACGGATGCAGAGGATCTCCTTCGCACCGGTGTTGTCGGCGACCTTGAGTCGCGACTCCTGCTGAATCATTGATTTCTCCTATGTCGTGCCGGTTCTCGGCGTCATCGAGACGGCGAGCCTGGCCGAACCCTGAGTGGACTTGTCGGGCTGCGCCCGAGGGACTACTTGGCGCGCTCGAGGATCTCGACGACGCGCCAGCGCTTGGTCGCCGACAGCGGACGCGTCTCCATGAGGAGGACGCGGTCGCCGACGCCGCACTCGTTCTGCTCGTCGTGGGCCTTGAGCTTGCTGGTGCGCCGCAGGACCTTGCCGTAGAGCGCGTGCTTCACGCGGTCCTCGACGGACACGACGACGGTCTTGTCCATCTTGTCGCTGACGACCAGGCCCTCTCGGACCTTGCGGTGGGAGCTCCGCTCAGCGGTCTGCTCGCTCATGCGGCACCATCCTCGTTGCTGTCCTGACCCGGAGCGGTCCGGATGCCGAGCTCGCGCTCGCGCACCACGGTGTAGATCCGGGCGATGTCCTTCTTGACCGTGCGGAGCCGGCCGTGGCTCTCCAGCTGACCGGTGGCCGCCTGGAAGCGGAGGTTGAAGAGCTCCTCCTTGGCCTCGCGCAGCTTGGCCTCCAGGTCGACTGCGTTGAGCTCGTCGAGCTCGTGCGCCTTGGTAGCCATCAGAATTCACCTGCCTCACGGGAGACGAACCGGCACTTCATGGGGAGCTTGTGCATCGCGCGGCGCATGGCCTCGCGAGCGGTCCCCTCGTCCACACCGGAGAGTTCGAACATGACACGGCCGGGCTTGACGTTGGCGATCCACCACTCGGGCGAGCCCTTGCCGGAACCCATGCGGGTCTCGGCCGGCTTCTTCGTCAGCGGGCGGTCGGGGTAGATGTTGATCCACACCTTGCCGCCACGCTTGATGTGACGGGTCATCGCGATACGCGCCGACTCGATCTGCCGGTTGGTCACGTAGTGACCCTCGATCGCCTGGATCCCGTAGTCGCCGAACGCGAGCCGGGTGCCGCCCTTGGCCGCACCGGTCCGCTTCGGGTGGTGCTGCTTGCGGTGCTTGACACGACGGGGCATCAGCATGGGTCAGCCCTCCTGCGGTGCTGCGTCGGTGGAGGCCGGAGCCGCGGCGGTCTGCTCGGCCGCCTGGGCCGGAGCCTCGGTGGCGGGCGCCTCGGCGCCGCGGTCGGCGCGCGACGGGCGGTCACCGCGCGAGCCACGGCTCGGGCGGTCGCCACCACGCTGCGGGCGACCACCGCGACCGGGGACACCGGCGCGGGCGGCGGCCTGGGCCTGGCGCTCGGCACGGGTGCCGGCGACCTCGCCCTTGTAGATCCAGACCTTCACGCCGATGCGGCCGAAGGTCGTGCGGGCCTCGTAGAAGCCGTAGTCGATGTCGGCGCGCAGCGTGTGCAGCGGGACGCGGCCCTCGCGGTAGAACTCGGTGCGCGACATCTCGGCGCCGTTGAGGCGGCCGGAGCACTGGATCCGGATGCCCTTGGCACCCGAGCGCATCGCGGTCTGCATGGCCTTGCGCATGGCACGGCGGAACTGCACGCGGCCCGAGAGCTGCTCGGCCACACCCTGGGCGACCAGCTGAGCGTCGATCTCGGGGTTCTTGACCTCGAGGATGTTCAGCTGGACCTGCTTGCCGGTGAGCTTCTCGAGCTCACCACGGATGCGGTCGGCCTCGGCGCCGCGGCGGCCGATGACGATGCCCGGACGGGCGGTGTGGATGTCCACCCGCACGCGGTCCCGGGTCCGCTCGATCTCCACCTTGGCGATGCCGGCCCGCTCCATGCCCTTGGAGAGCAGCTTGCGGATGGCGACGTCCTCGCCGACGTACGACTTGTAGAGCTTGTCGGCGTACCAACGGCTCTTGTGGTCGGTCGAGATGCCGAGGCGGAAGCCGTTCGGGTTGATCTTCTGACCCATGACTTACTTTCCACCCTTCTTGCCGGCCACGACCTCGGCCGGCTGGACGGCCAGCGTGATGTGGCTGGTCCGCTTGTTGATGCGGGTCGCACGGCCCTGGGCGCGGGGGCGCCAGCGCTTCATCGTCGGACCCTCGTCGACCTGGGCGACGGAGACGACGAGGTCACCGCGCTCGAGACCCTCGGTGGTCTCGGCGTTGGCGATGGCGCTCTCCAGCACCTTGTAGACGGTCTCCGAGGCAGCCTGCGGCGCGAACTGCAGCAGGGCCAGGGCCTCGTCGACGGGCAGGCCGCGGACCATGTCGACGACACGGCGGGCCTTCATCGGGGTGATCCGCGAGTAGCGGGCGCTCGCGAACGCGCCCGGCTGGTCGCCGAGCAGCGACTCGCGGCGCGCGCTCACGCGCTGGCGGTCGGTGGTGCTCATCGACGGCGCCCCTTCCGGTCTTCCTTGACGTGCCCGCGGTAGGTGCGGGTGGGAGCGAACTCCCCGAGCTTGTGGCCGACCATCGCGTCGGTCACGAAGACCGGCACGTGCTTGCGCCCGTCGTGGACCGCGATGGTGTGACCGATCATGTCCGGCACGATCATCGAGCGGCGCGACCAGGTCTTGATGACGTTGTGGCTGCCCTTCTCGTTCTCGGCGTCCACCTTCTTCTGAAGGTGGTCGTCGACGAAGGGGCCCTTCTTCAGGCTGCGAGGCATCTGTGGTTACTTCCTACCCTTGCCGGACTTGCGACGGCGGATGATCTGGGAGTCGGAGGCCTTGCGCTTGCGCGTGCGGCCCTCGGGCTTGCCCCAGGGAGAGACCGGGTGGCGGCCACCGGAGGTCTTGCCCTCACCACCACCGTGGGGGTGGTCGACCGGGTTCATGACCACACCGCGGACGGTCGGGCGCTTGCCCTTCCACCGCATGCGGCCGGCCTTGCCCCAGTTGATGTTGGACTGCTCGGCGTTGCCGACCTCGCCGACCGTCGCGCGGCAGCGCACGTCGACGAAGCGCATCTCGCCGGACGGCATGCGCAGCGTGGCGCGGCTGCCCTCGCGGGCGACCAGCTGGGCGCTGTTGCCGGCCGAGCGGGCGATCTTCGCGCCGCCGCCGGGACGCAGCTCCACGCAGTGGATGGTCGTACCGACCGGGATGTTGCGCAGCGGCAGGTTGTTGCCGGGCTTGATGTCGGCGTTGGGGCCGGACTCCACGCGGGTGCCCTGCGTCAGGTCCTTCGGCGCGACGATGTAGCGCTTCTCGCCGTCGGCGTAGTGCAGCAGCGCGATGCGGGCGGTGCGGTTGGGGTCGTACTCGATGTGCGCGACCTTGGCCGGCACGCCGTCCTTGTCGTAGCGACGGAAGTCGATGATCCGGTACGCACGCTTGTGACCGCCGCCCTGGTGCCGGGTGGTGATCCGGCCCTGGTTGTTACGGCCGCCCTTCTTGGGCAGCGGGCGCGTCAGCGACTTCTCCGGGGTGGTCCGGGTGATCTCGACGAAGTCGGCGACCGACGAGCCGCGACGGCCCGGGGTAGTCGGCTTGTACTTGCGGATAGCCATGTCTTCTCAGTCCTCTTCCACGCGCCCGGTCAGGAGACCGGACCCCCGAAGATGTCGATGCGGTCGCCCTCGGCCAGGCTGACGATCGCGCGCTTGGTGTCCTTGCGCTTGCCGATGCCGTTGCGGGTGCGCCGCGTCTTGCCGGGGCGGTTGATCGTGTTGACCGACGTCACCTTGACGTTGAACACCTTCTCGACCGCGATCTTGATCTCGGTCTTGTTCGCGTCCGGGTGCACCAGGAAGGTGTACTTGTTCGCGTCGAGCAGGCCGTAGCTCTTCTCGGACACGACCGGCGCGAGCAGGATGTCGCGGTGGTCCTTGTGCAGGGTGCTCACTTCGCAGCCTCCTCGGTGGCCCGCGCGGCGCCGTTCACGCTCTGTGCAGCCAGGAACGCGTCGTACGCGCCCTGCGTGAACACGACGTCGTCGGACGCCAGCACGTCGTAGGTGTTGAGCTGGTCGACCGCCACGATGTGCACCTCGGGGGCGTTGCGCAGCGAGAGCCAGGTGACGGTGTCGGTGCGCTCGAGCACGACCAGGAAGTTGACCCGGTCCGACACCGTCCGCAGGGCCGCGAGCGCGACCTTCGTGGACGGGGCGTCGGCGCTGATCAGCGAGTCCACGACGTGGATGCGGTCGTTGCGCGCCCGGTCGGACAGGGCACCGCGGAGCGCGGCGGCCTTCATCTTCTTGGGAGTGCGCTGGTCGTACTTGCGCGGCTGCGGGCCGTGGACGGTGCCACCGCCGGCGAACTGCGGCGCCCGGGTCGAGCCCTGGCGGGCGCGACCGGTGCCCTTCTGCTTGTAGGGCTTGCGGCCACCGCCGCGGACCTCGCCGCGGGTCTTGGTGGCGTGGGTGCCCTGGCGCGCGGCAGCCTGCTGGGCGACCACGACCTGGTGGATCAGCGGCACGTTGACCTCGACGTCGAAGATCTCCGCCGGCAGGTCGACCTTCGCCTGCTTCGGGGCGGCGGTCTTCTTCGCGGCGGTCTTCTTCGCGGCGGGCTTCTCGGTAGTAGCCATGCTCAGGCCTCCTTGCCAGAAGTGAGAGAGCTCTTGGCGGCCGAGCGGAGGACCACGAGACCACCCTTGGGGCCGGGGACGGCGCCCTTGAGGAGGATCAGGCCCTTCTCGGAGTCGACGGCGTGCACGGTGACGTTCTGGGTGGTGACGGTGTCACTACCCATCCGGCCGGCCATGCGGACGCCCTTGAAGACGCGACCCGGGGTGGCGCACGCGCCGATCGAACCCGGCTTGCGGTGGTTGCGGTGGGCACCGTGGGAGGCGGAGACACCGGAGAAGCCGTGACGCTTCATGGTGCCGGCGAAGCCCTTGCCCTTGCTGGTGCCGGTGACGTCGATCTCCTCGCCCGCGGCGAAGGTGTCGACCGGCAGCTCCTGGCCGACGGTGTAGTCCGTCGCGAGGGCGGTGCGGATCTCGACCACGTGGCGGCGGGGGGTGACCCCGGCCTTGCCGAAGTGGCCTGCCTGCGGCTTGGTGACCTTGCGACCGTCGACCTCGCCGAACCCGACCTGGATGGCGTTGTAGCCGTCGGACTCGGGGGTGCGGACCTGGGTCACGATGTTGGTGCCCGCGGCGATGACGGTGACCGGGACGACGCGGTTGTTCTCGTCCCAGACCTGGGTCATGCCGAGCTTGGTGCCCAGCAGGCCCTTCACGTTGCGTTCGAAAGTGCTCATGTCGACAGATTCCTCAGAGCTTGATCTCGATGTCGACGCCGGCAGGGAGGTCGAGACGCATCAGCGAGTCGACGGTCTTCGGCGTGGGGTCGATGATGTCGATGAGGCGCTTGTGCGTGCGCATCTCGAAGTGCTCGCGCGAGTCCTTGTACTTGTGGGGCGAGCGGATCACGCAGTACACGTTCTTCTCGGTCGGCAGCGGCACCGGGCCGGCGACCTTGGCACCCGTGCGGGTGACGGTGTCCACGATCTTGCGCGCCGAGGTGTCGATCACCTCGTGGTCATAGGCCTTGAGCCTGATGCGGATCTTCTGTCCCGCCATAGGTCTCTCTCGTCCTCACTCGTTCGGTACCGCGTCTGCATCGTTCGGGGCGTCCTCGGGCTTGAGTCGGTCCCGGTCACTTCCCACCGCCCCCGGCTCCGACCCCCGCGGTCGGGCGTGTCGCACCTGCTGGGCACAACACGGTCCGCTGGGGATCCTTGCTGGGTGGTGGCGCCCGGCTCACCCTCGTGCAGGTGGTACCGAGCGAATCGGGTCTCCAGGTTCGGTGCGGCCGCACGCCGGACCACTGAGCCTGCGATGGCGGACCATCGGGAGACGCGATTCAGTAGTCAAGATGTGTGCTGCACCCCGGCAACCCGCCGAAGCAACCGGACTATCTTGGCAGAGATCGATCCGCAGACCAAATCCGGTGCCGGACGCCCCCGATCGGTGCTGGAACACGTTCCAGGCCAGCGGCTATCGTGCCGCATGATCATCGACCTGCCGGAGGGCGTCGACCCTCTCATGCACGTCTGGGGCGGGATGGTCCCCCACATCGGCGTCGCCGCGTCCCGCTACTCGATGAGCGTCTACGAGCACACCACGCTCGGCCTGCGCGAGTTCGAGGCCGCCCGGCTGCGCATCGCGCAGGTCAACGGCTGCCTCTTCTGCCAGGACTGGCGCACCGAGCGCGACGGGGTCACCGTCGAGGACGGCTTCGCCGAGTCGGTGACGCACTGGCGCACCACGCGCGCCTTCGACGAGCGCACCCGGCTCGCCGCGGAGTATGCCGAGCGGTACGCCCTCGACCACGAGGGCCTCGACCCCGGGTTCTGGTGCCGGATGAAGGCGGAGTACACCGACCGCGAGATCGTCGAGCTCACGATGTGCCTGGGCGCCTGGCTCGCCTTCGGTCGCCTCAACCACGTGCTCGGGCTCGACGCGGAGTGCGTCCTGCCGGAGGGCTTGGAGAGCGGGCTCGGCACCCCGCTGCCGGGGGAGACCCGGCCGCGGTCGGGCGAGGTCGTCAGCGGTTAGGTTGTCCCCGTGTCGGGCGACCAGTGGTACCCCCCGCCGGGGGGCACGCCTCCCGGCGGACCCCCTCCTCCGGGCTGGCAGCCCCCGCCCCCACCGCCCCGACCGGGCTGGGGCACGCCCCCGGTCGGTCAGCCGGTCGGGCCTCCCGCCATGCCGCCCCCGATGCCGTCCGGGATGCTGGGTGCGGCGCACAAGCCGGGCGCGATCCCCCTGCGGCCGCTCGGCCTGGGCGACATGTACGACGGCGCGTTCCGCGTCATCCGGTTCAACCCGCGGGCGACCGTGGGCTCGGCGGTCCTGGTGGCGGCGATCGCGATGTCGCTGCCGGTCCTGCTGACGGCGGTCCTCACGTTCGCGGTCGACCTGACCTCGGACGGCAGCTCCGACCTGTCGACCGGCGAGGCGCTCGCGGTCCTGGGAACCAGCGGCTCGCTGCTCATCGGGACCCTGCTGCAGGGGATCGGGCTGCTGCTCGTCACCGGCATGGTCGCCCACGTCGTCGCCGCGGCGGCGGTCGGCCGCCGGCTCTCGCTCGGTGAGGCGTGGGCGGCGACCCGCGGCTCCCGCTGGCGCCTGGTGGGCCTGGCCCTGCTGCTCGGCCTGATGGCCTTCGGCATGCTCGCGGTCTACGTGGCGCTGTGGGTCGTCGTCGTGCTGGTCGCCCCGACGGTGGTCATCGTCCTCTTCGGCCTGGTCACCGTGCCGGCGTTCATCGCCCTGCTGCTCTGGTGGTGGGTCCGGGTCTACTACCTGCCCGTGCCGGCCCTGATGATCGAGCGGACCGGCGTCCTGGCGGCGATCGGGCGCGGCTTCCGACTCACCCGGCACCAGTTCTGGCGCACCCTCGGCATCGGCCTGCTGACCGGGCTGATCACCGGCGTCGCAGGTGGCTTCTTGTCACTGCCCTTCTCGATCGTCTCGCAGGTGCTGGCCGTGGCGGTCCCCGACAGCCAGTACCTCGCGCTGGCGACGGTGGCGCTGACCGCCCTCGGCTCGGTCGTGCAGACCGCGTTCGTCACCCCCTTCAGCGCCGCGGTGAGCTCGCTGCAGTACCTCGACCAGCGGATGCGCAAGGAGGCGTACGACGTCGAGCTGATGGCGCAGGCCGGCATCTCGTGAGCCAGCCACCGCTCGACCCCTCGCCCGACGAGGCGCGCGGGCTGCTCGAGCGTGAGCTGGTGCGCCCGGAGTACCACCGTCACGACGTCCTCGGGCAGGTGCTCGACTGGCTCGACCGGTTCGTCAGCGGGACCGTCGACGCCGCGTCGGGCTCGCCCCCGCTCTCCGCGTTCGCCGCAATGGTCGCGTTCCTCCTGCTGGCGCTCGGGCTCGGCTGGCTGCTCAGCCGCGCCCGTCGTACCGCTCGCGCGCAGCGCGGCCGCGAGGTCGTGTCCGCCGACGAGGTCCTGACCGCTGCGGACCTGCGGCGCCGCGCCGAGCAGGCGCTGGCCGACGGCCGCCACGCGGACGCGGTCGTCGAGGGCTTCCGGGCGCTGGCGGTCCGCCAGGTCGAACGCGGCTGGCTGGACGACCTGCCCGGCGCGACCGCCCACGAGGTGGCGCTCGCGGTCGGGACCGCGCACCCCGGCGCCCGCGGCCGGGTCGACCGGACGGCGGCGGTCTTCGACGCGGTGCGGTACGGCGACCGCCCGGCGACCCGCGACCAGGCGACCGAGGTCCTCGGGCTGGACGACGCGCTGGCGGGCCGGTCGTGACCGGCTGGGTGCGGCGGCACCGGGCGACCCTCGTCGTGCTGGTCGGCCTGGTCGTCGCGGTGGTGGTGGTCGCGCTCAGCACCCGCGGCTCGGCCACGACGGCACGGCTCGACCCGGACAACCCCGACCCGGCGGGCGCGCAGGCCGTCGCCCGGGTGCTCGCCGACCAGGGGGTCGACGTCACGGTCGTCCGCGACGCCGACGCCCTCGACCGCACCGAGGTGGACGGCGGCACCACGGTCGTCGTCACGTCGACCGAGCTGCTCGGGCGCAGCACGATCCACCGGCTCCGCGCGCACACCGCCGAGGCACGGCTGGTGCTCGTCGAGCCCGGGCCGGGCACGACCCGAGCCCTGGGCGTGGACGCGGCGCCGTCCGCGGTGAGCATGACCGGGGCGCGGCCGGCCGACTGCGCCGACCCGACGTACGACGGGCTGGAGGTCCTGGTCGACCGCGCGGTGGAGTACCCCGTCGACGGCAGCTGCTTCGGCGGCCTGCTCGCCGAGCCCGACCCCGGCGTGGTGCTGCTCGGCGCCGGCGACGCGCTGTCGAACGACCAGGTCCTGCGCGCCGACGACGCCGCCGTCGCGCTGCGGCTGCTGGGCGGCAGCGACCGCCTGGTCTGGTACGTCCCGAGCCTGGACGACCTCGTCGCCGGCGACGGCGTCAGCCTCACCACGCTGCTGCCGGACTGGCTGCGACCCGCGCTGCTGCTGCTCGCCGTGGCCGTGCTGGCGCTGATGGCCTGGCGGGCCCGCCGGCTGGGCCCGCTGGCCGTGGAGCCGCTGCCGGTGGTCGTCAAGGCGGTCGAGACGACGCGCAGCCGCGGCCGGCTCTACCGCCGCGCCGGCGACCGGGCGCACGCGGCGGCGGCGCTGCGTGCGGCCGCCCGCGAACGAGCCGCCGACCGCCTCGCCCTCGGCACGCGGGTCGACCCCGCGACCCTGGTGCGGGAGCTCGCCCGCCACACCGGACGCTCCCTCGACGAGGTCGACGCGCTGATCGGCCCCCACGCGCCCGCACCGACGTCCGACCAGGACCTGATCGCCCTGGCCAGCAGACTGGCCGAGCTCGACAGAGAGGTACGCCGACCATGACCGAGATCTCCTCCGGCGACGCACGCGAGCGGCTGGCCGCCGTACGCGCCGAGGTCGCGAAGGCCGTCGTCGGCCAGGACGCCGCAGTGTCCGGGCTGCTCGTCGCGCTGCTGTGCGGTGGCCACGTGCTGCTGGAGGGGGTGCCCGGGGTCGCCAAGACGCTGCTCGTCCGGACCCTGGCCGCGGCCCTGGCGGTCGACACCCGACGGGTGCAGTTCACCCCCGACCTGATGCCGGGCGACATCACCGGCTCGATGGTGATCGACAGCCACCAGGGGGAGCTCAGCTTCCGCGAGGGGCCGATCTTCACCAACCTCCTGCTCGGCGACGAGATCAACCGGACGCCGCCCAAGACCCAGTCGGCGCTGCTGGAGGCCATGGAGGAGGGTCAGGTGTCCGTCGACGGCGTCTCGCGGCCGCTCCCCCGGCCCTTCCTGGTCGCGGCCACGCAGAACCCCGTCGAGTACGAGGGCACCTACCCGCTGCCGGAGGCCCAGCTGGACCGCTTCCTGCTGAAGGTGGTCCTGCCGGTCCCGGACCGCGCCGCGGAGCTGGAGATCCTGCGACGCCACGCCGCGGGCTTCGACCCGCGCGACGTCCTCGCCGCCGGGGTGGAGCCGGTCGCCGGGGCTGCGGACATCGCCGCCGGCCGGGAGGCGGTCGGCCGCGTGCAGGTCAGCCCGGAGGTCGCGGGGTACGTCGTCGACATCGCGCGGGCGACCCGGGAGTCGCCGTCGCTGAGCCTGGGCGTCAGCCCGCGCGGGGCGACCGCGCTCCTGCGTTCGGCCCGTGCCTGGGCGTGGCTGACCGGCCGCGACTTCGTGACCCCGGACGACGTCAAGGCCCTCGCCCACGCCACGCTCGTGCACCGGCTCGGCCTGCGCCCCGAGGCCGAGCTCGAGGGCGTGGACGTCGCCCAGGTCCTCGCCTCGGCCCTGGGCTCGGTCCCGGTCCCCCGCTGACCGGTCGCCGCGATGTCGATCTCCGGCCGGGTCCCGCTGCTGCTCCTCCTCGGGGTGGTGCCGGTCGTGCTGCGCCCGTCGAACGGCACGGTGTGGCTCTGGGTGCTCGCCGTCGCGCTGCTGGTGGGCCTCGACCTGCTGCTCGCACCGTCGCCCGCGGCCCTCGCCGTCGAGCGGGCGGAGGTCGGGTCGGTCCGGCTGGGACACCCGACCGAGACCCGGCTCACCATCACCAACCGCGGGAGCAGGCGCGCCCGCGGGCTGCTGCGCGACGCGTGGCAGCCGACCGCCGGCGCGTCCGGCAACCGCCACCGCCTCGCGCTCGGCCCCGGCGACCGCACCCTGCTGCGCACCCCGTTGCTGCCCCGGCGCCGCGGCGACCTGCGCGCCACCGGTGTCACGGTCCGGCTCCGCGGCCCGCTGGGTCTGGCCGCCCGCCAGCGCACCCGCGAGGTCCCGGGAGCCGTGCGGTCGCTGCCGCCGTTCGAGTCACGCAAGCACCTGCCGAGCCGTCTGGCTCGGCTGCGCGAGCTGGACGGACGGGCCGCCGTCCGGGTCCGCGGGCAGGGCACCGAGTTCGACTCCTTGCGGGAGTACGTCCGCGGGGACGATGTCCGGTCGATCGACTGGCGTGCGAGCGCCCGCACCCGCACGGTGGTCGTGCGCACCTGGCAGCCCGAACGGGACCGCCGGGTGGTGCTGGTCCTCGACACCTCGCGCACCTCGGCCGGACGTGTCGGCGACGTCCCCCGGCTGGACTCGGCCATGGACGCCGCCCTGCTGCTCGCCTCCCTGGCCGCGCGGGCCGGGGACCGGGTCGACCTGGTCGCCGGCGACCGCCGGGTCCGCGCCCGGCTCCGGGCGGCCGGGGCGCGAGACGTCGCGGGCAACCTGCAGGAGGCGCTGGCCGACCTCCAGCCGGTCATCGCCGAGGCGGACTGGTCGACCCTCGCCGGCGCGGTCACCGCGCTCGGCCGGCAGCGGGCGCTGGTGGTGCTGCTCTCCCCCCTCGAGCCGTCGGCGGTCGAGGAGGGGTTGCTGCCGGTGCTGCCGTCCCTGACCCGCCACCACCGCGTGGTGCTCGCCTCGGTGCGCGACCCGGCGCTGGAGGAGCTGGCGGCCACGCACGGAACGCTCGACGAGGTGTACGACGCCGCGGCCGCCGAGCAGGCGATCGGCCGGCGCCGCTACACCGCCGGCCTGCTGCGCGCGCTCGGGGTGGACGTCGTCGATGCCGACGCCGAGCAGCTGCCCCCCGCCCTCGCCGACCACTACCTGGCCCTCAAGGCACGCGGATTGCTGTAGCTGCCGGGGGGTTTCGGCTGCCAGCAGCCAGAACCCGCACGACACGCCGGCGTCGGCCAGCGTGCCGCGCGGGTTTCGGCTGCCAGCAGCCGAAACCCCCGTGCGGCCGGCTCAGACCTGCGTCGCCACCCGGTCCTCGAGCAGGGCGTCGTCGATGTCGCCGGTGCGGCCGCGGTGGTGGGCCTGACGACCGAGGACGAACACGTAGGCGAGGAAGGTCGCCTCGGCGAGCACGCCGATCCCGACCCGGGCCCAGGTGGGCAGGGGCGAGGGCGTCACGAACGCCTCGATGCAGCCGCTGACGAAGAGCACGGCGACCAGCCCGAGCGCCACCGTGCCGGCCGTGCGGCCCTCGTGCGCGAGCGACTGGGTGCGCGTCAGCGCACCCGGCTCCACCCACGACCAGAAGAGCCGCAGCCCCACCCCGCCGGCGACGAAGACCGCGGTCAGCTCGAGCATGCCGTGCGGGAGGATCAGGCCCCAGAAGTGACCCGCGTGGCCGTGGCGGATCATGATCGAGCCGATGATCGCGAGGTTCTCCAGGTTCGAGAACAGCAGGTAGACGACCGGCAGGCCGAGCACGCCGAGCGCCAGGCAGAGCGCGGTCACCCAGGCGTTGTTGACCCAGACCTGCGCCGCGAAGTGGCTGGCGGCGTACTCGCTGTAGTAGTCCTCGAAGTCGTGGTTGACCAGCTGGTCGACCTCGCGCGGCGACAGCAGGCTCTGCTCGACGTTGGGGTGCTGGAGCAGCCACAGCATCATCACCGCGGTCACCACCACGCTGACCGCGAGCGTTCCGAGCCACCACCAGCGCAGCCGGTACAGCGCGGCGGGGAACCGCTCGACGAAGAAGAGCCGGACGCCGCGCCAGGTGCCGGTCCGGGTCCCCACGGCCCGGTTGCGGGCGCGGGAGAGCAGCGAGGAGAGGTGCGCGACCAGCGTCGGGTCGGGGGCCGCCGTGCGCACGACCGAGAGGTGGGTCGCGACCTGCTGGTAGCGGTCGACGAGCTCGTCGGCCTCCGCGCCGCTGAGGCGCCGCTTGCGCGTCAGGTCCTCGAGCCGGCGCCACTCGGACCCGTGCGCGGCGACGTACGCGTCCAGGTCCATGGCGAGAGCCTAGGCTCGACGCGTGCGTGAGGTCATCACGCTGCCGGACGGCCGGACCGCGCAGCTCTGGGACAACGGGGTCGCCGGTCCGGCGGTCCTCTTCTTCCACGGCTGCCCGGACACCCGCCACGCGGCGATGACGGGTGCCGCTGCGGCCGAGGCCCTCGGCGTGCGGCTGGTCGCCGTGAACCGGCCCGGCTACGGCCGCTCCGACCGCCACGCCTCCACGCAGTCGTCGGTCGCCGACGACGCCGTCGCGGTCGCCGACACCCTGGGCATCAACACGTTCGCGGCGCTGGGCATGTCCGTCGGTACGGCGTACGCGCTGGTGTGCGCCGCACGGCATCCCGATCGCGTGCGGGCCCTCGGGCTCGTCGCGGGCCCCGACGCCCGGCACGAGCAAGGCACCGTCGAGGAGGTCGTCGAGCGGTTCCGTCCCGAGTTCGAGGGCTGGGTCGCCCGCATCCGGCCGGACGACCCCGACGACGACGCGCTCGCCGAGCGGTTCCTCGCGGACCTGCCGCCCGCCGACGCCGCACTCCTGGGGGCGACGCGGACCGCCCACCAGGTCGCCGCCTCGCTCCGCGAGGCCCTGGCCGACCACGACGGCTACCTGCGCGACGCCGCCCTGACGTTCCGACCGTGGGACGCGGGTCCCGCCGACATCCGCTGCCCGGTCCACACCTGGCCCGACGACCGGGAGCGGCACCTCTCGGCGCTGCTCGCGGGCTGGCCGGACACCTGACCGCGCTCCGGTGAGCCCACCCCGGCGCGCCACCTAGACTCCCCACCGTGGCGACCCACGAGTTCGCGACCCTGACGACCGACGACCTGGTCACGGGCGAGGCGGTCGCGCTCGACCTGCCGCCCGCCAGCATCGGGTCCCGCATCGCGTCGGGGCTCATCGACGTCACGCTCACCTTCGCGCTGCTCTTCGCGCTCGTGCTCGGCCTGGTCATCGCGGCGGTGCAGACCGACGAGGCGCTGATCGAGGTCGCGCTGCTCGCCGCGGTCATCGTCTCGTTCCTCGTCTACCCCACCGCGATCGAGACCCTGACGCGTGGCCGGTCGGTCGGCAAGCTCTGCTTCGGCCTGCGCACCGTGCGCGACGACGCAGGACCGATCTCCTTCCACCACGCCTTCGTCCGGGCGCTGGTCGGGGTCGTCGAGATCTACGTGTTCCTCGGCAGCCCGGCGTTCTTCGCCGCCCTGCTGAGCCCGCGCAGCAAGCGCCTCGGCGACTACGCCGCCGGCACGTACGTCGTGCGCGAGCGGGTCCGTCTCCAGCTGCCGCCTCCGGTGCGGATGCCGCACCACCTCGCGTACTGGGCAGCGCACGCCGACCTCACCTCCCTGCCGACCGGTCTCGCCCTCGCCGTGCGCCAGTACCTCGGACGGCTCCCCCAGCTCGACCCCGTCTCCCGGGCCGAGGTCGGTGGCCGGCTCGCCGAGGCCGTCAGCGCCCACGTCGCACCGCCGCCGCCGCCGGGCACCACCCCCGAGGCGTTCCTCGCCGCCGTGGTGGCCGCGCGGCGCGACCGCGACGCCGCACGGCTGGCCCGCGAGGCCGACCTGCGGCGGCGCCTGACGACGCGCCGGTGACCACGGCGGGCTCGTGGTCCACAGTGGAGGCGTGACCGGCCTGCGCGACCTCTGGGACTTCGACGACCCCGCCTCCTCCGAGCAACGGTTCCGCGCGGCCGCTGCGGAGGCCGAGGGCAGCGAACGGCTCGTCCTGCTGACCCAGGTCGCCCGGGCGCTCGGCCTCCAGGAGCGGTACGACGACGGGCACGCCGTCCTGGACCACCTCGCTGTCGGGGACGAGCTGGTGGCGGCCCACGTCGCCCTCGAACGAGGACGACTGCTGCGGTCCGCCGGCGACCCCGACGCCGCCCGACCGCACTTCGAGGCCGCCGAGCGCTCCGCGGCGACCGTCGGCGACCACGCGCTGCGCGTCGACGCGGTCCACATGGTCGCCCTGGTCGTCGAGCCGGACGAGCGCCTCGCCGTCAACGAGCGCGCGCTCGAGCTCGCGCGTCACAGCGGCGATCCCGCGGCGCGCGACTGGGACGCGTCGCTGCTGACCAACATCGGGATGATCCACGTTGACGCCGGCGGCTGGCCGGCTGCGCTGACGTCGTTCGAGCAGGCCCTCGTCGCACGCGAGCGCATCGGTCACCCCGGCGACGTCCGGGTCGCCCGGTGGATGGTCGCCTGGGCGCTGCGGCACCTCGGTCGCACCGAAGAGGCCCTCGCGGTCCAGCGCGGGCTGCGGGCCGAGCTGGACGCCGCCGGTCTCGACGACCCCTACGTCGACGAGGAGCTGGCCCTGCTGGAGCCCTGAGAGCGGCCGTGCAGGGCGAAGGTCGTCGTCCGGACGGTCGAAGGTCCCTCGCGCCGACGTCGGACGGACCACGACGATGGTCTGCACCGGTGGGCACCCGTCGACCGGTGCGGAACGAACATCTTCGGCACGAACCCGTCCCGGAGTCCGTTCGTCCGTCGGTGGGAGCGTTCCCACGAACATGTGACGTGCGTTACGAAAACGTTATCGCCCGCGCTTGACCGCGCGGTGCGTAAACGTTTGCATCGTCCTCGACGGAGAGCGGGTTCCCGGGCACACGCAGACCCATGGACGGACCTGCTGAGTAACCAGAAGGGAATGCACGCATGCGATCACGCAACACGCGGCGCTGGGCGGCCGCCGCGGCCGCCCTCACCGGCGCCGGTCTCGCCCTGGCGGGCTGCGCCAGCAGTGACAGCGGAGGCGGCGGCTCGGCATCCGGTACCTGGCCCGGCGAGGGCAAGTCCGAGTGCAAGGGCCTGGAGCAGCTCGCCGACTTCGGTGACCTGACCGGCAAGACGGTCTCGGTCTACACCTCGATCCTCCCGCCCGAGCAGCAGGCGCAGGAGGACTCCTACAAGCTCTTCACCACGTGCACCGGTGCCGAGGTCAAGTACGAGGGCTCCGACCAGTTCGAGACCCAGCTGGTGGTCCGCGTCAAGGCCGGCAACGCGCCCGACATCGCCTACATCCCGCAGCCCGGTCTGCTCAAGACGGTCGTCTCCTCCGGTTCGGCGGTCGAGGCCCCCTCGCAGGTGTCCGACAACGTCGACAAGTGGTTCGGCGAGGACTGGCGCAACTACGGCACGGTGGACGGCAAGCTCTACGCCGCGCCGCTGGGCGCCAGCGTGAAGTCCTTCGTGTGGTTCTCCCCGAAGATGTTCGCCGACAACGGCTGGACGGTTCCGGAGACCTGGGACGACATGCTCAGCCTGACCGACGACATCGCCGCCAAGGGCATCAAGCCGTGGTGCGCGGGCTTCGAGTCCGGTGACGCCACCGGCTGGCCGGGCACCGACTGGCTCGAGGACGCCGTGCTCCGCTCGGCCGGCCCGGACGTCTACGACCAGTGGGTCAACCACGACATCCCGTTCAACGACTCGGCCATCGAGACGTCCCTGGACGACGTGGGCAAGATCCTCAAGGACGACAAGTACGTCAACGGCGGCTTCGGTGACGTCAACTCGATCGCCACGACGGCGTTCCAGGACGGCGGCCTGCCGATCCTCAAGGGCGACTGCGCCATGTACCGCATGGCGAGCTTCTACGCCGCCCAGTGGCCCGAGGGCACCGACGTGTCCCAGGGCGGCGACGTCTTCGCGTTCTACCTCCCGACGATGAGCGACGAGTTCGGCAAGCCGGTCCTCGGTGGCGGCGAGTTCGTGACGGCGTTCAGCGACCGCCAGGAGGTGCAGGCGTTCCAGACCTACCTGTCGACCGACGTCTGGGCCAACGAGAAGGCCAAGGCCACCCCCGGAGGCGGCTGGGTCAGCGCCAACAAGGGCCTCGACATCAACAACCTGAAGAGCCCGATCGACAAGCTGTCGGCGGAGACCCTCCAGGACCCCAACGCCGTCTTCCGCTTCGACGGCTCCGACCAGATGCCCAGCGCCGTCGGCGCCGGCAGCTTCTGGAAGGAGATGACCGCGTGGATCACCGGTGAGAGCACCGACCAGGCTCTCACCAACGTCGAGAACTCCTGGCCGGCTTCCTGACCGTCCGGGTGGCGCCGGGACGGGCACTCGCCCGCCCCGGCGCCGCTCCGTCGGCCGTGGACATCGACAGACCGGAGGCACCGTGAGCACGTCCGAAAAGTTCGTCCAGATGGTCCTCGCCATCGTGCTGTTCTACTCAGTGATGGCGATCATCCTGCTGCTGACGCAGCGGTTGCGCTCCCGGGCCGGTGAGCGCGTCCAGGCCGCCGCGTTCCTGGGTCCCTCGCTGCTCCTGATCGGGATCGGCCTGCTCTACCCGGCGATCGTGACCGCGTGGCAGTCGCTGCACGGCGCCGCGCTGTTCGACCCGCCGTTCGTCGGCCTGGACAACTACAAGACCCTGTTCACGAACCCGCAGGAGATCACCGTCCTGCGCAACACCCTGCTGTGGGTGGTCCTGACGCCGCTCTTCTCGACCGGCATCGGGCTCGGGTACGCCGTCATCATCGACCGCGCGCGGTTCGAGAAGTTCGCCAAGGCGCTGATCTTCATGCCGATCGCGATCTCCATGGTCGGCGCCTCGATCATCTGGAAGTTCGTCTACGACTACAAGGCCGGCGGCTCCGAGCAGATCGGCCTGCTGAACCAGATCCTGGTCTGGCTGCACCTCGACACCTACAACTTCCTGCTCACCGACCCGTGGAACACCCTGTTCCTCATCGTCATCCTGATCTGGATCCAGGCCGGCTTCGCGATGACGATCCTGTCGGCGTCGATCAAGGCGATCCCCGACGACATCGTCGAGGCGGCGCGCCTCGACGGCGTGGGCGGCTGGAAGATGTTCCGCTACATCACCGTCCCGAGCATCCGCCCGTCGCTGATCGTGGTGCTCACGACCATCACCATCGCCACCCTGAAGGTCTTCGACATCGTGCAGACCGCCACCGGTGGCAACTTCAACACCAGCGTCCTGGCCTACGAGTTCTACCGCCAGAACTTCGTCGCCGGGGACCAGGGCCTGGCCACCGCGATCGCGGTCGTCATCTTCATCCTGGTGACCCCGGTCGTCATCTACAACATCCGTCAGATGCGCAAGCTGGAGGGCCGATGACCGGCGTAGTCACCGACGCACAGATCGTGGACGCGGAGTCCACCCCACCGCAGCGGTCCGCCTCGGAGGCGGCCAAGGACGCCCTCTCCAGCCGGACGGCCTCGATCGTCGCCCTGGTCATCGCGGTCATCTGGACGATCCCCACCTTCGGGCTGCTGGTCTCGTCCTTCCGCCCGGAGGAGGACGTGAAGACCAGTGGCTGGTGGACCATCTTCACCAACCCGTCCTTCACGCTGCAGAACTACAAGGACGTCCTGAGCGGCGGCTCCTCGCAGGAGAGCCTCTACAACAACCTCATCAACTCGATCGTGATCACGATCCCGGCGGTGCTGATCCCGATCAGCCTGGCGACGCTGGCGGCCTACGCGTTCGCGTGGATGGACTTCAAGGGCAAGTACGTCCTGTTCATCGCCGTGTTCGCGCTCCAGATCGTGCCCATCCAGGTGACGCTGGTCCCGCTGCTCAAGCTGTACGTCGACCCGCCGTTCAACCTGATGCCGCTCGCCGGCCGGGACGCGCCCGCGGGCGGGCTCTACGAGCTCTGGATATCCCACACCATCTTCGCGCTACCCCTGGCGATCTTCCTGCTGCACAACTTCATGCGGGAGATCCCCGGCGAGCTCATCGAGTCGGCCCGGGTGGACGGCGCCGGACACGTGCAGATCTTCACGCGGATCATGCTGCCGCTGATGATGCCCGCCATCGCGGCGTTCGGCATCTTCCAGTTCCTCTGGGTCTGGAACGACCTGCTCGTGGCGCTGGTGTTCAGCTCGCCCGAGGTCTCCCCGATGACGGTCAAGCTGGTGAGCCTGGTCGGCGAGCGCGGTCAGGACTGGCAGCTGCTCGCCTCCGGCGCGTTCGTGTCGCTGATCATCCCGCTGATCGTCTTCCTCTCGCTGCAGCGCTACTTCGTGCGCGGCCTGCTCGCCGGCAGCGTCAAGGGCTAGCCGCGGGACGCGGTTCCGGACTCGGGGGCGAGGAAGGAGGCAAGCCAGTGGTAGGACGCCTTGGGCGTCCGGGTCCGGTCGTCGGGGTCGACGTGCACGATCCCGAAGGTCTTCGTGTACCCCTCAGCCCACTCGAAGTTGTCCAGCAGCGTCCACACGATGTAGGCCCGGACGTCGGCGCCGGCCTCGCGCGCCCGCTCGGTGGCCGCGAGGTGACCGCGCAGGTAGTCGATCCGGTCCTGGTCGTCGACGACGCCGTCCACGACCGGGTCGGGGCAGGCCGCCCCGTTCTCGGTGACCAGCAGCGGCAGGCCGGTGCGGCGGTGGGTCTCGACGAGCACCTCCTCCAGGCCGGCGGGGTCGACCTCCCAGCCGATGTCGGTGCGCGGCTCGCGGACCACGAAGGAGACCGGCGTCGCCCCGGGGTAGGCCTCGACCTCGGGGTGCCGCGCCACGGCCGGGTCGGCCAGGGTCGGCCGGAAGGGCGTGTAGTAGTTGATGCCGACCCAGTCGGCCGAGCCCCGCACCAGCGCGAGGTCGCCGTCCCGCACGAGCGTCGGGTCGGCGAGCTCCGGCGCGACGCGGAGCAGCCCGTCGTCGTACGCCCCCTCGGCGAGCGGGCCCAGCCAGATCCGGTTGCGCAGCGCGTCGAGCTCGTCGGCGGCCTCGGCGGCCTCCGGCGTCTCGGGCCAGTACGGCGCCAGGTTGAGCACGATGCCGAGGTCGGTCACCCCCGCCTCGTGCAGCCGTGCGGCCGCCAGTCCGTGGGCGAGGTTGAGGTGGTGCGCCGCCCGGTGACCCGCGCCGCCCTCGGTGCGGCCCGGCGCGTGGACACCTGCGGAGTAGCCGAGGTAGGCCGCGCACCACGGCTCGTTGTGGGTGGCCCACACGTGCACGCGGTCGCCGAGACGGTCGTGCACGACCATCGCGTAGTCGGCGAAGGCCTCCGCCGTCGCCCGCTCCGGCCAGCCACCGCGGTTCTCGAGAGCCTGGGGCAGGTCCCAGTGGTAGAGCGTCGCCGTCGGGTTGACACCGCGATCGAGCGCCGCGTCGACCAGCCGGTCGTAGTAGTCCAGGCCGCGCTGCTCAATCCGCCCGGTGCCCTCGGGCAGCACGCGCGGCCAGGCGATCGAGAAGCGGTACCAGCCCACGCCCAGGTCGCGCACCAGGTCGAGGTCCTCGGTGAAGCGGTGGTAGGACTCGCAGGCGACGGTGCCGTCCCGTCCGTCGCGGGTCGCCCCCGGACGAGCGGCGAAGGTGTCCCAGATCGACGCGCCACGCCCGTCCTCGGACGTGGCCCCCTCGATCTGGTACGCCGCGGTCGCGACGCCGTAGGCGAGGGAGGGTCCGGCCGGCAGGTGCTGGGTCATGGGCTCCACCGTAACCGTTGCATCACCCGAGTGGGAGCGTTCCCACCGTGACCGGCATCAAGGACGTCGCCCGCGAGGTCGAGATGTCGACGGCCACCGTCTCCCGCGCGCTGCGGGACCTCCCGGGGGTGTCGGAGGAGACCCGGACCCGGGTCATGGAGACCGCCCACCGGCTGGGCTACGTGCCCTCCCCCGGTGCGGCGGCCCTGGCCAGCGGCAAGACCCGGACGGTGGCCGTGGTCGTGCCGTGGGTGACGAGGTGGTTCTTCGCGGCTGTCGTCGAGGGCGCCGAGGAGGTGCTGCGCGAGCGCGGCTACGACCTGCTGCTCTACAACCTCGGCGGTGACGAGGCGGCACGGCACCGCGTCTTCGAGACCAGCCTGCTGACCAAGCGCGTCGACGCGGTGCTGGTGCTCAGCCTCAAGCCCAGCCCGGACGAGCTCGCGCGGCTGGAGAAGCTGGGCCGGCCGGTCACCGTGGTGGGCGCCGACGTCCCCGGCTGGGCCACGGTCCGCATCGACGACGACGAGGCCGCCCGGATCGCGACCCGCCATCTCCTCGGCCTCGGGCACCGGCGGATCGCCTACATCGGCGGCGCCGTGGACGGCGTCCTGGACTTCACCGCCCCCGCCGCCCGCCTGAACGGCTTCCACGCCGCCCTCGCCGAGGCCGGGCTGCGCCCCGAGGACGCGCTCGAGGCCGACGGTTCCTTCACGGTGGCGGGCGGGATGCGCGCCGCCGAGGAGCTGCTCTCCCGCCCCGATCGACCGACCGCGATCTTCGCGGCGTCCGACGAGATGGCCTTCGGCGTCCTGCGGGCCGCCCGGGTGCTCGGCCTGCAGGTGCCCGAGGACGTCTCGTTGATCGGGATCGACGACCACGAGATGGCGGCGATCTTCGACCTGACGACGGTCGCCCAGCCGGTGCGCGAGCAGGGCCGGGTCGCCGCCCAGCAGGTCCTCGCGGCGTTGTCCGCGCAGCACTGGGCGCCCCAGCAGGTGGTGCTCCCCACGCGGCTCGTCGTCCGGCGGACCACGGCCGCGCCGCCGGTCAGCGCCGGACGTACCTGAGGTCGGCGATCTCCCGGCCCGCCGCGAGGCCCTTGCGCTCGAACTTGGTCACCGGCCGCTCGGCCCACCGCTCGGTCCGGCCACCCTCGAGCAGCGGCTCGGCGTCGAGGACCTCGACCATCTGGTCGGCGTAGTCGGCCCAGTCGGTGGCCAGCCGCCACTCGGCGCCGGGGCGGAGCCGGGTGGCGGCGAGGTGGGCGAACGACGCGGACACGAGGCGGCGCTTGCGGTGGCGCGCCTTGTGCCACGGGTCGGGGAAGAACGTCCAGAGGGCCGCCAGGCTGTCGGGCTCGACGAGGTGCTCCATCGACCAGACCGCGTCGACGCCGAGCAGCCGCACGTTCGTCAGGCCGGCCTCGCCGACCCGGCCCAGGGTGTCGGCGACGCCGGGCCGCCACACCTCGAGCGCGACGACGTCGAGGTCGGGACGGGCGGCTGCCAGGGCGACCGTCGACTCGCCGACCCCCGAGCCGATCTCGACGGCGAGCGGGGCGTCGCGGTCGAAGAGGCCGGCCAGGGTGAACCCGGGCTCGTCGACGGCCTCGTCGGGGACCCACCACCGCCCGGCGTACGCCTCCCAGGCCGCGGCCTGGCGCGGGGTGAAGCGGCTGCCGCGCCGGGAGTAGCTGAGGACCTCGCGCATCCGCCGGCCGTCGTCGGTCAGCTTGTGGTGGGGCCGGGCCGGCCGGACGCCGCTGTCGTCAGTCACCGGTGGACCCCGCGGTGTCGCGGACGGGAGGGGCGGAGCGCGGGAAGCACGCCACGTCGGGTGGGCATGGCCCTATCTTCGCTGTCATGATCGATCGCTCCCGACTCGCCTCCCTCCGCGCTGCGGAGGAGGACCGCTTCGCCGACCTCCACCCGCGCTCCGCCGACCTCGCCGAGCAGGCGCGCGGGCCCCTGCTCGCCGGGGTGCCGATGCCCTGGATGACCCGGTGGCCCGGCCGCTTCCCCGTCTTCTTCGAGTCTGCCTCCGGCGCCCGCCTGACCGATGTCGACGGGACCGAGTACGTCGACCTGTGCCTGGGCGACACCGGCGCGATGACCGGCCACGCGCTGCCGCAGGTGACCTCCGCCCTCGCCGAGCGGGCCTCCCGGGGCATCACCACGATGCTGCCGTCGGCCGACGCGGTGTGGGTGGGCGAGGAGCTCGCCCGTCGCTTCGGCCTGCCGACCTGGCAGCTGGCCATGTCGGCGACCGACGCGAACCGGTTCGTGCTCCGCTTCGCGCGCCACCTCACCGGCCGGCCGCGGGTCGCGGCGATGGACTGGTGCTACCACGGCACGGTCGACGAGACGCTGGCCGTGCTGGACGACGGGCGCGTGGTGGCCCGGCCGGGAGCCCTCGGCCCGCAGGTGCCGGTGGCGGAGACGACGGCCGTCATCCCCTTCAACGACGCCGACGCGCTGGACCGGCGCCTGGCGCACGGCGACGTGGCGTGCCTGCTCATGGAGCCGGCCCTGACCAACATCGGCATCGTGCTGCCCGATCCGGGCTACCTCGAGGCGGTCCGGGAGATCACCCGCCGGCGCGACGTGCTCCTGGTGATCGACGAGACGCACACGCTCTGCGCGGGGCCGGGCGGCGCCACCGCCGCCTGGGGGCTGGACCCGGACCTGCTGGTGGTCGGCAAGCCGATCGGCGGCGGGGTCCCCTGCGCGGCGTACGGCATGACGGCCGAGGTCGCCGACCGCCTCTCCGGACCCATGCTCGGCCACGAGATCGACGTCGCCGGCGTCGGCGGCACGCTGACCGGCAACGCGCTGGCGCTGGCGGCGATCCGCGCCACGCTGTCGACCTGCCTGCGCGAGGAGGACTTCGCGGTGGCGATCCCCCTGGCCGAGCGGTTCGCCGCCGGGGTGGCGGGGGTGATCGCGGACGCGGGCCTGCCGTGGCACGTCCAGCGGCTGGGCTGCCGCGCGGAGTACTGGTTCTGCCCGCCACCGCGCGACGGCGCCGCGGCGGCCGCCGCGGTCGACGAGGAGCTGGAGGGACTGCTCCACCTGTGGTGCCTGAACCGCGGCGTGCTGCTGACGCCGTTCCACAACATGGCGCTCTTCAGCCCGCACCACACCGAGGCCGACGTCGACCGGCACACCGCCGTCTTCGCCGAGGCGGTCGCCGCGCTGCTGGCGTGAGGCCGAGTCGGCGCGTCTTGTCCGCGCAGGGGGCTCGAGTCGGCGCGTCTTGTACGCCGAGGGACGCCGAGTCGGCGGGTCTTGCACCAGGGTGTCCGTGGTCGCCGTCCGGCCGTCGCTCGCTCCGCTCGCCGGCCTCGCTCGTCGGCATCCCCACTCGACGTCCGGCCGTCGCTCGCTGCGCTCGCCGGCCTCGTGGGATGGGTCGCCGACGCGGCGTGACTTGCCTCCCCCGCTCCGCTCCTCCGGCCGAGTAACGTCGAGTCGGCTCGAAGGCACGCAAGATGCCTGACCCACAGCGAAGGGCCCCGTCAGCCGCTCTCGCGGCTGACGGGGCCCTCACTGTGAGTCAGGCGATCACTTCGTGATCTTGGTGACCCGGCCGGCACCGACGGTGCGGCCGCCCTCGCGGATCGCGAAGCGCAGGCCCTCGTCCATGGCGATGGGCTGGATGAGCTCCACGGCCATCTCGGTGTTGTCGCCCGGCATGACCATCTCGGTGCCCTCGGGCAGCGTGACGACGCCGGTCACGTCCGTGGTCCGGAAGTAGAACTGCGGACGGTAGTTGTTGAAGAACGGCGTGTGACGGCCGCCCTCCTCCTTCGAGAGGATGTAGACCGAGGCCTCGAAGTTGGTGTGCGGGGTGGTCGTGCCCGGCTTGATCACGACCATGCCGCGCTCGACGTCCTCGCGCTTGGTGCCGCGGAGCAGCAGACCGACGTTCTCACCGGCCTGGCCCTCGTCGAGCAGCTTGCGGAACATCTCGACACCGGTCACGGTGGTCTTCTGCGAGCCCTCGCGGATGCCGATGATCTCGACCTCCTCGTTGACCTTGACGATGCCGCGCTCGATACGACCGGTGATGACGGTGCCACGACCGGTGATCGTGAAGACGTCCTCGACCGGCATCAGGAACGGCTTGTCGGTGTCGCGCTCCGGGGTCGGGATGTACTCGTCGACCGCGTTCATGAGCTCGAGGACCGACTCGCCCCACTTGGCGTCGCCGTTGAGGGCCGGGAAGGCCGCCACGCGCACGACCGGGATGTCGTCGCCCGGGAACTCGTACTCGGAGAGGAGCTCGCGCACCTCCATCTCGACGAGCTCGATGAGCTCCTCGTCGTCGACCATGTCGCACTTGTTGAGGGCGACGACCAGCGCCGGCACGCCGACCTGGCGGGCGAGCAGCACGTGCTCACGGGTCTGCGGCATCGGGCCGTCGGTCGCGGCGACCACCAGGATCGCGCCGTCCATCTGCGCGGCACCGGTGATCATGTTCTTGATGTAGTCGGCGTGACCCGGGCAGTCGACGTGCGCGTAGTGACGCGCCTCGGTCTGGTACTCGACGTGCGCGATGGAGATGGTGATACCGCGCTGGCGCTCCTCGGGAGCCTTGTCGATCTCGTCGAACGGCGTGAACGGGTTCAGGTCCGGGTACTTGTCGTGCAGGACCTTGGTGATCGCGGCAGTCAGGGTCGTCTTGCCGTGGTCGATGTGACCGATCGTGCCGATGTTGACGTGCGGCTTGGTCCGCTCGAACTTCGCCTTAGCCACTGTGGGCTCCTCCTGGTGTTGTTTGTTGCTTGACTCGTACTGGCGGGATGGTGCTGAGGATCCTTCGGCGACTACTCGCCACGGACCTTCTTGATGATCTCGTCGGCGATGCCCTGGGGGACCTCGGCGTACGAGTCGAACTCCATCGAGTACGAAGCCTGGCCCGAGGTCTTGGACCTCAGGTCGCCAACGTACCCGAACATCTCGGACAGCGGCACGAGGGCGTTGATGACCATGTCACCGTGACGCTCCTCCTGTGCCTGGATGTGCCCGCGCCGGCTGTTGATGTCACCGATGACCGTGCCGAGGAAGTTCTCGGGGGTGGTCACCTCGACGGCGAACATCGGCTCGAGCAGCACCGGCTTGGCCTGCCGGGCGGCCTCCTTGAAGGCCTGGTTGCCGGCGATCTTGAACGCGAGCTCGGAGGAGTCGACGTCGTGGTAGGCGCCGTCCTCGAGGGTGAACTTCACGTCGACCATCGGGTAGCCGGCGAGCACGCCGAACTCCATGGCGTCCTGGCCGCCCTGGTCGACCGACGGGATGTACTCGCGCGGCACGCGACCACCGGACACGTTGTTGACGAACTCGTAGCCCGCACCGGCGCCCGTCTCGGGGTCGATGCTCGGCTCGATCGAGATGACGACCTTCGCGAACTGACCCGAACCACCGGTCTGCTTCTTGTGCGTGTAGCTGTGGTTCTCCACCTTGCGGCGGATGGTCTCGCGGTAGGCCACCTGCGGCTTGCCGACGGTCGCCTCGACGCGGAACTCGCGCTTCATCCGGTCGACGAGGATCTCCAGGTGGAGCTCGCCCATGCCGGCGATGATCGTCTGGCCGGTCTCCTCGTCGGACTTGACCGTGAAGGTCGGGTCCTCGTCGGAGAGCCGCTGGATCGCGGTGCCGAGCTTCTCCTGGTCGCTCTTGGTCTTGGGCTCGATCGCGACCTCGATCACCGGGGCCGGGAACGTCATCGACTCGAGCACGACCTGGTTCTGCGGGTCGCAGAGCGTGTGGCCGGTCTTGGTGTCCTTCAGACCCATGACGGCGACGATCTGGCCGGCGCCGACCGACGCGATCTCCTCACGCTTGTTGGCGTGCATCTGGTAGACCTTGCCGATCCGCTCCTTGCGGCCGTTGACCGAGTTGACCACCGTCGAGCCGGCCTCGAGCTTGCCGGAGTAGACGCGGACGTAGATCAGCTTGCCGAGGTGCGGGTCCGAGGCGATCTTGTAGGCCAGGCCGGAGAACGGCTCGGAGTCGGACGGCTTGCGCGAGATCTGCTCCTCCTCGTCCCGGACCGAGTGACCGATGATCTCGCCGATGTCGAGGGGCGAGGGCAGGTACTTGACGACCGCGTCGAGCAGGGGCTGCACGCCCTTGTTCTTGAACGCCGTGCCGCAGAGCACCGGGTTGAGCTTGTCGGCCAGGGTGGCGCGACGGATCGCGGCCTCGAGCTCCTCGACGGTGAACTCACCCTCCTCGAGGAACTTCTCCATGATCGCGTCGTCGGCGTCGGCGAGCGTCTCGAGCAGCTTCTCGCGGTACTCGGCGGCCTGCTCGGCCAGCTCCGCGGGGATCTCCTCGACGGTGTAGTCCTCGCCCATCGTCGTCTCGCCGCGCCAGGTGAGCGCGCGCATGCCGACCAGGTCGACGACCCCGAGGAAGTCGGACTCGGCGCCGATCGGCAGCTGGAGCACCAGCGGGGTGGAGTTGAGGCGCTCGACCATCATGTCGACGCAGCGGAAGAAGTCCGCGCCGGTGCGGTCGAGCTTGTTGACGAAGCACATCCGCGGGACGGCGTACTTGTTGGCCTGTCGCCACACGGTCATGGTCTGCGGCTCGACGCCGGCGACACCGTCGAAGACCGCGACGGCGCCGTCGAGGACGCGCAGCGAGCGCTCGACCTCGGCGGTGAAGTCCACGTGCCCGGGGGTGTCGATGATGTTGATCTGGTGGTTCTTCCACCAGCAGGTCGTCGCGGCGGACGTGATCGTGATGCCGCGCTCCTGCTCCTGCTCCATCCAGTCCATCGTGGCGGCGCCCTCGTGGACCTCACCGATCTTGTAGGTGATGCCGGTGTAGAAGAGGATGCGCTCGGTGGTGGTGGTCTTGCCGGCGTCGATGTGCGCCATGATGCCGATGTTGCGGACCTTGTTGAGGTCCGTGGTGATGTCGACAGCCACTGTTGTCAGCGTTCCTTAGAAAGTCGGAGTTGCCGGTGGGGACGCCGGCGACCGGGTGGGGCCGCCGGCGTCCGAGGTCACCAGCGGTAGTGGGCGAAGGCCTTGTTGGACTCGGCCATCTTGTGGGTGTCCTCGCGCTTCTTCACCGCGGCACCGAGGCCGTTGGAGGCGTCGAGGATCTCGTTCATGAGGCGCTCGTGCATCGTCTTCTCGCGACGGTCGGCGGCGTACCCGACGAGCCAGCGCAGCGCGAGCGTGGTGCCGCGTGTGCCCTTGACCTCGATCGGGACCTGGTAGGTCGCACCGCCGACGCGGCGGGACTTGACCTCGATGGCCGGCTTCACGTTGTCGAGCGCACGCTTGAGCGTGACGACCGGGTCGGTGCCGGTCTTCTCGCGGCAGCCCTCGAGCGCGGTGTAGACGATGCGCTGCGCGACCTGCTTCTTGCCGTCCTGCAGCACCTTGGAGACGAGCTGGGAGACCAGCTGCGACCCGTAGACCGGGTCGATGTCGATCGGCCGCTTGGGAGCGGGACCCTTGCGCGGCATGTCAGCTCTTCTCCTTCTTGGCGCCGTAGCGGCTACGAGCCTGCTTGCGGTTCTTCACGCCCTGCGTGTCGAGCGTGCCGCGGATGATCTTGTAGCGGACACCGGGGAGGTCCTTCACCCGGCCGCCGCGGACGAGCACGATCGAGTGCTCCTGGAGGTTGTGGCCCACACCCGGGATGTACGCGGTGACCTCGACGCCGCTGGACAGGCGCACACGGGCGACCTTGCGCAGAGCGGAGTTCGGCTTCTTCGGGGTGGTGGTGTAGACCCGCGTGCAGACGCCTCGGCGCTGCGGCGAGCCCTTCAGGGCGGGCGTCTTGTTCTTCGACACCTTGTCCTGGCGGCCCTTGCGGACCAGCTGGTTGATGGTGGGCACCGGGTGGTTCCCCTTCTGTTCGGATCTCAGCACGGGCGCTCTGCCCGCACGGTGTTCTGCGTCGTGTCCGGGAGGTGCTACCCAACCCGCGTTGCTCACCCCCGAGGTCGGGCGTGTCGCCCTTCCTCCACGAACTCAGCGGGAGCTGTTCGCGCCCTCGCTGACGGGGATCTGCGTACCGGAGCCGAGAGCCTGTCCTCCCGACTGCATCCGGGCACGCGCAACGGCCTGGTTGTCCCAGACACGAGGAAAGAGACTACCCGTGGGCTCAACCGCATGCAAAACGTTGCGGGCACCACCACGGAGCCGTGCATAGACGGCGAGGGCCAACCCTACCCCGGCGATCGTCAGCGCACCCCCGATCACCAGGCTCCAGCGGGCACCGAGGTGCTGACCGACCCAGCCGATGATGGGCGAGCCCAGCGGCGTGCCGCCCATCACGATCGTCATGTAGAGCGCCATCACCCGGCCCCGCAGCGCGGGATCGGACTCGAGCTGCAGCGTCGCGTTCGCCGAGTTCAGCAGTGTCAGGGTGCAGAACCCGATGACGGGACTGAAGAGGGCGAAAGCGAGGTACGTCGGCAGCAACCCGGCCACGATCTCGGCCACACCGAACCCGAGTGCCGCCGCGACCAGCAGGCGCAGCCGGATCCGGACCCGGCGGGCCGCCAGGAGGGCGCCGGTCAGGGACCCCACCGCCATCGCGGAGCCCAGGAGGCCGAACTCCCCCGCCCCCTTGCCGAAGACCTCGGTGGCCATCAGCGCGGACGTGATCTGGAAGTTCATGCCGAAGGTGCCGGCGAAGAAGACCATCACCAAGATCATGATCATCTTCGGCTGGCTGCGGATGTAGCGGACGCCCTCCACGAGCATCCCCGGGGTGCGCCCCTGGGGCTCCGGGGTGCGCAGCAGCGAGGTGTCCATCCGCTGGAGCTGGCCGATCACCGCACCGTAGGACGCGGCGTTGACGAGGATCACCCAGCCGGTCGCCGTGACGCCGCCGCCGAGTGCGCCGATCATCAGGCCGGCCAGCGCCGGCCCCAGGATGCGCGCGGCGTTGAAGCTCGCGGAGTTGAGGCCGACGGCGTTGGTGAGGTCGTCCTGGCCGACCATCTCCGACACGAACGACTGGCGCGCCGGTGCGTCGAAGGCCGAGCCGACCCCGAAGAGCAGCGCGATCACGTAGACCTGCCAGGTCTGCGCGACGCCGAGCACCGCGATCACGCCGAGGACCACCGACGCGAGCGCCATCGTCGCCTGGGTCACCTGGAGGAGGCGACGCTTCGGGAACCGGTCGGCCACCACGCCGGCGTACGGGCTGAGCAGCAGCACCGGCAGGAACTGCAGGCCGGTCGTGATGCCGAGCTCGGTGCCGCTGTTGCCGGGCAGCTGCAGCACCAGCCAGTCCTGGGCGACGCGCTGCATCCAGGTGCCGGTGTTGGAGACGACGCTGCCGGCGAGGTAGAGCCGGTAGTTCGGGTTGCGGAGGGAGCGGAAGGTGGGGCTCGTGGCGATCAGTCCTGTTCAGTCGCGGTGGGCGAGGTTCTCGAGGATGGGGGCGGCCTTGCGGAGGATGGCGCGCTCCTCGGGCGTGAGGTCGCGCAGCCGGCGGTTGAGCCAGGCGTCGCGGCGGTCGCGGTCGGCCAGCAGCCGGGCCCGACCCGCGTCGGACAGCTCGACCACCACCTGGCGCCCGTCGGTCTCGTGCGGGCGGCGGACGACGTCCCCGCTCTGCTCGAGGCAGTTGACGGTGCGCGTCATCGACGGCGGCTGCACGCGCTCGGCGACGGCGAGCTCGCCGATCGTGAGCGCACCGCCGTGGCGGTAGAGACACCCGAGCACGGCCATCTGGTTGAGGCTGAGCTCGTTGTCGGGGTGCCGCTCGTTCGCCAGCCGGCGACGCAGGCGCATCACGCTGAGCCGGAGCTCGGACGCGAGGCCGGCATCGGTGCGGGCGACCTTCTCCACGGTGGGCATGTCGTTAGCCTAACTCATTACCTATGCTAACTATTCCGGTTGACGGAGCCCACCCCGGACCGCGCCGGCTCCCCAGACGCGCCGACTCGGCCGCTCACCGCGGGCAGGACGCGCCGACTCGGCCCCTCACCGCGGGCAGGACGCGCCGACTCGGCCCCTCACCGCAGGCAGGGTCGGGTCAGCTGATCCAGCTGGTGATGGGGCTGATGCAGAAGTAGACGAGGAACAGCGCGGCGACGATCCAGAGCAGCGGGTGCACCTCACGCACCTTGCCGCGGGCGATCTTGATCAGGACGTAGGCGAGGAACCCGGCGCCGATGCCGACCGAGATCGAGTAGGTGAACGGCATCAGGACGATCGTGAGGAACGCCGGGATGGCGATCTCGAGGTCGTCCCAGTCGATCCCGCGGACCTGCTGCATCATCAAGAACCCGACGAGGACGAGCGCCGGAACAGCGGCCTCGGACGGGATGATCGACACCAGCGGTGCGGCGAAGATCGACAGCAGGAAGAGCAGGCCCGTCACCACCGACGCGAGGCCGGTGCGGGCGCCCTCGCCCACGCCCGACGCCGACTCGATGTACGCGGTGTTGGAGGACACGCCAGCTGCACCACCGGCGGACGCCGCGAGCGAGTCGATGATCAGGATCCGCTTGGTGTTCGGCGGCGTGCCGTCCTCGAGGAGCAGGCCGGCCTCGGCGCCGATGGCGGTCATCGTGCCCATGGTGTCGAAGAAGTCGGCGAGCATCAGCGTGAAGACGAACAGCAGCGACGTGACCACGCCGACGCTCTCGAAGGATCCGAGCAGGCTGAACTCGCCGAGCGTCCCGAAGTCGGGCGTGGCCAGGACCTTGTCCGGCCAGGCGGGGACGTTGAGGCTCCAGCCCTTGGGGTTGTCGACGATCGACCCGGCCCCGACGATCGCCTCGACGACGATGGCGAGCACGGTGGTCGCGGCGATGGAGATCAGGATCGCGCCGCGCACGTGGCGCACCCAGAGCACGATGACCAGGGCGAGGCCGACCCCGAACACCAGCACCGGCCACCCGGCGAGCTGGCCGGTCTGCCCGAGCTGGACCGGCACGGTCGTGTTCGCGGCGTCCGGGATGCGGCGCACGAACCCGGCGTCGACGAAACCGATGAGCGCGATGAAGAGACCGATGCCGACCGAGATCGCGATCTTCAGCTGCGCCGGCACCGCGTGGAAGACCGCCTCCCGGAAACCGGTCAGCACCAGCACCAGGATGACCAGGCCCTCGATCACGACCAGGCCCATCGCGTCCGCCCACGTCATGTCGGAGGCGATGGAGAACGCGACGAAGGCGTTGAGCCCGAGACCGGTCGCCAGCGCCAGGGGGTAGTTGGCGACGACGCCCATGAGGATCGTCATCACTCCCGCGACCAGCGCCGTGCCCGCGGCGATCATCTCCACGTTGGCACCGGGCACGGTCCCGCCACCGAGGTACTGGCCGTCGGCGTCCGGCGCGAAGCCGAGGATCAGCGGGTTCAGCACGATGATGTAGGCCATCGTGAAGAAGGTGACGAACCCGCCTCGGACCTCACGGGAGACCGTGGAGCCGCGCTGGGAGATCCGGAAGAAGCGGTCGATGCCCCCGCGAGGGGCGGACGTGGTCACGTTGCTCACGGGGGGCAACCCTCTCAGACGAGCACCGGTCTGGACTAGCGTGTGGGCCGTGGAACCCGAGGAAGGTCAGCCGGTCACGCGCGAGATCGGCAACCGCACGTTCTTCGTGGCCGACGTCGAGCCGCTGGACGTCGACGGGGTGCGCACGGTCGAGGTCGGTACGGCGGCGTGGCTGGTCGCCTTCGTGGCGCTGCTGCCGTTCTACGGCCGCCTGGAGGACTCGGGCAACCAGTGGTGGTTGTGGACCTGCCTGGCCGGGTTCGGCCTGGGGCTGCTCGGCCTGGAGTTCTGCCGTCGCCGGCGCAAGGCGCGCGCCGAGGGCCGCGAGCCCGCCGTCTGAGGCCGGCCGGGTCGCGGACCGGGCTCAGATCTCGTCGGACGTGAGCGTGTCGAAGACCGGCTCGGGCAGCGGCAGCGGCTCGTGCTTCTTGGCCAGCCGCACCTCGCTGTGGGCGCCGCAGCCGTGGTCGAGCGAGACGACCCGCCCGTCGTCGTTGGCGTCGCCGTTCGCGCACACACCGAAGCTCTCGGAGAGCGGTCCGGCGATCCGGAGCAGGAACCCGCAGGTCGTGCACGCGTCCGGCGCGGAGCGGGCCAGCGGTGCGTCGGGGCCACCGTCGCCGTCGTACCACCGCTGGGCGGCGAGGTCGCGGCCCTCCGGCGACAGCGTGCGCACGCGGCCCAGGCCGAGGTCCTTGGCCACCGCACGGACCTGCGCCTTGGCGTCGGCGTCGAGCGGGTCGTCGCCGAAGGAGTAGGTCGGGACCAGCCGCGGGTCGTCGTCGTCGACGGGGAGCAGGTCGCCCGGGGAGAGGTCGCCCGGCTTGATGCGCTCGCGGTAGGGCACCCAGGGCGGCGCGACGATCGCGGTCTCGCCCGGGACCAGCACGACCTCGTCGATCGTGACCTGCTTGTGGCGCGAGGCCCGGGCGACGGTCACCGACCAGCGCCAGCCGGGGTAGCCGGGTCGCTCGCAGGCGAACAGGTGGGAGACGACGCGGTCGTCCTCGACCACGTGGCCGAGGTGCTCCCCCACGTCCGCGCGGCCCACCTCCTCGAGCAGCGCCGAGCGCGCGGTGTCGACCGCCGCCACCACGGCGGAGTCGGGCTTGGCGCGCACGGAGGTCGTCACGGGCGAAATCATCGCGCATCGCCCCCGTCGCTGTCAGGTCGGGTGGGGTCGGACCGGGCAGGATGGGGTCATGACGGACCCGCCCGACCCCGCCGCGCCCGGCGGCTCCTGGGTCACGCGCGGGCTCGGCGCGACGGCGCGCGCAGCCCGTCGGGCGGGCAGCGTCACGATGCGGACCGCGCGGCGCGCCGCCGACGCCCAGGGCGCCGGCGAGTCCGGTCTCTCCCGGCTGATCCACATGCACTTCTTCAACACCGCGGGCGACGCCGCCGTCGCGATCGCGCTCGCGGGCACGCTCTTCTTCACGGTGCCCTCGGGCCAGGCGCGCGGCCAGGTGGCGCTGTTCCTCGCGCTGACGATGCTGCCGTTCGCGATCGTGGCGCCGCTGATCGGGCCGTTCCTCGACCGCTTCGCCCACGGCCGCCGCTGGGCCATCGGCGCCACCATGGCCCTGCGCGCCTTCTTGTGCTGGGTGCTCGCCGGCGCGGTGGTCGACGAGTCGGTGTGGCTGTTCCCGGCCGCTCTGGGGGTCCTCGTCGCTTCCAAGGCGTACGGCGTCACGCGGGCCGCCGCGGTGCCCCGACTACTGCCCGCGGACTTCACGCTGGTCAAGGCGAACGGCCGGGTGTCGATGGCCGGCATCGTCGGCGTCGCCGTCTCGGCCCCGCTGGCAGGCCTGGCGTCCCTGGCCGGCCCGGAGTGGGTGCTGCGCTACGCGTTCCTCCTCTTCGCGGCGGCGACGGTCGGGGCGATCCGCCTCCCCCCGCGCGTCGACTCCAGCCAGGGCGAGGGCGACCTGCTGCTGCGCGACCGCGACCGCAGCGGCGCGCGCACCGGCAGCGTGCGGATCCCCGCGGCGGTGGCCTACGCCCTGCGCGCGAACTGCGGTCCGCGCTGGATGTCGGGCTTCCTGATCATGTTCATGGCGTTCCAGCTGCGCGAGAACCCGGTCGGCGGCTGGAGCACCGAGGTCCTGACCGCGGTGGTCGTCGGCGGCGCGGCCGCGGGCAACTTCCTCGGCGTCGTCGCCGCGTCGATGCTCAAGCGCATCGACCCCGCGATCACCGTGACCGCGGTCCTGGTCGCCGACGTCGCCGTGGTCGTCTTCGGCTTCCTCCTCTACGGCGTGCTCGCGCTGGCCCTGCTGGGGCTGGTCGCCGGTCTCGGGCAGGCGCTGGCGAAGTTCTCCCTCGACGCGACCATCCAGCGCGACGTACCCCACCGGGTGCAGGCCAGCGCGTTCGCGCGCAGCGACACCACGTTGCAGCTCGCCTGGGTCATCGGCGGCTTCGTCGGCATCGCGATGCCCCTGGACCCACCCCGGCTCGGCCTCGGCGTGGCGACGGCCGTGCTGGTGGCGTGGGCCGCGTTCGTGCTGCTGCGCCACCCCGCCCGCCACCCCGCCCGCCACCCCGCCCGCAGGCCCGCCGCCGGACCCACCGACGGACCCTCCGCCCGGGGTCGGGCAGACGGCGCGACCGACGAACGGGGCCGCGACCGGCAGGTCGAGACCCAGCCCCTGTATCCGGACGAGGGGCGCTCCTAGCGCTCCTAGAGCTCGAGCTCGTCGGCCAGCGCGCGGAGCAGCTTCGCGGTCGGTCGGGCGGTCCGGGCGTCGGGGTGCCGGCCGTGGCGGTAGCCCTCGCCGAGGTCGTCGAGCAGGCGGATCAGGTCCTCGACGATGGTCGCCATCTCGTCGGGCTTCTTGCGGCGCGCGTGCTGCTGGTTGCGCGAGACCGACTGGGTCCGGTCGAGCACCCGGACCTGCAGCGCCTGGTCGCCCCGCCGCCCCTGGGCGATGCCGAACTCCACGCGCGTGCCCGGCTTGATCGTCGTCGTGCCCTCGGGCAGCGCGTCGGCGTGGACGTAGACGTCCGGCCCGTCCTCCTGCGAGAGGAAGCCGAAGCCCTTGTCGGCGTCGAACCACTTCACCTTGCCAGTGGGCACGGGTCTGTCCTACTTCCTGCTCTACGAGGGTTGCAGCTGCGGCCCCAGAGTCTAGATGGCCCCTCAGAGTGCCTCGTTCATCGATCCCGAACGGAATCCGCGCCGGTCGACCAGCGCCTCGTCGAACCCGGCCGCTCGCACGCCGGACAGCACCGCCTCCTCGACCTCCGGCGCCAGCGGCAGCAGCGCAGCGTCGATCTCGACAGACGCCCGGTCACCGAGGTCCCGCACCCGCAGGTTCAGCAGCCCGGCGTCGGCGAGTGCCGCGCGGACCGCGGCCTCGGCGCGCTCCACCCTCCCCAGCCGGTACGGCGTCACCTCGACGCCGTAGGCGACGCGGGACGACAGGCAGGCGGCCGCCGGCTTGTCCCAGGTCGGCAGGCCCCAGCGCCGGGACGCGGCGCGGACCTGGGCCTTGGTGAGGCCGGCGTCGCGCAGCGGTGCGATCGCACCGCGCTCGGCGGCCGCCCTGATCCCGGGACGGAACCCGGCGACGGCGTCGTCAGCGTTGGTGCCCGTGGCGACGTGCGCGAGCCCCCGCTCGGCGGCCAGGGGACCGAGCACGTCGAGGAGCTCGGCCTTGCAGAAGTAGCAGCGGTCGGCGCCGTTCGCGCGGTAGCCCTCGCGCTGCATCTCGTGCGTCGCCGGGGTGAGCACCTCGACCCCGAACGACGCGGCGAAGTCCCGGGCCGGGTCGCGCTCGACCTGCGGCAGCGAGTGGGAGTAGCCCGTGGCGGCGACGACCCGGTCCGGGCCGAGCGCCCGGACGGCCGCCGCGAGGAGGAACGCGCTGTCGGCCCCACCGCTGTAGGCGACCAGCACCGAGCCGCGCTCGCGGAGGTCGGCCTCGAGCGCGTCGAGCCGCACGTCGAGGAGGTGCTCGTCGAGCCACGCCGGGAACTCCCCGAGGTCCTCGAGCACGACGTGGGTCCCGGCCGCGAGCAGCTCTTCGCGGGTGCAGCCGCCGGTCAGCACCGAGACGCTCAGCGCGCCCGCGGCCAGGGCGCCCTCGACGTCGTGGACGTGGTCGCCGACGTAGACCGTCGCGCCCTCGCGCCGCAGCACGTCGGCCTTGCCGACCCCCCACACCCACCCCTCGAGGTGGTCGACGTCGAAGCCGAGGTGGTCGAGGTGGAGCTGCGCGTTGGCGGGGTACTTGCCGGTCACGACGACGACCCGGCCGCCGTGGGCCCGGACGGCCGCGATCGCGTCGTGCGCACCGGCCAGGGCGGGCACGCCGGCGATGGCGTGGTCGGGGTAGAGCGCGCGGAAGCGGTCGCCGGCGGCCGCGATCGCGTCGGCCTCGAGGTAGGGCTCGAGCATCAGCTCCAGCGGCGGGCCGAGCCGGGTGGTCATCTCCGCGACCGGGAACTCGACGTCGAGCTCGGCACCCAGGGCCCGGAGCACGTCGGCGAACCCGGGTGCGGTGTCGATCAGCGTCATGTCGAGGTCGAACCCGACGACGACCGGCGCTGCGTGCATGCCACCACCCTAAGGAGCCACCGGACACAGGCCGAAACTCCTGTCACAATGAGTGGTTCATGTGACAGCAGTGGCCAGCGGATCGGGAGGTGGCATGAGCAGGCGCGGGATCGCCGTCGCGACCGTCCTCCTGGCCGCCCTCGGAGGGCTCGGCCTCACGCCCGCCCGAGCTGCCGCGCCGACGCGGCTCTACCTCGTCACGCTCGAGGGTCCGGGGCAGCCCGGCCTCCTGGCCGGCCTGCGCGCCCACGCCGAGCAGGACGCCGTCCTGGCGTCCGTCGGTGGTCCGACGCCGGTCTACCGCTGGACGACGGCGATCAACGGCGTCGCCGTACCCCTGACGCCCGGGCAGGCGACCACGCTGCGCACGCAGAGCGGGGTCGCGCTGGTCGAGCCGGACTCGGTACGCCGCCTGGCCGGTCGCACCCCGCGGGCGGTCGGCCTGGTGCCCGGCGTCGAGCTCCGCGACCGCGGCGGGGCCGGCGTGGTCGTCGGCGTCGTCGACTCCGGCATCGCGCCGGACCGGGCGGTCTTCGCGGCGACCTCGGGGCTGGGCCGCTCCCCCCGGGGCTTCCACGGCGTCTGCCCGGCGGGGCCGGGGTGGCCCGAGGGGACCTGCAACCGCAAGGTCGTGGGCGCCCGGTGGTTCGTGGACGGCTTCGGCGCCGACCGGGTCCGGTCCGAGGAGTCGCTGTCGCCGCTCGACGAGGACGGCCACGGCACCCAGGTCGCCTCGGTGCTCGCCGGCGACGCGGACGTCACCGCCCGGGTCCGGGGACAGCGGCTGGGAACGTACGCCGGGGTCGCACCCCAGGCGCGCCTGGCGGTCTACAAGGCCTGCTGGTCGGCGCCCGACCCGCACGACGACGGCTGCTCGGTGGCCGACCTGGTCAGCGCCGTCGACACGGCCACGGCCGACGGCGTGGACGTGCTCAACCTCTCCGTCGGTGGCGGACGCGCCGCCCCGGGCTTCGACACGCTCGAGCGGGCGCTGCTCGGGGCGACCGAGGCCGGCGTCGTCGTCGTGGCGGCGGCCGGCAACGCCCCGGCCCGGCCCGCCGCCCACCCGGTGCCGTGGGTGACAACCGTCGGCGCCACCAGCGGCCCGGTGCGCGAGGGGCGCGTGCGGCTGGTCAACGGGCCGTCCCTCCTCGGAGCGATGGCCGCCGCGCGCGGCGTCGGGCCGGCGCGCGTCGTCGTCGGGGCGCAGGTGCCGGCCGCGGGCGCCAGCCGCCAGGACGCCCGGCTCTGCACGCCCGGCAGCCTCGACGCCGCGCGGGTCGCCGGCCACGTCGTCGTCTGCGAGCGCGGCGGCATCGGCCGGGTCGACAAGTCCGCCGCCGTCGATCTCGCTGACGGGGTCGGCATGGTCCTGGTGAACGCCGGCCCGGCCGGCACGGTCGCAGACTTCCACCGCGTCCCCACCGTCCACGTCGACGCGGCGGCGGGCCGCGAGCTGCTCCGGTGGCTCGGCGCTCACCCCGACGGTCGCGTCCGGCTCGAGCCACTGGGCGCCGACCGCCACGCCCCGCGTGTCGCGCGGTGGTCCAGCCGCGGCGACCCGGCCGGTGCGGTCGTGAAGCCGGACCTGGTCGCGACCGGGAGCGGCGTGCTCGGCGCCGTACCCGGCGAGCCCGGGTGGGACCTCGCGGCCGGCACGTCGGTCGCGACCGCCGCCACGAGCGGGGCGGCCGCGCTGCTCGTCGCCCGGCACCCCGACTGGTCCCCCGCCGTCGTCCGGTCCGCGCTCGCCACCACGGCCCGCCGGGTCCCGGGCGCCGACGTGCTCTCCGCGGGCGCCGGACGACTGGTCGCGGACCCGGCGGCGCGGCCTGGCCTCGCGTACGACGTCGCCGCCGGTGACTACCGGCGCTGGCTGAGCGGCACCCTGGCCGGCGACCTCAACACGCCGTCGATCGTGCTGTCCGGCGACGCGGACACGGCGGTCCGGACGATCACCAACGTCACCGGCCGGCGCCTGTACTTCTCCTCGCACACGTCGGGCTTCACGCGCTACCAGGTGCGGGTCGTCCCGGCCGCGGTGCGGCTCGGGCCGGGTCAGAGCGCGTCGTTCACCCTCACCGTCGGACGCACCGCCACCCCGCAGCCCGACGACGACGGCTGGGTCACCTGGCGCGGCGCCACCGGCACGATCACCCGGATCCCGGTCCTGGTGACGCGCTGACGCGCGGCGTTCGTCGTCGAGAGACCCGAAGTGGTTGCTGATCCGCCGATTTCGCAGCCACTTCGGGTGTCTCGATGCCAGCGGGCTGCGGCCGCCCGTCACCCGAGCCCGAGCGTGCGGGCCGACTCCTCTCGCATCTGGACCTTGCGGATCTTGCCGGTGACGGTCATCGGGAACTCGTCGACGACCAGCACGTAGCGGGGGATCTTGTAGTGCGCGAGCCTGCCGGTGGCGTACGCGCGGACGGCGTCGGCGTCGAGGGGAGTCGCCCCGGCGCGCATCCGGACCCAGGCACAGAGCTCCTCGCCGTACTTCTCGTCGGGGACGCCGATCACCTGCACGTCCTCGATGTCGGGGTGCTGGTAGAGGAACTCCTCGATCTCGCGGGGGTAGATGTTCTCCCCGCCGCGGATGACCATGTCCTTGATGCGGCCCACGATGTTGCAGTAGCCGTCCTCGCGCATCTCGGCGAGGTCGCCGGTGTGCATCCAGCCGTCGGCGTCGATCGCCTCCGCGGTCTTCTCCGCGTCGTCCCAGTAGCCGAGCATCACCGAGTAGCCGCGCGTGCAGAACTCCCCCGGCGTCCCGCGCGGGACGGTCTCCCCGCTGACCGGGTCGACGATCTTGACCTCGACGTGCGGGTGGACGCGGCCGATGGTGGCGGTACGGCGCTCGAGGTCGTCGTCGGCGCGGGTCTGGCAGGAGACGGGGCTGGTCTCGGTCATGCCGTAGGCGATCGACACCTCGGCCATGTGCATGTCGTTCACGCAGCGCTTCATCACCTCGACCGGGCAGATGGAGCCGGCCATGATCCCGGTGCGCAACGAGGAGAGGTCGTGCTCGGCGAAGGTCGGGTGGTTCTGCATCGCGATGAACATCGTCGGGACGCCGTACACGCCGGTGCAGCGCTCGGCCTCGATCGTGCGCAGGGTGATCTCGGGGTCGAAGCCCGGCGCGGGGATCACCATCGTGGCGCCGTGGCTGGTGCACCCCAGGTTGCCCATCACCATCCCGAAGCAGTGGTAGAAGGGCACCGGGATGCAGAGCCGGTCCTGCTCGGTGAAGTTGATGAGCTCGGTCGTGAAGTAGCCGTTGTTGAGGATGTTGCGGTGGCTGAGGGTGGCGCCCTTGGGGTAGCCGGTCGTCCCGGAGGTGTACTGGATGTTGATCGGGTCGTCCGGCTCGAGCGTCCACGTCACCACGTCGGCCAGCGTCACGCCCGGATCGCTCACCTGGTGGTCGGCCCACTCCGGCGAGCCGAGGTAGAGCACCTGCTGCACCGGCGTCGTGCCGACGACCTCGTCGATCATCGCCCGGTAGTCGCTGGTCTTGAACGACGGCGCGGAGATGAGCAGCTTGGTGCCGGACTGGTTGAGGGCGTAGCCCAGCTCGTGGGTGCGGTACGCCGGGTTGATGTTGACCAGGACCGCGCCGATCTTGGCGGTGGCGTACTGCGTGATCGTCCACTCGGCGCAGTTGGGCGACCAGATCCCGACCCGGTCGCCCTTCCCGATCCCGGCGCGCACCAACCCGATCGCGAGCGCGTCGACGTCACGGTCGAGCTCGGCCCAGGTCCACCGGCGCCCGCTCGCGACCTCGACCAGCGCCTCGCGGTCGGGATGCGTCGCGACGGTGCGCTCGAAGTTGGCACCGATCGTCTCCTCGAGCAGCGGCGGCTCGAGCTCGCCCTTGGCGTAGGACTCCATGGCGGGAACCTACGCCCGGCCGGTTGGTCCCGCGTTGCTCAGGACTTCTGCTCCGCCATGGCGACCAGCGCCTCGAGCGCCTTCGGGGTGTCGGCCGCGACGACGGGACCGAGCTCCTCGGCGTTCGGGCCGGAGACCGAGGTCCGCACGGTCACCTCGGCGCCGTCGGCGGTCGCCTTGACGACGTGGTCGATGTAGACGGTCAGCTCGCCGATCGTGATCCGGTCGAGGAAGCGCGAGCCGGGCTCGACGAGCTCGAGGTAGAAGGGCGCATGGACGCCGCCGGTCAATGTGAGCGTCCCGCCTGCTCCCTCACCGAAGTGGCCCTCGATGGCCACCACCTGGACCGCCGGGTCCCAGCAGTGCCAGCTGCCGACGTCCGACCAGAGACGCCAGACGTCGGCGGGAGTCGCGCTGGTGGAGACCGTGCCCTCGTACTCGTAGCTCATACAGGCAACCTAGGCCCCCCGGTGACGCTGCGGGAAGGGCTCAGGTCACCGCTCGTGGGGGCCGCAGGTCACGCCGCGCGCAGGACCGCCGCGAAGTACGCCGCCACCTGCTCCTCGTCCCATCCCCGGGCCTCGCGCAGGCCGGTCGCCATGGCCTCGAGGTACGCCGGCGCGGGGCGGGTGTGCTCGACGTGCTCAGCGCCGTGCGGCGCCGTGAACGTCAGCAGCGGCACGCCGTCGTACCGGCCGACCTCGACCAGGGTCTCGTAACGGCCGGGCCCGAGCTCGTGCCGCAGGCCCGCTCCGGGGCTCCGGAGGGACCGGTCCAGCGCGATCTGCTCGACCGGGTCGTCCGGAGCCGGCACCCGGTACATCTCCTGGGCGGCGACGTCGGCGAGCTGGCCCGCGGTCAGCAGGTAGCCGCGGGCGGCGGTGAAGCCGGGCGTCTCGTGGTCGTAGAACGCCACCCCACCGCCCCACTGCGGCGACTCGCCGGCGAAGTACGTCGTCCCGGGCAGGTCGACCGGGACCGACCGGGTCGGCGGGGTGCGGTCGCGCGCCCCGGGGTTGTGCCGGGAGCCGCCGGGCGGGCACCCGCCCTCGAGGTAGCAGCCCAGCCGGGCGGCCGACATGTTGGACCCGTAGGAGACGTACCAGACGTGGGACATGGCCCGCTCCACCCTGCCACACGGCTCGCCTCCGGAGCGGGCGCGACGAACGACCCGGGCCCCGCCACCCGAGGGGTGACGGGGCCCGGCCGCCTGCTGTCGAGGACCTGCCTCAGCTGCGCCCGACCCGGACGGTCATGACGCCCGACTTCGCGACCTTGACCACGCGGATCGTGGTGCCGGTCTTCGGCACGTCCACCGAGTACCACTCGGGCTCGTAGAAGCCCGGGTGGTCACCGGAGCCGTGCTCGTCGCCGGGGAACCACCAGTCGAGGGTGTCGTCGAACACCGGCTGGGCCGGCCGCCCCTCGAGCTCGACGCGCTTGCCCTGGTAGTGGAGCTTCTGCGTCGGGGTCGCCTTCCGCGAGAACGCCGAGTCGGCCGTGAGGACCTTGGTCCGCAGGATCGAGCCGTCGTAGGCGTGCTGGAACTCCGGGTGCGCGTCGACCACCAGGATCTCGCCCTCGCCCGGGTGGTCGCCCACGTTGTTGTCCGTGTGCGAGGTGTCCCAGTAGCTGATCACGGCGCCGGGGGCGTACCTGAAGTGGTCGACCCAGTCCGGCCGCTTCGGGTGGCCCGCGAAGTTGTAGACGTAGGCCAGCGTCTTGTCCCGCCCGACGTACTGGCGGTTGTCGACGAAGTAGGCGTTGAGGAACTGCTTCGTCTCCTCGGCGTGGACGGCCTCGAAGCCGTCGAGGTCCCACCCCTGGTCGTCGGTCTCCGCGTCCCCGATGGACTCCCCGTCGAGGGTGATGTTGTCGACCTGGAAGCCGGGGTACGTCGCCGCGCCGTCGGTCAGGTAGTGGAACCGGATCGCGTCCGTGCCGTCGGGGATCGTCGCGGTCAGGTCCACCCACTGCCCGTCGGTCGTGCCCGAGATACCGGTGCCGCTGCCGTTGAAGGTGCCCTGGTCCTCGCCCGGGTAGCTCTGGCTGTTCGGGACCTCGGTCCAGGTCTCGCCGCCGTCGCTGGAGGCCTCGAGGAACGCGTAGTCCCAGGCCTCCTCGATGTCGTAGCGGACCTTCGCGGTGAGCTCACCACCGCCGTCGACCTCGCGGGTCATCGCGTGGTCGAGGTTGTCGCCCTTGCCGGAGTAGTAGAACTTCTCTCCGCACGTGGCGCACGGGGCGCCGTACTGGAAGGTGACGTCCTTGTCCGGGAGCAGCACGACCAGGCCGTTGGACTGCGAGCCGGAGGTGGACTGGCCGGGACGCAGGTGGTAGGTGCCGGGACGGCCGGCGCGCGCGACGTCGTAGTCGAGCCAGCCCAGCTGGAACTTGTCCCAGGCGCCGAACGGCTGCGGCTGCTCGCCGATGCCCCCGTCGCGCGGCAGGCTGCCGCGGGACTGCGCCATCAGCGACCAGTGCTCGACGGTGTTGCTCGCACCGCCGGTGTTGCCGGAGGTGTCGTACTCGTCCGGCAGCCCGAGGTCGTGGGCGTACTCGTGCGCGAAGACGCTGAGGCCGCCGTTCTCGGGCTGCATCGTGTAGTCGCTGACCCAGACGCCGGTCGGGTTGTCCGGGATCTGCACGTTGGCGCCGCTCCCGTCGGACACGCCGCCCTCACCGACCTCGACGCCGCCGATCGCGGGCCCGGGGCCGGTGCCGTTGGAGTGGATGCCCACGTTGCCGCGGTGGCTCCAGATGGCGTCCTTGCCGTAGATCGGGTCGCCGTCGGCCTGGTCGCCCCCGGCGTGCACGATCTGGAAGTGGTCGATGTAGCCGTCCGGCTCCGAGAAGTCACCGTCGCCGTCGTAGTCGTAGCGGTCCTGCTTGTCGAACGTCTTCAGGTAGGCCTGGATCCGGGACATCGTCCAGCCCGCGTCGATGCGGCCCTGGGTCCACTCGGCCAGCGCGTCGCGCACCAGGAACCACACGTTGCTGCAGATGATCGAGCCGCAGGAGTCGCTGCCGTAGCGGCGCTCGTTGAACGGCACCTTCACCCAGGCGGTCACGTCGCCCGCGATGGAGTAGGTCCCGCTGGACTGCTGCTCGTAGAACTTCTTCATCCGGTCGAAGTAGAGGCCGTCGTAGTGCGACCTGCTGTAGTTCTTCTGCCAGACCGTCGAGTTGTCGACCTTGCGGTTCGGCTTCGGGATCTCGTTGTGGAGCGGGCCGTCGGTGCGCTGGGCGCCGGCGTTCGGGTCGACCGGGTACGCCGAGTGCGCGGTGTCGCCGAACTCGGCGAGCACGACGAAGATGCGGTCCTTGCCGGTCTGCGCGACCTTGCCGTACTCGCCGCGCCCGACCTTCTCGACCGCACCGCGGCCACCGGTGCGCAGGCGCTTCTCGAGTGCCTGCTGGCGGACCTGGTCGTACTGGGTGCGCCAGCCCGGGGTGATGTCGTCGGACGGGGTGGCCGACTGCTGCTTGCCCGACGCCGGTGCGCCGGGCGGCTCGGCGCCGGCTGTGGTGGTCGAGAGCGACAGCGCAGTGGCTGTCGCGATCAGTGAAGCGGTCGCCGCTGCGGCGACCCGTGTCCTGCGCAAGAGATGCCTCCCTGGGGTGTCGGGGCGGTGTGCGCCCGAGATTTCCTGGCAGGCCACGGCAACCGGATCTCAGTGCCGAGTCACTGGTCAGGAGGCCATGAGTTGACCCCGCGCCCGCCAGCGAGCGGAAGGGGCGCGGGTGTTCGTTATCGGACCGTTACCGGAACCTGTCGTGCGGACGGCGTCCGTCAGGCCTCGCGCGCGACCGTCATGATCCGGTCGCCGAACCGGACGTGGTCGCCGTCGAGCAGCGTGGTGGGGCGGCCGGCCGTCAGGTCCCGGTAGACGCCCTGGCGCAGCAGCACCGAGCCGTTGGTCGAGCCGCGGTCCATGGCGACCAGCACGCCGTCGGCCACGACCTGGAACTGGGCGTGGGTCTTGGACAGCGACATGTCATCGGACCGGAGCGCGAGCAGGTGGCGCGGGCTCTCGCCCGCCCGCGGCTCGGGTCGGCGCCCGACGAGCGTCAGCCCCTCCACGACGAACGACTCCCCGGAGTCGAAGCTGACCCGCCAGCGCGCGGCGGGCGCGGTGGGCTCGGGCAGGAGCGGGTAGCCCAAGCGCTGGCGCGCGGGGTCCGCGGCGGGGGCGGGCGCAGCGACCCGCGCGGTCGCGGGCTCGGCCCGGTGCTGGGGCGTGCGCGGTGCGGCCGTGGGTGCGGCCGGGGCAGGGTGAGGCGGTGGTGAGGCGCCGGCCGGTGGACCGCTGGGCATCGGCGTGCTCGGTGGCGGCGGGGCGGGGACCAGGCGCAGCGCAGTGAGGTTGACGACCCCGCGCGGCTGCTCGGCCACCGGCTCCGGCTCCGCGGGCACCGGTCGGACGTCGACGACCTCGGAACCGACCAGCCGGTCGTGCCACCCGTGCCGGCGCCCGCCGGGGTCCATGGCCGCCGTCCAGGCCAGGGTGGCGGTGCCGAGGCCGAACGTCGGCACGGTGGCGAGCCCCAGGACGAGCTGCCGCAGCAGCGCGGGACCGACGCCGATCGGCACCCCGGTCGTCGCCCCGACGGTGCGCAGCCCGAGGGCGGCGTTGCCCGGCGAGGAGCCGGTCAGGCCCAGCACCACCGCGAGCACGGCGTAGACCAGCAGCACGACGGCGACGGTCACACCGATGCCGGCCGCGACCGAGCCGTCGTCGACGAGCAGGCGCCAGGCGAGGAAGGCGGCGAGCACATCGACCGACCAGGCGACCAGCCGGTCGACGGCGAAGGCGTAGAACCGCCGATCGAGGTCGGCGGCGGGCGAGGGCGTCACGGGTGGACGACCTCGATCGTCAGGCCGTCGCCGAGGTCCACGACCGCGCCGGGGAGCAGCGCGACGGCGACGCCCGCCCGGAGGTCCTCGGGCGGCAGGCCGGGCTGGAGGAGCAGGGTGCCGTTCGTCGACCCCAGGTCCGTGACCACCGCCGACCCGTGGTCGGCGCCGGAGCCGGGCCGGATCTCGAGGTGGGTCGAGGAGATCTCCTGCTGGGGGCTGGGCACCCGCACCAGCCGGGCCTCACCGGTCGCCTCCCGGGCCTCGGGCGCACGGCCGACCAGGACCACCCGGTCGACGTCGACCGCCTCGCCGCTCGAGAACAGCAGGCGGGCGACGGTGCGGGTCACCGGCGGCGCCGGGGGCTGGCCGGGGATGCCCGGCACCGGGTCCGCCAGGCGCGGGTCGCCGGTCCGGGTCAGGCCGTCGTGGTCGGTCGGCGCGGCCATCGCCTCGGTCGCCGGCGGCTCCATGAGCTCGGGGGCGGCCGGCACCGGCGCAGAAGGCTCCGGCGCGACGGGCTCGGGCGGCGCGACAGGTTCCGGCGCCGATCCCCCGCGGTCCGCCGCCTCGCCCCAGGTGGCGCTCGCGATCCGCACGAGTCCGGCGGCGACGCGGAGCTGCTCGGTCTCGACCTCCTCGGCGACCTGCACCTGCAGGTGCTGGACGCCGTGCAGGGTGCGCTCGACCCAGGTGGTCGCGGCCTCGCCGTCGACGCGCACGACCTCGTCCGCGGTCGTGAAGTGGGCGTGGGCCTCGCCGCGGAGCACGACCCGGGTCTCGTCGCCGTCGCGGCAGACCAGGACGAACCCGGGCAGGTCGCGCAGGCCCGAGGAGATGAGCGCGTCGAGGGTCTCGTCGAACCCGGCGCCGTCGTCGACCAGCGCCCAGATCGCCGCGACCCGCGCCTTCTCCGAGGGCGGCAGCGCGACCAGCGAGTGCTCGCCGAGGACGGCGAACCAGGCTCCGGACCGGCAGGACCACGTCACGACCGACCTCCCAGCTTCGCCTCGAGGCTCGCCCGCTGACGCTCGGCGTCGTACTGCTCGACGTCCCGGACGCCGACGACGTCGACGACCACGGCGGTGGCGTTGTCCTCGCCGCCGGCCACGACGGCGGCGGCGACGAGCCGGTCCGCGGCGTCCCGCGGGTCGGCGGCCTCGGCCAGGACGGTGGCGATCGTGGGGTCGTCGAGCATGCCGCTGACCCCGTCGCTGCAGAGCAGCACCCGCTCGGCCTCGGCGAGCGGGAGGACGAAGTAGTCGGCGTCCACGCCGACGGCGTCACCCAGGGCCCGGGTGATGACGTTGCGCTCGGGGTGCGTGGCCGCCTCCTCGGGAGCGATCCGGCCGGCGGCGACGAGCTCCTGCACCAGGCTGTGGTCGGTGCTGACCTGGTCCAGGACGCCGTCGGTGAAGCGGTAGATGCGGGAGTCGCCGAGGTTCGCGAGCAGCCAGGCGGGCTCGCCGTCGGCCTCGACGAGCAGCGCGGCGACCACGGTGGTGCCGGCGCTGCGGCGGCGCTCGACACCCTGACGGGCCTGCTCCTCGGCGTACGCGCGGATGCGCCGCTGGCAGGCGGCGAGCGTGCCGCGGACGGCGTCGACGGCCTGCGCCGGGTCGTAGCCCTGCTCGGCCAGCCGGCCGAACTCCTCGGCGACGATCGCGCTGGCGACGTCGCCGCCCTCGTGCCCGCCCATCCCGTCGGCGACGGCGAAGACGGGCGGCACCGCGAGGAAGGAGTCCTCGTTGACCTCGCGCACCCGGCCGACGTCGGTCGCGGCGCCGTGGAGCAGCTCGACCTGCCTCATCGCCGACACCCCGGGTCGGGAGCAACGAGTAGCGTTGAGGGGATGTCCACGGGGTACCGCTCGCTCGCCGACCAGCTGCGCAGCTGGCCGGACGACCGACTCACCCGTCTCCTCCTCGACCGTCCCGATCTCGCCACCCCGGCCCCTCACGACTCAGGCCAGCTGGCGTCACGTGCCGCCACCCGGTCCTCCTTGCTGCGCGCGCTCGACCAGCTGACGCACGCCGAGCTCAGTGTCCTAGATGCCCTCGTCGTCGCGGGCCAAACCACCGAGGACCGCCTCACCGGGCTGGTCCACGCGGACCCCTCGACGGTGGCCGCGGCGGTGGAGCGGCTGCTCGACCTGGCGCTGGCGTGGGAGACACCCCAGGGCGTGCGGGCCCTCAGCGGCGTCGCGGACCTGCTGTCGGCCAGCGGGCTCCGGCCCTTCTCCTCCGACGCCGCGCCGCCCGAGGAGGTCCGCCGCCGGATCGAGGAGCTCTCCCCGGAGGCCCGGGCGCTCCTCCAGCACGTCCTGGATTCCGGCGGTGAGGCGACGACCGGGACGTCGCGGCACACCGTGCTGCCGGAGGACGCCGAGACGCCGGCGGAGGAGCTGCTGGCCCGTCGACTGCTCGTGCCCCGCGGCGGCGGGGTCGTGGTCCTGCCGGGCGAGGTGGGCGTCGCGCTGCGGGGCGGCCGGACGACCGTGGATCCCGTCGACGTCGTCCCCGACCTCGCGACCGCGTCACGCGACGGCGCGCTGGTCGACCGGGCCGGTGCGGGCACGGCGTTCGAGGCGGTGCGCCGGGTCGAGCTGCTCCTGGATCACTGGGGGCTCGAGCCGCCGTCGGCGCTGCGCAGTGGCGGCCTGGGCGTGCGCGACCTGCGGGCCACGGCGACCGACCTGCAGGTCGACCAGGCGGGCGCGGCGCTGCTGATCGAGACGGCGTACGCCGCCGGGCTGCTCGCGACCGCCGCCGACCGCGACGGCAACCCGGTGTGGATCCCGACCGACCTGTTCGACCAGTGGACCGCGCGGCCCGATGCGGAGCGCTGGACGGCCCTGGTCGCGGCCTGGCTCGAGACGCCGCGGATGCCGAGCGTGGTCGGGCAGCGCGACCCGGCCGGGAAGGTCTGGAACGCACTGGCGCCCGAGCTCGCCGGGGTCCACCAGGTCGAGAGCCGCCGGATGGCGCTCGACGTGCTGGCCGGCCTGCCGCCGGGCGAGGTGCTCGCCGCGGGGACCGGCGTCCCCTCGCTGGTGCGGCGCGTGGCCTGGCTGCGCCCCCGGCGGCCGCGGACCCGTGCCGACCAGGTCGCGTGGGCCGTCGACGAGGCGGCCGTGCTGGGCCTGGTGGCGCTGGGCGGCCTGACGTCGTACGGCCGCGCGCTGCTGGACGACGACCGGGCCGCGGCGGAGCGGACCCTGGGGGCGCTGCTGCCCGAGCCGGTCGACCACGTGCTGCTCCAGGCCGACCTCACCGCCGTCGCGCCCGGGCCGCTGGAGTCCCACCTCGCCCGCCGGCTCCAGGTCGTGGCCGACGTCGAGTCCCGGGGCGGGGCCACCGTCTACAGGTTCACCCCCGGGTCCGTGCGCCGCGCGCTCGACCTCGGCTGGTCGGCCGCCGAGGTGCACGAGCTGCTCGGCTCGGCGTCGCGCACACCGGTTCCCCAGCCGCTGGCCTACCTCGTCGACGACGCCGCCCGGACCTACGGCACCGTCCGGGTCGGGGCGGCCGAGGCGTTCCTGCGCTCCGACGACGAGACCGCGCTCACCGAGCTGCTCCACCACCCCCGCGCCGGCGGGCTGGGTCTGCGCCGGATCGCGCCGACCGTGCTGGTCTCCTCCACCCCGGTCGACCTGCTGCTCCCCCGCCTGCGCGAGCTCGGCGCGGCGCCGGTCATGGAGGCCGCGGACGGGACCGTGCACGTCGCGCGGCCCGACCTCCTGCGGGCCCGGACGCCGCGGGAGCACCGCGGTCGCGCGGTCCGCTCGGCCCACGACGCCGCCCACACCGCCCACGCCGTCACCGCCGTCCGGGCCGGCGACCGGGCCGAGGCCTCCCGCCCGGCGACCCCGGCCGCGACGCTCTCCCCGAGCGGGTCGATGGCCGCGCTGCGCGAGGCGGCCGAGGCGGGCGCGACCGTGCTCATCGGCTACGTCGACAACCAGGGCACGACGACCGAGCGGCTCGTCGACCCGGTGCGCGTCGAGGGCGGCTCGCTCACCGCGCACGACCACCGCAGCGACGACCTCCGCACCTTCGCCGTCCACCGCATCACCACGGTGCGCCCGGTCGACGGTGCGGTCGACGGATCGGTCGGCTCGCCTCCTGGATAGTCGGGGGCGGCGTCACCGGATCCTGAGTACGGTTGAAACGTGGACTTCCTGGAGTACGCCGAGGCCTCGGCCGCCCTCCTCAACGCCGACCTGTCGGGCGTCGAGGGGCTGGCGGCGTACCTCGACGACCGGGAGTGGCTGCGGTCGCGGGCGACCGACCGCGACTGCATGCTGCTGCGGAAGTTCCAGCGTGAGCTGCGCCCGGTCTTCGAGGCCGGGGAGGCCGACCGGGTCGCGGACGTGGTGAGCGGGCTCAACGCGCTGATGGCGCGGCACCCGGTCACGCCCCGGATCTCCGATCACCAGGACCGCCTGCACCTCCACGTCGCGACCGACAACGCCTCGGTCGCCGAGCTGCTGGTCGGCGAGTCGCTGCTCGGGCTGGCCACGCTGGTCTGCGACCTCGGTGCCGACCGGCTCGGCGTCTGCTCCGCCCCACCGTGCACCCAGGTCTTCGTCGACACCTCGCCCAACCGCTCGCGCCGCTACTGCTCCGACCGGTGCTCCTCCCGCGCCAACGTCGCCGCCTACCGGGCGCGGCAGAAGGCGGTCGCCGGCGCCTGACCTGGCGCGGGCGGGTGTCCGCGGCGGCGGGGGCGGGCGGGCGGATTTTGTCGGGCGGCCGACGAAATCCGACGCGGGACGACAAAGCTTCGTCGTCCCGGCACGTAGTTCGTCGTCCCGCCCCGCCGCTGTCCCTCTCGCCGACGGGTGGCCGGGCGCCAGGCGGGATTTCGTCGGGCGGCCGACGAAACCCGACGCGGGACGACGAAACTTCGCCGTCCCTGCCCGGATCTCGTCGTCCGCCCCGCGCCGACCTCGACCCTCCACCCGCGACCTAGGATCTCGGGAGTGAACGACGGCCCGCTCATCGTCCAGTCGGACAAGACCCTCCTGCTCGAGGTCGACCACGAGCGCGCCGACGCCTGCCGCAAGGCGATCGCGCCGTTCGCCGAGCTCGAGCGCTCGCCCGAGCACGTCCACACCTACCGGCTCACCCCACTCGGCCTGTGGAACGCCCGGGCGGCCGGCCACGACGCCGAGCAGGTGGTCGACACGCTGCTCGAGTACAGCCGGTACGCCGTACCGCACGCGCTCCTCGTCGACGTCGCCGAGACGATGGCCCGCTACGGCCGGCTGCGGCTGGAGAAGCACCCCACGCACGGCCTGGTCCTGGTGTCGAACGACCGCCCGGTGCTCGAGGAGGTGCTGCGGGCCAAGAAGGTCGCCGGCATGATCGGCGACCGCATCGACGACGACACCGTGGTCGTGCACGCCTCCGAGCGCGGCAACCTCAAGCAGGCGCTGCTCAAGCTCGGCTGGCCGGCCGAGGACTACGCCGGGTACGTCGACGGGGAGGCGCACCCGATCGCGCTCGACGAGACCGCGTGGCACCTGCGGACCTACCAGCGCGAGGCGGCCGACTCCTTCTGGCACGGCGGGTCGGGGGTCGTGGTGCTGCCGTGCGGGGCCGGCAAGACGCTGGTCGGCGCGGCCGCGATGGCGGAGGCGAAGGCGACCACGCTGATCCTCGTCACCAACACCGTCTCCGCCCGGCAGTGGAAGGACGAGCTGGTGCGTCGCACCTCGCTGACGGAGGAGGAGATCGGGGAGTACTCCGGGGCGGTCAAGGAGGTCCGGCCGGTCACCATCGCGACGTACCAGGTCCTGACCACCAAGCGGAAGGGTGTCTACCCGCACCTCGAGCTCCTCGACGCCCGCGACTGGGGGCTGATCGTCTACGACGAGGTGCACCTGCTGCCGGCGCCGATCTTCCGGATGACCGCCAACCTGCAGGCCCGGCGCCGGCTCGGCCTCACCGCGACGCTGGTGCGCGAGGACGGACGGGAGGGCGACGTCTTCTCGCTGATCGGGCCGAAGCGGTACGACGCCCCGTGGAAGGACATCGAGGCGCAGGGCTGGATCGCCCCGGCCGACTGCGTCGAGGTGCGCGTGACGCTGCCGTCGTCCGAGCGCATCGTCTACGCGACCGCCGAGCCCGAGGAGCGCTACCGGCTCGCGTCGTGCACCCACCACAAGATCGACGTCGTGCGCTCGCTGGTCGAGTCGCACCCGGGCCAACCCACGTTGGTGATCGGGCAGTACATCGACCAGCTCGACGAGATCGCCGCCGCGCTCGACGCCCCCGTCATCAAGGGTGAGACGACGGTCAAGGAGCGGCAGCGGCTCTTCGACGCCTTCCGCGCCGGCGAGGTCGGCCTGCTCGTGGTCTCCAAGGTCGCGAACTTCTCCATCGACCTGCCCTCGGCCGAGGTGGCCATCCAGGTGTCGGGCTCCTTCGGCTCCCGCCAGGAGGAGGCGCAGCGGCTCGGCCGGCTGCTCCGCCCCAAGACCGAGGGCCGGACCGCGCACTTCTACACGATCGTCTCGCGCGACACCGTCGACGCCGACTTCGCCCAGAACCGGCAGCGGTTCCTCGCCGAGCAGGGCTACGCCTACCGGATCGTCGACGCGGAGGACCTGGGGGCCCGCTAGGCCGATCGCGGTGCCGCCCGGGGTGGACGTCATGACGCGCCGTGGGACGTCATACGAACCGGCTCCCCCGACGACCACCCCGTATGACGCCCGGCAACACCCGCAGCACGACGTCATGCACACCGGCCGCCCGGGCGACCAGCTCGTACGACGTCCCCGGGCCCCCGGGCGCCGGGAGGGGCATACGCTGCCGACCATGTCCGTGCCGCAGGGTCCGCCGCCGCCACCAGCCCACCAGCCGGCGGGCTGGATCCGGCTGACCGTGCAGGGCAACGCGCTGACCAGCAACATGGTGACGCCGAGCGTGCGGCTCAACGGCTACCCCGTGCAGGGTGCGTACGGCGCCTCGGTGCACCCGGTCCCGCCGGGGCCGTGGCACGTCGACGTGCACTGCCAGTGGTTGCGGCAGTACGGCCAGGCCGCCCTGGACGTCCAGGTGGCCGACGGCCAGACGGTCGACGTGTTCTACGCGCCGCCGTGGCACCAGTTCGCCGCCGGGCGGATCGGCCTGGAGCCACAGCCGCGTCCGGGGCTCGGGCTCTTCCTGGTGCTGATGGCGGTCGTCGTCGTGGTGGTCGTCGCCGGGATCGCGGTCAGTCTCCTCTGACCCAGATCGTGCGGGTGACCCGCGTGCGGTCCACCCACACCTTCAGCGTGACCGACTCCCGGCCCTCGGTCCGGTGGTCGCGGCGCGTCGGCACCGTGAGCACCACCCTGGTCGAGCCGGCCGGCAGGTCGTCGTACACCCGCGGGTGGTAGGACCACAGCGGCTCGAGCGGGCGGAAGGCGCTCCCGACGCTGCTCGCGAGCCAGTCGGGAGGAACGTCGCCGGCGGCGAGGGTCGGCCGCGGACCACGGACCACCTCGCCCGACACCCACGTGTCGTAGCCGACCGGCCGGGCGAGCTTCACGACCCACTGTGCCGGACGGCCCTCCTCGACCGACCGCGTGACCGGCTGCACGGTGACGCGCGGCGTCGGGTCGTCGTCGACCACGGTGAGGTCGCCGGTCCAGGCGTCGGTCATCACGTTGCGGACCGCGAACATCGAGATCTGCGTGACCTGGCGGGGGTAGTCGTCGAGCCGGTCCGCGTCGTAGGTGACGGGGACCCAGCCGCTGGTCTGCCCGGGCGCGAGGTCGATGTTGAACCGCTGCTGCTGTCCGCGGGACTGGCCGCTGGTCGTGACCGCGAGCCGGGCCGGCGCGGTGACGTCGCCGTGCACCTCGAACGGCACCCGGGCCGTGACCGCGCCCGGCCCGTCGCCCTCGGCGATCCGCACCCGGCCGACGTCGACGGTCGGCAGCCGCAGCTCCGGCACCGCCACCAGGGCGTCCGGCGCAGCGGCGAGGTCAGCGACCCAGACCTGGCCCTGGTCGCTGGCGCTGACGAGGTCGACCTGCGTGATGTCCGTGAGGTCGACACCGGTGGCCGTCGACGGGTCGGCGACGAGCTCCTGCGCCCAGTACTTCTGGGTCTCCAGCCGCCGGCCCAGCAGGGGCAGCCCGCCACCGCCGACCGGCGTGAGGAGCGCGCTCGCCCCGTCGCCGTCGGTGATCCGGACCCGGAGGTCGACCGCGCCCGCACGCGGGTCGGTGATCGTGCGCAGGTCCAGGCGCCGCGAGCTGAGGTCGAGCGGACGGCGCAGGAGCAGTCCGCCGGACTGGCCCGCGGCGGACCACGACATCTGGAAGAACTGCCGGGTCGGCAGCTGCTCCCACACCGACGGCCAGTGCGGGTGCACGGCGACGTAGTCGAGCCCGTGGGTGCACGACGCGACGCGGCCGCTGTCGTCGGACCCGACGCACATCCGGGTGTCCGCCCCGTCCGCGAGGTCCAGCGTCGCGCCGCTCCCGGGGGCCCGGACGTCGCGGCCGCCGCCGATCGCGTGGCTGAGCACCTGCGCGTCACCGGTCGAGGCCACCCGCGCCCGGGTGCCGTCGAAGAGCGGCAGCACGTCCTGCTCGTCGCTGGCGAAGAGGTGCACCGCGCCCGCGACGTACGCCGTCCCGACGTCCTGCTGCTCCTGCGGCGTCAGCCGCTCGGGGTTGTTGCTACCGCACTCGGCGCGCTTGGAGCCGCCCCAGTCGTCCCACGCCGGCGCCGCCGCGATGCCGGGCGTCCACTCGGTGTTGAAGAAGTTGTGGTTGGCGCCCATCACCAGCACCGAGCTCTTCAGCGACGTGTCACCGGTCGTGAGGTCGCGCGACACGTCGGTGAACCGCTGCCCCTCGAGGTCGCTGACGTCGCCGTCGCAGAAGGGCAGCAGGGTCACGGTCGGCACGTACGGCGCGGTCTGGTCGCCGAAGTCGGTCGGCGCGATCAGCACCTGCCCGACGATCCGGTACGGCGCGCTCAGCGGGATCTCGATCGACGCCCGGTCGACGCCCTCGCCGCCGCGGCTGTGCCCGACGAGCACCACGCGGTCCAGGTCGACCTGGTGCTCGGCCGCGATGTCGGTCCAGTGGTCGAGGTGCTGCTCGACCATGGCGGCCCGGGCGTCGGCACCGCCGTCGGGGAGGCGGTAGTCCTGGGCGTTGATGCCGTTCACGCGGATCGACACGGTCGTGTAGCCCTGCGAGGCGAGCACCCGCTGGATGTAGTCGTAGCCGAGCTGGCTGGGGATCTCCAGCTGGGGCGCCTGGCACGGCCACGACCCGTCCGCGCTCTCGTCGCCCGGGTCGTAGCAGACGCTGTGCCGACCGTGCAGGAAGAGCACCAGCGGCCGCGGGCCGGTCGGGGCGTCCGCGGCGGGCTCCACGACGTGGCCGACCATCTCGATCGGCTCCGGCATGCCCGGCAGCGGGACCGGGTCGAGCTCGTAGTCGCTGGTCGACACGGCGTAAGGGCCCGGCGTCGCGGGGTCGACCGGGAGCGTCACCGTCCCGGGCAGGTCGAGCGGTACGGCGGGCGCCGCACCCGCCCGCGCCCGGTCGTCACCCGGGACGTCGAGCCGGTCGCCGGACAGCAGGACGTCGAGGTCGGCGGGGTCCGGCCGGGTCGCGGACTCCACGAGCGCGGAGACGGTGCGTCCGTCCCGGGCGATGGTCGGCGCGCCGATCCGCAGCGACCCGGGGCCGACGATCGTCGGGCGGTCGGAGGTCATCGGGAAGTCGATCGGCGAGCGCCACGAGACCTGGTACCGGTCCCCTCCGAGCGCCTGCACCTGCCAGGTGCCGCGGGCACCCTTCCCCGCGGGCGCGGCGGGTGCCGCGACCGCCGGAGCCGCCGAGGGCGACCCCGCTGCCGGCGTACCGGACGTGGCTGCGGTCGTGGCGGCCGTCGCGACGAGTGCGACGAGGACGGCGCCGATGCGCCCGCGAGCTCCCATGCTCCGAATCATGCCCCGCATCCCAGCGTTCGGCGCCGTTTCGGCCCCACCCCCGGTGCCGACCTAGGCTGGTGGACCGTGAAGGTGCTGTTGCTGGAGAACATCCACCCGGTCGCGGTCGAGATCCTCGAGTCGCGCGGCTTCGACGTGGAGCTGCGGGCGGGGTCCCTCTCCGAGGACGAGCTCGTGGAGACGCTCCCGGGCGTCCACCTGCTCGGCATCCGCTCCAACACCCACATCACCCCGCGGGTGCTCGACGCGGCGGGCGACCTCCTGGCGATCGGCTGCTTCTGCATCGGCACCAACCAGGTCGACCTCACCTCGGCGGCCCAGCGCGGCATCGCGGTGTTCAACGCGCCGTACTCCAACACCCGCAGCGTGGTCGAGCTGGTGATCGGCGAGATCATCGTGCTCGGCCGCCGGCTGGCGGAGAAGACCGAGCGCATGCACGCCGGGATCTGGGACAAGTCGGCGAAGGGCAGCCACGAGATCCGCGGCCGGACGCTGGGCATCGTGGGCTACGGCAACATCGGCACCCAGCTCTCGAACCTCGCCGAGGCGATGGGCATGCGGGTCATCTTCTTCGACACCGCCGACCGGCTCGCGCACGGCAACGCCCAGCGGATGAAGACCCTCGACGCCCTGCTCGCCGAGGCCGACGTCGTGAGCATCCACGTCGACGGCCGCCCGGGCAACGCCGGGCTCTTCGGGGCCGAGCAGTTCGCGAAGATGAAGGCGCGCAGCCTCTTCATCAACGCCTCGCGCGGCATGGTCGTCGACGACGTCGCCCTGCGCGAGCACATCCTCTCCGGCCACATCGCCGGCGCGGCGCTCGACGTCTTCCCGATCGAGCCCAAGGCCCAGGGCGACCCGTTCGAGTCGGCGCTGCGCGGCCTCGACAACGTCATCCTCACCCCCCACGTCGGCGGCTCGACGCAGGAGGCACAGGAGGAGATCGGCTACTTCGTGGCCAACAAGCTCAGCGGGTTCGCGCTCGAGGGCCGCACCGAGCTGTCGGTGAACATGCCGACCGTGCAGGCCCCCGAGCTGACCGCGGGACACCGGATCGGCTTCCTGCACGCCAGCGTGCCGGGAGTGCTCGCGAACGTGAACGGCGTGCTGGCCGACGCCGGCGCCAACGTCACCGGGCAGTACCTCTCGACCCGGGGCGAGGTCGGGTACGTCGTCACCGACACCCTCGACCCGCTCCCCGAGGACGCACTCGCCAAGCTCGCCGAGTCCGAGCACACCATCTGGTTGCGCACCTGGGACGACCGCCGGGTCGTCCCGCGCCTGGGCTGAGCCTGGCCGGCCCGCTTCGGCCAGCCCCGTAGTCTCGGGGCCATGGCGGGCGTGCGCGAGCGACTGGGCCACGAGCTGTTCCTGCGGGTCGCGGGGCCGGACGGGCCGAAGCAGGCCGCGCGGATCCACGGCCGCCCCGGTCCTCGCTGGTTCGACCCCGCCAGCCCGATCGGCCGGGTCCACGGCGACGCCTCGATGTTCGTGGGCGGCATCCGCGCTCTGCTGCTGCAGACCCTGCACCCTGCCGCCATGCGCGGGGTCGCCGAGCACTCCGGCTACCGCGGCGACATGTGGGGTCGGCTGGCCCGCACCAGCACCTTCCTCGCCGTCACGACCTTCGGACACGCCGACGACGCCGAGCAGGCGGTGCGAGCGGTGCGCCGCATCCACGAGCGGGTCACGGGGACGATGGACGACGGCACGCCGTACGCCGCCAGCGACCCGCACCTGCTGATGTGGGTGCACGTCGCGGAGGTCGACAGCTTCCTGCGGGCCCACACCGTCTACGGCGCCGAGCCGCTGGTCGGCGCCGACCGCGACACCTACGTCGCCCAGGCCGGCGAGGTCGCCCGCCGCCTCGGGGTCGTCGACCCGCCGCAGACCGAGGCGGAGCTCGCGCAGGTGCTGGCGTCGTACCGACCCGAGCTGCGCGGCACCGCCGAGGCCCGGGAGGCCGTGGCCTACCTGCTGCTGCGACCGCCGCTGCCGCTGCTCGCGCGGGCGCCGTACGGCGTCCTCGTGGCCGCCGCCGTCGGGCTGATGCCGCGGTGGACCCGGCGGCCGCTGCGCCTGCCCTACCTGCCGTTCTCCGAGCGGACGGTCGTCCGCGCGCTCGGCGGAGCCGCGACCGGCACGATCCGGTGGGCGATGGCGCCCGGCCGCGAGGAGCGCACCCGGGCGTCCTGACAGGAGCGGTGCAGCTGGACCGCCGGGTCTTGAGGAAGACCTGAACTTTCCTTGCACGGTGGTCCAGATGGCCTGCCTACCATGGAGACATGCGTTTCCCCCGCCTGTCCCGCGTCGTCGTCGCGATCGTCGTGGCGCTCATCGCGTCGCTCGTCGCGGTCGGCGCGACGACGACCTCGGCGAGCGCCGCCGAGACCGGCAAGGTGCGTGGCGCCATCTACGCAGGGAAGGGCCTCGCCGACCGCATCCAGGTGACGTGGTTCGACTCGGACTGGCACTACATCGGCAAGCGCAAGCTCTCGCGTGGCGTCTACTCGCTGCGGCTGCGGACCGGGACCTACTGGCTGCAGTTCACGGATCTGCGGCCCGTCTACGACGTCACGAGGTACGCCCCGACCAACGTCAAGGTGACGGTGAGGTCGGGCCGCACCGCCACCAAGACCGTCCACATGCATCGAGGCGCCGCCATCACCGGCGTGGTCAAGGCGGGGGGCAAGCCCGCCGGCGGCGCCCGGATCGTCGCTGCGAACACGTCCGAGCAGTCCTTCTCGGTCAACGCCAACTCGAAGGGTCAGTTCGCTGTCGGTGGGCTGCCCGCGGGCAGCTACTCGGTGTTCTCCTACGATCGCGCGAAGAAGTGGGTCGGCAAGAGCCTGTGGGTCCCGGGGATGAAGCTGGGCCAGCAGAAGAACGTCACGGCCGCGATGAACGTCCGCGCGGGGACGCTGCTGGTGGACTTCTACAACGGCAACGGTGACTCGCTGGGCGGAAAGGCGTTCGTGACCGCGGTCAGCCGGAGCTCCGGGCAGTTCTGGACGGCGAAGATGTCCGGGGGGTCAGCGACGTTCGCGGGTCTCTACCCCGGGAAGTACAAGCTGGTGGTACCCGACGTCGGGGCGTGGTTCGGGCGGACCGGTGCGGTCACCGGAAAGGTCCGGTCGGGGCGTCCTGCGTTCGGCAGCTTCCGCCTGACCAAGCACGGCGCGTGGATCTCCGGCACGGTGGTGGACGCCTCGGCCCAGGGCCGCGTCCTCGGCGGCGCCGTGGTCCAGGCCTGGTCCTCCGCCGGCACCAAGCTCGGGGAGGCCACGAGCGACGACGACGGCCTGTTCTCGATCACCGGGCCCATCCACACCCAGTCGGACGTGACCCTGGTCGTGCAGCCGGGACCGTACAGCGACTACCTGGGCGACGAGCCGCTGCGCTGCCAGTACGTGCGCACCCCGCACCCCGGCTACTCCGTGCTGGAGGACGAGGACAACTTCGTCGACCTGCTCACGATCAACAGGCTCTCGCCCCAGACCAAGCAGGGTTGCGAGGCGAGGGCCGACCGGTCCGGCGCTCAGCCGAAGCGCATGTCCGCGTCGCCCCAGTAGGCCTTCATCGAGGTGATCCGGCCCTCGTCGTCGAAGGTCATCACCTCGATCGGCGAGACCGTCACCGTCATGCCCTCGGGGCGGGTGACGATCACGAAGTGGAACGCCGCGGTGCCGGCCACGACGCGCAGCTCGACGAGGCGGGTCTCGGTCTCCAGCGGCTCGACGGTGGCGTAGAACTCGCGGATCGCGGCGGCGCCCCGCCGTACCTCGGACCCGACCGGGTCCTCCAGGGTGGCGTCGTCGGCGTACAGCGCCGTGATCTGGTCGGCGGTGCCCGTCTCGACCAGCCGCAAGTACTCCGTCACGACCTCACGCACGCGCTCGCCGGTCGCCGCCATCGCCGCCCACCTCTCGCTAGAACACGTTCTATCTCGGGGTCACCGTAGCGCGCGTCCGCCCGTGCTGCTTCGATGGCGCCCGTGGACCTGCTGCTCGCCTGGCCCCTGCCCGGCGCCCGCGACCTCGGCGCCCAGCTCGTCGCGTCCTACGCCCACCCCGACCGGGGCTACCACGACAGCCGGCACCTCGGCGAGGTCCTCGAGCGGGTGCACGAGCTCTCGGCGCACCAGGAGCAGTTCGACCGGATGGCCGTGGTGCTGGCCGCGTGGTTCCACGACAGCGTCTACGACGCGCAGCCGGACGCGGAGAAGCGCTCTGCCGCCTGGGCCGCGGAGGCCCTGCCCACGCTGGTCCCACCGGCGTGCGTCGAGGAGGTGGTGCGCCTCGTGCTCGTGACCGAGCGCCACCGCCCGGCCGACGACGACGCCAACGGGTGCGCGCTCTCGGACGCCGACCTCGCCATCCTCGCCGCGCCCCGCGAGCGGTACGACGAGTACGTCGCCGCCGTCCGCCGCGAGTGGGCGCACCTGCCCGACGCCGACTTCGCCGCCGGCCGCGCGGCGATCCTGCGCGACCTGCTCGCCAAGCCGCACCTCTTCCAGACCTCCTACGCCCAGCAGCACTGGGAGGCCGCCGCCCGCGCGAACGTCGAGGCCGAGCTGGTCGGGCTGGAGCGGCTCGGCGGGTCGTCCGGCGGCGCTGGGGCTGGTGTGACCAGTGGGGCCTGAGGGACGTCGGCGGGGGTAGTCCCTGACGTTTCCGTGGTCCCGCCGGCGATTTCGGCACCGAAACGTCAGGGACTATCCCGCTTGCGGCGCCGCAACCCCGCCGCGGTGAGCCGACGGACGAGCTCTCGCGAGCTCACCGGGGTCGCGCCGGCGGCGACCACGTCGTCGTACCGCTCGGCGGGGACGTCGTAGTGGTCGCGGTCGAAGCCCCGGGCGGGGATGCCGAGGGTGCGGGCGAAGGCGTGCAGCTCGTCGTACGACGTGTCGCTGGCCAGGTGCGACCACAGCCGGCCGTGCCCGGGGGCGTTGGGCGGGTCGATGAGGACGGTCATTCAGCCTGCGGTGCGCGCGGCTCGCTCGAGGGAGTGGTCGAGCAGCAGCCGCCACGAGCGGACCAGCCCGGCGTCGACGTACGCCCGCCACGACCCGCCGGGGCGGGCCTGACGGTCCAGGTGCAGCTGCCGGACGCCGGCGCGCACCAGCCACGGCACCTGCTCGGCGACCAGGTCGCCGCCGGGCATCAGGGTGCGGGCGACGAGGGGGTCGCCGGCGGCCAGGTCGACCAGCTCGTCGTAGCCCACCTCGAGGCCGCGCGGGGACCCGGCCGAGCAGACCGCGACCAGCCCGGGCAGGTCCGCCAGCCGGCGCCACGAGCGGCGCAGGTCGAGGGTGTCGTCGATGGCGCGGCCGAAGGTCCAGGGCACCCCCGGCAGCTGGCCCGCCAGGTAGCCGCACACCTCGGTGTCGACCTCCAGGTCACCGTCGAGGAACCCGAAGGAGACACCCGCGGCGCCGGAGCCGAGGTAGTCCTCGGCGAGCCCGACCAGCCGGGTCAGCTCGCCGCCGGTGGTGCTCCACGTGTCGTTGAGCCGGAGCACCACGAGGACGGGCAGCTCGGTCTCGCGGCACACCCCCGAGACGAGGGCGGGCTCGGGCGACATGCCCTCGGCCGTGGCGAGGAGCAGGCGGTCGGCGCCACCCTCCTCGGCTCCCGGCACGTCGCGCGGGTCGAGGACGGCGACCTCGAGGAGCCCCGGTCCCATGCCGGCATCGTAGGACCGCGCGGGGCTGCGGTCGGGGAGCCGCGCGGGTTGGGTCCGCAGGCATGATGGAGGCATGGACAACGGCCTGCTGTTCGACGCGCGCGCCCGCGTGCTGGCCGACCTCCAGGCCCGCCGTCTGGCCGACGCCGCCGCCGTGTCGGTGCTCGAGGACGCGGTCGCCCAGCGCACGTGGTGGGCCGAGCAGTGGCCCGAGGGCGAGCAGTACGTCGCCGGGCTCGTCGCCCAGGACGTCCAGGACGCGCTGTTCGAGACCGTCGGCCGCTGGCCCGTCTGCCTGGACTGCGGCGACCACGCCCCCCAGCACGCGCTCTACATCCAGCCCGACCTCGGCGGTCCCGACCCGGTCTGGGTGTGCGAGGAGACCGGTGACGTGGTCGCGCCGCTCGGGGGGTTGTGAGCGGGTCCGGGCCTGCTGCGTCGTCCTGCCCTGGGGGCAGCTCGGAGACCACGACGAGCCCGAGCGCAGCAGAGGCGAGGCGTCAGCCCTCGGACCCCACCTGGATCCACATCGTGTACCGGTCCGCGCGGTAGACGGTGCGCGAGACCTCGACGACCTTCTCCCCCGACAGCGCCCGGCGGGAGTGCCGCAGCACGGCGCTGGTCGGCGGGACCTCGAGCAGCTGCGCCTCCTCCTCGCTGACGAGGTCGGCGTTGATGGAGTCCTCGGCCCAGGTCGGGCGCAGGCCGCGGGACTCGAGGGCGTCGTACAGGCTGGTGGGCATCCCGCTCTGCAGGAAGCCGGGGATCAGGATCTCGTTGAGGTAGGCGTCCTCGACGCACATCGGGGTGCCGTCGGCGCGACGCAGGCGGCGCCAGTGGATGACCGCGTCACCCTCGGTCAGGTTGAGTGCACGGGCCACGCCGGGTCCGGCCTGCTCGCGCCGGGCGAGCAGCGTCTGCGACTCGGCCAGGAGGCCGCGGCGCGCCATCTCCTCGGTGTAGCTGGTCAGTCGGCTCGCCGCCCGCCGCGGCCGCGCCACGAAGGTGCCGCGACCGGGGATCCGCTCGAGCAGGCCCTCGACCACCAGGGCGTCCATCGCCTGCCGCACCGTCATCCGGGCGACGCCGAACCGGTGCACGAGCTCGCGCTCGCTGGGCGCCGGCGACCCGGGTGCTGCGCCGGTGACGAGCGACCGCACGTACTCGCGCACCTGGACGTGCTTGAGAGCCCGTCCTTCGGTGACCAGCAACTCGTCCACGCCTGCAATGTAGGTTCAGGAGGGGTCTCGCGTCCCCGGATCGGCGAAACCGCCGGTATGTGAGCGGCTCGCCGTCACTCCGTGGCGATGGCCCGCAGCACGTCGAGCCGCGCCGCGCGACGGGCCGGGAACACGGCCGCGAGCACCCCGATGACCACCGACAGGCCCAGGAAGACACCCAGCTGGCCGAACGGCACGCTGATGACCTCCAGGCCCTGGTCGCGCACGGCGTACATCAGCGCGACGCCGAAACCGATCCCGAGCGCGACGCCGAGCAGCGCCCCGAGCACGGCGATGAGGACCGACTCCAGCGTGATCATCCAGCGCAGCTGGCGCCGGCTGACGCCGATCGCCCGCAGCAGCCCCACCTCGCGGGTGCGCTCGATGACCGACAGCGCGAGGGTGTTGACGATCCCGAGCACCGCGATCACCAGGGCCAGGCCGAGCAGGGCGAAGATCATCAGCACGAACTGGTCGATCGGCTCACGCTGCTCCTGGGCGAACTCGCCCTGGTCCTTGACCGTGACCACCGGCAGGTCGGCCACGACCGCGTCGAGCCGGTCCTGGACCCCGGGCGAGCCGTCGGTGAAGAGGATCAGCACGTTGTCGCTCGCAGTGAAGCCCGCGTCGGCGAGGTCGGTCAGGGTCATCAGCACCGGCGCGACCACGATCGGGTTGTCGTCGACGATCCCGGCGACCCGGTAGGTGCGCTCGCCCACCGGCATCTCGAAGGTGAGGTCGTCGCCGACCGCGACGTCCTCGTCGTCGGCCCAGGACTGCTGCACGAGCACCGACCCGTCGGCGAGCCCGTCGAGCGCGCCGTCGTTCGCCTGCAGCTCGAGGCGGCCGACGTCCTGCGGGTCGACCGCGGCGACGGCCATCCGGTCCCCGTCGCGCTCGGTCTGCTTGTAGCGCTCGCGCACGACCCGCTCGACGCCATCGACCCCCTCCATCGCGTCGCCGATCGCCGGGGTGAACTCCGAGCCGATCACGTTGCTGACGATGAAGTCGCCGACGAAGTTCTCCTCGATCGAGGCGTCGACGCTGGCCTTGGCGGAGTCCCCGACGATCGCCATCGTGCACGCGAGCGCCAGGCCGATCATCAGCGCCGAGGCCGTGGCGGCGGTACGGCGCGGGTTGCGCAGGGCGTTCTGCCCGGCCAGCAGCCCGACGGTGCCGAACAGCCGGGCGTACGCCGTCCGCACGACCGCCAGGAACGGCCGGGACAGCACCGGGCTCGCGCCGGCGACCCCGAGCAGGATGGCCAGGACGCCGGCGCCGGTGAGCCAGCCGCCGTGCGGCAGGTCGGAGAACAGGCCGAGCCAGAGCAGCACGAGCCCGGCCCCGACGAGCACGAGGCCGGCGAGGAACCGGCGGTGGAGCGACGCCTCGGGCAGCGCCACGTCGTCGCGCAGCGCCTGGACCGGCGCGATCCGGCCGGTACGCCGCGCCGGCAGCCAGGCCGCGGCCATGGTGACGATGATGCCGACGGCGTACGACGCCACGAAGGTCCGCGGCGCGAAGATCAGGGACTGCCCGGAGAGGTCGAGCCCGAAGTTCGCGAACAGCGCCCGGATGCCCATCGCCAGCAGCACGCCCAGCCCCAGGCCGACGGTCGCGCCGATGACCCCGAGCACGAACGCCTCGAGCTGCACCGACCAGGTGACCTGGCGCTTCGAGGCGCCGAGGGCACGCAGCAGCGCGAGCTCGCGGCTGCGCTGGGCCACCAGGATCGAGAAGGTGTTGACGATGAGGAACGCGCCGACGACCAGGGCGATGCCGGCGAAGATGAGCAGGAAGGTGGTGAGGAACGAGACCGCCTTGAGCAGGTCGGACGCCGCCTCGTCCGAGGCGTGGTCCCCGGTCACCGCCTCCACCCCGTCGGGGAGCTCGGCGGCGACGGCGTCGCGCAGCTGCTCCTGGGAGACGCCGTCGGCCGCGGTGACCCAGGCGTCGCTGTAGGCGTCCTCGCCGCCGAGGAAGAGCTGCTGCGCGGTGGCGGTGTCGAACGCGGCGAAGGTGGCGCCGTTGAGGGAGCCGCCGCTCGGGAAGCCGATGATGCCGACCAGGGTGGGCTCGAGCCGGGTGGGCTCGGCGGGCGGCTGGCCCGGCTGGCCGGGTTGCTCGCCGGGCTGCTCGCTCGTGTCGGGCACCATCGCCGTGGACGGGATGACCGTGACGCGGTCGCCCACGTCGTACCCCGCCCGCTCGGCGGTGCGCTGGTCGAGCGCGACCTCGTCGGCACCGTGGGGCTCGTGGCCCTCGACGATCGCCATGCCCTCGAGGCCGTGACCGGCGGGCGCGCCGGTCCAGTTGCCGCCGATCGCGGGCGGGCCGAACCCGCTGACGACCTTGCCCTCGTCGCTGACGACGAAGACCCCGATCGCGTTGACGTTGCCGTCCACGCGGGCGGCCCCGGGCACGTCGCGCAGCTTCTCCAGCAGACTGGCGGGCAGGGTCACGCTGGACGGCGAGCCGTCGGCCGTCGTTCCGCCCTCGGGCCGGACGACCACGTCGCCGACGGTCGAGGAGAACAGCGCCGTGAAGCTGCGGTTGAGGGTGTCGGAGAAGATCAGGGTGCCCGCGACGAACGCGACGCCGAGCACGATCGCGAAGGTGCTCATCAGCAGGCGCACCTTGCGCCCGAGCAGGCTCTTGAGGGCGGCGCGGATCATGCGAGCGCCCTGCGGACGTCGGGGCTGGAGAGGCGCGGGGGAAGCCCCCCACGCCGTGGGGCGGGGGTCATGCCGTCGGCCGGGGCTCGGCGAGCCGGTTCATCACGTCGAGCACCTGCTCGCGGGTCGGGCTGCGCAGCTCGTCGACGACCTTGCCGTCGCCGAGGAAGACGACGCGGTCGGTCCAGGCGGCGGCGACCGGGTCGTGGGTGACCATCACGATCGTCTGCCCGCCACCCTCCTCGGGCGGGGCGTCCACGCTGCGCCGCAGCAGCTCGAGCACCTCCGCGCCCGAGTGGGAGTCGAGGTTGCCGGTGGGCTCGTCGGCGAACACGATGCGGGGCCGGCTGGCCAGCGCGCGGGCCACCGCGACGCGCTGCTGCTGCCCGCCGGAGAGCTCGCTGGGCTTGTGGGACAGCCGGTCGGCGAGCCCGACCGTGGCGACGACCGCGTCGTACCAGGCGCGGTCGGGGCTGCGGCCGGCGATCGCCATGGGGAGCTTGATGTTCTCCTCGGCGGTGAGGGTCGGCACCAGGTTGAAGGACTGGAAGACGAACCCGATCTCGTCGCGGCGCAGCCGGGTCAGGGCCTTGTCCTTGAGCCGGGTGATCTCCTGGTCGCCGATGAACACCTGGCCGGAGTCGGCCGTGTCGAGGGCCGCGCAGCAGTGCATGAGCGTCGACTTGCCCGAGCCGCTGGGACCCATGACGGCGGTGAACTCGCCGGCCGCGAGGTCGAGGGTCACGTCGTCCAGGGCGGTCACGAGGGCGTCGCCGGTGCCGTAGGTCTTGGTGAGGTGGCGGACGCGGGCCGCGGGCAGGGGCTCGGGCACGATCTCGGCAGACGGGGCGGGCGGGGACGCGGTCATGGGTCCAGCCTTCCGTGTCCGGGCCGCACGTGCCATGGACGAAGGGCCTGACGCGACCCCGAGATCCCCCTGAGGGGTCGAACACCTGTTCGACGTCGGCGTATGCTCACGCCCATGGACTTCCAGGGCTCGCTCTTCGAGGCGCCCCCGGCCGGGGCGCCCGACTTCACCGGGACCGAGCGGCGGGTCCTGACCCGAGGGGCGTGGGTCGACGTGTGCCGCAGCTGGCTGCCCGAGGCCGACGAGGTGTTCGCGACCCTGGTGCGCGACGTCCCGTGGCGGGCCGAGCGCCGCCAGATGTACGACCGGGAGGTCGACGTACCCCGGCTGCTGCACACGTACGGCGTGGGCGACCCGCTCCCCCACCCGGCGCTCGCCCGGGCCCGCGGGGCGCTGTCGGCCCACTACCGGCCCGAGCTCGGCGAGCCGTTCGTGACGGCCGGGTGCTGCTACTACCGCGACGGGCGCGACAGCGTCGCCTGGCACGGCGACACCATCGGGCGGGGCCGGACCCAGGACACGATGGTCGCGATCGTCTCCGTGGGCGACCCGCGCCGCCTCGCCCTGCGCCCTCGGCTCGGCGGCGCGTCGATCTCGGTCGAGATGGGGCACGGCGACCTGGTCGTCATGGGCGGCTCGTGCCAGCGCACCTGGGAGCACGCCGTCCCCAAGGTCGCCCACGCCGGTCCGCGGATCTCGGTGCAGTTCCGCCCGCTCAACGTGTTCTGAGCACCGCCGAGGCCGAGCTTGCTCGGGCTCGGAGCCCGGTGCCAGGTCGAGGAGCGCCCACGACCGACGGAGGAGGTCGTGACGGCGCGTCTCGAGACCCGGTGAGCCGAGAGGCGGCAGCGAGGCGGGCGGCGAGGCTCCCGGCCCCCGGGGCACGTCATCCGCGGCGGCTGCCCCGACCGCCACCCCGCATGACCTCCGGCCGACCTGTCCGGGGAAACCCGCCGGCGTGTCGCACCCCCGCGCCACCCTGTGTAACCACGACCCCCGCGGGGTACGGCACCGCCATGACGACCATGCCCGCGACGGAGTCGATGGGCTTCGGCCCGCTCCGCATCAGCTTCGACGGGCGGGTCCTGCGGCCGCGGCCATGGACCGAGGCCCAGTCCACCTGGGCTGCGGAGATCCTCACGACCGCACCGCCGGGACCCGTGCTCGAGCTGTGCGCCGGCGCGGGTCAGATCGGCCTGCTCGCCGTGCTCGGCTCGTCGCGCCCACTGGTTTGCGTCGACATGGACCCCGCAGCGTGCGACTGGGCGCGACACAATGCCGCGGACGCCGGCCTCGCCGACCGCGTCGAGGTCCGGGAGGGCCCGATGGACGAGGTGCTGCGCGACAGCGAGCGGTTCGCCGTGGTGGTCGCCGACCCGCCGTGGGTGCGACGCGACGAGGTCACCCGCTACCCCGAGGACCCGGTGCTGGCCATCGACGGCGGCGACGACGGCATGGAGGTCGCCTGGATGTGCGTCGACGTGGCCCGTCACCACCTGCTGCGCCGCGGCACCCTCCTGCTCCAGCTCGGGACTGTCGCCCAGGTCGACGCGTTGCGCGACCGGCTGGCCGACGACGACCTGGTCGTCACCGAGGTCCGCCGGTGCGAGCGCGGCGTCCTGGTGCGGCTCGACCTGACCTGAGCCGTCGGAGGACCTCGGCCGGGCCTGCAGGTTTGCCCGGCCGGCCGGGGATCCCTGGACTTGATGGGTGTTGCAACACCCACGAAGTCCAGGGATCACCCACGAGGTCCGGTGTGACCGGACGGAGGATCCGGGTCAGGCCGGACGCAGCTTCTCGGGCAGCACCTTGTGGGTGCCGTCGCACCACGGGAAGGATTGCGAGCGGTCGCAGCGGCAGACCGCGGTCACGGGGCGGGTGGTCTCGTGGCGGCCGCCCTCGGCGTCCTCGACGACGTGCTTGCCACGCAGCAGCATCGGCCCGCCGGGGCAGAGCACGATGTCGGGGTGGTCGAACCCCGGGGTGCTCATGCGGGGTCCCCGCAGCTTCGTGGGGTGTTCATGCCACCTGCTCCTCACCCACACCCCAGCGGGCGAGCATCGTGCGGGCGAAGCGGTCCTCGAGGTCCAGGCAGGTGAAGGCGCCGAACCACACGTCCTCCTCCAGCTCCGGCTCCTCCTCCAGGAGCGCGCCGACGATCGTGCGCACGGCGAGCTGCTCGTGGACGGCGTCGGCCTCGACGTGCTCGGCGTAGTAGGCGACCATCTCGGGCGCGAAGCCGAGCCGCTCCAGGCCCTGGGCCATCCGGCGCGACGGCAACGAGCTGGTCGCCTCGAACGCCGCGAGGTGTCCCAGCGCCGCCCCGCGCAGCCGCCGGTGCAGGCCGAGCATCGACAGGGCGTTGTTCTGCTCCAGCACCTCCAGGGGCGTGAGGTCGACGTGCGCGCCGTACGACGCGTCGAGGCCGCTCGCCGCGAGGCCGAGCTCGAAGAGGTGGTGGTGCAGGCGGTTCGGGTCGCCGCCGCCGTACTCGTCGTACTGCAGCTCCACGAGCGCCGCCTTGGCGCGCACCCCGAGCCGGGGCACCAGCCAGGCGACCGGGTCGGCCTCCTTGAGGTGGTAGACCGAGCGCACCCGCAGCAGCTCCTCGACCTGCTCGCGGTCGGCGTCGCGGTGGACGTGCCGCGCGAGGGAGACGCCGTCCTGCTCGTCGACCCAGCCGAAGAAGTCCTCGGCGAAGGACAGCCCCTGCGGCGGGGTGAAGCGGGAGCGCAGCCGCGCCTCCAGGTCACGCTCGAGGACCGAGCGCACCCGCAGCAGCTGGGGCTCCCACTCCAGCGCGTCGTCGACCTCGGCGAAGCCGCGGTACTGCAGCTCGTGCAGCGCCCAGAGCGCCAGGGCGGCGTCGTCGCCGGTCGCCGTCGGCGCCGCCGCGAGCACGGTGAAGAAGTCCTCCGAGCCCGACCGGAGCGCGGCGAAGAGCTCCTCGGTCAGCGGGCCGCGGGCGGTGGGAAGGTGCATGTCGCGGGAGTACCCCACGACCGCGGAGGCCACGCCACCCGCGGCGAATGACCGCGACCGCTAGAACTTCACCTCGGGCGCGTGCTCCTGGCCCTCCGGCGCCTCGTAGAAGTCGCGCTTGTGCACGTTGGCGATGCCGGTGAAGAACATCCAGGGGATGGTCTGGGTGAGCTTGTTGAGCGTCGCGACCGCGTCGTTGTAGTACTGGCGGGCGAAGGAGATCTGGTTCTCGGTCTCGGCCAGCTGGCCTTGCAGCTCGAGGAAGTTCTGGTTGGCCTTGAGGTCGGGGTAGTTCTCCGCGACCGCGTTGAGGTTCACCAGCGCGCCCTGCAGGGCCGCGTCAGCGGCGGCCTTGGCCGGCACGTCGTCGCCCTTGGCCGCGGTCTGGACGCGGGCCCGGGCCGCGGTCACCTCCTCGAAGACGCCCTTCTCGTGCGCGGCGTAGCCCTTGACCGTCTCGACCAGGTTGGGGATCAGGTCGGCGCGGCGGGTGAGCTGCACGTCGATGCCACCGAGCGCCTCCTGGGCCCCGATATCGGTGGTGCGCAGCTTGTTGAAGCCGACGATCACGAAGCCGACCAGGGCCACGATGACGACGATCACGATGATGGCGATGAGCATGTGAACTCCTTGTTGGGGTCTACCTCAGGCAGTACGTCGAGAGGGTCGGTCGGGTCGCGGTCACCAGGAGCCGCCGCCCCCGCCGCCTCCACCGCCGCCGCCGGAGAACCCGCCGCCCCCGGAGGAGGACGACGACTTCTGGGTGGCCTCGTAGGAGGAGATGGCGGAGCTGACGGTGGAGTGGAAGTCGTCGACCATCGAGCCGATCGCGGTGCCGGCGTACGCGCCGGCGTAGTAGTGCGGGAAGTAGGACGGGACCGGCGGCTCGGCACCCATCTCGGTGCGGTACTTCTCCGCCCACTGGTCGGCGCAGCCGAAGGCGACCGCCCAGGGGATGTACGCCGTGTAGAGGTCCTGACGGCCGGAGAAGTCGAAGCGGTCCTGGGCCGAGGGCGTGGACAGGATGCGGCGGAACCCGCCGGCGCGCGACCACAGGTCGCGACCGGTCGTGGTGCGCTTGGTGCCCGCACCGGACGCCGCCAGACCCGCGCCGAAGACGGCGAACAGGCCCGGGATGAGGGCCAGGGCGCTCATGTCGAAGGGGTTCCAGATCGCGATAGCGAGCACCGCGATGAACCCGCCGATGACCATCAGCCCACCCCAGCCGCCCAGCCCGCTGGAGACCATCAGGCCGTTGCGCTTCGCCCAGGACTTGGTGCCCTCCTCGAAGCTCGAGATCTCGCTCTGCAGCCGCTTGCCGGCCGCCACGTCGGACGGCTCGGCGACGAAGGTCGTGCCAGGGCCGCCGAGCAGGTGGGCGACCCCGGAGGTGACCTCGTCCAGTCCGGCCCAGCCGGCCGGGCCCTGCTTGTCGGTGATCGTCCACGCCTCGCCGGAACGGTCCAGTCCGACGGCACCGCGCTCCGCGGCGTAGAGCAGCGTGGCGACGTACTGCTCGTCGTCGACCTTCTCGGTCACCAGGTACGCCGCCTGCGCGGGGCCGATCCCCTCGGGCGGGGCGTACATCAGCGGGAACTGCGGGTCCCGCTCACGGGAGCGCCGCGCCGCGACGTAGCCACCGAGCCCGGCGAGCACCGCCAGCGCGAGGACCACGATCGCGGCGACGAGGCTCTGGCTGAAGACCCGGTCGTAGCGCGGCGACCACGGCAGCGTCTTGCCGGCCGGCGGGGTCGGCATGTCGAGGCCGGCCTTGACGGTGACCGGGGTGTTCGGGTCGAGCGAGCCGGTGCGGACGTGGAGGGTGCGGGTGCCCTGCCCGCGGGCCTTGCAGCCGCCGGTCTCCCCGGCCCCGACGGCGCACTGCACGTCCTCGGCCGCGACGGGCAGGTGGACGCTGAGGTCGGTCTTGTCGATCGACTGCTTCCAGCCGCCCGGCACCAGGTTCCAGTAGAACTGCGTCTCGTGCCCGTCGGTGCCCTCCCGCAGGACGCCGTCGATCTGGTACGAGATGACGTAGGTGTGCTCGCCCGGGTCGAGGGTGTAGTCCGGGTCCCCGATGCGCGCGTTGACGTAGCGGCCGTGGTCCTCCGACAGCAGCTCGACGGGGACGTCGTCGCCGTCCATCGTGACCGTGATGTCGTGGGGCACCAGCCGGGCGTTCGCGTCGGTCGGGTCGGACTTGTCGAAGAACCGGAAGATGCCGTGCCGGTCCCCCGTCGGGAAGTCGACGGTGATCGTCTCGGTGGCCTTCAGGTCGCCCTGGTCGTCGACGTCGAAGTCGGCGACGTACGACGTGATCGTGGTCGGCTCGTAGGAGTCACCCGACGAGAGGTTGACGTCGTAGAACACGGCCGGCGCGAACACGGCCAGGAGCACCAGGGCCAGCCCGATCAGGTAGCCCACCACCCGCTTCATGGCTCGGAGCCTAGGACCTCCGGGGATCCACGGCCTAGCGGTGCGGGCAGAGTCGTCGCGGGGGCCTCGCGGAGCCGCCGTACCGTCCGAAAACCGCGTGCCGCTGTCGGTGGCCGTTGGGAGGATGGTCTAGATGACCTCGACGACCGCTCCCGCCAAGCCCACCCTCGCGTCCTTCTGGCACGACCTGCCGCGCGAGGGCAGGCTGCTGCTCTCCGTGGTCGTCCTGGAGTTCATCGGCACCGGCCTGGTGCTGCCCTTCCATGTCGTCTACCTCCACGAGGTCCGCGGCTTCGAGCTCGGGCACGTCGGGCTGCTGCTCGGCCTGCCGCCGCTGGTCGGGTTCCTCGTGGTCGGCCCCGGCGGGTCGGCGATCGACCGGCTGGGCGCACGACCGATCCTGATGGGCGCCCTGACGCTCCAGGTCGCCGCCAACACCCTGCTGGCCTTCGCCGGCACCGAGGCGGCGGCGGCGGTCGCGCTGCTGCTGTCGGGGGCGGCGTTCGGGGTGAGCTGGCCCGGCTTCCAGACGCTGATCGCGACCGTGGTCCCGGTGGAGCTGCGGCAGCGCTACTTCGGGGTCAACTTCACCCTGCTCAACCTCGGCATCGGGATCGGCGGGATCGTCGGCGGGATCGTGGTCGACGTGGAGCGACTGGCGTCGTTCCAGGCGATCTACCTCGCCGACGCCGTCTCCTACCTGCCCGCGCTCTTCCTCCTGCTCGTGCCGCTCCGCCACGTCGCGGGGCGGCCCGACCACCCCGCGACCGACGGCGGCGAGGTCTCCCGGGCGCGGGTCGGCTACCTCGAGGTCGCGCGTCGGCCGGCGGTCGGCACGCTGCTCCTGCTCTCGTTCGTCTCCTCCTACGTCGGCTACTCCCAGCTCAACGCCGGCATGCCGGCGTTCGCCCGCGCGGTCGGCGACGTCTCGACCCGCGGCCTGGGGCTGGCCTTCGCCGCGAACACCCTGGTGATCGTGGTGCTCCAGCTGGTCGTGCTGCAGCGCATCGAGGGACGCCGGCGCACTCGGGTGATCGCGGTGATGTCGGTGGTGTGGGCGGCCGCGTGGCTGCTGCTCGGAGCGACCGGGACGGTCTCGGGCACGTGGGGCGCGACCCTGCTCGTGGCGGCCTGCGCGTCGGTCTTCGCCTTCGGCGAGACGCTGCTGCAGCCGACGATCCCGGCGCTGGTCAACGAGCTCGCCCCCGACGAGCTGCGCGGACGCTACAACGCGCTGAGCTCGGGGGCGTTCCAGCTCGCCGCGATCATCGCGCCCCCGATCGCCGGGTTCCTCGTCGCCCATGACCTGGGCGCGGTCTACATCGGCTCGCTGGTCGCCGGCTGCCTGCTGTGCGGTGCGATCGCCGTCGTACGCCTCGAGCCGCAGCTGAGCCCCGAGGTCAACGGCGTCCGCGCTCCCCGCGGGCTCGACCCGCAGGAGCTCTCGGCGGCGTCGGCCAAGACCATCTCGGCCGCCACCGACTGAACCGGCCGCCGCGCCGGTCCGGTCGCGGCCCGGACGTCAGACGACCTGGCCGCCGGGGCAGCCAGGTCGTCTGACGTCTCGCGGATCGGGGGTCAGTCGCGCCGCCGACGCACCACCCACCACAGCAGGGCCAGCACCGCGACGAGGCCGACCCCCTGCTTCCAGTAGGTCCGCGCCAGGACGGGGAGCACCGTCGCGCCGAGGTCGATCGAGTCGTCCTGCGCTGGCGCCGGTCGTGGGGGCTGTCGGGGGGTCTGCGGGGGTGGTCCCTGACGTTCGAGCCCTCGATCGGTCGATTCCGGGGCCGAGACGTCAGGGACTATCGCAGCGGAGGGCTCGGTGTCGGGCTCGGGCGGGGGCTCGGGTACGGCGGCAGCGGGCTCCGGGGCGGCGGCCGGCTCCTCCTGGCCCTCGGCGAGCCGGTGGTGCAGGCAGTCGACGAACTGGCCGAGCAGCTTGTCGGAGACGTCCTGCATCACCCCGCGTCCGAACTGGGCCGGCTTGCCGGTGATGGCGAGGTCGGTGACGACCTCGACCGAGGTCGAGCCATCGGCCTCGGCCATCGTGAGGGTGACGAGCGCGCCTGCGGTGCCGTTGCCGCGCTTGTCCTTGCCCTTCGCGTCGACCACGAACCGGTGGGCGGCGTCGTCCTTCTCGACGAACGTCCCCGACCCGTTGTAGACCAGCGCGATCGGCCCGAGCTTGACCTTCACCGACCCCGAGAAGCTCTCGTCGCCGACCCCGTGGACCGTGGCGCCGGGGAAGCACTCGGCCACCTGGGCGATGTCCTGGAAGTGCGCCCAGGTCTCCTCGATGCCCGTCGGGACGGTGAAGCTGTGGGTGAGCTCCACGCCGCCTCAGCCTCCCGCGGCTGCCACGACCGCGCGCCGGGTGAGCACCCGGGCGAGGTGGCGGCGGTAGTCGGCCTCACCGTTGAGGTCCGAGGGCGGGTTGGTGCCCTCGGCGGCCTGCTCGGCGGCGGCGCGGACGCCGTCCTCGGTCGCGGGCTGCCCGGCCAGCGCCGCCTCGGTCGCCCGGGCCCGCAGCGGCGTCGAGCCCATGTTGGTCAGCCCGACCCGCGCCTCGGCGATCGTGCCTCCGTCGGCGCGCACGGTCGCCGCCACCGCGACGATCGGCCACTGGTGGGCGACCCGCACGAACTTCTCGTAGTGCGCGCCCCAGCCGGTGTGCTTGGGCACTCGGACCTCGGTGAGGATCTCGTCGTCGCCGATCGCGGTCTCGAAGAGGTCGACGAAGAAGTCGTCGGCCGCGACCGTGCGCGTCCCGCCGGACCCCTGGATGACGAACTCCGCCCCGAGCGCCAGCGCCGGCGCCCCGAGGTCACCGGCGGGGTCGGCGTGGGCGAGCGCGCCGCCGAAGGTGCCCCGGTGCCGGATCTGGGCGTCCGCGAGGTGCTCGACCGCCTTGGAGATCAGGGCCGCGTGCTCGGCGACCAGCGGGTCGGACCCGACGACCGCGTGCGGCGTCATCGCGCCGATCACGATCGCGTCACCGTCGTCGCGGATGCCCCGCAGCGACTCGATCCGCCCGAGGTCGATGATCATCTCCGGCGCGTTGAGCCGCATCCGCAGCACCGGCAGCAGGCTCTGCCCGCCGGCGATGATCTTGGCGTCGTCGCCGTGCTCGGCGAGCGCAGCGAGGGCGTCCTCCACCGAGGTGGGGGCCATGTAGTCGAACTGGGCCGGGATCATGCGCCGGCTCCTTCCGTGCTCGAGGTGCCGGGTTGCTCCTGGTTGCCCATCTCCCCGCCCGACTCGAAGTGCGGCATCGCCGCGCCCTCGGTCGCCCCGCCGGAGCCCGCGCCCTGGATCGCCTTCCACACCCGCTCGGGCGTGCACGGCATCTGGATGTCGGTCACGCCCATCGGGCGCAGCGCGTCCACGACCGCGTTGACCACGGCCGGCGTGGAGGCGATCGTGCCGGCCTCGCCGACGCCCTTGGTGCCGAGCGTGTTGGTCAGGCTCGGCGACGTGGTGTGGTCGATCTCGAAGCTGATCGTGTCGGCCGCGGTGGGCAGCAGGTAGTCGACGAACGACCCGGAGACGAGGGTCCCCGCGTCGTCGTACACCGCCTCCTCCCACAGCGCCTGGGCGATGCCCTGCACCAGGCCGCCGTGCACCTGGCCGCTCACGATCAGCGGGTTGATGATGTTGCCGATGTCGTCGCAGCAGACGTACTTGCGCATCGTCAGCTCGCCGGTCTCGGTGTCGACCTCCATCGCGCACAGGTGGGTGCCGTGGGGGAAGTTGAAGTTCACCGGGTCGTAGGTCGCCTCGGAGTCGAGCGAGGGCTCGACGCCGTCCGGCAGGTTGTGCGCCGCGAACGTCGCGAGCGCGACCTCCCCGATCGCCATCCCCTGGTCGGTGCCGCGCACTGAGAACCGCCCACCGGCGAACTCGAGGTCGTCGGCCGACGCCTCGAGCAGGTGCGCCGCGATGGGCTTGGCCTTCTCGATGACCTTGTCGGCGGCCTTGACCAGCGCCTCGCCGCCCACGACCAGCGACCGCGAGCCGTAGGTGTCGAGCCCCTTGGGTGCGACCTGGGTGTCCCCGTGCAGGATCTCGACGTCCTCGAAGGCGACCCCGAGCCGGTCGGCGACGATCTGGCTGAACGCCGTTTCGTGGCCCTGCCCGTGCGCGGACGCGCCGGTGACGACCTCGACCTTCCCGGTCGCGAGCATCCGCACGCTGGCGTGCTCCCAGCCGCCGGCGCCGTAGTCGAGCGAGCCGAGCACCCGCGAGGGTGCCAGGCCGCACATCTCGGTGAACGTCGAGGTGCCGATGCCCAGCTGCACCCGGTCGCCGCTGGCCCGGCGCGCCGCCTGCTCGGCCCGCAGCTCGTCGTACCCCAGCATCTCCTTGGCCCGCGCGGTGGCGGCCTCGTAGTTGCCGGAGTCGTACTCGAGCCCGGCGACCGTGGTGAACGGGAACTCCTCGTGCTTGATCCAGTTCTTCTCGCGGACCTCGAGCGGGTCGACGCCGACCTCCGCGGCGAGCTCGTCCATCAGCCGCTCGATGGCGTACGTCGCCTCGGGCCGGCCGGCGCCGCGGTACGCGTCGGTCCACGTCTTGTTGGTCAGCACCGTCTGCACCGCGAAGTGGTACGCCGGGAACTTGTAGATCGAGTTGAACATGAAGGCGCCCAGGACCGGGACGCCGCCGCCGACGATCGCGACGTACGCGCCGAGATCGGCGAGCAGCTCGACCTTGAGCCCGGTGACCGTGCCGTCCTTCTCGGCGGCGAGGGTGAGCTTCTGCCACTGGTCGCGACCGTGGTGGCCCGACACCAGCGACTCCGAGCGCGTCTCGGTGTACTTGACCGGCTTGCCGAGCCGGCGGCCGACCGCCCAGGCGATCCACTCCTCCGGGGTCACCTGGAGCTTGCCGCCGAAGCCGCCGCCGACGTCGGGGGCGATGACGCGGATCTTCGACTCCGGTACGCCGGTCGTGGCGGCCAGGGCGAAGCGCAGGATGTGCGGGATCTGGGTGGCCGAGTACATGACGTACTGCTCGCCGGTCGGGTCGACGACGACCGAGCGCGGCTCCATGAACGCCGGGATGAGCCGCTGCTGGCGGTACTCGCGCTCGATCACGATGCCGTCGCCGCGGGCCTTGCTGATCGCGTCCTCGACGGCGCCGCCGGTGCCGGCCTCGCCGGAGTCGAAGACCCACAGCGCCGACTTGTTGGTGCCGAGGTCGGGGTGCGCAAGGACGGTGTCGGCGGCGGCGTCCTTGAGGTCGAGCGCGGCCGGCAGCTCGTCGTACTCGACGTCGACGAGCTCGGCGGCGTCGCGGGCCTCGGCGGCGCTGCGGGCGACGACGACGGCGACGATCTCACCGGCGAAGGCGACCCGGTCGCTGGGCATCGGCGAGTGGTTGGGCGTGACCTGGTCGGGCGTGATCGGCCAGGCGTTGATGCAGACGCCGAGCTCCTCGCCGAAGTCGGCGCCGGTGAGCACCGCGACGACGTTGGTCGCCTGCTTCGCGGCGCTGGTGTCGATGCTGGTGATGGTGGCGTGCGCGAAGGGGCTGCGCACCATGGCCAGGTGCAGCATCCCGGGCAGCGTGATGTTGTCGGTCCAGCGGGTGCGGCCGGTGATGAGGCGCTGGTCCTCCTTGCGGCGGCGGTCGCGGCCGATCTCGCGCTCGACCTCGTCGGAGGGGCGCTCCTGCGTGGCGGTCATGACGTGGCCCCCTGTCCGGCCGCGTGCTGCACTGCCTTGACGATGTTGTGGTAGCCCGTGCAGCGGCACAGGTTGCCCTCGAGCCCGACCCGGATCTCCTGCTCGGAGGGGTTCGGGTTGGTGTTGAGCAGGTCGACGCTCTGCATGATCATCCCGGGCGTGCAGTAGCCGCACTGGAGGCCGTGGCACTCGCGGAACGCCTCCTGCACCGGGTGCAGCTGCCCGTCCTGGGCCAGGCCCTCGATCGTGGTGACCTCACCACCGTCGGCCTGGACCGCCAGCACGTTGCACGACTTCACGCTGCTGCCGTTGAGGTGGACCGTGCAGGCGCCGCAGTTGCTGGTGTCGCAGCCGATCACGGTGCCGGTCTTGCCGAGCCGCTCACGGAGGTACTGCACGAGCAGCATGCGGGGTTCGACGTCGTCGGAGACGCGTGCTCCGTCGACGGTGAGGCTGATCCGGGTCATGGACTCTCCCTAGACATGGGCGTGGAGCTGGGCCTTGGTGTGGCCCGGGTCACGCTAGGGAGGGTCCGGTTGGTCAAGGGTTGGTGGTCTCGAGGCTCAGGCGCCAGGGCGCCTTCGCACCTCGACCACCGTGACGGTGGTTGAGGTGCGAGGGCCTCCAGGCCCGAGCCTCGAAACCACCGCCAGCCCGGCTCAGGCGGTGGTGCGGGCGAGCACCGCGCGGGCGACCTCGGCGGCCTGGGTGCGGATCTCGGGGATCGCGGTCGACTCCCAGAGGGTTCCCTTGCGTGGCGGGCCGACGGCGAGGAGGCCGTCGACGACCTGGCCGTCGGCGCCGAACACGTCCCCCGCGGGTGTGGATTCGATGCCGAGGCGCAGCGGGTCGGGTACGACGAGCCCGCGCCCCTGCAGCGCCTGGAGGAGCGGGTCCGCGCTGCGGGTGACGTCGGTCAGCGGCCCCGTGCAGTTGACGACAGCGTCGGCGAGCACCGGCTCGGCCAGCGCCGGGAGCGAGAGCTCGGCGCGGGCGCCGCGCACGTCGACCGCGGCGACGCCGCCACCGACCAGCACCAGCCGGCCGTCGCGGCAGTAGCCGTCGATCCGGGCGCCGACCTCGGGCGCCATCCGGTGCCGCCGGATCTCCCAGTCCCGGACGTGGTGGTCCAGGAGCCGGCGCCGCTCGTCGAGGTCGAGGCGTTGCCAGATCGACTGCGTCGGCGCCCGCAGGCCGTCGACGACCGCCCGCCAGTCGACGCCGTGGGCGCGGGCGGCCGCGACCTGATCGCGCACGAACGTGGCGAGCCCGTCGGCCGTCAGCGGGCCCTCGGGCACGTCGCTGACCCAGGCGGTCGACTGCTGGGCGATGTGGGCGCGGGGCAGGAGGCCGTGCCGGCTCACCATCACCGCATGCCGGCCCGGCTCGTCCTCGAGCAGCGTGATCGCGGTGTCGACGGCGGTCAGGCCGGTGCCGACGATGGCGACGGTCGCGTCACCGGGCAGCGCGCGGATCGCGGCCAGGTCCCAGGGGTTCGGCAGGTGGCCGGGCAGGTCGGTGAGGTCGGCGCCGCCGATGCTGAGGCCCTGCGGGGCCTGGTTGCCGTGGGCCAGCACGACCGTGGCCGCGGTCGACACCCGGTCGCGGGTCCGCAGCTCGAACCCGCCGGGGACGGGGACGACGTCCTCGACCCGGCCGGCGCTGATGGTCAGCCGGTGGTCGGCGACCGCGGCGAGCGTGTCCTGCAGGTAGGCGGCGTACTCCATCCGGGGGAGGAAGCCCTGCGGGTCGGGGTCGCGACCCGCGCGGCGCGCCCAGTCGAGCAGGTCGGAGGGGACGTCGGCGTAGGCGCTCATGTGGCGGGCCCGGACGTTGAGCAGGTGCCGCGGGTCGGAGGTGCCGTAGGCGATGCCCCGACCGAGGACCCCGGTCGCCTCGTGGACGGTGACGCACAGCGCCGAGTCGGTCGACCCGCTCAGCAGCTGCAGGGCGGTGAGCACGCCGCTCGCGCCGCCGCCGACGATCGCGACCCGGTGGCGGTCGGGCCTCTCGCGCGCGACCACCCTGTCCTCGACTCCCACGACTCCGCCCATGTCCTAACTATAGTAAATGTGTCGTCATAGACCTCAATCGTGCGGTCAGAACAGCTCGACGACCTCTCCGGCGCGCCCGTAGGCGACGAGCTGCACGACGGCCCGGGTGACCGCCTCGGGCGGCACGAGCGGGGGCCGGTCGGCGGGCGGCAGCGCGGCGCGCTCCTCGTGGGCCCGCGGCAGCCCGATCCACCCCGGGACCACGGCCATCACCCGCGCCCGGGCCGCCGTCGCGGGATCCCCGAGCGCCGTGGTGAGGCGGACCAGGCCGGCCTTCGCGGCGGCGTACTCCGGGGACCCGTAGCCCTCGGCGCCCAGCGCCGCGCTGGAGGAGACGTTGACGACCGCCGCCGGCCGCTGTGGTCCGCGGCGGCGCTCGAGGTCGGCCAGGAAGAGCTGGGTGAGCAGCATCGGGGCGCGGAGGTTGAGGTCGAGGGTGCGCGACCAGGCGTCGTACGGCGCCGCGGGGTACTGCTCGCCGGGCGTCCAGCCGCCCGCGTTGTTGACGAGCACGTCCGCGCCGCCGAGGTCGAGCGCCCGCGCGCCGAGCGCGCGCAGGTCGGCCTCCTCGGTGACGTCGCACGCGACCGACCAGCCGCTGACCCGGCGCTGCCGGACGAGATCGGCGGTCTCGTCCGCGGCGGCCCGGTCGCGGTCGGCGCAGACCACCGCGGCACCGCGGCGGGCCAGCGCGACCGCGATCTCGCGCCCGAGGCCGCCGCCCGCGCCCGTCACCACGGCCAGGGCGTAGCGGATCTCCATCGGCCCCACGCTAGGCGGTCGCGCCGACAGCGAGTGGTGGGTGGGGTCGGCTGCTGCGGCGGGCGCGCGTCAGCGGCTGGCGGCGGCGAGCCGGCCCTTGAGCAGCGGGACGGCGGGGTGCGGGCGGCCCGCGAGGGTGGCCAGGCACACCTCGACGACCTCGGTGTCGTACGGCGCCAGCTCGCTGTAGCGGACCACGGCGTCGGGCTCGGGGTTGGCGAGGAGCGCCTCGCGGACGGCGACGGCGACGTACTCGGCCATCTCGTGGAGGGCGGGCGAGTTGGTGCCGGGCAGCAGGTCGCCGCCGTACGCGTCGACCGCGGCCGCGACCCGGCCCCGGCGCAGCAGGGTGAGCACCAGGTCGACGTCGGTGGCGACGGGCATGGTGAGCCGGTAGGGCCGCGAGGCGAGCTGGCCCCCGAGCGCGGAGCGGAGGTGGGACACCTCGGCCTTGAGCGTGGAGAGGGTGACCGCCTGATCGCCGTAGACGCAGGCGTGCAGCTGCTCGAGCGAGAGCCCCTCGGGGTGCATCGCGAGCAGCGCCAGCACCTCGGTCTGGCGCCGGTTGAGCAGCAGCCGCTGCCCGTCCAGCCAGGTCTCAGCGGTCCCGAGCAGGCGCATCACCAGCCCGGGCTCGGTGCGCTCGTCGAGGGGGCCGGTGACCGGGTGGTGGTGCGAGGCGGGCATCGCGGCCTCGATCAGCCGCGCCATCACCCGGGCGGTGGCCAGCCCGATGGGGTGGGTGCGGTCCCAGGTGGTCGACAGGTCGATCACGCCCAGCTGCCGGCCGGTGACCGGGTCGTTGACCGGCGCGGCCCAGCACACCCAGTTGTGCACGATCGACGCGTAGTGCTCGGCGCTGAAGACCATCGCCGGCGCCCCGAGCCGGTTGGCGAGGTCGAGGGCGTTGGTCCCGACCGACTCGTCGTCCCACCGCCCGCCGGGCACGAAGTTGACGGTCTCGGCCTTGCGGCGCATCACGCGACCGCCGTACGTCCACAGGATCCGGGTCTCGGGGTCGGTGACCGCGACGACGAGGTCGCCGTCCTCGGCGGTGCGTCGCAGCTCGGCCTCGACCCGCTCCACGGCGGTCTGCAGCGGCGAGCCGCGCCAGTAGGACGCCACCTCGGACTCGTCGGCGAGCGGGGCCTCGCGCACGTCGGGCGGCACCGCGGCCTCCGAGCGGTTCCAGCTCGACAGGATCTCCGGGCGGACCTGGGTCGGCGTCCCGTCGGCGTGCTCGACGAAGGAGGTCCACGCGCGCACCGCGTCCATGCGGCGGCTCTCGAGCTCGCTGCTCGTCATGCCGGCGACCGTAGCACCGCCCCGGTGACGTGGGTCACACCTTCCCGGAGGAGAGCTCGGAGGAGGCCTCAGCGGTGGATCCGGCCCTCCAGCGTGGCGAGCCGCTCGCCCGACCCGCCCCACCGGCCCGCGACGATCTCGGCGGCGATGCTGATCGCGGTCTCCTCCGGGGTCCGGGCGCCGAGGTCGAGGCCGATCGGGCTGGAGAGCCGCGCGATCTCCTTGTCCTCCAGCCCCGCCTCGCGCAGCCGCTCGAGCCGGTCGTCGTGGGTGCGGCGCGAACCCATCGCGCCGACGTACGCGACCTCGGGCAGCCGCAGCGCGACCTCGAGCAGGGGGACGTCGAACTTCGGGTCGTGGGTGAGGACGGCGATGACCGTGCGGGCGTCGATGCGGCCGGCCTCGGCCTCCGCGGTCAGGTAGCGGTGGGGCCAGTCCACGACGACCTCGTCGGCCTCGGGGAACCGGGTGGCGGTGGCGAAGACCGGCCGGGCGTCGCACACCGTGACGTGGTAGCCCAGGAAGCTCCCCACCTTCGCGACCGCGGCCGCGAAGTCGATCGCGCCGAACACCAGCATCCGCGGCTTGGGGGCGAAGGCCCACACGAAGACGCGCATGCCCTCCCCGCGCCGCTCGCCGTCGGGTCCGTAGGTCAGGGTCGCGTTGTGGCCGGCCGCGAGCAGGCCCAGGGCGTCGTCGCGGACCGCGTCGTCGGCGCGGGCGGAGCCGAGGGTCTGGCCGGCGGTCGGGCCCGCGGGCGGGATAGTCCCTGACGTTTCGGTCCCCGACACGCCGGCAGGAGGGGCCGAAACGTCAGGGACTATCCCCTCCGGCCCGTCCGGACGCACCACCAGCCGCCGCCCCAGCCAGGCCGGGTCGGGGTGCTCGATGACGGTGGCGAGCGCGACCGGCCGGCCCGCCTCGACGTCGGCGGCGATCTCCCCGAGCTCGGGGAAGGTGTCGCGGCTGACCTTCTCGACGTAGACGTCGAGGATGCCGCCGCAGGTCAGCCCGACGGCGAACGCGTCGTCGTCGGAGACGCCGTACCGCTCCAGGACCGGCACCCCGGAGTCGACGACCGACTGGCCCAGCTCGTAGACCGCGCCCTCGACGCAGCCTCCCGACACCGAGCCGACCGCCGTGCCGTCGGGCCCGACCAGCATCGAGGCGCCGGCCGGGCGCGGGGCGGACTGGAAGGTCGCGACCACGGTGCCGACCCCGACGGTCTCACCGGCCCGCCACCAGGCCATCAGCTCGGGCAGCACGTCACGCACGGGAGACCACCTCCACCAGCTCCGCGAACGTCGCCAGGGAGTGTCCCGCGACGAAGTCGTCGCAGTGCGGCAGGGCGGCGACGACCCCCTGCTGCACCGGCTCGTAGCCGGCCTTGCCGCGGTGCGGGTTGACCCACACCACGCGGTGGGCGATCCGGCGCAGCCGCGCCATCTGCTCGCCGAGCAGCGTCGGGTCGCCGCGCTCCCAGCCGTCGCTGAAGACCACGACGACCGCGCCGCGCGCCATCCCGCGCTGGCCCCACCGGTCGAGGAAGAAGCGCAGGGTCTCGCCGAGGCGGGTGCCGCCGGACCAGTCCGGGACGGTCTCGCCGGCGGCGACCAGGGCGCGCTCGGGGTCGCGGAGCCGCATCGCGCGGGTCACGTGGGTGACGCGGGTGCCGAGCGTGAACGTCTCGACCGTCCCGCCTCCCGCCTGGGTGAAGCGGTGCGCGAGGCGAAGCAGCGCGTCGGCGTACCCGCTCATCGAACCGGAGACGTCGACGAGGAGCACCACCCGCCGGGGCCGGGTGCCGCGGCGCCGCCAGGCGATGTCGGCCGGCTCCCCCATCCGGCGCAGGGAGGCGCGCAGGGTGCGCGAGGCGTCGACCTGGCCGCGGTGCCACCGCTGGTGGCGGGCGGTACGACGGCGGGGCGGGCGTGGGTGCAGGGTGGCGAACATGCCGGCGACCCGGTGCTTCTCCGCGGCCGTCAGCGCGGCGACGTCGCGGTGCCGCAGCACCTCGACCTCGCTGGCCGCCGCGCGGAGGACGTCCTCCCCCGGCTCGTCCCCGGTGCCGCTGCCCTCGTCGAGGGGCAGCTGCGACAGGCTGGGCGTCGTGGTCGGCGGCTGCGACGGCCGGGGGCGCGGGAGGCCGTCGCGGGCGTCGAAGTAGGCGTGGAAGACCTGGTCGTAGCGCTCCAGGTCGTCCGGGCCGGCGCACAGCGTGGCCCGGCCGGCGAGGTACGTCGACCGCCGGTCGCCCGCGCCGAGCTCGGCGGCCGCGGCGAGGAAGCCCTGGGCCCGGTCCTGGGTGACCGGCACGCCGGCGGCGCGCAGGGCCAGGGTGAACCCGAGGAGCACCTCGTCGGGCTGCCGCCGGGTCGTCGGACCGTCGTCATGGGGTGTCATCTCAGGCCCGCAGCATCTGGTCCAGGGCCTGCCGGACCCGCTCGGCGTCCTCCCGGTACTTCACCAGTGCGCCGAGCGTGGCCGACGCCGCCGCCAGGTCGATCTCCGCGGACCCCAGGTGCTGCAGCGCCCTCGCCCAGTCGAGGGTCTCGGCCACCCCGGGCGGCTTCTGCAGGTCGTCGCGGTCGCGCAGGCGCTGGACGACCTCGACGACCTGCCGGCGCAGGCCCTCCGACACCTCCGGCGCCCGGCTCCGGAGGATCTCGACCTCGCGCTCGAGGCCGGGGTGCTCGATCCAGTGGTAGAGGCAGCGGCGCTTGAGCGCGTCGTGCAGCTCGCGGGTGCGGTTGGAGGTCAGCACGACGACCGGCGGGGTGGCGGCGCGCACCGTGCCGAGCTCGGGGATCGAGACCTGGTAGGTCGACAGCACCTCGAGCAGGAACGCCTCGAACTCGTCGTCGGCCCGGTCGACCTCGTCGACCAGCAGCACCGCCGGGCTCGCCTGGAGCGCCTGGAGGACCGGGCGGGCGAGCAGGAAGCGGTCGTCGTACAGGCTCTTCTCGGCCTCCTCCACGTCGGTGGGCCCGACGCCGCCGGTGGCCTCGAGCGCCCGCAGGTGCAGGATCTGGCGGGGGAAGTCCCAGTCGTAGAGCGCCTGGGTGGCGTCGATCCCCTCGTAGCACTGCAGCCGTACGAGCGGCAGGTCGAGGGACTGCGCGATCGCCTCGGCCAACGCGGTCTTGCCGGTGCCGGGCTCGCCCTCGAGCAGCAGCGGACGCTCCATGCGCAGCGCGAGGAACGTCACGGTCGCGAGTGCGTCGTCGCAGAGGTAGCCCGTCTCGCCGAGGCGCGCGGCCACGGCTTCCGGGGACTCGAGGGCCATGCGTCCAGGCTACGTGGGGCCGTGTTGGTCCGAGGTTGGACGGCGGCGTGGGCGGCGGCTTGGACGGCGGCGTGGACGGCGGCGTGGGCGGGCGGCTCGGAGGGCGGCTTGGAGGGCGGCTTGAAGGGCGGAGCGAAGGTGGTCAGGTGAGCGACGTCGACTCCCGCCTCGAGCAGACGATCCTCGACCTGCTCGAGCAGCGCCGGCCGGGCGCCACGATCTGCCCCTCCGACGCCGCCCGAGCCGTCGAGCCGGACGACTGGCGACCACTGATGGACGCCGCTCGCGCGGCCGCCGCCCGCCTGGCGTCCGCCGGTCAGGTCGAGGTCACCCAGGGTGGTGAGGTGGTCGACGTGACCACCGCTCGTGGTCCGGTGCGGATCCGGCGGGCGGGCGGCTGACTGGTCTGACCAGCAGCCGGTTTGTGACCAAACCGCAGGGATTTAGGGCTCAGACGTGCGGTTGGTGACCAATCCTGCCTGTGGATGAGCGAGCGGCTCAGGCCGGGTGGTCGACGTCCCGGCCGGTGGCGAGGTCGCCGCACTCGACGATCTCGACGTCGGCCCGGTGCGCCTGGAGATAGCCCCGCGCGCCCTCGTCGCCAGCGGCGTCGGCCGCGACCCCCGCCCAGTGGTCGCGGCCGAGGACGACAGGGTGGCCGACAGCGCCGTCGTACGACGCCCGCCTCAACGTGTCGCGCGCGACGCCCGGGCCCAGGAGGCGGCCCACGACGGCGGCCGAGACGTCCGGCAGGTCGACGAGGCTGACGAGCACGGCGTCGGCGTCGGTGGCCTCGACCGCGGCGAGGCCGGCGCGCAGCGACGCGGACATGCCCGCGGCCCAGTCGGCGGCGACGACCGCGCTCGCACCGGTGCCCTCGAGGAGCGGCAGCGCCTCGTCGGCCGCTGCTCCGAGCACGACGTCGACCTGCGTGCACCCGCCGTCGGCGATCGCGCGGACCGCCCGGACCAGCCAGGGCTCGCCGTCCGCGTCGCGGACGAGCGCCTTGGGCGTGCCCATCCGCGAGCCCGCCCCGGCCGCGAGCAGCAGCCCGTGGACGATCACCCGAAGGCCTGCTGGTAGGTCTCCGCGAGGTCGGTCGACCACGGTGCGCTGAAGCCGCAGACCGTCACCTGGCCGTTGCTGGCGCTGACCAGGTACCGCCCGCCCTGCTCGAAGTGGACCGCGCCGATCAGCTGCTGCAGGTCCTCGGGCGGCGCCTGCACGCGGGCCAGGTCGGTGTCGCCGCCCGTGTACCAGTGGGACACGCGGAGCGTGACGACGCCGTCCGCGATCGCGGTGACGGTGCCGTCGAAGGCGACCTGCTGCCCGGACAGCGTCTCGGCGGTGGGCACCAGGCACTTGGCGGAGTACGCCGCCGCGGCCGGTGCGCCCAGCTCAGTGACCGTCTGGCTGTCGGCCGCCGTAGGCGGCGCGGTCGGGTCCTCGTCGTGGCCGACGAGGGCGAAGACGCCGATCCCGGCGATGATCACCGCGGCCGCCGCGGCCACCAGCCAGGTCAGCGGGCTGCGGTCGCGGGTCCCGGTCTCGCGGTTCTCGGTGGTGAGCTCGGTACTCATGACGTCCTCCAGGAGTCGGGCCACCCCGTCGGGGTCGGCTGCCGGGAGGGAGGCGGCCGGGTCCGCAGCCTGCAGGCGCGCGCGCAGCGGGTCGTGCAGCTCGTCGGTCACGGTCCCCTCCCTTCTCTCGACTCCTCATGTCCGGCAGCGGCCCTGGTCTTTCGCAGCCGGTCGGACAGCTTCTTCTTCGCGCGGGTCAGGCGGGTGCTGGCGGCGTTCGGACTGACCCCCAGGACGACGGCGATCTCGGCGGGGGTGAGCTGCTCCCACGCCCACAGGCGCAGCAGCTCGGCCTCCTCGGGCCGCAGCGTCGCCATCGCCTCGTCCAGCGCGGGGTCGTCGGGCGGCCCGGGATCGGCCGGCTGCGCCATGAGGCGGGCGGCGACCCGCTCCTGGCGCCGCGCCGCACGCTCGGCGTTGCGCAGGCAGTTGCGCGCGACGCCGTACACCCAGGGCAGCGGCTCGTCGGGCAGCTCGGTGGCCCGACGCCAGCAGACCAGGAGCGTCTCCGCGAGCACGTCCTCCGCGGTGGCCGGGTCGGTGCGGCGGGCCAGGAAGCGGCGCACGGGCTCGATCAGTCCGGGCGCGACCTCCTCGAAGCGCTCGCGTCGGCTCTCGTCCACGGCCCCCACTGTGCCCGACGCCCGGGCATCACGAACGTGCGGCCACGGCCTCCACCTCGACGAGCTGGTCGGCGTACCCGAGCGCCGCCACGCCCAGCAGCGTGCTGGGTGCGTCGTGGTCGCCGAAGGCGGCGCGCACGACCTGCCAGGCGGCCACGAGGTCGGCACGCTCGTGGCTGGCGACGTACACCGTGCTCTTGGCGACGTCGGCCAACGTGCACCCGGACGCGGCGAGGGCGGTGACGAGGTTGGCCATCACGCGCTGCGCCTGCCCGGCGACGTCGCCGGGCGCGACCACGGCGCCGTGGTCGTCGAGCGGGCAGGCGCCGGCGGTGAACACCAGGCTCCCCGGCCCCACGACCGCGGCGTACGCGTACGGGACCTGCTCGGACAGGGCATCGGCTCGCACCAGCTCGACAGGCACGGTCGCGATCCTCGCCGCTCAGGCGCCGGACGGCCAGGGGATTGTCTGCGGCCGGCTCGAAAGTCGGAACTCCCGACTCGACTGGCCAGAACTCTCGACTCGACCGACGGAACTCTCGACTCGACCGGGACGGCGAACGGCCCCGGTCCGCAGGGGACCGGGGCCGTTCGGGGTGCTACGAGGAGCGGGCGGGACTCAGAAGTCCATGCCGCCCATGCCGCCGGACGGGTCGCCCATCGGGGCGGCCTTCTCCGGCTTGTCGGCCACAACGGCCTCGGTGGTGAGGAAGAGCGCCGCGATGGAGGCGGCGTTCTGCAGCGCGCTGCGGGTCACCTTGGCGGGGTCGATGATGCCCTCGGCGATCATGTCGACGTACTCGCCGGTCGCGGCGTTGAGGCCGTGGCCCGACTCGAGGTTCTTGACCTTCTCCGCCACGACGCCGCCCTCGAGGCCGGCGTTGACCGCGATCTGCTTGAGCGGGGCCTCGGTCGCCACGCGCACGATGTTCGCTCCCACGGCCTCGTCACCGACGAGCTCGAGCTTGTCGAACGCGGTGGCCGACGCCTGCACCAGGGCGACGCCGCCGCCGGCGACGATGCCCTCCTCGACGGCCGCCTTCGCGTTGCGGACGGCGTCCTCGATGCGGTGCTTGCGCTCCTTGAGCTCGACCTCGGTGGCCGCGCCGACCTTGATGACGGCCACGCCGCCGGCCAGCTTGGCGAGGCGCTCCTGGAGCTTCTCGCGGTCGTAGTCGGAGTCCGACTTCTCGATCTCGGCGCGGATCTGGTTCACCCGGCCGGCGATCTGGTCCTGGTCACCGGCACCCTCGACGATGGTGGTCTCGTCCTTGGTGATCACGACCTTGCGGGCCTGGCCGAGCAGGGCGACGTCGGCGTTCTCGAGCTTGAGGCCGACCTCCTCGGAGATGACCTGGCCGCCGGTGAGGATCGCGATGTCCTGCAGCATGGCCTTGCGGCGGTCGCCGAAGCCCGGGGCCTTGACGGCGACGGACTTGAAGGTGCCGCGGATCTTGTTGACGACCAGCGTCGAGAGGGCCTCGCCGTCGACGTCCTCGGCGAGGATCAGCAGCGGCTTGCCCGACTGCATGACCTTCTCCAGGACCGGGAGCAGGTCCTTGACCGAGGAGACCTTCTGGTTCGCGATCAGGATGTACGGGTCGTCGAGGACCGTCTCCATGCGCTCGGCATCGGTGACGAAGTACGCCGAGATGTAGCCCTTGTCGAAGCGCATGCCCTCGGTGAGCTCGAGGTCGAGCCCGAAGGTGTTCGACTCCTCGACGGTGATGACGCCTTCCTTGCCGACCTTGTCCATCGCCTCGGCGATGATCTCGCCGACGGTGGTGTCAGCGGCGGAGATCGACGCGGTGGACGCGATCTGCTCCTTGGTCTCGACGTCCTTGGCCATGCCGAGCAGCTGCTCGGACACGGCGGCGACGGCGGCCTCGATGCCGCGCTTGAGACCCATCGGGTTCGCGCCGGCCGCGACGTTGCGCAGACCCTCGCGGACCATCGCCTGGGCGAGCACGGTCGCGGTCGTCGTACCGTCACCGGCGACGTCGTCGGTCTTCTTCGCGACCTCCTTGACCAGCTCGGCACCGATCTTCTCGTAGGGGTCCTCGAGCTCGATCTCCTTGGCGATGCTCACGCCGTCGTTGGTGATCGTGGGGGCGCCCCACTTCTTCTCGAGGACGACGTTGCGGCCCTTCGGGCCGAGGGTGACCTTGACGGCGTCGGCCAGGGTGTTCATACCCCGCTCGAGCCCGCGCCGGGCCTCCTCGTCGAATGCAATCAGCTTCGGCATGACTCCTGCGATCCTTCGCATGTCAGAGTTCGTGGATCCGGCTCGGCGGGTCGCCCGCGACGGACGGCCCCGGGGACCGGCGAACCCTTTCTCGCCGGACACCTGTGGACCTCGACTGGCGCCGCTCCGGTTGTCACTCTCCTGGGGAGAGTGCCAGCGTCATGTTTAGCACTCGACCCCTGCGAGTGCAAGGCGCTCGGCGGACCGGTGGGAGGCCGCCTCGTCCCGCATCACACCGGTGGAACGCAGGACCACCCGGAAAGGTCGGTCACCAGGTGCGTGGGTAGGCCCGCGCGGCGACCGCCTCGGCGAACGGCAGCGCGTTGAGCGGCAGCACGTCGAGGTAGAGGCCCGGCTCGGTGAGCTCGACCTCGCTCACCACGAGCTGGTCGCGGTAGCGCATCATGTCGACCCGGGCGTAGACGATCTCCTCGCCCAGCAGGTCCACGACCGTGGCGACCGCGCTGGCGGCCAGCGACGCAGCCTTCTCGGTCAGCTCGACCGACCGCGACGTGCCGCCGTACTCCTCGTGCACGCGGATGTCGCGGCGGCTCGGCATCTTCTGCACCTGGCTGACGGGCCGGCCGGCGATCACGAACACCGACGTCTCGCCGTCGTGGTGGATGGAGTCGACCAGCGGCTGCACCACCCACGGGCCCTGGTGGCCGTCCTCCCGCGGCAGCCACACCTTGCCGTCCGCGACGACCTCCAGGCCCCGGCCGTGCGCGCCGACCCGCGGCTTGACCACGGCGAGCCCGAACTTGTCCGCGGCGGCGCGCACGTCGAAGACGGTGTCGGCGGTCACGGTCGGGACGATCGGCAGGCCGGCCTGCTGGAGGTCGATGAGGTAGCGCTTGTCGGTGTTCCACCGGAAGACCGAGACGCCGTTGAGCAGCGCCGGTCCGACGCCGGACGCCCAGCCCAGGAACTCCCCGCGCCGGCCGTCGTAGTCCCAGGTGGACCGTACGGCGACCACCTCGGCCGTCCCCCAGTCGACGCCGAGGTCGTCCCAGACGACCCAGCGGCTGGCCAGGCCGTGCGCCGTGAGGGCGGCGTCCAGCGCCCCGTGCCCGGGCTCGCCCTCGGCCCACTCCCGGCTGGTGGCGAGCAGGACGAGCGGGACCTGTGCCTCGCCGCGCTGCTCCATGGCACCAGGCTAGGCGCTCAGGCTAGGCGCTGTCGCGGACAACCAGACGGGTCGGGAGCATCCGTCCCGGGTGGGGGGCCTCGGGTGTGGCGATCGTCTCCAGCAGCAGGGCGACCATCTCGCGGCCCATCTCCTCGGGGGACTGGTGGACGGTGGTGAGCGCCGGGTCGGTCGTCTGGGCGACCGGAGCGTCCTCGAAGCCGACCACGGCCACGTCGCCCGGCACCGACCGGCCGGCCTCGCGCAGGGCGTGCAGGGCCCCGACGGCCATCAGGTCGTTGGCGCAGAAGACCGCGTCGACATCAGGCGCCCGCGCGAGCAGCGTGCGCATCGCGGCCGCGCCGCTGTCGCGCCCGAAGTCACCGTGCTCGACCAGCCGCTCGTCGACCTCGCGTCCGGCCTCGGCGAGCCCGGCGGCGTACCCCTCGAAGCGGGAGCGACCCGCCACCATGTCCGCCGGCCCGGCGATCGTCGCGACCCGCTGCCGGCCGGTGGCGACCAGGTGGGAGACGGCGAGCGCGGCGCCCTGCACGTTGTCGACGTCGACGAAGCCGTCCACCGGACCGTCCGTCGCACTCGCCGCGGGCCGGCCGCCGACGACCACGGGGACGCCGCGGGCGCGGATCCGCGCCGGCAGCTCGTCGTCGTCGTGGAGGGAGAGGAGGAGGACGCCGTCGACGTGCTGCCGGGTGAGGTAGCGGTCCAGGCCGTGGCGGCGCTCGGAGGCCTGCGCCAGCACCAGCACGAGCTGCCGGTCGGCGTCGCCGAGGGCTGCCCCGATGCCGCGGACCACCCCGGCGAAGAACGGCTCGCCGAACACCCGCTCCTCGGACTCGGCGATGACGAGCGCGACCGTGTCGGTGCGCCGCTTCACCAGGGCCCGGGCGGCAGCGTTGGGCACGTAGCCGAGCTGCTCGATCGCGTCCTCGACGGCCAGGCGGGACCGCTCGGAGACCTTGTCGCCGCCGTTGATCACCCGCGAGGCGGTGCCGCGCCCGACGCCGGCCAGCGCAGCGACCTGCTCCAGGGTCGGCCCGGCGGCGGTGCCACGCGGCGTCGTCGTCATGGCGTCAGTATGGCGGCTCCGCGGGTCGCCGTGGGGTCCGCCGGAGACGCCCGTAGAGGTGGTGCAGACGACCTCCGGGGGGCGGGCCCGGGGCGTCGAGGGGTCCCCGGGCCCGCCGCCCGGACGGGCCCGCCGCAGTCAGGTCCGCGGCGGGAGCCCCCGCCACGTCCGGCCAGGACCATCGCGTGGCCACCCCGGTCGGTCGGGCTCGGTGGGAGCGTTCCCATCCGGCACCACTCTCGGGGTCCGGCCCCGCGGGTGTCAAGGGGCGCAGCGGCCCGGTCAGCGGCCCGGTCAGCGGCCCGGATGGCTGCCCGGGTGGCGGTGGCCGAACGGCACGTCGACCGGGACGCCGAGCGCGGCCAGCACCGAGGGCAGCAGTGCCTTCGCGGTGCGCTGGTAGCCGACCGCGCTGGGGTGGAACCGGTCCAGACTGAACATCTCGTCGGGGTTGGTGATGAAGAACGGCCCGACCACCTGGGCCAGCGACACGGTGTGGGCACCGGCCCCGAGGGCGGCCGCCTCCTGGGCCAGCGCGAGCTGACGCGACGCGCGGGACCCCAGCGCCCGCAGCGGTTGCGGCACCGGCCGCAGCGCACCCAGGTCCGGGCAGGTGCCGACGACGACGCCCGCGCCGAGCTCGCGCAGCGCGGCGACCGCGTCCGCCAGGTGCGCCGCGGACTCGGCCACGGGCACCCGGTGCGTCACGTCGTTGCCCCCGACGACGACCACCGCGACGTCGGGCCGGTACCCCGGCGGCAGGCTCGCCAGCTGCTCGGCGAGCATCGAGGACTCGGCGCCGACCCGGGCGACGGTGCGCAGCCGCACCGAGCGGCGGGTCGCCTTCGCGAGCGCCCGGGCGACCCGGCCGCCGAGGGTCTCCTTGGGCCGGCCGGCGCCCAGCCCGGCCGCGATCGAGTCGCCGACGAGCAGCAGGTCGAGCGGGTCGCCGTACTTCGTGCGCCAGACGCGGTCGGCGTCCGGCGCGGCCTCCCCGTGCGGCTTCCCGATGACCCGGCGGGCGGCCGCGGCCTGCCGGCGCAGCAGCCCGCGGGTCGCTGTCGCGCCCGCCAGTCCGCCTGCGGCGGCGAGCGCGAGTCCGGTGGTCCAGCGCCTCATGACCACGGTTGAACCACACGCCGGTGAACGGGACGTGTCGATCGTGGCCCTCCTCGCCCGTCATCGCGGTGACAGACTCATCCACGACGAGAGGAAACCCCATGACCACCTACGCCATCCTGCTGACCGGCGACGAATCGACCTGGGAGTCGGCCTCGGAGGAGGACCGCTCGGCGATGTACGCCAAGCACGGCGAGTTCGCCCGCCTGCTCGAAGAGCGCGGCCACAAGATCACCGGCGGGGCGGAGCTCACCCACTCGCGCACGGCGAAGGTCGTCCGTCGCTCCGGCGACGCGACCACCGTCACCGACGGGCCGTACGCCGAGACCGTCGAGCAGCTGACCGGCTTCTACGTCGTCGAGACCGACGACCTCGACGACCTGCTCGAGGTCGTCGGCATCCTCGCCGAGGGCTGGGCCGCCGAGGTCCGCCAGGCGGTCGACCACAGCGGTGGTCCGGCCTGACCGAGGAACCGCTCGCCGCGCTGCTCCGCGACGAGTGGGGCCGGCTGCTGGCCCTGCTCGTCGCGCAGTTCCGCCGGCTCGACCTGGCCGAGGAGGGGCTGGCCGACGCGTTCGAGGCCGCCGCCCGCACCTGGACGACGACGCCCGCCAACCCGCCGGCCTGGCTGCTCACGGCGGCACGCCGCCGGATCGTCGACCGCCTGCGCCACGAGCAGGTGGTCGCACGGGCGCTGCCCGTGCTCGAGGTCGAGGCCTCGTTGCAGGAGGAGGCACAGGCGTTCATGGCCGATGCCGGGGAGCCCGTCACCGACGAGCGGCTGCGGCTGGTGCTGCTCTGCGCGCACCCGTCGCTGCCGCGGGAGTCCGCTGCGGCGCTGACGCTGCGGCTGGTGCTCGGCGTCCCGACCGAGGACGTCGCCCGGCTCTTCCTCGTCTCGACGCCGACGATGGCGGCGCGGCTGACGCGGGCGCGCAAGCGGCTGGCCGGGGCGTCGTTCGAGGTCCCCCGCGACCTCGCGCCGCGTGTCGCCGTGGTGTGCGACGTGGCCTACCTGGCGTTCACGACCGGCTACGCCCCGGCCTCCGGCGCCGAGGTGGTCCGGGCCGACGTCGCCGGCGAGGCGATCCGGCTGGTCCGCGTGCTCCGCGCCGTCCTGCCCACGAGCGTCAGGGAAGCGGACGTCGAGGCCGACGTCGAGGTCGACGCGCTGCTCGCCCTGATGCTGCTCCAGCACTCCCGGCGCGACGCCCGGGTCGTCGACGGACGGCCGGTGCTGCTGCCCGACCAGGACCGCTCGCGCTGGTACGTCGAGGAGGTCACCGAGGCCCTCGACCTGCTCCGGCCCTGGGTCGACGCCCCGCCCTCGCCGTACCTGCTCCAGGCGCTGGTCGCCGCCGAGCACGCCATCGCGCCGACGGCGGCCGCCACCGCCTGGGACCGGATCGCGGAGCGCTACGCCGAGCTCGAGGCGATCACCGGCTCACCGGTGGTGCGCCTCAACCGGGCGGTCGCCGTGGCCGAGGCCTCTGGTCCGGAAGCGGGCCCCGAGGCCGGGCTGACCCTGCTCGACGGCCTGGTCCTGCCCGGCCACCGGCTGCCCGCCGTCCGCGCCGAGCTGCTCGCCCGGCTCGGTCGTGCCGCGGAGGCCCGGACGGCGTACGACGAGGCGATCGGCCGCTGCTCCAACCTGGCCGAGCGGGCGCACCTGATCGAGCGCCGCGCGCGGCTGTAACGCCGTGTTACAGCTTGTTCCCACGGTGTTCCAGCAGGGTGGGTAAAGGCTGTAACACGGCGTTACAGCTCGCCGGCGGCGGGCGCAGGCAGGCGCCGGACTGCCTCAGCAGCCGCCCGCGACCGCCGGGATCACCGAGATCTGGGTGCCGTCGGGGGTCGGGGTGGCGAGGTTGTCGAGGAACCGCACGTCGTCGTTGTCGACGTAGACGTTGACGAAGCGGCGCAGCTCGCCGGCGTCGTCGAGGATCCGGCCCTTGATGCCGCTGTAGCTGCCGTCGAGGTCGTCGAGGACCTCGGCCAGGGTCGCGCCGGCGGCGGTCACCTCGGACTCACCACCGGTGTAGGTGCGCAGGATGGTCGGGATCCGGACGGAGACGGACACGGTGCTCTTCTTTCGGGGTCGGGGGTCGAGGGGCTCAGCCGGAGTGCTCAGCCGAGGTCGCTGGCGGCGAAGGCGGCGTACGTCGGCGCGATGGTCGCGGCCGGCGCGACCGAGCCGGCGACCGCGTCGAGGGTCTTCAGGCCGTGGCCGGTGTTGATGACGACGGTCTCGAGGGAGGTGTCGAGCTGGCCGGTCTCGACCAGCTTCCTCAGCACCGCGACGGTGGTACCGCCGGCGGTCTCGGTGAAGATGCCCTCGGTGCGGGCCAGCAGCACGATGCCCGCGCGGACCTCGTCGTCGGTGACGTCCTCGACCGCGCCGCCGGTCTCGCGGCAGATGTCGAGCACGTAGATGCCGTCGGCGGGGTTGCCGATGGCCAGGCTCTTGGCGATGGTGTCGGGCTTGACCGGGCGGATCGCGTCGACGCCGGCCTTGTAGGCCACCGACACCGGCGAGCAGCCCTGCGCCTGGGCGCCGAAGACGCGGTAGGGCTTGTCCGCGACGAGCCCGAGCCGGATCAGCTCCTGGAACGCCTTGTGCACCTTGGTCAGCTGCGAGCCGCTCGCGACCGGGATCACGATCTGGTCGGGCAGCCGCCAGCCGAGCTGCTCGGCGATCTCGTAGCCCAGGGTCTTGGACCCCTCGGCGTAGTAGGGACGGACGTTGACGTTGACGAACGCCCAGCCGTCCTCCTCGCCCGCGATCTCCGAAGCGAGCTTGTTGACGTCGTCGTAGTTGCCGTCGACGGCGACGAGGGAGTCGGTGAAGACCGCGGAGTTGACCTGCTTGGGCTGCTCGAGGTTGCTCGGGATGAACACCACGGTCCGGATGCCGGCGCGGGCGCCGGCCGCGGCGACGGCGTTCGCCAGGTTGCCGGTCGAGGGACAGGCGAAGACCTTCGACCCGAACTCGCGCGCCGCGCTCAGCGCGCAGGCGACCACCCGGTCCTTGAACGAGTTGGTCGGGTTGGTCGAGTCGTCCTTGACCCACAGGTTCGCGATGCCGAGCTCGGCGGCCAGGTTGTTCGCGCGCAGCAGGCGGGTGAAACCGGGCTCGGTGTTGGGGCTGAGCTCGATGTCGTCCGGGACCGGCAGCAGCGCCTTGTAGCGCCAGATGTTGCGGGGGCCGGCCTCGATCTCCTCGCGCGTCACGCGCGGGAAGTCGTAGGCGATCTCCAGCGGCCCGAAGCACTCCGGACACGCGTAGTGGGGCCCGAGCTCGACCTGGTGCCCGCACTCCCGGCAGGAGAGGGCGGTCGCGTTGCCGAAGGCGCCCTCGCGGAGGGACGTGCCCTGCGTCTGGCCGAGCTCGATGGTGGGTGCGCTCACGGAGTCCTCCTCATCTTTCCGGGGCGGCTCTCGCACCGGACGGATTTGGCACCGGACCCTCACGCGGAGGCGTGTGGCGGTTGCCGGGACTTCATAGGGCCGTTCCCTCAGTCCCTCTGGATGAGCAGGACCAACAGTACGTCGACCGTCTCAGCATGTGCACATCGGATCCGCATGCTGGACAGGCCGTGGGCCGCGGTAGTCCCTGACGTTTTCGTGGTCGACCCGCCGGTTCAAGCACGAAAACGTCAGGGACTATCCCCCGCAGGCCCCTCAGGCGGCCGTCGACACCGCCGCCGCGGAGACGAGGGCACCCCGGACGACGTCGCGCACGTCGCCGACCAGGTGGACGGTGAGGCTCTCGAGCACGTCGGCGGGGACGTCGTCGAGGTCGGGCTCGTTGCGCTGGGGGACGAACACCTCGGTCAGTCCGGCCCGCTGGGCGGCGAGCAGCTTCTGCTTGAGCCCACCGATCGGCAGGACGCGGCCGTTCAGGGTGACCTCGCCGGTCATGCCGACCTCCGAGCGCACCGGGCGGCCGCTCGCGAGCGAGGCCAGCGCGGTCACCATCGTGATGCCGGCCGACGGCCCGTCCTTGGGTACGGCGCCCGCGGGCACGTGCACGTGGACGGCCCGGTCGAGCGCGGCCGCGTCGACGCCGAGCTCGGCCGCGTGGGAGCGGACGAAGGAGAGGGCGATCTGCGCGGACTCCTTCATCACCTCGCCGAGCTGGCCGGTCAGGGTGAGCCCGGTGGCGCCGTCGGAGGCCGAGGCCTCGATGAACAGCACGTCACCGCCGAGGCCGGTCACCGCCAGCCCGGTCGCGACGCCGGGCACCGAGGTGCGCTCGGCCGACTCGGGGGTGAACCGCGGCCGGCCCACCAGCGCGACCAGGTCGTCGCGGTCGACGTCGACGCGGGACACCCCGGTCGCGAGCCGCGTGGCCGCCTTGCGCAGCACCTTGGCCAGCAGCCGCTCGAGCTGGCGCACGCCCGCCTCGCGGGTGTAGTTGGCCGCGAGCTCGCGCAGCGCCGCGTCCGTGACCGTCACCTCGGACTCGGTCACCGCCGCACGCTCCAGCTGCCGGGGCAGCAGGAAGTCGCGGGCGATCGCGACCTTGTCGTCCTCGGTGTAGCCGTCCAGCGTGACGAGCTCCATCCGGTCGAGCAGGGCGGACGGGATCTGCTCGACCACGTTCGCGGTGGCGATGAACAGCACGTCGGAGAGGTCGAGGTCCAGCTCGAGGTAGTGGTCGCGGAAGGTGTGGTTCTGGGCCGGGTCGAGCACCTCCAGCAGGGCTGCAGACGGGTCGCCTCGGTAGTCCGAGCCCACCTTGTCGACCTCGTCGAGCAGGACGACCGGGTTCATCGACCCGGCCTCCTTGACGGCCCGCACGATGCGGCCGGGCAGCGCGCCGACGTACGTGCGCCGGTGGCCGCGGATCTCGGCCTCGTCGCGGACGCCGCCGAGGGCGACCCGGACGAACTTCCGGCCCAGCGCCCGCGCGACGGACTCACCGAGCGAGGTCTTGCCGACTCCCGGAGGACCGGCGAGCAGCACGACCGCACCGGAGCCCCGGCCGCCGATCACCTGCAGGCCGCGCTCGGCACGGCGGGCTCGGACCGCGAGGTACTCCACGATCCGCTCCTTGACCTCGTCCAGGCCGTGGTGGTCGGCGTCGAGCACGGCGCGCGCCGCCTCGACGTCGTTCGAGTCCTCGGTCGCGACGCCCCACGGCAGCTCGAGGACGGTGTCGAGCCAGGTCCGGATCCACGCCGCCTCGGGGTTCTGCTCGCTGGACCGCTCGAGCTTGTCGACCTCCTTCAGCGCCGCCGCCCGCACGTGGTCGGGCAGGTCGGCGGACTCGACCCGGGCACGGTAGTCGTCGGCGCCCTCGGGCTCGCCCTCGCCGAGCTCCTTGCGGATCGCGGCGAGCTGCTGGCGCAGGAGGTACTCCCGCTGCTGCTGCTCCATGCCCTCGCGCACGTCCTCGCCGATCTTGTCGGTCAGCTCGGCCTCGGCGAGGTGGTCGCGGGTCCAGCCGATCAGCTTCTCCAGCCGCGACTCGACGTCGGGGTCCTCCAGGAGCTCGCGCTTGCGCTCGGTGGAGAGGTACGGCGCCCAGCCGGCCGCGTCCGCGATGGCGGACGGGTCGCTCATCTGGTGCACGGTGTCGATGACCTGCCAGGCCTCGCGGCGCTGGAGCACGGCGACGACGAGCCGCTTGTACTCCTCGGCGAGCTCGCGGGCGCGGTCGGAGACGACGTCGTCCACCTCGTCGACCTCGACCCACAGGGCCGCGCCGGGGCCGGTGACGCCGCTGCCGATGCGCGCGCGGGTGCCGGCCTTGAGGACGGCCGCCGGGCGGCCGCCCTCGCCGCGCAGGGACGGGGTGTGGCCGACGCGCTCGACGGTCGCCACGACGCCGTACGACGCGTAGCGGTCCTCCAGGCGCGGGGCGACCAGGACCCGGTCACCGCTGCCGGCACGCGCGGCGTCGACGGCCGCGCGGGCGGCGTCGTCGAGCTCCAGCGGCACGACCATGCCGGGCAGCAGGACCAGGTCGGAGACGTTGAGGAGCGGGAGCTTGAGTGACATGCCCTCAGAACGCGCGGCCCTGAGCCGGTGTTCCGGAGAGTGCCTCCTGTTCGCTGACGACGAACAGGGGAACCATCCGGGACTACCCGGCGGCGCGGATGTCGGCGGTGAGCCGCCGCAGCAGGTCGAGCACGCCCTCGGGGCCGTGCACGACGACGTCCGACAGCGACACCAGCGCGCTCTCCTCCGACGACGCCGAGCAGACCAGCAGCGTCGGCAGCCCGTCGGCCGCCAGCTTCGCGACCGCCTCGAAGGCGTCGACGTCACCGAGGTCGTCACCGGCGAAGAGCACCGCCCGGGCGTCGACCTCCTCGACCAGGACCTCGACCGCGCGGCCCTTGTCCATGCCCGGGGCGCGCACCTCGATCACGTGCCGACCGGGCTCGATGACCAGGCCGTTGCGCGAGGCCAGCTCGCGCAGCGGCGGCAGCAGCCGCTCGAACGCCGCGTCGGGGTCGGCCATCCGCCGGGTGTGGACGGCGTGGGCGAGCCCCTTGTCCTCCACCCAGGCGTCCGCGGCGTCAGCGTTGCGCAGCGTCCGCGGCAGGTCGCGCAGGAAGGTCGCGAGCCCGGCCGGCGGCCGCGGCGAGATGATCCGCCGGCGGGTCGAGCTCCAGCGCTCGTTGCCGTACTGGCCGAAGAGGTAGAGCTCCTTGCCCGTGTCGCCGATCGCGTTGCCGACCTCCTCGAGCCCGCCGAGGTCGAGCGCCTGGCGGGCCGGGCGGCCGGTGATCACCGCGACCGCCGCGATCTCGGCGGCGAGGTCGACCAGCACGTCCCCGGCCTCGGGGTGGATGTGCGCCTGCTCCGGGTCGTCCACGATGGGCGCCAGCGTGCCGTCGAAGTCGAGGCCGACGACCCCGCGGCGCGCGGCGTGCACGAACGCGTCGTACTTCTGCTCTCCCTCGGGCGAGGTGAACTCCATGGGGCTCACCCTGTCACCACCGAGTGGGGTCAGGACAGCGGTGCGGTGAGGATCACGGTGAGGCGGTCGAGCCGCATCGGGTCGACGGCGGGGGCGGTCCGCTTGATGCCGAGGTCGAGCGCGAGCTGCTTCGCCGCAGGCTTGAGCTTGGCCGGGTAGTAGACGGTCGTGGCCGGGATCGTGCCGTACCAGTTGTCGGCGCCGACCACCTTCCAGCCCATGCCGGTGGCGCGCTGCGACACCGTGCCGGCCAGGCCGGTGATCCCGGAGTTGTTGTAGACCTCGACGTACACCTTGCCGCGCTGCACGGCCGGCGGCTGCGGCTTGGGGTCCTTGGTCGGGGAGAACGACGCCGACGGCGACTGGCTCGGCGTGGTGTCGCGCGCCACCGTGGTGACCTCGCGCTCGGTCGGCTCGCCACCCCGGGTGGCCACGAAGGCGATCCCGGCCATCGCGACCGCGATCACGCTGAGCATCACGACCGGGGACGGCAGTGCCGCCCCGCGCTGGGACCGGGTGCGCTGGGGAGCGGTGCGCCGAGATCGCATCGTCATCTCAGACCTCGAAGCCGAGTCGGCGGGCGGAGCGCTGGCGCTGGCGTGCCGACCGGAGCCGGCGCAGCCGGCGGACCAGCAGCGGATCGGCCTCGAGCGCCTCGGGGCGGTCGATGAGGGCGTTGAGGACCTGGTAGTAGCGGGTGGACGACATGTCGAACTTTTCCCGGACCGCGGTCTCCTTGGCGCCGGCGTACTTCCACCACTGGCGCTCGAAGTCGAGGATCTCGCGGTCCCGCTCGCTCAGCGCCGGAGCAGCGGCACCGGTGTCGCCACCGAGGGCGTTCGCGGCGTCCATGCAGTCCTCCCCGTTCGACGTTGCCCGGTCCGGCTGCCCCGCCCGACGACCTGACCGGCGGTCCGTCCGACAGTCCGGGGCAGGCTTCACTGTAGGCGACGAACTACAGCACTGTCATTCGCCACGCGGGCGCGTCCCGCCCGACCTCCTACGCTGGGGCCATGACGACCAGCTGGGGCATCCTCGCGACCGGAAAGATCGCCCAGACCTTCGCCCGCGACCTCGCGCTGGTGCCCGACGCCGAGCTGGTGGCGGTGGGCTCGCGGCGGCTCGGGGCGGCGCAGGCGTTCGCGAGCGAGCACGGCGGGACGCCGTACGGCTCCTACGCGGAGCTGGTCGCCGACCCCGAGGTCGACGTCGTGTACGTCGCCACGCCCCACGCGCTGCACCTCGCCGACGCCCGCCTCGCCCTCGAGGCCGGCAAGCACGTGCTCTGCGAGAAGCCGCTGACGCTCGACACCGCCGACGCGGAGGAGATGGTGCGGCTGGCGGGGCAGCACGACCGGTTCCTCATGGAGGCGATGTGGACGGCCTGCCACCCGACCGTCCGGGCCCTGCGGGAGCGCCTGCAGGCGGGCGAGTTCGGGACGCCGCGCCACCTGCACGCCGAGCTCGGGTTCCGGGTCGAGGCGCCTCCGGAGGACCGGATGCTCAACCCCGCCCTCGGCGCGTCCGCACTGCTCGACATGGGGATCTACCCGCTGGCGTTCGCCCACCTGATGCTCGGCGAGGCCGCCGAGCTGCACGCGGTGGGCGACCTGTCGACCGGCGGGATCGACCTGGACGTCGCGATCACCGGCCGCTACCCGGGCGGGGTGCTGGCGACGATGACCGCCTCGATGACCTCGTGGTCCTCGCGGCGCGCCTCGATCGCGACCGACTGCGGACGGATCGACGCCGACGACTTCCACCACCCCACGCGCGTCACGTTCACGCCGTACGTCCAGGCCGAGGGCAACTGGGTCTTCGAGCCCGGCGAGCCGGTCCTGATCACCCCCGACGAACCCGTGGTCGGGCAGGGCTACGCGCACGAGATCGTGGAGGTCGGCCGCTGCCTGCGCGAGGGCCTGCGCGAGAGCCCGCTGGTGCCGCACGCCCAGACCCTGGCGATCATGCGGCAGATGGACGCCCTGCGCGCGCAGCTCGGCGTGCGCTTCCCGGCCTCGTGACGATCGTCCCGCCCGCCGACGTCCGGCCGCCGACGTCTGGGCCACCCGGCCACGGGGCACTGGGGCCGCATGGGAGCACGCCGCACGTCAGCACGGGAGAGCACTAGGGTGAGGTCCGTGGCTTCACCCGGTTCGGCAGACCTGGTCATCGTCGCGAACCGCCTGCCGGTCGACCGCGTCGAGGAGGCGGACGGCTCGATGGGCTGGCAACGCTCGCCCGGTGGGCTGGTGTCCGCCCTCGAGCCGGTCATGCGGGCCAACGACGGCACCTGGATCGGCTGGCCGGGTGGCACCGAGCAGGGCCTGGAGCCGTTCGAGGACCAGGGCATGCAGCTGGTGCCGATGTCGCTGACGGCCGAGGAGATCGAGGAGTTCTACGAGGGCTTCTCCAACGCCACGCTCTGGCCGCTCTACCACGACGTCGTCGCCAAGCCGGAGTTCCACCGCGAGTGGTGGGACTCCTACGTGGCGGTCAACCGGCGCTTCGCCGAGCGCGCCGCCGAGGTCGCCGCGGAGCACGCGACGGTCTGGGTGCACGACTACCAGCTGCAGCTGGTGCCGGCGATGCTGCGCGAGCTGCGCCCGGACCTGCGGATCGGCTTCTACCTCCACATCCCGTTCCCGCCGCAGGAGCTCTTCTCGCAGCTGCCGTGGCGTCGGCAGATCCTCGAGGGCCTGCTCGGCGCCGACCTCGTCGGGTTCCAGCTCGGCGGCGCGGCGCAGAACTTCGTGCGCCTGGTGCGCCAGCGGGTCGGCCACAAGACCCACCGCGACCTGGTGTACCTCCCCGACGGCCGCACGGTCCGCGCGGCGGCGTTCCCGATCTCCATCGACGTCGAGGCCTACGAGTCGCTGGCCCGCTCGGAGGAGGTCACCCAGCGCGCCAAGGAGATCCGCGAGGCGGTCGGCAACCCGCGCAAGATCTTCCTGGGCGTCGACCGCCTCGACTACACCAAGGGCATCTACGCCCGCCTGCGCGCGTTCGGCGAGCTCCTCGAGGAGGGGCACCTCGACGTCGAGGACGCGGTGTTCGTCCAGGTGGCCACGCCCTCGCGCGAGCAGGTCGAGCAGTACCGCATCCTGCGTGACGACATCGAGCGGCTGGTCGGGCGTCTGAACGGCGACCTCGGCAAGATCGGCCAGCCGGCCGTGCACTACCTCCACTCCTCCTACCCGCGCGAGGAGATGGCCGCGTTCTTCCGGGCCGCCGACATCATGGTCGTCACCCCGTTGCGCGACGGCATGAACCTGGTCGCCAAGGAGTACGTCGCCTGCCGCTACGACGACCGGGGCGCACTGGTCCTCTCCGAGTTCGCCGGCGCGGCCGAGGAGCTGCGGCAGGCCTGGCAGGTCAACCCCTACGACATCAACGGGATGAAGCAGGCGCTCCTCGACGCCCATCGCGCCGACGACCGCGAGGTGACCCGCCGGATGCGCGCCATGCGCAAGACCGTCATCACCCACGACGTCTCGGCCTGGGCGCAGGACTTCCTCGCCGAGCTCGGCTCGGTCCGGCCCTCCCACGGCAAGAGCGTCCGCCCGGCCAAGCCCACCAAGGGGTCCTAGGCCGACTGGTGATCGGGCAGTCCCCGATGGTCGAGCTCGGCGCCGGTGGTCGAGCTGGCCAAGGCCCCGGTGGTCGAGCTCGTCGAGACCCCCGCAGCCTGTGTGGGGCCGCTGATGCCGGCATCCTGCGGGCGGCTTCGGGTTGCGACCGACAGGCTGGCTACGCGGGTACGGCGGGCTTCGGGCTGGCGCTGCTTCCCGGCCTGCGGTGGCGGCGCTGTGTGGTTGATCCGGCGCGATAGCGGCCCCGATCAACCACACAGTGGCTGGCCCGCGACAGACCCCGCATGGTCCGTGCATGGGTGTGTCCCCGCCGGCTCGGTCGTGGCCGGCGGGGTGGGGGTCAGCCGCTATGTCGCGGGCTGCTCGGGTCGCTGCTCGGGTCCGTGCGGGGGCCGGGGTCGGTGTAGGTGTAGCCGAGCGGGCTGGTCCAGGTGAACCCGGTGGCCGGGTCGTAGGTGTAGGTCCAGTCGGTGAAGGTCTTGAGGCGGTGGTGGCCGCGGCAGGGTGGGAACAGGTTGGACGACACCGTCTTCCCCTTGGGCCACTCCTGACGGTGGTCCAGGTCCGACCCGTGCTCCTGCTGCTGCTCGTTGGCGGCACCCTCAGGTGTCTTCTTGCGTCTCTTGGCCTTCGCGCCCGGGCGGGAGGGGCGGTGGCAGCCGGGGAACGGGCACTCGGGGTGGCGGAGCTTGACCTGCTCGACCATCCGGTCCGTGGGGGTGTAGGCGTCGGTGGCGATCTCCTCGGCCAGGTCGATGACCGGGCGGACGGTGACCTTGGTGCCGGCCCGGGTGCACCAGTCCCGGACTTGTTCGACGGTGGTGGTCGACCGGGTGTTGTCCACCTCGGCCATCGCCCGGCCGGGGCGGGTGTGCACGAACACCATCACCCCCGGCGCTGACCCCTCACCGGGCGCGTCACCGTGCCGGCCGCCGAGCATGCCCAGCACCATCGAGCGACGCACCTGCAACGGGATCGCCGGGTCCATCCCCGCGGCCTCGGTGGCGACGTAGTCCTCGAACGCAACCGCGTCGGGCACGTCGGCCATCGCGGTGATCGGGACCAGCCCGTCGTAGGTCATCGCCCCCAGGTGGGTCTTCACGTGCCGCTTCTCCGCCGCCTCGACCCGGCGGCGTTCGGTCTCGACCGGGTCGTGCTCCTTGCGCGCCTTCTCCACCTGCCGGTCGATCTCCGCATACGAGCACCGGCGAGCGACGAAGTACAGCGCCTTGTCGACGGCCGCCGCCCCCTCGGGCGGGAGGCTCATGGTGGCTTGGGCGATCCGCCGGGCCTTCCACACCGCCACCTCCCCGGACAGCACCCGCTTCCAGATTCGCGGGAGCCGATGCGCGAGCTCGACCGCGTCACCCAGGTAGCGGCGCCCGGAGTCGGTGGAGTGCCCGATCGCGAGGGCGAACTCAGCGACCGCGCCCTCGTCGATGGTCGGGGCGCCGTCGCCGGCGATCTCCAGGTCCCGCATCCCCCACTCGACCGAGGTGTCGACCTGGTCGCCGGGGTGCAGCTCGACCCATGCCACGGCGTGGAGGAGGAGCTCGACCTCGAGCCCGGTCATCGCGTCCCGGGTCGCCCGGGCAGCCGCGATCACCTGCTCCTCGCGGGTGTTCCCGCGGGTGGTGGAGGTGGCTGCCATGGGTCTACTCAAGCACTCGCCACCGACAGTCCAGGTGCCCAGAACCCCTTTGTCCACAGGGTTCTGAGCACTTCTAAGGTGAAGAATGCGCGGTGCGCCTCGCGCTGCGAAGTGTGGTCGATCGTCCGCACCAGGTGCGGACAAACAACCGCAAAGCCGGGAAGCAGCGCCAGCCCGAGCGGCGCCGTCCCGCGTAGCCGGCCTGTCGATCGCAACCCGAAGCAGACCCGCAGGACGCCGACAGTCACCGCCCCACGCCGGCTGCGGGAGACGCGACAAGCTCGACCACCAGCGACCAGCTCGACCACAGCGCCGCCCCGCAGCCCACGGGCGGGCGTGCTCCGGCGGCAGCATCAGTCCGCGGTGGGCGGCACCTCCTCGGGCGGCAGGTGCGCGCCCATCAGCTCCTCGATCTCCTCGGCGAGGTCCGCGCGCAGCTCGCCCCAGCCCTCGTCGTACCCGTAGACCTCCGCGAGCGGCACCGAGCTGCGCACGCCGTCGAGGATGTCGATGTCCAGCGGACTCAGGAGCCCGGGGTGCGCAACGCCCACGGCCTCGGAGAGCTTGAGCAGGTCGCGCCGGAGCGCCACCACGTAGTTGGCCGCGCGGACGGCCTTCAGGTGCGGGTCCAGGCCCCGGGCGAGCCAGGGGTTCTGCGTGGCGACCCCGGTCGGGCACGTCCCGGTGTGGCAGCGCTGCGCCTGGATGCAGCCGATCGCGAGCATCGCCTCCCGCCCCACGTTCACCATGTCGACTCCGAGCGCGAAGGCCACCGCGGCGTTCTCGGTCAGCCCCAGCTTGCCGGCGCCGATGAACGTGACGTCGTCGGTCAGACCGGCGCGGGCGAACCTCGCGTAGACCTTCGCGAAGCCGAGCCGGAACGGCAGCGACACCGCGTCGGCGAAGATCATCGGCGCCGCGCCGGTGCCGCCCTCGCCGCCGTCGACGGTCACGAAGTCGACGCCGCGCCTGCGATCGACCATCTGCTCGACCAGCTGGTCCCAGAACTCGCCGTTGCCGACGGCGGCCTTGATCCCGACGGGCAGACCGGTCGCGTCCGCGACCGTCTCGACGAAGTCGAGCATGGAGTCGACGTCGGAGAACGCCGTGTGCCGGCTGGGCGACGCGCAGTCGACCCCCGCCTTGATGCCGCGGATGCCCGCGATCTCCTGGGTGACCTTGGGGCCCGGGAGCATCCCGCCCAGGCCCGGCTTCGCGCCCTGCGAGAGCTTGATCTCGATGGCGCGCACCGGCGCGGACGCGACGACGTCGGTCAGCCGGCCGAGGTCGAACTGCCCGTCCTCGTCGCGGCAGCCGAAGTACGCCGTACCGATCTGGAAGACGAGCTCGCCGCCGCGCCGGTGGTACGACGAGATGCCGCCCTCGCCGGTGTTCTGCAGGCAGCCCGCGAGCTCCGCCCCGTGGTTGAGCGCCTCGACGGCCGGACCGGACAGCGCGCCGAAGCTCATCGCGGAGATGTTGACGACCGAGGCGGGCCGGAACGCGTGCCGCCGGCCGCGCGGTCCGCCCAGGACCTTGGCCGACGGCATCGGCACCGCCTCCTCGACGTGCGGGCGGGTGTGGGCGGCCGGACCCGCGAAGGTGCGGTGCTTGATGACCGGGTAGCCCTCGGTGTTCTCGACGTCGTTGTCCGTCCCGAACCCGAAGTAGCTGTTCTCGTGCTTGGAGGACGCGTACACCCACCGCCGCTGGTCGCGGCTGAACGGTCGCTCCTCGTCGTTGGACGTGACGATGTACTGGCGCAGCTCGGGACCGAACCGCTCGAGCTGGAACCGCAGGTGCCCCAGGAGGGGGTAGTTGCGGAGGATGGCGTGCTGGCGCTGGGTGATGTCGTGCGCGGCGACGGCGCCCAGCGCGGCGGCACCGACCCCGGCGATCGTGGACCACTTCATGCCCCATCCGTACCCGATCGGGGCTGCGGTAGTTTCCGAGGTATGGACCTCGTGCCGAAGCCGGACCAGCTGGTGGCGGCTGCTGGCAACGTCGCGCACGTCGCGCTCTACGGCGGCCTCGCCGACCTGCGGCCGATGCCACGCACCCTGATCGACGAGGGCACGCTGCGCGAGGTCTACCACTACCGTCCCGCGGTCAACGTGCGCTCGACCGGTGACCCCGTGCTGCTGGTGACCCCGCTGGCCGCGCCCGCGATCTGCTTCGACCTGCGCCGGGGCTGCTCGGTCGTGCAGCACTTCGTCGAGGCCGGGCGGCCGACGTACCTCGTGGAGTACGGCAACGTCTCCTTCCGCGACCGCAACCTCGGCCTCGAGCACTGGGTCGAGGAGGTCGTGCCCACCGCGATCCGCGAGGTGTCGGCCCACGCCGGCGGGCGGCCGGTGCACGTGGTCGGCTGGAGCCTGGGCGGGATCTTCGCCATGCTCGCCGCCGCCGACGGCCCCGACCTGCCGATCGCGTCGCTGTCGGTCGTCGGGTCGCCGGTCGACGTCACGAAGGTGCCGCTCGTCGCACCGCTGCGACCCCTGCTCGACCTGACCCGGGGCCACGGCCTGATCACCCGCACCTACCGGGCGCTGGGTGGCGCGCCGACGCCGCTGGTGCGGTGGGCGTTCCAGCTGACGTCGGTGCAGAAGCTGGTCACCAAGCCGATCGCGATCGCCACCCACCTCGACGACGCCGACTTCCTGGCGCAGATCGAGGCCGTCGACCGCTTCACGGCCCAGATGACGGCGTACCCCGGCCGCTCCTTCGGGCAGCTCTACCACCGCTTCGCCAAGGGCAACGCGCTCGCCACGGGCTCGCTCCGGGTGAGCGAGCACGAGGTGTCGCTGGCCGACATCACGGCGCCGGTGCTGGTGTTCGGCGGCTCGACCGACGGGATCGCACCGGTGGCCGCGGTCAAGGCCGTCGTGCCGTTGCTGAGCGGCTCCCGCGAGGTGCGCTTCGAGATCGTCCCGGGTGGGCACCTGGGCATGCTGACCGGCCGGGCCGCCCGGGGCACCACCTGGCAGGTGCTCGACGAGTGGATCGACCAGTGGTCCTCCGAGGCGTCTCCTGCCGCCGCCCCGACGAAGGCCGTCACCAAGAAGGCCGTCACCAAGAAGGCCCCCAGCAAGAAGGCCCCCAGCAAGAAGGCACCGGCCAAGAAGGCCCCCACCAAGAACGCTCCAGCGAACAAGGTGGCGAGGAAGGCGGCGAAGAAGGCCCCCGCCACGAAGGCGCCCAGCAAGAAGGCGCCGGCCGCGCAGGCGGCACCGCCCGAGACGGCTCCGACGCCGGACGCGATCGGCGCCAACCGGACCCGGCGCTACGGGTCGGGGAGCTCCCGGGCCCTGTCCCGCTGAGCCCGGCGATCCCGCGGCGCTGCCGACTTCGTGGGTGATCCCTGGACTTAGTGGGTGTTGCAACACCCATCAAGTCCAGGGATCCCCGGTCAGCCGGGGAAACCTGCCGCTACCGTGCCGGGCATGCCCGCCACCGACCGCCTCCCCCGGGGTGTCCGGATCGGCTACGGCTCGGGGTCCGTGGCGACCGGCGCCTTCGCGACCGTCCCGGGGCTGATGCTGCTCCCCTACCTGACCGACAGCCTGGGGATCGCGGCGCTGGCGGCCGGCGTCATCGTCTTCGCCCCGAAGGCGTGGGACGTCATCCTCAACCCGATCGCGGGCCGGATCAGCGACCGCACCGTCGACCCGCGCGGCCCCCGCCGCCCCTGGCTGCTGCGGGCCGGCATCGCGCTCGCGATCGGCTTCGCGCTCCTCTTCGCGGCGCCCGACATGAGCACCCTCGCCGAGGCCGCCTGGGTGCTGGTGCTCTTCCTCGCCTGCGCGACGGCGTACGCCTTCTTCCAGGTGCCCTACGTCTCGATGCCCGCCGAGATCACCGACTCCTACGACGAGCGCACCCGGCTGATGACGTGGCGGGTGGCGATCCTGGCGTTCACGATCATGCTCGCCGGAGCGAGCGCACCGGCGATCCGCAACGCGGTCGGCGGCCGGGACGGCTACCGCGTCATGGGCGTGGTGATGGCGGTGATCATCGTGGTCGGGGTCGTCAGCGCGTACGTCGGCACCCGCCGCGCCCCGGTCGCGGCTCCGCAGCCCGGCGCCGGCAGCCTGCGCGACCAGCTGCGCATCGTGGCCACGGCCGACGACTTCCGCCACCTGCTCACGACGTTCGTCGTGCAGGCGCTGGCGACCGGCTGCATGCTCGCCGGCGTCGACTACCTCGCCACCGACGTGCTCGGGCGCAAGGGCGCCGCCACCGTGCTCTTCCTCTGCTTCGTCGGTCCGGCGCTGCTGCTGACGCCGGTCTGGACGGCCATCGGCACCCGCGTCGGCAAGAAGCGAGGGTACGTCGCCGCCTCGCTCGTCCTCGCCGCCGGCGCGCTGCTCGTCGCGACGGCCCGCTCCGCGCCGCTGTGGGTCGTCTTCGCCGCGACCGTGCTGGTCGGGATCGGCTACGCCGGGTGCCAGGTGTTCCCGATGGCGATGCTGCCCGACGCGGCAGCGGTCGACGCGCGCCGTACCGGATCCAATCGCGCGGGCGTCTACACCGGCGTGTGGACGGCGGGCGAGACGCTGGGCCTGGCCCTGGGCCCGGGCGTCTTCGCGATGGTGCTCGCGATCGGCGGCTACCGCTCGTCGACGGACGGCGACGTGGTGCAGCCGGACTCCGCGCTGACCGCGATCACGCTCGGGTTCTCGGTGCTGCCGGCGCTGCTGATCATCCTCAGCCTGCTCTGGCTGCGGCGCTACTCCCTGGACGCCGCCCACGTCGACGTCCCGACCCCGACGGAGGAGATCCCATGACCGACGCGCTCGCCCGCCTCCGCGAGATGCAGGCCGCCGACCTGCCCGTGCACGGCGGCCGGACCCTCGCCTACGTCTACGACTCGGGCCTCGCCGACGTCGACCGGGTCGGCCGCGAGGCCGTCGCGGCGTACGCCGGCTCGAACGGTCTGGACCCGACCGTCTTCCCGAGCCTGCTGCGGATGGAGAACGACCTCGTCGGCTTCGCCGCGGACCTGCTCGACGCACCGGACACCGCCGTCGGCTCGGTGACCTCCGGCGGCACCGAGTCGGTCCTGCTGGCCGTCCAGGCCGCGCGCGACAGCCGACCGGACGTCGACCACCCCCGGATGGTGCTCCCCGTGACCGCGCACGCGGCGTTCCACAAGGCGGCCCACTACTTCGGCGTGGAGCCCGTGCTCGTGCCGGTCGGTCCCGACTTCCGGGCCGTGCCGGAGGCGATGGCGGCCGCGCTCGACGACGACCTCCACCGCACGGTGCTCGCGGCCGTCTCGGCCCCGTCGTACGCCCACGGCGTCGTCGACCCGGTGACCGAGGTCGCCGCCGCGGCCGCCGAGCGCGGCATCCGCTGCCACGTCGACGCCTGCATCGGCGGCTGGGTGCTCCCCTACGCGACGCGTCTGGGCCGGACGGTGCCGCCGTGGACGTTCGCCGTCGACGGCGTCACCTCCATCTCGGCCGACCTGCACAAGTACGGCTACGCCCCGAAGGGGACGTCGGTCCTGCTGCACCGCAGCCCGCAGCTGCGGGCGCCGCAGTACTTCGCGTCGGCCGCCTGGCCCGGCTACACGATGATCAACTCGACGTTCCAGTCCACGAAGTCCGGCGGCCCGCTCGCGGGGGCCTGGGCCGTGGTCCGGTCGCTGGGGGACGCCGGGTACGAGCGGCTGGCTGCGGACACCTTCGAGGCGGTGGACCGCATCGTCGAGGGAGTCCGCACCGTCGACGGTCTCGACCTGCTCGTGGCCCCGGACTCGACCCTGGTCACCCTGGTCACCGACGAGACCTGCGACCCGTTCACCGTGTGCGACGAGATGGCCGGCCGGGGCTGGTACGTGCAGCCGCAGCTCTCGTACGGCGCCGAGCGGGCCAACATCCACCTCTCGGTGAGCGCCGCGACGCTCGCGCACGTCGACGAGCTGCTCGCCGCCTTCGCCGAGTCCGTGTCGGCGGCGGTCGCCGCCGGTCCGGTCACCGTCGACCCCGGCGTGGCGGCGTTCATCGCCGCGCTCGACCCGACCGCGCTGACCGAGGACGACTTCGACGGACTGCTGGTCGCGGCCGGCCTCGCCGGGGGCGACCCGGCGGGCGAGCTGGCCCTGCCCGACCGGATGGCCGAGGTCAACGCGATGCTGGACCTGGCGGCGCCGGAGATGCGCGAGGCCCTGCTCGTCGCGTTCCTCGACCGGCTTCAGCGCCCGGTGCGCAGGCCCCGGTAGACGGCCGTTCCCCTCGCGGGCACGTGCCCGACGTACCACCCGGGCCGTCCCTGGTAGACCGCCGCCCGCGGCAGTCGCACCCGGCGGACGAACGCGCCGTCGTCCCAGGTGGGCGGGTCGACGCGCCCCAGCGGCCAGACCCGGAACTCCAGCTGCCGACCCTGGGCCCGCAGGCAGGCCCGCCACGGCAGGGGCACGAGCCGCCGGTGCGTCGTGAGCAGGACCGGCGCGAGGTCGAACTGCCCCACCCTGCGCCACGGGTCGCCGCGGCGGCCGGTGTCCCAGGTCAGCACGTTCATCACGCTCTGCGTCCCGCCGAACACGTTCTTGGTCAGCGTCACCGCCCGCACCCGGCCGCCCCGGTCGGCCACCCGGACCGCGAGCCCCGGCTGCATCCGCCAGCTGCTCTCCCGCGCCCACGTCGCGCACGACACCTGGTCACGACGCGCCCGGGTCCCCGCGGGCACGGCCAGCTCGCGACGGTTGGAGTCCACGGACCCGGCCCCGGCGCGCACGACCAGGCGCCGCCCGTCGTACCGGTAGTGGTACGCCGGCCCGCCGGTCGTCAGCACCGCACGCGTCACGGCGCGCGTCATCGCGTCGCTCGGCGCCGGACCGGGCGCCGGGGCGACAGCAGCCAGGACCAGTCCGAGCACCAGGCCGAGGACCGCACCGGGGGTCACCCCAGCACTGTAGGTCCAGCACTGCAGGTCCAGCACTGCAGGTCCGGCGCGGGGGCGGCGGAGGTACGGTGGCGAGGTAGGAGTCACGGAGGTGCCTCGGAGGTGCCCATGAGAGGTCGAGTCGCCTGGGGGGCGGCCCTCGCCACCCAGCTCGTCGCTGCCGTCGTCCTGGCGGCCCTGGTCCCCGCCGGCGCGCACGCCGCGGTGGACCCCGGCCCGGTCACCGGCCGCGTGCTCGGCGCGGACGGGTCCCCGCTGGCCGGAGTCGTCGTCCGGATGACCGCCTACGGGGAGTACGACCCGGTCGCCGAGACCACCTCGGCCGCCGACGGCACCTTCTCGCTCCCCGGCGCGGACCGGCCGCCGGCGTTCGTGCTGGTGGCGTGCTCCGACGACGACGCCTGCGACGACGTGTGGCACGCGACCGACCTGGTCAAGACCTTCGTCGGGCCCGGCGAGCAGGCTCACTCACTCGCCCTGCTGCACGGCTACTTCACCACCGACGCGGATCCCGCGACGGCGGACCCGGCGGTCGACGCCGGCGACGTCCGGATGGTCCGGCCCGGCACGGTCCGCGTCGTCGACGACTCGGGCCAGCGGTACCCGCAGCTGAGCGGGATCACGATCTCCGGGCTCACCCGGCAACCCGGCAACCACCGGTTGGTGTGGCGGATGCTGGCCCCCGGCATCCACCAGGTCGACGCCGGCGACCTCCACCGCACCGTGCGGGTCGCCTCCGGACAGGTCCGCACGATCCGGCTCACCGACCGGCCCGCGGTCGCGGGGCGGGTCGCGGTCGGTGGCCGCCCGGTCCGCGGCGACCACGTGGTCGTCGACCTGCCCTCGACGGTCGACCTCGCCTCGGCGAGGACCGACCGTCACGGCCGCTACCGGCTCGGCCCGCTGCCCGCGCACCAGCGGCTGATCGTCCGGATCGGCGTCCGGCACTACGCCTACCTCGAGCCCGACAACCTCCCCAAGCGGGTGGAGGCGGTGACCCTCCGGCCGGGCGAGGTGCACCAGGTGTCGATCGCGGCACGACGCGGCTCCCTGGGTGCGTTGGGCCTCTCCGTCGCACCGATCGGCTTCCAGGTCGTCACGCTGCGCACTCCCGCCGGGCTCGCCCTCGGCCAGCTGCCCGTCGAGCACGGGCGGGCGCGGACCGGCGGGCTGCCCCCCGGCCGGTACGTGCTCACCACGACCTGGCACACGTCGACCGGCGACGGCGGCTTCGACACCGACGTCGACGTCCGCGGGCTGCACATCCGTCCCGGCCACACCACGCGGCTCCGCCTCGCCCCGCAGCGCGGGCCGGGTGACCTCACCGCGTACGCCGACCCGGGCACCTTCGTCCGGGTCCGCGCTGCCGGGACCGAGCGGGTCCTCCACGCGCGCACGGTCGGCGACACCGGGAAGGTGGCCTTCACGGGGCTCCCGGTGGGCGACTACGACGTCACCGCCGCCCGCGACTCCCTCGGTGCCACCGAGAGCGCGCCGGCGAGCGTCCACGTGGGCCGCTCGCCCGCCGACGTCACGCCGCCCGCGCCTCCTGCTCCCGGCTCCGTCCGGCTGCGACCGGTCGACCCCGACACCGGGCAGCCTTGGCCCTGGACGCCGGAGATGGCCGGCTACCTCGGCGGCTGCGGCGGCCTGGCCCGCCTCGACGACGCGGGCTTCTACGCCGGCGCGGCCGAGCCCGGCACCTACCGCGACTGCGGCGTGCGGTTCGTCTGGCTGGAGAAGGGCACCCCGGAGTACCGACCCGGCGGCGCCTACCCGGTCCAGGGCACGCTCGTCGTGCGGCCCGGTGAGGAGACCACCGGCGACGTGGCGATCGACCTGACACCGCCGGATTGATCGCGGGCGTGGGGGCAGGGCCCGGGGGCGGTTGCAGGTTTCCCCGGCCGGCCGGGGATCCCTGGACTTGATGGGTGTTGCAACACCCATCAAGTCCAGGGATTGCCCACGGAGTCCCGGCGGGATGGGGCCATCATCCGGCTCGGCGGCCGGGCCGTGACCATGCTGGCCCCACCGGCCACAGCAGTCCCACGAGTCCGAGACCGCGTCACCCGGGCCACGGATTGGTCACCAACCGCACGTTGGGAGCGCTCCCGCCTGCGGTTGGTGACCAATCCGCACCCCTTCGGCACCGCCCCCCGCGCCGCCGCACCTCGGCGGCATCCCGACAGGTGCGTTCTTCCTGTCCCGGGTGACGGCGGTCAAGGTCGGCGGAGCCGCCGCAGGGAAACCTTGACGGCCCTCGCCCGGAACAGACAATCGAGCACCGGGAGGCCGCCAGTCCCGCCCACCCGGAGCCCGGCCGCGGGCAGTGCGGATCCCAGCCCCCTGCTCAGGCCGGCGCGGCCTCCCGGTCCGCGCCGTCCGCGCCGTCCGCGAAGGCCAGCACGGCCTCGAGGTCGTAGCTCCCCGCGTCGGTGCCGAGGCCCTGCGCGACCTGCGCCGCGGTCGCGCACCCGAGCTCGGCGGCGCCGCGCAGGTCCCGGCCCAGCGACAACCCGCGCAGGAACCCGGCCGAGAAGGCGTCTCCGCACCCGGTCGTGTCGATCGCGTCGACGGCGTACGCCGGCACCTCGACGACCTCGTCGGCCGTGACCACGAGCGCCCCTCGGCGACCCTGGGTCACCGCGACGCACCCGACGCCCGCGTCGACCAGCGCACGCGCCCCGTCGGCGAGCGTGCTGGCGCCGGTGAACCCCAGCACCTGCTCGTCGTTGGGCAGCAGGTAGTCGGTGTGCGGGAGGGCGGCCGCGATCCACGCCAGCAGGTCCGGGTCGCCGGGCGCGAGCACGTCGAGCGACGTCACGGCGCCCTGCGCACGGGCGCGGGCGAGCAGCTCGCCCGCCACCTCGCCGCCGAGGAACTCCGGTCCGCCCAGGTGCAGGTGGGTGATCCCCTCCAGCGCGCCGGGCGCGAGGTCGTCGAGGGTGAAGGCGCCGTTCGCGCCGATGCAGTGCCACGCCGGGCGGTCTCCGTTGGGGCGCACGGGGAGGACCGACGCGGAGGTCTGCTGGTCGGCCTTGCGGACCAGCCCCGACACATTGACGCCCTCGCGTGCCAGCAGCGCGAGCAGGACGTCGGCGATGGGATCGGTACCGACCGCGCCGACGGAGACCACCTCGGCGCCGAGCCGGCTGAGCACGACGGCGGTCCCACCCGCCGTACCGGCCGGCGACATCCGGATCGTGTCGACGAGCTGGCCGTCGGAGCCGGCGGGGATCGACTCGACCCCGATCACGTGGGTGTCGAGGACGTGGACGCCGACGGCGGCGACCCTCATGTCAGTCATGCGGATTCTCCTGGGTGGTGCCGTAGCTGAGCCTCAGGGCCTGGTCGATCACGTCGGCCTGCTGCTCCTCGGTGAGCGCGCGGGGAGGGCCGAGGGCGCTGGCCCGGTGGTGGAGGGCGGCGAGCCACTCCAGCAGGAGCGCGCGCTCGACCGCCTGCTCGAGCGAGGCACCAACCGCGACCGAGCCGTGGTTGGCCATCAGCGCCGCGTGCCGCCCGTCGAGCGCGGCCAGCACCCCGGCCGCCAGCTCGGGGGTGCCGAAGGTCGCGTACGGCGCGACCCGGACCGCCCCGCCGAGCAGCAGCTGCTGGTAGTGCAGGACCGGCAGCTCGTCGAGCACGCACGCCACGGCGGTGGAGTACGGCGCGTGCGTGTGCACGACCGCTCCGACATCGCTGCCGGCGTGCACGCCGAGGTGCAGCCCGAGCTCGGAGGTGGGGACGAGGGCGCCCTCGAGCACCTCGCCCGCCACCGACACCAGCGTCACGTCGTCGGCGGTGCACTCGCCGAGCACCACGCCCGTGGCGGTCACCGCGACCCGGTCGCCGTCCCGGGCGGAGACGTTGCCCGCCGTACCGACGAGCAGGCCCTCGGCCGCCAGCCGGCGCGCCGCGGCCGCGACCTCCTCGCGGACGCTCACCGCGCCACGCCCGTCAGCCCGGCGGGCGTCGCGTAGCGCTCGAGGTAGGCCGTCACCATCGTGATCCCCTCCTCGACCAGCGCCTGGTCCCCGGCCTCGTCGTGCTCGTAGGCGAGCTGGAACACCCGGTCGCCGACCTCGACCGCCAGCTCGGCCACCTGGGGCGACAGGTCCGGGCGGGCCAGGCCGGCGTCGACCGCGAGGTCGCGGAGCAGCTGCGCCGTGCGGACGTTGTGCTCGCGTCCGAAGCGGTGCACCGCGGCGTTGGTGCGGCCCCGCAGGTAGATCTCGACGAAGGCGGGCCGGCGGCGGTAGACCGCGACGTACGCCGCCATCGTCGTGCGCACCAGGGTCGCGACCGACAGCAGCTCGACGCCGGCGAGGTCCTCGGCGACCTGCGTGTCCATCTCGTCCATGTCTCGTTGGGCCAGGGCGAGGAGGACGCCCTCCTTGTCGGCGAAGTACTGGTAGAGCGAGGCGACCGGGGCGCCGGCGGCCTCGGCGATGTCGCGGGTCGTCAGGGCCGCGACGCCGCGCTCGACGACCAGCCGGGCCGCGGCGTCGAGGAGGCTCTCGACCCGGCGGCGGCTCCGCTCCTGCCGGGGGACCCGGCGGGCCGGCGGAGAGGTGCCGGGGGGTGTGGTCGAGGTCGCAGCAGCGGTCACGGAGCCGAGTGTAGGGTACGAAACCGAATCTGACACACGTTCAGGTAATGCCACAGGAGCCGCCATGACCGCGACCCTCTCCCGCCGCACGCTGCTGGGCGGCGCCTCCGCCTCCGGCCTCGTGCTCGGCGCCTCGCTGGGCACCGACGCCCTGCACGACGCCGTCGCGGCCGCCTCCCGCCAGGGCGCGCTCCCCCGCCGGGCCGACGCCGTGGTCGTCGGCGGCGGGATCTCCGGCCTGGTGGCCGCTCGCGAGCTGGCCCGCAAGGGCCTCGACGTCGTCCTGCTCGAGGCGCGCGACCGGGTCGGCGGCCGGGTGCTCAACCACCACCTGTCGGGGCCGGGCACCCACGGCGCGACCATCGAGTCCGGCGGCGCGTTCATCGGGCCGACCCAGGACCACATCGCCCGGCTGGCGAAGGAGCTCGGGGTTCCCACGTTCCTCGAGTACAACCAGGGCAACAGCGTCTACGTGTCCTCGCTGACCGGCCGCCAGGAGTACTCCGGCACGGTCCCTCCGGACCCCACGATCCTCCCCGACGCCGCCGTCCTGCTGCAGCGCATCGACTCCATGGCCGCGGAGATCGACGTCGCCGCGCCGTGGTCCCACCCGAACGCCGCCGAGTGGGACGCCCAGACGCTCGGCGAGTGGATCCGCGCCAACGCCGTCAACGGCGACGGCGTCGAGAACCTCATCGAGTGCTGGACCCAGCCGGGCTTCGGCGCGGACCCCAACGAGCTCTCGCTGCTCTACGTCCTCTGGTACGTCGCCTGCTCGGGCAACGAGAGCAACGTCGGGACCTTCTCGCGCAACTCCGACACCGCGAACGGCGCCCAGGAGCGCCGTTTCGTGGGCGGCTCGCAGCTGATCCCCCTGCGGCTGGCCAGGAAGCTGGGCGACATCGTCACGCTCCGGGCGCCGGTGCGCAGGATCGAGCAGCGCGACGGCGAGGTCCTCGTGCACAGCGCCCGCGGCGTGGTCCGCGCCCGGCGGGTGGTCGTGGCCGCTCCCCCACCGCTGGTGCTCGGCATCGACTGGTTCCCGAGGCTCCCGGCCAGGCGCCTCCAACTGCTGCGCCACCTCGACATGGGCCAGCTGATGAAGTGCGACGCGGTCTACCGGACGCCGTTCTGGCGCGAGGCCGGTCTCAACGGCTTCGGCATCAACGACTCCGGCGCCGCCCGGGCGGTCTTCGACAACTCCCCGAAGGAGGGCGAGCCCGGCGTGCTGCTCGCGTTCGTGGGCGGCGACACCTGGCGGCAGTACGGCGTGCTGCCGCGCGCCGAGCGCCGGCGGGCCGTGCTCGAGGGCTTCGCCGCCATGTTCGGAGAGCGGGCCCTGCACCCCATCGACTACGTCGAGCACGACTGGACCAAGGAGCGCTGGACCACCGGCGGCCCGGTCGCCAACTACGCGCCCGGCACGATGGTGCGGTTCGGCTCCGCGATCCGGAAGCCGTTCGGCCGGGTGCACTGGGCGGGGACCGAGACCTCGACGTACTGGACCGGCTACATGGACGGGGCCGTCCGGGCCGGCGAGCGGGCGGCCGTCGAGGTGGGTGAGCGGCGGTGAGGCGCCTGCTGGCCGTCCTCGCTGCGGTGGCGCTGGTCGCTGCGGCGCCGGTCGCGGCTCCCGCGTCCGCCGACGTCCGCGAGAAGTGGGACACCCGGGTGTTCTCGCTCGTCCCCTCGCCCGGCCACCCGGCGTACGTCCACGTCCACACCAACGGCCGCGTCTACGCCGGGACCTACGAGTCGAGGGGCAGCACCGAGCCGTCGCGCGTCTTCGAGTGGAGCGCCGACGGCACGCTGCTGCGGTCGTGGGCGGTCCCCGGCCAGCACCTCGACGAGGACCACGGCGTCCAGGTGGCGAACCAGACGAGGAGAGGGCGTCTGGTCCTGCTGGAGACTTCGACGGCGTCGATCCTCACCCTCGACGTGCGGACCGGGACCTTCCGGCGGGTCGTGCGGTTCCCCGACGGCGCGGTGCCCAACTACGCCAGCTGGGGGCCCGGCGGCGCGCTGTTCGTGACCGACTTCGCCGAGGGCGTGGTCTGGCGGGTGCCGCACGGGTCGCGCACGCCCCAGCGGTGGTTCGCCTCGCCGGCGCTGAGCGGGGTGGAGTTCGGCACCACCGGCATCCGCTACCGTCCGAGCCGTCACGACTTACTGATCACCCAGCAGACGGCGTCCGACGGCGCCGCGCTGCCGACCGACGGCCACCTCTACCGGCTGCCGGTCGGGAGGGGCGGCCGGCCGGGCGAGCTGCAGACGCTCTGGACCTCGCAGCCAGGCGACCTCCCGGACGGCTTCGGCATCGGGCGGTCGGGGCACGTGTACGTCGCGCTCGCCGGCCTGGCCAACCAGCTCGTCGAGCTGACGGCGCGGGGCGCGGAGGTGGCGCGCTTCCCCCAGGTGCCGCTCACCGGCGACAACGGCTCGGCGATCCCCTTCGACACCCCGTGCAGCGCGACGTTCCTGGGCAGGCGGGTGCTGGTCGCCAACCAGTCCGCGGTGCAGGGCGACGCCGCCCACCAGGCGATCCTCGACGTGTACGTCGGGGAGACCGGCCGACCGCCGTACCTCCCCCGCACCGCTACCCTGCGCTGAGTGGGCGCACTCGCGGGACTGGTCGACAAGGGGCTCGTGGCGCCCGACTGGGCCGAGCAGCTCGCGCCGGTCGACGACCGGATCGCCGACATGGGCCGGTTCCTCCGCGAGGAGATCGCCGCCGGGCGCGGCTACCTGCCGCACGGCGACCAGGTGTTCCGCGCGTTCCAGCGGCCGCTGGCCGACGTGCGGGTGCTGGTCGTCGGCCAGGACCCCTACCCGACCCCGGGCCACCCGATCGGGCTGTCCTTCGCCGTCGACGCGCACGTGCGGCCGATCCCGCGCAGTCTCGCCAACATCTACGCCGAGCTCCGCTCCGACCTCGGGATCGAGACGCCCGAGCACGGCGACCTGACAGCCTGGGCCGACCAGGGCGTGATGCTGCTCAACAGGTCGCTGACCGTGCGGCCGGGCACGCCCGCGTCCCACCGTGGCCGCGGCTGGGAGGAGGTCACCAGCTGCGCGATCGAGGCGCTGGTGCGTCGCGGCGGACCGTGCGTGGCGATCCTGTGGGGCCGCGACGCGCAGGGGCTCGCGCCGGCGCTGCGACCCGTCCCGTACGTCGAGTCGCCCCACCCCTCACCGCTGTCGGCCAGTCGCGGGTTCTTCGGCTCCCGGCCGTTCAGCCGCGTGAACGCGCTGCTGGAGCACCAGGGGGCCGGCCCCGTCGACTGGCGACTGCCGTCGGTGACCTGAGGGACCTTCGTCCATGCCGCGGTGGGGCCGCGCGGCCCTAGCGTCGGTACGTGGGACCCCTGCACCGCATCCGCATCGCGATGCTCGCTCTGGCGGCCGTCACGGTCTTCGGGACCGTCGGCTACCTGCTGCTGGGGTTCACCCTACTCGAGGCGAGCTACCAGACGGTGACGACGGTGGCGACCGTCGGCTTCCGAGAGGTGCGGCCGCTCTCCCCGGCCGGGCAGGTCTTCACGATGGTGCTGATCGTCGTCGGCGTCGGCACCGTCCTCTACAACCTCGGCGTCGTCGTCGAGGCCGTCACCGAGGGCCACCTGCGTCTGAACCTGGAGGAGCGCCGGATGAGCAAGGACATCGTCGCCATGCGCGGCCACGTCATCGTCTGCGGCTACGGCCGGGTCGGCCGCTCCGCGTCGGACTTCCTGCGGGCGACCGGCGAGCAGGTCGTCCTGGTGGACAACGACGCCGGCCGATTCACCGACCTCGAACCCGGCGTCCCCCACCTGGTCGGGGACGTCACCCGCGACGAGGTGCTCCTGTCGGCCGGCCTGATGAACGCCCGCGCCGTCGTGGTGTGCCTGGAGTCCGACGCCGACACGGTCTACTGCACCCTCTCGGCCCGGGCGCTGCGACCCGACGTGGTCATCGTCGCGCGCGCCCGCACGACGGGTTCGAAGACCAAGCTCGTGCTCGCGGGGGCCAACCGGGCCGTCAACCCGCAGCGGATCGGCGGGCGGCGGCTGGCCGCCTTCGCCCTGCAGCCCGACGTGGCCGAGTTCCTCGACGTCGTCATGCACGAGGACAGCCTGGACTGGCGGATCCAGCAGGTCCCGGTCGCTGCGGGGTCCGCGCTCGACGGCGCGACCGTGGGCGAGTGCCGCGCGCGGACCGGCGTGCTGCCCCTCGCCGTACGACGCACGCGCGGGTCGGCCCTCGAGGCGAACCCGGACGCGGACGTCGTGCTGCCGGCCCGGGCCGTGCTCGTCGTGCTCGGCACGCAGGAGGAGCTGACCGCACTGTCGCTACTGGGACGCGGCTCGGTCGGGCAGTCGGCTGCGGAACAAAGTTGAATGTGCAACCATTGAACCTGACATGAGTGACACCAGCACGCGGATGCCCGCGCTCTACCTCGGCCACGGCGCCCCGCCGCTGCTCGACGACCCGGTGTGGTCGGGCCAGCTCGCGGCCTGGGCGCGGGACCTGCCGCGCCCCCGGGCGATCCTCGTGGTGAGCGCGCACTGGGAGTCGGCGCCGGTGATGCTGAGCGCCAGCCGGGCGCCGCTCGTCTACGACTTCGGCGGCTTCGACGCCAAGTACTACCGGATGACCTACGAGTCGCCGGACGCCTCCGCGCTCGCGGCCCGGGTCGCGGCGATGATGCCGACGACCGCGCCGGTGCACCAGCACGCCAGCCGCGGGCTGGACCACGGCGCGTGGGTGCCGCTGCGGATCATGTACCCCGAGGCCGACATCCCGGTGCTGCAGATGTCGCTGCCGACCGACGACCCGGTCGCCCTGATGGACCTGGGCTCCCGGCTGCGCCCGCTGCGCGACGAGGGTGTGCTCATCGTCGGCTCCGGCTTCCTCACCCACGGCCTGCCGTTCCTCACCGAGTGGCGCATCGACGCGGCCGTCCCGGGCTGGTCGAGCGACTTCGACGCCTGGGCCGGCGAGGCGCTGGCCCGCGGCGACGTCGACGCCCTCGCGAGCTACCGCACCCAGGCGCCGGGCCTCCCCTACGCCCACCCGACGGTCGAGCACTACACGCCGCTGTTCGTCACCCTCGGCGCCGCCACCGACCCCGAGGAGCCCGGCCTCCAGGTCATCGACGGCTTCTGGATGGGCCTCTCCAAGCGCTCCCTGCAGGTTGCCTGACCGTCGAATCGAGACTTCCGTCGCTTCAATCGAGAGTTCCGTCGCGGAACTCTCGACTCGACCGACGGAAGTCTCGGTTCGACCGACGGAAGTCTCGATTCGACCGTTCAGACCCAGAAGGTGTCGTGGCGCAGCATGAACTCCGCCCGCTCCTCCTCGCTCATCTGCTCGCCGCGGGCGAGGGTCTCGAAGTAGTCCTCCCGCGGGCCGCCGGGCGCGAACATCAGCAGCATCGACGCACCCCCGCTCCCGCGGAACCCGTGCAGCCCGCCCTCGGGCACGTAGAGGAAGTCGCCGCTGCGGGCGGTGACCCACTCCCGCCCGTCGTACAGGCGCACCTCGCCGGAGAGCACGTAGAACTGCTCGGAGATCGAGCGGTGGAAGTGCGGGTCCGGGCCGGTCTCGGTCTCCCCGAACGTCCAGCGGTAGAGCCCGAAGCGGCCGGCGGTCTGGTCGCCGGTGGCGACGTACTCGCACGTCCCTCCGGTGCGGTAGGTGATCTCCGGGGGTGCGTCGCCGCGGCGGATCCACGCCGAGACCTCACCGCCCTCGCCGTGATAGGTGTCGGGTGGGTAGGGCCGGGGCAGCGACATGCCCCGACGGTACGACGACGGGGCCGGCCGGTCAGCGGATCCCGGTGCGCCGCATCATCCTCAGGCCGCCGAGCATGCCCTTGACGTACTTGTCGTAGTCCTGGCCGGGCCGCGCCCCCATCACCTGCTTCTTGAGCACCGCGAGGTTCTGCACGTCGGTGTACTTCAGCAGCCCCTGGTCGCCGTGCCGGGCACCGACGCCGGACTGCTTCACCCCGCCCGACGGCGTGCCCTTGGAGGCGAACGCGGTCGCGAGGATGTCGTTGACGTTGACGTTGCCGGACTCGATGCGCCGACCCACCTGGCAGGCCGTGGCGAGGTCACCGCCCCACACCGAGGCGTTGAGCCCGTAGTCGGTGTCGTTGGCGAGCGCGACCGCCTCGTCGACGGTCCGGTAGCGGTGCAGCGCGACGACCGGGCCGAAGGTCTCGGTGACCCCGGCCAGCATGTCGGTCGTGACGCCCTCGAGGATGGTCGGCTCGAAGAACGCCGGCCCGAGGTCGGGCCGGGCCCTGCCCCCGGTCAGCACGGTGGCGCCCTTGGCCACGGCGTCCTCGACGTGCGACTTCACCCGCTCCAGGTGGTCCGGCGAGACGAGGGACCCCATGTCCGGGCCGAAGTCGTACGACGCGCCGATCGTCAGCGCCTCGGTCGCGGCCACGAACCGGTCGCGGAACTCGTCGTACCGCGACTCCGGCAGGTACATCCGCTCGATGTGCATGCAGATCTGCCCGGTGTTGCCGAACGCGCCGAAGATCGCGCCCTGCACGACCTCGTCGAGGTCCGCGTCCTCGAGCACGATCATCGGGTTCTTGCCGCCGAGCTCGAGGCAGCAGCCGATCAGGTTGCGGCCGGCCCGCTCGCCGATCACCCGGCCGGTCGCGGTCGAGCCGGTGAACATCACGTAGTTGGCGTTGTCGATCAGCGTCGGGCCGACGTCGGGTCCCTCGCCGCAGACGACCTGGAACAGGCCCTTCGGCAGGCCCGCCTCCTCGAGCATCTGCACGCCGTAGAGCGGTGACAGCGCGGTCTTGTTGTCCGGCTTCAGCACGATCGCGTTGCCGGCCATCAGCGCGGAGATCGAGTCGGAGATCCCGGTGGCGAACGGGAAGTTCCACGGCGCGATGATGCCGACGACGCCCTTGGGCTGGCGGATCTCGGTCGAGGACGACACCAGCGGCACCGGCCCGCCACGCTTGACGGGCTTCAGCAGGTGCGGCGCCCGCTTGAGGTAGTGGCTCATCACCATCACCGGGTCGCAGGTCTCCTCGATCGCCATCCGCCGGTTCTTGCCGCTCTCGGCCTGGATCAGGTCGGTCGTGAGGTGGGCGTTGTCGAGGAAGAGCGCGTGCGCGCGCTTGAAGACGGCGAGCCGCTCCTTGAGCGGCCGCGCGGCCCACGCCGCCTGGGCCTCCCGGGCGGTCGCGAACGCCTGCTCGATGTCGGCCGGCGTCGACTGGGGCAGCTCGACGAGCAGCTCCCCGGTGTAGACCTCGGTGAGCTTCCAGGTCGCACCGTCGCTGCCGGGCACGCGGGCGACCAGGCCCGACAGGAAGGAGTCGGTCAGGGTCGCGGGTCGCTGGAGAGCCATGGGTCAGTATCCCTTGGTCAGGTGTGGTGGCCGAGCACGAAGTCGGCGCCGCGCTCACCGATCATGATGGCGGGCGCGTTGGTGTTGCCGCCGGTGATCGACGGCATGACCGAGGCGTCGCAGACCCGCAGGCCCTCGACGCCACGGACCTTGAGGTCCGGCGTGACGACCGCGAGCTCGTCGACGCCCATCCGGCAGGTGCCGACGCCGTGGTAGACCGACGTCGCTCGGTTGAGGATCGCGTCCCGCAGCTCCTGCCCGCGCACCGCCGTACCGGGGTGGATCTCCTCCTTGACCGCGCCCCCGAACGCCGGGCTCGCGAGGATGTCGCGGGTCATCTCCGAGCCCTCCGCCAGCACCTCGAGGTCGGCCGGGTCGGCGAGGTAGGAGAAGTCGATCAGCGGCGCTGCCGTCGGGTCGGCCGACGCGAGCCGCAGCGTCCCGCGGCTGCGGGGGTAGATCAGGGTCGCGAGGACCGTGAGGGCGGTGCGCTTGTCGACGTCGTGGCGGATCGGCTCGTCCTGGTTGGGCGAGACGTAGGCCCACGGCAGCAGGTGCAGCTGCAGGTCGGGGACGTCGGTGGCCTGCGAGGTCCGCACGAAGGCGACCGACTCGAAGACGGAGTTGGCGAGGAAGGTCCGGCCCGGGCGCAGCGCCTCCATCAGCACGCCCCGGGCGAAGTACGCCGGGGTCCCGCGCATCTTCGTCGACGTGACGTGGAAGGTCAGCGCGTGGAAGAGGTGGTCGTGGAGGTTGTCACCGACGGGCAGGTCGGCGAGGACGTCGATGCCGTGGTCGCGCAGGTGCTGGGCATGACCGATCCCCGACAACATCAGCAGCTGGGCCGAGCCGACGAAGCCGGCGGAGAGGATGACCTCCTTGCCGGCCCGGACCGTGCGCGTCCCGCCTCCCCTGCCGACGTCGGTGACCTCCACCCCGGTCGCCCGACCGCCCTCGACCACGACCCTGCGGGCGAGCACCTCGGTCTGCAGCTCGAGCGTCGGCACGTCGAGGTGGTGGAGGTAGCCGCGCGACGCCGAGTAGCGCAGGCCGTGCGCGGTGTTCTGCTGCATCCGGCTCACGCCCTCCTGCGAGGCCGCGTTGTAGTCGTCGACGACCGGCACGCCGAGCGCCTGCGAGGTGGCGTCGAGGAACTGCAGCGACCCCTCCTGCGGGAACCCGTTGCGGGTGACCTTGATCGGCCCGCCGGCACCGCGGTAGTCGTTCGCTCCGTCCTCGAAGTCCTCCATCCGCCGGTAGGCCGTGTTCACCTCGTCGGCCGACCAGCCCGTGCAGCCCTCGGCGGCCCAGGCGTCGTAGTTCGCGCGGTTGCCGCGGACGTAGACCATGCCGTTGATCGAGCTCGAGCCGCCGACGACCTTGCCGCGCGGGACGGGCATCCTCCGGTCCAGCAGGTGCTTCTGGGGGGTCGAGTAGAGGCCCCAGTCGACGCGTGCCTTGAGCTTGGGCTCGGCGTGCATCGGGCCGATCATGCCGGGCTTCTTCACCAGGAACTGCTCGTCGGACTTCCCGGCCTCGAGCACGATGACGCTCGCCCCCGACTGCGCCAGCCGGCCCGCGATCGCGGCTCCCGAGCTGCCCGAGCCGACCACCACGTAGTCGGCCTCGCTCGCGTACGGCTTCCTGCCCACGACACCCCTGCCTGACATACCGAGAGAATGTGACGTCCGACTGTAACGTGTTCTAGTTTCGTCGTACAGACCTCGTGGGGGAGGATCCGCAGGTGAAGATCCTGTCGATCCAGTCGTCGGTCGCCTACGGCCACGTCGGCAACTCCGCGGCCGTCTTCCCGCTGCAGCGGCTCGGGCACGAGGTCTGGCCGGTCCTCACCGTCCACTTCTCCAACCACACCGGGTACGGCGCCTGGCGCGGGCCGCTGCTCGACCCGGCGGACGTGCGCGACGTCATCGCCGGGATCGAGGACCGCGGGGTCCTCGGCGAGGCCGACGCGGTGCTGTCGGGCTACCAGGGCGACCCGGCCGTCGGCGGGGTCGTCCTCGACACGGTCGCGCGGGTCAAGGAGCTCAACCCCGCCGCCGTCTACTGCTGCGACCCGGTCATGGGCGACGTCGGCCGTGGCATGTTCGTGCGCCCGGGCATCCCGGAGTTCATGCGCGACACCGTCGTGCCGCAGGCCGACATCGTCACGCCCAACCACTTCGAGCTCGACTTCCTCGCCGGCCGGACGACGTCCACGCTGGCCGAGATCCTCGACGCCGCGGACTCCGTGCGCGAGCGCGGCCCACGGGACGTGCTCGTGACGAGCGTGGTCCACGGCGAGGTGCCCGAGGGCCGGCTCGACGTGCTCGCCGTGTCGGAGGAGGGCGCCTGGGCCGTCGAGACCCCGCTGCTGCCCATCACGCCCAACGGCTGTGGCGACGTCACCGCGGCGCTCTACCTCGCCCACCTGCGCACCACCGGCTCCGCCGCGACCGCGCTCGCCCGCACGACCGCCTCGGTCTTCGCGATCCTGGAGGCGACGATCGCGGCCGGCACCCGCGAGATCGCCCTGGTGGCGGCCCAGGACGCGATCGCCGAGCCGCCGCCGACGTTCGAGGTCCGCCGGCTGAGGTGACCCGTGCGCCCCGGCCGCGCCCCGTGCCGCGCCCCGTGCCGGGTCCCGGCCGGGAGCCCGGGCGCGGCGTGACCCGCGGCCCGGCGAGGACGGGACCTTGGGCTCCGGCGCCCGGCACCCGGCGCTCCTAGCGTGGCCGACGTGGCTCGCCTGCGTCGCGCCGTCGTCCCTGTCATCGCCCTGATCGTCCTGGCGGTCGCGCTCGGCGCCCGCGCCTGGTCAGGCGGCGGGGGATCGTCCGACACCCAGCCGCACGTCGCGGCCGACGTCGCCTTCGCCACGGGGATGGTGCGTCACCACGAGGCGACCCAGCAGATGGCCGCAACGGCCGGGGAGCACCGCCTCTCGGCGGCGGTCGGCCGGCTGGCCGGCCGGCTCCGGGCGGACCAGCAGGCGCAGATCGACCAGCTGCGCGGGTGGCTCGCCGGCTGGGGCGAGCCGATGCCCCTCCTGCTCACCGGAGAGGTCGCGGCCGGGCTCCCCGCGCGCGACGGGCCGGGCTTCGAACGGGCCTGGCTGCGGGCGATGATCGCGCACGACGAGCGGGCGGTCGAGATGGCGCGCACCGAGCTGGACCACGGCCGCTACCCGCCGACACTCGAGCTGGCCGGCTCGGTCGTCGACTCCGAGAGTGCCGAGATCGACCGGCTGCAGCGCTTGCTGGAGCGCTGAGCGCCCGGGGTGGCGAGTTTCGTCGGGCGGCCGACAAAACCCCCCGCGCGCCCGGACTCAGACCGCGAGCCCGGTGACCGCGTCCCAGAGCCGCCGGTCGGCGAGCTCGTCGACGAAGGCACGCAGCTCCGGCGACAGCGCGCGGTCCCGGCCGGCCACGTTGCCGACGTACTCGCGGTGGACGCGGTCGAACTCCGCCGCGACCTGCGGCTCCCACGCGAGGCCGAGGGCGTCGAGCACCGCCCGGAGGCTGCCGGCGTCGGGATCGCCGAAGAAGCGGGCGTACTCGACGACCGTGGCGAGGTCGGGGTGCTGACGCACCGCCCGGCGGATCCGCTTGAGGGACTGGTTCCAGCGCTCCACCGACGCGCGGGCGTCCGACCGCTCCGGCCAGTGCGTGTCGCCGGCGTCCTGCGCACGGCGGTCCCACGACGACGCGACCTGGTCGATGTCGCGGACGATGAAGACGAAGCGGGCTTCAGGCAACCGCTCGTGCACGCGGTCGAAGCGCACGGTGGTCATCTTGTCGCCGACGTAGGTCGCGGAGTCCCACTTGGCCTCGAGAGTGGCGTAGTCGACGCCCCAGCGCGCGGCCTCCTCGGGGTCCTGGTTGGTCTCGCCGTCGGTGAAGTCGAAGAACCGCTCCTTCTCGAACAGCTCCGGCCCGAGCCGGTCGATGCCGCCGCTGACCACGCGCTTGTAGCGCTCCATCCCGATCACGACCTCGGGGTGCGCGTTCATCACGTGCAGCAGCGCCGTCGTCCCCGAGCGCGCCAGGCCGGCGAGGAAGAGCAGTCGGTGGGACACGAGCCGCGTGACGGGATCGAACCGACGGCCTTCCGTTTACAAGACGGATGCTCTACCAGCTGAGCTAACGCGGCGACGCCGCCGTCGCCGGCAGCGGCCACATGCTACGGGCCGCCGGCCCGTCCCCGACAATGGCCGCATGGCACGGACCCGGCGAGCGCGCTGGCTGCTCGTCTGCGGCGTGCTGCTGGTCCTCGCGGGCGGCGCGGCCCTCGCGTACGTCGGGTGGGAGTACGTCGGCACCAACTGGGTCTCCGCGCGGCGGCACGCGGCGATCGTCGGCGACCTCGAGGACGGGTGGGCCGACGGGCAGGCGACCGTCCGGGTCGAGGCGGGCACCGCCACCGCGATCGTCCGGATCCCGCGGTTCGGCGCCGACTACGCCGTACCGGTCCTGGAGGGGACGTCGGACGACGTGCTCGCCGCCGGGTTCGGGCACGTCGACGGCACCGCGGACGCGGGCGCGGTCGGCAACTACGCGCTCGCGGCGCACCGGGTGACCCACGGCCAGCCGCTGCGCGACATGCCCGACCTCGAGGTCGGGGATCGCGTCGTCGTCGAGACCGAGCGGACGACGTACACCTACGAGCTCGTGACCGCGGGCGACGCGCTGACCGTGCCGTTCACGGCCGACTGGGTGCTCGACCCGCTGCCGACGAACCCGGAGGAGGGGGGCGTCGAGCCGCCCCAGGACCCGGGCGGGCGGCTGCTGACGCTGACCACCTGCTCCGAGCTGTTCCACACCGACGACCGGCTGGTCGCGTTCGGTGAGCTGGTCAGCTCATCCCCCCGTCGTGGGCGATGACCGCGCCGGTCACCATCCGTGCGGCCGGCGACGCCAGCCAGACGATGGTCTCGCCGATCTCGGCGGGCTTGATGGCGCCGCCGGGCAGCATCATCATCAGCCGGTCCGCGACCCGGCTGTCGAGGTCGTCGGTGAGCTTGTGGAAGACCTGCTCGACGATCGGGGTGTCCACCGTGCCGGGGCAGATCGCGTTGACCCGGATGCCCTCGGGGGAGAGCTCGAGCGCGAGCGCCTTGGTCAGCTGGGTCAGGCCGCCCTTCGCAGCGGCGTAGGCCGTGGCGTAGGGCTGGGCGACGTTGCCGGCGACGGACGAGACGTTGACGATCGTGCCGCTGCAGGCGCGGATGTGCGGGAGCGCTGCCTGGATGAGGAAGAACGGTCCCTTGAGGTCGACCGCGTGCACGCGGTCCCACTCCTCCTCGGTCACGGTCTCGATGCGTCCGAACTGGACGATGCCGGCGACGTTGGCCAGCATGTCGATGCGCCCGTGCACCGCGCACACCTCGATCGCGGACTCGACGGCGGCCGTGTCGCCGATGTTGCAGGGCACGTAGGTGACGCCGTCGGGGACGGTCGGGTTGATGTCGAGACCGAACACGGTGTCGCCGAGATCGCGGAACAGCTCCGCGGTGGCGTGGCCGATGCCGGACGCGGCTCCGGTGACGACGACGACGCGGTTGCCTGGCTCGTTCATGGACTGCCTCTCAGGTGGTGGTTCAGAGGGTGACGGTTCAGAGGGTGATGGTCAGGTGGTGGTCGAGGTGGCCGGACCGCCCGATGCCGAAGCGGCGCTCGACGAAGCGCCAGCCGCCGCCGGAGCCTGCGTAGTCCCCGGCGACGAAGGTGTCGACGTACGTGCCGGTGATGATGGGCTGGAGCGGGACCTCGGCGGTCGCCTGGAAGACCAGGTACGTCGACGTCGCGGTCACCGAGCCGTCCGCGGCCGGCTCGTCGAACGCGGTGTTGGCGACGACGTGCTGCGTCCCCGGGGTGCCGTCGTCCTGCAGCTTCACCAGGCCGGCGTAGAGCCGCTCGACCTCCGCGGCCCCGGTCGCCAGCGTGGTGCCGTCCTCGGTGCGCAGCACCGCGTGCGCCATCAGTGCCCCGACCCCGGCGAAGTCCCCGGCGTCGATGAGCCGGCAATAGGTCGCGAGCAGTCCCCGGATCCGGTCCCCGTCGGTCAGCTGCACGTCGCGGACGCTACTAGAACAGGTTCTATTCGGGATAGTCCCTGACGTTTCGGTCCCTCCGGGCCCGTGCTGACCACGAAAACGTCAGGGACTATCCCGCCGGAGGGGGCCACCGCGAACTTGAACAGAGGTTGAAGTCCAGGCGAGGCTGGGGACATGAGCCTGCTGACCATCGGCCACCTCGCCGAGCGCGCCGGGGTCGCGCCGTCGGCGATCCGCTTCTACGAGGCCAAGGGCCTGGTGTCCTCGGTGCGGACCGCGGGCAACCAGCGTCGCTACGAGCAGTCCAGCCTGCGGCGGATCGCGTTCATCCGGACCGCGCAGCGGGTCGGCCTCAGCCTCGAGGAGATCGGCGCCGCGCTCGCCACGCTCCCCGACGGCCGTACCCCGACCAAGGCCGACTGGCAACGGCTGAGCCGCGCCTGGCGACCCCGGCTGGACGAGCAGATCCGGCGGATCGAGGAGCTGCGCGACCGGCTGGACGGCTGCATCGGCTGCGGGTGCCTGAGCCTGCGGACCTGTGCGCTGAGCAACCCCGACGACGAGATGGCCGAGCTCGGTTCCGGGCCCGTCCTCCTCGAGGCCCGCAGCGATCCCCGCCCCATCGTCAGCTGAGCCGTCGGCCGGAAGCCGGGTCAGACGAGCCGGTCCGCCTCCGCCACGAGCGCCCGGACCCGGGCGGCGAGCGGGGCGTCGAAGGCGCCGGCCGGGGCCCGCCAGCCCCAGTTGCCCTCGTCGGTGCCGGGGGTGTTCATCCGGCTCTCGCTGCCGAGACCGAGCAGGTCCTGGGCGGGGACGACGGCCAGCCGGGCGGTCGACGCCAGGGCCAGGCGGATCAGGGCCCAGGGCATCGCCTCGTCGGGATCGAGGAGCAGCCGACGTACGGCGTCCCGGGTGGGCTCGTCCAGCGAGTGCCACCATCCCATCGTGGTGTCGTTGTCGTGGGTGCCGGTGTAGACGACGCTCCGCTCGCCGTGGAACTGCGGCAGATAGGGGTTGTCCGGGCTGCCGTCGAACGCGAACTGCAGGACCTTCATCCCCGGCAGGTCGAACCGGGTGCGCAGCTCGTCCACCTCCGGAGTGATGACCCCGAGGTCCTCCGCCACCAGGGTCCCGGGCCCGGCCGCGGCGACGAGGGCGCTGAGGATGTCGGGCCCCGGCCCGGGCGCCCACCAGCCGTCGCGGGCGGTGGGTGCGTCGACCGGGACGTGCCAGGCCGCCTCGAAGCCGCGGAAGTGGTCGATGCGGACCAGGTCGAACAGCTCGCGCTGGCGGGAGATCCGGCGGCGCCACCACGCGAAGCCGTCGGCGGCCATCGCAGCCCAGTCGTAGTGCGGGTTGTTCCAGCGCTGCCCGTCGGCCGCGAAGTAGTCGGGCGGACATCCGGTCACCGTGGTCGGTCGCCCGTCGGCACCCAGCTCGAACAGCTCGCGGGAGGCCCACACGTCGGCGCTGTCGAACGACACGAAGATCGGCAGGTCCCCGAAGACCAGCACGCCTCGGGACGAGGCATGGGCACGCAACCGGGCCCACTGCACCGCGAAGACCCACTGCTCCACGCGCAGCCGCTGCACCTCCGCGGCCAGCGGGACGAGCGCCTCCCGGACGGCCTGCGGGTCCCGGTCGCGGAGCGGTGCGGGCCAGCTCGTCCACGGCTCCCCGCCGTGCAGCCCGCGCAGCGCGGTGAACTCGACGTACGGCTCCAGCCAGGCCGCGTGCTCCGCGCACCAGGACGCGAGCTCCGCCTGCTGGGCTGCGTCCAGCGTCGACGGGTCGTCGAGCCACCGGCAGGTCTGCGGGTCCCGGTGGATGAGGCCGGGGTGGCCCGCCATCGCCGAGAGCGCCTGGTACGGCGAGCCGGACTCCTCGTCCGCCGGCACCAGGGGCAGCACCTGCCAGACCGAGCAGCCGGCCGCGGCGAGGAAGTCGACGAAGCGGTGCGCCTGCTCGCCGAGGTCACCGTGGTCGCCCTGGTCGCCGGGCTCGCCCTGGTCGCCGGGCTCGCCCGAGGGCGGCAGCGACGTCACGTGCAGCAGGACCCCCGCCCGACGACGGTCCAACGGTCCGAGCGGGTCGCTCATGTGCCTTCTTCCGTCGCGGTCGTGGCCGACAGCGAGGATAGCCTCGACCCCATGCCGCTCCGCATCGTGGCCAACCGGCCCGACCCGGCGCTCCTCCAGCTGCCGTGGACGACGCCGCTGGAGGAGTGGACCGAGCACGTCGTACCGCTCCCCCGCGGCATCTCACGCCACGTGGTGCGGATCGTGCGGCTCGGCGAGACCACCTACGCGGTCAAGGAGACCGTGGAGGAGATCGCGTTCCGCGAGTACCGGATGCTGCGCGACCTGCACCGGATGGGGCTGCCGGCGGTGGTGCCGCAGGGCGTGGTGACGGGGCGGATCGACGCCGACGGCCAGGAGCTGCCCGCGGCGCTGCTCACCCAGCACCTGCAGTTCTCGCTGCCCTACCGCAGCCTGTTCTCGCACGGCCTGAGCGCAGACGCCCTGCCCTCGCTGGTCGACGCGATGGTGGTGCTGCTGGTGCGGCTGCACCTCGCGGACTTCTACTGGGGCGACGTGTCGCTCTCCAACGTGCTGTTCCGCCGCAGCGCCGGCGGCTTCGCGGCGTACCTCGTCGACGCCGAGACCGGGGAGCTCAAGCCGACCCTCTCCGACGCCCTGCGCGAGTACGACGTGACCGTCGCGACCGAGAACGTCTTCGCCGAGCTGCTCGACCTGCAGGCCAGCGACTCGCTCGCCCACGACGTCGAGGCGCACGACATCGTCGACATGCTCGTCGAGCGCTACCACGCGCTCTGGGACGAGCTGACCGCGGCGGAGGAGTTCGCCACCGGCGAGCTGTGGCGGATCGAGCAGCGGGTCGAGCGCCTCAACGACCTCGGCTTCGACGTCGACGAGCTCGACATCGTCACCGACTGGGACGGCGACCGCATCCGGATCCAGCCCAAGGTCGTGGAGGAGGGGCACCACCGGCGCGAGCTGCAGGGGCTGACCGGTCTCACCGTCGAGGACGCGCAGGCACGGCGGCTGCTCAACGACATCGCGTCGTACACCGCGAGCCTGGGGCTGGGCCGCGAGGACCGGTCGCTGGTCGCGAACCGGTGGCTGACCGAGGTCTACGAACCCGTCACGGCGATGATCCCGACCGAGGCCCGCGGCCGGCTCGAGCCCGCCGAGATCTTCCACGAGGTGCTCGTGCACCGGTGGTACCTCTCCGAGCGGGCCGGCCACGAGGTCGACATCTTCGAGACCGCGCGCGACTACATCGACACCGTCCTGCTGGCCAAGCCCGAGGAGCAGGTCGCCGCCGACGAGTGATCGCCGACTCGGCGCGTCTTGTACGCCGAAGCGGCTCGAGTCGGCGCGTCTTGTACGCCGAAGCGGCTCGAGTCGGCGCGTCTTGTACGGGTCAGCGGCAAGATGCGCCGACTCGACGTCCCCACGCGAGCAAGACGCGCCGACTCGGCATCCCCACGCGAGCAAGACGCGCCGACTCGGCATCCCCACGCGAGCAAGACGCGCCGACTCGGCATCCACCCCGCGGGTTGCTAGGGCCGGCAGACCCGGCAGGGGGTGAGGTGGCCGTTGTCCTCGCCGACGGGGCGCAGGTCGGAGCGGTGGGCGATCAGCGAGCAGTCGCGGCGGTGGATGGTGGTGCCGTCGCCGGCCGTGACCGGCAGGCCCGAGACGTCCACGCCGTCGTCGCGGGTGGTGGCCGCGCGCGAGGTGACGTCGGCGAGCACCAGCAAGGTGTCGGCCAGCCGGCGCTGGGAGTCCTTCGCGTCGGCGGCGAGCCGGGCCAGCCAGGCGCCGAAGTAGAGGAACCCGCCGGTGAAGGTCAGGCCGAGACCGAGCAGGCCCCCGGAGACGAGGTACGACAGCTGGTCGTACTGGTAGGGCGTGTTGGCCGCGCCGTACCAGCCCAGCACGATCACCACGAGGCCGAGCGGCAGCAGGATCGCGCCCGCCCAGAACAGCACCAGCTGCAGCACCTGGTAGTGGTTGTCCTTCAGCGGCGCGGCCCCCGAGCCGCCGCGGCTGCCCGCGCGCGGCAGGCCGACGGAGAGGCGGTCGGCCGGGGCGGCACCCACCGGCTGGCTGATCGGTTGGCCCATCGGGTGTCCCAGTGGCTGGTCGATGGTCGTCATGACGATGCCTTTCGCAGGTCGGGCAGGCCGCTGTCGAGGCCGTGCGGGCACGACCCGGCGCCGCCGAGCGCGATCGCGCCGATCTTGCGGAGCCAGGTGCCGCCGACGGCGGCGAGGAGGATCCCGCCGGCGAGGATCGCCCCGGGGATCGAGTAGAGGGGCGGCAGGCCCGCGCCGGTCAACCGGCTCGCGGGCAGGGCGCCGTCCGCAGCGGGTGCGTCGCCGCCGGCGGTCGCCGCCGGCGAACCGGAGGACGGTACGCCGGCCGAGCCGGCCCCGGCGCCACCCGCGCCACCGGTCCCGCCGCCACCGCCGCCGCCGGACGTCGACCCGGGGTCGTTGTCGGGGACGTCGGTCGGGATGTCGATGCCCTGCACGGTCTCCACCTCGGTGGTCGCCGTGCCGAGCGTGATGACGATCCGCGGCGACAGCCCGGCGGCCGCCTGCACCGCGCTCTTGAGCTCCTGGGGGTCGTTCGGCAGCGCGTCGACCAGCTGGTCGATCGGCAGCGCGTCGAGCTGCTTGCGCAGCGTGCGGGTGTCGATCTCGACCTGCAGCGCCGAGACCGTGCTGTCGGCCTTGCCCTCCTCGTGGTGCGCGGCGGGCTTCGGCAGCGTGACGGTGAGGCCGAGCTGCTTCAGGGCGGCCGCCGCCTGGTCCGGTACGGCGGGCGCGTCACCCTGCTGCGGTCCGGCGTGGTAGCCCGAGGAGCCGAAGGAGAACTCCTGCCCGGCGACCGTCATCCCGCCCAGCACCGAGCGACCGGTGGCCTTGCCGGTGGCGCCGTCCGTCGTGCTGGTGCTGGTCGACGTGACGCCCTCGAGGGTGACCAGGCCGTCGAGCAGCTGGACGTCGCCCAGCGCCGCGCGGGAGATCGTGGTGACCCGGTCGTCGCCGGCGACGTTCTGGCTCGAGGAGGTGTAGCCCTCGACGTCGACGAGCGCGGCGAGCTCGGGCGGCAGGCCGGGCGTGCCGCCCGGCGCCGGGCCGTCCGCCGCAGCGCCGGTGCCACCCTGGCCGGTGATGGCCTGGCCGAACTGCGCGAGCAGGTCAGAGCCGGACGATCCGCCGGACGATCCTCCGGACGCGCCGGCAGAGCCGGGCAGACCCGGCACGCCCGGCAGGCCGGGCAGACCCGGTACGCCGCCACCGCCGCCGCCCCCACCCTGGCCGTCGCCCCCGTCGCCCCCGCCGCCGTTGCCCTGCTGGGCGCCGTCCTGGACCTGGCCGTCGGGCGAGAAGCCCGCCTGCGCGATCGTCCGGTCCTCGCCGGCGCTGGTGCGCATCACCGCACCCGGGAACGGCTCGTCGGCCTGCTGGTCCGCGCCCGAGGGCTGGCCGGAGTTCACCTGGACGGGGTAGCCGTTCTCGAACAGCTGCGGGGGCAGCCCGAGCTGCTCTCCGAAGGTCTTGGCGCCCTCACCCACCGGGTCGCCCGGCCACAGCCAGCTCGCGCGGCCCAGCGAGCTGCCGGAGTCGGCCTCGACCTTGGTGTAGCCGAGCTCGACCTCGAGCTGGGGGTTCGCCGGGATCGGGATCGTCGGCTCGTAGATCTCGATCTTCACCGGCGCCGCGGTCGCCAGCGAGCTGTAGCCGCTGAAGCCGGGGTCCCTGGCCGCGTCGGCGCTCGCCGGCGTGGTGCCGAGCAGAATCGGCATCGCCGCACCGGCGAGCGCCGCGGCCGAGATCGAGACGAGCAGGGGCTTGACGGACCAGGTCATGCTGCGCCTCCGAGGATGACGTCGGACATCGTGGCGAGGATCTCGCCGGGCTCGCCGGTGGCCACGACCCGGCCGCCGGTCATCACTGCGGCGTAGTCGGACACCCGCAGCGCCGTACGCGCGAACTGCTCGATGCACAGGATCGAGACGCCGCTCGCCGCGATCTGCGCGACGGTGTCGTAGAGCTCGTCGACGATCAGCGGCGCCAGGCCCATCGACAGCTCGTCGAGCAGCAGCAGCGCGGGGTCCGAGGCCAGGGCGCGGGACATCGCCAGCATCTGCTGCTCGCCGCCGGACATGGTGCCGGCGAGCTGGTGGCGGCGCTGGTGCAGCCGCGGGAAGTAGGAGTACGCCGTGTCGAGGACGGCGTCGGTCGCGACCCCGGCGTACGACATCAGCGTGAGGTTCTCCTCGACGGTGAGGTTGGGGAAGACCGACCGGCCCTCGGGCACCGTGCACAGCCCCAGCCGCGCGAGGTCCTCGGGCGGTGCGCCCTGCACGTGCACGCCGCCGAGGTGGATGTCGCCCGACGTCGGCTGCTTCTGCCCGCTGACGACCTTGACCAGCGTGCTCTTGCCGGCGCCGTTGGGGCCGAGCAGCGCCATCACCGCGCCCTTCGGGACGCTGAGGTCGACGCCGCGCAGCACCTCGATCCGGCCGTACGCCGCGTGCAGGTCGACCACCTCGAGGATCGGGACGCCGCTCATGAGTGCACCGCCGGGACCGCCGGGATCGTCATGGTCGTCTCGACCGCGGGGAGGTCGGTCCGGGTCACGTCGTCGTCGCCGTCGTCGCCGGCGTCGTCACCGTCGTCGCCGTCGGAGTAGCCCAGGTAGGCCTGCTGCACCGTGGCGTCCGACCGGATCAACGCGGGCGGGCCGGACGCGATCACCGCGCCGAAGTCGAGCACGTGGATGTCGTCGCAGACGCTCATCACCAGGTCCATGTCGTGCTCGACCATGAGGATCCCGCGGCCCTCGCCGGCCAGCTCGGCCAGGAGCTGCCCGAACGCTCCCGTCTCGGACTCGTCCAGCCCGGAGGACGGCTCGTCGAGCAGCAGCAGCGCCGGGTCGCAGGCAAGGCAGCGAGCCAGCTCGAGCAGGCGGGCGGTGCCGGTCGGGATCGAGTCGGCCCGCTCGTCGGCGTACGACGCGATGCCGACCCGCTCCAGCAGGCCGTCGACGTCCGCGCCGGCCGGGCGGACCAGGCCGCGCAGCCCGCGGTGGATGTCGCGTGCGACGCGCACGTTGTCGCGCACCGTGAGCGAGCCGAACGCCTCCAGCCGCTGGAAGGTGCGACCCATGCCGCGGCGCGAGCGCCGGTTGACCGGCAGGCGGGTCACGTTGCGGCCGTCGAAGCGGACCGTGCCGTGACTGGGCTTCTGCAGTCCGCTGATCACGTTGAAGCACGTGGTCTTGCCGGCACCGTTCGGCCCGATCAGGCCGGTGATCCGCCCGGCCTCGGCGGCGAACCCGGCGTGGTCGACCGCGGTCACCCCGCCGAACTGGACGACGACGTCGTCAACCTCGAGCAGCGACATGCGCCCCCACCTCCTGCTCCTCCAAGACGACCTCCAGGTCGTCCCCTGCCAACCGACGGAGCGGTACGGCGTTGTCCTCGCCCGCGTCGGCGCGATGGCCAGGCAGCGGCAGTACCGGTACGACGGCGCGCACCCGGTCGCCGAAGCGGCGCTCGAGCGCACGACCGAGGGCGAAGAGCTGGTTGGCCAGGCCGTTCGGGTCGCGGCCCAGCGCGACCGCGCCGAAGCCGAGCACCACGAAGACCAGCCCGGCGAGCTCGGGCCGGCTGCTCTGCAGCACCGGCAGCAGCATCAGGCCGACGCCGCCCAGCGCGGCGCCGGTCACCGACGTCACCCCGCACACCACGGCGAGCAGCAGCAGCGGCAGGCTGTTGAAGAGCTGGAAGTCGGCGGCGCCGATCGTCCCCCGCAGGCCCGCGAAGAGCCCGCCGGCGAGGCCGGCCATCCCCGCGGACAGCGCGAAGAGCGCGACCCGGAACCACCGCATGTCCAGGCCGAGCGTGCCGCACGCGGCCGGGCTGTCGCGCATCGCGATCAGCACCCGGCCGAGCACGCCGCGGCGCAGCAGCAGCAGCACGAGCGCCATCAGCACGAAGAAGACCGTCATCACCAGCACGTAGCCGCCGGTGGAGTCGAAGGAGCGGCCGAGCACGGACAGGCGCTCGGCGTGCAGGGTGCCGTTGTAGCCGAAGGCGAAGTCGGCCTGGAAGACCATCTTGTCCATCAGCACGCCGAAGGCCAGCGTCGAGAGCGCCAGGTAGAGGCCGGTCAGCCGCAGCACCGGCAGCGCGACCAGCGCGCCGACGACCGCGGACACCGCCGCCGCGAGGAAGAGCCCGTAGAGGTTGGGCTCGTCGAGCTTGGCGTACGCCAGGGCACCGACCCCCGCGAAGGTGAACTGCGCGAGCGAGACGTGGCCGCCGTACCCGGTCAGCAGCACCAGCGAGAGCATCACCATCGCGTACGTCGCCGCGGTGCCGACCAGCAGCAGGTTGGCGTCGGACATGGTGACGCCGAGCAGCGCGACGAGGACGACCAGGGCCAGGCCCCAGCCGATCGACTGGCGGAAGGACGGCAGCGGCGCCGACACGATGCCCTTGACCTGCCCGATCCTCAGCTGGGCCTGGGGCATCGCGACGATCACGACGAAGAGGAAGAGCGCGGGGACGACCGCGCGCAGGCCGGCGAGGTTGCCCTCGCTGGGCAGGTAGGCGACCGCGAACGACTGCAGGACGCCCAGCCCCATCGCGCCGACGAAGGTCAGCGGCAGGCTCTTGAGGCCGCCGAGCATCGCGGCGGCGTAGGCGTTGATGACGAGCAGCGTCAGGTCGAAGTAGGACAGGCCGATCACCGGCGTGAGCAGGATGCCGGCCAGCGCCGCCAGGGAGATGCCGATCGCCCACGACAGCGACGCGACCCGGTCGGGCTTGCCGCCGAAGAGCTGCAGCAGCACGGGGTTGTCGACCGAGGCCCGCATCGCGGTGCCGACCCGGGTGCGGTTCAGCAGCAGGTAGAGCATCAGCGCGACGACCGCGGACAGCACGATCGTGATCACCTGGTGGGCCGTGACGTAGGTGCCGCCGATCTCCAGGCCCTGGTCGGGGAGGAACGGCGGCAGGGTGCGGGGCGCGGGCGGCCAGATGTACTGCGCGAGGCCGACCAGGCCGACGAAGAGGCCGACCGTGACGACGAGCGAGACGCTGACCGGTCCCTCGCCGAGCCCGCGGGTCACGAACCGCTGGATCAGCCAGCCCGTGCCCGGCGCGACGACGCCGAGGACGAGGACCAGGGCGAGCCACGTCGGCATCCCCTGGCGCTGGCTGAAGTCCCAGAAGGTGAAGGCGAGCACCATCCCGAACGCGCCGTGGGCGATGTTGAAGACCCGGGTGGTGGTGTAGGTGAGCACCAGCCCGCTGGCCGCGATCGCGTAGGCCGCGCCCGTGAAGAGCCCGAGGATGGTGAAGGAGAGGATCGTGCTCACGTCAGTTCCCGTTCAGGAGGGGGCCGCACTGGAACCCGGCGGGTGAGACCTGCTTCCAGGTGCCGTCGTTCAGCTGGAGGACCGACCCGCAGTTCGCGGTGGTCTTCGAGCCCACCTGCTGCGGGACGTGGAGGCCGTTGCCGGTCCAGTTCTTGACCCGGCGCATCGCGTCGACCAGGGAGGCCCGGGTGAGCTTGCCACCGAGCGCCACCGCCTGCTCGACGAAGAGCCGCGCGGCCGACCAGGCGTAGAGGCCGTAGTAGTTGGGGACCGCACCGGGCTTCACCTGCTGCAGCCAGGCCCGGTACAGCTGCATCTCCTTGACGCTGGTGTCGTCGAAGAGCTTGGTCGTCGACCAGGCGTAGACGCCGTTGCCGTTGTCGCCGGCCTGCTCGACGAAGTTCTGGTCGTAGATCGTGGCGTCCTGGACGTACGCGTCGGGCTCGAAACCCTGCTGCTGCATGGCGTCGAGCAGCTTGACGGTGTCCTGGTAGGGACCGGTGTAGGTCACCAGCCGGATGCCCTTGTCCTTCATCTGCTGGACGTAGGGCGCGTAGTTGAACTCCGAGACGTCGATGCCCTGGAAGTAGTCGACGTTCCAGCCGGCCCGGTCGTAGGCGTTGCGGAACATCTGTGCGTTGACGGCCGCGGCGCCGGCGTTGATGTAGAGCACGGCGGCGTGCTGGGTGGCGTCCTTGAAGTGCTGGAGGAAGTAGCGCGGCATCGAGCCGTTCACCAGCCCGGGGTCGACGGCCTGCGCGGCGAAGCAGGTCGAGCAGTCGCGGCGCTCGGGCGTCGTGGTGGTCGACCGGATGTCCGGCAGGCCGCAGGACTCGGCGGCCTGCGCGCCGCCGGAGTCGAAGGCGCCCATCGAGCCGACCGCGGCGAACGCGTCGTCGCACGCCTTGGTGTAGGCCTGCTGGTCGGCACCGGCGTCGGCACGGCTGTCGAGCAGCTCGACCTCGAGCTTGCGGCCGCAGATGTCGTTGGTCGAGTTGAAGTACGCCGCGTAGGCGCGGGTCGCCTGCTGCGCGGACTCGAAGATGCCGGGGACCGGTCCGGAGATGTCGGCGACGTTGGCGATCGTGATCGCCTTGTCGGTGATGCCCGTCTGGTTCTTGAAGCCCGAGCAGCTGCCGGCCCGGGCCCCGCCGGTCGCGGAGTTCGCCCCCGTGCCCTGGGTGGCCCCGCCCGCCGCCGTACCGCCTCCGCCGGCGGCGCTGCTGCCGCCACCCGAGGTCGTCGTACCGCCACCACCGCCGGTGGTCCCGGGCGCCGAGCCGTCGGCTGCCGCCCCGCCGCCGGTCCCGCTGTCACCGGTGCCGCCGACCCCGCCGGACGTGGTGCCGCCGGCCTGCGCCACGGTCTCGGGGTCCAGCTGCGAGCCGCAGGCGGCCAGCGCGGCGCACAGCACCGTCACGACCACAAGTGCCAGCGGCCTGCGCATCGGTTGCCTCCCTCGCCCGCTCCTGGACCTGCCGGACCAACGAGTCGTGCGAGGCGAGGTGACGCGGGCCACAGCCGGTCTGGACACGTCACGACGTCCCGCTGCAGGAGTACTTCGTGCCACCGACCGGCACCCAGCGGCCGTGCTGGAGCGAGATGAACCGCCAGCACTCGCCGGTGTGGTGCGGGCCGACGTGCTGGGGCGAGTGCATGCCGTTCGCCGTCCAGTTGTCGACCTTGCGGAGGTCGGCGATCAGGCTGGCCCGAGTCAGCTTGCCGCCGAGCGCGGTGGCGCGCTCGACGAACAGCCGCGCGGCCGACCAGGAGAAGAGCCCGAAGAAGCTCGGCTCGGCGCCGGGCTTCACCTGCTGGAGCCAGCTGAGGTAGAGCTGCAGCTCCTTGTTGCTCGAGGCCTCCTCGAACGGCGTGAAGTTGATGAAGAGGGTCGCGCCCTCGACCGCGTCGCCGCCGCTCTGCACGAAGTCGCGGGTGTAGGCCGTCGGGTCGAGCATGAACACCTCGGGGTGGAAGCCCTGCTGCTGCATGGCCTGGGCGAGGCGGACGAACTGCGCGGTCGCGCCGATCATCTGGACGTACTCGACGCCCTTGTCCTTCATCTGCTGGACGTAGGGCGCGTAGTTGAACTCCGAGATGTCGATGCCCTGGACGTAGTCGAAGTGCATCCCGCGCTTCTCCATCGCCGTGACCTGCGTCTTGCCGTTCTCGGCGGCGGCGCCGGCGTTGATGTAGAGCATCGCGGCGTGGGCGGCGGCGTCCGGGTGGTTCTTCTTCACGAAGTCGGGTACGGCGTTCTGGAACTCGTCCGCCTGCGTCGACTGCGCGCCGAAGCAGGTCGTGCACGCCTGCCGGTCCGCGGTCACGGACGCCGACCGCAGGTCCGGGAGCCCGCAGCCCTGCGCGGTGCCCGCGCCGCCGGAGTCGAACGCCGACATCGAGCCGACCATGGCGAACGTGTCGTCACAGGCCTGCGTGTAGGCCTGCTGGTCGGCCGCGGCGTCGGTGCGGCTGTCGTAGGTCTTGAGCTCGAGCTTGCGGCCGCAGATGTCGCTGGTGGCGTTGAAGTACGCGACGTACGCGCGGACGGCGTCCTGGCTCGCCTCGAACAGCCCCGGCACCGGGCCCGAGACGTCGGAGGAGTTGCCGATGACGATGGTCTTGTCGGTGATGCCGGTCTGGTTCTTGAAGCCGTCGCAGCTCCCCGCCTTCGTGGCGCCGGTCGCCGCGTTGGCGCCGGTGCCCTGGGTCCCCGACCCGCCGCCACTCCCGCTCCCGCCCGTGGTGCCGGTCGTGCCGCCGGCGGTGGAGCCCGCCCCACCGTCGGTGCCGCCCGCGGCACCGGGCACCGACCCGTCCGGCCCCGAGCCCGCGGCGCCGCCCGCGGCCACCGCCTGCCCACCCCCGTCGACGGCGCTGCCGTTGACCTGGGCGACGGTGTCGGGATCGAGCTGGGAGCCGCACGCGGCGAGGGACAGTGCGAGCACGGCGCCGACGCACGCCACGGCAGCACGGGGGAACGGCAGCACAGGCCCTCCACACAGATCTAGAACACGTATCAGTTCTGCTCAACGACGTGGTGCCGCAGAGGTGACGCACGACACGCATGTCGGCGGGGGTGAGTGGGTAGGCGGTGTCGCCCGCCGGGTCGGGGCGGGGCGGACTCCGTGGGCAATCCCTGGACTTAGTGGGTGAAGTTTCGCCCACTGAGTCCAGGGATCCCCGGTCAGCCGGGGAAACCTGCATCCGCCCGACGCCGGCAGACGGCCGCCTCCCACTGCTCGCCGCCGCGACACGGCGGGGACGCCGGCAGCTGCGGGGCCGACGAAGGAGCGTCAAACCGAGGCGTGGCGCCGCAGCGAACCTCGAGCCGGGCGGACGCCACCGGCGACACGGCGAGGGAGCGACGAGGAGGCCACGCAGGGACGGCGACCCCGCCGACCCCGCTCGGCGGGGGCGCCGGCCGCTGCGAGGCCGACGAAGGAGCGTCAAACCGAGGCGTGGCACCGCAGCGGACCTCGAGCCGGGCGGACGCCACCGGCGACACGGCGAGGTAGCGACGAGGAGGCCACGCAGGGACGGCGACCCCGCCGACCCCGCTCGACACGACCGACCCCGCTCAGTCCGGGTAGCGCAGCGGCACCCAGTTGCCGGTCTGGAAGGTCCCGTCGGTCTGGAGGGTCACCCACTGGATGCCGGCCGGCCGGCCGTCGCGGTAGGTGACGAGGCTGACGTCGGCGGGTCGGCGCGGCTTGCTGCCGAGGGCGATCGCGTACGCCGCACCGCCGGTCGTGCCGGTCGTGTAGCTGTAGCCGACCTCGCCGTCGGGTCCGGCCACCCGGTCCGGGCCGGCGCGCACGTGGGTGTGGCCGCCGAGCACCAGGTCGACGCAGCCGCGCTCGAGGGCCGCGGCGCCGAGGTTCGCGTCGTGGACCAGGATCGTGGTGACCGGCCGGCCTTCGGCGTCGGAGGAGCAGGCCGCGTCGGCGAGCCGGTCACCGACCTCGGAGAAGCTGAGGCCGGACTCGTCGCGCCAGTTCCCCAGACCGCTGGACCGTGGGTCGTCGACACCGAGCAGCGCCGTCCCGGCCGGGCCGTCGACGACCTCGCCGTCGAGCATCGTCCAGCCCTGGTCGGCGAGGTAGGTGTGCACGAAGTCGCCGTGGTCGTGGTTGCCCGCGACGCCCCAGCGGTCCAGGCCGTCGAAGGCGGCGTCGACCGAGTCCAGCGAGAACGCCTCCCAGCTCTTGCCGGCCGAGGTGTCGTCGCCGCCGTCGTACACCGCCGTCGCGCCCGCGGCGTCCGCGATCGCTCGCGCGACCGGGTCCATGCCGATGTTGTCGTGGCGGTCGGAGACGAAGGCGACCACCGTCTCCCCGCGTCGGGGATCGCGCAGCGGGAGGTCGGCCGCGGCGGCCGCGGCGGCGGCGTAGAAGGTCTTGCTCTCGTCGTAGGTGCTCACGGCGCTCTGGATCAGCCGGTGGGTCGACGCGGTCGTGACGTCGCCGCGCACCTCGATGCCGTCGAGCTCGTCGGGCACCGGCACGTCGGGACCGAGGAACGACGCGAGGGACTCCCAGCCCTCGCCGGACTGCACCGGGTCGTCGTGCGGGGTCCACGGCTGCCAGACGGCGAGGCCGAGCAGCGCCACCACGACCACGCCGCTCACGGCCTCCGGCAGCCCGACGTGCGACCGCAGCTCGCGCCGGCGCTGCGCACCGAGCAGCAGCCAGACCCCGACCGGCAGCAGACCGACCACCGCGCCGCGCAGCGCCGCGTCGACAGCCATCCCCTGGACCGCGTCGGTGACCTTCTCGACCTGACCCTGCGGCTGGCTGGCCAGCAGCGCGTAACGGTTGACGAGGTCGTCGACCGAGGTCGCGTCGGTCTTGCCGAGCCGGATGTCGACACCGACCACGCCCCCGGTGTCCAGTCGGACGTCCGGCAGCACCGGTCCGGTGTGCAGCACCGCGCGGCCGCTGAGGTCCGGGCTGACGAAAGCGTCATGCCCGGCGACCACCACGGCGCGGGTGCTGCCGAGGAAGAACAGCAGCGCCGCCACCACCGCGCAGGCGAACCAGACCCCGGCGAGCACCAGGGCCTGCGTCGTACGCCGTGACGTCAGCTGCGCGTCCCTGCTAGGCGCGCGCCTGCGCGATCGCGTAGAGCGCGACCGAGGCGGCCACGCCGGCGTTGAGCGACTCCAGCGACGAGGCCATCGGGATCGACACCAGCTGGTCGCAGGTCTCGGCGACCAGGCGGGACAGCCCGTTGCCCTCCGAACCCACGACGACCACGAGGGGGCCGTCGGCGAGGTCGAGGTCCGGCAGGCTGACGTCGCCGTCGGCGGCCAGGCCGACGACCATGCAGCCGGCGTCCTGGTAGGCCTTGAGCTGGCGCACCAGGTTGACCGTCTGGGCGACCGGGGTGCGGGCGGCCGCACCGGCGCTGGTCTTCCACGCGGACGCGGTCATCCCGGCCGAGCGGCGCTCGGGGATCACCACGCCGTGCGCGCCGAACCCGGCTGCGCTGCGGACGACCGCGCCCAGGTTGCGCGGGTCGGTCACCGAGTCGAGCGCCACGATCAGCGGCGGCTCGCCGGCGTCGGCAGCGGCGTCGAGGAGGTCGTCGGGGTGGGCGTACTCGTACGCCGGGATGCGGGCCGCCAGGCCCTGGTGGACCGCGCCCCCGGTCATCCGGTCGAGCTCGCCGCGGGCGACCTGCTGGATGTTGAGCCCGCGGTCGGCTGCGAGCGCGAACGCCTCGCGGGTCCGGTTGTCGCGCTCGACGCCGTCGGCCACGTAGAGACCGGTGACCGGGACGCCGGCGCGCAGCGCCTCGACGACCGAGTTGCGCCCGGCCACCCACTCGGCCTCGCTGCCGGACTTCTTGCGCTGGGGTCGCTTGGCCGCCGACTTCTCGGCGCGCTTCGCGGCCTTGTACTGCGCGTGGTACGGCCGGTCCTTGGCCTTCGGCGTCGGGCCCTTGCCCTCCAGACCGCGGCGCACGCGACCGCCCGACCCCGCGGTCGGGTTGCCCTTGCCGCTCTTGCGGATCGCGCCCTTGCGCTGTGAATTGCCAGCCACGTCAGTGTCCTTGTCGGTGGTCGAGTAGGTCGTGACGGAGGAGCGACCGTATCGAGACCGCGGCCACTAGCTGATGCTCCCTGCGTCCAAGGACCAGCGTGGTCCGTCGGGGGTGTCCTCGACCTCGATGCCGGCCGCCTTGATGCGGTCCCGGATCGCGTCGGCCGTGGCGAAGTCCTTCGCCGCGCGGGCGGCGGCCCGCTGCTCCAGCAGCGCGCCGACCAGCACGTCGAGCGCGCCGGTCAGCCGGTGGTCCTCGCCGCCGACGCCGGCCCAGGCCGGGTCGGCCGGGTCGAGCCCGAGCACGTCGAGCATCGCGAGCACCTCGCCGGCGTACGGCGTCGCGTCGTCGCCCCGCCCGAGGGCGCTGTTGCCCTCGCGGACGGTGTCGAAGAGGACCGCCATCGCGGCAGGGGTGCCGAGGTCGTCGTTCATCGCGGTGGTGAAGTCGTCGGGCAGCGCGCCGCGCGGCGCCTCGCCCACCCGCTCGAGGAAGCTCTCGATCCGGCGGAACCCGGCCGCGGCCTCGTCGAGCGCCTCGAAGCTGAACTCGACGTGGCTGCGGTAGTGGGCGGCCACCAGGTAGTAGCGCAGCTCGATGCCGCGGTACCGCTCCAGCACCGCCGGGATCGTCAGCGAGTTGCCGAGCGACTTGCTCATCTTCTCGCCGGCGGTGGTGATCCACGCGTTGTGCATCCAGTACGACGCGAACGGCCGGCCGGCCGCGCGCGACTGCGCCTGCTCGTTCTCGTGGTGGGGGAAGCGCAGGTCGACGCCACCGCCGTGGATGTCGAAGGCGGGGCCGAGGTACTTGCCGGCCATCGCCGAGCACTCGATGTGCCAGCCCGGGCGACCAGGTCCCCACGGGCTCGGCCACGCGGCGGTCTCGGGCTCGCTCTCCTTCTTCCACCCCTTCCACAGGGCGAAGTCGCGCGGGTCGCGCTTGCCGCGAGGATCGGCGTCCTCGGCCGCGGCCATGTCGTCGATGCCCTGCCGGGTCAGCTCGCCGTACTGCGGCCAGGACCGCACGTCGAAGTAGACGTCGCCCGAGCCGTCCTCGGCGGCGTACGCGTGCCCCTTCGCGATCAGCTCCTCGATGAGCACGATCATCTCCGGCACGTGCCCGGTCGCGGCGGGCTCGTAGGTCGGCGGCGCGACGTTGAGGGCGTCGTAGGCGCGGCTGAGCTCGCGCTGCATCCGGTAGGCGAGCTGGTACCAGGCGATGCCCTGCTCGGCGGACTTCATCAGGATCTTGTCGTCGATGTCGGTGACGTTGCGGATGAAGGTGACGTCGTAGCCGAGGTGGCGCAGCCAGCGCTGGAGGACGTCGAAGTTCACGCCGGAGCGGACGTGGCCGACGTGCGGCTCGGACTGCACGGTGAGACCGCAGACGTAGAGACCCGCCTTCCCCTCCTCGAGGGGGACGAAGTCACGGACTTCGCGGGTCGCAGTGTCGTACAGCCTGAAGGTCACTCCGCGAGTCTAGAGTTCGCAGGTGCGACGCCTGACATCCGCGATCCTCGCCACCGCCCTGCTGGTGCCGCTCGTCACGATCTCCGCTCCGGCACAGGCCGTCCCGGCCCGCCGGATCGCCTACGGACAGTGGGACTCACCGGCGCAGCTGCGGTCCGGCACGACCGCCGGCACGCGCGTCACCGCGGGCCGGATCTCGCTGCCGACGGGCACCGCGACCGGGCGCTGGACCTCGCCCTGGACGTCGCCCGGCTTCGCGCTGACCGAGCTCGTCGCGTCCTGGTCCGCGCGGACGCCCGGCGACAGCGCGGTGCGCGTCGAGGTCCGCGGCCGGACCGGCTCGACGACCTCGAGCTGGGACACGCTGGCGGTCTGGGCGGCGGGCGACCGCCACGTGCGTCGTACGACGTCGTCCGGCCAGGCCGACGACCTCGGCTCGGTCGCGGTCGACACGTGGCGGGTGCCGGGCGGCGTGACGTCGTACCAGCTCCGGTTGACGCTGACCCGCGCGGCCGGCCAGGCGTCGTCGCCCTCGGTCGACACGGTCGGAGCCGTCGCGTCCCGGCTGCCCGACGTCTCCGACGTCCCCACCTCGCGGCCCGGCCCGGCCCGGGGCGTCGTGCTCGACGTGCCGCGCTACTCGCAGATGATCCACTCCGGCGAGTTCCCGCAGTACGGCGGCGGCGGCGAGGCGTGGTGCTCCCCGACCTCGACGTCGATGGTGCTCGGCTACTACGACGCGCTGCCCCGGCCCGCCGACTACCGCTGGGTGGGCGCCGGGCACCGCGACCCGTGGGTCGACCACGCGGCGCGGATGACCTACGACTACGACTACGACGGCACCGGGAACTGGCCGTTCAACACCGCGTACGCCGCCTCGCTCGCCGGGCACGCGTTCGTGACGCGGCTGCGGTCGCTGCGCGAGGCCGAGCGGTACGTCGCCGCCGGGATCCCGCTGGTCGCCTCGATCGCCTTCGGACCCGGCGAGCTCACCGGGGCGCCGATCTCGTCGAGCAACGGCCACCTCGTGGTGATCGTCGGCTTCACCGCCTCCGGCGACGTCGTCGTCAACGACCCCGCCGCCGCGACCGACGCCGGCGTCCGGCGCACCTACGACCGCGGCCAGCTCGAGGACGCCTGGATCCCCGCCTCCGGCGGCACCGTCTACGTCATCCACGACGACGCCCACCCGCTCCCGGCCGGCCTCCCCGGCGCCCCTGCCCGCCCCTGACCCGGGCTGGGGGTCCGGCGCTTGCGGGTCTCGGGTTTTGTCGGCCGGCCGACGAAATCCGGGGCGGGACGACGAAGCTTCGTCGTCCCGGATCGGAAATCGTCGGCCGGCCGACGAAACTCCCCCCGCCCCGGCACCCCACCCGGGCCGCTCAGACCCCCCAGCCCCCGTCGACGTCCAGCTTCTGACCCGAGACGAACCCGGCGCGGTCGGAGGCGAGGAAGCAGACCGCCTCGGCGACGTCGTGGGCGGTGCCGAACCGGCGGAGCGCGATGTTGCGCCGGGTGATCGCCAGCGCCTCCTCCGAGAGTTCGCCGGAGTCGATCAGCCGGGCGGCCATCCCGTCGGTGAGCATGCCGGGTCCGACGGCGTTGACGCGGACGCCGTACCGGCCCTCCTCCGCGGCCAGCGCCCGCACCATCGCGTCGACCGCGGCCTTGGGCGCCGACGAGAGCCCGTCGCGGACGGGGAACCGGGTCGTGGCCGCCGTCGAGACCGCCACCACCGAGCCCTGGCTCGCGCGCAGGTGCGGCAGCGCGGGCTGCACGACGGCGAAGAACCCGGCAGCGTCGGCGGCCAGCTGCGCCGCCATCGTCGCGGGCGCCACCGCCGACAGGTGCTCCATCGGGACGTGCGGCCCGGCCGCGTGCACGAGCGTGTGCAGGCCGCCCCGCGCCGCCGCCTGCTCGACGAGCGACGCCGCGTCCTCGACGGCGGTGGGCGCCGCCAGGTCGAGGGGGTACGCCGACGCGTGCACGCCCCACTCCCGCGCCGCCTCGACCGTGGCCGCGCCGGAGTCCGGGCGCGAGCGGTACGTGACGACGACGTCGGACCCCCGCTGCGCCAGCAGGCGGGTGATGGCGAGGCCGATGCCGCCGCTGCCGCCGACCACCAGCGCGACCCCGTCGCGCCCACCGAAGTCCGTCACCGCCACCGCCGCCTCCCTGTCACTGCTCAGCGTCACTCCTCAGCCGGTCGCCCTGAACCGGATCGTGTGCCAGCCTGTCGCGCCGTCGGGCACGACGTCGTGGGGCTCGCCGGTCTGCACCAGACCGGTCGTGTCGGTGGCCCGCACCCGCAGCGTGTGGTCGCCCGGGTCGACGTCGAGGGTCGCGGCCCACTGCACCCAGGTGTCGTCACTCGGCACCCGGGCGAGGTCGGCGGCCTGCCAGTCGCCCTCGTCGACCGACACCTCCACCCCGGCGATCCCGGTGTGCTGGGCCCAGGCAACGCCGGCGACCCGGCCGCCGGACGCCGCGACGTCGCCGCCGTCGCGGGGCACGTCGATGCGGGAGGACATCTTCACCGGGCCCAGCTCGGACCACCCGCGCTCGGTCCAATACGCCGAGATGTCGCTGAACCGCGTCACCTCCAGGTCGACCACCCACTTGCACGCCGAGACGTAGCCGTAGAGGCCGGGCACGATCGTGCGGACCGGGAAGCCGTGCTCGATCGGCAGCGGGTCGCCGTTCATCGCGATCGCGAGCATCGCGTCGCGGTCGTCGGTCAGCACGCTCAGCGGCGTCCCGCAGGTCCAGCCGTCGCTCGAGGTCTGCAGCACCGCGTCCGCGCCGTCCTGCACGCCGACCTCCCGCAGCAGCTCCGCGACCCGGACCCCGCTCCACCAGGCGTTGCCGATCAGGTCGCCGCCGACCTCGTTGGAGACGCAGCAGATCGTCACCCACGCCTCGGTGCGCTGGCGGTCGACGAGGTCCTGGTAGGTGATCTCGACCTCGCGGTCGACCAGGCCGTGGATGCGCAGCCGCCAGCCGTCGGGCTCGAGGGCGGGTACGACGATGGCCGTGTCGATCCGGTAGAACGCGTCGCTCGGCGTGGCCCACGGCGGCATCCCCGCCACGTCGACGGCCACCCCGTCCGGCACCTGCGGCTTCGTCACGCCCGGCAGCCGCAGCAGCCGGCGCGCCTGCTCGACCTGCCGGCGACCGGCGCCGACCGCGCGCCCGGCCGCCCCGACGGCCACGGCCGCGACCGCGACCACCCCAGCGCGCACCAGGAACGCTCGGCGGCTGTGGGCCGGGGGCGGCGCGCCCGTCCCGACTGCCGGCTCGGCGGCGGTTGCCGGCTCCCGCAGCGGCCCGGTCAGCAGCGCCAGGCACCCGAACCACGTCAGCAGGCCGATGAGCAGGGCGACGTACTCCACCAGCGACTCGCCGCGGCGCGAGGCGACCGCGAGCACCCCGACGACGGTCAGGCCGCCGAAGACGACCGTCGGTCCCGCCCAGCCCCGGCGGGCCAGCGCGCCCGCGACCGCGAAGAGGACCGTCAGGAGCACCAGGATCCCGATCACGAGCGCCGTCTTGTCGTGGTGCTTGAAGACCTGGATCGCGCGCTCGGCCGCCGAGCCGGGGGTCTCGCGGATCACCAGGTCCGCGACGGCGACCACCGGCGACCCATGGGTGGTCGCGAGGCTGGCGACGCAGTAGCTCGTGGCGAGGCCGGCGTACCCGGCGACGACGCCGGCCAACGACCACGCGCCGCGGGAGGTGCCCCGGGAGGTGCTCATCCGGCGATTGTGGCTGCTCGGCGACCGGACCGGCGCGCTCAGGCATGATCATTCCGTGACATCCACGCCCCCGAGCGGCCCCCGGATCGGCATCGGCACCGACGTGCACCGGCTCGTCGACGGAGCCGCGATGCACCTCGCGGGCCTGCACTGGCCCGACGAGCCCCAGGGCCTCGAGGGCCACTCCGACGCCGACGTCGCCGCCCACGCCGCCTGCGACGCGCTGCTCTCCGCCGCCGGCCTGGGCGACCTCGGCTCGAACTTCGGCACGGCCGACCCCGCCTGGGCCGGCGCGTCCGGTGCCGCGCTGCTCGCCGAGACCGCGACCCGCGTGCGGGCGGCCGGCTACGAGATCGGCAACGTCGCGGTGCAGGTCGTCGGCAACCGGCCGCGGCTGGGCGCCCGCCGCGCGGAGGCCGAGGCCGCGCTCAGCGCCGCCGTCGGCGCCCCGGTGAGCGTCTCCGCCACCACCACCGACGGGCTGGGCCTCACCGGCCGCGGCGAGGGGGTCGCCGCGATCGCCACCGCGCTGCTGGTGACGGGCTGACTCGCGTCCTGGCGCGCGTACTGTCGCGCCCCCGGGGGCCGGGGGCGGGTCGGAGCGATCACACCGCGGCGTGCTTGCGCTGCCCGACCAGCACCACCCCCTCGACCACGCGGACGTCGTACGCGGGGATCGAGACGTGGTCGTCCTCCAGGCACCTGCCGCTGCGCAGGTCGAACGCGTGCTTGTGCGCCGGCGAGGCCACGAACGGCACTCCGTCGCGGACCCCGACGATCCCGCGCGCGATGACCGACGCCTTGGCGAAGGGGTCGTGGTTGCCGAGCGCGTAGACCTCGTCGTCCTGGGTGCGGAAGATCGCGACCGCCTGCCCGTGCACGAGCGCCGTCGCACCGCGCTCGACCTCGAGCTCGGCCACCCGGCAGACGGGCTGCCACTCCATGCGTGCCCCTTCCCTGGTACGCCCTGGTCACCCTGGTACACCCTCGGTACGCCGAACGTAGGGGCGCCGGCGTCAAGGCGTTGTTTCGCCGTGTAACAACCAGGAAAATCCCGGGCCGCGAGCGCCGTGGAAGACTCCGGACGTGCCTGCCGCCGTCGTGATCCTCGCCGCGGGCGCCGGCCAGCGGGTCGGCGCCGGCTCCAACAAGGTGCTGCTGCCACTGGGCGACCGGCCGGTGCTGGCGTGGTCGGTGCTCGACGCGCTCGCCCTCGCAGACGTACGACGGGTGCTCGTGGTCGTCCGGCCGGGCGAGCACGACCTGGTGGCCGGCGCCCTCGGGCCCCACCTGGGTGGGAGCGAGGTGGTGGTCGTCGAGGGCGGCGCGAGCCGCCACGCCTCGGAGTGGAACGCGCTGCGGGCGCTGCGGCCCGAGATCGCGTCCGGGGCGATCGACGTGGTCGCCATCCACGACGGAGCCCGGCCGCTCGCCGGTGCGGCGCTGTTCGAGGCGACGATCGCGGCCGCCCACGAGCACGGCGGCGCGATCCCCTGCGTGCGGCTGCCGGGACTGCTGGCCCTCGACGGGCACGAGCTGCCTGCCGAGCTCGACGGCGTGCAGACGCCCCAGGCGTTCCGCGCGCCGGAGCTGCTGGCGGCGTACGAACGTGCCGAGGCCGACGGGTTCGACGGCACCGACACCGCGGGGTGCTGGGCGCGCTACTGCGACCTGCCGGTCGCGGCGGTGCCGAGCAGCCCCCGCAACCTGAAGATCACCTTCCCCGAGGACCTGGACCTGGCGCTCAGGCTGACGTGAGCGCCTCGAGGACCCGCAGGTCCTCCTCGCTCCCGACCCGCCGCGCGGACGGCGGCGCCTCGACCAGCTCGACCGGGAACCGCCGCCGCAGGTCGGCGACCAGGGCCACCGGGTCGGTCGTGGGCGGCCCGTCCAGCGCGGCGACGACGTCGGCCGGCAGCACGACGGGCGACGCGATCGCCACCAGCCCCGCCCGGTCCACGGTCGAGCCCACCAGGCCGTCCTCGACGACCTTGACGGTGTCGGTGACCGGGCGCACGCCCACCACCACGCAGGCGTGGGCGACCGCGTGCTCGAGGCACCCGGCGATGAAGTCCGGCGGGGTCATCGGGCACAGCGCGTCGTGGAGCACCAACGGCTCCCCCGCGGCCACGAGCGACGACCACGGGATCCCGGTGTCGACCGGCGTCACGCCGGCCTCCCCCAGCGCCCAGGCCGCCGCGGCGACGAGCGCCTCCCCGTGCACCAGGGCGTAGGGCAGCGACCCCCGGTCCTCGTCGACCACGAGCCCGAGCGCCGGCAGGTCCGCTGCGACGTCGTACGAGTCGGTGGTCATGGCGACCACAACGTACGACGTCCCGCGGCGCCGGCGGAACCCGGCACCCGACACCCGACACCTGGCCCCGTACGTGCGACGAGGCCCCCGGATCGATCCGGGGGCCTCGGCGTACGAAGCTCGAGCGAGCTCAGCGGATGGGCGTCAGGACGCGAGCACCTCGTCGAGGAGGGCCTCGGCCTTGTCCTCGTTGGTGTGCTCGGCCAGCGCCAGCTCGGAGACGAGGATCTGGCGGGCCTTGGCGAGCATCCGCTTCTCGCCGGCCGACAGGCCCCGGTCACGCTCACGGCGCCACAGGTCGCGCACGACCTCCGACACCTTCATCACGTCGCCGCTGTGCAGCTTCTCGAGGTTGGCCTTGTAGCGCCGCGACCAGTTCGTCGGCTCCTCGACGTGCGCCGCGCGCAGGACGTCGAACACCCGGTCCAGGCCCTCGCGGTCGACGACGTCACGGACGCCGACGAGGTCGAGGTTGCAGGCCGGGACGCGGACCACCAGGTCCTGCTGGGCGACGATACGGAGTACGAGGTACTGCCGGTCCTCTCCCTTGATCGTCCGCATCTCGATGTCCTCGATGACCGCGGCCCCGTGATTCGGATAGACAACCGTCTCGCCGACAGTGAAAGTCATATGTCAGGTACCCCTTCCTAGGTGAACATTCTAACACGTTCCTGAGAGGGCACCGTTCGCGTTTGCGCAGGTCAGGGGCACAATCCGGGCTTGACAGATGCCGGTCCGTGTGGTGGCGACCCTCCTGCGGGAGCGAATCCTCCCCTTCTGCGGCGATGTGACTGATACTGCGGACATGTCCCCGACACTGCGCCGCCGCAAGAGCGCCACCCCGGGGTCCGACGCGGCCCCGGCCGCGGCCACCGCGGTCGTCACCGAGCCGGCCACCGAACCCACCACCGAGCCGCCCGCCGAGCCCGCCGCCGAGCAGGCCGCCACCTCGGCCGAGCAGCGCGCAGAGCCCGAGCCCGCCGACCTCCCGCCGCCCGCCCGCGAGCGACGGCGCACGCTGGCCCACACCACGCCCGTGCTGCTCGTCCGCGCCGCCCACCCGCGGCAGGCGGTGCTCACCGCGGGCGGGCTCGCCGTGGCCGCCGCGCTGAGCGGCCGGCCCGGCCGCGAGGTGCTGCTGGTGCTCGGCACCGTCCTGGTGGGGCAGGCCGTCCTGGGCTGGCACAACGACCTCGTCGACCGCCGCCGCGACGCCACCCGGCTGCCCAGCGGCAAGCCGATCGCCGACGGGTACCTCGACCCGAGCACCGCCTGGTTCGCGCTGGTCTGCGGGGTGCTGCTCGTCGTGCCGCTGTCGGTGCAGAACGGCCTGACGGCCGGGGCGGCGTACCTCGCCTCGGTCGTCGTCGGCATGCTCGGCAACGTCGTCCTCCGCGGCGGCCTGCTGTCCTGGGTGCCGTGGGCGATCGCCTGGGGCCTCTACCCGTTCTTCCTCTCGTACGGCGGCTGGGGCGGCGCCACCGAGGGCAGCCCGCCCCAGTGGTCGGTGGTCGTGCTCGCCGCGCTGCTGGGTGTCGGCGTCCACGTGCTGTGCGCGCTGCCCGGGCTGGTCGCCGACCACGAGGACGGCATCCGGCACCTGCCCCTGCGCATCGCCCTGCGCACCGGCGCGACGCGCCTGCTGGTGCTCGCGCTGACCTGGGTGACCGCCGACGTCGTGGCGCTGCTGATCGTCGCCAACAGCGTCGGGCTCCGGCGCTGACCGGCAGACCCAGACCCAGACCCCACCCGAGCCGCCCCGAGCCGCCCCGAGGCGCCACCCGCCCACCGCCCCGAACCCCGGCGTGGCGGCCCGCCGCCGACCGCTAGGCTGTCGTCCGCACCGCCGTCGACCCGTGAAGGTCCCACCATGCAGCTTCGCCTGTCCGCCCGCGTGCTCGCCGCCGCGGGAGCGATCGCGCTCGCCACCGTGCTCTCCTCGTGCGGCTTCGACTACGCCACCGACCGGGTCTACACCCCCGCCGCCGGCGTGAACGACCGCGACGCGATGGTCGACGTCCTCGGCGCGGTGGTCATCTCGGCGCAGGACGGGTCGGGCACGTTCATCGCGTCGTTCGCCAACAACGACCAGGAGAAGTCGGCGACGGTCTCCTCCATCGCGGGCACCGGCGACGACAGCGACGTCAAGGCCACCGACTTCTCGCCGATCGAGGTCCCCGCGGGCGGCCTGGTCAACCTCGCCACCGACGGCGGCGTGGAGCTGACCGGCGACCAGATCACCTCCGGCGCCTTCGTCGAGCTGTCCATCGGGTTCTCCGGCGGCGAGACCGTCGAGGTCGACGTACCGGTGCTGCCGCCGTGCCACGAGTACGAAGGCCTCGACAAGTCCGGCGACGGCTCCTCGGCCGAGGAGAACTGCGCGGTCGAGTCGCCCGCCGCCGGCGAGCACTGATCGGAGCGCCCCGATGACCCACACGCTGGTCCTGCTCCGCCACGGCGAGAGCGAGTGGAACGCCAAGAACCTCTTCACCGGATGGGTCGACGTCCCGCTCAACGACAAGGGTCGCGCCGAGGCCCTCCACGGCGGCGAGCTCATCAAGGAGTCGGGCCTGCTGCCCGACGTCGTCCACACCTCGCTGCTGCGGCGCGCGATCAACACCGCCGCGATGGCCCTCGACGTCGCCGACCGCCACTGGATCCCGGTGCGCCGCTCGTGGCGCCTCAACGAGCGCCACTACGGCGACCTCCAGGGCAAGAACAAGAAGGAGACGCTCGAGCAGTACGGCGAGGAGCAGTTCATGCTCTGGCGCCGCTCGTTCGACGTCCCCCCGCCGCCGATCGCCGACGACAGCGAGTGGTCGCAGTCGGGCCTGCCGCAGTACGCCGACCTCGGCGAGGAGATGCCGCGCACCGAGTGCCTCGAGGACGTGATCGAGCGGTTCCTGCCGTACTGGGAGTCCTCGATCGTCCCCGACCTCCGCGCCGGCCGCACCACGCTGGTCGCCGCGCACGGCAACAGCCTGCGCGCGCTGGTCAAGCACCTCGACGGCATCAGCGACGAGGACATCGCCGGCCTCAACATCCCCACCGGCATGCCCCTGGTCTACGAGCTCGACGACCGGATGCGGCCCACCCTCCCCGGCGGCCGCTACCTCGACCCCGAGGCCGCCGCGGCCGCTGCGGCCGCCGTCGCCAACCAGGGTCGGTGAGCGACGCGTCGTCGGGATAGTCCCTGACGTTTTCGTGGTCAGGACCGCGTGCCGACCACGAGAACGTCAGGGACTATCGCGGCGGCAGCGCAAGCTCAGACCTCGACCGAGTACGGCGTCTCGCCGGTGACCACGAAGACGACCCGGTTGGCGACCGAGACGGCGTGGTCGGCGATCCGCTCGTAGTAGCGGCCCAGCAGGGCCACGTCGATGGCCGCCTCGACACCGTGGCTCCAGTCGGCGGAGAGCATCTCGGCGAAGGTCGCGCGCCGCAGGTCGTCCATCTCCTCGTCCGCGTGCGCGAGGGCCTTGGCCTCGTCGATGTCGCGGTCGGCGATGACGAGCGACGTGCGGCGCACCATGTCTTCGGCGATCTCCGCCATCCTGACCAGGGTCGGGCGCATCGGCTCGGGGACCGCGATGTTCGGCACCCGCAGCCGCGCGATCTTCGCGACGTGCACCGACAGGTCGCCCATCCGCTCGAGGTCGCCGACCATCCGCAGCGCGGCGACCACCGTGCGCAGGTCGCTGGCGACGGGCTGCTGCAGCGAGAGGAGCATGAACCCGGAGTCCTCGATCAGCTCGCGCTTGTGGTCGATCTCGGCGTCACCGCTGATGACCCGCTCGGCGACGGAGGCGTCGCCGGTCAGCAGGGCCTCGGTCGCGAGCCGCACCGCGCCCTCGACGTCCCCGCACAGGTCGGCGAGGTCGGCGAAGATGGCGTCGAGCTGTTCGTGGAAGGCCTGTCGCATGCCGGACAGCCTAGGACCGGCAGGTGGACGGCCGGGGCGCGGGCGTGAACGGGGGGTGAACATCGCGAAGCCGAGGCTCTCCTGGCGAACTCGGGGTGAATGTCCTCGTACGATTCAAGCGTGGATGCGACGACGCAGGCGTTCCTCGCCGCGCTCATCGGAGCGGTTGTCGCGGGCGGAGCCGTGCTCGCGTGGCACGTCAGCGACCGCCAGCAGCACCCCGTCCTGCCCGCACCCGATCCGGCGGTGCCCGACGGCGTCGCCACCGTGCTGTCGGTCCTGCGCAGCAGCGCGGTCCTCGTCGACGACTCCGACGTCGTGCTCAAGGCCTCCGCGCCGGCGTACGCCATGGGCCTGGTGCGCGGCACCTCGCTGGTCTCCACCGACCTCGCCGACCTGGTCCACCAGGTACGCCGCGACGGCCAGATCCGCGAGACCGAGCTGCTCATGAGCAGGCCGTCGTCCCCGTCGCGCCACGTCACCGCGCGCGTCGCGCCGCTCGGCACCCGGCTGGTGCTCGCGCTCGTGGAGGACCGCACCCGCGAGCGTCGCGTCGAGGCGGTACGCCGCGACTTCGTCGCCAACGTCAGCCACGAGCTCAAGACGCCGGTCGGCGCCATCCGGCTGCTGGCCGAGGCGGTGCACGACGCGGCGTACGACCCGGAGGCGGTCAAGCGCTTCTCCGACCGGATGCTCACCGAGAGCGACCGGCTCTCGCGGCTGGTGCAGCAGGTCATCGAGCTCTCGCGGCTGCAGGGCGACGAGCCCCTCGACCAGCCGGTGCCGGTCGACATCGACGAGGTCGTCAAGATCGCCGTCGACACCAGCGCGATCGACGCCGACGCGAAGCGGATCTCGGTCGTCACCGGGGGCACCCCGCACCTCGAGGTCATCGGCAACGAGGAGCAGGTGATGGCGGCCGTCGCCAACCTGGTCGCCAACGCGGTCTCCTACTCCGACTGCGACGCGACCGTGCTGATCTCGACCAAGGCCGAGGGCGACATGGTCGAGATCTCGGTCGTCGACCAGGGGATCGGCATCCCGGCCGGCGAGATCGAGCGCATCTTCGAGCGGTTCTACCGGGTCGACCCGGCCCGGCACCGCTCCACCGGTGGCACCGGCCTCGGCCTGTCCATCGTCAAGCACGTGGCGGCCACGCACGGCGGGGACGTGCGGGTGTGGTCCGTCGAGGGGCAGGGGTCGACGTTCACGCTGACCCTGCCCCGCTACGTCTCGGCTCGAACAGCAGTGGCACGCAACCAGGAGGCAGGCCGGTGACCCGCGTACTCGTCGTCGAGGACGAAGAGAGCTACAGCGACGCTCTCGCCTACATGCTGCGCAAGGAGGGCTACGAGGTCGCGATCGCCGCGGACGGCAACGCCGCGCTCACCGAGTTCGACCGCAACGGCGCCGACATCGTGCTGCTCGACCTGATGCTCCCCGGGATCCCCGGAACCGAGGTGTGCCGGCAGATCCGGCAGACCTCGAGCGTCCCGGTGATCATGGTCAGCGCCAAGGACGACGAGGTCGACAAGGTCGTCGGGCTCGAGCTCGGCGCCGACGACTACGTCACCAAGCCCTACTCCCCCCGCGAGCTGGTGGCCCGGATCCGGGCGGTGCTCCGCCGGGGTCACGAGCAGGACCTCGCCCCGGCCACCCTCGAGGCGGGGCCGGTGCGGATGGACGTCGAGCGCCACGTCGTGACGGTCGACGGCCAGCAGCAGAAGCTGCCTCTGAAGGAGTTCGAGCTGCTCGAGATGTTCCTGCGCAACCCCGGCCGGGTCCTCACCCGCGGCCAGCTCATCGACCGCGTGTGGGGCTCGGACTACGTCGGCGACACCAAGACCCTCGACGTCCACGTCAAGCGGCTGCGCGCCAAGATCGAGCCGGACCCGGGCGAGCCGAAGTACCTCGTCACCGTCCGCGGCCTGGGCTACAAGCTGGATCTCTGAGCCTCGCCGCCCGGGCCGGGTCCTGCCGGGCGCGCTGGGCCGGCCGGGCCAGCTGTAACGCCCTGTTACAGGCTGTACCCACCCTGTTGCAGCACGGTGGGTACAAGCTGTAACACGGCGTTACAGCGAGCCGGCGCGGCCTCAGCAGACCTTCTGCGGAGCGCTCCAGCCCAGCGGGACGCACTGCCGGGCCCGCGCAGGCTTTCCGTGCTCGCGGACCTTCCAGGAGTCGATGCGGGTGTTGTAGCCGGGGACGGACAGCGTCACGGTGAGCGTCCGGCCGGGGCGCACCTTGGCGGCGTCGGCGCCGAGGAGCTTCATCAGGTCGGTCGGCTTCTTCATGCTGGCGGGCGTCGTCTTCGGCGCGAAGCAGCCGCTGCCCACGCACGACACGGTCACGGCGCCGTTGAAGTCGATGGTCTCGCCGTTCGCGACGGCGGCGGCCGGCAGCTCCTGCTGGGGGACCGCGCCGACCGTGAGACCGGTCAGCCTCGCCGTACCCCGCTTGCCCACGGTCCACTTCGGCCGGACCTTGGTGGGCACGGTCGTGGCGAGCTGGTTCAGGCCCCACGGCGGGTTCGCGTTGACGATCCGTCCGTCGGCGCACGTGACGTCCACGTCGGGCCACTGCGACCCGGCGCCCGCGGCGGACAGCGTGTACTCGCCGGCCGGGACCTCGCTCCAGACGACGCCGCCGTCCTTGGAGGTCTCGGTGGCGGTCTTGTCCGGGATGACGTACTCGTTGAAGTAGGTCCGCTGCCCGGCCTCGGGGGTGATGTGCGCCTGGACCCCCGCGACGCCGTGGGCGCCCCAGTCGATGAACTGCTGGTAGGTCACCCCGCGCACCTGCTTGGTGCTCACCGTGCTGACCACGGCGCACTTGGCCGGGTAGCCGTCCTCGTTCGTCTCGATGCCCAGCACCGCCGCGAGCAGGTCGCGCACCTGCAGGGTGGGTGTCTGGAAGTTGACGTTGACCAGGTCCTGGCCGTCGGTGGTGAAGGTCTGCAGGTAGATCGTGCCGTAGCCGTCCTTGGTGATGTACGGCGTCACCTCGGCCTGGTCGGGCACCTCGAGGGAGTAGGTCCCGTCGTCGGCGACCGTCGTCGTCAGGCCGTCGTCCTCCAGGACGTGGATGGTCGCGCCTGCGAGCAACGTGTGGACGCGGTTGAACTCGTACGCCGTGCCGCTCATCGTCACCGTCCCCTCCTCGGCGACCGCGGACGTCGCGGCACCCGCGAGGGGGACGAGGGCGAGCCCGAGGGCTGCGGCGGCGAGCGAGGCGAGGGCGAGGCGGGGCATGGCGACCTTCCGGGGTTCTGGACGGGCAGCGTCCCGAGGCCGCGCCCGGGACCCTACCGGAGCCGGAGGACCTCCGCGTCCGAACCGGGCGGAAGGGGTGCGCCGGTCAGCTCCTCGAGGACCCGGCGGGTGTGCGCGACGGCCGCCGCGGGCGGGGTGCCGCCGGCGTCGAGCAGGTGGATCGTCGCCTCGACGAGCAGGGTCGAGACGAAGTCCGGGACGGTCAGCACGTGCCCCTGCGTCGCCACCCGACCCGCCGGGTCGGCGCGGCGGGCGGCGTGCGCGGCGGCCCGGGACGTGACCGTCCACTGCCGCACCAGGCCGGCCGGGCCGTCGTACGCATCGGCGGCGGCGACCACGAACCGCACGTGCGCGCCGCCGTCCGGGTCCCCCTCCGCGGTCGGGCGGAAGGGGCGCCAGTAGGTGACCTCGTCGACGTCGGGCTCGCCGGTCGCCGGGGTCGCGAAGGTCACGAGCGCGCGCTGGGCGTCGAGGAGCTGGTGGAACAGCAGCTGCCGGACGTTCCACGCCTCCGCGCGCGTGGGGCGCTCGAGCCCGTCCGGCGCCAACGCCCTCACGTGGGCGGTGAACGCCTCGTACGTCTCCTCGAGCAGCTCCGGCACCATGGCAGGAGATCGTGCCACGACGTCCGAATTCCGCGTGTCCGTCGTCGGTGGTCGTCCCTACGCTGAGCGAGTGACGAGTACGACGGCCGCGCCCACCACCCACGCGGGCTCCACCACACCCGCGTGGCTGCCGGTGACCGCGGTGGCGGTGACGCTGGTGTTCTGGGCGTCGGCGTTCGTGGCGATCCGCCACCTCGGCGAGGACTTCTCCCCCGGCGCGCTGACGCTCGGGCGGCTCGTGGTCGGCGCCGTGTGCCTCGGCGTCGCCGCGCTCAGCCGCGGCATCCCGCGGCCGACCGGCCGCGAGTGGGTCTCGATCGTGGCGATCGGCGTGCTCTGGTTCGGCGTCTACAACGTCGCGCTCAACGCCGGCGAGCGCCGCGTCGACGCCGGCACCGCGGCGATGCTGATCCAGGTCTCGCCGGTGCTCATCGCGCTGCTGGCAGCGGTGTTCCTGCACGAGCGGTTCACGCTCTACCTCGGGCTCGGCCTCGCGCTCGCGTTCTCCGGCGTCGGGCTGATCAGCCTCTCGATGGCCGAGTCGGGCGGCGAGGGCGGCGGCAACGACGTGCTCGGCGTCGTCCTGTGCCTGGTGTCGGCGGTCGTCTACTCGATCAGCCTGATCCTGCAGAAGCCGCTGGTCGCCCGGCTCCCCGCGATCCACGTCGTGTGGCTCGCGTGCACGATCGGCGCACTCGTCTGCCTGCCCTTCCTGGGGCAGCTGGTCGACGAGACCCGCGCGGCGCCGACCTCCTCGGTGCTGTGGGTCGTCTACCTCGGCGTCTTCCCGACCGCGATCGCCTTCACCACCTACGCCTACGCGCTGCGCCACATGAGCGCCAGCAGCCTGGGCGTCACGACGTACCTCGTCCCGCCGATCACCATCGTGATGGGCGTGCTCCTCCTCGACGAGGCGCCACCCGGCATGGCGTACGTCGGCGGCGCGCTCGCCCTGGTCGGCGTCGCCGTCGCCCGTCGCAAGCCCCGCACGGTCGCCGAGGAGGTCTCGCCGCCGGCCTGACGGTCGAATCGAGAGTTCCGTCGGTCGAGTCGAGAGTTTTCGCCATTCGAGTCGAGAGTTCCGTCGGTCGAGTCGAGAGTTCTAGCGATCCCGCCCGCCGGAACTCTCGACTCACTCGCCGGAAGTCTCGACTCACTCGACGGAAGTCTCGACTCAACCGTCCTCGCCGGCCTCCAGCCAGCCGCGGAACGCCTCGAGGTTGCGGGTGGGTTCGCCGCGCAGCTTGCGCCACTCCCACTCCTTGCGGATCGAGGAGGCGAAGCCCAGCTCGAGCAGGGTGTTGAAGGACTCGTCGGCGTAGGTGAGCACCGAGCCGAGCAGCCGGTCGAGCTCGTCGGACGTGACGGCGGCCAGCGGCAGGCGGCCGTCGAGGTAGATGTCGCCGAGCGGGTCGAGCGCGAACGCGACGCCGTACATCCGCAGGTTGCGCTCGAGCAGCCAGCGGTAGACCCGCTCGTGGTTCTCGTCGGGCTTGCGGCACACGAACGCGTGCACGCCGAGCGTGTGCGGGCCGACGTCGAGGCGGACCGCGGTCTGCAGCTTCTTCTCTCCCGGCAACGAGAACGAGAAGACGCCCTCGGCGACCTCGTCGTACTCCACCCCGGCCTCCGCGAGGTGGTCGCGGATCACCTGCGCCGGGTCACCGGCGGGGTCCGGGACGCTCACACCGCCGCCCGCAGCTCCGCGCGGGCGCGGCCGTAGACCTCGAGCACCCGGTCGGCCGTGCGCTCCCACGAGAACTGCCGCGCCTGCTCGAGCGCCCCGGCCTCGAGCCGCACCCGCAGCGCGTCGTCGGCGACGACCTGGCACAGGGCCGCGGCCCACGCCCGCGGGTCGTGGCCGTCGACGAGCAGCCCGCTGACGCCGTCCCGCACGGCGGTGGTCAGGCCGCCGACCGCGGCCGCGACGACCGGGGTGCCGGTCGCCTGGGCCTCGACCGCGACGAGCCCGAAGGACTCGTTGTACGACGGCACGGCGACCAGCGTCGCGGCGGCGTACCACCGCGCGAGCTCGTCCTGGGCCACCGGCGGCACGAACCGTACGACGCCGTGCGGCCCGTCGAGGCCGAGGTCGGTGGCGAGCTGGGCCAGCGACTCGGGGTGCTCGAGGCCGGAGCCGGACGGCCCGCCGACGATCGGGACCACCAGCCGGGAGCGCAGCCACGGGTGCTGGCGGAGCAGCTCGGCCACCGCGCGCAGCAGCACGTCGGGCGCCTTGAGCGGCTGGATGCGACCGGCGAAGAGCAGGACCGCCGCGTCGGGCGGCAGGCCGAGCTCGGCCCGCACCGCGCGCTTGTCGTGCGGCCGGAAGACGGAGAGGTCGACGCCGGGGTGCACGACCTCGAGGCGGCCGGGGTCGGCGTCGTAGAGGTTGATCAGCTGCTTGGCCTCGAGGTCGGTGTTCGCGACCAGCATGTCGGCGGCCTCGACGACCTGCTCCTCGCCGATCGTGCGGGCCAGCGGCTCGGGGCTGTCGCCCTCGGCGAGCGCCTCGTTCTTGACCTTGGCCATCGTGTGCATCGTGTGCACCAGCGGCACGCCCCACCGGTCGCGGGCGAGCGCGCCGACCTGGCCGGAGAGCCAGTAGTGGGAGTGCACGACGTCGTAGTGGCCCTCGGGCTGCGCGGCCTCGGCGCGGAGCACCTCGCGGGCGAACGCGCACAGCTGCCCGGGCAGCTCGCCCTTGGTCAGCCCCTCGAACGGCCCCGCGTGCACGTGGTGGACCGTCACCCCGTCGTACGCCGGGACGACCGGGTCGAGCGCGGAGCTGGTGGCCCGGGTGAACACGTCGACGGCGATGCCCTGCGCGGCGAGCCGCTTGGACAGCTCGATCACGTAGACGTTCATGCCGCCCGCGTCGCCGGTGCCCGGCTGGTCGAGCGGGGACGTGTGCAGGCTGATCATCGCCACACGCCGGATCGGGTCCACGTCCACCTCGGGGCTCGTCGGAATTCGGGTCCAACCACGGTGAACAGGCACCGCACCGAAAGAATTCCCGCCTCGGTCGGGCCGCCGTCGAGTGGATCAGGCGACGTGCGCGCCGCGCGGGCGCGAGCGCGGGGTCGCGGCCGGGCGCCGCACGAGCGCGAGACCGCCGACGGCCACCGCGACCAGGCCCGTGACGACAAGCAGCAGCTGGTCGTCGAGGCTGTCGCGCAGCAGGCCGAGCAGCGACGCGACCAGCGCGAGGAAGCAGACGGCGACGATCGCGCGCAGCCACAGCGCCGTCTTGCTGACCAGGGCGGCGCCGGCGCCGAGGACACCGACCGCCAGGAGCACCCCGCCGGGCCAGGCGAGGACGCCGACGAAGGCAGCGACCACCCAGCACAGACCACCGACGAGCGCAGCGAGGGCCACTGCTGTCCGCATGCATCCTCCTCGAGACCGCCCCCGCGTCGACAGGTCAGTGTGCCACCACCCGACCCGCGGGACCACCGGCCGACCACCCGCCGATCACCCCGACCAGAATGGGGGCCATGGACCACGCCCGTACCGCCGTCGTCACCGGGGCCAGCAGCGGCATCGGCGCCGCCACCGCCCGCCACCTGGCCCGGGAGGGCTTCCACGTCTACTGCGCGGCGCGCCGTACCGACCGGATCGAGGCGCTCGCCGCCGAGATCGGGGGTACGGCGGTCGCCTGCGACGTCACCGACCCCGACTCGGTCGCGGCGCTGGCGGCGGCCGTCGGCGACCGGCTCGACGTGCTCGTCAACAACGCCGGTGGCGCCTTCGGCGCCGGCCCGGTCGCCCAGGCCGACAGCGACGAGTGGCGGCGGATGTACGAGGTCAACGTCATCGGGCTGATGCAGGTGACCCGGGCGCTGCTGCCGGCCCTGCTCGCGAGCGGGGACGGCGTCGTCCTCAACGTCGGCTCGACCGCCGGCCGGACCGCCTACGAGGGCGGCGGCGGCTACACCGCCGCCAAGCACGGCACCAAGGTCGTCAACGAGACGCTGCGGCTCGAGCTCTACGACCAGCCGGTCCGGGTCATGGAGATCGCGCCCGGCATGGTGCGGACCGACGAGTTCGCGCTGACCCGCTTCGGCGGTGATCAGGAGAAGGCCGACGCGGTGTACGCCGGCGTCGACGCGCCCCTCGTCGCCGACGACGTCGCCGACGCCATCACCTGGATGGTGACCCGCCCCGCCCACGTGAGCATCGACGAGCTGGTGATCCGTCCCAAGGCGCAGGCCGCCCAGCACAAGGTCCACCGCCGGACCTGAGCGCAGCGAAGGTCCGCCGCGACGGAGGTCGAGCGAGCCCCGCGACCGACGAAGGAGGTCGCGACGCGCGGGTGGAGACCCAGCCGCCGCTCACGACTGCGCGAAGGGTCCGAGGAGAGCGCGATAGTCCCTGACGTTTTCGTGGTCAGGGCGGCGTGCTGACCACGAAAACGTCAGGGACTATCCCGCCGCAGCGGGGGCGAGCGGCCGGCAAGACGCAGTCCCGGCGCCGCCGTACGTCTGACACACTCCGGGTATGCAGACCATCGGACTCGTCGGCGGGATGAGCTGGGAGAGCAGCGCGGCGTACTACCAGGCGCTCAACCAGGGGGTCGAGCAGCGGCTCGGTGGGCTGTCGTCGGCGCGGACGGTGATGTCGTCGGTCGACTTCGCCGAGGTCACCGCCCTGGAGGACGAGGAGCGCTGGGACGACGTCGCCGAGGTGCTCGCCACCGCGGCGCGCGGGGTGGAGGCGGCCGGGGCCGACTTCCTGCTGCTGTGCACGACCACGTTCCACCGGGTGGCCGACCAGGTCGCCGACGCGGTCGACATCCCGCTGCTCCACCTGGCCGACGTGGTCGCCGACGCCTGCCGGGCGCAGGGTGTGGAGCAGGTCGGGTTCCTCGGCACGACGTTCGCGATGTCGCGGTCGTTCTTCACCGACCGGATCGCCTCGCACGGCCTGACCGTGCACGTCCCCGACGAGCGCCACCACGACACCGTCAACGCGGTCATCTACGACGAGCTCGTCCACGGCAAGGTGCTCGACTCCTCGCGCCGGACGGTCGTCTCGCTCATCGACGAGCTCTGGGACGCCGGCGCGGGCGGGGTCATCCTCGGCTGCACCGAGCTCGAGCTGCTCGTGCGCCAGGCCGACGCCGACATCCCGGTCTTCCCCTGCACCACCCTCCACGTCGCCGCCGCGCTCGACCGCGCGCTCGCCTGATCCCGGCGCTCGCGCCCGGAAACTTGCCACGGCGACCACCGCGGCGACGTCAGCCCCCCAGCACGAGCTCCACGATCCGGGCGAGGTCGGGGGTGAGGTGCTGCTCGGGCACCCGGCAGCGGGCGCCGCAGAGGTCGAGGTCGTAGACGTAGCGGTCCGGCTGCGGGTCGCCGCCCGGGACAGCGCCGAGGTCGACCCGGTCGAGGAGGGCGGCGAGCTCGGGTGCGCGGGGGTCGTCGCCGGCGAGGTCGATCGTCCCGTCCACCCCCAGCCCGGCGAACCCGCCGCTGCGCCGGACCGACACCACCCGATCGCCAGCAACACCCGCGGCCCCGACACCGGTCCCAGCACCACCGCCGACAACGCCCCCGGCGGACAGCACCCCCACCGCCGCCCACGCCTGTCGTACGTCGTCCGCGTGCTCCCCCGCGACCGCGACCGTCGCCGCGGCGAACCCCGCGAAGTCGGTGTCGGCGCGCACGTCGCCGCCCGTGAGCGCGGCGTACCAGATCCGCCCCGCGCCCTCCCACGACGTCCCGCCGACCGCCACGGCGGCGAGCTGGAAGGCGCGGTTGGGGATCCCGGAGTTGATGTGCACCCCGCCGTTGTCGTCAGCGGTCTCGACGTAGTCGTCGAGGTGGCCGACCTGCGGGTCCCGCCCGAGCACCGGGTCGTCGTACGCCGTGCCGGGCGCGGCCATGTCGCGCAGCGCCCGCGCCCGCACCCCGGGCGCGAAGATGCCGGCCCCGATCAGCCAGTCCGCCTCGTCGGGCGACTGCCCCAGCAGCCGCTGCTTGAGGCAGGAGGCGAAGACGTCGGAGACCGACTCGTTGAGCGCGCCGGACTGGTCCTGGTAGCGCAGCCCCGCGGTGTGCTCGGTGACCGCGTGGGTCAGCTCGTGGCCGAGCACGTCGACCGGCCGGGTGAACCGCTCGAAGATCTTGCCGTCACCGTCGCCGAAGACCAGCTGGACGCCGTTCCAGAAGGCGTTGTCGTAGTCCTGCCCGTAGTGGACCGTCAGCGTGACCGGCGCACCGCGGCCGTCGTACGACGCGCGGCCGTAGACGTCGGCGAACAGCGCGAGGGCCGCGGTGATCCCGTCGGCGGCCTCGTCGACCGCGACGTCACCGGACGCGCGCTGGCCAGCGGCACGCACGGCCCGCCCGGGGAGGGTCGTGTCGTGGTCGGCGCTGTGGACGGTCCACGCGGGGCCGCCCGGCGCGACCACCGAGCGGCCCTCGAGCAGCAGCGCGGTCCGGCGGCCGCGGTGCGCCCCGTCGACGGCCAGGCTCCCGGGTGAGACCCGGCGCAGGAGGTAGGACGGCACGAAGCGGCAGGCGTGGTCCGAGACTGGGTCCGACACGAGGTCCATCACCCCAGTCTCACCCGCCGCGCCGACACCCAACCATGCCGCGGGCCCGCGGCTCACCAGAGCCGCAGCAGCCCCCGCGCGGCCGGCTGCCGGATCAGGATGTCGTCGCTGTACCTCGTCGGGCCGGTGTCGAACTGCACGTAGACCGACCAGGTCAACGGCAACCCCGGGATCGAGTCCATCGTCCAGGGGATGGTGCAGCCCGCGGAGAGCAGGTACGGCGTCGCGTCGGCCATCGTGGCGTCGTTCGAGACCGACACGACGGTGGCCCCGGCCGGGGCGCTGATCCGCAGCTGCACCTGCGGCGTGGTGGTCTCCGCCGCACCACCGTTGATGACGACGCCGATCGGACCGGTGCACCCGGCACCGCCGAAGGGGTCGGAGCGCGCCGCACCCTTGCCGGCCGCGTTGCCCGCGACGACCAGGCAGCGCAGCGCGTGGTCCTGGTCGCCAGCCGCCTGCACGTAGGTGACCCCGGAGCCGACCGTCGCGCCGTCGCGCTGCCAGATCGTCGCGTACGACGTGGGCGACCCGGTCCACGTGCCGGGGTCGCACGACAGCACCTGGCCGGCCCCGGCGGTGCCGGTGACCTTCGGGCGGGTGGAGACGGTCGGCGAGCCCGCCGCGACCGCCGGCACGGTGCGGCCGGTGCTGGTCGCCATCGCGACGCCGGCGCCGTTGCGGGCGGTCACCGAGCAGGTCAGCGTGGTCGCCTGGTCGTCCGACAGGACGACGTACGTCGACGCGCTCGTGTCGGGCACCGGGGTGCCGTTGCGGCTCCAGGAGTAGTCGAACGTGAGCCCGACCCCGTTCCACACCCCCTTGTCGCAGGTGAGCGCGGTGCCGACCACGCCGGTGCCGGTGAGCGACGGGAGGCTGCTGTTGCTCGGCGGCGCGCCGTCGGAGACGACCACGGCCGCCGAGGTGGCGGCGCCGTTGCCCGACCCGTTGGACGCCACCACGGTGCAGCGCAGGGACGCGCCGGCGTCCGCGGCGACGACGACGTACGACGCGGCGGTGGCGCCCGCGATCGTCGACCCGTCGCGCCGCCAGAAGTACTCGTAGGTCGTCGGCGCACCGGTCCAGGTGCCCTTGCTGCAGGTCAGGGTCTGCCCCACGGCCGGGGTGCCGCTGATCACCGGCGGGTCGGTGTTGGCCGGGACGTGGCCGGACGGCCCGGAGACCGTGACCGGGTCGGTCGTGATCGTGGTGCTGCCCGCCGAGGTCGCGGCGGTGACCGTGCAGGTGAACGACGCTCCGACGTCGTCGCTGAGCAGCGTGTACGTCGTACCCGTGCCGACCGCCGCCCCGTTGCGTCGCCACAGGTAGGTGAAGCTGATCCCGCTGCCGTTCCACGTGCCGGGGTTGCAGGTGAGCACCTCGCCGGGCGACGCGGTGCCCGTGATCGTCGGCGGCGTCGTGTTGCCCGGGCCACTGCCACCGGACCCGACCGTGACCGGCGTCGACGACACCGTGTTGCTGCCGCCGGTGTTGGTCGCCGTGACGGCGCAGGTCAGCGCCTTGCCGGCGTCGGCGGCGACCACGACGTACGTCGTCGCGGTCGCGCCGGCGATGGCCGCGTCGGCCCGGCGCCACTCGTAGGTGAAGCTGATGCCGGTCCCCGTCCAGGTCCCCGGGTTGCAGGTCAGGGTCTGGCCGACGGCGGGGGTCCCGGTGATGGTCGGCAGCGCGGTGTTCGTAGGCCCGCCGCCGCCCCCACCGCCGCCGACGGCGACGGAGGCGGAGGTCGCCTCGGCGGTGCCGGTGGAGTTCGTCGCCCGCACCACACACCTCAGGTTGGTGCCGTCGTCGGCGGCCACGACGGTGTAGGTCGAGGAGGTGGCGCCGGTGATCGCGACGCCTTCGCGCAACCAGCGGTAGGCGTAGCTGATCGGGTCGGCGGGCCCGCCGCCGGACCACGACCCCTGGCTGCACGTCAGCGTGCTGCCGACCGCCGCGGTGCCGCTGATCGCCGGCGCGGTGAGGTTGGTCGGCCCGTCGCCGCCACCACCACCACCACCGACCGTCACCGACGCCGAGGTCGCTTCGGTGGAGCCCTTGTTGTTGGTCGCCCGCACGGTGCAGGTCAGGCGGGCGCCGTCGTCGGCCGAGGTCACGGTGTAGGTCGTCGACGTGGCGCCGCTGATCGCCGCCCCGTCGCGGTTCCAGCGGTAGGCGAAGGAGATCGGGTTGGTCGGGCCGCTGCCGGACCAGGTGCCCTGGTTGCAGGTCAGGGTGCTGCCGATGGCGGCGGTCCCGGAGATGGTCGGTGCGGTCACGTTCTCGGGCGCTCCGCCGCCGCCTCCGCCGTTGTTGCCACCGTCGTCGTCGCCACCACCGTTCCCGCTGTGGACCTTGCGGGTCCAGTAGGTGTAGCCGCCGGTGCTCCACCGCTGGACCCGGTCGTTGTTGGTGTCGAGGACGAAGTAGTTGCCCGACAGCCCGCCGCCGTCCTGGGCGTGCTGCGCCAGCGCACCGGGGGCGTGCAGCCGGCCCTGCGCGCGGCTGGCGCGCGGCGGGTGGCCCAGGGTGCGGTAGAGGGAGTAGCGGTAGTTGGTGTTGACCAGGTAGAGCGCGTTGTTGGCCATGTCGGTGACGGTCAGCTGGCCGTGCTTGTCGACGACGATGCCGCCCGGTTCCGGCCGGTGACCGCCACCCGGGCGCTTGAGCGTGTAGCGGCTCGAGGGCGACGACGAGCTGCGCAGCGACGAGGCCTTGAAGGCCAGCACCTGCCCGCGGTCCGGGATCGCGACGTAGACGAACGCCGGGCGGCCGGCCTGCGCGACGCCGTACGCGACCCCGCGCGGGCGTCCGGGCAGCCCGACCGTGGCGAGCAGGTCACCGGTGCGCGTGTAGACCGAGAGGTTGTTCGCGCAGCGGTTGGCGACGTACACGCGGTTGTCGTAGGCGGTGATGCCGCCGTACCTCGTCGCCGGCTTGGAGCTGTCGCAGCTGCGCTGCGGGTCGTGGTCGAAGTGGGTGCGCACGTGCCCGCTCGGCTTGAGCAGCGAGACGCTGCTCTCGTAGTCGACCCAGATGTCGCCGGAGGGCGTCACGTACAGGCCGTCGACGGCCTCGTCCTGGTCCAGCGGCACGGTCCCCTTGGCCTTGCCCTTGACCGTCACCTTCTGCAGGCGGCCGCCGGCGCTGAAGCCGACGTACGACGTCCCGCTGCCCGCCAGCCCGATCGCGGTCGGCTGCCCGCTGCCTGCCCGGGGGGCCGGGGTCGCCCCGGCTGCCTGGGTCACCCCGGCCGCCTGGGCCGCGCCCTCCTGCGGGGTCGCCAGAGCCGCGGTCCCGAGCCCCGCGAGGATCATGGCAAGGCCGATCAGGCGGCCCAGGGGGGCGAGGGTCCGCACACGGCGAGCCTAGTCGGGGCCGACGCTGGTATCCGACCTCCACAGGGGTGGGGTCTGGACCGGACTTGCCGCCGCCCGGCCCGGCGTCCTCAGCCGGCGGGCGCGCGGTCGGGCGGGAACCCGCCCGTCGCGACCGGTCCCCAGCGGTCGACCGTGATCCGCAGCAGCGACTTCCCCTGGCGGCGCATCGCGTCGCGGTACTCGTCCCAGTCGGGGTGCTCCCCGGAGATGCAGCGGAAGTAGTCGACCAGACCCTCCTCGGCCTCGGGCGAGGGCATGTCCAGCACCTCCGCCGTGCCGTCGACCTGCACCCAGGCGTCGTCCCACTCGTCGGAGAGGACGAGCACGCTGGCGGCGGGGTTGCGGCGCAGGTTGGTGGCCTTGGCGCGGTCGGGGTAGGTCGAGATGACGATCCGCCCCTCGGCGTCGACCCCGCCGGTGACCGGTGAGAGCTGGGGCCGGCCGTCCGCGCGGGTGGTGACCAGCACCAGGTGGTGGCGGGTGCGGACGAACTCGAGCAGCTGCTCGCGGCCGACCCGGTCCTTCGTGGCGATCCTCGGCATGTCCCCCACCCTAGGTCGGCCGTCCCAGGCCCGCCGTCGCCGCGGGCCCGGCTGGCGCCGGGGGCGTCGAGACACCAGAAGTGGCTGAAAATCCGCCCAAGAGGCAGCCACTTCTGGTGTCTCGACCGGAAACGGCCGCGCGCCTCAGATCCCCGTGAGGTGGTACCACCGGCTCACGTTGCCGGCGCGGTCGCGCACCCGGAACCAGCGGAGCCAGCCGCTGTCCCACGACACGATGTCCTTGCCCCACCGGACGGTCTGGTTCTCCCGCTTGGACCGGCCGTAGGTGACCGAGGCCAGCCCCGAGCCGACGTCGGAGGCGTTGATGTGGACCACCCAGCCCCAGCGGGCGTTGACCCAGCGCGCGCTGACCCGCTTGAGCTTCGGGTCGGCGGAGTCGAGCAGCACCGAGTCCGTCGCGCGTCCCGCCGACGGCGCGCCGGGGAACCGCACGCGCACCGTCTTCGGCACCCGGCTCGACTTCTTCGGCAGCGTCCACGGGTAGTGGCAGCTCTCCGTCAGCGCCTTGGTGTCGGCGTGCCTGAACTTCGCGTCGTTGGAGATCACCACGGCGGTCGCCCCGGCGGGCGCGCGGATGGTGAGCACGACGTAGGGGTCGCGCGCGTAGCGGGCGCCGTTGCCGATCTTCACCGACGGCTTGCCCCGGCACGTCTTCACCGGCGGGTCGACGCCGCCGGGGACCGACACCGCGACGCTGCTCGCTGGGCCGCTGGCGCCGGCCTGGTTGTAGGCGGTCACCGCGCAGCTGAGGTCGGTCCCGGCGTCGTCGGAGGTGACGACGTACGACGTCGAGGTGGCGCCGTCGATCGTGACCCCGTCGCGCTGCCACACCCGGCTGAAGGAGTCCGGGTCGCCGCTCCACTCGCCGTCGCTGCAGGTCAGCTCCTGGCCGACCTCCGGCGTGCCGCTGATGACCGGGACCGCGGTGTTGACCGGCGCACCCGGGTCGCCGGGCGGCGGGGTGTCGGCCATCCAGCGCGTGGTGCCCTCGACGGTCCAGCGCTGCACCCGGCCGTTGCCGGTGTCGGCGATCCAGTAGTTGCCGCCGAGCACGGGGTCGCCGATCGTGATCGCCCGGGGGTGGTCGAGGTGCCCCTTGCCCGACGACGGGTCGGGCGGGTGCCCCAGCGTGCGGTAGAAGCCGTAGTTCTGCGTCGCGTTGTAGAAGTAGAGCGCGTTGTTGGCGGCGTCGAGCACCCCGAGCTGGCCCTTGACGTCCGCGATCACGCCGGAGGTCAGCGGGGCGGCGTACCCCGGTGCCCGCTGCACGTGCAGCACCTTCACCGGGTCCGCGCCCGCACGCAGCGACCGCTGGTTGTAGACCACCACGGTCCGCGCGTCCGGCATCGTCACGTAGAGCCGCGCCGGCACACCCTCGAACGCCGGCGCGAGCGCCACACCGCGCGGGTAGCCGGCCCCCGGCAGGTCGATCGACATCTTCAGGTCGCCGGTCAGGTCGTAGACCTCCAGGTCGCCCCGGCAGCGGCCTGCGACGTAGACCCGGTCGTGGGTGACCGCGATGCCGCCGTACCGCGCAGGGTCGTGCGCGCGGTTGTCGGGGCAGCTCCCGGTGGAGTCGTGGTCGAAGTGCGCGAGCAGCGTCCCGTCCGGCGCCAGCTCGGAGACACTGTCACCGTAGTCGACCCAGACGTCGCCGTCCGCGTCGACGTCGAGCCCGTCGACCGCGCTGTCGACGTCGAGCGCGAGCACCCCGTCGGGGTCCCCGTCACCGTTCAGGCGGAGCAGCCGCCCGCCGCCGGCGAACCCGACGTACGACGTCCCGTCCTCCCCGACGCCGATCGCGATCGGGCGCCCCGCGCTGACGGCCCCGGCCGGTGCGGTGGGCAGGGTGGGCAGCACCGTCAGGGCGCCGGCGACCAGGGTCGCGGCGACCACTCTCGGTAGCGCCCCCCGAGCGAGTGCATGCAGCAGCGCACCCCCCATACCACCGAGGATAGTCGCCGATGCGGGTCGGCACTGCTCTCACCGATAGACTCGACCCTCGTGCCTACTACCGCCCGCAGCGACCTGCGCAACGTCGCGATCGTCGCCCACGTCGACCACGGCAAGACGACTCTCGTGGACGCGATGCTCCGCCAGGCCGGCGCCTTCACCGAGCACCAGGCCGAGAGCGTGGCCGACCGGGTCATGGACTCCGGCGACCTCGAGCGCGAGAAGGGCATCACGATCCTCGCGAAGAACACCGCGATCCACTACACCGGCCCGTCCGCGCGCGAGGCCGGGATCGACAGCATGACGATCAACATCATCGACACCCCCGGCCACGCCGACTTCGGCGGCGAGGTCGAGCGCGGCCTGTCGATGGTCGACGGCATCGTGCTGCTCGTCGACGCCTCCGAGGGCCCGCTGCCGCAGACCCGGTTCGTGCTGCGCAAGGCGCTGAACGCCGACATGCCGGTCGTGCTCGTCGTCAACAAGGTCGACCGGGGCGACGCCCGCATCGAAGAGGTCGTCGACGAGACCTACGAGCTCTTCATGGACCTGCTCGACGACAGCCACAGCCAGGACGCGCTGGACTTCCCCGTCGTCTACGCCTCCGGCAAGGCCGGCATCGCCTCGCTCGAGCAGCCGCCGAACGGCCAGCTGCCCGACGGCACCGACCTCGAGCCGCTGTTCCGCACGATCCTCGAGACGATCCCCGCGCCGACGTACGACGACGAGGCCCCTCTCCAGGCGCACGTCACCAACCTCGACGCGTCGCCGTTCCTCGGCCGCCTCGCGCTGCTGCGGATCCGGCAGGGCAACCTGAGGAAGGGCCAGACGGTCGCGTGGATGCGCCGCGACGGCTCGGTCAAGAACGTCAAGATCACCGAGCTCCTGGTGACCGAGGGCCTCGAGCGCAAGCCGGGCGAGTCCGCCGGGCCGGGCGACATCGTCGCGGTCGCCGGCATCCCGGAGATCACCATCGGCGAGACCCTCGCCGACGCGGAGAACCCGGTCGCGCTCCCGCTCATCCACGTCGACGAGCCCGCGATCTCGATGACGATCGGCACCAACACGTCACCGCTGGTCGGCCGGCGGAAGGGCTCGAAGGTCACCGCGCGCCTGGTCAAGGACCGGCTCGACTCCGAGCTGGTCGGCAACGTGTCGCTGCGGATCCTCCCGACCGACCGCCCCGACGCGTGGGAGGTGCAGGGCCGCGGTGAGCTGGCGCTGGCGATCCTCGTCGAGCAGATGCGGCGCGAGGGCTACGAGCTGACCGTCGGCAAGCCGCAGGTGGTCACCCGCGAGATCGACGGCAAGGTCCACGAGCCGGTCGAGCGGCTGACGATCGACGCGCCCGAGGAGTACCTCGGCACCATCACCGAGCTCCTCGCCACCCGCAAGGGCCGCATGGAGCAGATGACCAACCACGGCACCGGCTGGGTGCGGATGGAGTTCCTGGTCCCCGCGCGCGGCCTGATCGGCTTCCGCACCGAGTTCCTCACCGACACGCGCGGCACCGGCATCGCCCACCACATCTCCGAGGGCTACGAGCCGTGGGCCGGCGAGATCCGCTCGCGCGCGTCCGGCTCGCTGGTCGCCGACCGGGCGGGTGCGGCCACGGCGTACGCGATGACCTCCCTGCAGGAGCGCGGCGTGATGTTCGTCGAGCCGGCCACCGAGGTCTACGAGGGCATGATCGTCGGCGAGAACTCCCGCGCCGACGACATGGACGTCAACATCACCAAGGAGAAGCAGCAGACCAACATCCGGTCCGCCACCTCCGACAACTTCGAGAAGCTCGTCCCCCCGCGCAAGCTCTCGCTCGAGCAGTGCCTGGAGTTCTGCCGCGAGGACGAGTGCGTCGAGGTCACCCCCGACTCGGTCCGCATCCGCAAGGTCGTCCTCGACCAGAACGAGCGGGCGAAAATTGCGAGCCGAGCGCGTAAGGCGAGCAAGTAGGGCCCGGAGCGAGGAACGAGCGGAGGGTTCTGCTTGTCCGCCTTCTGCGAGGCGAGCAATTGCGCGACGAAGTCGCGCCGATCGCCAGCCGGGCGCGTAAGGCGCGGTAGCGCTCGTCGGGCTGTCTGCAGGTTTCCCCGGGCCCGGGAAACCTGGACTTGTCGGGTGTTGCAACACCCACTGAGTCCAGGGATTGCCCACGGAGTCCATGCCCGGCGCGGGTGCCGCAGCGGCGGCCCAGGCGAGCGGCCAGTTTCGTCGGCCGGCCGACGAAATCCGACGCGGGACGACGAAGCTTCGTCGTCCCGGCACGGGTTTCGTCGTCCCGCCCCCGGCTGAGCGGCGACCACGTAGGGTCCGGCGGGTGACCACCTTCCGCACCGTCCTGGAGGCCACCGGCGGCAACAACGTCGGCATCGTCGTCCCGGAGGAGGTCGTCCTGGCCTTCGGCCGGGGCAAGCGCGTGCCGGTGGTCGTGACGATCGACGGCGACTACACCTACGCGACGACCATCGGCGTCATGGGCGGGCGCTACCTCGTCTCGTTCAACGCCGAGACCCGCAAGCACACCGGCCGCGGCGCGGGCGACGAGGTCGAGGTCGAGCTGGTCGTCGACCCCGACCGCTGACCCACACCCCTCCCCGGTGTCGGCGGCCGCCGGCCCGGGTACGGACCCGTATGACCTCCCGCCGGACGTCATACGAGCCGGCTCCCCCCACGACCAACCCGCATGACCTCCCGCCGGACGTCATCCGAGCCGGCTCCCCCCACGACCAGGTCGCATGACCTCCCGCCGGACGTCATACGAGCCGGCTCCCCCCACGACCAGGTCGTATGACCTCACCCTGACCGGGTACGGACCCGCATGACACAGTTCGAGAAGGGCGACAGGGTCACCTGGCAGAGCCACGGCGGGACGGCCGAGGGCGTGGTGGAGAAGAAGATCACCAGCGACACCGAGGCCGCCGGCCGCACGGTGCGGGCGTCGGAGGACGAGCCGCAGTACCTCGTGAGGAGCGACAAGAGCGGCGGCGAGGCCGTCCACAAGCCCGAGGCGCTGACGAAGAAGAGCTAGGACGTCAGCAGTCGCTCCCGCTCGCCCGCGAGCCGCTGGACCACCCCGGCCAGCTCCCGCTCGCGCTCGGCGAGCCGGACGCGCAGGTCGTGCACGAGCCGCGCGGCCTGATCGGTGTGCGCCGAGGCCTCGGAGATCCGGGACTTCACCGACCAGTCGGTGAAGATGTTGTCGAACCACACGTCGAAGGTCCGAGTCAGCCCGTCGACCTGCAGCCGCTCGACGGTGCTGCGCACACCCACGTCGGCGAGCTCGCGCGCCAGCCGCCGCAGTGCCCCGTCCGCATGGTGGAGCGCCTGCTGGGAGGCGTCCATGCGGTCGTACTTCATCATGTCGGTGAGCATCCCGCCGCCGAAGAACGTGTCGTACGTCGCCCAGCCGCCCGCCGATCCCAGCGCCTGCTGGGCCCCCGCGAGAGCGGCCGCTGCTGCCGCCGCCGCCTCGACGGCCTCGCGCACCTCGCCCTGCTCGGCCTGCGCGGCCGCGGTCTCGCTGGCGCATCGCTCGAGCTCGGGCCCCAGCGGGCTGCCGGAGGCCCGCAGCCACTCGTCCATGGCCGCCAGCGCGCGCCGTCGCCGGGCGTCCACGTCGCCGAGCGCAGCGAGCTCGGCCTCGGTCCGGCGCACCTCGTCGGTGGCCGACGCCAGCAGCGTCTCGGCCCGCGCGACGGCGTACTCCGCCGCCTGCTGCTCGGCGCGCTCGCGGTCGAGGTCGGTGTCGCGGCTGCCGCGCAGCGTCGCCCAGATCCGGGCCGGGCTGAACGACTCGAGCGCCGCCACGTCGGCGGTCTCGTCGGCGAGCTCGGAGCGCGCCGTGGCCACCTCCTGCCGCGCCTGGTCGGCGGCGGCGCGCGCCCGCTCGAGACGTGCGCTCACCCGCCGCTGCTCGGCGACGGCGTCGACCGCCGCCTGGAGCTCCGTGCGTACCTGCTCAGCCCGATCCTCGCTGGTCACGTGCACACCCTAGGCACCCCTCACCCGGGATAGGTGAGGCGGGCAGCCAGCGGCAGGGCGACACTGCGCGGGTGACCGTTCCCGTGCGACGGCTGCCCGAGGACGCGGCGGCCGCGCTGACCGCGCTCGACCTCGTCGTCGGCGTGGTGGCGGTGACGGCCGCGGCGGCGACCGCGACCGCCCGCCGGCTGCGCGTCGACGGGCTGATCCAGCGGGCGGCGACGCCGTTCCTGCAGGTCGGCGAGGCGATCCGCACCCGGGTGGTGCGCGAGGTGGACGCCTTCGCACCCGCCCTGGTCGACCTCGCCGTGCGGCGGTACGTCGACCTCGACGGTCTCGTCGCCACGGTCGACCTCGACGCCGTGGCCGAGAAGCTCGACGTCGAGGCCGTCATCGGGCGGGTCGACCTCGACGAGGTCGCCAAGCAGATCGACATCGAGAAGATCCTCGACCGGCTCGACCTCACCTCGACCGTCACGACCCGCGTCGACCTGAAGCGGATCATCGACGAGGTGCTCGCGACCATGGACCTGCCCGCGCTCGTCGAGGAGGTCATGGACGAGATCGACCTCCCCGAGATCATCCGCGGCTCGACCGGCGGCATGGCGGCCGACACGGTCCAGAGCGTGCGCCTGCAGACCGTGTCGGCCGACGAGGCGGTCAGTCGTGCGGTCGACCGGCTGCTGCTCCGGCGCAAGCACGCCCGCACGAGGCCCGACGGCACGGCCGCGACGTGACCGATCACGCGCACGAGCACGAGCTCTCGACGATCCCCCGCGCCGCCCGCGGCTTCCAGGGCGAGCGCGCGGGCGTCGTGACGCGGACGATCGCGGCGATGATCGACGGCAGCGTGATCGTCGTCGTCCTGGTCGCGATCTACTTCGGCTACGCCGGGACCCTCTTCCTCCTCGACCCCCGCACCTTCAGCTTCCCCGACCCCACCTTCCTGCGCAGCCTGCTGGTGGGGGGTGTGCTGCTCGGGCTCTACACGACCGCCACCTGGGGGGCGAACGGTCGTACCTACGGCAACGTCGTGATGGGGATCCGCGTCGTCAGCGCCGGCGGCGGACGGGTCGGCTGGCTGCGCGCGGCGATCCGGTCGGCGTTCTACGTCTTCCTGCCGATCGGTCTGATGTGGGTCGCGGTCGACCGCCGGCTGCGCTCGGTGCAGGACCTCGTGCTGCACACCGCCGTGGTCTATGACTGGAGTCCGCGGGTGCGGCGGTATCGTCCCGAGGCGTGACCACGATCGAGCAGCCCAGCTACGACCAGCTCACCGCGATGCCGGCCTACACCGAGCAGCCGGTCCCGATCGCGTTCGAGGACGTCAACGGCCACCTCAACGTGAGGCACTACACCGGCATCGCCAGCGAGGGCCTCGACGAGGCGCTGGTCGAGCTCGGGATCCCGCAGAACTGGCCCGCCGCCGGCCACGCCTGCTTCTCCGCCGAGCACCACCTGACCTACCTCGCCGAGCTGCGCGCGGGCGACCGCCTCACGACCCGGGTCCGCCTGCTCGGCCGTTCCGAGCGCGCCGCCCACGCGGTGGTCTACCTGCTCGACGACACCCACCAGCGCCTGAGCTTCGTGATGGAGGAGATCTTCCTCCACATCGACATGCACACCCGCCGTACCTCCCCCTGGCCCGCCGACGTCGCCGCCAACCTCGACGCCCGGATCGCCGAGGACGCCGCGCTGCCCTGGGAGGTCCACCCCTCCGGCTGCCTCGCGCTGCGCTGACCCTGAGCGACGACAGGCGGCCCGGTGCTCCTCGACGTCCAGCTCGACGGCCGGCCCGACACGGCCGCCGCGCGGGCGCGTGAGCTCGCCGGGACGGGCGTCGCGGGGCTGTTCACGTTCGAGGGCCCGCACGACGTCTTCCTCCCGCTCGCGGCCGCTGCCGGCGCGGTCGAGACGGACCTGATGACCAACGTCGCGATCGCGATCCCGCGCAGCCCCATGCACCTCGCGCACGCGGCGTACGACCTCCAGCTGATGTCGCAGGGCCGGTTCCGCCTCGGCCTCGGGTCGCAGGTGCGCCCGCACATCGAGCACCGGTACGGCGCCACCTGGGACCGCCCCGCCGCCCGGATGCGCGAGGCGGTGATGGCCGTCAAGGCGATCCTGACCGCGTGGCAGGAGGGCAGCCGGCTCGACTTCCGCGGCGAGTTCACCCGCCACACGCTGATGCCGCCGACGTTCGTGCCCGGGCCCAACCCGTACGGCGTCCCGCCCGTCTACCTCGGCGCGCTCGGCCCGATCATGACGCGCACCGCCGCGGAGGTCGCCGACGGGCTGCTGGTGATGCCGTTCCACAGCCACCGGCACTTCCGCGAGCGGACCCTGCCGATGGTCGACGCCGGCCTCGAGGCCGCCGGCCGCACCCGTGCGGACCTCGCCATCCAGCCGCAGGCGATCCTCGCGATGGGCCGCACCGACGACGAGCTGGCGCGGGCGACGGTCGGCGCGCGCGGGCTGCTCGCCTTCTACGGCTCCACGCCGGCGTACCGCCCCGTCCTCGAGGTCGAGGGCTGGGCCGACGTGCAGCCCGAGCTCAACCGGCTCTCCAAGCAGGGCGACTGGGCGGCGATGTTCGACCTCGTCACCGACGAGATGCTCGAGACCCTCGCCGTCCGGGGCACGCCCGAGGAGTGCGCGGCGCAGGTGCGGCGGCGGTTCGGCGACGTGGCCGACCGGGTGTGCGCCTACTTCCCGGGGTACGACGCCCCGCTGGACCAGGTGCGCGACCTGGTCGACGCGCTGGCCTGACCTGCTCGCCCGCCGGGTGGTTGGCGGTCGAGACACCAGAAGTGGTTGCGGATCCGGCGCCAGGGCAGCCACTTCTGGTCTCTCGACCGGCTTCTCCACAGACCGCAGGTCCCACGATTCCTCCCCAGGTACGCCGGGCAGGCCCAGGGGCATGCACCGCTGGGACCCGATCGCGCCGCCCGTGTCCGGCCTCGTCGTGCCCGTGCACATCGACCCCACCGGCATCTCGGGGCCGACGCGGGCACAGGCCCGCGGACCGCGGTGGCGGATCACCTCTCCGGGGTGGGCGGTCCCGGCACACGTGAGCGACACGCTGGTCGAGCAGCGGATCCTCGAGGCGCATGCCCGGGGCGGTGACGAGGCCGTCATCACCGGATGGGCAGCGCTGCGACTGCAGGGAGGCGGCTTCTTCGACGGGCTGGCCCGCGACGGCAGGACGCGGCTCGCCGTACCCGTCGCCGCCAACGGCGCCCGGCTCCGCAGCCGCGACGGCATCGACGTCGTGGCGGACCGGATCCCGCCGGACGAGGTGGTCGTGGTGCACGGGATGCGCTGCGCGCGCGTGGAGCGGGCGCTCTTCGACGAGATGCGCCGGATCGGGGAGGTGCGCGAGATGGCGGTCGCCATCGGCGCGGCCTGCGCCGCCCGGTTGACCTCGGTCAGGCGGATGCGGGCCTACGTCGCGACCCGGCGGTGGTACCGCGGCATCTGCCTGGCTCGCGAGGCGGTCGAGCTCGCCGTGGAGGGCGCGCGGTCGCCCCAGGAGGACCGCTTCCGTCTCATCTGGGAGCTCGACGCGGGGTGGGGGCGGCCGCTCCTCAACCGGGACGTCTTCGACGAGCACGGGCGGTGGGTCGCCACACCCGACCTGCTCGACCCGGTGCGCTGGGTGGCGGGCGAGTACGCCGGCGCCGACCACCGCGACCTGGACCAGCACGCGTGGGACGTGAGTCGCGAGGCGGACCTGCGCGCCGTCGGCCTGGAGTACGTCGAGGTGGTCGGGCGCGACCTGCGCGCCCGGCGCGTGGTCGTCCGACGCATGGAGCAGGCCGCCGAGCGTGCCGTCCACCTGACCCGTCGGTGGCACCTCGGCCCGCCCGCTCGCAGCCTGGACGAGCTCCTGGACGAGCGGGACCGGGACGGACGTGGCTGACCTGGACGAGCGGACCCGTGACGATCGAGATACCAGAAGTGGCTGTGATTTCGGCGGATCCGCAGCCACTTCTGGTATCTCGACCGGAGACCCGCAGCCCGGAGACCCGCAGACCGGAGACCCGCAGCCCGGAGACCCGCAGACCGGCCCCAGCCAGCAGCGTCAGCTGATCCGGCGGAACGTCGGCTGCGTGGCCGCGATGGCGATGCCGGCGAACCCGGCGACGAGGAGCATCACGGTCGCCTTGGCGACGTACTCCGGCAGCAGGCCCGAGACCGGGAACAGCATCACGTGCGCGAGCAGCGCCAGCGGCACCCACAGCGGAGTGGTCTTGGCGCGCAGCAGGGCGATCGCGAGGAGCAGCTCGCCGAGGTAGATCCCGGCGATCCAGATGTAGAGGAAGATCGCGAGCCCGGTCTCGGTGGCCAGGTCGTTGATGCCCTGGGTCTTGATCAGGTCGACCTTGACCAGGGAGTGGAAGAAGACCATGAGCATCGCGAAGCCCGCGGTGCCGATGAACCCGACCTCGAGCACCACGGCCGAGATCACCCCGACCGTCCAGCCGCGCCGCTGCAGCAGCGTGAGGATCGCGGGGAGGCCGAGCGAGAGGAAGATCGAGGAGATGAAGAGGATCCCCGCGGCCGCCATCCACCGCCCGCCCTCGTCCTGCACGATCCGCAGCGATTCGGCCGCGTCCTCGGACTGGGGCAGCAGGAACCCACCGAGGCCGAGGGCCAGCGCCCCGGTGAGCAACAGTGCCGCCGAGACCGGCACCCAGTCCATTCGCACGAGCGAACCCTAGGGCCTGCACCGACCCCGCGCACCGGAACCCCGGCGGCGCTGCCGAGGGATCAGACCAGTACGTCGGCCACCCGGTGCACCTGCTCGACGTCCGACCCCGTCGGGATGAGCTGCACCTCGTCCGCGCCCAGGTCCGCGATCTGGTCCAGCACCTCGCGCAGCTGCGCGGGCGTGCCGGCGAACCCGGCGGTCGCGGCGAGCGCGTCGACGAAGTCGGCCGGGATCCAGTTCATGTAGTGCCGCAGGTGCCGGTGCACCTGCTCGCGTGCGGACCCGTCGCCGTCGTCGAGCGCGAACCAGAACGACGTCGTCACCCGCGGCGCCGGCCGCCCCGCCTCGCGCCACGCGTCGCGGGTGAGCGCGAAGACGCGCGCCATCTCGTCGAGGCCGACGTCGAGCGACATGCCCGCCAACCCGTCGGCCCACGCGGCCGCCGCGCGGATCGTCCGCGGCCCGAGGGTCCCCACGAGCAGCTCCGGGCCGCCGGGCTGCACGGGCGCCGGCCCGACGGGGCGTACGGCGTCCGCGACCCGCTCACCCACCCAGACCTGCCGCATCGCGGCCACGCGCTCGCCGAGGCCGGCGATCGTGCGGGTCGACAGCGCGGCGTCGGCCGCCCGGTAGTCCTCCTCGCGCCCGCCCACGCCCAGCCCGACCGTGAGCCGCCCCCCGCAGAGCCGGTCGCCGGTCGCGAGCGCCTTGGCCAGCGGCACGGGCGCGTGCAGCTGCGGCACCACGACCGTGGTCACCAGCCGCACCCGCTCGGTCCAGGCCGCGGCCGCGCCGAGCAGCGTGAGCGTGTCGGGGTTGTCGAAGGCCATCCGCTCGCCGAAGCACAGCGACGACCACGGCCCCTCGTCCACCGCGCGCGCCCACCGCTCGAGGGTGTCCGGCGTCTCCCACAGGTCCGGCTCCATCACCGGCAACGTCATGCCAACGTCCACGCACCTAGTCTCCCGGCATGGACGACGCCCTCGTGCAGCAAACGCGCCAGCAGTCCCTCGGTGATCTGCCCCGCCGCACCGCAAGGCGGGTGCCCGACAAGCTCGCGATCGTCGACGGCCGCACCCGCCTGACCTTCGCCGAGCTCGACGCGGTCGTGGACCGGGCGGCCGCCGCGCTCGCCGACACCGGCCTGGCGAAGGGCGACCGGCTCGCGCTGCTGTGCCACAACTCGTGGCAGTTCGCGGTGCTCGACTTCGCCTGCGCCCGGGCCGGCGTGGTGCTGGTGCCGGTGAACTTCATGCTCGGCGGCGACGAGGTCGCCTTCATCCTCGACCACAGCGGCGCGACCGCGTTCGTCGTCGAGGACGCACTGCTCCCCGTCGCCGAGGCCGCGATCGCCGCGTCGGGCGGCAGCGTCGAGCACCGCGCCGTCGTACGCCTCGCGGGCGACGCCCACGCCGTCCCCGACGGCTGGGTCGACCTCCAGCAGTGGCTCGACCACGACGGGACGCCGCCGGAGGTGCTGGTGGGCGACGACGACCCGGTGCGGATGATGTTCACCTCCGGCACCGAGTCGCGGCCCAAGGGGGCGCTGCTGAGCAGCCGCAGCCTGCTGTGGCAGTACGTCTCCTGCGCCGTCGACGGCTCGATGAGCGCCGACGACGTCGAGCTGCACACGCTGCCGCTCTACCACTGCGCCCAGCTCGACTGCTTCCTCGGCGTCGACGTCTACCTCGGCGCGACCAGCGTGATCCTGCCCGGCCCGGACCCGGCCGCGATCCTGCGCGCGATCGAGGAGCACCGGGTCACCAAGTTCTTCGCGCCGCCGACGGTGTGGATCGGGCTGCTGCGCCACCCCGACTTCGACGCCGCCGACCTGTCCTCGCTCCGCAAGGGCTACTACGGCGCCTCCCCGATGCCCGTCGAGATCCTCCGCGAGATCCAGCGCCGGCTGCCCGACGTGGCGCTGTGGAACTTCTACGGCCAGACCGAGATGGCGCCGCTCGCCACGATCCTCGGCCCCGACGAGCAGCTGGAGTACGCCGGCTCGGCCGGCCGCGCCGCGCTCAACGTCGAGACCCGCGTGGTCGACGACGCGGACCAGCCGGTCCCGCCCGGCACCGTCGGCGAGATCGTCCACCGCTCACCGCACGCGACCCTCGGCTACTACCGCGACGAGGACAAGACCGCCGAGGCGTTCCGGCACGGGTGGTTCCACTCCGGCGACCTCGGCTACCTCGACGAGGACGGCCGGCTCTACGTCGTCGACCGGAAGAAGGACATGATCAAGACCGGCGGCGAGAACGTCGCCAGCCGCGAGGTCGAGGAGGCCGTCTACACCCTCGACGGCGTCGCCGAGGTCGCGGTCTTCGGGATCAGCCACCCGGTGTGGGTCGAGGCCGTCACCGCGGTCGTCGTACCCAAGCCCGGCGTGACCCTCACCCCCGACGAGGTGATCGCGCACTGCCGCGGCGTGCTGGCCGGCTACAAGACCCCCAAGTACGTCGTCGTCGCCGACGCCCTGCCCAAGAACCCGTCCGGCAAGATCCTCAAGCGCTCGCTCCGCGCCGAGCACGCCGACCTGGCCGCTGCCGACTGAGCGCCCATCCCGTGGTCGGGACCCGCCCCTGCGCGGAATGACGCCGCGCACGGGTTAACCTTCGCCCGTGACGTCGCGTGCCGGGGGTGCCCTCGTGGGCCTGCTCGCCGTCGGCGTGATCGCGGGGACCGCCGCGATGTGGATCGACTTCGACAACCGGGTCGAGGAGACCGCGGCCCAGGCGACCGACCACGCCGCGCCGCTGCCCTCGGACACCCCGACGGCCAGCGCGACCGAGCAGGCGAAGGTGGTCTCGCTGTGGATCGGCGACGGCTACACCGCCGGGTCCGGCGCGACGTCGCCGAAGACCGGCGAGTCCTGCGTCGCCGCCGACGAGCTCGGCTGGACCTGCAAGCTCGACGCCGAGCGCGGCACCGGGTTCATCAGCGACGGCCACGCGTTCGACCCCTCGAACGACGACCTCGCCGGCCGGCTCGATGACCTCCCCGCGACCGCACCCGACGTCGTGATCGTCGACGCCGGCCGCAACGACCTCGGCGTCTACGGGCAGTCCGCGGTCATCGACGCGATGGAGAAGTACTTCGCCCAGCTGCGCAAGGTCTACCCCGACGTGACGCTCGTCCAGGTCGTGCCGTGGCGGCTGAGCCAGGAGGAGCCCGACAAGGCGATGACCGCCGCGGTCATCAACCTGATGGACAAGTACGACGGCTACGTCGTCGACCCCGTCGCCCAGGGCTGGGCCGGCGCCGGCAAGACCGACACCTCCGACCTGCTCGCCGCCGACGGCGTCGCCAACCAGGCCGGCCACCAGCTGATCGGCGAGAAGCTCGCCGCCTCCCTCCGCGCCCTCGACCTCCCCGTCGCCGTGGCCGACCCGAGCGAGAGCGCCAGCAAGAGCCCCAGCGGCAGCCCCAGCGAGAGCCCGAGCAGCTCGGACGAGGGATAGTCCCCCGACCTCGTGTCCAGCGAGCTGAGAGGTCACATCGGCACCACGGGTCCCGGTGCTCACGCTGCCTATCGGGAACCCCAGGGTCCTCAGTGACCCCAGGGGACCCAGACCGCGGTAGTCCCTGACATTCTCGTGCCGAAATCACCGTTCTGACCACGAAAACGTCAGGGACTATCCCCCCTCAGGGCCAGCCGGCCCCACACGAAAAGCACCCGAGGGGCGACCCCCGGCCAGAGCCGGGAGCCACCCCTCGGGAGTGGAGCGAGTGGAACAGCAAGCGCTACTTGATCGTGAACGCCTTGTCGTTGACGTCGAAGAAGTAGTTGCCCACGGCCAGGATCGCGATCCGGGCGTCGGACGTCTTGGTCTTCGGCATCTTCACGGTGGCCTTGCCGTCGTTGGTGGTCTTCTTGGCCAGGACCTTGGTCCAGTGCTGACCACCGTCGGTGGAGAGGACGATCTTCACGTTCTTGGCCAGCTTCTTGGTGCCGTTGACCTTCCACGTGATCGTCGTCTTCTTGCCGCCCTTGGCCGACATGCCGGACTTGCCGAACGACGACACCAGGAACGGCCCGGCCTTCGGGTCGACCTTGAGGGTCACGTCGTCGTGCCCGACACCGCCGCCACCGGCGACCCCGTCACGCGCGGTGAGCCGGAAGTGCATCGCGACGCCCTTGCCCGGCGTGCCCTTGTAGGCACTGGTGGGCAGGAACTCCGAGTAGCAGTCGCGCGCCTTGGCCGGCACCGGCACGTAGTTGTCCGGGTCGTACGGCGCCACCTTCGGGCACTTGCCGCTCTTGGCGTTGGTGTTGCCCGCCAGGATCTGCGCCATGTCCGGGAAGGTGCGGCTGCGGTCGGACGCCGTGGCGAGGTTCTCGCCCGGCGAGTTGTACTGCAGCGTGGCCTCGTCCGTGACGTCCGCGTAGAGCCCGAACACCCGGAACAGCGGGCCGAACACCTTCTTGTTGTCGACCAGCCCGGTGCCGGACTTGCCCCGCGCGTCGTCGTTCTGCTCCCACAGGTAGATCAGGGAGTTGCCGTCGGCGTCCGTGCCCTTGCCGGTCAGCGTGAACGGGGTCCGCGTCGGGATGGTCTTGCCCGCCGGGGCGGTGACCTTCGGGTTGTGGTTGCCGGTCGGGTTGACCTGGAACCCGGTGTTGCCCGGGGTCCCGCCCTTGGCGGTCTCACCGACGTGCACGTACGACGCCCCAGGGGCGGTGACCTCGAGGGCGGGCTCGTCCTCGCGGTCGCTGTCGTTCGTGTACGGGTCGGCGTCACCGGCGAACATCACCTGGAAGCCGCCCAGGTTGGGCTCGGTCAGCGGCGCCGGGTAGTTGCCGGTGTCGTAGATCTGCCCGTAGGGGTCGTAGCCCCAGCCGGCGACCGTGACGTCCATGCCGACCAGCTGCGAGAGCTGGGTGGCCATGTTGGCCGCCGTGTACGCCGTCGCGCCGCTCGTCTGGCCGACCACGAACTGCTTGGTGCCGGCAGCGCCGGGGAAGCCGACCGTGATCGTGTCACCGTTCGAGAGGCCCTTGAACGCCACGTCCTGCACTTCCACCGGAGGCGCGGCCGGGCTGCCCGTGTAGGCGTTGACCTCGGTCTGCGTCCGCTGCGAGAAGTACGGGTCGGTGTGCGGCTGCAGGTCGTCGTACCGGCAGATGCCGGCGTAGGCCATCACCGAGGAGCCGGAGCCCGGCTCGACCGACGTACCGGCGTTGCGGTTGCCGCCCGAGCAGTTGACCTGGGTGCCGTTGAAGGTGTGGTTGCCGCCGAACTGGTGGCCCATCTCGTGCGCCACGTAGTCGATGGCCATGAAGTCACCGGTCGGGTCCGGCAGGCCGGTGCAGCCCATGCCCTTCTCGATGCTGCCGACCACGCCGAGGCCCGCGATGCCGCCGCCGTTGACGCCGAGCATGATGTGGCCGATGTCGTAGTTGGAGGCGCCGACGAGCTGGCCGAGCACGATCTGGTTGCGCTCGAGCGTGCCCACGTCGCAGTAGGCGATCTGCCCCTCGACGTACCCGCCGGGGCCGGTGGCGTCGGGGTCGTTGACCCAGCAGGGGTTCTGGCCACAGGGGCCGTTGGCGCCGGTGGCGTCGGCCCAGGTGTTGAACTGGACGTCGCTGGTCAGCTCGATGTTGATGGCCATGTCGTCGTTGTAGATCTGGTTGACACGGTTCATCAGCGTGACCTTCTCCGAGGTCACGTTGGACGCGCTGCTGCCGAAGTACTCGTAGTAGGTCGGGTCGGTGACCAGGGCCAGCCGGTAGACCTTCTGCGCGACGGTGCCGGCGGCGCGGGCCCGGGCCTCACGGTGGGCCATCATCTTCTTGACGACCGGCATGTCCTTCTCGGCCATCGTCTCGGCCTGCGCGGGCAGCGAGCCGCCGAAGTAGCTCAGGTGCGTCGTCGTGCCGCGGACGTTGTACGCCGGGTCGACGTACCAGGCGCCCTGGCCGCCGGCCGGGCGGACGCTGGCGTGGAAGCCCATCGGCGTGACGTCCATCGCGATCGTGGTGCCGCGGTGGTCGAGGGAGCGCCCCGCCCAGGTGGTGATGTCGGGGTTCGCCGCGGCGAGTGCCGGCGAGAGCAGCGTGGTGCGCTGCACCGCGAAGTGCTCGAGGCCGCCGTCCGGCGTGGGTACGGCGAACGACGCGGTGCGCTGCGCACCGGCCTTCGGGGCGCCGGCGAGGGCCGAGCGGACCTGGCCGGCACTGACGCGGAACGCCGTGTAGTGGTCCGGGTCGACCCGTACGTGCGCGCCCGACGGCTTGAAGCCGCTGAGCGAGCGGTACATCCCATCATCAGGTGACGCGTTCGCAGAGGAGCCGCCCGGCAGCACGGCCGCGACGAGCGCGGCTGCGGCCAGGGCGGCCAAGGACTTGAGATGAAGCGACATGTTTCTCCCTCGTGGCCGAGATCCCCGCCGATCAGCCGGGGCTTCGCACTCTAGGCCCCGGACGCCGTCCGCGGGAGACAACTTTCAGGTGGAGATCGTCCACCGGGCCAGCAGCGTGCCGTCCGCCTCGAGGAGCGCGGTCAGCTCCAGGGGTACGTCGACGGGCGGGCCGGCCGTGATCCGCGGGTGCTCCCCGGCGACCAGGAGCGGCACGGTCGTCGCGCAGAGCTCGTCGGCG
>JACJWV010000020.1 GCA_020636915.1 Nocardioides sp.
CACCGAGGTCGACGAGCGGCCGGGTCGAGGGGTACTGCTCGGCGACCCAACGGGCGAACGACGTCGGCTCGGTGGGCAGCTTGCGCCCGGTCGAGGCGTAGAACGCGTCCCAGTACTTGCGGTTGGTGCGCAGGCCGCCGAACCACCCGTTGAGCCGGCGCGACAACCACAGGGGGGTCTCGTACTTGAAGGAGGGGTCCGGGACGCGCCAGCCCGGGCCGTAGGTCAGGGCCAGCAGCTGCTCGTAGTCCGCAGGTGCCGGGAACCCGCGTCCGTGCAGCTCCACGGTGGTGAGCGGGAGGACCCGCTCCGGCGGGATGTCGAAGCCGGTGTCCTGCGGCATGTAGAGCCGGTCCCCGACCCAGTGGGCGGCGAAGACGTCGACGAACCGGTGCGATCCGTCCTCGTGGTCGATCCGGACGTTCACCCGACTGCCGGAGCCGCGGCGCACGTGCCAGCCGTGGTCCCGCAGCACCCGCTCGACGTGGAAGCCCTCGCGGACCACGTCGACGGGGTAGCGGTGCTCGCTGAGGTAGGCGACGTCGACGTCGTTGTCGTGCCCGATCAGCCGGCCGTTGCGCACGGCGCCCAGCAGGGTGCCGTAGCAGATGAACGCGGGCAGGCCGGCCTCGTCGCGGATCGTGGCGAGCAGCGCGTCCACCTTGCCGAGGAAGGCGTCGACGGAGTCCGGGTCCTCCGCCGACAGCGGGCGGGTCAGGCGGCCGTACTTGTCCAGGATGAGCTGGTTGCCCTGGGAGTCGGTGACCTCGACAACGCGGTGGTCGGCGCCGCGGAAGACGTGGTGACCGGTGGCGACCACGACCCGGTCGGCGTGCTCGCGCAGGACGATGTCGGCCCGGCCGTTCAGGTGGCGGCGCAGCGCCTTCGGCCAGGGGACCACGGCCTCGCCACGACGCTCCTCGGCGTCGCGTGCGGGTTGCAGGGACCACACGTGGCCGCCGTTGAGCAGCACGTCGTAGGTCAGGGCCGGGTCGACGTCGACCGGCAGGTGCACGACCTCGTCGTCGACGACCAGCTCGGTGGCACCGAGTGCCGGCTCGCCGCCACTCACGAGTCGCTCCGGCCGGGTCGCACCCGGCGCGCTGCGCGACGCAGCCGGGGCAACCGGCCGCCGGCGCCGCCGCTGCGCGCGCGGTCGCGCCACTTGTTCCGGTCGAGCGTCATGGCGCGCATGTCGCGGATCATCTGCTCGATCGCCCGGGCCGCCACCTGCACCATCTCCTCGTCGGTCACCCGGTCCGGGTGCGGTCCGTCGGTGGACGGGCAGTCGATGGTGAGGTCGGCGAGGTCGCCGGCGACCGGGAAGCCGCCTCGCGTGATGGCGGCCACGGTCTCCTCCGCACGGCGTCGCAGCTCGCCGACGTACTGCTCGCCCGGGTAGAACCTGGAGCCCTTCTGGGGGACGAGCACCTCGTGACCGAAGTACCTGCGCACCCACCGGTGCCGGGTGGGACCGTCCTCCAGGGGACCGGAGAGGTAGGGCTTGACCTGGCGCAGCAGGGCCGCCTGCGCGGCGCCGAGCGACTCGTTGGGGTAGGAGACCTCGAGGTCGAACTCACGGTCGTCGAGGTCCAGGGTCTCGACCCAACGCTTCCACAGCAGGTCCCGGGGCGACCCCGGCGGCGGCACCGTGACGACGTGGATGCGGTCGGCCGGCACGACGCCGGACCAGGTCGCCAGGATCGCCGGCACGTCCTGCGAGGCCCAGCCCCACGCGCCGCGCCTCTTGCCGGCGAACGCCTCGTCCACGAACTGGTCGAAGCCCCCGTCGTAGCTCATCTTGAGGGCCTCCTGCCACAGGGCGGGGAACTGGAGGCAGTAGGCGCGGACGGTCAGCACGACGTGGACCTCGGCGGGCTGCAGGTCCTCGACGACCCGGCGGGCCTGCTCGGCGGTCGACATGCAGAAGAACTCGTGCGACACCAGGCCGACGCCGTCCCACCCGCGCAGCTCGGCGACCAGGTCGTCCCAGGCGCCCGCATGTCCGTCCTGCTGGCGCGCACCGCGTACCTGCTGGAAGGCCTGGAAGTGGTCCAGCCGCTCGTGGCCCGGGTAGAGCACCCCCTGCCGCCTCAGCTGGGGCCGGTTGGCCCACATCGTGGTCTGGAGGAAGGTGGTGCCGCTCTTGGGCAGACCGATGTGCAGGAAGACCCTGCTCGCCACTCGACCGTCACCCCGGTCCGGGGCGCTGCGACTCGTGCGCCTCGGTGGTGGTCGGGCCCGATGCGGCCGGTCGGCCGTCGCCGGCCTCGGACGCCAGGCGGGTGGTGTTGCTCGCGAGGTAGGCGTCGACCCGGTCCTGGTCGCGCTGGCTCAGCGGCACCAGGAGTTCCTCGACGACGTCCATCAGCTCGGCCAGGCGGCGGTTCAGGCGACGCGACTCCTGCATCTCCTCCTCGAGGGCCTCGACGCGCGCCTTCAAGCCCTGGTCGCGGCCGGCGAGACCGCGCAGGTTCGGCGCACCGAGCCGGCGCAAGCGGCGCGGACGGTCGGGCATGTCGCATCATCCTTCGGGTGGTGGAGTCCAGGAGCGGGGCTAGCCTACGACCGGCCCGCCGCGGGCGACGACCCACCGGCCCGGCGCGCCTCGGCGATGCGCTGCGGCCGTGGCCGTCGCGGTAGGTTGGCCGACCGAGCCGCCGTCGAGGCGACTCCCTGCCCCGCATCTGTGCGTCGCGGCAGGACTTCTCGTCAGAAAGGCCGTCGACGTGATCGGCATCGTGCTCGCCGCTGGAGCGGGGCGCAGGCTGCGCCCCTACACCGACTCGCTGCCCAAGGCGCTCGTACCCGTCGACGGCGACACCACGATCCTCGACATCGCCCTGCGCAACTTCGCCGCCGTCGAGCTGCGTGACGTGGCCGTCGTCGTGGGCTACGCCGCCGAGGCGGTCGAGGAGCGGCGCGCCTCCCTCGAGAGCCGGTACGGCGTGAAGCTCGAGCTGGTCTACAACGACAAGGCAGAGGTCTGGAACAACGCCTACTCGCTGTGGTGCGCACGTGACCACATGTCCGACGGGGCGCTCCTCGTCAACGGGGACACCGTCCACCCGGTCGCCGTCGAGGAGACGCTCCTGGCCGCCCGCGGCCCCGGCATCCTGCTCGCCGTCGACACCGAGAAGCGGCTCGCGGAGGAGGAGATGAAGATCCGCCTCGACGACTCGGGCCGTCTGGTGTCCATCACCAAGCTCATGGACCCGGCGTCGGCGTACGCCGAGTACATCGGAGCGACCCTGATCGAGGGGTCCGCGGCTCCGCGGCTGGCCGACGCCCTGCGCGCGACCTTCGAGCGCGATCCGCAGCTGTACTACGAGGACGGCTACCAGTACCTCGCCGACCACGGCGAGGACCTGGGCCTCGCCCCACTGCCGGCCAGCACCGCGTGGGTCGAGGTGGACGACCACGCCGACCTCGCCCGAGCCCGGGAGATCGCATGCCACTACTAGCGCGGATGCTGGCCAGCCCCCTCCACCTCGAGATCGGGGCGGGGGCCGTCGAGGGCGTCCCGCAGCTCCTGCACGACCGTTACATCTCGACGACCGGCAGCGTGCTGGTGGCGGTCGGACCGTCGACCGGGGACGAGATCTGGCAGCGACTCGAACCGAGGCTCCCCGGCGCGACCTTCCGCGCCGTCCACGAGGCCAGCCTCTCCGCAGCCACCGAGCTCCAGGTCGCCCTGGGGGAGCGGGGGTACGACGCCGTGGTCGCGATCGGCGGCGGCAAGACCCTCGACGTCGCCAAGTACGCCGCGACCCGCGCCGGCATCCCGATGATCGCGGTCGCCACCAACCTCGCGCACGACGGCATCTGCTCTCCGGTCGCGTCCCTCGAGCACGCCCACGGCAAGGGCTCCTTCGGCGTCGCGATGCCGCTCTCGGTGGTCGTCGACCTCGACTACGTCCGGGCCGCGCCCGCACCGCTGGTGTCCGGCGGGATCGGCGACGTGGTCAGCAACCTGTCCGCGATCGAGGACTGGCTGCTCGCGGGTGCGCAGCGTGGTGAGCCCGTGGACGGGCTCGCGCTGGCCTTCGCGCGCACCGCCGCCGAGGCCGTCATCGGCCGCACCGACTCGGTGCAGGACGAGGCCTTCCTCGTCGTGCTGGCCGAGGCCCTGGTCCTCTCCGGCATGGCCATGGCCGCGGCGGGCACGTCGCGTCCCTGCAGCGGGGCGTGCCACGAGATCCTCCACGCCGTCGACCAGCTCTACCCGGGGACGGCCGGCCACGGGGAGTTGGCCGGACTGGGGGCGGCGTTCGCGACCTACCTGCGCGGTCAGGAGGACCGGTTCGCGCAGGTCGTCACCTGCCTGACCCGCCACGAGCTCCCGTGCCTGCCCGGCGAGGTCGGCCTGTCGCAGGACCAGTTCACGGCGGCGGTGCTGGCGGCGCCCGAGACCCGTCCGGACCGCTACACGATCCTGGAGCACCTCGCGATGGACGACGGCCTCGCCGCCGAGCGGGTGGGGGACTTCGTCACCGCGGTGGAGCAGGTGCGGACGGGCGTCCGCTGACCACCGCGCGGCCCGTGCTGATGCGGTCGGGCCAGGGCACCGCTGGTAGTCTTCCCGGCGTCTCCGCCGCCCCACGACAAGGATCTCGAACGTGGCAAACGCCTCCGGGAGCGTGACCGGAACCAACCAGGATCCCGCCTCCCACGAAGGCTTCCGGGTGGTTCAGCGCACCATCATGCGAGCCTCCCAGGAGCTCGACGTCCGGGCGCTCTACATGGGCGCCGTGACGTCGATGGCCAGCAGCGCGGACGGCTCCTCCGGGCAGTCCGGCGGCGGTGAGCGCACCGAGCGGTCCAAGAACACCAGCGAGCAGACGCCGGTGGCCGACACCGGCATGATCGGCTACGGACGCGTCGACGAGAACGACCACACCGTCGCCGAGAAGGGCCGACGGATCACCTTCGGCACCTACTTCAACGCCTTTCCCGCCAGCTACTGGCGGCGGTGGACCGACCACCGCACGGTGCGGCTCGTGCTGCGCGCCCGCGGCGAGGGTGCGCTGATCATCTACCGGTCCACGGCCCGCGGCCACGTGATCCGGGTCGACTCGATCACGCTCGACGGCGACGAGGCGGTCACGATCACGCGCGACCTCACGCTCGACCCCTTCATCGACGGTGGCTGGTACTGGTTCGACCTCGAGGCCGGGGACCGTGAGGCGGCGCTCGAGAGCGCCGAGTGGATGATCGAGACCGATCGTCAGCAGGTCGGGCGGGTCAGCATCGGGATCACCACCTTCAACCGCCCCGACTTCTGCAGCGACCAGCTGGTCGCGCTGTCGAAGGACCCCTCGACGCTGGAGATCCTCGACGACGTCTTCGTGGTCGACCAGGGCAACCAGAAGGTGGTCGACACCCCGGAGTACGCCGAGGCCAAGGCGGTGCTGGGCGACCGGCTGCACGTCATCGACCAGCCGAACCTGGGCGGATCGGGCGGCTTCTCGCGCGCCATGTACGAGACCGTCCAGCGTGGCCAGTCCGACTACGTCCTGCTGCTCGACGACGACGTGGTCTGCGAGCTCGAGGGCATCAAGCGCGCCGTCGCCTTCTCCGACCTCGCGCGCCGCCCCACGATCGTCGGCGGTCACATGTTCAGCCTCTACGACCGCACCGTGATGCACGCCTACGGCGAGGCACTCTCGAAGTGGACCTGGTTCTGGGGCCCCGCGCCGCAGACCAAGCACTCCCACGACTGGGCCCGCCGGCCGCTGCGCTCCACGCCGTGGCTGCACCGCCGGATCGACGTCGACTACACCGGGTGGTGGATGTCCCTGGTCCCGACCGCGGTGATCCGCGAGATCGGGCTGTCGATGCCCATGTTCATCAAGTGGGACGACGCGGAGTTCGGCCTGCGCGCCGGGCAGGCGGGGTTCCCCACGGTCACCATGCCCGGCGCCGCCGTCTGGCACGTGCCGTGGACCGAGAAGGACGACACGCTCGACTGGCAGGCCTACTTCCACGAGCGCAACCGCCTCGTCTCGGCGCTGCTGCACTCGCCCTACGACCACGGTGGCCGGCTCGTCGTCGAGAGCCTGACCAACCACGCCAAGCGCCTGGTCTCGATGCAGTACGGCACCGGCGAGCTGATCATGCTGGCCCTGCGCGACGTCCTGGAGGGACCGGAGCGGATGCACGGCGACATGGCCGGGAGGCTGCCGCACCTGCGCTCGACAGTGAAGGGGTACGACGACGCCCGGACGAGCCCCGACCTGGAGGTCTTCCCGACCCCTCGCATGAAGAAGCCACCGCGCAAGGGCAAGGGCGTCGCGAACCCCACGAGCATGCCGGGCAAGGTCATGATGGCCGCCACCGGCTTGCTCCGGCAGGTCTCGTCGCCGCGCGAGATGTCCTCGGAGTTCCCCGAGGGGATCGTCCCGCACGTCGACCAGCGGTGGTTCCGCCTGGCGCACTACGACTCCGCCATCGTCTCGACGGCCGACGGCACCGGCGCCGCGTGGTACCGCCGTGACCGCAAGCAGTTCATGGACCAGTTGCGTCGGTCCACCGCCCTGCACGCTCGCCTCTACGAGGAGTGGCCGGAGCTGAGCGCGCGCTACAAGGAGGCCCTCGGGGCCCTCACCTCCCCCGAGGTGTGGAAGGCCTCCTTCGAGGGGACCGATGGCTGAATCCGCTTCGGCGGTACGTGTCGGCACGACCGAGCTGGCACCGCTCGCGCCTCCCACGTCGTCGACCGGCCTGTTCGAGGTCTTCCGGAGGCGTTACCTCCTGCGCCTGCTGGTCGGGCGTGAGATCAGCGCGCGCTACCAGGGCTCGGTGCTCGGACTGCTGTGGTCGTACGTCAACCCGCTGACGCAGTTCTGCATCTACTACTTCGTCGTCGGGATCCTGTTCAATCTGCACAGCAACGTGCAGAACTTCGCGATCCACATGTTCTGCGGCATGGTGATCGTCCACTTCTTCAACGAGACGTTCAACGCCGGGACCCGCTCGATCGTCCGCAACCGCTCGCTGGTGAAGAAGATGGCGATGCCGCGCGAGATGTTCCCGGTCGCGTCGATGCTCGTCTCGCTCTACCACGTGATCCCGCAGATGATCATCCTCGTGGTGGTCTGCCTGCTGACCGGGTGGCTGCCCGGTCCCGGCGACCCGATCGCGATCATCTTGTCGGTGGCGATCATCATGACGCTCGGGACGGCGATGGCCCTGCTGTTCAGCGCCGCGAACGTGTTCTTCCGCGACGTCTCCAACGTCGCGTCGATCATGACGAACTTCGTGCGGTTCGGCGTCCCGATGATCTACCCCTACAGCCTGGTCGCCGAGCGGTTCAACGGCCACACCGAGCTCTACCTGGCCGATCCCCTCGCGGAGGCCGTGCTGCTCATGCAGCGGGCGTTCTGGGTCGGCACGACGTCGGACCCCTCCGCCACGATCGCCCAGCACATGCCCGACCACCTCTACCTGCGCAGCATCATCGCGCTCGGCATCTCGCTGGTGGTTCTCGGCATCGGCCAGGTCGTCTTCTCGCGTCTGGAGAACAGAATCCCGGAGCGCCTCTGATGGCCGGCACGGAGTCGATCGTCGTCGACCACGCGACGAAGATGTTCACGCTGCGCTACCACCGGACGTTCAAGCAGATGACGGTGGCGGCCCTGCGACGCCAGGACATCAGCGACAGCTTCAAGGCCGTGGACGACGTGACGTTCACGGTCCAGCAGGGCGAGTCCATCGGCCTGATGGGGCTCAACGGTTCGGGCAAGAGCACCCTGCTCAAGCTCATCAACGGGGTGATGCGGCCCGACAGCGGCCGGGTGCTCACCCGGGGGCGGATCTCGGGCCTGATCGCCACCGGCGCCGGCTTCCACCCCCAGCTCACCGGTCGCGAGAACGTCTACCTCAACGCGGCCGTGCTGGGCATGGGCGAGGCCGAGACGCGCCGCAAGTTCGACGACATCGTGGAGTTCGCCGACATCGGCAAGTTCCTCGACTCGCCCGTCGGCCACTACTCCTCGGGCATGTTCGCCCGACTCGGGTTCGCCGTCGCGATCCACGTCGACTCCGACATCTTCCTGGCCGACGAGGTGCTGGCCGTGGGGGACCGACCCTTCAAGCGCAAGTGCCTGGCCAAGATGCAGGAGATCCGCGACAGCGGCCGCACCCTCTTCTACGTCAGCCACGCGACGGCGTCGGTCCGCAAGATGTGCGACCGCGTGATCGTTCTCGAGCACGGCAGGGTCGGCTTCGACGGCGACGTCGACGCCGGCATCAAGTACCTCCAGTACGACGGGTCCGACACCGAGGAGGAGCCGGACTCCGAGGAGCTGGACGAGGAGATGGGCGCCGATATCTGAGCTGCCCCGGCCCGAGCTCGCGAAGGCCGGGATCCAGCAGCCAGGTTGAGCAGCCGCGCGACCGAGGCACGAGGTCGCGACCGGCGTGTCGAAACCCGGTGGGACGACCCATGGCCATGCGGCCGGGCATCCCGTCCTGCGGCCTCGCGTCCCGTCATCCCCGGGGCCGTCACCCCGGCCCGGTGGTCTAACTACACGTCTGAGATTCCTTGACAATTCTCCGGCTCACCGGCGTGTCGAGTGGAAATTACAGGTTTGTAGTTACTCAGTTTCCCTTCCGCGACCTCTGTTGCGCGTGTGAAAGTTGCGTCTCGTGTGAACTTCCCCGCGCACATGGAGTACTCGGATGCCCCCCAGCAAGACCCGCTTCGTCACCGCCTGTCAGCAGCTGCTGGCCCTCGGTGTGGTGCTGGCCGCCCTGACCCCGGCGGCCAGCGTGATCAGCCTCGACGTGGTCCGCGAGACGCCCGGCGGCTCGGGCTCGGCGCCGACGCAGACCAGCCTCGCGGCGTACACCCGTGAGGCCTCGCGACCCGCCCGGGTGCCGACCGAGGTCGTGGACCCGACGGTCGACGAGTACGCGCTCACGGCGCCCTCCGGCCAGCCGGACGCCCGCCTGGACGTGGAGCGCGCGCCGCTGGCCCGCGGCAAGGCCGGTGTGTTGTCCGACCCGACGGTCACCAGCCTGCCTGAGCCGGTCGTGGGGTACGGCGCCGTCGGCGTCACCTGGGCGCCCGGCACCGATGTCCCCGAGGATGACATCACCCTGCAGGTGCGCACCCGGACCGGCGAGGCGTGGTCGGGCTGGATGCCGATCGGCTACGACCGCGAGCACGGGCCCGACCCGGCCTCGGAGGAGGCCAGGCACGCCCGCCCCGGCACCGACGCCCTGCTCGTCGGGGACGTCGACCTCGTCCAGGTCAGGGCGACGACGACGGAGCGGTCGCTGCCCGCGGACCTCCGGCTCGCCGTGGTCGACCCCGGCCGGGCGGCGAGGTCGGCGATGGAGAAGCCTGCGCTGGACACGACGACCATGGACGGCACCCCGGGTGATGCGACGATGTCGGCCGGCGCGCCCGCCAGCCTGGCCACCGATCCCGGCGAGGGCACCGACGGGTCGGACCGGATCGACCTGCAGGCGGCCACGTTCACCCCGAAGCCGCAGATCTTCTCCCGTGCCCAGTGGGGCGCGGACGAGCGGATGCGTGAGAAGAGCTCGCTCCACTACGGCGAGGTGCACGCGGGCTTCGTCCACCACACCGTGAACGCGAACGACTACACCCGCGCGGAGGTGCCGGCCCTCCTGCGGAGCATCTACGCGTACCACACCCAGTCCCGCGGTTGGTCCGACATCGGCTACAACTACCTCGTCGACCGGTTCGGCCGGATCTGGGAGGGCCGGTACGGCGGCATCGACCGGCCGGTCGTGGGCGCGCACACGCTGAACTACAACGACTGGTCGTTCGCGATGTCGGCCATCGGCAACTACGACATCAAGCAGCCGTCCCGGGCGATGGTCGAGGCGTACGGCGCGCTGTTCGCCTGGAAGCTCTCGCTGCACGGCGTGGACGCGTCCTCGACCAAGCAGTGGGTCGGCTCCCGCTACTTCGAGGCGATCAACGGCCACCGCGACGCCGCGTCGACCGCCTGCCCCGGTCGCTACCTCTACGCCAAGATCCCCGAGATCCGCCGGCTCGCCGCCGCGGCCCAGCGCGGCTGGTCGGGACGGCAGCTGGAGTCCAACCTGGCCGGGACGGCCTACCCCGACCTGGTGGTGCGCCGGGCCAGCGACGGCCAGGGCTTCGTCATCCCGACCGGCGGGCTGACCGGCTTCACCAAGGGCACGACCGCCGCCTCCGGGCTCGTCGCCGGGCAGCGGGTCGTCGTCACCCCGGACGTCACCGGGGACGACACCGGTGACCTGGTGGTGGTGTCGGACGACGGGACCGCGGAGATCCGCCCCGGGGACGGCCAGGGCGCCTTCGGCGCAGCGCTGCGGACGACGCGCGCGTTCGCCGGGCACGACCTGGTCACCGCGGTCGGCGACCTCGACGGCGACGGGCGCAACGACCTGGTCGCGCGGGTCACGTCGACCGGTCGGCTCGACACCTACCTCGGCCGCGGCCAGGGCCGGTTCAAGGTCGTGCACCAGGGTGCCGTCTGGGGCGACTACACCGGCCTGGTGGGTGCCGGTGACGCGGACGGCGACGGCCACGCAGACCTCCTCGGCCGGGCCGCCGACGGCACGATGTGGTTGCACCCCGGAGACGGCCGGGGCGGGTTCGGGTCGAAGAAGCAGGTGCCGGGCAGCTGGGGCAGGTACGTGACGATCACCGGCATCGGCGACTTCGACCAGGACGGCGACAGCGACCTGTTCGCACGGTCGGCCGACGCCAGGACCGGTTCGGTCCTGCCGTCCGACGGGGACGGCACGTACGGCCACCCGCTGGGGTCGGTCTCGCGGATCGCCAAGGTCGGGACGCTGATCGGTGCGGCCCAGCTGGCCGGCGACGGCAGCCCGGACCTCGTCGCCCGCAAGGGCGGCAACCTGCTCGTCTACCGCAACAGCGGGACCACGGAGACCCGCGCACCGATCGCGACCGGGATGGACCTGTCGAAGTCCGACCTGGTGCTCAACGCGGGCGACTGGGACCGTGACGGGTTCGGTGACGTCATCAACCGCAACCGGGACACCGGTGCGCTGTTCCTGCGCCGCGGCGACGGCACGGGCCACTTCGCGGCCCCGGTCCGGATCGCCCAGGGCTTCAAGGGCGTCGCGCTGCTGGCGGCCGTCGGCGACATGACGGGCGACGGCTGGCCCGACCTGATGGGCCAGCCGAGCGGCGGCGACATCCGGATCTACCCCGGAGCCGGGCTGAAGGGGCTGAGCCCCAGCTACGTCGCCCACAGCCGCATCGTCGCGGGCCGGCAGGTGCCGGTCGGCCGGTGGGACGCCGACGGGGCGCCGGACTCGCTGTTCCGCAACGGCAACGGGCTCACCCTGTACCCCGGGAACGGCCCGGGCGGCCTGACCTCCGCGAAGTCGCTCCGGATCGATCTGGCGCCGTACGACTGGGTGATCGGGATCAGTGACGCACAGGGGGCCGGCCATCCCGACCTGGTCGTGCGGTCGCGGGCCACCGGCGACCTGTGGCTGCTACCGGGCACGCCGACCGGCTTCGGGGCCCGCCGGTACCTGGCCGGAGGGATGAAGGCCTATGACCTGGCCGGTTGAGCGTCCGGGCTGAGTGTCCGGGCTGAGTGTCCGGGCTGAGTGACGGACTGCCTGGTCGGGCTGCGCTCAAGGGAAGCGGGCCGTGACGCGCTCGGCGGTGGACACCGCATCGAGCCGTCCCGGTCCGGCGTGGACGACCAGGACCAGCGAGCCGCCGCGTGCGAGCGGCTCGGTGAAGGTGGCGAGTCCTGGTGGGGAAGCCGGGTTCGCCTCCGTGAGGAGGCGGCCGCCGTCGGTGAGGAGACTCCCGGCGGCGGCCGTCGTCCAGGTCTCGCCCTGGGTGGCGCCGCCGTACGACGCACCGGTCGCCGGGTCGTCCGCGGTCGGCGGGTCCCAGGGGGTGAAGGAGTCCGGCTGCGACCACACGTCGACGCCGACGTCGTGCACGTCCGGTGGCAGCGGCTCGGCGAAGCGGACCCCGAGGGGGAGCAGCGAGCAGGCCAGCACCGGGATGTCGGCGGCGTGCGCGGTCCAGCGCGCGAGGCCGTCCGGGCCGCAGACCACCGCGTCCGGCGCCTCCTCCGGTCCGACGACGACCAGCCCCGCCGACCACGCTGCTCCGAGGAACACCGGCCCCAGCCAGTGCGGCGGCAGGTCCACGTGCAGCGACTGCCCGCGCTCGAGCCCGTGCTCCTCGACGAGGAGGGACGCGGTCTTGGCGACCCAGTTCGCGTAGGTCGTCACCGAGAGCTCGACGCGCTCCCCGGTCGCGTCGTCGTAGAAGGTCACGAGCGGGCGGGAGGAGTCGGCACGCAGCTGGCGCGCCAGGACATCGGCGAAGACGGTCACCTCACTAGGCTGCCAGCATGCCAAGCGACACCGGTCCGATCGACCACTTCTGGGCCGTGATCCCCGCGGGCGGTGCCGGCACGCGGCTGTGGCCGCTGTCCCGCTCGTCGGTGCCCAAGTTCCTGCACGACCTGACCGGCACCGGCCGGACCCTGCTGCAGGGCACCCTCGACCGGCTCGCGCCGCTGGCGGCCGAGCGGGTGGTGGTCGTCACCGGGCGTCCGCACCGCGGCGCGGTCAGTGACCAGCTGCCCGAGGTGGACGCGGACTGGGTGCTCGCCGAGCCCTCCCCGCGCGACTCGATGGCCGCGATCGGCCTGGCCGCCGCGCTCCTGGAGCGCCACGACCCCGACGCGGTGATGGGTTCCTTCGCCGCCGACCACGTGATCGCCGACCCGGACGTCTTCGCCGCGTCGGTGCGGGTCGCCGCGGAGGTCGCCCGCGACGACTGGCTGGTGACCCTCGGGATCGAGCCGGCGTTCCCGTCCTCCGCGTTCGGCTACATCCACCTCGGCGAGGAGCTCGCCGGTCACGGCGGCGCGACGTCGGTCCGCGAGTTCGTGGAGAAGCCGTCCGTGCGCACCGCTTCCGAGTACCTCGCAACGGGCCGCTACCGCTGGAACGCCGGCATGTTCATCGTCCGGCCGACGGTGCTGCTCGACCTGCTCGGACGCTGGCACCCGGAGTTCGCCGCCGACCTGCGGGCGATCGCCGCGGACCGGTCCCGGCTCGAGGAGCTCTGGCCCGGCCTGCCGAAGATCGCTCTCGACCACGCCGTCGCCGAGCCCGCGGCCGACGCGGGCCGGGTGGTGTGCGTGCCGTCGGCGTTCCGGTGGGAGGACATCGGCGACTTCGACTCGCTCGCCTCCCTCGTCGGTGCCGACGCCGAGGGTGCCGCGGTGCTCGGGGACGCCAGCCTGGTCCGGACCGTCGACAGCACCGGCCTCGTGGTCCCCGCCGCCGGCCGGGTGGTCGCGGTCGTCGGCCTCGACGACGTGGTCGTGATCGACACCCCCGACGCCCTGCTCGTCACCACCCGCGCGCGTGCCCAGGACGTGAAGCAGGTCGTCGCCGAGCTCAAGGAGTCGGGGCGGTCGGAGCTGACCTGACGCGCCGGGGACGCCGAGCCGGCGCGTCTTGCCCGCTGAGGAGGGTCGAGTCGGCGCGTCTTGCTCAGTGCCTCACGTCTGGGGTGCTGTCGTTCGCGTTCCCGACTGGGTTTCGAGACGCGTCGCACGTCCCTCGCTGCGCTCGGTCCGTGCCGACGCTCCTCAACCTGGCGCCGGGATCTCGCCCGAGCAAGCTCGGGCGAGCGGCGCTCACCTCAACCTGGCGCCTGGTCTTCTCCCGGGCAAGCCCGGGAGAAGGGCGCTCACATCGCGGCGGGCTCGGGCGTGTCCGAGAAGGGGTACTCCTGCATGAAGGTCTGCAGGGCCGCTCCACTCGGAGCGGAGCAGTACTGGAAGACGCCGACCTGCTTGGTCGCGTCGGACTCCCCGTTGCCGCCGGCCGACCAGTGCGTGAAGGCGATGTGCTGGCCGTCGGGGAACTTCTTGCCGTTCTCGTCGCCGGAGGTCCACGGCGCCGCAATGAACTTGTCGCGGAAGTTGTCGCCGGTGGCGTCGAACTTGTCGGCGATCGCCTGGACCTGGTCCATGGCCTCGGAGTCGTCCGCGATCGTGGAGTCGTACCAGAGGATCGTGTAGCCGTGCTCGAGGTTGTGCACCAGCGCCTCGAGGTCGGGGCGGTCGTCGGCGGTGTAGAACTTCTTCGCGAACGGCGCCGGCGCGACACCGGCCTGGTTCCAGTGGGGCCCGTACGCCGGCGGTGCGGTCGTGTAGTCGACCGGGGTCCCGACCGGGACGTGGTTCTGGTTGCCGTCGGCCTTCTTGGTGACGATCTTCTCGCACGAGGACGCCGGTGCGCCGATGTCGGCGAGCGCGACGTCGTTGTACTTCGCCTTCTCGTGCTTGTCCTTGAGGATCGTGTAGACCGGGTAGGCGATGATCGCCACGGCGATCGCGACGCACACCACGATGATCACCGAGTTGCGTCGGCGGTCCGCGCCGCGCTGCTTCTTGCGCATCTCATCGATGACCGCCTGGCGGCTGGACTTGGCGGGCTTGGTGGACTTGGCCACGACGCGACTTCCCTCTGGTGCTGGCCGGGTGGGGCCTCGGCTGGACGACGACGGCAGAGTCTACGGGCGGGCTGGTCGCAACCGCGCATCGCTCGGCGAGTCCGTCTCGAGGAGCTCCCAGCCGTGGGCGAACGCCAGCGCAGCGAGCGCCCGGGCCAGGCCGCGGGGGAACGTGACGGTGAGCGACCCGCCGTCGCGGTGCGAGGCGGAGGGGACGAGGCCGAGGACGTCGGTGATCGCCGCCGCCAGCTCGGCCGGGTCCGCGGGGGCGCCGAACGGTGCCCGGTCGCCCGGGTCGCCGCGCAGGGCACGGACGACGGCCTCGCGGGCGCCGTACCCGAACAGGTCGCCCCCCTCGGCCCGGACCAGCGATGACGCTCCGGGACCGTGCTCGCCGGCCGGCAGCACCAGGTCGGCGCGGCCACGCACGACCGCGAACGGCCGACCGCTGAGCTTGCCCTGGGCGAGCTCGGCCATGCCGGCGATCTCGTCGCCGACGGCGGGCTGGGTGACCGCGAGCTCGTTGCCGTGGGCGTCGGTGCGGCCCGCGTAGGGCTCGGTGACCAGCAGTCCGGCGGCTCCGATGGCGATGTCGGTCTGACCCTCGCGCCACGCTCGCCCTGCGGTGTCGGTGACGACGACCGCGACGTTGCGGCCCGTGCGCACGCGGATGCTCGCGCGCATCTCGCGGGCCGAGCCGTCGGGGTCCAGCGGGAGCAGGACGACGGAGCCCGCCGCCACGTTCGAGGCATCGATGCCGGCGGCCGCCATGGTGAGGCCGAGCCGGTTGCGCACGATGGTGGTCGGGCCGCGCCGGGCCACCACGCGCACCGTCTCGCCGGCGAGGGCGTGGTCCCGGGTCCCGCGCACCACCCGACCCTCGGCCTTGCTGACGACCTTGCTGGTGACGACGACGACGTCGCCGTCGGCGAGCTCGACGAGGGGGAGCAGCTCGCCGACGAGGTCGCTGCCGGCACGGATCTCGGGCACGCCGTCGGGCGCGGTGACCTCGACCCGCTTCGTCGATCGCTCCGTCATCGAGCGACCAGCTCCACCGCCGCCGCGGCCATCGCTGCGGTCGCGTCGAGGTCGGTCATCATCAGGGGCACGGCGCGGCAGGCCAGGCCGCCTGCGGCCACCCGCTCGACCGCGGCGGCGTCGACCTCGTCGACGAGCCAGCCGTCCAGGACACCGCCGCCGGACCGGGGGCCGTAGTGCAGGCCGACGGCGGCCGCACTGACCTCGACGCCGATCGAGGTCAGCAGCTGCTCGGCCATGCCGCGCACGTGGCTGCCGCCGACGATGGGGGAGAGGCCGACCACCGGCGCCGCGGTGGCCGTCAGGGCCTCGCGCACCCGGGGCACCCCGAGGATCGTGCCGACGGACACCACCGGGTTCGACGGCGGCAGGACGACCAGGTCCGCGTCGGTGATCGCGTCGACGACTCCCGGCCCGGGCGTGGCGTCGTCGAGCCCGACGACGACGACCGCCTCGGCCGGCACCGCGGCGCGCAGCCGCACCCAGTACTCCTGGAAGTGCACGACGCGGCGCCCGCTGGGGGAATCGGCGTCCGGCACGGCGATGTGCGTCTCGACGCGCTCGTCGGTCATCGGCAGCAGCCGGACGCGGTCGCCGAACGTGGGCGTCAGCCAGCGCCGGCACAGCGCCTCGGTGACCTGCGAGAGCGGGTAGCCGGCGTCGAGCATCTGGGTGCGCACCAGGTGGGTGGCGAGGTCGCGGTCCCCGAGGCCGAACCACGTCGGCTCCACGCCGTACGCCGCGAGCTCGTCCTTGGTGCTCCAGGTCTCGTCCCGCCGGCCCCACCCCCGTCCGGGGTCGATGCCGTCGCCGAGGGTGTACATCACGGTGTCGAGGTCGGGGCAGACCTTGAGGCCGTGGATCCACAGGTCGTCGGCGGTGTTGGCGACGACGGTGACGCGGGCGTCGGCGGCGACGCCGGGCAGCAGCCGGTGCTCGATCCCGTGCAGGAGGCCGCGGAGGAACCGCGCACCGCCCATCCCGCCCGAGAGCACCGTGATGTCACGCATGGGGCTACCTTGCCGTACCGGCGTCTCCGCTCGGGCCGCCGGTCGGAGGCCATACCAGATCCGGGGTTGACTTCCGGGGTACGACAGGCATGTAATTCCCACAGTGTCGTTCGCGACTCCACCGCGGTGACTCGGACCGTGGAAGCGGGACCGTGGGGGAGCCGGGGATGTGGGAGCAACACCGGGTCGAAAGGGCGAAAGCCGTGAGAGAACTATTTCTCCTCGACGGGGACGCCGAGGAAGCAGGATGGCAGGAACGGGCGCTGTGCGCCCAGACCGATCCCGAGGCCTTCTTCCCCGAGAAGGGCGGGTCGACGCGTGAGGCGAAGAAGGTGTGCCTGACGTGCGACGTGCGGGACGACTGCCTCGAGTACGCGCTGATGAACGACGAGCGCTTCGGCATCTGGGGCGGGCTGTCCGAGCGGGAGCGTCGCAAGCTGAAGAAGCGCGCGGTCTGACGGTCGTCGTACCGTCTGCGGACTGACCGTCCGCGACGGGGGTGCCCCGGGGGAGGGGCACCCCCGCCGGGGCGGTCGGCACCCCGCGGGCCGTTAGGGTCGGGGCCGTGGTCCCCCCGGTTGCTGCTCTGCTCGTCAGTCACGACGGCACCCGTTGGCTCCCCGCCGTCGTCGCGGGGCTCACCGACCAGCAGGTGCGCGTCGACGAGGTCGTAGCCGTCGACACCGGCAGCAAGGACGACAGCGCCGACCTGCTCGAGCAGGCCTTCGGCGAGGTGCTCCGGGCCCCGGGCTCGACGTCCTTCCCGGCTGCGGTGCAGCTGGGCCTGGACCGCCTGCGCGAGCGCGACTCCGCGGCCGAGTGGATCTGGATCCTGCACGACGACGCGAACCCGGACCCGGGTGCGCTGGCGGCGTTGCTCGAGGCAGCCGCGGCCGACCCGGCCGCCGACGTCCTCGGGCCGAAGCTGCGTGAGTGGCCCTCGTTGCGCCGTCTGCTCGAGCTCGGCGTCACGATCTCGGGCACGGGTCGACGCGAGACCGGGCTCGAGCGGGGCGAGTACGACCAGGGCCAGCACGACGAGGTGCGCGAGGTGCTCGCGGTCAACACTGCCGGCATGCTGGTGCGTCGCTCGGTCCTCGAGGAGCTCGGGGGCTTCGACCAGCAGCTGCCGATCTTCGGCAACGACATCGACTTCGGCTGGCGCGCGGCCGCCGCCGGGCACCGCACCCTCGTCGTCCCCCAGGCGATCGTCTTCCATGCGGAGGCCGCTCACCGCGGCATCCGCCGGACCCCGCTGACGGGACGGCACACCCACTACCAGGAGCGTCGGGCCGCACTGTTCACCCTGCTGGCCAACTGCCGCTCCCGGTCGTTGCCCTGGCTCACGGTGCGGCTGTTCTTCGGCACGCTGCTGCGGATGCTGGGGTTCCTCGTCGTGCGCTCGGTGGGCGAGGCGCTGGACGACCTGGCCGCCCTCCTCAACCTCTACGCGCACCCCGGCGAGATCCGGGTCGCACGCCGCGAGCGGCGGGCCCACCGGGAGCTCCGGGCGTCGACGGACCGAGCCGTCGACGACCGGTCCCGGACGCTGCTGGCGCCGTGGTGGCTGCCCTACCGCCACGGGCTGGACTTCCTGGGCGACCTGGTGGCGGCTGCGACCAACCAGGCCCAGGACGTCGCCGAGCGCCGCCGGATCGCGGCCGCCGAGCACGCCCCCGCGAGCACGGTGACCCGGCCCCGGACCGAGGACGACGAGCTCGTCGACGACACGGGCCTGGTCGCCCGCTTCCTCACCAACCCGATCGCGCTCGCGTTGACCGTGCTCGTCGTCGTGGCCCTCGTCGGTGCCCGCGGCGTCCTCGACTCCACGGCCGGCGGGGGACTCTCGCCCGCCCCCGCCGACGTCTCCGCCTGGTGGCGGCTCCAGGTCGAGACCTGGCACCCGCTCGGCACCGGCACCGCGGTCCCCGCGCCGCCGTACCTGCTGCCACTCTCCCTGCTCGCCACGCTCCTGGGCGGCAGCCCCGGAGCCGCGGTCTCGGCGGTGCTGCTGCTCGCGGTCCCCTTCTCCCTGTGGGGTGCCTGGCGGTTCCTGCGCGTCGTCGGCCGCCTGGTCACCCCGTCCGGCGCGTCGCGGTGGGTGCTGCTGTGGGGTGCGTCGACGTGGGCGGTCGTCCCGGTCGCCACCGGGGCATGGGGGGACGGCCGGCTCGGTGTCGTGGTCGTGGCCGCACTCCTGCCGTGGCTCGCGCACGCCGCCCTGGGTTTCGCCGACCCCGATGCAGACCGGCGCTGGCGCGCGGCCTGGCGATCCGGCCTGCTGCTGGCCCTGGCCTCGGCGTTCGCCCCGGTGCTCTGGCTCTTCTCCGTCGCGCTCGGGCTGGTCGTGGTCGCCGCGGCGTTCGCGATCGTGCGCGGCGTGATGCGCGACCGGTCGGTCTGGGGACCGCCGGCGGTCGCCGTCGGCCTGACGCCGCTGCTGCTCGCGCCGTGGTGGGTGCCCGCCGTCCTGCGCGGCGCCGGCGCGGCGCTGCTGCTCGACATCGGCCGGCTGCCGGCGCCGACGACCGACCGCGTCGACCTGGTCGCCGGACGCCTCGGCGACCTCGGTGCGCCCTGGTGGCTCGGCGTCGTGCTCGCGGTCCTCGCGGTCCTGGCACTGGTCCCGCGGGCCACCCGCATCCCGGTCCTGGTGTGCTGGGTGGTGGCGCTGGTCGCCGCCGCGCTGGCGGCCCTGCTGAGCCTGGTGTCGTTCGACCTCGCCGCGGCGACGGTCGACGCCGGTCTGGGGGCGCTCGTCGTCGTCCTGCAGGGCGCGTTCGTCGTCGCCGCCAGCCTCGGCGCCGTGGGCGCGGCGCACGGACTGCGGTCGTGGCGCCGGGTGGTGGCAGCCGTCGTCGCGGTCGCGGCCGCCGCCGTACCTCTCGGCGGACTGGCGTGGTGGCTGACCGAGTCGGGCAACACCATCGAGGACGGCATCGAGACCGACATCCCGGTCTACATGGTGCAGAGCTCCGAGGAGGGCCCCGAGCACGGGATCCTGGTCGTGCGGGGCAGCGTCGACGAGGGGCTGACGTACAGCGTGCGGCGCGGCGACGGGATCACGACCGGCGAGGACGAGGTCGTGGACCTGACCGCCGAGGACACCGACTTCACCTCGACCGTGCGAGCGCTCGTGTCGCGGCCGACGCCCCAGGTCGTCGACGAGCTCGCGGGCGCGGGCATCGAGTACGTCGTGCTCCCGTCGCCCGCGGACGGCGACGTCGCCGCGGTGCTCGACGCCGCTGCCGGCCTGGTGCAGGCCAGCGCCGCCGACCGCACCACCCGGGCCTGGCAGGTCAACCACCAGCTGGACGGCACGAGCCTCGAGGGCCCGACGTCGTGGCTGCGCGTCGTGCTCCTGGTCGTCTCGGGGGTCGCGATCCTGGTGGTCCTCGTGCTGTGCCTGCCCACCACCAACCGGAGGAGGTCGGCATGAGCCAGGACACGCCCACGCCGGGCCGCCGGTCCTCCCGGCGGGGACGGCGACCCGACGTCACGACCCTGATGGCGGTCGTCCTGCCGCTGCTGGTCGCGCTCGCGCTGCTGGCGGTGCAGCCCGACGACGAGAGCGGCAGCACCACCACGCCACCGACCCGCACCGCGCTGACCCGGTCGACCGTCGTGTGCCCCTCGGCCCTCGAGGGGCCCGACGAGCGCGACGCGCCGGAGGTCGCGATCTCCTCGGCGGGCGACGGCGTCGACGGCTCCGTGCGGGTCGGTCTCGGAGCGGACAAGTCCGAGGCCCGGATCAGCAGCGGTCGGGTCACCACGGTCGACGCGGGCTCCGGCGCGGTGACCGTCGCGGCGGAGGACGACACGGCCCCGGGCCTGGTCGCCGCCCGCTTCGGCACCACCACGCCGGCCGCTGCCACCTGCCTCGCACCGCAGCCCGGCTCCTGGTTCACCGGTGTCGGTGCCGGCGCCGGGCACACGTCCGTCCTCGAGCTGACCAACCCGGACTCGGGCACCGCCATCGCGGACGTCCTCGTCTACGGCCGCCACGGCCTCGTGGACGCCCCCCGCCTGCGTGGGGTCTCGGTGCCCGGCGGGACGAGCGTGCAGGTCGACCTCGCCGCGGACCTGCCCCGGCGTGACGAGCTGTCGCTGGACGTCGTCGCCGCGCGGGGCCGGATCGGCGCCACCCTCCTGGACCGCATCGACCCGCTCGGCCGCGGCGGGACCCTGCAGGACTGGCTGCCGGCACAGTCCGAGCCGTCGACGTCGAACCTGCTGATGGGGCTGGCGCCCGGCTCCGACGCCCGCCGGGTGCTCGCGGTCGCCAACGGCGGTCCGGACGAGGTCCGCGTGTCGGTGCAGGTCGTGACGGACCGCTCGGTGTTCACGCCCAAGGACGTGCCGGACCTGCGGGTCCCGCCGCAGAGCACGGCGAAGCTGAACCTGTCCGGTGTCCTGGAGAAGCTGGTGGCGGACGGCGACGCCACGGGCCTCCTCGTGACGGCCACCCAGCCCGTCACGGCCACCCTGCGGTCGCAGGCCGACGGCGACCTCTCCCACGCCGTGGCGGATCCCGTCGTGGACGGGGCCGCGACGGTGCTGCTGCCGGAAGCCGCGTCGACGGCCAAGACCCTGGTCCTGGCGGGTGCGGTGAAGGCGGGGTCGGTCGAGGTCGTCGCCCGGTCGTCGGACGGTCGGGAGCTGTCCACCGACACCGTCGACCTCGCGCCCGACCGAGGGGCCTCGCTGAAGCTCCCCGACGCAACGGCGCTGCTGACCGTCACCCCCAGGCGCAGCACCGTCGCCGGTGCCGTGCTCGTGGCCGGCCAGGGCGCGGCGGTGGTGCCGCTGACTGTGCCTGCCCTCAACGGCCTGGTGCCGGCGGTCGCGCCCGGCCTGCCGTAGCCGTCAGGGTCGGGCGCGCCGGCTGACCGCGCCACGGCGCGGCAGCCCGGCCACCTCGCCGGTCACCGTCCGCCGGGTCAGCCGTCGGCCGCACCCCACCGGCGTCAGTCGCCGCGCTCGTAGCGCGGGTCGACCTCCTCGGCCTCGATGCCGAGGAGCTCGGCGACCTGCTCGACGACGACGGTGAGCACCATGGCCTCGAGGTCCTCGCGGGTGTCGCACCGGTGCTCGATGGGACGGCGGAAGAGCACCAGCCGGGTCGGTTCGGAGCCGGTGCCGCGCACGAGCGAGGAGAGCGGGACGGTGCCCGGGGTCCAGTCGTCGGGGAGCTGGGGGGTGTCCTCGACGGCGTACTCCACCAGGCCCAGCTTGTCCTGCCAGCGGGCGTCGACCTCGGTCACGATGCCGAGCGCGAGGTCGTCGAACCGCTCGCGTGCGGTGCGGAGCTCCGGCTGACCGGGGACCCGGGGGAGGACGGCGGGGCCGCGCATCCCCCGTCCGCGCCGGTCACGCAGGCGCCGCTTGTGCTCCACGCCGCGAGCCTAATCGTGCCCGCCCGGATCGACGGGTACCGTCTGCGACGTGAGTCCTGCCCGCCGCTGTTCGCGCACCGCATGCGGCCGGCCCGCGATCGCGACGCTGACCTACGTCTACGCGGACCAGACGGCGGTCCTCGGACCCCTGGCGACCTACGCCGAGCCGCACGCCTACGACCTGTGCGAGGCGCACAGCGAGCGGCTCAGCGCCCCGCGGGGCTGGGAGGTGCTGCGCCTGGCCGCCGACCCGGCCGCCCAGGGACCCTCGAGCGACGACCTCCTCGCGCTGGCCGACGCCGTCCGTGAGGCCGGCCGCCCGGCTCCGCCGCCCCGTGTCGCACCGGCGGAGGAGACCGGGCGCGTGACCGCGCGTCGCGGGCACCTCCGGGTCCTCACCACCGACTGATTCCTGCTCGCTAGCATCGCCGTCATGGCCGACACCCTCGACCCGGGCAACGTCCGCGCCGTCTTCAAGGCGTACGACGTCCGCGGGCTCGTCCCCGACCAGGTCGACGAGGCGCTGGCCCGCGCGTCGGGTGCCGCCTTCGTCCGGGTCACGGGAGCGGCGACGGTCGTGGTCGGCCACGACATGCGCCCGAGCTCGCCGGGCATGGCCGGCGCGTTCGCCGAGGGGGCGAGCGCCGAGGGCGCCGACGTGGTGATGATCGGCCTCGCGTCGACCGACCAGCTCTACTTCGCGTCGGGCCACCTCGGTCACCCCGGGGCGATGTTCACGGCGAGCCACAACCCGGCGCAGTACAACGGCATCAAGATGTGCCGCAGCCACGCCCAGCCGATCGGGATGGAGACCGGTCTCGCCGAGATCCGGGACCTCGTGGCGGGCGGCATCGGGCCCTCGGGGCGCATCCCCGGCGACATCTCGACCCACGACGTGCTCGAGGCCTACGCCGCGCACCTGCTCGAGCTGGCCCCGGTGCGCGGCCGCCGGCTGAAGGTCGTCGTCGACGCCGGCAACGGGATGGCCGGCCACACCGCGCCGGCCGTCTTCGAGCGGCTCGGCCCCGACGTCGAGCTGGTGCCGATGTACTTCGAGCTCGACGGCACCTTCCCGAACCACGAGGCGAACCCGATCGAGCCGGCCAACCTGCGCGACCTGCAGGAGCGGGTGGTGGCCGAGGGCGCCGACATCGGTCTCGCCTTCGACGGCGACGCCGACCGCTGCTTCCTCGTCGACGAGCGCGGCCGCCTGGTGTCGCCCTCGACCCTCACCGCGCTCATCGCGGCCCGCGAGCTCGCGAAGGAGCCCGGTGCGACGGTGATCCACAACCTGATCACCAGCCGCGCGGTCCCCGAGATCGTCACCGAGCTCGGCGGCAAGCCGGTGCGCACGCGCGTCGGCCACTCCTTCATCAAGGCGACGATGGCCGAGACCGGTGCGATCTTCGGCGGCGAGCACAGTGGGCACTTCTACTTCCGCGACTTCTGGCGCGCCGACTCCGGCATGCTCGCGGCGCTGCACGCGCTCGCCGCGCTGGCGGAGACGCCGCGCCCGCTCTCCGACCTGCTCGCCGAGTTCGAGCGCTACGTGCTCTCCGGCGAGATCAACAGCGAGGTGGCCGACCCCGCGGCGGTCATCGACGACCTCGAGTCGGAGTACGCCGGCCGCGACGGCGTCACCACCGACCGGCTCGACGGTCTCACCGTGAGCCACCCCGACTGGACCTTCAACGTCCGCCCGTCCAACACCGAGCCGCTGCTCCGCCTCAACGCCGAGGGCCGCGACGAGGAGACCATGGTGCGCGTCCGCGACGACGTGCTCGCCCGGATCAGGAGTGACCGATGAACCTCGACCCCGCACTGCTGCAGATCATCGTCTGCCCGGCCTGCCGCTCCGACCTGGAGGTCCAGGCCGAGGAGCTGGTGTGCACCGGCTGCGGGCTGGCCTACCCGGTCCGCGACGACATCCCGGTGCTGCTGGTCGACGAGGCCCGCAAGCCGGGCTGAGCGGCGGGGGCGGGGAGGCGACGATGGCGACCTGGTTCGACGAGTCGCGTCTGGACGACGAGACCGTCCTCGAGGTCGGGGACGGCCGGCTGCGGGCGCTGGCCGAGACCGGTGCCCGGGTACGCCGGGCGGCCGGCGACGCCGCGGAGGCGACGGCCGAGGCCGTCCTGCGGGCCGAGGAGCTCGCCCGTCCTCGGGCCGTCGTCGCGGCCGGGCCCGACTCCCGCCTCCTGCGTGCCGTGCTCGAGCCCTGGTGCCCGGTGCCGTTCGTCGCCTGGCCGGGCCCCGCGCTGCCCGGGTGGGCCGGCAGCCTCGACCTGGTCGTGGTGCTCGCCCCCGACGGCGCGGACACGGGCACGGCCTCGGCGGTGGCCGAGGCGGTCCGTCGGGGTTGCCAGGTGGTCGTCGCCTGCCCGCCCGGGTCGCTCGTCGCGGACCACGCGGCCGGTCGGTGGAGCACCATCCTGCCGACGTCGACACGTGACCAGCTGGCCACGGCGGTCGTCGTCCTGGAGTACCTCCACCGGGTGTCGCTCGGCCCCGAGGCCGACGCCGAGCAGGTTGCCGACGCCCTGGACTCGGTGGCCATCTCCTGCTCGCCCCATCGCGACCTCGCGGTCAACCCCGCCAAGATGCTGGCCATCGCCCTCGCCGACGCCAACCCCCTCGTGTGGGGTGGTTCGGTGCTCGCGGCCCGCGCCGCCCGCCGCGTCGCGGAGTCCATCCGCCGCGCGAGCGGGCAGACCGCGCTCGCGGGCGACGCCGAGCACCTGCTGCCCGTGCTCGAGGCGACCCGGCCACGCGACGTGTTCGACGACCCGTTCGCCGAGGGTGCCGGGGAGCGCCGCCCGATGCTCCTCGTGCTCGACGACGGCGCAGAGGACCCGCTGGTCCGCGAGCACCGTGGTCGTCTGCAGGCGGCTGCTGCCGCGACCGGTGTCCGGGTCGAGACGGTGACCACCGACGCACCCACCGAGGTCGCGAGATATGCCTCACTCCTGCTGAGCGGCACCTACGCGGCGGAGTACCTCCGGGTCGGGCTCGTCGAGGACTGAACTCGCCGGGGACCGGGTAGACCGGGAACGTGCCCGCCCCCGCCCGAGACCCGCTCCTGGACAACGCCAAGATGGCGCTCGTCGTGCTCGTCGTCGTCGGGCACTCCTGGACCCTCCTGCCCCACAACGCCGTCAACGACCACCTCTACGACTTCCTCTACGCCTGGCACGTCCCGGCGTTCGTCTTCGTCACCGGCTACCTCTCGCGCAGCTTCGGCTACTCGCGGGCCCGGATGTGGGTCCTGTTCCGCACGGTCGTCGTGCCCTACCTGCTGTTCGAGACGGCTCTGGCGCTGTTCCGCATCTACGTGGGCGGCGAGGAGCTGGCCGACCTCTTCGCGGACCCGCACTGGCCGATGTGGTACCTCTCCGCGCTGTTCTTCTGGCGGCTGCTGACCCCGGTGTTCCGACCCCTGCCGGCCGGCCTCGCCGTCGCCGTCGTCGTCAGCCTCGTGGCGGGCATGTACGCCGGCGACACCCTCGACATCGCCCGGGTGCTCGGCCTGCTTCCGTTCTTCGTCATGGGCCTCAAGGCCACGCCGGAGCGGCTCGAGGTGCTACGCCGCCGGCCGGCCCAGGTCGCCGCCGTCGCGGTGTTCGTGGGGATCTGGGTGATGACCACCTGGACCGACTCGTGGGCGAGCACCGAGTGGCTCTACTACCGCTCGCGCTACGACGAGATGGGGTACGCCGACGACCTGCACGCCCTGCTGACCCGCAGCCTCGTGCTCGTGATCGGCACGCTCGGCGCCTGGGCGTTCTTCGCGCTCGTGCCGCGCCGGGGCGGCTGGTTCACCCGCATGGGCGCGTTCACGCTGGTCGTCTACCTCTTCCACGGCTTCGCCGTGAAGGGTGCGGAGTATGCCGGGTACCCCGGCTGGGCAGAGGACGACCCGGTGGTCTCCTTCGGCGTGACGACGCTCGCCGCGGTCGCCCTCGCCCTGCTCCTCGCCTGGGAGCCGGTCGCGTCCCGGCTCAAGGAGCTGGTGGACCCGCTCGGGTACGCCGAGCGCCACGTCACGCACGCCGTCGACCTCACGGCCGCCAAGGACCAGGTGCAGCCCGAGGTGCAGGCCGGGCTCGAGGCCGTCGCGCGGGAGCGGACGACCGCCGGTCGGTAGCCCCCGGATAGTCTCCGGTCATGGCTGGAGGGCTCTTCGCGCTGCTCGACGACGTCGCGGTGCTGGCGAAGATGGCCGCCGCGTCCATCGACGACGTCGGTGCCGCGACCGGCCGGGCGACCGCCAAGGCGGCCGGCGTGGTCGTCGACGACACCGCGGTGACGCCCCAGTACGTCCACGGCGTCACCGCCGACCGCGAGCTGCCGATGATCCGCAAGATCGCGGTCGGCTCGGTCCGCAACAAGCTGCTCATCATCCTGCCCGTGGCGCTGGTGCTCAGCCAGTTCCTGCCCGGCCTGCTGACCCCGATCCTCATGGTCGGCGGGTCCTACCTGTGCTTCGAGGGCGCCGAGAAGGTGTGGGGCCGGATCCGGGGCCACGACCACCACGACCGGACGGCCGTCGAGGACGGCCCCGAGGCCGAGCGCTCGATGGTGTCCGGGGCGATCCGCACCGACCTCATCCTCTCCGCCGAGATCATGGTGATCGCGCTGAACGAGGTCGCCCACGAGCCCTTCCTCAGCAGGCTCGTGATCCTGCTGGTGGTCGCGCTCGTCATCACCGTCGCCGTGTACGGCGTGGTGGCGCTGATCGTGAAGCTCGACGACATCGGGCTCGGGCTGGCGCAACGCTCCTCGACGTTCGCGCAGCGGGTGGGTCGCGGGCTGGTCACCGGTACCCCGCGCTTGCTGGCGGTGATCTCCGTCGTCGGCGTCGCGGCGATGCTCTGGGTGGGCGGCCACATCGTGCTCAACGGCCTCGACGAGCTGGGCTGGCACGCGCCGTACGACCTGGTGCACCACCTCGAGGAGGTCGTCCACCACGGCGTCCAGGGGTGGCTGGTGAACACCGCCCTGTCCTTGGTGTTCGGACTGCTCCTGGGTGGCGTCCTGGTGCTGCTGTGGAACGGTGTGAGCCGGGTGCGTCGAGGATTCTCCGGAAAGTCCTGACCCGATTTACGCTCGGTCCCTACGCAGCTTCCGCCACTGGACCAGGAGCACACATGGACTTCAAGGTCGCCGACCTCTCCCTGGCCGACTTCGGCCGCACCGAGATCGAGCTCGCCGAGCACGAGATGCCCGGACTCATGGCGATGCGCGAGCGCTACGGGACCGAGAAGCCGCTCGCCGGCGCCCGGATCGCCGGCTCGCTGCACATGACCATCCAGACCGCCGTCCTCATCGAGACGCTGGTCGAGCTCGGCGCCGAGGTGCGCTGGGCCTCGTGCAACATCTTCTCGACCCAGGACCACGCCGCGGCCGCGGTCGCGGTCGGCCCGAACGGCACCGTCGAGGACCCCCAGGGTGTCCCGGTGTTCGCGTGGAAGGGCGAGTCGCTGGAGGAGTACTGGTGGTGCACCCGCCAGATCCTCGACTGGGCCACCGAGTCCGACCCGGACCGGCAGCCGAACATGATCCTCGACGACGGTGGCGACGCGACCCTGCTGCTCCACCTCGGCGTCCAGGCCGAGAAGACCGGCACCGCGCCCGATCCGGCCACCGCGACCAGCCACGAGCAGAAGGTCATCTTCGAGGTCCTCACCGAGCAGCTCGCCGCCGACGCGGCGTACTGGACGCCGAAGGCCAACTCGGTCAAGGGCGTCACCGAGGAGACCACCACGGGTGTGCACCGCCTCTACGAGATGATGCGTGAGGGCTCGCTGCTCTTCCCGGCGATCAACGTCAACGACTCGGTCACCAAGTCCAAGTTCGACAACAAGTACGGCTGCCGCCACTCGCTCGTCGACGGCATCAACCGCGCCACCGACGTCCTCATCGGCGGCAAGGTCGCGGTCGTGTGCGGCTACGGCGACGTCGGCAAGGGTTGCGCCGAGTCGCTGCGCGGCCAGGGCGCGCGGGTGATCGTCACCGAGATCGACCCGATCTGCGCCCTGCAGGCCGCGATGGACGGCTACCAGGTCTCGACCCTCGACGACGTCCTCGACGTCGCCGACATCATCATCACCGCCACCGGCAACCGCGACGTCGTCACGGTCGAGCAGATGACGAAGATGAAGCACCAGGCGATCGTCGGCAACATCGGCCACTTCGACAACGAGATCGACATGGCCGGCCTGGAGTCCTACCCCGGCGTGGAGCGCAAGAACGTCAAGCCGCAGGTGGACAAGTGGACCTTCCCCGACGGGAAGGCCGTCATCGTGCTCTCCGAGGGCCGGCTGATGAACCTCGGCAACGCCACGGGGCACCCGTCGTTCGTGATGTCGAACTCCTTCACCAACCAGGTCCTGGCGCAGGTCGAGCTCTTCACCAAGCCCGAGGAGTACCCCGTCGGCGTCTACGTGCTCCCCAAGCACCTCGACGAGGAGGTCGCGCGCCTGCACCTCGACGCGCTCGGCGTGCGGCTGACGACGCTGTCGGACTCCCAGGCGTCCTACCTCGGCATCGACAAGGCCGGCCCCTACAAGCCGGAGCAGTACCGGTACTGAGATCCACACGAGGAGGTCGGGCAGCCCACGCGGGCTGCCCGACCTCTGTGCTTGTTTCTCAGGTCTCTCAGGTTCCGGCCGGGACGACTAAGGCACAATCGACCGCATGACCGAAGCCGTCGGCGCACCCTCGGGCCCACCGAGCGACCTGGCCACCAAGGGCCGGATCCTGGTCGTCGACGACGACGCCTCCCTCGCCGAGATGCTCACGATCGTGCTGCGCCAGGAGGGCTTCGAGAGCCGGATGGTCACGCGCGGCGACGAGGCGATCGACGCGTTCCGTGAGTACCGCCCTGACCTGGTCCTGCTCGACCTGATGCTTCCCGGTCGGGACGGCATCGACGTGTGCAAGGAGATCCGGGCCGAGTCCGGCATCCCGATCGTGATGCTCACCGCGAAGGGCGACACCGTCGACGTCGTCGTCGGTCTGGAGTCCGGTGCCGACGACTACGTCGTCAAGCCGTTCAAGCCCAAGGAGCTGGTCGCCCGGATCCGTGCCCGGATCCGCCGGTTCGACGCGCCCACCCCGGAGTCGCTGGCGATCGGCGACCTCAGCATCGACGTCGCCGGACACGCCGTCTACCGCGGCGGTCACCCGATCAGCCTCACGCCGCTGGAGTTCGACCTCCTGGTGTGCCTGGCCCGCAAGCCCTGGCAGGTGTTCACGCGCGAGGTGCTGCTCGAGCAGGTCTGGGGCTACCGGCACGCAGCCGACACCCGGCTGGTCAACGTGCACGTGCAGCGGCTGCGCTCGAAGGTCGAGCACGACCCGGAGAACCCGGAGATCGTCGTCACCGTCCGCGGCGTGGGCTACAAGGCCGGGACGGTCTAGGTCGGGCCGGACGCCGTGGTCCACCTCCGATCCTCGCCGGGCTCCCGCAGGCTGCCGGACTCCCTGCGCCGCGGCCTGACCTTCTGGCGACGCTCGATCCAGGCGCGGGTCGTGGCGAGCACGCTGGTGCTCTCCGCCGCCGTGATCAGCGTCGTCGGGTGGTTCCTGCTGCAGCAGACCCGCGACGGGCTGCTCGACCACCGGGTCGACGCCGTCGTCGCGGAGGCGAACGACGAGACGACCGGCGCGCGAGAGCTGCTGGCCAGCTCCGCCGACACCGGCAACGACGCCGCCCAGCAGCAGCAGAGCCTGGCCGGCATCATCATCCAGCGCGGGCAGACCCGGGGCTTCTCCGTGGTCCTCGTCGGTCCTGCTCTCCCGGGAGGGCGGATCGCGGACGGCGGCACGATCTTCACCTCGGGCCTGGACACCTCCAGCGTGCCGGTCTCGCTGGAGGAGCACTTCGACGACTCCCAGACCACCGCCTGGACGTACACGACCATCCGCAGCACGTCCGGCGGCACCGTCACGGAGACGCCGGGCATCGTCGTGGGCTCCCAGGTCCTGCTGCCGGCCGACGGCCGGGCCTACACGCTCTACTACCTCTTCCCGCTCGACGAGCAGGAGGAGACGCTGGCGCTGGTCACCCGGGCCCTGCTGACGGCGGCGACCCTGCTGCTGGTGCTGGTCGCGGGGATCACCTGGCTGGTGACCCGCCAGGTGGTCACGCCGATCCGGATGGCGCGCCAGGTGGCGGAGCGGCTCGCGGCCGGCCAGCTGCAGGAGCGGCTCAAGGTGTCCGGCGAGGACGACCTGGCGCGGCTCGCGACGTCCTTCAACCAGATGGCGAGCAACCTGCAGCGCCAGATCCGCCAGCTCGAGGAGCTCAGCCGGGTGCAGCGCCGGTTCGTCTCCGACGTCTCCCACGAGCTGCGCACGCCGCTGACGACCGTGCGGATGGCCGGCGACGTGCTCCACGACGCGCGTGCGCAGTTCGACCCGGCGACGGCGCGCGCGGCGGAGCTGTTGCAGACCGAGCTCGACCGCTTCGAGACCCTGCTCGCCGACCTGCTCGAGATCAGCCGCTTCGACGCGGGGGCCGCGGTCCTCGAGCTCGACGACGTGAACCTCGTCGACGTCGCGCACCGCATCGTCGACGCGACCCGGCCGCTGGCCGACCAGCGCGGGGTGCACGTGCTCGTCGACGCACCCGACCACCCGTGCCTGGCCCAGGCCGACGTGCGGCGCGTCGAGCGCATCGTGCGCAACCTGGTCACCAACGCGATCGACCACGCCGCCGCGGACGGGCCGGACGCGATCGTCGTGCACGTCGGCGGGGACGACCACGCGGCCGCGATCGCGGTCCGCGACCACGGGGTGGGGTTGGCGCCCGGTGAGGCGTCCATGGTGTTCAACCGCTTCTGGCGCGCCGACCCCGCACGGGCGCGCACCAGCGGCGGCACCGGCCTGGGCCTCTCGATCGCCCTCGAGGACACCCACCTGCACGGCGGCTGGCTGCAGGCGTGGGGCCGGCCCCGGGAGGGTGCCCAGTTCCGGCTGACACTGCCGCGCCGCGCGGGCGGGGTGCTGCGACACAGCCCGCTGCCCCTGGTGCCGACCGACGTCACGGAGCCGGTCTCGTGAGGCGCGCGCTCACGGCGTTCGGCGCCCTGCTCCTGGTGGCTGGTCTCGCCGGTTGTGCCGGCATGCCGACGAGCGGCCCGGTCAACGAGACGACGACCGACCGCATCACGACCTCCGACCAGGGCCCGCCGAACATCGAGCCCCTCCCGCCCCAGGCCGGTGCCTCCCGTGCGCAGGTCGTGCGCGGGTTCATCAGCGCGATGCAGGCGACACCGGTGCAGACGCGGACCGCCAAGCTGTTCCTCTCCACCGACGCGGCCGAGAACTGGAACCCGCAGCGCGAGACGATCACCTACGCGACGCCGCCGACGCCGCGCGACGACGACGGCGGCGACGTCACGGTCCGACTGGCCGGCGCCCACTGGCTCGACGGTCGCGGCGCCTGGCAGGGACCGGTGCCGCCGGGTCAGCGGTCGGTCACCTTCCCGATGGTGCTCGAGAACGGCGAGTGGCGCATCGACCGGGCCCCGAACGCCCTGATCGTGCCGCAGGACTGGTTCCTCAACCTCTACCGGCAGGTGTCGGTCTACTTCTTCGACCCCACCGCGCAGATCCTGGTCCCTGAGCCGGTCTTCGTGCCGCGCGGCGACCAGCTCCCCACCGCCCTGACCCGCGCCCTCCTGCTCGGCCCCGGGCCCGGTCTCGAGCACGTGACGCAGACCTTCGTGCCTCCCGGGCTGTCGGTCGCGGTCGGGGTCACCGTCTCCGACGACGGGGTGGCCGACGTGCTGCTCGACGGCGACGCGGGCCAGCTCTCCGCCAAGACCGTCGAGCTGATGATGGCCCAGCTCGCCTGGACGCTGCGGCAGGAGCCCCAGGTGCAGAGCGTGCGCGTCTCCATCGGCGGCCAGCCCGTCCCGCTGCCCGGCGGGGTCAGCTCCTACCGGGTCGACGGCGGGGCGGAGTACGACCCGGCCGGCTTCCAGGCCAGCCCGGACCTCTACGGCCTGAGCCGCGGACGCCTGGTGTCGGGCAGCGCCGCGGCGCTCACCCCGGTCGACGGACCGCTCGGGCGGACGTCGTACGACCTGCGCTCGGTCGGGGTCAGCCTCGACGCCACCGGCGCGGCCGGCGTCTCGTCCGACGGGGGGTCGGTCCTCGTGGGGCCCGTCGGCGCCCACTCCGGTCCTCGGGTCCGGACGGTGGCCACGGGCGCCGACTTCCTGCGCCCGGCCTGGGACTTCGCCGACCGCGTGTGGCTGGTCGACCGGACCGGCGGCGGGGCGCGGATCTTCTACGCCGCCGACCACGGAGCGGGCCCCGTGACCAGGGTGCGGGTGCCGGGCATCACCGGGACGTCGGTGCGGATGTTCCTGGTCTCGCGGGACGGCAGCCGCCTGCTCGCCGTGCTCCGGCGAGGTGGCCACGACGTGCTGGTGGCCAGCCGGATCGAGCACGCGGCCGACGGCGCCGTGACCGGCGCGGTGCCCGCCGAGCGCGTCGACCTCGGCGACGACACCGACCTGGAGATCCGCGACGTGGCGTGGCGCAGCAGCGCGAGCATCGACGTCCTGAACACGTTGACGCCGTCGCTGTCGGAGGTCGCACCCGCCTCGGTCGACGGTGCCCCGATGAACCCCGACGTCGCCGCCACCGCCGTCGACGGGCGGGTGCTCTCACTGGCCGGCTCGCCGGTCACCGGCGAGGACGTCTTCGGCGTGACGCCGACCGGGCTGGTCAACGTGACCAGCGGCGACCGGCTGCCGACGCCCTTCCAGCGGCGCGCCACCGCCGTCGTGTACGTCGGCTGATCCCCCGGGCGCATCCACAGCCCGGCGCGGGCGGGTTGACCCGGGGGAGCGGCCCTGCTGGCATCGCCGGATGAGCCGGTACCTGCGCGACGCCGCGCTCGACCTGTTGCTCGGGGGCTGCTGCGCCGGCTGCGGCCGCCCCGGACGGGCGCTGTGCGGGGAGTGCGACGCGACCCTGCCCCGGACCGCTCGGCCCGCCTGGCCCACGCCCGTGCCGACCGGGCTGGCTCCGCCCTGGGCCGCGGCCGAGTACGCCGGGACCGTGCGCGCACTGGTGCTCGCGCACAAGGAGCGCCGGGTGCTCGCGCTCCGTGGGCCGCTCGCCGACCTGCTGGCCCTCGCCGTCGCCGCCGCGGCACCGCCGGGCGAGCCGCTCGTGCTGGTGCCGGTCCCGTCGAGGCCCGCCACCGTGCGCGCCCGCGGGCACGACCCGACCGGGTCGGTCACCGCGCGTGCGGCGCGGGTGCTGCGCGCGCGGGGGTACGACGCGCTCGCCGTACCGTTGCTGCGGACCCGGGCCGGTCTGCTGGACCAGTCCGGGCTCGGGGCCGAGCAGCGGGCGGCCAACCTCGACCACGCGCTGCGGTGCCCGTCGACCGGTCTGGACCGGCTCGCGCGGCGTCGGGCGCGGGCCCGGGTCGTCGTCTGCGACGACGTCGTCACGACCGGCGCGACGGCGCGGGAGGCCCAGCGGGCGCTGGAGTCCGTGGGCCTCCCGGTCACCGCCGTCGCCGCCGTCGCCGCCACCCGGAGGATCCGGGGACGGGGTGCCCTTTCGTCCGCACCGCCGACGGACTAACGTCTTTGCATGGAGTCCGTCCGGGTCCGTGGTTGCGTCGTCCAGGCGCCCGGGTCCACCCGGGCGAGTGGTCGGCAAGCCGATGCCAGTCGCAGGCGAAGCGGTCCACGTAACCGTTCCACGGCGGCTCGTCCGCCGGGGGCGGGATCACGGTGCGGCTTAGTGGTAAGTCCTGCCCCGTCCTCGTCGTCAGATGCGACGCCGGTCGGGAGAAGGCCAGTAGTGGCAGAGAAGCTGCGGAAGCCTCAGCAGGCGGGTGTGGGGTCGAAGACCAGGTCGGCCGGACGGACTCCTCTGCCTGCCCTCGGGGCAGGGTGAGACACGAAACCAACTGTTGCAACGGGAGGTTCACATGGAAGTTGTGGTCACCGGACGTCACTGCGAGATCTCGGACAGGTTCCGCGGTCACGTGGAGGAGAAGCTGTCCCGGCTGGAGAAGCACGACCACCGCATCATCCGCGTCAACGTGGAGGTGGAGTGCGAGCGCAACCCGCGGCAGGCGGACCGCGCCGTACGGATCGAGCTGACGGCGTACTCCAAGGGACCGGTGATCCGCGCCGAGGCGTGTGCCGCCGACAAGATGGGCGCGCTGGACCTCGCCATGGACAAGATGGCCGCGCAGATGCGACGGGCCGCCGACCGGCGGCGCGTCCACCGTGGCCGCCGCACCCCGGTCTCGGTCGGCCAGGCGCTCGCCGGCACCGCCGGGGTCGACCCCGACAGCGCCGAGGAGCAGGTGACCGACCGGACCGTCGGGCCGATCGACATCACCGGTGACGGGCCGTTGGTGGTGCGCGAGAAGACCCACCCGGCCGCCCCGATGACCCTCGACCAGGCGCTCTACGAGATGGAGCTGGTCGGGCACGACTTCTACCTCTTCGTCGACAAGGAGAGCGAGCGTCCGTCGGTCGTCTACCGGCGGCGCGGCTACGACTACGGCGTCATCTCGCTGAACCTGGGAGAGGACGCCTGACCGCGGTCCGGACGACACCGCGGACGACGGGGTGGCCCGAACGGGTCACCCCGTCGTGGTGTCCACCCTCCTGACCAGCCCCCGCGGCCCACCCGAACGTGTCATGATGCCCCCGTGGCCGAGCAGACGACCGACGCCCAGCGCGAGCCGATCCGCGTCCTCGTGGTGGACGACCAGGAGCTGTTCCGTCGGGGCCTGACGATGCTGCTGGCCATCGAGCCGGGCATCGAGGTGGTCGGAGAGGCCGGTGACGGGGTCGAGGGCACGTCCCTCGCGGCCACCGCCGCGCCCGACGTGGTGCTGCTCGACATCCGGATGCCCCGGCGGTCCGGGATCGAGGCCTGCCTCGCGATCAAGGACGCGGTCCCGACCACCAAGATCATCATGCTGACGGTCTCCGACGAGGAGGCCGATCTCTACGAAGCGGTCAAGAGCGGGGCGTCGGGCTACCTGCTCAAGGACTCCTCGATCGAGGAGGTCGCCCAGGCGGTCCGGGTCGTCGCCGACGGGCAGTCGCTGATCAGCCCCTCGATGGCGGTCAAGCTCATCGACGAGTTCAAGCAGATGTCGCGCCCCGAGCGCGACCACGTCCCCGGCCTGCGCCTGACCGAGCGCGAGCTCGAGGTCCTGAGGCTGGTGGCCAAGGGCATGAACAACCGTGAGATCGCCAAGGAGCTGTTCATCAGCGAGAACACGGTCAAGAACCACGTGCGCAACATCTTGGAGAAGCTGCAGCTGCACTCCCGGATGGAGGCGGTCATGTACGCCGTCCGCGAGAAGCTGCTCGAGCTTCCGTAGGTCGGCGGCCCGGATCGAGTCGGGTCGGGTCGGTCGGTGCGGGTTCCGTTCAATTGCGGCTCTTGTGACGCATCCGTGGGTAGCTGGTCGGGCGGCCGCGCGGTAGCCGACCGGCTCCCGCCGTCCAGGACCTCGCTGGCGCTCGGCCGCTGCGCGGCGGCCTGCGGCCGTCCTTGACCGCGGGTCCTGGCCGGTCGGCTGGAGGGGCGCGGTTTGTCGGCCCGGGCTCCGCCCGCGCCGCCGCTACGCGGCCGCCCGCGCCACCACCATGGGTCCGAGAAGTCTCAGCGGTCACACCGGCCACGTGAGGTCGAACCGGTCGGGGGAGACCCGCACGACACGCCGCTCCGGCCCGGCGTGTCGTGCGGGTCTCCCCGGGCAGGTGTCGACAGCAGGACCAGCGGACCAACCCCAGGCCGGGAGACCGCGCCGACACCTGCGGGCCGTCCCGCCTCGTCGGCCTGTCGGTCGCAACCCCGTGGCACCCCCAGCCCACGGTCGACGGCCCGGGTTTCCGGTGCCGGAGCGAGCAATGGAACGCTCACGACGTCGGCGCTGTCGCCTAGGGTCACGCCCGTGCCCGAACGCCTCTCGCTCGCCCAGGCCCGCCGGGTGGCGCTGGCCGCCCAGGGTTTCCTCGACAAGCCCCACAGCGCCCCCACGATGCGCACCCTGATGCGCACCGTCGAGCGCACCGGTGTGCTGCAGGTCGACTCGGTGAACGTCCTCCAGCGCGCCCACTTCATGCCGCTCTACTCCCGCATGGGCCCCTACGACGTCGAGCTGCTGCGCCGCGCGTCGGAGCGGAGGCCGCGGCGGGTCGTGGAGTACTGGGCGCACGTGCAGGCGTTCATGCCCGTGGAGCTGTGGCCGGTGATGCGGCACCGGATGGCGTCGTACCGCGCGAAGCGCGGGAAGTGGGGCTTCGTCGCCGACGACCACGAGCTCGAGCGCAACCTGTTGGCCGAGATCCGAGACCGCGGCGCCTCGACGGCACGCGACCTGGACGACGGGCTGCCGCGCGCCAAGGACAACTGGGGCTGGAACTGGTCCGAGACCCGCAAGACGCTCGACTACCTCTACCTGACCGGCGAGGTCGCGATCGCGGGCCGCAACGGCCAGTTCGAGATCCGCTACGACCTGCCCGAGCGGGTCCTGCCCGCCGACGTGCTCGCGCAGCCCACGCCGACGCTCGCCGACGCCAACCGCGAGCTGGTCCGGCGCGCCGCGCGCTCGCACGGCGTCGCGACCGTGCAGGACCTCCGCGACTACTACCGGATGCCGGTCGCCGACACCGCGACCGCCGTCGCCGAGCTGGTCGAGGACGGCGAGCTCGTTCCGGTCACGGTCGACGGCTGGCGGCGCCCGGCCTACCTCCACCGCGACGCTCGGCTCCCGCGTCGCGTCGCAGCGCGGGCGTTGCTCAGCCCGTTCGACCCGGTGGTGTGGGAGCGGGCTCGCACCGAGGCGCTGTTCGACTTCCACTACCGGATCGAGATCTACGTGCCGGCCGAGAAGCGGGTCCACGGCTACTACGTGCTGCCGTTCCTGCTCGGCGACCGGATCGTCGCGCGGGTCGACCTCAAGGCCGATCGGCAGTTCGACCTCGGCGCGGGGCGCCTCGTGGTCCGGTCCGCGTACGCCGAGCACCACGCTCCGCCCGAGACGGCCGAGGAGCTCTCGGCCGAGCTGCGCCGGCTCGCCGACTGGCTCGGGCTCGCGTCCATCACGGTCGAGCCGCGCGGGGACCTGGCTGCCCTGCTCCGTTGCTGACCAGCGCCTCGAGCGCGTCGGCGCCGTCGCGGACCGCGTCGGTCGACCGGATCGCGGCGCCCAGGCGTGCCGCCGCCGCACGGTGCGGTCCGTCGGCGACCAGCGCCACCAGGGCATCCCTGATCTCGTCGACCGATGCGCGGCGCCCGATCATCCGGCCGGCGCCGGCCGCCACGACCGACCGGCCCACGGCGGGCTGGTCGGTGAGCCTGTCCATCGGTACGACGAGCAGCGGCACGTCGTGCGCCAGGCCGGTCATCGTCGAGCCGTGACCACCGTGCGTGACCAGCAGCGTCGCGGCGGGGAGGACGTCCGCGTGCGACAGCCAGCGGTGCACCTCCACGCCGGGCCGGCTGCGGATCGCGCCCGGGTCGATCGCCGGGCCCGTCGAGACCAGCACCCGGGCGTCGATGCCCTCGGTCGCGTCGACGAGCCGCTGCAGCATCTCCGCCATGCCGGGGAAGCCGAACGTGCTGAGGCTGAGCACGACGACAGGCTCGGCGTCGTCGCGGCGGGGGCTCCACGGCGTGACCGGGCCGACCTGGCGCACGTTGGTCCCGGAGACCGGGTCGAGGTCGGCGAGGGTGGCGACCAGCCGGAGCGCGGCCGCGTCCAGCGCGCGGCGGGGCGCCAGCCGGCGCAGCCGCAGGTTGAGGCCCATCGGGCCGCCGAGGATGCCGCGTCGGTACGCCGCGTCGTACATGTGCTCGAGCACGGCGTAGGTCAGCCCGGCCCGGCGGGCGGCGTCCATCGCCCCGAACATCAGGCTGTCGACGACGACCAGGTCGGCGGGCTCGGCGGCGACCGCGTCGAGCAGGTCCCGTCCCATCCCGCGGTCGCCGAAGACCGACATCATCGTGAGCGGGGAGTAGCGCTCGAGGGGGCGAGCGTGCCGCGGCCGCACGAAGCGCAGGCCCTCGGCGGCCATGGCCTCCTCCTGCGGCGCGTGGCCCAGGACGCGGACGTCGTGGCCGCGGCGGACCAGCTCGTGGGCGAGTGCGGTGGCCGGCGGCACGTTGCCACCGCCGTCCCAGGTGACGAAGAGGATGTTGGACATGGGTGTCTCCGCTCAGGGTGCGTGGGGGAGGAGGGCGCGGACGAGCTGGTTCATCCGCGCCTCGGTGCGGGTACGGCTCAGGCCGCGGTCGCGGCGCAGCTGCTTCCAGGTGTAGACGTCGGTGGCGACGGCGAGCAGGTCGACCAGGCTCTCGCGGCTTTCCTGGTCTTCGGGGAGGTAGGGCCCGAACGCGTCGGTGACCCAGGTCCGGTGCAGGGCACGGCCACCGGTGGTGATCGCGCGGATGGCCTCGTCGGTGCGTTCCTGGGCGAGCATGAGCACGACGCCGTCTCCGCGCTCCTCGTAGTGGTCCACGACGGTCCGGACGGCAGCGTCGACGTCGCCGACCGGCGTGCGGCGCTCCTCCTCGACCCGCGCCTGGGCGTGCTGGCGAGCCGCCTCGATCAGGCCGGCTCGGTTGCCGAAGCGGCGCAGCACGGTCTGCACGCTGACCCCGGCCTCGGTGGCGATGTCGTCGAGCAGGATGTCGGCGAGCAGCTTGGAGTCGGCGAGGGAGACGGCGGCGTCGAGGATGCGCATCCGGGTGCGCTCCGCGGCCTCGGCCCGGGTCGTCATGGTGTAGCGGCGCGTGGTTTTCATGGCAAGAGCAGTTGACACCAATTCCACTATTCATGTCAATGGTGATTGACGCGAAGTTCTGGCGGTGCTCACGGTTAGGGCGCGCTTCGCGCGCTCGGTAGAGTGGCGCCGCCAACGATTTCAGGGAGTCCGACTCAGTGCCTGCCATTCTCGACAGAATCCTCCGCATCGGCGAGGGGAAGATCCTGCGCCAGCTCGAGGCCGTCTCCCAGGCGGTCAACGCCATCGAGGACGACTTCGTCGCGATGAGCGACGCCGAGCTCCAGGGCATGACCGGGGAGCTCCGGGAGCGGCTCGCGGCTGGCGAGTCCCTCGACGACCTGATGCCCGAGGCGTTCGCGACCGTCCGCGAGGCCGCCAAGCGGGTCATCGGCCAGCGCCACTTCGACGTCCAGGTGATGGGCGGGGCCGCGCTCCACCTCGGCAACATCGCCGAGATGAAGACCGGTGAGGGCAAGACCCTGGTCTCGACGCTGCCGGCCTACCTCAACGCGCTCGACGGCAAGGGTGTCCACGTGGTCACCGTCAACGACTACCTGGCGAAGTTCCAGTCCGAGATGATGGGCCGCATCCACCACTTCCTCGGGCTCAGCGTGGGCGTGATCCTCCCGGACATGCGGCCCGACCAGCGGCGGGTGGCCTACGCCTGCGACATCACGTACGGCACCAACAACGAGCTCGGGTTCGACTACCTGCGCGACAACATGGCCGGCTCGATCGAGGAGTGCGTCCAGCGCGGCCACCACTTCGCGATCGTCGACGAGGTCGACTCCATCCTCATCGACGAGGCGCGGACGCCGCTGATCATCAGCGGTCCGACGCAGGACGAGGTCAAGTGGTACGACGAGTTCGCGCGGGTCGCGCGCAAGCTCGAGCGCGACGTCGACTACGAGGTCGACGAGAAGAAGCGCACGATCTCGGTCCTCGAGCCCGGCATCACCAAGGTCGAGGACCACCTCGGGATCGACAACCTCTACGACTCGGTCAACACGCCGCTGATCTCGTTCATGCACAACTCGATCAAGGCCAAGGAGCTGTTCCACCACGACAAGGAGTACGTCGTGATGAACGGCGAGGTGCTCATCGTCGACGAGCACACCGGCCGCATGCTGGCCGGCCGCCGCTACAACGACGGCCTGCACCAGGCGATCGAGGCGAAGGAGGGCGTCGAGGTCCGCGAGGAGTACCAGACCCTCGCCACCATCACGCTCCAGAACTACTTCCGCATGTACGACAAGCTCTCCGGCATGACCGGCACCGCGATGACCGAGGCCTCGGAGTTCGACAAGATCTACAGCCTCGGCGTGGTCCCGATCCCGACCAACAAGCCGATGGCCCGCGTCGACCAGCCCGACCTGGTCTACCGCACCGAGGAGGCCAAGTACGACGCGGTGGTGCAGGACATCGCCGAGCGGCACGAGAAGGGCCAGCCGGTGCTGGTCGGCACCGTGTCGGTCGAGAAGTCCGAGCACCTCGCCGGCAAGCTCAAGCGGCGCGGCATCCCGCACACCGTCCTCAACGCCAAGATGCACGCCGACGAGGCCAAGATCGTCGCGCTCGCGGGGCACAAGGGCGCCGTCACGGTCGCGACCAACATGGCCGGCCGAGGCACCGACATCATGCTCGGCGGCTCGGTGGAGTTCCTGGCCGACCTCGAGCTGCGCAAGAAGGGTCTCGAGCCGGCCGGCGAGACCGCCGAGCAGTACGAGGCCGAGTGGCCCGCTGCCCTCGAGCGGCTCAAGGCGCAGGTCGGCAACGAGCACGACGAGGTCCGCGAGCTCGGCGGCCTCTACGTCGTCGGCACCGAGCGCCACGAGTCGCGGCGCATCGACAACCAGCTGCGAGGTCGTTCCGGCCGCCAGGGTGACCCCGGCGAGTCCCGGTTCTACCTCTCGCTGCAGGACGAGCTCATGCGGCTGTTCAAGTCCGACTGGGTCGACCGGGTGCTGCAGGTGCTCAAGATCCCGGACGACGTCCCGATCGAGAACAAGCGCGTCACGAGCGCGATCGCCAACGCCCAGGGCCAGGTCGAGTCGCAGAACTTCGAGTCGCGCAAGAACGTGCTCAAGTACGACGACGTCATGGATCGCCAGCGCAAGGTGATCTACGCCGAGCGGCGCGAGGTCCTCGAGGGCAAGGACCTGCAGGAGCAGATCCAGGGCTTCATCGACGACACGGTGCGTGGCTACGTCCTCGGCGCGACCGAGGAGTTCCCCGAGCTGTGGGACCTCGACGCGCTCTGGACGGCGCTGCGCCAGATCTACCCGGTCGGCGTGGAGTGGCGGCAGCTCGAGGAGGCGGCCGGCAGCCGGGCGGACCTCGACCGCGACGAGCTCGTCGAGACCCTGCAGCGGGACGCCCAGGAGGCGTACGAGCGCCGGGAGGCCGAGATCGGCGAGCCGGTCCTGCGTGAGCTCGAGCGGCGCGTGGTCCTGTCGGTCCTCGACCGCAAGTGGCGCGAGCACCTCTACGAGATGGACTACCTCCGCGAGGGCATCTATCTGCGCGCCTACTCCCAGCGCGACCCGCTGGTCGAGTACCAGCGCGAGGGCTTCGACATGTTCGCCGCGATGATGGACGGCATCAAGGAGGAGTCGGTCGGCTTCCTGTTCAACCTCGACGTGCAGGTCGAGGTCGAGGTCGAGGAGGAGGACGAGGTCGCGGAGGCCGAGGTCCTCGAGCCGATGCGGCAGGCCGTCCCGTCCGGCGAGCAGCCGCGCGAGGCCCCGCAGATCAAGGCCAAGGGGCTGGACCGCCCCGCTCCCGCCGCGAACCTCTCCTACTCCGCGCCCAGCGAGGCCGGCGAGGCCGAGGTCCGCGGCGCGGTCACCACCGCCGAGGACGAGTACGCCGGCACCGGCCGCAACGACAAGTGCCCTTGCGGCTCGGGCAAGAAGTTCAAGCAGTGCCACGGCCGCCCCGGCGGCCCGACGGGCCTGACCGCGCGCGTCTCCTAGGCACGCTCAGCACGGACGGCGGCGACCACACCGGTCGCCGCCGTTCGTCGTTCCCGTGCGTAACCGTCATCGGTGTCGCGCCGTTCAGGAGGCATGAGACGCGTCCTGACCGCCGTCGCGGGGGCGGCACTGCTGAGCCTGGTCGCCGCAGGCGTGGCGCCCGCGCTGCCCGCCGCCCGGGCGGCCGACCCGTGCGCGGCCTGGATGGATCCGCAGGACACCGCGGACCACCGGGCGGACGCGCTGGTCTCGGCGATGACGCTGGACCAGGAGCTCGGGATGCTGACGTTCAGCGACCCGCCGTGGTTCGCCTTCTACGGCACCGCCGGTCACGTGGACGGCATCGCGGAGCTGTGCGTCCCGGACCTGGTGCTCAGCGACGCCGGGTCCGGGGTGGCGGGCCTCCAGGTCGCGACCACCGTCTTCCCCTCGGGCGTCGCGCAGGCGGCGACGTGGGACCCGGCCACGCAGCGCCGGCTCGGGCGCGCGATCGGCGCGGAGGCGTACGCCAAGGGCATCAACGTCATGCTCGGCCCGGGCATGAACATCGCGCGGACGCCGTACAACGGCCGCAACTTCGAGTACCTCGGTGAGGACCCGTACCTCGCCGCGAGCTCGGCCACCGCGTTCATCCGGGGGATCCAGGACAACCCGGTGCTGGCGAGCGCCAAGCACTTCGCGTTCAACGACCAGGAGACCGACCGGATGACGGTCGACGTCCACGTCGACGAGCGGACCCGGCGCGAGATCTACCTGCCGCCGTTCGAAGCGGCGGTGAAGCGGGGGGACGTCGGCTCGGTGATGTGCTCCTACAACCGGGTCGGCGGCGCCTACGCCTGCGAGAACCGGCGGCTGCTCACCGGCTACCTGCGCCACGACTGGGGCTTCGACGGCTTCGTCGAGTCCGACTGGGGCGCAACCCACTCGACCGGCCCGACGGCGATGGCGGGCATGGACCTGGAGATGCACGCCTCGCCCGTGCCGCAGCGCTACTTCTCGGCGGACAACCTGCGGGCCGCGCTCGCCGACGGCTCGCTGACCCGGCGGCGGGTCGACGAGATGGTCCGCAACGTGGTGCGCCCGATGTTCGAGCACGGGCTGTTCGACCACCCGGTCGAGTCCGGGGTGGCGCCGTACCTGAGCGACGTGTCGACGCCCCACACGGCGCTGGCCCGGCGGGTCGCGGCCGAGAGCACGGTGCTGCTGAAGAACCGCGACGACCTGCTGCCCCTCGAGCAGGACGGCGGTCGCACGATCGCCGTGATCGGCTGGGCGGCCAACCCGGTCGGCGCCACCGGATCCACGTCGGGCGGCGGCTCGTCGCACGGCTCCGGCATCGACCGGCTGGTCTCGCCGCTCGAGGGCATCGGCTCCGCCGCGCTCGCCCACGGCGACCGGGTGGTGTACGTCGAGGGGTCGAGCACCGCCGACGCCCGGGCAGCTGCCGTCGCCGCCGACGAGGTGGTCGTGGTCGCGACCGACGGGTCCACCGAGGGCAGCGACCGCTCCGACCTGGGGCTCCGGCCGCAGGTGTGCGTGAGCGTGGGCTGCTCAGCCACCCCGAGCAACCAGGAGGCGATGATCGCGGCCGCCGCCGCCGCCAACCCGCGCACCGTGGTCGTCCTCGACGTGGGCGGACCGGTGCGGATGCCCTGGCTGTCGGACGCGGGGGCGGTGCTGGTGCCGTGGTACGGCGGGCTCCAGCACGGCAACGCCCTCGCCGACGTGCTGTACGGCGACGCCGAGCCCGGTGGACGGCTGCCCCAGACCTTCCCGAGGTCGGAGCAGCAGGTGCGGTTCGACCCGGCCGCCTACCCCGGTGTCGACGGCCAGGAAACCTACGACGAGGGTCTGCTCGTCGGCTACCGCGGCTACGACGCACGTGGCGTCCGCCCGCTCTTCCCCTTCGGCTTCGGCTTGGGCTACACGACGTTCGCGTTCCGCGACCTCACGGTGCGGCGGGCCGGCGCGGGCGCCGACGTCAGCCTCACGGTGCGCAACACCGGCCGCCGGCCCGGCGCGGCGGTGCCGCAGGTCTACGTCTCGTTCCCCGACTCGACCGGTGAGCCGCCGAAGCGGCTCGAGGGCTTCGAGACGGTCCGGCTCGCGCCCGGCGCGAGCCGGCGGGTGACGATCCACCTCGACCGACGCTCGTTCGCGCACTGGGACCACGGTTGGCGGATCGACCCGGGCTCCTACGGCATCGCGGTCGGCCGGTCGTCGCGGGACCTGCCGCTGCACGTCCGCGTCCGGATGGGTGCCTGAGAAGGTCAAGCGAACTCCAGGGCGGTGCAGCACCACCGCTGGTCCGGCGTGCGCACGAACCGGGCGGCGACGGCGCGGGACCGCTCGCCGTACCGCACGTGCGCGCTGACCTCGACCCGGTCGCGGGCGAGGAAGCAGGTGTGCACGCCGACCACCCGCGGGCGCACCGGCTGCACGCGCCCGTGGCCGGGGAGGTGGTGACCCGCGCGCCCGACCAGCTGGGCGCGGCGGTCGAGGTCCTGGTAGACCTCGCGCGAGCTCCAGCGCAGCAGCTGGCTGACCGGCCGGTCCCCACCGACGATCTCGACCGCCGCCTGCACGTAGCGCCCGGCCCACTGCTCGAGGCCGTGGCGCAGCGGCGCCTCGATGGCGGTCACGTCGGCCACCGGTCGCCCGTGCGCGACCACGGTCGGCTCCGGCGGGTGGACCCGCGGCTGGAGGTCGAGGGCGAGGGTGCCCTGCACGCTCGCCACCGGGGCGGGCCCGAACGTGACGACGTTGTCGAGGTCGTGCCGGCTCATCGGGTCTCCTTCGCGGGGGCGGGGATCCGCAGCCGCTCGGCGGGGCGGATCAGGTCGGGGTCGGCGCCGACGACCGACCGGTTGGCCGCGTAGAGCTCGGTCCACCGGTTGCCGTCGCCGAGGTGCTCCTCGGCGAGCTCCCACAGGGAGTCGCCGGGCTGCACGGTCGCCGCGCGGGCGGGCGCCGAACCTCCCCGGCGGACCTGCGCACCACCGTGCGGGCGGTCGGGGAGGGGGAGGCCGGCGATCGCGGAGGCCACCACGGCGGCCGCCTTCTGCGGCCCGTCGTGACGACCCGGCGCGGCGCCGGCCGGTGCGGCGAGCCCGGCGACCATCGCCACCCCGCAGGCGGCCAGCAGCGCCCGTCGTACCGGCCCCGGCACGCCCACGAACCGCGTCCCGCCGCCCGCAGCGGCCTCGACGCTCACCGCCACGCCCACGACGCCCAGCCAGGTGGCCGCCGCGGCCGCGACGACCGCGCAGATCCGCACCAGGGCGCCGTCGAGCCCGGGTGCCGGGGCGAGCGCGGCCGGGAGCAGCCAGGCGACCAGGGCGACGCTTGCGCCGGCGGCGGTGCCGCCGACGGCGAGACAGCGGTGGAGCGGAGCTGGCATCCCGAGAGCCAATCTGTGCGTTTGCGTATGTTTGTTTCAGGATGCGCGTGTCTTCGTGCGTCGTCAATCGCTCGTCCACAGGCTGTGGGGCCGGTGGAGCGGCCCTGCCTGAGCGGTCGCCACACTCACCCGGTCCGGGTGGTGTGAGCGGCCGACCGCCCCGCGACACTGCTGACTGGCCTCCGTGAGCGAGCCGGAGGGAGCCGGGGGAGGAGGGTCATGACGCAGCGCGGTGGGGACGTCGACGAGGACCGTCCGCCGGCCCGGCAGGCGCGCTGGCTGACCCCCGTCCGGCTCAACGGCCTGGTCGCGACGCTGTTCGTCATCGGTTCGTCGTGCTTCGTGCTGGGGTCGGTCCCGGCCTACCTGGACGCAGTGGGGACGACGGTGGACGGCGTGACCTACTTCGTCGGCTCGATCTTCTTCACCTCGGCCTCCCTGGGGCAGCTCCTCCAGGCGCAGACGCCGGAGATGACCGGGGTCGACGAGCAGGGGCAGCACCGACGCACCCGGGTCCGGTGGTTCGCCTGGCTGCCCCACGACCGGAACTGGCTCGCCGCGGCCTCGCAGTTCCCGGGCACGGTCTTCTTCAACGTGAGCACGTTCGCCGCGCTGGCCGACTACGCCAGCTTCCAGGACGAGGACCAGCAGGTCTGGCGACCCGACTTCTTCGGTTCCACCCTCTTCCTCGTCGCCAGCTTCTTCGCCCTGCTCGCCCTCGAGCAGCGCGGGCTGCGGCGCCAGCTGCGGACGCTCCCCGGCCAGATCGCCTGGCTCAACATGCTGGGGTCGGTGTTCTTCATGGTGTCGGCGTTCGCTGCCTTCGTGCTGCCCAGCGGACAGCTGGTCGACGACGCGCTCGCCGTGGGGGGCACGCTGTTCGGTGCCGTGTGCTTCCTCGTCGGCGCCGCCCTGATGTTCCCCGCCTGGCGCCACGAGGTGCGGGCGGCCACCCCCGCAGGAGGACATGGATGACGACCACGACGACGGCGACGACGGCCGCACCCGGCTCACGCAAGGAGATGGCGGCGCTCGGCAAGGCAGCCCGGGGCGTGGTCCCCCTGGAGGAGCTGGCCCGGCTGGAGCCGCCGGCCGGCCGGGACCTGGTCGCGACGCTGACGGCTCAGGCGGAGACGCGGGTCCCCGAGCTCGTGCCGGTCCGGCACTCCCGGATGGCCGCCACGCCGTTCACGTTCTTCCGCGGCGCGGCGGCACCGATGGCCGCCGACCTCGCCGGGACGGCAGACACCGGCCTGCGGGTGCAGCTGTGCGGAGATGCCCACCTGGCGAACTTCGGCATCTACGGCTCGCCGGAGCGCAACCTCGTCTTCGACCTCAACGACTTCGACGAGACCCTGCCGGGCCCCTTCGAGTGGGACGTCAAGCGCCTGGTCACCAGTCTGGAGGTCGCGGCCCGGGCCAATGCGGTCGCGGACAAGGAGCGGCGCAGGATCCTGGTCGAGGCCGGTGCGGCGTACCGCGAGGCGATGCGCACGTTCGCCGACCAGCCGTTGCGTGAGGTCTGGTACGGCCACGTCCGGATCGACGCCGAGCTCGCGGCGGCTCGCAAGCACCTACCCCCCGACCGCTTCGCGGCCATGGAGAAGATCCTCACCAAGGCGCGGAGCCGGGACACGGCGCAGGCCATGAAGAAGCTGACGACGGTGACCGACGGGGAGCGCCGGATCCTCAGCGACCCACCGCTCGTGGTGCCGATCGAGGAGCTGTTCCCCGACCGGACCGTCGACGAGGTGTACGACGCTCTCAGGGGCATCCTGGCCCAGTACGCCGGCACCTTGCCCTCGAATCGCCGGCACCTGCTGCACCAGTACCGCCTGGTCCAGGTGGCGCGCAAGGTGGTCGGCGTCGGCAGCGTCGGCACCCAGGCCTGGGTGCTGCTGCTGGAGTCGCGCGACGGGACCGACTGGCTGTTCCTGCAGGCCAAGGAGGCCCAGGAGTCGGTGCTCGCGCCGTACGCCGGTGCCAGCGCCCAGGACAACCAGGGCGAGCGCGTGGTCGCCGGCCAGCTCCTCATGCAGGCCGTCAGCGACCCGTTCCTGGGCTGGCAGCGGGCCCAGCAGGCCGGCCAGGTCCAGCGCGACTACTACGTGCGCCAGCTGCGCGACTGGAAGGCCTCGCTCCCGGTCGAGCAGATGCTGCCCTCCGGCCTCGAGCTCTACGGCAAGCTCTGCGCCACGACCCTGGCACGCGCCCACGCCCGCTCCGGCAACCGCGTCAGCATCGCGGCGTACCTCGGGAAGAGCGACCGGTTCGAGAAGGCGATCGCGGCCTTCGCCGAGGCCTATGCGGACCTCAACGACCGCGACCACGCGACCCTCGTCGCGGCGATCGCGGACGGGCGCCTGCCGGCCGCGGAGGGTTGAGCGGGCGCCCACCGGGCACGCTCGCGGCATGGCCTGGGAGGAGGAGCTCTTCGGCGTCCTCGACGACCTCGAGCAGCAGGCCGAGGCCGCGTTCGACGCCGGGCGCGACGCGGACCTCGCCGACCGGAGCCGCAGCGCCTACCGCGAGGTCACCCTGGCCTCCCGGATGTTCGCGTCGATCGGCACCGCGCTCCGGCTCGACGTGACCGGGGTCGGCACCGTGTCCGGGGTGCTCGACCGGGTCGGCTCGGGGTGGTGCCTGCTCGGCGGCCCGGGCCAGGACTGGGTGGTGCGACTCCCGGCCGTCACCGCCGTCCACGGCGCGGCGGAGCGGTCGGTGCCCGAGGTGGCGTGGTCGCCGCTGGCCCGGCTGGGCCTGGGGTCCGCGCTGCGCCGGCTCGCCGACGCCGGCGAGCGGTGCGTCCTGCACCTGCTGGACGGCACGTCCCACGACGCGGTCCTGCGACGGATCGGAGCCGACTTCGTGGAAGTCACCGTCGGGGAGGGCCGGACGGTGCTCGTCGCCCTCGACGCGCTCGCCGCGGTGCAGTCACGCTAGCTGACGGCGCTCCGGCGGTGACGGTCGGCGTCCGGCCGCACGACGCCCGCCGACGTCACGCTCAGGTGGCGTCGGCGTCGTACGGCGGGACCTCGCCCTCGTCGAGCGGGCGCTGGCCGCGCCGGGCGGGCCGCACCGGCTCGTCGTCGTCCTCCTCCATCGCCTCGGCGATGTGGCGCTTGACGATCTCGCGGGGGTCGAGGTCGCGGAGCTCGAGGTCGGCGTACTCGGGACCGAGCTCGGCGCGCAGCTCGTCACGTGCGTTGTCGGCCATCCGCTTGACGCGGCGGACCATCTGACCGGCCTGGCGGGCCAGCTCGGGCAGGCGGTCGGGGCCGAAGACGAGGACGGCGACGAACGCGATGACCGCGAACTCCGGAAGGCCGACCCCGAACACGCGCGCCCCGGCCTAGAACTTGCTGGTCGGCGTCAACCCGAGCTGCATGCCGGCGAGCCCGCGGCCGCGTCCGGAGAGCTTCTCGGCCACCGCGGCCAGGACCCGGGCGCCCGGAGCGGTCGGGTCGGACTCGACGACCGGCTTGCCGGCGTCGCCGCCCTCGCGCAGCGACGGGTCGATCGGGATCTGGCCCAGGACGGGCACGTCGTAGCCGAAGCGCGACGAGAGCGTGGCCGCGACCCGGTCGCCGCCGCCGGCGCCGAAGATCTCGAGGCGGTGCTCGGTGCCCTCCGCGGTGCAGTGGGGGCACGGCAGGTAGCTCATGTTCTCGACGACGCCCACCACGCGCTGGTGCATCATCGACGCCATCGTGCCGGCGCGCTCGGCGACCTCGGCCGCGGCCTCCTGCGGCGTGGTCACCACGACGACCTCCGCGCCCGGCAGGTGCTGGCCGAGCGAGATCGCGACGTCGCCGGTGCCCGGCGGCAGGTCGAGCAGCAGCACGTCGAGGTCGCCCCAGTAGACGTCGGCCAGCATCTGGACCAGCGCCCGGTCGAGCATGGGTCCGCGCCACGCGACCACCTGGTCACGTCGCGGCTTCAGCATCCCGATCGAGATGACGGACACGCCCGACGGGGTCGGCACCGGCATGATGAGGTCCTCGACCTGGGTCGGGCGCTGGTCGGCGACGCCGAGCATCGCGGGCACCGAGTGGCCGTAGATGTCCGCGTCGACCACGCCGACCTTGAGGCCCTGGGCCGCCATCGCGAGGGCGAGGTTGACGGTGACCGACGACTTGCCGACACCGCCCTTGCCGCTGGCGATCGCGAAGACCTTGGTGAGGGAGCCGGGCTGCGCGAAGGGGATCTCGCGCTGGGCCTGGCCGCCGCGCAGGACCTCCTGCAGGCCGGCGCGCTGCTCGGCGCTCATCACGCCCAGGCTGAGGTCGACGCCGGTGATGCCGTCGACCGCGCCGACCGCGGCGGTGACGTCGCGGTTGATGGTGTCCTTCATCGGGCAGCCGGCCACCGTCAGCAGCACCGTCAGGTGCGCGACGCCGGCGTCGTCGACCTCGACGGAGTCGACCATGCCGAGCTCGGTGATCGGGCGCTTGATCTCGGGGTCGTTGACGGTCGCCAGCGCGGCGTCGACCCGCTCGAGGAGGGTGCTGCTCATGATCGCCGAGTCTACGTGGGCGCGTTCTCGGTCTCGCCGTCGCCCGGGTGAGACTGCCCACGCTCCTGCTCGCGCTCCTCGAGGTCGGCGAGCAGGCTCCGCAGCTCCGAGCGCAGGAAGTCGCGGGTCGCGACCTCGCCGACCGCCATCCGCAGCGACGCCACCTCGCGGGCGAGGAACTCCATGTCGGCGTGCGCCCGGGCGTCGGCCTGGCGGTCCTGCTCGGCGATGACCCGGTCGCGGGCCTCCTGGCGGTTCTGCGCGAGCAGGATCAGCGGGGCGGCGTACGACGCCTGGAGGCTGAGCATCAGCGTCAGGAAGATGAAGGGGTAGTCGTCGAACCGCAGGTCCGGGGGTGCCGCGATGTTCCAGCCGACCCAGAACAGCACGAACAGGGTCATGTAGATGAGGAACTGGGCGGTGCCCATGAACCGGGCGAACTGCTCGGCGAAGACCCCGAACGTGTCGGAGTTGTACGTCGGCCGCCGGACCAGCGGGGGACGGCGCAGGTCCTTCGGGGTGTCGAGGCGGGGGCCGCGGTCGCCCATCCGGTCGCTCATCCGGACGCCTGCCGGACGGCCTGGTCACGCCAGCCCTCGGGGAGCATGTGGTCGAGGAGGTCGTCGACGGTGACCGCTCCGAGGAGGTGGCCGGTGTCGTCGACGACCGGTGCGGCGACCAGGTTGTAGGTCGCCAGGTGGGCCGCGACCTCGTCGATGGTCGCCTGCGGGCGCAGGGAGGCCATCGAGTCGTCGAGGGCGCCGGCGACCAGGGTCGAGGGCGGCTCGCGCAGCAGCCGTTGGATGTGGGCGACGCCGAGGAACTTGCCGGTCGGCGGCTCGAGCGGCTGACGGCACACGTAGACGAGGGCCGCGAGCGCGGGCGTCAGCTCGGGGTTGCGGACGTGGGCCAGGGCGTCGGCGATCGTGGCGTCCGGCCCGAGGATCACCGGCTCGGGCGTCATCATGCCGCCCGCGGTCTCCTCGGCGTAGGACATCAGCCGGCGGACGTCCTCGGCCTCCTCGGGCTCCATCAGCTCGAGCAGCGCCTCGGCCGTCTCGGGCGGGAGGTCCGCGATCAGGTCCGCGGCGTCGTCGGGGGACATCTCCTCGAGGATGTCGGCCGCGCGCTCGTTGTCGAGGTGCTCGAGGATGTCGACCTGGTCCTCCTCCGGGAGCTCCTCGAGCACGTCGGCGAGCCGCTCGTCGTCCAGCGCGGCCACCACGGCCGAGCGCCGCTCGAGGGGCAGGTCGTGGATCATGTTGGCCGCGTCGGCCGGCCGCATCTCGTTGAGCGCGGCGATCAGGTGGGTGGCGCCCTGGGACTCGTCGCGGGCGGTCAGCCCCTCGACGTCGCGCCACTCCACGACGTGGGTCTGGCCGCGCCGCCGCAGGCCCTTCGCCGGTTCCTGGATCGCCACCCGGCTCAGGACCCAGTCGCGGTTGCGCGCCTGCTCCATCGCGACGTCGTAGACCGTGCCCGCGACGCCGGAGTGGGGGACCCGCACGGACCGGTCGAGCATCTGGCCCATCACCAACGTCTCGGTCGGGCGCTGCTCGAACCGCCGCATGTTGAGCAGGCCGGTCGTGTAGACGTGACCGCTGTCGATGTTGGTCACCCGGGTCATCGGCACGAAGATCCGGCGCCGGCCGAAGACCTCGGCGACCAGGCCCAGCACCCGCGGCTGGTGGACCTCCGAGCGCACCGCCGCCACGAGGTCGCGCACCTTGCCGACCTGGTCGCCCTGGGGGTCGAAGATCGGCAGCCCGACGAGACGGGCGACGAAGACGCGGGCGGGGGTCGAGCTCACGTGCCAACGCTACCGGCCGGGGGACCCCGCGGCCCGCTGCCGTGCCGTCCCCCGTGCCGGCGTCGGTCGGTCGGGCCGGGGGCCGACGGTAGGGTGCGGCCATGTCCGGGCCGGCGGGGGAGATCTACCTCCACGTCGGCATGCCCAAGACCGGGACGACCTACCTGCAGTCGGTCTTCTCGGACTCCCACGAGGAGCTCGAGCGCCAGGGCCTGGTGCTGGAGCCGCTCCGGCGCCGGGAGACCTTCTGGCTCTCGCTCGCGGTGCGCGAGGACCTCGACGAGCGGCACCCGCCCGCCGCGTTCGGCATCGTCGACCGGTTCGCCACGCAGGTCGCGGCGACCACCGCGTCCCGCGTCCTGGTGTCGGAGGAGCAGCTCGGGGCGGCGACCCAGCCACAGCTGGACCGGCTGGTCGACGCCTGCGGGGACCGGGAGGTCCACCTGGTGCTGACGGTCCGGTCGCTCGCGCGGCTGCTGCCGTCGACCTGGCAGCAACGGGTGCAGCAGGGCAGCGAGGCGCCGGACCTCGACGAGTTCCTGGACGCGATCGCGAGCCGCCGCGGTCCGCTGGCCGAGCGCTGGTGGTTCGAGCGCGGGGTGGAGGCCGTCGTCGACCGCTGGTCGACCCGGATCCCCGTGGAGCGGATCCACGTCGTGACGGTGCCGCGCGGGCCCTCCGACGTGCTGCTCGGACGCTGGTGCGCGGTGCTCGGCGTCGATCCCGCCCGGTTGTCGACCGGGACGGCGCGCCCGAACACCTCGCTCGGCCGGGTCCAGGCCGAGGTGCTGCGCCGGGTCGGCGAGCAGGTGCCGCCCGAGCTGATGAACCGCCACGACTACGTGCCCATCGGCAAGATGTGGCTGGGGCAGCGGCACCTCGGCGCCCAGTCCGGCGCCGCCCCCCGGATGCCGGAGCGGCTGCGGCGCTGGTGCGAGGAGGAGGCGGAGCGCACCATCGCGCTGCTGCGCGAGCGCGGCGTCCGGGTCTCCGGAGACCTCGAGGACCTGCGGCCCGACGACGGCGCCTTCGACGCCGGGACACCGCCGGACCCCGAGGAGCTGGTCGATGCGGCCGTCCGGGCGCTGGCGTCGATCGCGCTCGAGCGCCTCGAGGAGCGGCAGGCCCGGGCCCACCAGCCGACGGTCCCCCACGTGCCGGTCCACCGACGGCTTCGCCATCGTCTGGGCAGACGACTGGGCGGACGCCTGCGGCGCCGGCGCTGAGCGGTGCGGCATCTCACATGGGCGTGGGTGCCGGGAGCCAGTAGGTTACCGAACGGTTACCTGTACTCCCGATGGAAGGACGCTCGATGAGTCGCCTGTGCGAGACCGACGGACTGACCGAGGACCAGACCGAGATCCTCAAGGCCGTGCGGACGTTCGTCGACGAGAAGATCCTGCCGGTCGCGACCGAGCTCGAGCACGCCGACGAGTACCCCCAGGAGATCGTCGACGGGCTGAAGGAGCTGGGGATCTTCGGGCTGATGATCCCCGAGGAGTACGACGGCCTGGGCGAGTCGTTGCTGACCTACGCGCTGTGCGTGGAGGAGATCGCGCGGGGCTGGATGAGCGTCTCGGGCGTGATCAACACCCACTTCATCGTGGCCTACATGATCATGCAGCACGGCACCGAGGAGCAGAAGCGCAAGTACCTCCCGGCGATGGCGGCCGGCGAGGTCCGCGGCTCGTTCTCGATGTCGGAGCCGGGTCTGGGCTCGGACGTCGCGGCGATCAAGACCAAGGCCGTGCGCGACGGTGACGAGTACGTCATCGACGGCCAGAAGATGTGGCTGACCAACGGCGGGTCCTCGACCCTGATCGCGCTGCTGGTGCGCACCGACGAGGGCGTGGACGAGTCGGCGTCGGTCTACAAGAAGATGTCGACGATCCTGGTGGAGAAGCCGACCGGGTTCGGCGAGGTCGCACCGGGCCTGACCATCCCGGGCAAGATCGACAAGATGGGCTACAAGGGCGTCGACACCACCGAGGCGGTCTTCGAGGGTCACCGGGTCCCGGCCGAGCAGGTCCTGGGCGGGGAGACCGGCAAGGGCTTCTACCAGATGATGGACGGCGTCGAGGTCGGCCGGGTCAACGTCGCCGCCCGGGCGTGCGGGATCGCACTGCGGTCCTTCGAGCTCGCGATCGCCTACGCCCAGCAGCGCGAGACCTTCGGCAAGCCGATCGCCGACCACCAGGCGATCATGTTCCGCCTCGCGGAGATGGCGACCAAGGTCGAGGCCGCGCACGCGATGATGGTCCGCGCCGCCCGCCAGAAGGACAAGGGCGAGCGCAACGACGTCGAGGCCGGGATGGCCAAGATGCTCGCCGCGGAGTACTGCAACGAGGTCGTGCAGGACTCCTTCCGCATCCACGGCGGCTACGGCTACTCCAAGGAGTACGAGATCGAGCGGCTCTACCGCGAGGCCGCCTTCATGCTCATCGGCGAGGGCACCAGCGACATCCAGAAGATGATCATCGGTCGCGCGCTGCTCAAGGACTACAAGCTGCGGGGCTGACCCGCGGCAGCGAACGCGCTGCGGCGAATGAGTCCTGTGTGACAGGAGTGACGTTACAGTACTCCTGATCACCAGGAGGTTCCCCATGCCCTCGGACGCTCGCTCCCGCCAGCGCCTCACCGTCGTCGCCGCCCTGCTCCTCGGCATGGTGCTGGGCGCCGGCGCCCTCCGCCTGTCCGGCACGGGGGCCTCCGACGACGGTGCTCAGCTCGCCGAGGGGGACTCCGGCGTCCCCACCCAGTGGACGATCAGCTCGCTCAACGTGCTGGGCGCCGGGCACACCGCCCCCGGCGGCAAGAAGCACGGCTGGGCGTCCGGGCCGGTGCGGATGAAGTGGCTCACGGAGGTGATCACCGACGAGGGCGTCGACGTGATCGGGCTCCAGGAGTTCGAGCGCCCCCAGTACAACGTCTGGGAGAAGCAGATGGGCGCCACCTGGGACTCCTATCCCGGGACCGCGTGGGGTCCCCGACAGATGCGCAACACGGTCGCCTGGCGGACCGACCAGTGGTCCCTGGTCACCGCGAGCTGGATCAAGATCCCTTACTTCCACGGCCACATCCTGCGGATGCCGCTCGTCCGACTGCAGAACGTCACGACTGGCCAGGAGATCTACGCGTCGTCCTTCCACAACCCCGCGAACGCCCGCGGCCCGGCCGCCCAGTGGCGCAAGCAGGCGACCGAGAACGAGATCGCGATGGTCAACCGCCTGCGTGACGACACGGGGCTCCCGGTCTACGTCCTCGGCGACATGAACGAGAAGGACATCTACTTCTGCCGGATGACCGCCGCGACCGACATGGTGGCGGCGAACGGTGGCTTCAACAACGGCTCGGGCGGCCTCGCCGGCTGCGGACCGACCCGGCCGACGTACATCGACTGGATCTTCGGCTCACCCGAGACCACCTTCACCGGGTACGTCGCCAACCGCGGACCCAAGATCCGCAAGTCGACCGACCACTCGATGATCATCGCGCAGGCCGAGCTCCCGCCCGCGTCGACGCCCGACTGCCCCACGCCGACGGGGACCCCGACGCCGACCGCGACGCCGACGTCGACACCGAAGCCGAGCAGCACCGGCACGCCGAGCCCGAACGTCCCGTCGCCGACCGGCTGACACCGGCGCGCGGGTGCCGGCTGCCGAAAGCGCTGGCCGTCCGGGGCTGGGCGTGCGACGGTGGAGGCATGACCGAGTCGCATGCGAACGACGACCTCAAGGCCAAGATGCGCGAGGCCCTGGACCGCAAGAACGACCGCGAGCAGGGCGTGCACCAGGACGGTCCGGTGCGGGAGAAGGCGCACGGGTCGGAGGTGTCCACGTCCGGGCCCAAGATGCACCGTCGCAAGGCCGGCGGCGGCGGTTCGTGACCGCGCGCTGACGCGCTGGTGACATAACCCACGCCCGGGACCGGTGCGTCCGGGGCGTGGGTCCGGGCAGAGTGGGCCCATGCAGTTCGGACGCAGCTACGAGGAGTTCGAGGTCGGCGCGACCTACCAGCACTGGCCCGGCAAGACGGTGACCGAGTACGACGACCACCTGTTCTGCCTGCTCACGATGAACCACCACCCGCTCCACCTCGACACGCACTACGCCGAGGAGACGACCCAGTTCGGCAAGAACGTCGTGGTCGGCAACTACGTCTACTCGATCCTGCTCGGCATGAGCGTCCCCGACATCTCCGGCAAGGCGATCGCCAACCTGGAGATCGAGTCGCTGCGCCACGTCGCGCCGACGTTCCACGGCGACACGCTGTACGGCGAGACCACCGTGCTCGACAAGTGGGAGTCGACCTCGAAGGACGACCGGGGCGTGGTCCACGTCGAGACCATCGGCTACAACCAGGACGGCAAGGTCGTGTGCATCTTCCGCCGCAAGGTGATGGTGCCGAAGAACAGCTACCTCGAGCAGCGGGGGGGCGAGCAGCCCGGTCGTCCGGTCCCGCAGCCGGACAAGAACTGGAGCGGCCCCGCCGGCGACTGACGCCACCGTTTGTCCGCGCCGGGGCGCGGGCAGGGTCCGGGGATGACCAGCACCACCGACGTACGACACCCCGTCCCGGAGGCCGACGACCGCGGGTTCTTCGGGCACCCCCGGCCCCTCGCCAACCTCTTCGGCGTGGAGATGTGGGAGCGGTTCAGCTTCTACGGGATGCAGGGCATCCTGCTGATCTATCTCTACTACTCCGCGGCGCAGGGCGGCCTCGGGATCTCGGAGGCCACGGCCACCCAGATCGTCGGTGCGTACGGCGGCGGCGTCTACCTCGCCACGATCGTGGGCGCCTGGCTCGCCGACCGGGTGCTCGGCCCGGAGCGGACCCTCTTCTACGCCGCCGTGGTCGTGATGTGCGGCCACATCGCGCTGTCCGCGCTGCCGGGCCTGACCGGGGTCACGGTCGGGCTGATCCTGATCGCGCTGGGCAGCGGCGGCGTCAAGGCCAACGCGAGCTCGCTGGTCGGCTCGCTCTACGCCGAGGACGACGAGCGCCGCGACGGCGGGTTCTCGCTGTTCTACATGGGCATCAACCTCGGCGCGTTCGCCGGGCCGCTGCTCACCGGCCTGCTCCAGGAGGACTGGGGCTTCCACGCCGGGTTCGCCCTCGCCGCGGTCGGCATGGCGGTCGGTCTCGTGCAGTACTCCCTGGGTCGGCGCCGGCTCCCCGACGCGACCCGGGTGGCCCCGCACCCGCTGGAGCCGGCGGAGCGCCTTCGGTACGCCGGCCTCGCGCTCGTCGCACTCGGTGTGCTCGCCGTGCTCCTGGTGACCGGCGTGGTCGCCGCCGACAACCTGTCCGACACCGTCATCTGGGTGACGCTGGCGGCCGCCGTCGCCTACTTCGCCGTCATGCTCGCCAGCCGGCACGTCAGCACCGTCGAGCGCAGCCGGGTCTGGTCCTTCGTGCCGCTGTTCCTCGCGAACGTCGTCTTCTGGTCGCTCTACCAGCAGCAGTTCACGGTCGTCACGATCTACTCCGACAAGCGGCTGGACCGCAACCTGTTCGGCTGGGAGATGCCGGTGTCGTGGGTCCAGTCGATCAACCCGGTCTTCATCATCCTGCTCGCCCCCGTCTTCGCGGCGGCGTGGACCCGGCTGGGGCCGCGGCAGCCCTCGACGCCGGTCAAGTTCGGCATCGGCACCGTCTTGATGGGCGTGGCGTTCCTGCTGTTCCTGCTGGTCCCGGGCGGCGAGAACACCGCGCCGCTCCTGGCCCTCGCCGGGATCCTGCTCGTCTTCACCCTCGCCGAGCTGTTCATCTCACCGGTGGGGCTGTCGTTGTCGACGAAGCTCGCGCCGCGGCAGTTCGCCACCCAGATGGTGGCGCTCTACTTCCTGTCGATCGCGCTCGGCACCGCGATGTCGGGGAAGCTGGCCGGCTACTACGACTGGACCGACGAGACGGCGTACTTCCTCTGGCTCGGTCTGGTCGCCGTCCTGGCCGGGCTGGTCGTGCTGGCGGCGACGAAGCCGATCAGGAGGCTGATGGCCGGCGTGCACTGACGGCGAGCGGCACGATCCGGGGGGCGAACGCCGGCGCCAGCGGGACGATGCCGAGCACCAGCACCATCGGCACCGCGAACCCGACCCGTAGCGAGTCCTGGCCGACCAGACCCGTCATCACCGAGCCGAGCAGGGCGCCGATGTAGTTGAACTGGTTGAACCGGGCGATCACGGCGTCGACGCGGGCCTGCCGGACCGCCGGCGCGAAGCCCTCGCCGCCGGCGATCTTGGCCGCGGCCGAGAAGCTGAGCGGTGCGACGACGGCGACGCCCGCGCCCAGGATCGAGAAGCCGAGCACGGCGACCTGCCAGGCGGGGGAGAAGACCACGACCGCGAGGGCCGCGGCGCCGATCACGGCGCCGACCCGCAGCACCGGGACGGGTCCGAACCGACCGACCAACCAGTCACCCGCCAGGCGCACCGTGCCGCTGGCGAGCAGGTAGCACAGCGCGGCCAGCGCGACGTACCGCTCGGGGGTGTCGAAGGTGTGGTCGAGGAACAGCGGTCCCCAGGTCTGGACGGCCGTGTCGATCATGTAGAAGAGCACCATCGCCAGTCCGACCAGCAGGATCGGCCGCCACGGGACCGCCACCTTCGTGGCGAGCTCGGTCGGTCCGTGGTCGCGGGCGAGGAACGGGCCGAACGCGACGAGCAGGGGGAGCACGCCCAGCGCCGCCCCCGCCTCGAGCGGCAGGTCGGTGGTCGCCAGGGTGATCGCGGCGCCGACGACGCCGCCGAGGGTCCATGCCCCGTGGAAGGACGGCAGGATCGGCCGCTGGTAGCGGTGCTCCAGCGCGACCGCCTGCATGTTCGAGCACGCGTCGACCATGCCGAGCCCGAACCCGTAGACGGCGATGCCGCCGACGAAGAAGGCGGAGGTCTGCGCCGTGCACAGCACCGGCACGCCCACCGCCACGATCACCAGGCCGGTGCGGAGCATCCGGGCGCTGTCCAGGCGCTTGGCCACGGTCTCCGCGGCGACCGACCCGGCACCCGCGAGCAGGATCATCATGAGCAGGATGAGCGAGAGCTGCACGTCGGTGATCGCCCAGCGGTCCTGGAACTCCGGCAGCCGGGTCGTCAGGCTGAGCAGCACCAGTCCCTGCATGAGGAAGGCGGCCGCGACCGCGATCCGCGGCCGGCTCAGGTCGGGGGGCGCCTTCTCCATGGGCGGCATCGTGGCACGTGCGGACCGGCGCGTTGGCCGAAAACGCGTGTCCGGGGAGGTCCCGTGCGCGACGATGCCCCGAGCAGTCGAGGCGGGAGGTCGGACGATGGGACGCACCGGTCAGCAGCTGCGTCAGCGGACCGCGAAGGCGATCGGCGGTCCTGCGCAGCACGGCGCCGCCGTACCTTCGCCCCGGCCGGGCGCGACACCTGGTGCGCTCCCGGCGCCGCGGCTGGCCGACCGCCTGCGCTACCGGTTCGACAACAGCATGTCGCGCGGCACCCCGGCCCTGATCGCCTGGCTGACCGTCGTCACGCTGTTGCTGATCCTGCTGTTCTCGCTGGTGGTCACGGTCTTCGGCCTGAGCCGCAACCAGCAGGGCGACTTCGGCAGCTCGATGTTCGGCAACCTGCTGCACGCCCTCGACCCGGGCACGATCGGTGGGGACCAGGGCAGCTGGACCTTCAAGCTCACCATGCTGGCCCTGACCATCGCCGGCCTCTTCATCGTCAGCGCCCTGATCGGCGTGATCGCCGCCGGGATCGACACCCGTCTCGCCGACCTGCGCCGCGGCCGCTCGATCGTCCTGGAGAAGGACCACACGGTGATCCTGGGCTGGTCGGAGTCGATCTTCACGATCGTCCGGGAGCTGACGATCGCCAACGAGAGTCGGCGCAAGCCCGTCGTCGTCGTGCTCGCCGACCGTGACAAGGTCGAGATGGAGGACGACCTGCGCGCCAAGGTCGGGGACTTCCGCGGCACGCGGGTGGTCTGCCGCTCGGGCTCGCCGATGGACATCGACGACCTGCGGCTGAGCAGCCACCTCACCGCGCGCTCGGTGATCCTGCTCGCGCCGGAGGACTCCGAGGACCCCGACAGCGAGGTCATCAAGACCCTGCTCGCCCTGACCCACTCCGGTCCCGACGGTCCCCGGATCGTCGCGGAGATCCGCAACCCCACCAACCTGGAGGCCGCCCGGCTCGTCGGGGCCGACCGGACCGTGCTGCTCGACATCCGCGAGACGGTGGCCAAGCTGGTCGTGCAGACCTCGCGCCAGTCCGGTGCGGCGGCGGTCTACACCGAGCTGTTCGACTACGGCGGCGACGAGATCTACTTCCTCGAGGAGCACCGGCTCGGCGCGATGACGTACGCCGAGGCGCAGCTGGCCTTCGAGGAGGCCTCGGTCATCGGGGTGATCGCGGACGGCGTGCCGACGCTGAACCCGCGCCCGGAGACCCCGGTCGCCGGTCACACGCTGATCGTTGTGGCCGAGGACGACTCGACGCTGAAGGCGGAGCCGGACGCCACGATCGGTCCCGACCTCGGTCGGCTCGGGACCGGGTCCGGCGAGGACGACCACCCCACCCGCGCGCTGCTGATCGGCTGGAACGAGCGGGCACCGATCGTGCTGCGCGAGCTCGACAACTACGCGCCCCCCGGCTCGACGCTGACCGTGCTGACCTCGTTCGACGTCCGCGACGTGCCGGAGCTGGACCACCTCCAGGTCACGGTGGCCCCGGGCCAGACCACGGACCGCCGCACGCTCGAGGAGCACGTGCAGCCGGACCTCGACCAGGTGCTGGTGCTCTGCTACTCCGACGACCTCGAGCCGCAGGCGGCCGACGCCCGCACCCTGGTGACCCTGCTCCACGTGCGCGACATCCTGTCCGGCACCGGCTCGGTCACCCCGGTCGTCAGCGAGATGCTCGACGACCGCAACCGGGTGCTGGCGCAGGTGGCGCACGTCGACGACGTGGTCGTCAGCGGCGAGATCGTCAGCCTGCTGGTCACCCAGCTGTCCGAGGACCCGCGGCTCGAGACGGTCTTCGACCAGCTCCTGGGCGACGAGGGCAGCGAGATCTACCTGCGTCCGGCGGAGTGGTACGTCCAGCCGGGCGCGGACGTCAGCTACGCCACCATCGTCGCCGGCGCCTCGCGGCGGGGTGAGACGGCGATCGGCTACAAGTCCGAGGCGCTCGCCGAGGGTGAGGCGTCCTTCGGCGTACGCGTCAACCCGGCGAAGGCGGAGACCTTCCGCGTGCTGCCCGGGGACCGGGTGGTCGTGCTCGCCGACGACTGACGACCGGACGTCGCGCCCGGCCGCTGTGGTCTGATGGGCCGGTGAACGAGCTCTGGCTGGTCCGGCACGGCAAGACCGAGTGGAGCGCGAACGGTCGGCACACGTCGACGACCGATCTGCCGCTCCTGCCCGAGGGCGAGGAGGTCGCCCGGTCGCTGGCACCGCGCCTCGCCGAGGTCGACCTCGCGCTGGTGCTGACCAGTCCCCGCGAGCGGGCGCGCCGGACCGCCGAGCTCGCCGGGTTCCCCGAGGCCGAGGTCGACGACGACCTCGTCGAGTGGGACTACGGCGACTACGAGGGCGTCACCACGAAGGAGATCCGGCAGCGGGTGCCGGGCTGGACGGTCTGGAACTCGCCCGTGCCCGGCGGCGAGACCCCCGAGTCGGTCTCCCTCCGGCTGGACCGGGTGGTCGCCCGCACCCAGGCCGCCGAGGGCTCGACGCTCGTCTTCGGCCACGGCCACGCGCTCCGCGCCCTCGCCGCCCGCTGGCTGCGCCAGCCGGTCACCTTCGGCCAGCACCTGCGCCTCGACACCGCCACCCTCTCCCGTCTCGGGTGGGAGCACGAGGCGCCCGTGGTGCTGCGCTGGAACTCCTGAGGCGCACGCCAGCGGACGGCCCGCTAGGGTGCCGCGGTGACCGTCTCGGACCTCCTCCCCGGCTGCTTCCCCTGCGACCAGCAGGCGGAGGTGGACCGGCCGCCCCGGGAGGCGGTCGTGGAGACCGGGCACTGGCGGGTGGCGCACGCCTTCGACAGCAGCCTGGCGGGCTGGCTGGTGCTGCTGCCGACCCGGCACGTCACGTCGTTCGCGGAGCTGAGCCCGGGCGCGGCCGAGGAGCTGGGCGGGCTGGTGCGGCGGCTGAGCCTGGCGCTGGAGTCGGTCACCGGGTGCGTGAAGACCTACCTCATGCAGTTCTCCGAGGCGGAGGGGTTCTCGCACCTGCACCTCCACCTGGTGCCGCGGATGGCGGACCAGCCCGAGAGCGCCAGGGGTCCGCGGGTCTTCGCCTACCTCGGCGCCGACGAGGCCACCCTGATCCCGGAGCGGGAGCGCGACGAGCTCGCGCTCACGATCCGCGCCGCGCTGGACGTGTGACGCCGGACGCTTGACGCGACGGCCACCGGTCAGGACCGTGGGGGCCATGTCCCTGGCGGCCAGCTGCGTGCGGTGCTCGGCTCCGGTCGTGCCCTGTCCCGACCACGGCGGCCGCCACCCGCTGTGGCGTTCCGACGATGAGGCGACCTACGAGGCGTTCGCCGAGCACCTCGCGGCCTCGCCGCATTTCCCGACCTACCTGCCGTGGCCGATGAGCCCGGGCTGGTCGGTGACGGACTTCGCGCTGGTCGGTGACGGGGTCGAGCGGGCCGCCGCGACCTTGACCTGCACCTCGGGCACCAGCGAGCTCGACGGACCCGTCGACGTCCTCGTGGTCGCCGAGGAGGCCGGCACCGGCCTGGGTGCGCGCTGCGCGGGGACGCGGTACGACGACCCGGGGGCCGAGATCGCGGAGCGACCGCCGACCACCCGGGTGCGGATCGGCAGCCAGCCGGTGAACCTGTGGGACGTCTCGACGAGCACCTCGGACGGCGAGTTCGACCGCTCGGTGCTGGCCGGCGAGGCCGCGGGGCGCTGGCTGTGGATCGTCCTGCGCCCCGCGTCGGCGCTGCTGCTGCTGCAGGACGAGTGGATCCTGCGCGACGTGTCGGCCCTCGGGCCGCAGCTGCTGGAGACGCCGTTCGGAGGTCCGCGGCCCGGGTGGTGACCCGTCGGCGAACCGCATCTAGGCTGCACCGGTGCGCATCGACCTCCACACGCACTCGCGTGCCAGCGACGGCACCGACGCGCCTGCCGCCCTGGTGCGGGCCGCGGTCGACGCGGGGCTGGACGTCCTGGCGATCACCGACCACGACACCTCCGACGGGTGGGCCGAGGCGGCGCAGGCAGCGGCCGAGACCGGGCTGACCCTCGTGCCCGGCATGGAGGTCAGCACCCGCCACCGGGGTCGCAGCGTGCACCTGCTGGCCTTCCTCGTCGACCCGACCTACCCCCCGCTCGCCGCCGAGCTCGAGCAGGTGCTGCGTGGTCGCGCGTCGCGGGTCCCGGCGATGGTGTCGCGGCTCAACGGGCTCGGCATCGACATCACCGAGGACGACGTACGACGGGCTGCGGACGGCACCGCGGCCTCCGGCCGACCGCACGTCGCCGACGCACTGGTGACCCTCGGCGTCGTGCCCGACCGGACGACGGCCTTCGACCGCTACCTCGGCTGGGGACGCCCGGCCCACGTCGACCGCTACGCCGCCCCGTTGGAGGAGACCCTCCGCGCGGTCGCCGGCGCGGGGGGCGCCTCGGTCATCGCGCACCCGTGGGGCCGTGGCGGCCTGGGGCGGCCCGACGAGGCGACGCTGGCCGAGCTGCAGGCGCTGGGACTGACCGGCATCGAGGTCGACCACCAGGACCACGACGCCGACGCCCGCGACCGGCTCCGGTCCATCGCGCAGAACCTGGGCCTGGTCGTCACCGGTGCCAGCGACTACCACGGCGACGGCAAGGTCGACCACGACCTCGGCTGCAACACCACCCACCCCGACGAGCTCGCGCGCCTGCTCGAGGTGGCCGACCGGACGGCCGCGGCTTCCGGCCGCGTCACCCCGGAGGTCGTGAACCGCTGAGCCGGCAGCGCTGCCGGACCGCTACTTGCGGCCCAGCGACTGGAACCGCTGCAGGATCCCGCTGGGGACCAGGCGGGCCGCGGCGGTGACGACCTTGTACTGCGCGCCCGGCACGGAGAAGACCTTGCCCTTGGCGTGGTCCTTCAGCGCGGTCGCGACCAGGTCGTCGGCGTCGAGCCACATGAAGTCGGGCGCCGACCCGCGGCCGACCTCCATCCGCTCGTGGAACTCGGTCCTGGTGAAGCCCGGGCACAGGCAGGTGACGGTGACTCCCCGCGGCGCGTACTCGCGCGCGGCCCACTCCGAGAAGCTGTTCACGTAGGCCTTCGCGGCCGAGTAGGAGCCGCGCGGCAGGAACGCCGCGACGCTGGAGACGTTGATGACGCCGCCGCGCCCGCGCTCCGACATCGGGCCGAGGGCGGCGTGGCTGAGCCGCATGACGGCGGTCACGAGCACGTCGAGCATCGCCTGTTCCTCGTCGACGGAGTTGTCGAGGAAGCGCCGCTTCAGGCCGAACCCCGCATTGTTGACCAGCAGGTCGACGGGCCGGTCCGGATCGGCGAGCCGGGCCTCCACCGTCGCCAGGTCGTCGCGGTCGGTGAGGTCGGCCGCGAGCACCTCCACGTCGACGCCGTACGCCGACCGCAGCTCCTTCGCCTCCGACTCGAGCCGGGCGCGGTCGCGAGCGACCAGGACCAGGTCGTGGCCCTGCTCGGCCAGCTGGTGGGCGAAGGAGCGGCCGATGCCGGCGGTCGGGCCGGTGACGAGGGCCCGAGGTCGGGGGAGTGACATGCGGCAAGTCAAGCAGGTGGTGCACGATCTCGGGACCACGGTCGGGCATGATGGCGTCGATGACCATCGTGCTCGCGATCGCGAACCAGAAGGGCGGCGTCGCCAAGACGACCACCGTTGCTTCTGTCGGTGCCGCCCTGGCCGAGCTCGGGCACTCGGTCCTGCTGGTCGACCTCGACCCCCAGGCCTGCCTGACCTTCTCGCTCGGCATCGACCCTGAGGACCTCGAGCTGTCGGTGCACCACGTGCTCACCAAGGGGCTGGACCCCGCCGAGGTGGTGATCGAGACCGACGACGGCGTCGACCTGGTGCCGGCCACCATCGAGCTGGCCCGCGCCGAGGCCGAGCTGCTCACCCGCACCGGGCGCGAGCACGTGCTCCGGTCGATGATCGAGGCGCTGGAGGAGGACGAGCTCGACTACGACTGGGTCCTGCTCGACTGCCCGCCCTCGCTCGGGGTGCTCACCGTGGCTGCCCTCACCGCCGCCGACGGCGTCCTGGTGCCGCTCCAGTGCGAGACCCTGTCGCACCGCGGCGTCGGGCAGCTGCTCGACACCGTCCACGACGTGCGCCGGTTCACCAACCGCGGACTCGAGGTCTGGGGGGTGCTGCCCACGCTCTACGACGGGCGCACCAACCACGCCCGCACCGTGCTCGAGACGATCTCCGACACCTACGACCTCGAGGTCGTCGAGCCGCCGATCCCCAAGACCATCAAGTTCGCCGAGGCGCCCGCCGCGGGCCGCTCGATCCTGGCCACCAGCCGCAGCAGCAAGGGCGCCCAGGCCTACCGCCAGGTGGCCGAGAACCTGGTGACCCGGTCGCAGCGACCCAAGCCCAAGAAGCAGAAGAAGCAGAAGCAGGCCGGGGCGTGAGCAAGCACCGCGCGGAGCTGCGACCCCGGTACGGCCGGTTCGCGGCCCTCGGCGCAGCGCTCGTGGTCACCCTGGTCGCCGTCCTCGGTGGCGCCGGCCTGCTGCCCACCCTCGCCGGGGGCGACCGGCCAGCGGCCGCCGCGCCGGCCGCGCTCGACGAGAGGCCGGACGCGGGGCCCGCGCCGAGTGCGGACGCCTCGCCGTCGGTCAGCGCGCGGACGAGTGCCGACGCCACCGAGGACGCCGGCCACGACGCCACTGAGGGCATCGACCAGGATCCGAGCGACGTGCCGCTGCCGGTCGGCTCCGGCACGGGGAAGCGGATCGTCTTCAGCCAGGGCCAGCAGCGGGTGTGGCTGGTGTCCGGCGGTCACCGGGTCGAGCGCACCTACCTGGTGTCGGGCAGCGTCTACGACAACCTCGATCCCGGCACCTATGCGGTCTACTCGAAGTCCGAGCAGGCGTGGGGGATCGACGACTCCGGGACGATGAAGTACTTCGTCCGGTTCACCCAGGGCGACAACGCCGCGATCGGCTTCCACGACATCCCGGTCAACGACGGGAAGCGCGTGCAGAGCGTCGCTCAGCTCGGCACGCCCCAGTCGCACGGCTGCATCCGGCAGAAGCGGGCGGACGCGATCGCGCTGTGGGACTTCGCGCCCATCGGCACCACGGTCGTCGTGACCGCGTGATCCCCCGGAGCCGGGTGCCCGGGGGGTGCTGGCTGCGGTGCGGGTTTCGGCTGCCAGCAGCCAGGATCCGCACGACGCGCCGAGGTTGAGCGGGGTGTCGTGCGGGTTTCGGCTGCCAGCAGCCGAAACCCTCAGCGCGAGCCCCTACTCCGCGGCGGGAGCGGGCTTGCTGCCGCTGGACCGCCGACGTCGCCGGCGGTTGCGGTTGCCGCCGGAGCCGGAGCCCTCGGCAGCCTTCTCGCCGGATGCGGTCGCACCGTCGGCGCCGTTGGTGACGGCGACCGTCTCACCACCCCGCGTGCGGGTGCGGCTGCGCGAGCGGTTGCGGTCGCGCGGCGCGCGCTCCTCACGGGGGGCCCGCTCGACCGGCTTCGGCTCGACGATCCGGCCCTTGGTGCCGGGCAGGATCCCCTGGTCGTGGTAGAGGTGCTCGGAGGTCGAGTAGGTCTCCTGCGGCTCGTCGAACGGCAGGTCGAGCGCCTTGTTGATCATCTTCCAGCGGTGCAGGTCCTGCCAGTCGACGAAGGTGATCGCGATGCCGGAGGCGCCGGCGCGGCCGGTGCGACCGATCCGGTGCACATAGGTCTTGTCGTCCTCGGGGCAGCTGTAGTTGATGACGTGCGAGACCCCGGCGACGTCGATGCCGCGCGCGGCGACGTCGGTCGCGACCAGCACCCGCAGCTTGTCCTCGCGGAACTTGGTCAGCGCCTTCTCGCGCGCGACCTGCGCCATGTCGCCGTGCAGCGGGCTCGCGCTGAACCCGCGCTCGGCGAGGTCGTCGGCGACGCGCTGCGCCTGCCGCTTGGTCCGGGTGAAGACGATGATCTTGCCTGCGTCCTCGGCCTGCAGGACGCGGCCGATGATCTCCGGCTTGTCCAGGTCGTGGACCTGGTAGATGAACTGCGCCGTCGTCGGCACCGTCGCGTTCTCGTACGACGACTCGGCGCGGATGTTCATCGGGTGCCGCATGTGCATGCGCGCCAGGGCCACGATCGCGGCCGGCATGGTCGCGGAGAACAGCATGGTCTGCCGGGTCTCCGGGGTCATCCGCAGGATCTTCTCGACGTCGGGCAGGAACCCGAGGTCGAGCATCTCGTCGGCCTCGTCGAGCACGAGCGCGTGCACGTGGCTGATGTCGAGCACCCGGCGGTTGCACAGGTCGATGAGGCGGCCCGGCGTGCCGACGACGATGTCGACGCCCTCCTGGAGGGCGTCGATCTGCGGCTCGTAGCCGACGCCGCCGTACACGGTCAGGACGCGCAGGCCGCGGTCGGCGCCGGCCAGCGCGAGGTCGTTGGAGACCTGGAGCGCGAGCTCGCGGGTCGGGGCGACGATCAGCGCCTGCGGCTTGCCCTGCGGGATCTCGGCGTAGTCGGGGTCCTTGGGCGCCACGCTGCGCTGGAGGACCGGGATGCCGAAGGCGAGGGTCTTGCCGGTGCCGGTGCGGGCCTGGCCGATCAGGTCGGTGCCCATCAGGGCGACGGAGAGGGTCATCTCCTGGATGGCGAACGGGGTGACGATGTCGGCGCGCTCGAGGGCGTCGCAGATCTCGGGGAGCACCCCGAGCTCTCGGAAGGTGGTCAGGGTCTTGTCGCTTTCGTGAGTCAGCCGGCGTCTACCGATTGAGATTCGGGAGCGGCGGACTCGTGGAGCGTCTGCCGCGCACATACATGGGTCGCGCCCACGGGTGCTGAGGCGACCTCGAACGCTCGCAGTCTATCGGTAGGGTGCGCACGTGACCGCATCCACGCCCGTGGCCTTCGAGGACCCGCAGTACCGGGAGGCGGTGATCGACCTGTTGGGCGTGATCGCGTACGGCGAGATCTCGGCGTTCGAGCGCCTGGCCGAGGACGCGAAGCTGGCGCCCACGCTCGAGGACAAGGTCGCCATCGTCTCGATGGCGACCGCCGAGTTCGCCCACGTCGCCCGGCTCAACGAGCGGCTCACCGAGCTCGGCGCCGACCCCTTCGAGGCGATGGCCCCCTTTCGCGAGCCGCTGGACCGGTTCCACGAGTACACCGCACCCGACGACTGGTACGAGGGCCTGATCAAGGCCTACGTCGGCGACGGGCTCGCCAACGACTTCTACCGCGAGATCGCGGCCTACCTCGACCCGGGGACGCGCGACCTGATCCTCGCCTCGCTGGAGGAATCCGGCCACGCGGCCTTCGTGGTCGATCGGGTGCGCAAGGCGATCGCCGCGGACCACCGGCTGGGCGGCCGGCTCGCCCTGTGGGGGCGCCGGCTGATGGGGGAGGCGCTGACGCAGGCGCAGCGGGTGACCGCCGACCGCGACGCGCTCACCGCCCTGCTCGCGGGTGGGGTCGACCGGCCCGGGCTGGACCTGGCCGCGATCGGCCGGATGTTCACCCGGATCACCGAGCGGCACGCCGAGCGGATGGCCCAGCTGGGCCTGAGCAGTTGAGGCCCTAGCTCCGGAAGCCGACCTGGCCGATCGTGCCGTGGCCGATCTCGACGTAGGCGAGCTTCTCGGTGGGGACGACGACCTTGCGGCCCTTGACGTCGGCCAGGGTCAGCACGCCCCCGGCTGCGAGCGCGTCGGCGACCTGCTTCTCGATCGACTCCGCGGTCTCGTCGGTGTCGATGTGCAGCTCTCGGGCGGCGTTCTGGACGCCGATCTTGACCTCCACGAGGTCCTCCTTCTGGCCCTCCCGGGCGTCAGTGCCGGTCAGCCGGTGCTGGTCGGTCGGTGCTGGTCGGTCGGTCTGGTGGTGCTGGTCAGTGCTCGTCGGCGCGGGGGTAGCCGCGGATCCCGCGCCACGCCAGCCCGGCGACCAGCGACGCGGCATCGGACTTGCGGATCTCCCCGGGGTCCGACAGCCAGAACCGGGCGCTGACCTGCGCCATTCCCACCAGGGAGACCGCGAGCAGCCGCGAGGCGTCGTCGGGCAGGCCCGTGTCGTCGTGGATCACGTGCGCGATCATCGCGGCGCACTCGGTCGTGACGCGGTCGACCTGCTCGCGCACGGCGGGCTCGTTGGTCAGGTCGGACTCGAACACCAGCCGGAACGCGCCGGTGTCGCCCGCGACGTACTCGAAGAAGACGTCCATCGTGGCGGCGACCCGCTGCTTGTTGTCGTGGGTCGACTCCAGCGCGGTGCGCGTGTTGGCGATGATCGTGTCGCAGGACTGGTCCAGCAGGGCGAGGTAGAGGTCCAGCTTGCCGGGGAAGTGCTGGTAGAGGACGGGCTTGGAGACCCCCGCTCGCTCGGCGATGTCGTCCATCGCGGCCGCGTGGAAGCCCTGCGCGACGAAGACCTCAAGCGCGGAGTCCATCAGCTGCGCCCGGCGCTCGCGCCGCGGCATGCGGGCGCCGCGCTGGCGCGTCGCGGGAGGGTCGTACTGCTCAGCCGTCACGCCGTGCACGATACCGGGCGCCGCGGGCCGTCCGGATGACGGGACGCGCGCGTCCGGGACCGATCCGCCGGGGAACATGGCGGGAGCGGAGGTTGTTCGAGAGACGAACCCACCCGAAGGAGTACGCCGTGTCCTTTCCCGCGCTCGTGGAGCCCGCGGACGAGCTGACCATCGACGAGGTCCGGCGGTACAGCCGGCACCTGATCATCCCCGACGTCGGGATGAGCGGTCAGAAGCGCCTCAAGAACGCGCGGGTGCTGGTCATCGGCGCCGGCGGGCTCGGCAGCCCGGCCCTGCTCTACCTGGCCGCGGCCGGCGTGCACACGCTGGGGATCGCGGAGTTCGACGAGGTCGACGAGTCGAACCTGCAGCGGCAGATCATCCACGGCCAGTCCGACATCGGGAAGTCGAAGGCGCAGTCGGCCAAGGAGTCGATCGCGGAGACGAACCCCTACGTCGAGGTCATCCTCCACGAGGGTCGTCTCGACAACGACAACGTGATGGACGTCTTCCGCGGCTATGACCTCATCGTCGACGGCACCGACAACTTCGCGACCCGCTACATGGTCAACGACGCGGCGTACTTCCTCGGGATCCCCTACGTGTGGGGCTCGATCTACCGCTTCGACGGCCAGGCGTCGGTGTTCGCGCCGACGCTCGCCGACGACGCGCCGTGCTACCGGTGCCTCTACCCCGAGCCCCCGCCGCCGGGGATGGTCCCCAGCTGCGCCGAGGGCGGCGTGCTCGGCGTCCTGTGCGCCTCGATCGGCTCGATCCAGGTCAACGAGGCGATCAAGCTGCTGACCGGCATCGGCGAGCCGCTGGTCGGCAAGCTGATGATCTACGACGCCCTGGAGATGGAGTACCGCAAGCTGCGGGTGCGCAAGGACCCGAACTGCGCGCTGTGCGGCGACCACCCGACCGTCACCGGCCTGATCGACTACGAGACCTTCTGCGGCGCGATCTCCGACGACGCCGCCGAGGCCGCCGCCGGGTCGACCATCTCGGTGGTCCAGCTCGAGCACATGCTCAAGGAGCGCGAGGAGGGCACCCGCGACTTCGTGCTGATCGACGTGCGCGAGCCCAACGAGTACGAGATCAACCGGATCCCCGGCTCGGTGCTCATCCCCAAGGGTGACTTCCTCAACGGGTCGGCGCTCGAGCAGCTGCCGTCGGACAAGCAGATCGTCATGCACTGCAAGTCCGGGGTGCGGTCGGCCGAGACCCTCGCCATCGTCAAGGGTGCGGGCTACGCCGACGCGGTCCACGTCGGCGGCGGCGTGGTCGCGTGGGTCAACCAGGTCGATCCCTCGCAGCCGTCGTACTGACCCTCCCGGCGTCCCGGGCTACCCGCGCGTAACCCTTCCGGGCCGGTCCTCGTTGTGCCCTGCGTCAACGCACGCGGCTGCCGGTGAGCCCGGCGCCCCCGACCGGGAGGGTCCACGACCTGATGCGAATCTCTGCCAAGCACGCCCTGGCCTCGGCCTCGATGCTCGGCGCCGGCGTCCTCGCCGCTGCGCTGTCCACGGCCGCGCCGGCCACCGCTGCACCGACGTGGGCGCCGGCCGGCACCGCGAAGATCCACCCCGGCACGATGATGTACACCGAGGGCGCGCAGTGCACGGCGAACTTCGTCTACACCGACGCCGCCGGCACCGTGTACGTCGGGTACGCCGCGCACTGCGCCGGCACCGGCTCCTCCACCGACACCGACGGCTGCCAGACGCAGTCGCTCCCGCTCGGCACGAAGGTGACCTTCAACGAGGGCGGCAGCCTGGTCAGTGAGGGCACCCAGGTGGGTTCGGGGACCCTGGCCTACTCGTCGTGGAACGCGATGCGCGCCGCCGGTGAGACCGACCCGAACACCTGCGCCTACAACGACCTGGCCCTGGTGAAGGTGGACGCCGCGGACGTGTCGAAGGTGAACCCGTCGGTCCCGTTCTGGGGCGGCCCGACCGGCATCGACACCGACGGCACCGCCGCCGGCGACCGGGTCTACACGTACGGCAACTCCAGCCTGCGCGCCGGCCTCTCCCCGCTGTCGCCCCACACCGGCATCAGCCTCGGCGACCAGGCTGCCGACGGCGGCTGGTCGCACCCCCTCTACACCGTGACCCCGGGCATCCCCGGTGACTCCGGGTCGGGCTTCCTGAGCGCCGACGGCTCGGCGATCGGGGTGCTGTCCACCCTCGGCCTGGCCCCGCTGCCGGCGTCGAACAACATCGGCGACCTCGCGAAGGAGCTCGCGTACGCCAACAGCCACGGCATGTCCGGCGTCTCGCTGGTCAACGGCACGGAGCCGTTCTCGCCGATCCTCTGAGGACCAGCCGCGACGACGTCCTCTGGGCGACGATCCCCAGCGCCACTGCGAGGGAGCTCCGCGACGGCCCCGTCCCGATGGGACGGGGCCGTCGTCCGTCCGCGGGCCGCCGTCCGCGGGCTCGGGTAGTTTGCCGGGCATGACAGCTCGGCGGTCGGGAGCGGTGGCGGTCGCCGCGGTCGTCGCGACCGCGCTGCTCGTCGTCGTGCTCGCGGCGTGGGCCGCCTCGATCGGGCCGAGCGGCGTCCTCACCGGCACCGGACCCTCACCGGTGGGCACCCCGACGGAGTCGACGTCGGTCGACGCCGGCAACCGGGCCACGGTGCCGCAGCAGCCCGCGCACGAGCCCCACACCCCGTCCTGGCTGCGCATCACCGCGTTCGTCGTCGACATCGCGCTCGCCGTGCTCGCTGTCTACCTCTTCCTGCGCTTCCTCATCGCCCCGCTCGGCCGCTTCGTGGCGCAGCGGCACCGCGAGCGCCTGCGCCGCCGCCGGCGCGGCCCGCCCGCGGAGGAGGACTTCACCGTCCTCGACCCGGCCCAAGCCGTGAGCCGCTCGATGCTCGCCGACGCCGACGCCCAGCGCGAGGAGCTGCTCGCGGCCGACACGCCCCGCAACGCCGTCGTCGTGTGCTGGCACCGCTTCGAGACCCAGGCCGCGGCGGCCGGCGTCGCCCGACGGCCGTGGGAGACGTCGTCGGAGTACACCATGCGGGTGCTCGACCTCGTCGACGCCCACCAGCCCGCCGTGTCCCGCCTCGGCGCGCTCTACCGCGAGGCGCGCTTCTCCGAGCACGAGCTGACCGAGACACACCGTCGCGAGGCGCTCGACGCGCTCGACACCATCCACCGCACCGTCGGTCTCCCCGCCGGAGCGGCCCGGTGACCGCCGCCCGGTGGTGGCGCCGCGCGGCCGCAGGCGTGCTGGTGTTCGCCGTGCTCGAGGTCGTCCTTCTGCTCGCCCACACCGGCCCCGACGCCCTGCGGCTGGCCCTGCTGGTCGCGACCTGCGTCGGCGTGCTCGGCCTGGTCCTGGACACGCTGTCGGACCCCGGCCCGTCGTGGACGGTCGAGGTCGAGCAGCCGTCCTCGCGGGCGGTCGGCGACCCTCGCCTGGGCCGCTACGTCGGCCTGCTCGAGGCGCACCTGTCGGCCCGCAGCGACGACGCGGCCCTGCGGGACCGGCTGGGCGCCCTGACCGACCAGGTGCTCCGTCAGCGGCACGGCATCCGCCTCGACGGCCCCTGCGCGAGCGAGCTCCTCGGCCCCGACGTCGCCGACGTGCTAACCGGCCCCCCACGACGACTCGGTCTCGCCGAGATCGACCGCTGCCTGACGAGGATCGAGGACCTGTGATGGCGTCCCACCAGCCTGCCTCCCCCCGACCGGACGCCACGTCGGTGACCGACGCGTCGGCCCTCGCCGCCCGGGTGCTCGACGAGGTCGAGCGGGCCGTGGTCGGCAAGCGCGAGGCCCTCATGCAGGTGCTCGCGGCCGTGCTCGCGAAGGGCCACGTGCTGCTGGAGGACTACCCCGGGCTGGGCAAGACCCTGGCCGCGCGGTCCTTCGCGCGGGCACTGGGCATCGAGTTCACGCGCGCGCAGTTCACCCCCGACCTGCTCCCCGCCGACCTCACCGGCTCCTTCGTCTACGACCAGCGTCGCGGCGAGTTCGAGTTCCGCCGCGGTCCGCTCTTCACCGGGCTCCTCCTCGCCGACGAGATCAACCGCACCCCGCCCAAGACGCAGGCAGCGCTGCTCGAGGCGATGCAGGAGCACCAGGTGACGGTCGAGGGCGAGACGTTCGCGCTGCCCACCCCGTTCCACGTCCTGGCGACGGCGAACCCGATCGAGTACGAAGGCACGTTCCCGCTCCCGGAGGCCCAGCTCGACCGGTTCCTGCTGCGGGTCGGCTTCGGCTACCCCGCGCCGCGGGAGGAGTACGACGTGCTCGCCCGTCGTCTGCAGCGGCGCCGCGAG
>JACJWV010000021.1 GCA_020636915.1 Nocardioides sp.
AGTCGGCGTTCGGTCTCGACCGGGTCGTGCTCCTTGCGGGCCTTCTCGACCTGCCGGTCGATCTCCGCATACGAGCACCGCGCGGCCACGAAATAGAGAGCCCGATCGACGGCCGCCGCACCGTCGGGCGGGAGGGACATAGTGGCTTGGGCGATGCGGCGGGCCTTCCACACCGCCACCTCCCCGGCCAGCACCCGCGCCCAGATCCGCGGGAGCCGGTGCGCGAGTTCGACCGCGTCCCCCAGGTACCGGCGCCCGGAGTCGGTGGAGTGCCCGATCGCCAACGCAAACTCCGCGACCGCGCCCTCGTCGATCGTGGGTGCGCCGTCGCCGGCGATCTCCAGCTCCCGCATCCCCCACTCGATGCTGGTGTCGACCTCCTCGCCCGGGTGGAGCTCGACCCATGCCACGGCCTGGAGGAGCAGCTCGACCTCCAGCCCGGTCATCGCGTCCCGGGTCGCCCGGGCAGCCGCGATCACCTGCTCCTCGCGGGTCGCGATCGTGGTGGTCGTGGTGCCGGGCATAGGTCTACTCAAGCACTGGCCACCGACACTGATGGTGCTCAGAACCCTGTTGTCCACAGGGTTCTGAGCATCCCAAGGGTAAAGAATTGGCTACAGCCCAGCGCGGGTGAGAAGTGTGGTCGATCGTCCGCACCAGGTGCGGACAGACAACCGCAAAGCCGGGAAGCAGCGCCAGCCCGAGCGGCGCCGTACCCGCGTAGCCGGCCTGTCGGTCACAACCCGAAGCTGTCCGCAGCATGCCGACAGTCGACCGCGGGGTGGTTTCGAGGCTCAGGCGCAGAGCGCCTTCGCACCTCAACCACCGCGCGACCCGCAGGACGCGCACAGTGCAGCGCGCCGTCGACGCTCAGGCGCGGACGAGCCGGCGCAGCTGCGGCACCAGGTTGCGGCGGTTGGTCTCGGCCAGCCAGCCGTTGGGCAGCGACAGGCGGATGACCTTGTGCCAGGCGCTGGCGACCTGACGCACCAGGGGCCGCGAGTTGTAGGGCAGCTCGAAGCGTTCGAAGACCGCCCGCACGCGCGGGGCGATCTCGGCGTACCTGTTGCTCGGCAGGTCGGGGAAGACGTGGTGCTCGATCTGGTGGGAGAGGTTCCCCGTCATCAGGTGGACCAGCCGGGGACCGGAGATGTTCGCCGACCCGAGCATCTGCCGCAGGTACCACTGGCCGCGGCTCTCGTGCTCGGGCAGCGCCTCCTGCTCGAAGGTCGAGACCCCCTCGGGGAAGTGGCCGCACATGATGACCGAGTGGCTCCACAGGTTGCGGAGCAGGTTGGCGGTCGCGTTCGCGGCGAGCGTGGAGCGCCAGGCCCGGCCCGAGAGCGCCGGGTAGACCACGAAGTCCTTGGTGACCTGACGACGCACCTTGGCCAGCGCAAGCCTCACCTCGGCCTTCTTCTCCGGATCCAGCTTCCGCTTCTCGCTCAGGCTGTCGCCGAGGTCGAGGTCGAACAGGGTGATGCCGTACTCGAAGATGCAGGCCGTCACGAAGTTCAGGGCCGGCTGGAGCAGGTGCCGCGGCGCCCACTCCTGGGCCTCGTCGACGCGCATGATCCCGTAGCCGAGGTCGTTGTCCTTGCCGAGCACGTTGGTGTAGAGGTGGTGGGTCTCGTTGTGGGCACGCTTCCACTGCACGGCCGGGGACGTGTGGTCCCACTCCCAGGTGGTCGAGTGGATCTTCGGGTCGCGCATCCAGTCCCACTGCCCGTGCAGGACGTTGTGCCCGATCTCCATGTTGTCGAGCACCTTGGCGACCGCGAGACCGGCGGTCCCGACCAGCCATGGCACCCGCCGGCGGCTCGCGAGCAGCACCGCCCGGCTGCCGAGCTCGATGATCCGCTGGACCTTCACCAGGCGGCGGATGTACGCCGCGTCGCGGTCACCGCGCGCGTCGAGCACCTCCTGGCGGATGGCGTCGAGCTCGCGCCCGAGCAGGTCCAGGTCGGCGGCCGTGAGCCCTCCGACGGCGTCCGGTCGCACCCTCTCGAGGGTCGCCGACGTGTTCCCAGCCATGCTGCAAGGTACCCACTGCGGGCAACCCCGCACCTGGCGACCCCTCAGCCGCCCGACGACCCCGACGCCCCCGGGGAGGTCGAGGGACTCGAGGACGGGCTGGACGACGGGCTGGCCGAGGGCGTGTACGTCGGGTCGAGGATCGGCCGGGAGGTCTCGTCGATGCGCTGGGTGACCGTGTCGAGGTCGAGGGTGCCCGAGCCGTAGAGGAGCTCGCGCAGGTCCGGCTCCACGGCCTCCTCGAGGCGGCCGAGGTCGTCGATCAGCGGGCCGTAGTCCATCGAGCGCACCGCGGAGTTGAAGACCGCCGAGTGCTCGGGCTGGCGCCCCGGCTGCAGGAACGTGTCGCTGAGCGCCACCTCGAGGTTTGCCGGAGCGAGGTAGCCCGTGCGCGTCACCCGTGTGACGGCCTCCACCGAGAGCTCGTCGGCGAGGAAGTCCGCGGCCGCGGGCGTGCTCGCGGCCTTCCTGGACAGGCACAGCCCGCTGACGTCACCGACGGTCGCGGAGCTGTCGAGCACCGGCATCGGCAGCACGTCCCACTCCAGGCCCGGGACGAGCCGCAGCTGCGGGACCAGCGAGCGGTAGCCCGCGATCATGCCGAGCCGCCCCTGCTCGAACCACTTCAGCGCCGACTGCTGCGCCTGCTCCCGCTCGTCGAGGGTGACCTTCGGGTCGCGCAGCACCTCCAGGGTGCGCTCGAGCGCCGCCTGCGAGTCGTCGCTGGCGAAGCTCAGGGACGTGGGGTCCGTGCCATCGTCGAAGACCGACCCACCTCCCGACTCGATGAACGGGGCCAGTCCCGGCAGCGTCGCGTCGACATGGACGCCCTTGGTGCCGCGCGCCGGCCGGCTCGCGAACTTCGCCGCCGCCGCGAACTGGTCGAACGACCACGACGTCGCGTCGGGCTCGGGCGCGTCGAGACCGCGCTTGCGCATCCGGTCGAAGTTCACCAGGTGCTTGTTGTAGTAGACGACCATCGGGGACACGCCGTACGGCATGCACTGCAGCCGGGCGTCGGCACTGAACGCCTGGAGGGCCTCGCGGGAGTAGCCGTCGCCGAAGTCGATCCCGCGCTCGTCGAGCAGCTCGTCGACCGGCTGGGTGAGCTCCTGGTCCAGCAGCCACCGCAGGTCGGTGCGCGAGGTCAGGAAGACGTCGGGCAGCTCGCTGGTGCCGGACTCCACCGCCTCGCGGAACTCCTCGTGCGTCGACCACACGCGGAGGTGGACCTCGGGGCCCTCGGAGAAGGCGTTCCACTCCTCGACGGTGGACCGGAACGCCGCGGTCTCCGACCGGGGGCCGTAGACGCCGAAGGTCAGGTGGGTGACCGGTGCCGGGGACGTCGACGACGGCCGGGGCGTCGGCCGCGCCGGGTCGCTGTCGCTCGTGCAGGCGACCGCGGCCGGCACCAGCCCCAGCAGGCACACGGCTCCGACCGCCGTACGGCGGGCCCGGCTCGCCCTCACTGTCGATCCTCCTCGTCCCCGGACAACGTGCAGCACCCGGGCACGTCCGGGCGGGGCCACCCTACCGAGTGTCGCGACACGGCCCGGGGCCCGTCGGTCCCTACGATGGCGCGCATGACTCGGGTCACCCTCGCGCTGCTGCTGGCCGGGATCGTGACCCTCGGGGGCTGCGGCTCGGACGACGCCGGACCGTCCGCGGGTGCGGCCGCCACCGACAGCCCGCGCTCGCGGCCCTCCGCGTCGGCACCTGCGTCGGCACCTACCTCGTCATCGACACCGTCGCCGACACCGGCGCCGACGTCCTCGTCCGCCTCGACGACCGCTCCGACCCGCTCACCCGCTCTCGCAGCACGCCGCCACGGTCACCGGAAGGCGGGCGAGCTCGCACCGCTCTCCCGCTCCGCCGAGACGCACCTGCTCGACGCCGACCGCCTGCCCACGGTCGGCGGCCGCGCGTGGGACGTCACGGCCGACGCACCCGCAGGCAGGGTCGGCGCGTGCCAGAAGACCGACCTCGCGACGATCGGCGCCACCGCGGCGGCGAGCCGCTCCTTCCGAGCCGCCGACGGCGTCACTGCCACCCAGGTCGTCGCCCGGTTCGCCGACGCGAAGTCCGCCTGGCGGGCCCACCAGGTGCTCGTGGCGTGGCGGGACGACTGCGAGTCCCGCGTCGACGGCGCCTCGGTCGGCCCGCTGCGGCCGGTGACGGTGACGACCGGGACCGGCGACAGCTACCGCGGCCGGTTCGCGGCGCGGGAGGCCGGGCTGGGCGTGCTGAGGACGGGCAGCTATCTCACGCTGGTCGAGGTGTCCGCACGTGGGGCGGGCTACCCGACGTCCTGGGACCCGACCCGGGTCGCCGTCCGCCGCATCGCCCGCACGTTCTAGCCGTCCTGGGCGAACGTGCCCTGCGCGCGGGCCGCGGCCACGACCCGGTCGAAGACCGCGCGGTCGAGCGCCGCACCCTCGCGGCGCACCCCGGCGACCGTCAGCTCGAGCAGCCGGTCCAGCCGGACCTCGCTGGGGCGGCGCTCGCGGTCCCACCCGCCCACGCCGACGTCCATCCAGTGCCGCCCCCAGCGGGCCTCCTGGGCGGCGTCGCGGTCGTGGTCCTTGCTGGTGAGCATCAGGCCGAGCAGCCGGTCCCCGTCCCGCCCGACGAGCAGCACCGGGCGGTCCTTGCCGCGGCTGGGGTCGTCCTCGTAGGCGACCCACGCCCACACCACCTCGCCGGGGTCCGGACGGCCGTCCGCGACCGGCGCGTACGAGATGCCCGAGCCCGGGCGGTCGCTGGGACCGGCCGGAGGACGGCGGCGGAAGAGGCGGCGCAGCGATCGCATGGCCCCCAGGCTAGGCCCGGGGCCAGAAGAGAGAAGCACGTCGGACCGGGAGCGCCTCACGGCGCGTGGCCGCTCGTAGCGGCTGATGTTGGGACCCGGGGCTGCCGCGGCCCGACGTGCTCTCGCAGAGTTTAACGCCTCACCCCAGGCCGTGGGCGAGCTCCGCGTGTCCTGCCGCCTCGAGCTGCTCGGACAGCACGAGCATCCGCTGCACCTCGGCGTCGGTCGGCCCGTTGAGCGAGGCCCGCCCGGTCGCGACGACGCGGGCGAAGGCCGCCGCCCGCAGCAGCACGTCCGCGAAGTCGCTCCCCGCGATCCCGCGCAGCACCTCGTCGATCATCGCCTTGAGCTGCTCGGGCCCTGGCGGGTCGGCCACCCCCGCGACGACGCGCGCTACCTGCGCGCTGCGGCGCCCGGCCTCGAACTCGCGCGACACGCCGACCGGGTCGGCGTACACCCACGAGCGCAGGAGGTAGAGCCGCCACAAGCAGCCGGCCAGGGAGTCCGCGGGCGCCCCCGCCCACACCTCTGCGATCGTCTCGATGCCCTCGGTGTCGGCCAGGTGCAGGAGCCGGTCGGCGACCTCGGAGTCGCCGGAGTCACGCGCTCCTCTGACCAGCAGCACCGCGGCGCGGTCGGCCGCCTCGCTGACCAGCGCCGGGTCGGCCCCGCCCAGGAGACCCTCGAAGTACAGGCTCCCCGGGGTCATCGGGCGGTGGTGGCGGCGCTCGGTCACAGAGCCAGGCTACGGCGCCGGCCTACGTGGCGAGCGCACGTCGGATGCGCTGGTCGCTGACGGGCGTGGGCGTGCCGAGCTGCTGGGCCCACAGCGAGACGCGGTACTCCTCGAGCATCCACCGCACCTGCCGCAGCCGCTCCCCCGGCGGCCTGCCCTCGGGCAGCGCCTCGACCCGGTGGAGGTAGGCGTCCTGCACGTCGGCGACCTGGTCCATCAGCTGCCGGTCGCGGGCGACGTGGTCGGGCAGCCGCTCGCGCCGCTGCTCCAGCGCCGCGAGGTAGGTCGGGTAGCGGCGCAGCTGGGTGACCCCGGCCTCGCCGACGAAGCCACGGTGCACGAGGCGGGCCAGCTGGGCCCGCATGTCCGTGAGGGCCGGCAGCATCATCATGTCGGCGCGCCCGCTGACGCTCTTCTCCGCCCGCCGCCACGCGTCCAGCACCCGCACCACGTCGGCCATCACCGCGCGCAGGTGGGCCTCGAGGTCGCGGCCGGCCTCGGTCCGCAGGGCCAGGTACGACGCCTCGTCGCGCACCGGCGGTCGAGCGTCCACCGCGGCCCCCACGACCGCGGCCCGGCAGTCCTCGAGCAGCTCGCCGACCGAGGGGTACGGCGACCCCGCGAGCCCGAGCTTCTCGACGTTGGTGAGCCCGTCGAGCACCCGCTTCACCGGTGAGTCGAGCTCGAGGAGCAGCAGCCGTCGTACTCCCAGCCGGTGGCGTGCCTCGGCCTCGTCGGCGGACCCGAAGACCTGCAACCCGACGGTGGCGCCCTCGTCCACCAGGGCCGGGAAGGCCTGGACCTCGTGGCCGGCGCGGTGCTGGCGGAACGACGCCTCGACCTCGCCGAAGACCCACGACGTCTCGCCGGTCCGAGCCAACCCGCTCTCGGTGGCGACCTCGCGCATGGCCTGGGCGAACCTCGGCCGCAGCGGCTCCTTGAGCGCCTCGAGGTCCTTGCCGCGCGCCTGCTCGCGACCGTCCTCGTCGACGACGCGGTACGTCGGTCGCAGGTGCTCGGCGACCTTCGACCAGTCCCAGGCCTCCCGGGGGACGACGACGCCGGTCGTCGAGCGGCACCACCGCTCGAGCGCGTCGAGCAGCGGCTCCTCGCCCGGCGGGACGGCCGCCAGGAACTCGCGCGCCCGGTTGGGCGCCGGCACGAAGCTCACCCTCAGGTTCTTCGGCAGGCTGCGGATCAGGCTGGTGACCAGCTCCTCGCGCAGGCCCGGGACGTTCCAGGAGAAGTCGTCGGCCTCGACCCGGTTGAGCGTGGCGACGGGGACGTCGATCGTGAGGCCGTCGTCGGCCGCTCCGGGCTCGAAGTGGTAGCTGATCGGGAACGTGAGGCCGCCCTCGTCGGGACCCGAGACCGCCCACTGCTCGGGGTAGTCGGCCTCGCTGACCTCGTCGGCCGTGTCGCGGGTGAGCATCGCCGGGTCGAAGGTGAGCAGGCGGCCGTTGCGCTGCCGCTCCTGCTTCCACCAGCTGTCGAAGTGCGCGCCGCTGACGACCTCCGCCGGGACCCGCTGGTCGTAGAAGTCGAACAGCGTGTCCTCGTCGACGACGATGTCGTGCCGGCGGGCCCGGTGCTCGAGCTCCTCGGCCTCCTCGAGCAGCCTCCTGTTGGTCTCGAGGAACCGGTGCCGGCCCTGCTCGGACGCCGCCCACTCCCCCTGCACGAGCGCGTGCCGGATGAAGAGCTCGCGGGCGAGCGGGGCATCCACCTTGCCGTAGGAGACGAGACGGTCGGCGACCAGCGGGACGCCGTACAGCGTGACCCGCTCGTGGGCCATCACCGATGCCCGCTTCTTGCTCCAGTGCGGCTCGCTGTAGGTCCGCTTCACCAGGTCGCGGCCCAGCCGCTCGGCCCACTCGGGCTTGATGGCGGCGTTCTGCCGCGCCCACAGGCGGCTGGTCTCCACGAGCTCGCCGGCCATCACGAACTGCGGGTTCTTCCGGTGCAGCCCGCTGCCGGGGAAGATCGCGAATCGCGCGCCGCGGGCGCCGAGGTACTCGCGCGGTCCGCGGCGGCGCTCGGTGGTCGAGCCTCGCTCCTCGAGCATGCCGATGTGGCTGAGCAGCCCGGACAGCAGCGCCTGGTGGATGCCGTCGGCGTCGGGCGCGTCCGCGGGGCGGCCGACCGAGATGCCCATCTCCTTGCAGACCTGGCGCAGCTGGGACTCGAAGTCCTGCCACTCCCGCACCCGCAGGTAGTGGAGGAACTCGCGCTTGCACATCCGGCGGAACGCCGAGCCCGAGAGCTCGCGCTGCTGCTCGCGCAGGTAGCGCCACAGGTTGAGCAGGGTCAGGAAGTCGCTCCCGTCGGCCTTGAAGCGCGCGTGCTGCTGGTCGGCCTGCGCCTGCTCCTTCGGGTGGTCCGCGCCGGGCCGCTCACGCGGGTCCTGCAGGGACAGCGCGGCCGCGATCACGATCACCTCGCGCACGCACCCGAGCCGCTCGGCCTCGAGAATCATCCGGGCCAGCCGGGGATCGATGGGCAACCGGGCGAGGCGGGTGCCGACCCGGGTCAGGCGCGGGCCCCGGCCCTGCGAGGGCGCCAGCGCCCCGAGCTCCTCGAGCAGCTGGACGCCGGACTGGACGTTGCGCCGGTCGGGCGGCTCGACGAACGGGAAACGGGCCATGTCGCCCAGGCCGAGCGAGGCCATCTGCAGGATGACGCTGGCCAGGTTGGTGCGCAGGATCTCGGGGTCGGTGAACTCCGCGCGGCCCTCGAAGTCCTCCTCGGAGTAGAGCCGGATCGCGATGCCCGCCTCCACCCGGCCGCACCGGCCCGAGCGCTGGTTGGCCGACGCCTGGCTGATCGGCTCGATCGGCAGCCGCTGGACCTTCGTGCGCGTGGAGTAGCGGCTGATCCGCGCGACACCGGTGTCGACGACGTACCGGATCCCGGGCACGGTCAGCGACGTCTCCGCGACGTTGGTGGCGAGCACGATCCGCCGCGTCGCGTTGCCGTGCGAGGAGAAGACGCGGTGCTGCTCGGCGGCCGAGAGCCGCGAGTAGAGCGGCAGCACCTCGAGCGTCCGCCGCTGGCCGGGCCGGTCGAGGTCCGCGAGCGCCTCGGCGGTGTCGCGGATCTCGCGCTCGCCGGGCAGGAAGACGAGCACGTCCCCCGGGCCCTCGGCCGTGAGCTCGCGGACCGCGTCGACGATCGCCTCGGTCTGGTCGCGGACGACGGCCTCGCCCTCCTCGTCCTCCTCGGGGAGCTCCATCAGCGGGCGGTACCTGATCTCCACCGGGTAGGTGCGCCCCGACACCTCGACCACCGGCGCGTCGAAGTGCTTCGCGAACCGGTCGACGTCGATCGTCGCCGAGGTGATGATCAGCTTGAGGTCGGGCCGCTTCGGCAGCAGCCGCTTGAGGTAGCCGAGCAGGAAGTCGATGTTGAGGCTGCGCTCGTGCGCCTCGTCGATGATGATCGTGTCGTACTTGCGCAGCTGCCGGTCGCGCTGCAGCTCGGCCAGCAGGATGCCGTCGGTCATCAGCTTGACCCGGCTCTGCCGCGACGTCCGATCGGTGAACCGCACCTGGTAGCCGACCAGGTCGCCGAGCTCGGTCCCGAGCTCGCTGGCGATCCGCTCGGCGACCGACCGGGCCGCGATCCGGCGCGGCTGGGTGTGCCCGATGATCCCGCTGCCCGAGCCGGTGCGGCGGCCGCGGCCGAGCTCGAGGCAGATCTTCGGCAGCTGGGTCGTCTTCCCCGAGCCGGTCTCCCCCGCGACGATCACCACCTGGTGGTCGCGGATGGCGGCCGCGATGTCCTCGCGGCGCTGCGTGACCGGCAGCTCCGGCGGATAGGCGATCTGGAGCTCCTCGGGCATGACCGTCCTATTGTGCCGTGCGCGCCCAGGATGCCGAGTCGGCGCATCTTGTACGCCCACGGACGTCGAGTCGGCGCGTCTTGCCCTGAGGCTGTGGATGGAGCGGGCAAGACGCGCCGACTCGAGCCTTCCCCGCGGGCAAGATGCGCCGACTCGCGCTTCCACGCGGCTAGAACATGTTCTAGGTTCGGAGTCATGACCGATGAGTACGACGTCGTGGTGGTCGGGTCGGGCGGGGGCGCCCTGACCGGGGCGTTCCTCGCACAGAAGGCCGGGCTCGCCACCGTGGTGGTCGAGAAGACGGCGCTGCTGGGCGGCACGTCGGCGTACTCCGGCGGGGCGTGCTGGCTGCCGGGCAGCCAGGTGCAGCAGCGGGCGGGCATCCCCGACTCGACCGGGTCGGCGCGCGACTACCTCGCCGCGATCCTGGTCGAGCCAAACGAGGTGAGGATCGAGGCGTTCCTGGCTCACGCACCGGACCTGGTCGCCGAGCTCGAGGCCGACGACGCCATCGACTTCGAGTGGCTGCCGTTCCCGGAGTACTACGACGCGCCCGGCCGGGTGCCGTTCGGCCGCTCGATCCAGCCGACGAGCGTCAAGCGCGGCGACCTGCCGGCGCGGGTCGGCGAGCTGGTGCGACCGCCGGTGGAGCGCGACCGCGTGGGCGAGGGCGGCCGCAACACCCTCAGCGGCGGGCAGGCGCTGATCGCCCGGCTGCTCGACGGGTTCCTGCGCGAGGGCGGCACCGTGCGCACCGACCTCCCCGTGACGGGCTACGTGCTCGACGGCGACCGGGTCGCCGGGGTCGCGGCGATGACCCCGGAAGGTCCGGTCGAGATCCGCGCCCGGCGCGGCGTGCTGGTGGCGGCGGGCGGCTTCGAGGGCAGCGCGGCCCTGCGCGAGGAGCACGGCGTGCCCGGTGACGTCGCCTGGACGATGGCGCCGGCCGGCACCAACACCGGCGAGCCGATCCAGGCGGCGATCGCGCTCGGCGCGGCGACCGACTGGAGCCCCGTCGGCTGGTTCTGCCCGGGCCTGGAGCAGCCGGACGGCGGCGGCTCGTTCACGCTCGGCTTCCGCTCGGGGCTGATGGTCGACCAGCACGGCCGGCGCTACGCCGACGAGTGCCTGCCCTACGACCGGTTCGGCCGCGAGATGGTGAAGGCCCCCGAGCGGATCCCCTCCTGGTACGTGTTCGACTCCCGCGAGGGCGGCCGGCTGCCGGCCATCGCGATGCCCGAGGGCGATCCCGCCGCGCACCTCGCGGCCGGCACCTGGGTCCGTGCGGACTCGCTCCCCGACCTCGCCGACGCCATCGGCGTACCGGCGGACGAGCTGGTCGCCACGGTCGAGCGGTTCAACGGCTTCTGCCAGACCGGGGTCGACGAGGACTTCGGCCGCGGCGACGACGAGTACGACACGTTCTTCGCGGGTGGCCAGGGCCCGAACAAGGCCCTCACCCCGTGCGACCAGGCCCCCTTCTACGCCGCGCGGTTCGTGCTCTCCGACCTCGGCACCAAGGGCGGCCTGGTCACCGACGAGCGCGGCCGGGTGCTACGACCCGACGGCACTCACCTGGCGGGCCTGTACGCCGCCGGGAACTCGGCCGCGTCCGTCTTCGGCACCGTGTACCCGGGGCCGGGCGCTCCGCTCGGCTCCGCCATGGTCTTCGCGTCGTTGGCGGTGCGGGACGTCGAGGGGATCAGTACGTAGTACGGCGTGGTGATCGTGAAGCTCTTCACGTCGTAGCGGCTGCCATCGGTGAGCCCGAGCTGCCAGTACACCCAGTGCTGGCGCTTGTAGGTGCGGACGACGTCCCGTGGAGCCACCTCGGAAACCGTGTGGACTCCGACGTTTCCGTCGAGCTGGCTCCGGCCGAGGAACTCGTCGTGAGCGGCACCCAGCCATCCGTGCACGACGTAAGCGGATCGCGTGCCTCGCGCGCCCCCGCCGTAGAGGGAGAGCTGGATGCGGCCGGGGTAGCCGCCGACGGAGGGCGGCAGCCAGCCGCCGTGCACGGTGATGACAACCGATCCGTTCCTCTTCGCGCACGGGGTCGTCGAGTAGAGGCCGATCGAGCCCTTCCACCCACGCCCGGCCGCGGAACCGAGATGCGAACAGGCTCCGACGTACTTGTCCGCAAGGGTGCGTGCGGCCGGCACGGTCGCGCGGTAGGTCTTCTTCACGCGACGCCGGTCGTCGATGCGGAATGCGGATTCCACCACCGTCGCGTTGCCCGCCTCGTCGTGGCCGGTGATCCGCATGGTGTAACGACCTGCGTGCATGAGCCGGTGACCGGACCGGCCGTAGAAGAGGAACCGGTGGCCGACCTCCGTGCGGCCGGTGTGGAAGGTCGTCTCGACGCCGTCCTGGTCGACCACCTCCATGACCGTGTCGTGCAGGTCGGTCGCCCGGGTGACCCGGACGGCGATGGTGTCCAGGTACTCGTCCGGGAACGGGAAGATGACCGAGCTGTCCACATCCACCGTCATCACCGGCGGTCGGGCGTCGACCTGGCGATCGATGTCGGTCGTGCCCTCAAGGTGGCCGAAGCGGTCGGTCTCGGCGACCGCGCTGACGGCGACGTCAGCCGAGGTGGTGCTGCTCCCCACCGGGATGCCGAGGCCAGGAGTCGCCTCGCCGAGCACCCAGTCGGCGGAGCCCGAGGCGATGACGGTGGCGGTCGCACTGTCGGTCACCGTCCACGTCAGACTGACGACCTGTCCGGCATCGAGACCGGGACCGGCGAGGCGGACCGGCACACCGGACGTCGACCCGAGCGGCTTCTGTGAGTCCGTCGGCTCCAGGTCCAGGGCTGTGACCAGGGTGATCGTGCGCCCAGGGACGACCCAGGCGCAGGACCCGCCGTCCGCGGGGCACCGGACGACCACGACCGTGACCGACGGGCCGTCGGCAGCGGTCAGCGGGACCGTCGCCGTGCCCTCGTGCGGGAGCGTCATCCGGTGGTCGCCCCAGGCCGCCACGAGCTCGCCGCGCTCGGGCGCCGGGTCCTGGATGTCGAGGACATACGGCGTGTGCGCCGGGTTGAGCTCGGTCACGTCGGGGAACGTGACCTGGACCGGGTCGGGGTCGTCCGCGGTCGCCGGAGCGCCGAGCGCCACGGTGAGCAGGCAGGCAGCGACGAGCGCCAGGTACTTCACGAGATCCCCCCGAGAGCCGATGGTGTGCCCGCGGATCATAGGAGCGCGGACGCCGCTCGTCGGCATCCGGACGGCCCCGTCGCCCGAAGGTCTTGCCCTTTCGGGTGGGTGAGGGCAGGACCGGCCGACGTACCGTGGGAGCGTGCGCCATGGCCTGCTGATCGCCTCAGCCCTGTCCCTGCTCGGGGCAGGACTGGTCGCCGCGCCCGCGAGCGCCGGCGACGACCACTGGGTGGCCGTCCGGGCGATCGACGACCGGTTCGAGGTCGTCGGCCAGGACTGCGCGGCGCAGCCGGCCGACCCGCCCACGGTGAAGGTCGGCGTCTCCGACGTCCACGCCCGGGGCCGGGGCAGCGCGTCGGTGACGACCGCGGACGACACGCTCGGGGGCGTGCTGGTGCGCGACCCGCGCCCGTTGCACGGCGTCTTCTACCACGTCTGGACGGCGGCCGGCGACGACCCGGCGAGCGGCCAGTGGCGCGTCGACATCAACGGGGACACCCTGCTCAGCGACCCGGTCCACCTCGAGCGCGAGCAGTGGAGCTCGGTCGCCCTCGACGACGCGGTGCTGCACGGCCCCGACGGCTGGCGAGGCTCGATCGACGAGTACCTCGCCGCGTTCGGCAAGGGCGAGCACTGGACCGCCGGGCTGCTGACCGGCTCCTGCCTGAACACCGGCGAGGTGTGGCTGGACGGCATCGGCACCCGCCGGGCGCTCTACGACTTCGAGCCCCGCACCTGGGTCACCGTCCGGGTGAGCGAGGCCGGGCCGCCGTACGACGGCTCCATCGACGCCGGCGACCGGTTCGTCGTCCGCGGCGTGGCCCACCGCTGGGACGCCCGCACCGACAGCGCCGTCCGCGTGCCGGGCGCCGACATCCTCCTCCAGCGCCAGTGGCGTGCACCGGAGGCGCCCTGGCGGACCGTGGTGCACGCGGCGACCTACCGCGGGACCGCGTACCGCTCGGCCCTGTGGCGCGCGGTCTGGCACCGGCCGTCCGGGTCGATCCCGAGCGACTACGCCTACCAGTCCTCGGTGGCGCACGCCTCCGACGCGAGGGTCGACGGGCGGCCGTGCCGTCCCGATCCCGACGTGGTGCCGCTGCCGCCCACCTGCAAGACGATGCGGGTCGACGCGGGGACGGTGACGTTCAGCGGCACGGGCGACCCGCCCGGGACCGTCCAGGCGACGGTCGTGGCCCACAGCGGCGACTACGACGGCCCGGTCGTCGACCAGGGCCAGGCGGTCGTCGGGCGCCACGGCACCTGGCAGGTCCCGATCGGGACCGGCGACCTCGACCACCTCTACGTCGAGGTGGACATCGAGCCGACGTCGATGCAGCACGAGCTGAGCGGCGGTGGCCGGATGCGCTTCCCGCTCGAGGTCCGCTGACCGAGGACGGACTGCTTCACAGCAACACAGCCCGCGCACAGGTCGCGCACAGATAGCCTGCCGACGATGAGCGGCATGGAGCTGACCCGACCCGACGGATCCCCGCTGCGCGTGCTGGTCGTCGACGACGAGGTCAACATCGCCGAGCTCGTGTCGATGGCGCTGCGCTACGAGGGGTGGCAGGTCGCGGCCGCGCACACCGGCTCCAAGGCCGTCTCGACCGCCAAGGAGTTCCGGCCCGACGCCGTCGTCCTCGACGTGATGCTCCCCGACTTCGACGGCCTGGAGGTGCTGCGCCGGATGCGCACCTCCGACCCGGACCTGCCGGTCGTCTTCCTCACTGCGCGCGACGCCGTCGAGGACCGGATCGCCGGGCTCACCGCCGGCGGCGACGACTACGTCACCAAGCCGTTCTCGCTCGAGGAGCTCGTGGCCCGCCTGCGGGGGCTGATGCGGAGGGCCGGGGCCCAGCAGGCCCAGTCCTCGTCCGTCCTCGTCGTCGGCGACCTCGAGCTGGACGAGGACAGCCACGAGGTCACCCGGGCAGGCGAGGAGATCTCGCTGACGGCGACCGAGTTCGAGCTGCTCCGCTTCCTCATGCGCAACCCGCGGCGCGTGCTGAGCAAGGCCCAGATCCTCGACCGGGTCTGGAACTACGACTTCGGCGGCCAGGCCAACGTGGTCGAGCTCTACATCTCCTACCTGCGCAAGAAGATCGACGCCGGACGGGAGCCGATGATCCACACCATGCGCGGTGCCGGCTACGTCCTCAAGCCGGCCTCCGGGGCGTGACGGTGAGGGTCTTCCGCTCGCTCACCTCCCGGCTGGTCCTCACGACCGTCGTGCTGGTGCTGGCGGTGTCGGTGCTGCTCGGGGTGGCCACCGCGCTGGCGATGAGCTCCTACCTGCACGACCAGCTGGACCGGCAGGTGCAGGACAACCTCCACCGCACTCTCGAGGCTGTCGCGCGGAACCAGCCGGTCGGGCTCGGAGCGCCGGTCGGCACCGTGATCGCCGGGATCCCGGACAGCGGTGACCCGAGCGGCGTTGTCATCGCCGCCGGTGACGACGACGGCGACGACCGGATCGGGAAGCAGCCCCTGGACGCCGCCACCCTCGACGCCCTGGCGTCGGCGCCCACCGGCGACGACGCGTCCACCGTGAAGATCCCCGAGCTCGGCTCCTACCGGGTGGCCGCCGCCCCCGTCCCCAGCGGCACCCTCGTCGTGGGCATCCCCGAGCACCAGGTGACCGAGACGGTCGCCAAGCTGGTCTGGTGGGAGGCACTCTTCGCGGCGATCGCCGTCGCGGTCGCCGCCGGCGCGGCCCTCGTCGTCGTACGCCGGCAGCTGCGTCCGCTGCGCGAGGTGGCGACGACGGCCCACACCGTGGCGGCGCTGCCGATGGAGTCCGGCGCGATCGACATCGAGGAGCGGGTGCCCGACCGGCTCACCGACGAGCGCACCGAGGTCGGCCGGGTCGGCGCCGCCCTCAACACGCTGCTCGCCCACGTGGAGGAGTCGCTGAGCGAGCGGCACCGCAGCGAGCAGCAGGTGCGCCAGTTCGTCGCCGACGCCTCGCACGAGCTGCGCTCCCCACTGGCCACGATCGCCGGCTACACCGAGCTGGCCCGGCGGCGCCCGGGCGACCCCGAGACGGTCGGGACCGCGCTGGACAAGGTCGAGGAGGAGTCCGGCCGGATGACCTCCCTGGTCGAGGACCTGCTGCTGCTTGCCCGGCTCGACTCCGGACGCCCGCTGGAGCGCCACCCCGTGGACCTCACGCAGCTGCTGGTCGAGGCCGTGTCGGACGCGCGGGTGGTCGACCCCGCCCACCACTGGCGGGTCGAGGTCCCCGACGACGCCGTCGAGACGCCGTACGAGGTGCAGGGCGACGCGCTGCGGCTGCACCAGGTCGTCACCAACCTGCTGACCAACGCCCGCAAGTACACCCCCGCCGGCACGACCGTGACGGTCCGGGTGCGGCGCGACGGGTTCTCCGTCCACGACGACGGCCCCGGGTTCCCGCCGGACCTGGTGGCGCACGCCTTCGAACGGTTCGTGCGCGGCGACGCGGCACGCACCCGGGGCGCGGAGGTCGGGGTCGGCCTCGGGCTCGCCCTGGTCCAGGCGATCGTGACCGCGCACGGCGGGAGCGTCTCGCTCCGCTCGGTGCCCGGCGACACCACGATCGACGTCCGGCTGGCCGACGTCAGGCCGGCCGCTGCCCCGGGACGACCTCGACCAGCGCCGGCAGCGACGCCGCCATCACCTCGAGGAGCTCCTCGCGGGTGACCGGGCCGGGGTCGGCGACCCAGGACAGCACCAGCTCCTCGACCATCGCCGACCAGCCGCGCACGACCAGCCGGGTCGCGGGCGTCTCGGGGATGATGGTCCCCTGGGCGTCCTCGCGGAAGATGCGCCCGTTGAGCGACGAGCGTGCCTCCTCGTAGATCTCGCGCAGGGTCTCGTTGCCCCCCGCCGCGGCCTTGACGAGGGAGAGGTAGCCCTCGTGGTTGTCGACGACGTAGTCCAGGTACGCCGCCAGCGAGGTCAGCAGCCGCGCCATCGGCTCGCCGTCGACCGGCGGGGCCGTCTTCTCGATGAGGTCGTCGGCCGCCCGGCGCACGACCGCCTCGTGGAAGTCGTGCTTGTTGCCGAAGTAGTGGTAGAGCAGCCCGCGGGAGATGCCGGCCTCCTCGGCGAGGAGGTCGATCGAGAGCTCGTCGAGCGAGCGGGTCGCGAGCAGGCGGACCCCGAGGTCGAGCAGCTGCTCGCGGCGCTGCTCCGGCGACAGACGGGTCCGGTGCGACGTAGTCTGGGTCACGGACCCACTCTATTGACACTTTTTCAATAACGCCAGTACGGTCGCGCCCATGCCCTCCTCGCTCTCGGCCTCCCCGTCGACCACCGGGCTCCCGACCTCCGTGCGGCACCTGGTCGTCGGCGCCGGCTTCGCCGGCCTCTGCGCGGCGATCAAGCTCCAGGAGGACGGCGAGACCGACTTCCTCGTCGTCGACAAGGGCGCCGACGTCGGGGGGACCTGGCGGGACAACACCTACCCCGGCGCGGCCTGCGACGTCCCGAGCCAGCTCTACTCCTACTCGTTCGCACCGAACCCCGAGTGGTCGATGTCCTACTCGCCGCAGCCGGAGATCCAGGCCTACATCCGCGGTGTCGCCGAGCGCTCCGGCACGCTGGACCGCGTGGAGCTGCTCACGAGCTTCGAGGACGCGACCTGGGACGCCGACGCGCAGGTCTGGCGGTCGCGGATCCGGGGACCGCACGGCGAGCGGACGGTCGTCTCCACCACCCTGGTCGTCGGCGCGGGCAGCCTGTCGGAACCGCGGCTGCCGGACATCGCCGGCATCGAGCACTTCGGCGGCGACCTCTTCCACTCCGCCCGCTGGAACCACGACGTCGACCTGGCCGGCAAGCGGGTGGCGGTCATCGGGACCGGCGCCTCCGCGATCCAGATCGTCCCCGAGCTGCAGCGCACGCTGGAGGCCACCGGCGGCCACCTCGACGTCTACCAGCGCACGGCGCCGTGGATCATCCCCCGCGACGACCGCAGGTACGGCGCGCTCGAGCGTCGCGCCCTGCGCCGGCTGCCGCTGCTGCGCAGGCTCTACCGCACCGGCATCTACTGGGCCCACGAGGCGTACGTGCCGGCGTTCACCATCGAGCCCCGGATGGCCGCACCGGCCAGGCAGGCCGCGCTCGCCAACATCCGCAAGGGCATCGCCGACCCGCAGCTGCGGGAGCGGGTCACCCCTCACTTCGCCATCGGCTGCAAGCGGATCCTGCGGTCCAACACGTGGTACCCGGCCCTGGCCGCGGACAACGTCGAGCTCGTGACCGACCCGATCGCCGAGGTCACCCGCGACGGCGTCGTGACCGCCGACGGCACCGAGCGGCCGGTCGACGTCATCGTCGTCGCGACCGGCTTCCACACGACCGACCTCCCGTTCGCCGAGCACGTCACCGGCACCGCGGGACGCACCCTGGCCGACGTCTGGCGCGAGACCGGCATGGCGGCGTACAAGGGCACGACGGTGCCCGGCTTCCCCAACCTCTTCGTGCTCGTCGGCCCCAACACCGGCCAGGGCCACACCAGCATGGTGTTCATCATCGAGGCCCAGGTCGCCTACCTGCGCGGGGCGCTGCGCGCCATGCGCGAGCACGGCTGGGGCGCGGTCGAGCCGCGCGCTGCTGCCTACCGCCGGTGGAACGCGAACCTGCAGCGGCGCATGAAGCGCACTGTCTGGACGACCGGCGGGTGCCAGAGCTGGTACCTCGACGAGCACGGGCGCAACACGACGCTGTGGCCCAAGTCGACCTTCACGTTCCGCCGTCAGCTGGCGTCCTTCGACGCCGACGCCTACACGACCACCCCGTCCACCCCGACCACACCCGTCTCCACCCGTGAGGAGCAGCCCGCATGAAGAGCTTCGACGACAAGGTCGTCGTGATCACCGGAGCAGGATCCGGCATCGGCCGGGCCCTCGCGCAGGACTTCGCCCGCCGCGGCGCCCTGCTCGCGATCTCCGACGTCGACGACGCCGGGCTCGCCGAGACCGTCGACCTGGTCAAGGCGGTCGGCGTGCGAGAGGTGCGGTCGGACCACCTCGACGTCGCGGACCGGGCGGCGTTCGCGGCGTACGCCGCCACGGTCGCCGACCACTTCGGCCGGGTCAACGTCGTCGTCAACAACGCGGGCGTGGCCCTGGCCGGCAACCTCGAGGACCTCGAGTACGCCGACATGGACTGGATCATCGGCATCAACTTCTGGGGCGTCGTCCACGGCACCAAGGAGTTCCTGCCGCACCTGATCGCGTCGGGCGACGGCTACGTCGTCAACATCTCCTCGCTCTTCGGGCTCATCTCGATGCCCGGGCAGAGCTTCTACAACGCCGCGAAGTACGCCGTGCGCGGCATGTCCGAGGCGCTGCGCGAGGAGATGCTGGTGGCCGGTCACCCGGTCGGCGTCACCGTGGTCCACCCCGGTGGCATCAAGACCGCGATCGCCCGCAACGCGCGGGTCTCCGCGAAGGAGGACAAGCAGCGCACGGCGCAGCTGTTCGACGAGAAGCTGGCCAAGATGACCCCGGAGCGGGCGGCCGAGATCATCGTCAAGGGCGTGCAGAGCAGCAAGGCGCGGGTCCTCGTCGGGCTCGACGCGCACGCGGTGCACCAGCTCGCCAAGCTGACCGGCTCGCGCTACCAGGACATCGTCGCGAAGGCCGCTAGTCGCGTGCTTCCCGAGAAGACGACCGTCGTCTGACCCGGTTCACCTTCAGCGGACCCACCAGGCGAGGGCCCGCCAACCGGCTCTCGAGGCGGCGCGCCTCGCGGCGCAGCGGCTGGGCGACGTACTCACCGAGGATCACCCCGGAGGCGAGCGCGATCGCGATGGAGACGGCGGTCACCATCGCCAGCAGGCCGGCCGAGGTCTCGGCGTCGCCCTCGGTCAGCAGGCTGAGCGCCCGGTAGATCGAGAGGCCGGGCAGCATCGGCACCACCGCCGGCACGATGACGACCAGCGGGGGGACCTGCAGCCGGCCGGCGACCCCGAAGCTGACCAGGCCGACGAAGAACGCCGCCAGCGCCGTCGACCAGGCGCTGCCGACGCCGCCGAGGCCGACCGTCTGCGAGACGAGCATCGCGCCCGCGGCGACCAGCCCGACCGGGAGCAGGGTGCGGCGGGGCGCGTACGAGGCGAACGCGAAGGCCGCGGCGCCGATCGCGGAGCCGGCCGCCATCACCGAGACCTCCTTGAGGTCGGACGCGCCCGGCTCGAGGCGGCCCACCTGGACGCCGAGCAGGTCGGCGACCTGGAGGCCGCCGCTCACCCCGGCGATGATCCCGGCGGTCGCGAGCAGCGCCTCGGTGAGCCGGGCGCCCGCGGTGACGTAGAAGCCGGACAGCGCGTCCTGCAGGGCACCCATGAAGCCGATCCCGGCCAGCAGCATCACGATGTTGGCGGTCACGACCAGCGACGGGTCCAGGTCGATCCAGGTCGAGGCCGCGAGGACGGCGATCAGGGTGGCGACCCCGCCGCCGGCGACCTGACGGTAGAAGAACGGGATCCGGCGCCGCGACATCGCCGCCTGGAGCAGGTCGATGGCGACCGCGGCCAGGAACGCGAGCACGACCACGACCGGTCCACCACCGAGCTGCAGCCCCACGCCGGCTGCCATCACTCCCCAGCCCAGGGTGGCCGCCCACCGGGGCAGCACGTGTCCCGAGGAGACGATCCGGGCCAGTCGGGAGCGGGCCTCGGCGAGCTCGACCTCGCCGCGCAGCACGTCACGCACGAGGTGGTCGACCAGGGTCAGGTCCTCGTAGTCGATGTCGCGCTGCTTGACCTGCCGGATCAGCACGACCGGCGGCTCCTCGGGGTCCTGCTGGTGGCTCATCGAGAGCGACGTGAACGTCACGTCGGTCTCGGGGTAGCGGACGCCGTACTGCCAGGCGACCGCCTGCATCGTCGCCGTCACGTCCGCCGCACCCGCGCCCGACGACAGCAGCAGCTCACCGACACGCAGGCACAGGTCGAGGGTCAGGTTCAGCTCCCGAGTGGCCAACATGGCGGCCATGGTGGCAGCCGGCTGGTAGACAGGTGAAATGCTCCCGGACCCCGGCTCCGCCGTGCGCGTGGTGATGACGAAGTGGGGTGATCGACCTCACTGGGAGTTCGACGCGACCTACCTCGGGAGCGACGAGCACGGCGACTGGCTGGGCATCGCTCGCAGCACCGTGATGACCCGTCCGGGGATGACCTACGTCGCCCCGACCGCGCAGGTCGGACTGGTCCCGGCACCGGGCCCGGACGTGGAGCGGGGATGGCTCGCGACCTTCCACGACGTCGGCGGGCCGGTCCAGGTGTACGTGGACATCACCACCCCACCCGTGTGGGACGGCGCCGTGCTGCGCGCGGTCGACCTGGACCTGGACGTCGTGCGGGGCAACACCGGCCGGGTGTGGGTCGACGACGAGGACGAGTTCGCCGACCACCGGGTCCGCTACGGCTACCCGCCCGAGGTGGTGAGTGCTGCCGCAGCCTCCTGCGACCGGGTCCACGCGGCCGTGGCGGACGGACGGGCGCCGTACGACGGGGTCGCGGCGGGTTGGCTGGACCGCCTGCGCGAGATGGGCGTGACATTGCCGACTGAGCCCTGATGACGGCGCTGTGGAACGCTTGACCCGTGCGCATCGACTTCCACGGCTCGCCCGAGCCGACGCTCGGGGTGGAGTGGGAGCTCGCGCTCGTCGACCGCCGCACCCGTGACCTCCGCAACGACGCCACGCACCTCTTCGCCCGCGCCCGGCCCCGGCTGGCCGACCCGGGCAAGCTGCACCAGGAGCTGCTCCGCAACACCGTCGAGATCGTGAGCGGTGTCTGCCACACAGTCGAGGAGGCGATGACCGACCTGCGGCAGACGCTCGAGGTGGTCGTGCCGGCCGGGGACGACCTCGACATCGACCTCTACGGCGCCGGCACCCACCCCTTCGCGTCCTGGACGGTCCAGCAGCTGACCGAGGGCCACCGCTACGAGGAGCTCATCAACCGCACCCAGTGGTGGGGCCGGCAGATGCTGATCTGGGGCGTGCACGTGCACGTCGGGATGCCGGAGCAGGAGCGGGTGATGCCGGTCCTCTCGGCCCTGCTGAACTACTACCCGCACCTGCAGGCGCTCTCGGCGTCCTCGCCCATCTGGGCCGGGATCGACACCGGCTACGCCTCCAACCGGGCACTGATGTTCCAGCAGCTCCCGACCGCCGGGCTGCCCTTCCAGTTCGAGAAGTGGTCGGAGTTCGAGTCGTTCGTCCAGGACGAGGTCGTCACCGGGGTGATCGAGGAGCTCACCGAGATCCGCTGGGACGTCCGGCCCGCGGTCGCGCACGGGACCCTGGAGAACCGGGTCTGCGACGGGGTCTCCAACTTCACCGAGCTCGGGGCGCTGGTCGCGCTCATGCACTGCCTGGTCGTCGACCTCGACACCCGGCTGGCTGCCGGGGAGATCCTGCCGACGATGCCGCCCTGGCACGTGCAGGAGAACAAGTGGCGCGCGGCCCGCTACGGCCTCGACGCGATCGTCATCACCGATGCCGCCTCGAACGAGCGCCTGGTCACCGACGACCTCGCCGACCTGCTCGAGCGGCTGACCCCGGTGGCCGACCGGCTCGGCTGCTCCGCCGAGCTCGCCGCCGTCGCCGGCATCCCGCGCCGCGGGGCGTCCTACCAGCGGCAGCGCGCCGTCGCGGAGGACAGCGACGGCGACCTGGTCGCGGTCGTCGACTCGGTGGTGCGCGAGCTGCGGGCCGGGCTGGGCTGATCGCCGGGCCACCGCTGCTGTCATCAGGAGGGTCGCGACATGGGTCTGTCTGACGTCGAGGTCGCCATCGCGGCGGCTCGGGCCGGTGCCGAGGTGGTCGCCCGCAGCTACGGCCGCGAGCACGTGCGCCGCCCCAAGACGGCGACCGACTTCGCGACCGAGACCGACCTCGCCGCTGAGCGGGCGATCATCGACGTCCTGCAGACCCACCGCGCGGCAGACGCCCGCACCGGCGAGGAGCTCGGGGACTCCGGACCCCGGGCAGCACGGCGATGGCTCGTCGATCCCCTCTGCGGAACGCTCAACTTCGCGGCCACGACGCCCCTCGTCGCGGTCAACGTCGCGTTGGTCGAGGACGGCACGAGCGTGGCGGCCGCCGTTGCCGACCCGATCGCCGACGAGCTGTTCTGGACCGACGGCTCTCGCGCGCTGGTGCGCAGGGGTGACGGACCGGAGCGGTTGCTCGGCCCGACAGGCGTGTCCCGCCTCATCGAGATCAACTGCGACGGACCGCTGGACCGACCCTTCGTCGGTGGCCAGCTCGTCCACGACCCGCGGCTGCGCGCCGCCTACGGTCCGCGGGTCATCTCGTCGACGCTGGGCGTCGTCTGGGTGGCGGCAGGTCGCAGGTCGTCCTACGTCTCGGACGGCTCGTTCGACGAGAACCTCCACTTCGCCGCCGGGATCGCGATCGCCGAGGCCGCCGGCTGCCTGGTCACCGACCTCGTCGGGGATCCGCTGAACACCGGACGCGGCGTCGTGGTGTCGGCCGACCTCGCCACGCACCACGAGGTGCTGGAGCTCGTACAGCCCCACCTCTCGGCTGTCGTCATGGCCGACCGACGGGGTCGGGATCAGTAGCCCTCGGGCGGCGGCACCATCTCCAGCCGGACGCCGAGCAACCGGACCGGCCGCTCCCGGTCGCGCGGATCCAGCCGGTCGAGCAGCGAGACGGCCGCGTCCTCCAGGGTGGCCGGGTCGTTGGTCGGCGCCGGCAGCGTGAGGCTGCGGCTGACCGTGATGAACGGCCGCAGCCGCACCTTGAGGCCGACGCGGGCGGCGGGTCGGCCCTCGGCATCGATGTCCTCCAACGCCCGGCGGGTCAGTGCCCGGACGGCGGCCTCGACGTCCGCACGGGCCTCGAGGTCGGTCTGGAACGTCTCCTCGCGACCGTGGGCCCGCGCCACCCAGGGCGTGGCGTCCACCGGGCTGGTGTCGACGCCTCGGCCGAGCCGGTGGTACCACGGCCCCATCGTCGGCCCGAGCTCGGCCGCGAGCACCCGCGCGTCGGACGCGGCCAGCTGGGCGACGGTGTCGATCCCGAGCCCGGCCAGCTTCTTGCCGGTCCGCGAGCCGATGCCCCACAAGGCGGTGGTCGGCCGCTCCCCCATCACCTCGTCCCAGTTCTCGGCCGTCAGCTGCCACACCCCGCGCGGCTTGCCGAAGTCGGTCGCGATCTTGGCGCGCAGCTTGTTGTCGCCGATCCCGACCGAGCAGTGCAGACCGGTCGCGGCCAGCACCTCGGCGCGCACGTGCCCGGCGAACTCCCGTGGGTCGCCGAGGTCGCCGTGCTCCGCGCCGGCGCCGAGGAACGCCTCGTCCCAGCCGAGCACCTCCACGACCACCGGCACCCCGCCCCAGGTCAGCGCGCGCAGGGTCTGCATCACCTCGACCGAGGCGGCGTCGTAGGCCTCCTTGTCGACCGGGAGGAAGACCGCCTCGGGGCACTTGCGCGCCGCCACGCGCAGCGGCATGCCCGAGCCGACCCCGGACGCCCGCGCCTCGTACGACGCGGTCGCGACCACTCCGCGCTCGGTGGGGTCGCCCCGACCACCGACCACGACCGGCAGGCCGGCGAGCTCGGGTCGTCGCAGCACCTCCACCGCCGCGATGAACTGGTCGAGGTCGACGTGCAGCACCCAGGGCGCAGCCAGCGTCATCGCGGTGGCGGCAACGCGTCGGTGGACTCCATCTGGTCCATGCCCGCGACCATGAGCAGGTCGACGACGACGGAGCGCAGCTGGGCCAGGATCGCCTCGGCGGCGAGCACGTCGGAGCGGTCCACGCGCCCGGTCGCCTCGGCGATGGCCAGCAGGACCGGTTGTGCCGCGGTGGCCATCCGGTTGGCGGCGAGCTCCTCGGCGACGGCGTCCGTGGCGTCGGCGAGGTCGTGGGCGAGCAGGACGTAGGCCTTCGGCACCGGGCGCCGGTGGTAGGCGGCGACCGCGGTCTGGCGCACGAGCACCCGCGTGCTGCGCAGCGCCCGGTCGAGGGGGTCGACGAGCTCGGCCATCTTGCGCAGGTCGTCTCGGTGCCGCACCCGGAAGGGGGACGAGGTGACCACCGACAGGCCCTCGTCCGCGGCGTCCTGGAGCTCGCGGATGAGGGAGTCGGTCGACCGGGCGTCGGCGAGCAGCTCGAGGGCCCGCTCGGACTCCCCGTCGGCCATCACCTCGCCGGCCGCCCGCAGCAGCGCCGCGATCTTGCGGGCGACGACCGCCGCCTGCTCCCGGGGCCGCCGCAGGGGTGCCGCCGGCACCACCGTGGCCGCGACCAGGGCGACCGCTCCCCCGATCACCGCGTCGGTCCACCGGGTGAACGCCTGGCCCGGAGCGGCCACCAGCCCGGCGATGACGATCGACTGGACGGCTGCCTGGGTGACGAACAGCTGCCCGCTGTCGAGCAGGAACGCCGCTGTCATCGAGAGCGCGACGATCAGCGCGATCTGCCACGCTCCTGAGCCGAGCCACACGACGAGCAGGTCGGCGAGGAAGACGCCCACGGCCACGCCGACGGTGACCTCCGCGACCCGCCGCAACCGCTGGCCGTAGGAGGTGCCGAGCGCGACCACGGCCGCCACCGGCGCGAAGAACGGGGTGGTGTGCCCGAGCAGGTCGGCCGCGATGAACCAGGCGACCCCGGCGGCGACCGCGCACTGCCCGATCTGCCAGGACTTCGACCGCAGGCGCTGGACCCGGGCGCGCGCCGACGTGCGGCTGCGGTCCCACATCCGGTCCAGTGGCCCCGCCTCCATGGGCGCGATCCTCCCATGGAGGAGGTCCCGTCCCGCGGGACCGTGGGCGCCGTCCGACAGGCGGCCGGCTCAGGAACGGTCGTGCTCGACGGCGACCCCGGGGGCGTCGGCAGCGACGTCGGGGCCGGCCGACTCGAGCTGCTCGGCGGGAGCGGCGGTGCGGTCGGCGCCGCTGATGCTGAGGTAGACCACCGTGGCAGCGATCGCGGCCAGGAACAGCAGGCTGGTGGTGAAGGTCCCGAGTCCGAGCCCGCCCTCGGATTTCGGGGAGGCGAGGAAGTCACCGATGTTGGCACCGAGGGGGCGGGTGAGGATGTAGGCGATCCAGAACGAGAACACCGGGCCCGTCACGCCGAGCTTCCAGGTCACCAAGATGCCGAGGATGAGGGCGAGCGGCAGCAGCACGGACTGGCCCGGGCCCCACCCGGTCAGCTCGATCGTCCAGTCCCCCACCGCCGTGCCGAGGGCGAAGGTGACCAGCACCGCCGTCCAGTACCAGGCCTCACGCTGGGTGGTGACGATGGTGTGGATCGACAGGGTCCGCTCCCGGGCGTACCAGATGCTGAACACCACCGCGAGCAGGACCGAGAACAGCGTGGTGGAGAACCAGAGCGGGACATCGTGCCCGTCGGTCAGGTTGTCGGTCACGAGCGTCCCGAACACGCTGACCAGGACGACGGTCAGCCAGTAGACACCGGGAACGTACCGGTCGAGCCGGAACTGCGCGGCCAGGACGACCGCGAACGCGACACCGAAGAGGATGGTCGTGTTGGTGAGTCCGAACCCGAGGGTCTCGTTGATGTAGTCGGCGAAGCTCTCCCCGACGGTGGTGCACAGGATCTTGATGATCCAGAAGAAGACGGTCACCTCGGGGACCTTGTTCAGCATCACGCGGGCGCGACTGTGCACAGCAGAGTTCGACATGGACCCCAGGCTCCGTCGCTCCACCTGTCAGCGACCTGACCAGGAACACCCCGGCCGCTGGGGTCACTGCTGGTGTGCCCAGTCCAGCGCCTGCTCGAGGTCGGCGAGGTCGCGGTACCAGGTCCGCACCTCGACCCGGCACCGCACGCGATCGAGCCGGGCGTCGTACTCCGCGCACTCGGCGCGCGCCTCGGAGTCGGTCGGCGGGAACTCACCGGAACCGTCGTAGTGCCAGATCTCGAAGCCGTTGGCCGCGTCGCCGGTCACGTCGACGATGGTGTCGGGCGGTGGCACCGGGCCGGCGGCCAGGGCTACGCCGGTGGCTCCTCCCAGGCAGGTGGCGACGACGAGGGCGATGCTGACGATCCACTTCACGAGGCGACTCCGAAGGCCAGGCGCCGGCGGGTCCGACGCAGCAGTGACGCTAGGTCGGCGCACGGACGGCAGACGGCCTCGCCCGAAGGGGCGGTGGAGAACCACGATCCAACCTCCGCGGTGGACGGAAGGTGGGCTGGTCCGCTCCGGAACGAGGTTCGGCATCGGGCCGATCGGGGTACGGACCGGGGCGTGACGGAGGGTGTGCAGGGTCAGGCCGGCCTGCTCGACGGACGGTACCGACTCCTGGGCCGTCTCGGCTCAGGCGGCATGGGCACCGTGCACCGCGCCCACGACGAGCGTCTCGACCGCGCCGTCGCGATCAAGGTGCTCCGCAGCGACGACGACCCCGTGCACCGCGCGCGGCTGCTCGCCGAGGCCAGGTTCGCCGGAGCTCTCCACCACCCCGGCGTCGTCCGCGTCTTCGACTACGGCGAGGCGCGGACGGCGGACGGCACCTCGCCGTACGTCGTCATGCAGCTCCTCGACGGCAGCCCGCTCTCCGACGTCCTGCGGGAGCGGGGGACCCTCCCGGCCGCCGAGGTGGCCGAGCTCGTCGCGAGCATCGCAGACGCCCTCTCGCTGGCCCACGGGGCCGGGGTCGTCCACCGCGACCTGAAGCCCTCGAACGTCCTCCTCACCCCGACCGGGCCGGTCGTGGTTGACTTCGGCGTGGCCCGCTCGGACGCCGCCGACCCGCTGACCGAGACCGGCTTCGTCGTCGGCACCGCCGACTACCTGAGCCCGGAGCAGGCGGCAGGATCCCGGGCCACCACCGCCTCCGACATCTACTCCCTCGGCGTCCTCGCCCACCAGTGCCTCAGCGGGACCTCGCCGTTCCGCCGGGAGACGCCCGTCGCGACCGCGCTGGCCCACCTGCGCGACGAGGTGCCCGAGCTGCCGGCCGGCGTGCCGACCGGGCTGCGCACGCTCCTGCGCGCCATGACGGCCCGGGCACCCGAGGACCGGCCGGACGCGGCCGAGGTCGCGGAGCGCGCCAGGGCGGCACCGACGACGGCCACCGTGGTGCTGCCGCCCATGCCCTCGGCGCCCCCTGCACCGCCCCAGGTGGTGAGCCCGTGGACGCGGCGCCGCATCGGCACGGTGGCCGTCGCCGCCTCCGCACTGGTCGCCGCGTTGACGGTCGCCGCGCTCCAGGGAGGCAACGCCGCCGCCCCGACCGCTGCCGCGGCGGACGCCGCCGCCCACGGCGCCGCGTCGGAGAAGGAGGACCGCACGACGCCGTCCCCCACCCCGACACCCTCGGCCACCCCGGTGGCGGAGTCCCGGGCCGACCACCCCGTCGCCCCGCGGCCGCACCACGCGAAGCCACACCCGAAGCCACACCCGAAGTCGCACCCGAAGCCGCACCACGACAAGCGCGGCGAGAAGCACCACGACAAGCACCAGGACAAGCACGGCCCGCCGCACGCGAAGAAGGGCCCCGGGCACGGCAGGCACTGACCCGGAGCTCGGGCCGGAGAGCTCGGGCCGGAGAGCTCGGGCCGGAGAGCTCGGGCCGGATGGTTGTGGCGACCGTCGCGACCCGTCACACTCGGACGCCACACCGACGATCAGCAGGGGGAAGCGTGGTCACACCGATCGACCCGACCGGGGCGGCGTTCCTGCTCGCGGAGAACCGCAGCATGCCGATGCACGTCGGTGGACTGCAGCTGTTCGAGAAGCCGGAGGGTGCCGGGCGCGACTACGCGCGGCAGATGTACGAGGCGATGCGCGACGTCGACGAGGTCGCGCCCCTGTTCCTCAAGCGGCCCCACCGGTCCCTCTCGACGGCGGGTCAACTCGTGTGGGTCGAGGACGAGCAGTTCGACATCGAGCACCACGTGCGGCACAGCGCCCTACCGCGTCCCGGACGGGTCCGCGAGCTGCTCGAGCTCGCCGGCCGGCTGCACAGCACCCGCCTGGCCTGGGAGCGGCCGCTCTGGGAGGCCCACGTCATCGAGGGCCTGAAGGACGGCCGCGTGGCCCTCTACACCAAGACCCACCACGCGCTGGTCGACGGGATCTCGGCGATGCGCCTGCTCCAGGGCGTGCTGTCGACCGACCCGGACAAGCGCGACATGCCGGCGCCCTGGGACGCGCGCACCCGGCGCAAGAAGCCCGTCGAGGTCACCGACGGGCCGTCGGGGAGCGTCTCGGACATCCCGGCCGCGGCCGTGCGCTCGGCGCTCGGCATCGCCTCGGAGGCAGCCGGCATGCCCGGTGCGCTGGTGAAGACGCTGACCAAGGGCGTGCGGAACGAGACGTCGTCGATCTCGCTCTACGCACCCCGCACGATCTTCAACCGCACCATCACCGGGTCGCGCCGCTTCGCCGCGCAGGACTGGCCCGTCGAGCGGCTGCGCGCCATCGGCAAGGCCACCGGGACCACGATCAACGACGTCGTGCTCGCCATGTGCAGCGGTGCGGTGCGCACCTACCTCCAGGAGCACGACGCGCTGCCCGACTCGCCGCTGGTCGCCATGGTCCCGGTCGGACTGCGCGCCAAGGAGTCGGGCACCGCATCGACCGAGGGCGGCAACGCCATCGGCGCCGTGATGTGCCAGCTCGGCACCGACCAGGCCGACCCGGCGGACCGGCTCGAGGGCATCCACCGGTCGATGAAGGACGGCAAGGACGCCCTGTCGAGCATGACGCCGACGCAGATCATGGCGATGAGCGCGCTGGGCCAGGCCCCGGCGATCGTGGCGCCGATCCTGCGGATGCAGGGCATCGTGCGGCCGCCGTACAACCTGATCATCAGCAACGTCCCCGGCCCGCGCACCACGCACTACTGGAACGGCGCCAAGATGGTCGGCACCTACCCGCTGTCGATCCCGATCAACGGGATGGCGCTCAACATCACGTGCACTTCGTACGACGGCAAGATGGGCTTCGGGCTGATCGGCTGCCGTCGCACGGTGCCGAGCCTCCAGCGGTTGCTCACCCACCTCGACGACGAGGTCGCCGCGCTGGAGAAGGCCGCCGGCATCTGAGCCTCCTCCGAGCCGGTCGGGGGTCAGCGCAGGTAGGTGCGGGCGAGGACGGCGTCGAAGGCGCGGTCGGGGAGCAGCCGGCGGGTCGCGATGATGCTGCGGGCGCCCCTGCCGGTGGCGTAGCGGGACCGCGGACGGGAGGCCGTGGCGGCCTTCACGATGGTGCGGGCGACCGGCTTGGGACCGCTGGAGAGCACGCGGTTGTCGACGCTGGCCAGGCGCCGCGCGGCGCTGTCGGCGAGCTGCTCGTAGGCGCCGCCACGGCTGCTGTCGACGAGCCCGTCGCGGGCGATCGAGTTCCACTCGGTGAGGATGCCGGCCGGCCGGACGATCACCACGTCGATGCCGAAGGGGCGCAGCTCGACGCGGAGGCTGTCGCTGAACCCCTCGACGGCGAACTTCGTCGCGTGGTACCAGGCGCCGAACGGCTCGTAGATCACCCCGCCGATCGACGAGATGTTGATGATCCGGCCGCCGCCGTTGTGCCGCATCGCGGGCGTGACGAGCTGCGTCAGCCGCGCCAGCCCGAAGAGGTTGACCTCGAACTGGCGCCGCGCCTCGTCGATCGGCACGTCCTCCACGGCGCCGTAGGAGCCGTAGCCGGCGTTGTTGACGAGGACGTCGATCCGCCCGGTGTCCCCCAGGATCCGCTCGACCCCGGACGTCATCGACGCGTCGTCGGTGACGTCCATCCCGAACACCCGGACCCCGTCGCGTTCGAGGCCGGCCAGCCGGTCCAGGCGACGCGCCACGGCGTACACCTCGAAGCCCGCCCTCCGGAGGCGGCGGGCGGTCTCCTCACCGATGCCGCTGGAGCCGCCGGTCACCAGAGCGACGCGGCCGGAGCCGGCCGAGCTGTCCGAGGAGGAGGTCATGCACCGATCCTGCCCTGCACCTCCTCGAGGCCGCCACCGACCGTCTCGGCGACAGCGCGCAGCCGGGCCCGGGTGATGTCGGCGACGGTGAGCAGCCCTGCGGTGTGGGCGTTCGACCCGGGCCGGGTCGGCTCGGCCGAGTTGACGCTGAGGCAGCGCCGGGTGCCGCCGTCCGCCAGGTTCTGGAGCGCGACGGCGTGGCCGGTCGTCCCGCTCCCCGCGAAGAAGTCGAGCACCACCGCATCGTCCGGCATGGTGCCGAGGATCCGCCGCACCAGGCCGGTCGGCTTCGGCGACTCGAAGACGTGGCCGACCAGGTCCTTGAGCTCCTGCACGGCGGTGTCGGTCGACCCCACCTCCTCGGCGAGCCAGATCGTGCGGAGCTTCTTGCGGCGGCCACCGGGGACGTCGTCGCGGTGCAACCAGTCGCGCTGGAACACGTCCACCCGCTCCCCCAGCCGCCCCTGCACGCGCCGGCAGACCAGGTCGTCGGCCCGTTCGTCGATGAGCGGGCGGCTCCACCGCCACACGGCCGGCCGGCCGTCGCCGAAGACCGGCCCGATCTCCACGGCGCCATCGAAGGGAGTCGTGCCGACCCGACCGCTCTCCGGGTCGCCCCAGACCGTGAAGTGCAGCGTGGGTGCGGTGACGGGGTTGAACTTCTTGTTGGTGTTGCGCAGCGGCAGGTGGCGGAACCGGCGCCCGTCGGCCACGGCGAGCGGGAAGTCCCGCGGGTCGACGGCGTCCGGCGAGGTGGCGTCGAGCACGCAGCGCCGGGCGTCGCGAGCGTAGACGAGCAGGTACTCGTGGCTGGTCGCGAAGCCGCGGCCGAGCTGGCGTCCCTTGGGGTTGAGGTTGACCACGACCTGCGCGAGGAGGTTCTGCTCGCCGTACACCTCGTCCATGAGCAGCCGCAGGTGGGCGACCTCGTGGTCGTCGATGCTGACCCAGATCGCCCCGGTCTCCGCCAGCACCTCCCGGGCGGCGACGAGCCGGGGGCGCATCATCGCGAGCCAGTGCGCGTGACCGCGGAAGTCGTCGCGGTAGGCGAACTCGTTGCCGGTGTTGTACGGCGGGTCGATGTAGACCAGGTCGACCGGACCGCCCACCAGGTCCGGCACGGTGGGCAGGACGTCGAGGTTGTCGCCCTCGACGAAGGTGTTCCACGGCCCCGCCACAGCGCCAACCTAGTGGCCCCAAGCCGACGGATGAGTAACCCCGGGATCCGGAGCGCCGTTGACACGACACCATGAAGACCCTGATCGCCACCGCGCTGCTCGCCGCCTCGCTGGCCGCCCCCGCGACGAGCCTTCCCGCTGCGAGCCCTGCGTCGGCGTCGGCCGCCCGCCCGCTCGCGACCACCACCGACGGCTGCCTGACCAGCGTGCCCGACCCGGGCACGACCGCACCCGTCGAGATCTGCTACACGATCTTCCGCCCGGCCGGCGCCACGGCGCGGCACCGGGTGCCGATGGTGGTGCACAGCCACGGCTGGGGCGGCCAGCGGGAGACCGACCCGTCGGCGTTCGCGCCGTTCCTGCGCCATAGGTACGCCGTCATCTCGTTTGACCAGCGCGGCTTCGGCGAGAGCGGTGGCCACGCGTACGTCGAGAACCCGGCCGTCGAGGGCCACGACGTGCGCCGCCTCGTGGCCCTCGTCAGCCGGCTGTCGTGGGTCCGCCAGGACGGCCCCGGCGACCCGCGGATGGCGGCGATCGGCGGCAGCTACGGCGGGGGCTACCAGTTCCTCACCGCCTTCGAGGAGATGCGCGCGAAGGGCAACCCGGTCCTGGACGCGCTCGCCCCCGAGATCACCTGGAACGACCTCGGTGACAGCCTCGCGCCGCAGGGCGTCGTGCGCACCGAGTGGGCGGCCGCCCTCAGCGCGGGCGCGGTGCCGTCCGACGCGCTGCCCGCCAACGTCTACAAGGCGCTCGTCGAGGGCTCGGCGACCGGGTCCTGGCCGGACGGGTCGGTGCCCGGCACCGAGGACATGGTCAGCTTCTTCGCCCACAACGGGCCGAAGTGGCAGGTCGCCCACGGGCGGCGCCTCGACATCCCGGTCCTGTTCGGCCAGGGCACCACCGACACGCTCTTCCCGCTCCAGCAGGGCCTGGCGAATTGGCGCACCGCCATCACGCCACGCGCCCGGCGGCACAGCATCTTCGTCGCCTACAACGGCGGCCACACCCTGCCCGCCGTGCTGCCGAGCGGCGTCTCCGTCGACTCCGACCCGTGCAGCGAGCGGCTGGCGGGCGGCACCTTCACCGACCTCACCGTCCGGTTCCTCGACGAGCAGCTCCGGCACCGCCACACGGGGCTGCGCGGCTACGGCCGGTTCCACCTGGCCACCCCGGACAGCACGTGCACCACGGTGGGCTCGGTGCGGGCCGACACGACGTACGACGTCGGCACGGTCGCGACCACCGAGACCGGCGGTGCGCCGCTGGAGTACGCCGTCGCCACGGGCCCGATCCGGGTCGCGGGCACGCCGTACCTCACGGGCACGCTGACCGCGCTGGGCGTCAACAACCGCGCGTTCTACGGCCTCGCGGTCGGGACCTCTCCCGCGGACGCGCACCTGGTGCAGAACAACGTGCTCCCGCTCAGCACCACTGCGCCGGTCGTCGGCGAGCACCGCCGCGTCGACCTGCCGTCCGTCGCCGTCGACGTCCCGGCCGGGCAGACGCTCTACGTCCTCGCGAGCCCGGTGAGCGACACCTTCGTCGGCATGGGCAGCCGGACTCCGGGAGCCGTGGTCCTGGAGGACACGGCCGTCCACCTCCCCGTCGTGGGCAGGTGAGCGACCTAGCCTTGCAGAGGTGCGTACCCGCCTGACCCTCTCGGCCGGCCTGGTCGCGTGCGCGCTCGCTGCTGGAGCGCCCGCCCTCGCCGGGGACCCCACCGACCCCTCCGGCCCCGTCGCAGGACGCGCCGGCCAGACCGGCCAGGGCCGCTCGCCCGACGTCCCCCGCGCCCTGCACCCGCAGGACTCCTCCGGCGACCGGCCGGGCCGGATCGCGCCACCGCGCACCACGGCGCACCCGCGCACCAGCACGAGCGGCCGGGTGAGCTGGCGGGTCGCCCCCGGGGTGAAGTACACCCGCTGGACCCAGACCGACGCCCGCGGGCCGATCGTCGCCCACCTGCTGACGATCGACCCGGACACGCCCGGGCTGAAGATCGACTACGCCAGCATGGGATCCGTACGCCGGGTGGCGCCCGTCAAGGACATCCTGGCCGCCGACCGCGCGGTCGCCGGGGTCAACGGCGACTTCTACGACATCGGCCACACGGGCGCGCCGCTCGGCCTCGGCAAGGACCGGCAGCGCGGGCTGCTGCACGCGCGCCAGGACGGGTGGAACAACGCCTTCTTCATCGACGCGCACGGCGAGCCGGGCATCGACGACCTGCCGATGACGGCGCGCATCCTCTTCCATCCCCAGCTGCCGGTGACCAACCTGAACTCCCCGTTCGTCGCCCCCGGCGGCATCGGCATCTACACGCCGCGGTGGGGCCGCACGGCCGGCTACAGCGTCACCCAGGGCCAGAAGGAGCACGTCCGCGAGGTCGTCGTCGCGAACGGTCGCGTCGTCAGCAACCGGGCGCGGCTGTCGACGGACCGGGCGATCACCGGGTTCCTGCTCGTCGGCCGAGGCGACAGCGCCGACCTGCTGCGCCGGCAGCTCCCGACGGGCACGCGGGTCCGGGCGCAGTGGTCGCTGGCCGGGCACCCGCAGATGGCGATCTCCGGCAACCACTTCCTGGTCCACGAGGGCGTCATCCGCGCCGTCGACGACCGGATCCTCGCGCCACGCACCGCCGTCGGCGTCGACGCCGACACCGGCGAGGTGCTGCTCCTCGTCGTCGACGGGCGCAGCCAGCGCAGCCGCGGCTACACGATGGTCGAGCTCGCCGACCTCATGGTCGACCTCGGCGCGGACGAGGCGGTCAACCTCGACGGCGGCGGTTCCTCGACCATGGTCGGCCGCAACCGCAAGGGCGCGACCGCGGTGCTCAACACCCCGTCCGACGGCTTCCAGCGCTGGGTCGCCAACGCGGTCGCGATCACCTACCACCGCCCTCGAGGCTGACCGGCACTGCGGCGAGCCCGACGGTCGTGACCGCCGCGACGCACTCCATGTGCGGCGTCGGCACCGGGGTCGGCACGATCGCGACCCCGTCCTCCAGCGACCGCACGCTGGCGTCCGCGGGCTTGTCGCAGCCGATCATGACGACCTGGGCGACCAGCACCTCGCCTTCCTCGACCTCGACACCCTCGGCCGCGCGCGTCACGTCGGCCGCGAACCCGCTGTCGAACTGCTGCACGTAGGACGCCAGCGCGCCGTCGCTGGCCAGGAAGGTCACCCGCTCCGCCGGGTCGCCGCGCCCGCTGGTCGCCGACACCAGGGTGACCGTGGTGCCCGGGACGGTCGGCGCCGCGCTCGGGTCCTGGCCCGGGCTCTCCCCCGACCCGGTGCTGGCGGTGTCCCCGGGGGTGTCGCTGCCGGTGTCGCTGCCGGTGTCGCTGCCGGTGTCGCTGCCGCACCCGGCCACGGCCAGGACCAGGAGCAGCAGGAGGGCCCCGAGAGGTCGCGTGAGGAGTCGCATGAGCATGGGACGGTAGCGGCCGCGACCGGGTTCCGTCGTCCTCGGCCGCAGGTTTCCTCGGGCGCGCGTACACGACGCGCCGACTCGACCGTCGTGCGCGTACAAGATGCGCCGACTCGGGCTCCCCTGACGTACAAGATGCGCCGACTCGGCATCGGATCAGTGGCAGGCTTCGCGGGTGCCCCGCTTCACCCGCGCCGAGCTCGAGTCGTACCGCGGCCGCGAGGTGCCCGACCTGATCGGCCCCGATCTCCGGCTGCTGTTCGTCGGCATCAACCCCGGCCTGTGGACCGCGGCCACCCAGACCCACTTCGCCCACCCGGCGAACCGGTTCTACCCCGCGCTGCTCCTCGCCGGCATCATCACCGAGCCGATCAGCCCGTCAGCGGGCATGACCGACGAGGACCGTGACCGGCTGCGCGCCCGCGGCGTCGGGATCACCAACCTGGTGCGCCGGGCGACCGCCCGCGCCAGCGAGCTCACCCCCGAGGAGCTGCGGGCCGGCGGGCTCGAGCTGGTGGAGACGGTGCGCCGCACCCGACCGCGCGTGGTCGCGGTCGCCGGCATCACGGCGTACCGCACCGCCTTCGCGCAGCCGAAGGCGGTGGCGGGTCGTCAGCCGGAGGCGCTCGCCGGGGCCGAGGTCTGGGTGGTGCCGAACCCGAGCGGGCTCAACGCCCACGAGACCACGGCGACGCTTGCGGAGGCGTACGGCGCGGCGGCTCGGGCTGCGGGAGTGACGTAGCGGCCTTCACGGCGTCGATGCCGACCCCGAGCAGGTCGCGCAGGCGCGCGTCCGCCTCGGGACCGCCGGCGTTCATGACGCCCTCGATGCTGCAGCGCACCATCGTCGGCGCGCACCGCTCGGCGTACGCCTTGCGGTTGATCCGGCCGCGCACCTCGAGCCGGTCGACCCACGCGACCGCGCCCGGGACGAGGTCGAGGGCCGAGCGTGCCTGGTGGCGCTGGTCGGCCAGCGCAGGATCGTCGCCGCAGATCTCGACCGCGCGCGCCAGACCGGCGGCCAGGACCCGCTGCGTCGCCTCCGGCTGGTCGAGCAGCTGGCGCGAGGCCACCGCGACCGACAGCCGGACGGGGGTGTCCTCGTCGCCGACGAGCCCGACGACCGACGGGATCAGCGGCGGCAGCAGCCGGCGCCCCTCGTCGGAGATCGCGTCGTTGACCTGCCGCGCGAGCTGCGCGAGCAGCGGATGGGTGCAGGAGGGATGGTCGCTCCAGCGTTCGCCCGCGAGGACCGAGGCGAGCTCCATGAAGCAGGCCCCGCGCTTGGGGTTGCGGTGGCGCCCACGCGACAGGATCGGCAGGCCGTCGGGAAGGGTGGATGTCCTCATCTGGTGCCTCCTGCATCGAGGATGCGCCTCCGCCACCCGGACGGCAACCGTCTCGCGCGAGGAAATCCCAGGAATCCCCAGGAATCGGCAGGGATCCGCGGGATCCGCGGGATCCGCGGGATCCGCGTCAGACGGGGAAGTGCTGATCCTTCCCCAGGACGGTCAGCCCGTCCTCGACGACGAACCCCCGGGCGAGGTCGGCTGCGTGGTCGACGCCGACCTCGGCGCCCGGTGGCACCACGACGTTCTTGTCGATGATCGCGTTGCGGACGACCGCGCCGGCACCCACACGCACGCCGTTCATCAGCACCGAGCCGGTCACCTCCGCGCCGGCGTCGACGCGTACGGCCGGCGACAGCACCGAGCGGCGTACCTGGCCGCCGGTGACGACGACCCCCGGCGAGAGCACGGCCTCGTCGGCGCTGGGGACCTGGCCCGCTCCGCCCTGCACCAGCTTGACCGGCGGCTGCGGGCCGTAGGAGGTGAAGATCGGCCACGAGAAGTTGTAGAGGTTGAAGACCGGCAGCGGCGACACGACGTCCATGTGGGCCGCGTAGTAGGACCCGAGCGTCCCGACGTCGCGCCAGTAGTCGCGGTCGCGCTCGGTGGAGCCGGCGACGTCGTTGTCCTTGAAGTCGTAGACGCCGGCCTGCTGGCGGCGCACGAACGACGGCACGATGTCTCCGCCCATGTCGTGCTTCGACCCGATCTCGGTGGCGTCGCGGGTGACGGCCTCGACGAGCGCGTCGGCGTCGAAGACGTAGTTGCCCATCGACGCGAGCACCTCCCCCGGGCTGTCCGGCAGGCCGACCGGGTCGGCCGGCTTCTCGAGGAAGTCGCGGATCCGGGCCGGGTCGTCGGGGTGCACGTCGATCACGCCGAACTGGTCCGCGAGCCCGATCGGCTGCCGGATCGCGGCCACGGTGCAGGCGGCGCCGCTGGCGATGTGCGACTTGACCATCTGGTGGAAGTCCATGCGGTAGACGTGGTCGGCGCCCACGACGACCACGATGTCGGGCTTCTCGTCGCGCAGCAGGTTCAATGACTGGTAGATCGCGTCGGCGCTGCCGAGGTACCAGTGCTTGCCGACCCGCTGCTGCGCCGGCACCGGGGTGACGTAGTTGCCGAGCATCGTCGACATCCGCCAGGTCTGGGTGACGTGCCGGTCCAGGCTGTGCGACTTGTACTGCGTCAGCACGACGACCTGCAGGTAGCCGGAGTTGACGACGTTGGAGAGCGCGAAGTCGATCAGGCGGTAGATCCCCGCGAACGGCACCGCCGGCTTGGCCCGGTCGGCGGTCAGCGGCATGAGTCTCTTGCCCTCCCCTCCGGCCAGGACGATCGCGAGCACCTTCCGGCGGGAGCTGAGGGCCATGGGACCAACCTACTCATCCGCGGGTAGGTTCGGGCTGTGCGAGTCGACGTGCTGTCCCGCGAGTACCCACCCGAGGTCTACGGCGGCGCCGGCGTGCACGTGGCCGAGCTGGTCCGGGCGCTGCGCGCCCGTGACGACGTCGAGGCCCACGTGCACGCGTTCGGCGCACCTCGTCCCGAGCAACCCGGGGAGGAGGGCCTCACGTCGTCGTACGCCGACCTCGCCGAGCTGTCCGGCGCCAACGCGGCGCTGCGCACCCTCGGGGTCGACCTGGCGATCGCCGCCGGCTGCGCCGGGACCGAGCTGGTCCACTCCCACACGTGGTACGCCAACATGGCCGGGCACCTGTCCGCGCTGCTGTACGACGTCCCGCACGTCGTCAGCGCGCACTCGCTCGAGCCGCTGCGGCCGTGGAAGGCCGAGCAGCTCGGCGGCGGCTACGCGATCTCCTCGTGGGTGGAGCGGACGTCGTACGAGGCGGCGGCCGCGGTGATCGCGGTGTCGGCGGCGATGCGCGACGACGTGCTCGCGTCGTACCCCGCGATCGACCCGGCCCGGGTGCACGTGGTCCACAACGGCATCGACACCGCGGACTGGTCGCCCCGGGTCGACCCGGCGCGCGTGCGCGAGCTGGGGGTCGACCCCGACCGGCCGTCGGTCGTCTTCGTCGGGCGGATCACCCGGCAGAAGGGCCTGCCGCTCTTCCTGCGCGCGTGCGCTTCCCTGCCCGCCGACGTCCAGATCGTCCTGTGCGCCGGCGCCCCCGACACCCCGGAGATCATGGCCGAGGTCGAGGAGCTGGTCGCGGGCCTGCGGTCCTCCCGGTCCGGGGTCGTCTGGATCCCGGAGATGCTGCCGCGACCCGACGTCGTCGCGCTCCTCACGGCCGCTACGGCGTTCGCGTGCCCCTCGATCTACGAGCCGCTCGGCATCGTCAACCTCGAGGCGATGGCCTGCGAGACGGCCGTCGTCGCCACCGCGACCGGCGGCATCCCCGAGGTCGTCGTCGACGGCACGACCGGGCTCCTGGTGCCGATCGAGCAGGCCACCGACGGCACCGGCACCCCGCTCGACCCGGACCGCTACGTCGCCGACTTCGCCGCCGCCCTGACCGCGGTGGTCTCCGACCCCGACCGCGCGGCGCAGATGGGGCGCGCCGGCCGCGACCGGGCGATCTCGTCGTTCTCCTGGGACGCGATCGCCGAGCGGACGGTCGAGGTCTACCGCTCGGTGCTCTGACCCGCACCCCTGGTCGCCCGGGCAGAACGGCCCTGTGGACGACCGCCGGCGACCCGTCGCGACGGGGAACAGGTCGGACATGACATCACTCCCACCGGTCCACACCCAGTCCGACCTGCTCGCCGTCTGGCGCCAGCTGATGGAGCCGCTCGGGTTCGGCGGGTCGAGCGTGTGGATGCTCCGCATCCAGCCCGACCGCGCCGTCGTGCCGCAGGTCGTCGAGATCGCCGAGGTCGAGGGCCCGCCCGAGCCCGACCTCACCGAGAGCTTCGCCGAGGTGCTGCGGCTCCTCGACCAGGACGACCCTGGGCACGCCTACGCCTTCCTGCGCTCGCGCCCCGGGACCGGGACAGCGGACCACACCGACCGCGCCTGGGCGGCCTTCCTCTACGACGCCGGTCGGGTCGCCGGGGTGGGGGTCGAGGTGGTGCACCTGGCGACCGACGCCGACGTCGTACCGCTCCCCCTGGACGAGATCGGCCTCGGCCGCACCGCGTGACGGCTACGGTCGGCGCGTGACCGACGCCGTCGACAAGCACGTCTACCTGCTCCGGGGACCGACCGGCTCCCTCCACGACCCGGGCCTCCACGCCGAGCTGCGGGCGGCCGGCGTCGGGAGGCTGCAGGTCAACGTCGACGACGAGCCGGTCGCCGCCGCGATGCGGATCCCGCACCTCGACCCGCCGGTCGCGGCGGTGGTCAGCACCTGGGACGGTGACCCGTCAGCGGTCGCCGCGGCCCTGCGCCAGGTGGCCGAGCTCGTCCACGGGTACGCCGTGGACGAGCGTCGCCGCCTCGACCCGCCGGAGGTGTGGGACGGCGGCCGGGCCGACGCCCTGGCGAACGTCGCGGTCCTGCGGCGTCCTGCCGAGCTGCCCCGCGAGGAGTGGCTGCGCCGCTGGATGGTCGAGCACACGCCGATCGCGATCCGGACCCAGGCCACCTCCGGCTACGTGCAGAACGTCGTCACCGCCGCGGTCACCGAGGGCGCACCTGCGGTCGACGCGGTCGTGGAGGAGCTGTTCCCGAGCGCCGGGATCACCGACATGCACGCGTTCTACGGCAGCGGCGGCGACGACGCCGAGCTGGGCCGGCGGATCACCGAGCTGATGGCGAGCGTGTCCCGCATCGGCGCCGACCGCGACCTGGACCTGGTGCCGACCAGCCGCTACCTCTACGAGCTGGGCCGCGGCGGTCAGGAGGCGTAGCGCCGCACGTCGACCACGCCTGCGTAGAACGCGACGTGTCCGGCGATCGGCGCGAGCCCCTGACCCGTCGGACGCGGGAGGTCATCAGCATCGTGCCGACGGTTACTCTGCCGACGGTTACTCGTTCCTGATGACGTCCCGGTGACAGACGACGTCCGACGCTCGGTCGGCCCGGCCTTCCGGCGTGAGGATCAGTGCTTGGTCGAGTCGTAGGTGATCGTCCCGTCGGCCTTGGCGCCGACGTAGACCGAGTCGCCGTACTCGTTGGAGGCGTAGGCCCAGATGACGGCACCGGAGTCGTCGGGCGCCCGCACGATCGCGTACCACGACGACTCGTCGCTCATCTTGGCGCGGACCTTGCGCACCGTGTCGACCACGACCTGCGGGTCGATGTCCGCCAGGTCGGTCCGCTCGTAGGAGGCGTTGCTCTTGACGTCGTTCGAGGTCAGGTCGTGGCCGTCCCAGTACCAGTAGTCCTCGTGCTGCGTCGTCGTGTCGACGGGGAGCTCGACCACGGCGTAGGTCGGGTAGAGGACGGCCGAGAACGCCGTCGTCGACCCGCTCTCCTCGCGGACGGCGTCGACGAGGTCGCCGTATCCCTCGACGCTCAGCACGTCGACCGGTTCGTCGGAGAAGATGCCGCCGCTGTTCGAGACCCCGTCGCTGATCGCGTTCACCAGCGCGGCGATCCCGCCGACGATGCCGACCGCCACGACCGCGACGATGATGAGCGGGACCAGGAAGACCGCCTTCGAGACCTTCTTCGTCGATGCAGCGGGGTGGTGACCGCTCGAGCCGACGGGCGGGCCGTAGTGGACGGTGTGGGTCGTGGACCCGCTCGCCACGGCCCCCTGGAGCTGGTCCACGACCCGCTGCAGCTCGTGCTGCAGGTCGGGGTCGACGTTGTCGGGCCCCTCCCCCGGGCCGGACGCCGCAGGACCGGACGCGGCGGGCTCGGAGCCGGTGACCGGCCACGACGCCGGAACCACGAAGGGTGCAGCCGCGGCGCCCGTGCCCGGCGCCGGTGTCCCGGCGAGCGGTGGCTGCAGGTCGTGGGTGAGCATCTGGACCTCGGTCAGCGTCTCCGCGCGCCGGAGCTCCTCGACCCGCTTGTCGCGGTCGGCCTCGACGATCTGGCCGTTGGCCCAGGCCGCCTCGACCAGCTTGATCGCGGCGTCGCGGTCCTTGTCGCGTGCCCACTGCGGGGTGCTCACGGGGAGCACGGTAGTGCTAGATGACCACCCCGAGAAGCAGAACGACGACGAGTCCGGTCACGGAGAGCACGGTCTCCATCAGCGACCAGGTCTTGACGGTCTGCCCGACGGTCATGCCGAAGTACTCCTTGACCAGCCAGAAGCCCGCGTCGTTGACGTGGGAGAAGAACAGCGAGCCGGCGCCGACCGCGAGCACGACCAGGGACGTCTCCCCGGTCGACATCCCCGCGACCAGGGAGACCATCAGCGAGCTCGCGGTGATGGTGGCGACGGTCGCGGAGCCGGTCGCGAGGCGGATGACCACGGCGAGCAGCCAGGCCAGGAGCAGCACGGAGACGTTGGCGTCCTTGGCCCAGTCGGCCAGGAGGGTGCCGATCCCGGTGTCGACGAGCACCTGCTTGAAGCCGCCGCCGGCGGCCACGATGAGGAGGATCCCGGCGATCGGTGGGAGCGCGTCGGCGACGGTGCTCGAGATCCGGCCCCGGTCCATCCCGGTGCCGACGCCGAAGGTCAGCATCGCCACCAGCACCGCGATGAGCAGCGCGACGAACGGGTTGCCGATGACGTCGCCGACCTGCTGCAGGGTGTTGTCGGGGTCGTCGATGACGATGTCGAGCACCGCCTTGCCGAGCATCAGCACCACCGGCAGCAGCACGGTCGCGAGGGTGATGGCGAACGACGGGCGCCGCTCGTCCACGCGCTCCTCCCGCTGCCAGGTGCTCGGCGGTTCGACGACCACCCACCGTCCGGCCAGGGCGCCCCAGAGCGGCCCGGCGACGATGATCGTGGGGATGGCGACGAGGATGCCCAGACCCAGGGTGACGCCGAGGTCGGCGTGCAGGTTCTGGATGGCGATGACCGGGCCGGGGTGCGGCGGCACGAAGCCGTGCATCGCCGAGAGGCCCGCCAGTGCCGGGATCCCGACCGCGACCAGCGACACGCGGGCGCGCCGCGCGACCAGGTAGATCACCGGCATCAGCAGCACCAGCCCGATCTCGAAGAACATCGGCAGCCCGATGAGCGCGCCGACCAGGGCCATCGCCCAGGGCAGTGCCCGTGCCGAGGCGCGGCCGACGATCGTGTCGACGATCTGGTCGGCTCCGCCGGAGTCGGCGAGCAGCTTGGCGAACATCGCGCCGAGCGCGATCAGCGAGCCGACGCCGGCAGCGGTGGTGCCGAAGCCGGTCGTGAACGACGCCAGCACGTCGTTGAGGTTCTGCCCGGCCAGGATCCCGACGGTGAGCCCGCCGATGATCAGGGCCAGGAACGGGTGCAGCTTCACGACGGTGATCAGGACGACGAGCAGCGCGATCGCCACCAGCGCCGCCGTCATCAGCTGCCACCCGGCTGCCACCGGGTCGACGACGTCCATGGGTCTCCTCCGAGTCAGAGTCCAGGTCCGGTCCGGGCGTGCCCGGGTAGGCCCCGGGTCAGGGGCCGGTGAGGTCCACGTACCCCTGCACGATCTGGTCGACACCCTGGTCGACGCCGAGGACGACCCCGTCCTCGTCGGGCTCGAGCGGCTCGAGGGTGTCGAACTGCGAGCGCAGCAGCGAGGCCGGCATGAAGTGCCCGGGTCGCGCGGCCTGCCGGCGCGCGATCACCTCTTCTGAGCCGTCGAGGAGCAGGAACCGCAGCTGCGGCGCGTGCCGGCGCAGCTGGTCGCGGTAGGACCGCTTGAGCGCCGAGCAGCTCATCACCCCGCCCTCGGGGTGCGCGCCGAGCCAGGCGCCCACCACCTCCAGCCAGGGGTGGCGGTCATCGTCGTCGAGCGGCTGTCCGGCGGCCATCTTCGCCACGTTCGCTGGCGGGTGCAGGTCGTCGGCGTCCGCGAACGGCACCCGCAGACGCTGCGCGAGCGCCGCCCCGACCGTCGACTTGCCGGAGCCCGAGACGCCCATCACCACCAGCGGAGCCATGCGCTCCACGCTAACCCCGCCCTGGATCGGCTCAGGCGACCGGCTCAGGCGACCGGCTCAGGCGACCGGCTCAGGTGATCGGCTCAGGTGAGGAGCGTCTGCACGACGAACGTCGTCGCCGCCGTCTCGAAGACGCGGCCGTGCCGCAGCATCGCGTGCTTGCCGCCGGGGACCTCGCGCAGCTCGACGTCGGCACGGCGGCGCAGGTTCGCCACCACCGCGCGGGCCCGCTGCAGCGAGGCGACGCGGTCCTCGGTGCCGTGCACGACCAGCACCCGGCGACCGGTCAGGTCCGCGTCGTCGTCGGGGTAGACCCACGGGTTCAGCGCGACCACGTTGCGCACCCCGTCCGCGCCGCCGGCGAGCAGCGCCGCCCGCCCCCCGAGCGAGTGGCCGACCAGGGCGACGGGCAGGTCGCCGTACCGCTCCCGGACGCGGCCGAGCGCCCACCGGACGTCGTCGACCGGGGTGTGGGCGCTGTCCCAGCCGCGGCTGGAGTTCAGCAGCCGGTGGACGGCGAGCCGACCCCGGCCGGCGCGGGCGAGCCGCGACGCGATCGGCACCATCCGCAGCACCGAGAGCTGGGCGGGGCTGACCTCGGGCCGGCCCGGCCGGCTGGCGCCGCCGTGGAGCACGAGGACGGCGGCCGCGGGGTCGCGCGGGCTCCGCGTGTCGAGCAGGCGGGGCGCGGACACGGTCAGGTCGCGCTCAGGGCACGAGGAGCGTGAACGCCACCGTGTTCGCCGGACGGAAGGGCTTGCCGGCCCGGAAGGAGAACGTCCGCACGCCGAGGTCGGTGCCCTCGGGGCACTCGAACGCCGACTTGGAGAGGTACGCCGCCAGGTTGGTGCCCGACGAGTTGTCCCAGTCGACCGAGACGACCGGCGCCGTCGTCGCCACGTCGAGCTTGTCGTCGCTCAGGGTCAGGCAGTAGACGCCGGTGTCGGGCCGGGTCACGGTCGCGACCCCCTTGGTCCGGGTGGTGTCGAGCGCGTAGGCCGGGCTCACGACGACGCTGGCGTACGCGCGCACCTGGAGCGTCCGGGCGACCGCGGGCCCGAGGTCAGCGGGCTGGAGCGAGCCGTCCTTGACCTTGGAGCTGACGATGGCGTCCTTGGCGATGTCACGGGTGCCGACCTGGCCCGCGGCGTAGCCGGCGCCACCGGCCGCGAGGACCAGGGCCAGGGACGCCACCACGAGGGCGGGGGAAGGGATGAAGCGTCGCACTCCTGCACTGTACGGAGCCGACGCGGCCGTCTCGGGGAGGCGCTCCCGGTGGGTCTTGCAGCGTCACTGGGGAGTGCCGGAGGGGCTCTGCGTGGGGCTCTCGGTGGGGCTCGAGGTCTCGGTGGGGGTGGCGGTCTCGGTCGGCACGTCCGTCGGCTCCTGCGTGGTGCCCTCGGTCGGCTCGTCGCTGGGCCCGTCGCTGGGCTCGGAGCCGCTCGGGCTCGGCGTCTTGCTGGGCTCCTGCTGCTGGTCCTTGCCGTCACCCGAGCCACCGCGCACGTGCCCGATCGTGGTGCCGCCGTCGCCGGAGCCGCCGGTGATCGACGACACCGACCGGCCGGCGACCAGCTCGAAGGCGGTGATGGCGACGATCGCCGCGACGAAGAGCCCCCCGCTGACCCAGGCGATGTGCTTCCACGGCAGGGTGGCGAGCCGCTCCCGCCAGCCGGGTCCGGCCCCGGCGGCGCCGGCCGCGACCGCGGCCTCGTCGAGCTCCCGGTTGGCCTCGGCGAGCCGCTCCTCGGCGTGCTCCAGGTGGCTCTCCCGGGCCGTGGTGTCCTCCACACGACCCGCGCGGCGCACCTCCGCCTCGGCGATCCCCACCTTCTGGGCGGCACTGGCCTGCGCCTTGGCCAGCGTCTCCTTGCTCGTCGCCAGGCCCTGGGTGAACAGCGCACTCCCGACCGTCACCACCAGGCTCCCGATCGCCGCCCCGATGATGGTGCCGGCAGCACCCAGCGTCGAGAGCAGGAACGCCGACACGACCGCGGCCAGGGCGCCGCCGATCGCCTTGAGCCAGTCGATCTCCACCCGTCGCATCGAGCCCAGTATGTCGAGCCCCGCATGTCGAGCGTCGGCCGACCACCGCCGCGGACCCGCGTACTTGCCAGTAACGTGGGCGCCAACCGAACCAGGGAGGCCCGATGCAGCTGGCGCTGTCGGCGGAGGACGCCGAGTTCCGCGACGAGATGCGGGAGTTCTTCACCACGAAGATCCCGCAGGAGATCCGGGACGCGGTGCGCGACCGGCGAGAGCTCACCAAGGAGCACATCGTCGAGAGCATGCAGATCATGAACGCGGCCGGCATCGCCGTGCCGAACTGGCCCACGGAGTGGGGCGGCCAGGACTGGTCGCCGCTGCGGCGCCACATCTGGCACGAGGAGATGCAGCGGGCCTACGTGCCGGTGCCGCTGGCCTTCAACGCCTCGATGATCGGGCCGGTGATCGCGCAGTTCGGGTCGCAGGAGATGAAGGAGAGGTTCCTGCCGCCGACCGCGAACCTCGACATCTGGTGGTCGCAGGGCTTCTCCGAGCCCGACGCCGGCTCCGACCTCGCCTCGCTGAAGTGCCGGGCGGTCCGCGACGGCGACGAGTACGTCGTGAACGGGCAGAAGACCTGGACCACGCTCGGCCAGTACGGCGACTGGATCTTCAACCTCGTCCGCACCGACCCCGAGGCCAAGAAGCAGGCCGGCATCTCGATGCTGCTGATCGACATGACGTCGCCGGGCGTCGAGGTGCGCCCGATCGAGCTGATCGACGGTGGCCACGAGGTCAACGAGGTCTGGTTCACCGACGTCCGCGTGCCCGCCGAGAACCTGGTCGGCGAGGAGAACCGCGCCTGGGACTACGCCAAGTTCCTGCTCGGCAACGAGCGCGTCGGCGTCGCCCCGGTGGGCGCCACCAAGCGGACCCTCGCCCAGGCCAAGGAGTGGGCCGGCCCGATGCTGGACGACCCGCTGGTGGCCTCGCGCTTCGTCGAGCTCGAGAACGAGCTGCTCGCGCTGGAGCTCACCGCGCTGCGCGTCGTCGCGCACTCCGCCGACGGCAAGCCGCACCCGGCCTCCTCGGTGCTCAAGCTCAAGGGCACCGAGCTGCAGCAGGCGGTCACCGAGCTGGTCGTCGACCTCGCCGGCCCGGCCTCGCTGGCCAGCGGCGCCGGTGACGACGCCACCACCGACCTGCCCTGGTGGACCCGGCGCTCGACGCCGGTCTACCTCAACTTCCGCAAGGCCTCGATCTACGGCGGCTCCAACGAGGTGCAGCGCCAGATCATCGCCCGCACGATCCTGGGACTCTGAGGAGAGCGTCATGGACTTCACCTACGACGAGGAGCAGCAGGCGCTGCGCGAGGCCGTGCGCGGCCTGGTCGGCAAGGCCTACTCCGACTTCGAGAACCGGCGGCAGGCCGTCGCCGAGGACCCCGGGTTCAGCGAGAAGGTCTGGACCCAGCTGGCCGAGATGGGCGTGCTGGGCCTGCCGTTCGAGGAACAGTACGGCGGCATGGGCGCCGGTGCGATCGAGGTCGGGATCGTCGCCCAGGAGCTGGGCCGGGTCCTCGCGCCCGAGCCGTTCCTGACCTCCGTGGTGCTGGCGGGCGGCCTGGTCGCCGCGGCCGGCACCGACGAGCAGAAGACCGAGCTGCTCGGCGGGCTGTCCTCGGGCGAGCTGCTGCTCGCGGTCGCCCACGCCGAGCCGGGCTCGCGCTGGCAGCCGACCGCGGAGTCGGTGCGCGCCACCTCCTCCGGCGACAGCTGGACGCTCGACGGCGTCAAGGAGCCGGTGGTCCAGGGCGCCCGCGCCGACGCGCTGGTCGTGACCGCCGCGCTCCCCGACGGCGGCACCGGCCTCTTCGTGGTCACCGACCTCGACGGCGTCGCCCGCGACGGCTACGCCACCCACGACGGCGGGCGCGCGGCCCGGGTGACCTTCGACGGCACCGCGGCCACGCCGTTGGGCGCGGGCGGTGACGCCACCGGCATCGTGGCGCGGGTCCTCGACATCGCGCGGATCACCGCCTGCAACGAGGCGATCGGGCTGATGGAGGTTGCGCTCGAGCAGACGTCGGCGTACCTGAAGAGCAGGAAGCAGTTCGGCGTCACGCTCAACACCTTCCAGGCGCTGAACTTCCGCGCGGCCGACATGTACGTCTCGCTCGAGCTGGCGCGCAGCCTCGCGCTCTGGGCGACGATGGTGCTCGCGGACGGCTCCGGGGAGGAGGCCTCGGTGGCCGCCTCGCGCGCCGCGCTGCAGGTCAGTCGCGCCGGGCGCCACATCGGCCAGGAGGCGATCCAGCTTCACGGCGGCATCGGCATGACCGCGGAGTACTCCATCGGCAGCTACACCAGCCGGCTCACCGCGCTCGACCACCTGCTCGGCGACGGCCACCACCACCTCGGCCTGCTGGCTGCCGGGGTCGGCGGGTACGACGAGGTCGACCCGCTGCCGTAGCCGACCCGGGACCTTGTCCCCTGCCCCCGGCCGCGCCGTTGGCGAAGGCTGGGGGCGTGGGACTCCCGGCGAACCGAGCGCGCGTGCTGGCGGCGTTCGAGGTCGTGCTGGCCGCGGCCGTCGTGCTGCTGGACCTGGCGATCCCGTCCGCCGTCCTCGTGCTGCTGGCGGGGTTGTCGCTCGCCGTCCGCCGGGAGCGACCGGCGACCCTGGGGTTCCACCGGCTCGCGCGTCCCTGGCGCACGACCGGCATCGTCGTCGTGCTCACCCTGGCGTGGACGCTCGTGCAGTTCGCGATCGTGATGCCGACGCTGAACCGCGTCACCGGGACCGAGCAGGACCTCTCCGCCTTCAACGACCTCGAGGGCGACCTCGGCCTGCTCCTCCTGCTGCTCGCCGCGTCCTGGACGCTCGGCGCCCTCGTCGAGGAGACCGCCTTCCGCGGCTACCTGCTGACCCGCACGACGGAGGTGGTCGGCAGCGGCACCGTCGCGGTGGTGACCGGCGTCGTCGTCTCGTCGGCGCTGTTCGGCCTGATCCACACCGAGCAGGGCCTGGTCGGCGTGCTGCTCAGCGCTCTGGACGCGGTCTTCTTCGCCGTGCTGCGGCTGCGCACCGGCAGCGTCTGGTCCGCGGTCGTCGCGCACGGGACCAGCAACACGATCGGGCTCGTGACGGTCTTCTGGGTGGGACCCGTGACCGGCCTCTGGTGAGTTCTCCACAGATCGCGATCGGCCGGTGTCGCGCCGGACCGGCAGCGGGCATCGTCGGGGCATGGAGGAGATCACCGCTGACCACGCCGCGTTCCGCGCGACCGTGACCGACCTGGAGCGGGCAGCGGCCCGGCTGGGAGCCGGCCGGGACCGCGCGACTCGGGCGGTCGACGACCTGCTCGACACCTGGTCGGGCACGGTCGCGACGTCGTACGCCGAGGGCTTCGAGACCTGGCGGACCGGGGCCGCGCAGGTGCTGGGCGCGCTCGAGACCATGGGCCGTCTGCTCCGGGCGGTCGACGCCGACCTCGGCGCGACCGACGCCGGGGCGGGCCTGGAGCTCGACCAGCTCGCGGCGAGGCTGGGCTGACGGTGTACGCGGTCGATCTCGAGGAGCTGCGGGCGACCGTCGACGTGCTCGGCCGCTGCGGCGAGGGGCTCGACACGCTGCTGGGCGAGGTGTCGGCGCGCGTCGCCGGGCTGCACGGGTCGTGGGCGGGCCGGGCGGCCACGGCCCAGGCCCTGGCACAGGCCGAGTGGGAGGCGGGGTGTCGCGAGATGTGCGCCGGGCTGGCCGCGATGCGCGCCGCCGCCGGCGTGGCGCACCGGCGCTACGACTCCGCCGCCTCCACGAACGTCCGGATGTGGGGGCAGGTCTCGTGAGGCTGGCGGTCGCGGGGGCGGGCTACCAGGGCGCGGTCGAGGCGTACGTCACCGGCAACCACCTGGCCGCCGACCGGTGCACCGCGCTCGCCGAGGAGCTGGCGTCGTACGCCGGCATGGCCGGTGACGACTCGACCGCCACCGAGTTCGCGTCGTCGTACGACGAGGCGGCGACCGCCGCCGTGGAGGCGGTCGGCGAGCTCACCTTCGCCCTCGCCTCGCTCGGCCACCTCGCGGCGGCGTCGCTGCACAACCACGCCTGGGCCGAGACGGTCAGCGGGCCCCCGACCCCCGCGGACCGGGCCGTCGGGGTCCGACCGGCCCTGCCGCCGACGTCGCTCGGCGCCGGGCCGTCATCCCTGCCCGGCTGGGCGCACCCCGTGCTCAGCGTCCTCGAGGGCGTCTTCTGGCCGACGGCCGACACCGGGCGGCTGCGGGCGGCCGCCGCGACGTGGCGGTCGGCCGCGGTCTCGGTCGGCCTGCTCGCGGCGCACTGCTCCTCGGCGGTCGCGGCGCTCGAGGACGAGGTCTCCCCCGAGGTCCCGCTCGCCGTCGCGACCACCGAGGACCTGCGCAGGCGGATCGAGGCGCTCGCCGACCACCTCACCGCCCTCGGCTCCGCCTGCGACGCGTACGCCGAGCAGGTCGACGCCAAGCGCGACGAGATGCTCGACCTGCTCGAGGAGCTGGCCTGGGAGCTCGGCATCGGCGCGGTCGTCTCCGGCGCGATCACCTTCTTCACCGGCGGCAGCGCCGCGCCCGCCGCCGGCGCCGCCGGTGCGGCCCGGGTCGCCGCCGCCTCGGCCCGGGTGCGCGGCATCCTCGAGTCGCTCGGTGCCCTGAGCCGCGGCACCGCCACCACCCTCCGCCCGATCGCCACCACCGTCCGCGACTCGCGCGCTTACCTCTCGCGCCTCGCCGCCGCCCGGCGGATGGAGATGACGGAGCGGGGGAGCTTGCGGTTGGGACGGGAGTACGGCTTCCCGCGCGGCTGGCTGCAGGCGCACGAGCACTCCGGATCGCACACGCTGCTCAAGCACGTCGACCGCTCAGACCGCGAGCTGCTTGCGCGACTCGCCGACGAGCCGGACCTGCCGAATGCCTCGACCTTCACCTCCAGGGAACGAGCCGAGCACATCTTGTCCTCATTCCTGGAGCAGCGCAGTCAACGCATCTCGGACTGGCTCTCATCTGATGCCGGCCGACTTCGTCTCGATGGCCACATGCACCTGGTGACCGGCCGAACCGCGTGGCCCAACGGTCATGTCGACTACGTCAACGGTGTCCGCGCGATCCTTGTCCGCGACCCGTCGATGCCTCAGAGTTACCGCATCGTCACCGCCTTCCCGCAGCCATGACCAGGAGAGTCGTGACCACGACCCCAGCACTCGAGCAGTTCCTCGGCGCGTACTTGCATCAGGACTGGCGCACCGAGGCTGACGACGTGTGGGGGGTCGTCGATCTCTTCGTGCGCGATGAGCCCGCCCTGGCAGCACAACTGTCGACGGAGATCGCTGATGTGTTGCTTCACGTGCAGTCCGAATCCGACCTGAAGAAGCTCGTGATCGATGATCTCGGCGGCTACTACCTCGCCGATCGGCACGGCGGCACCTACCGCGCCTGGCTCCAGCAGATCGCGGACCGCGTTCGCGCCGCCACCGCCGGGTGACGGCCGGGACGTCATGGGTTCGGAGCGTTCTAGCGCTCCGAACCCATGACGTCCCGGTTGTCCACAGCCGCAGAGGTGCCAGGTGTGCCGCGGTGGCCGGCGGGCAGGTCTCGTGCATGCCACGCCATCGCTCGCTCGACTCGCTCCCGGTGCGACGTGCGGTCCGCGAGGCCGCCCGGCAGGGAGGCGTGCTCTCCCGGGCGCAGCTCTACGAGGTCGGGGTGACCCGGTGGCAGATCCGCGCGCACGTGCGAGCCGGCCGGTGGCAGCTCCTGGGCGACCGCGCGGTGCACCTGGGGAACGGCTCGGTCTCCCCGCCCGGTGAGCAGTGGGCCGCGGTCATCCACGGCGGTCCACGCGCCTGCCTGGACGGCGCCTCGGCCCTGGTGGCCGGTGGCCTCGTCCGCTTCGAGGTGGACCGGGTCCGGGTGTCGGTCCCCCGCGGTGTCCGGGTCCGCCACCATCCACGCTTCGACGTCCGGCAGACGCGCAGGTGGTCCGAGACCGACGTCGTCCGCGCCGGGATCCCGCGGACCCGTCCGGCCGTGGCCGCCGTGCGCGCTGCGCTGTGGGCCCGCACGGACCGCGAGGCGACGTACGTCCTCGTGCTCACCGTCCAGCAGGGGCTCACGACCCCGCAGGCGATCGGTGAGGAGCTGCTGCGTGTGCGCCGGGACGCGCGCCGGGTGCTCCTCCACTCCGTGGTCAACGAGCTGCTGGACGGCGCACGCTCGCTCGGCGAGCTCGACGTCACGCGAGAGCTGCGCCGGCGCGGGCTACCGCTTCCCGACCGTCAGGTGCTGCGCCGCGATCGTCAGAACCGCTACTACCTCGACCTCTACTGGGCCGACTACCGGTTGGTGCTCGAGATCGACGGGATCCACCACACGTGGGCCGACAGCGTGGTCGGCGACGCCCTCCGGCAGAACGCCCTGGCGCTCGCCGGCGACACGGTCCTCCGGCTGCCGCTGCTCGGCCTGCGCCTGAGGGCGGACGACTTCTTCGCCCAGGTCGAGCAGGCGCTTCGTGACGCAGGCTGGCGCCAGGCGTCCTGACGCCCGGGACGTCATGGCTTCGGTGCGTTCTTGCGCTCCGAGCCCATGACGTCCCGCCGGACCCTCAGGACGTCGGGACCCTCACGACAGCGGGGCGCGGAAGGTGAACATCTCCCCCGGTCCGACCTCGTAGGAGAGCGAGGTGGCACCGGCCGTGAAGTGCACGGTGCGCGTCGAGCCGGTGGAGTTCTGGCCGAAGACACCGACGGTGCCGTCCCGGTTGCGGAAGGCGGCGAGGTTCAGCCACGAGGGGCCGTCGACACCGACCACGCGGGCGCCCGGGTCGGCGGCGCGCGACAGGTGGGCGAGGGTGAAGAACTCCGGCTCGCGGACGACCCCTTCTGGCCCGACGGTCAGCAGCCCGCGGCAGGTGCGGCACCCCCAGAGGGAGCCGGGGTCGACGGGGCCGTGCGCCGGGTCGAGAGCGAGGTTCCACATCATCAGGCCGGAGGATCCGGCGGCGACGGCACGGGCGACCAGGTTCCGGGCGTCCCACGCGAAGGTGCCGGTGGCGCTGCCGGTGGTGCCCGTGCACTCGGTCACCAGGCGCGGGACCGGCAGCTCCGCCATCTGACCCGGGTCGCCGCCGTAGCAGTGGAAGGCGGCGCCGTCGAAGGCGGCGCCGGCCGCTCCCAGCAGCGCGTCGACGCGACCGCGGTCCGACCAGTTGTGGTCGAGCGCCCACAGCCGGGTGCCCGCGGAGTCCAGTGCCGGCGTCACACGCAGGGCAAGGGCTGCCATCTGGGCGTCGGACATCGCCATCGACGCGTAGTCCGAGCTGTAGCCGGGCTCGTTGCCCAGCGTCACCGCCCAGAGCGGCAGCCCGTGGCTCGCGAGCCAGCGCACCTGGCCGACCAGCAGGTCGGCGTACGCCCCGAGCGCGCTGTCGGACAGCGCGCCTCCACGGACCGTGCCGCTGGTCTTCATCGACGCCGGCGCCGACCAGGGAGCACCGACGACCCGCAGGCCCGGCCGCTGGGCGCGGATCGCGCGAGCCAACGCCACGGCGGCGCGCTCGGCGCGGACCGGGCGGGCGGTGGTGCCGTCGAGCCGCCAGGTCCAGAGGCGCGGAGAGAAGTCGGTGGCCGACAGCGGCAGCCGCAGCAGGTTCAGCCGGGCGCCACCCGGCTGGTGTGCGTCGTAGAGGTCGCGCACCAGGTCGGGCCGGTGGGCGAGCAGCTGCACCGACGAGTCGGTGAGGGCCGCGCCGGTCCCCCACCAGGGCTGGCGGAGGTCGTCGGGGTGCACCACCACCTCGTCGTCGGGCGAGGAGGACGAGGCGGAGGCAGAGGCCGCGATCGCAGGTACGGCGAGCAGCTGCCGCGCCGGGTCGGTCGGTGACGAGACCACCAGCACGGGCGACGGGTCAGGCCGCGCCTCCGGCGCCGTGGGTTCGCTGGCCCAGGCGACCGTGCCGACCACGAGGGCGAGCAGGGCACCGAGGAGGGAGCGCACGATGAGAGTCACGTCCCCTCCACGGTGTCCTGACCACCCTGCCCCGATCAACTCGGGGGCGGTCGCACCGGCAGGTCACCGCACGCCCTGCAGCCGCAGGATCTCGAACTCCACCTGCCTCTGGTGCTGGGCGCGCATCGCCTGGAGGCGCTGCTGCTTGTCCTGGCGGGAGAGCTCGCGCCAGGCGTTCTTGCGCTGGATCAGCTTCGCGGTCATGTCGGTCCCTCTCTGGGTTCCTACTCTGGGTCGGAGCCCGCCTCCCTGGCGGGCACGCCCATCGTGCGCGCGCCCGCTTGGAGCGCACTGGGAGCCGGCTTGGAGGGACCTGCGCAGGTCGAGAGCCCCGTCAGCCGGACTCGTCGAACCGGTCGCGCAGCCGGTCGCGCACCTGCTCCGGCGTGAGCTGTGCGCGTTGGCGCTGGTCACGCGCGATGATGGCGCCCGTGGCGGCCACCCCCGCCAGCCCGGCCAGCCCGAGCCACTTCCACAGCTTCACGAGACCTCCCAGGAACGTGATGACCGACAGTCAGCTCACCCTCGACGCCGCGGTCGACCTGACCCGCACCGGCGACCTCTGGCTCTTCCGCGGCCACTCGGCCGCGGACCACGCTATCCGGGTGCTGACCAACGCGCCGGTCAACCACGTCGGCATGGCGGTCGTCCTCGACGACCTGCCGCCGCTGATGTGGCACGCGGAGCTCGGCAAAGGGCTGATGGACGTGTGGACCAACAGCCACCACCGCGGGGTCCAGCTCCACGACCTGCGCGCCGCGGTCGAGCAGTGGACGGGCCGCTACGAGCAGCAGGCCTGGCTGCGCCAGCTCGACCTGCCGGTCACCCGGGAGATGGAGGACGCGGTCCTCCGCACGATCGCGCGGTACGACGGCACGCCGTTCCCGGCGACCGCCAAGCTGGTCGGCCGCTGGGCCCGCGGCCGCGTCCGGCGGCCCGCGTCCATCGAGCTCACCTACTGCGCCGAGGTCGTGGCCGCGACCTACCAGGAGATGGGGCTGCTGGACGGCGAGCGACCGACCAACTACTACGACCCCGGCAAGTTCTGGTCCGGCGACGATCTCGAGCTGCTCCGGGGCGCCCGGCTCGGCAGCGAGATCCGCGTCGTCACCTGACCGGTCGCCGCCCCGTTCCTCACCGTCTCCACCCTGGGGTGGAGATCGCCGGATCCACCCGGGAGCCGACGGCCCGGACCCCCGTGGATTCCTAGGTTCTTCCTCGTCAGCAACGGTCACCGTGGCCCGTTGCGGAGAGGAAGAGATGTCCGCCGCCCAGTACGCCCTGAACCTGTCCCTGCTCGCCTACATCCTGATCTCGAACGTCGGCACCCACGAGGTCACCCGGCGCCGGCTCCTGCTCCCGGTCGTCCTGGTCGCGGTCGCCGCGGGGGTGTTCCTCAACGACCCGCCCACCGCCGGCAACGACCTGCGCCTCGAGCTCGTCGGCGTCGCCGCCGGCACGCTGCTCGGCGTGGTCGCCGGCCTCCTGGTCCGGGTCCGCGTCAGCGCCGGCCGGGTGCTGATGACCGCCGGCGCGGCGTACGCCGCCCTCTGGGTCCTGGTCATCGGCGGCCGGATGCTGTTCGCCTACGGCGCCGACCACTGGTTCACCCAGCGCATCGGCCTGTTCTCCTACCACCACCAGATCACCGGCGCCGACGCCTGGACCGCGGCGTTCGTCGGCATGGCGCTGGCGATGGTGCTCACCCGGGTGCTCGTGACCTGGGCACGCAGCCTGGCCGCCGTCCGAGCTGCGGAGGCGGCCGAGCCCGCCGAGCCCGCCGCGGTCGCGGCGTGAGCGTCCGCTCGCGGGCCCTCGCGACGGGCCTCGCGCTCTGGGTGGCGGCCCTGGCCGTCACCGCCGGCGGCGGACTGCTCACCCGCACCTACCTGCCGGGCGTCGACGGCACCACCCGCGCCCTGCTCGTCGTCGAGGCACTGTTCGCCCTCGCGCTGCTGGCGGCGCCGTTCGTCGGCACCTGGCGCCAGCTCGGCGTCAACCGGCCGGCCGAGTGGCGCCACCGGGGCCTCCTGGTGGTGCCGCTGGTCGTAGCGGCCAGCCCGCTGGCGCTCGGCGTCCGGTCCGTCGGCACCGACCTGCTGCTCGTGCTGGTCGTCGGCTACGTCCTCACCGGCATCACCGAGGAGCTGGTGTGGCGGGGCTTCGCCCTCCGGCTGCTGGCTCCGCTCGGCGAGCGGCGTGCCGTGGTCCTCGGCGCGGCGCTGTTCGGCACCGCGCACCTGGCGAACGTGTTCTTCCGTGACAGCACCGGCCTGGTGCTGGCCCAGGCCTGGGGTGCGTTCTGCTTCGGGCTCGCCTACGGCGCGCTCCGCGTCCGGACCGGCACGATCGTGCCACTGATGGCGCTGCACGCCCTCACCGACCTGGCCGCCTCCGTCGGCGCCCTGCCCAAGATCCCCGTGCTCGTGGCCGAGGACGTCGTCCTCCTCACGTACGGCGTCGTCCTGCTCGCCCTCCGCCCCCGAAAGGACACCCCTGTGACCGACCCGATGCTCGACCACCTCGACCGCGCCCTGCGCAGCACCGACCGCATCGTCGCCTCGATCGGCCCCGACCAGTGGGACCTGCCGTCCCCCTGCGCGGGCTGGACCGTCCGGGACGAGGCCAACCACCTCGTGGGCGGCCTGCGGATCTTCACCGCCCAGCTCGACGGCACCGCCGTGAGCGACGACCACGACGGGCACGACTGGCTCGGGGCCGACCCGAGGGCGTCCTACGGCGACGCCGCCCGCGTCGACGCGGCGGCCTGGCGACGACCCGACGCCCTCGCCGGCAGCTTCACGCTCGTGCTCGGCGAGGTCCCGGCCGCGATGGCCCTGCTCGTCCACCTGACCGAGGTGCTCGTCCACGGGCTCGACCTCGCGGTCGCGGTCGGCCGGGAGGACCTGGTCGACCAGGACGAGTCGGCGTGGCTGCTCGGCGCGATGCGCGAGCTGGGAACCGACCCGTTCCGGGTGCCCGGCATCTTCGGTCCGGAGGTGGACGCCGACCCCGGCGCGCCCGCGCACCGGCAGCTGCTGGCCCACCTCGGCCGCGAGGTCGCTGCGGTTCCGGTCGGCGCCCGCGCACGGTGACCACTAGGTTGACGCCGATGACGACCGACGACCTGGCCCCGGTGCCACTGCCCGACGAGCGGCGGTGGCGCCGCGGCGTGCGCGCCCTCGGCCTGGTGTCCGCCGTCGTGGTGGTCGCGGGCACGGTGCGCGACCTCGACGGACCGCTGCCGACGGCGTTCCTCCTGGCCGGCCTGGCCCTCTGGCTCGTCGAGCTGCTGGCGACCCCGCGGTCGCCCCTCGTCGAGGTCGCGCTGCTGACCCTCATCGGCTGCTGCGGCGGCGTGCTCAACGGGCTGGCCCCCACCTCGGCGGGCTTCCTGTTCGCCTACTTCGCCGCCGCCGGGTTGGGCCTCCGCTTCGGCCACCGGTACGCCGCGCCGGCGATGGCCGTGGTCCTGCTGGTGCTGAGCGCAGGGATCCTGGTCAGCGACCGGGAGGAGGTCATGACCTCGCTGGTGACGAACCTGCTCGGGGTGGCGTTCGCCTTCGCCGTCGCGGCGGCCACCCGCAACGCCCGCCTCGCGCACGCCCGGTCGGTCGCGCTGGTCGCCGAGCTCGAGGCGACGCGCGCCGCCCAGGCCGAGGCGTCCGTCCTGGCCGAGCGCAGCAGGCTGGCCCGCGAGCTCCACGACATCCTCGCCCACGCCCTCTCGGGCCAGGTGATGTCCCTGGAGGCCGCCCGGATGCTCGCCGAGCGCACCGGCGCCGACCCGCGCGTGGTGGCCGAGGTCGACCGGGCGCACCGGCTCGCGCGCAGCGGCCTGCTCGACGCGCGCGGCGCCATCGGTGCGCTGCGCGGCGACGCCCTGCCCGGGCCCGAGCGGCTGCCCGCCCTCGTCGACGACGCCGGGCGCGCCCACGGCCTGCGCGCCACGCTGCGGGTCGACGGCACGCCCCGCCCGCTCGCGGCCGACGCCGGCCTCGCCGTCTATCGCACCGCCCAGGAGGCGATGACCAACACCGCCAAGCACGCCGGGCGGGGTGCCACGACGTCGATCGTGCTCGCGTGGGGTCCGCGCGAGGTCACGCTGACCGTCACCGACGTGCGCGGCGACCGCCCGGACGGACCGCGCGAGCCGGTGCCGGGCGGCGGCTACGGCCTCACCGGCCTGCGCGAGCGCGCCGAGCTGGCCGGCGGGTCGCTGGAGGCCGGGCCGACCGAGGACGGGTACGCCGTCCGCCTGACCCTCCCCTACGAGCACGAGACGAGCCGCCCATGACCCCCGACCAGCCGGTCCGCGTCCTGGTCGTCGACGACCTCCGGGTCGTCCGCGAGGGCCTGCAGATGCTGCTCGGCCTGCTCGACACCGTCGAGGTGGTCGGCACGGCCGCCGACGGCGAGGAGGCCCTCGAGCAGGTGACCGCGGACCCGCCGGACGTGGTGCTCATGGACCTGAACATGCCGCGCCTGGACGGCATCGAGGCGACCCGGCGGCTCGCGGTCTCCCACCCGCACGTGCCGGTCGTCGTCCTGACGACGCTGTCGGACGACCAGCAGGTCTTCGCCGCGCTCCAGGCCGGCGCCCGCGGCTACCTGACCAAGGATGCCGGCGCCGCCGAGATCGAGAACGCGATCCTCACCGCGGCCCGCGGCCAGGCCTCCCTCGACCCCGACGTCCAGCGCCGGCTGCTCGACGCGTTGCGAGCCGGCTCGGCCTTCGGGGTGCCCGCGCCCGGCCCCGCACCGCTGCCCGGCACTCTTCCCGACGGGTTGACCGCCCGCGAGGCCGAGGTCGTGCAGCTGATCGCCGCCGGCCGGTCCAACACGGAGATCGCGGGCGAGCTGTTCGTCTCGACGGCGACCGTCAAGACGCACGTCAACCACATCTTCGCCAAGACCGGGCTGCGCGACCGGGCGCAGCTGGTCGCCTACGCCTACCGCACCGGCCTCGCGGAGGCGCCCCGCCCGTGAGCCGTCAACGCAGGTAGCGGTCCGCCACGACCGCTTGCTGGTCGACCGGGCGGCCGCGCTGGATCGTCCAGGCCAGCCGCACCAGCTGCGCGTGCGACCACACCAGCGGGGTCGCGGAGCGGGTGCCCTCCCCCGCCGGGCAGCACGCGGCGCCCGTGGGCGGCCGACCGTCCCAGACCTGCTCGGCGAGCATCCCGCTGTCGCCGGTGGCGGCGGCCATCGCCTCGAGGTAGCCCGACGCGTCGGCGCCGGCGGTGACGGCGTACTCGCCCCGCTCGCCGGTGAGGATCGGCCAGCCGCGCCCGAGCGTGCGGTGGGTGCCGGGGTCGGTGATGGTCCACTCGCCGCCGGTGCGGGTCTCGCCGTACCCGTCGTGGCTGAAGCGCCGCCAGAACGGCCCGTTCGGGGTGTCGGCCTCCAGCCGGTCGTCGACGACTCCGAGGGTGTTGACCACGGCCGGGTCGTCGGCGGGCAGCAGCCCGAGGCGGACCAGGTCGAGGAAGCTGGGGTCGACCACCTTGCGCTGGTCGATCGAGCGCGGGCCGCCGTCGCCCATCTCGTAGGGGCTCGCGGTGTCCGGCTTGCCGTTCTTGGTCAGTCGCAGGAAGTAGGGCCCGTCGTCGAGCGGACCGTTGCGCGTCACCGTCCAGCCCTTCACGTGCTGCTGCCAGCGGTCCGCCACGCGCAGCCAGCGCTTCGCCAGCGCCGGCCGGTGGTGCTTCCGGGCGAGGTCGGCCGCACAGACCAACCCGGCCACCTCGGCCGCGATGGAGGCCGGCGAGTAGCCCGCCTGGTTCTCCCAGCGCTCCTGGGGGGTGTACGGCGCGCGCCGGCCCGTCTCCTCGTCGCGGAAGGTCACCAGGAAGTGCGCCGCCTTCCGCACCCCGCGCCAGGTGGCCGCGTCGCGCTTGCCGACCAGGTGCGCGAGGACGATCGGGAAGGCCACCTCGTCGAGCTGCAACGAGGTCCACACCGGCGTGCCGGACACGTCGGAGTTCTGCGGGAACGAGCCGTCGGCGAGCTGCTGCGTGCCGAAGAGCCAGCGCACGATCCGCCGGGCGGCCGCGTGGTCGCCCATCGCCCACAGCGCGGTGCCGAACTGGTAGGCGTCGCGCGACCACACCAGGTGGTAGGCCCCCGAGGGCGAGGAGAGGTCCTTCACCTCGTCGCCCCACACCCACGGCGCCGACGGGGACGCGACGAAGGCGCCCCGGTGCCGCTTGTCCTCCGCCGCGGCGAGCACGAGCGCCGAGGCGAGGTACTCCGACTCGACCCCGCTCGCGCTCGCCGGCACGTCCTTCAGCGAGCGCACGTAGCCGTGCCAGCCGCGGTCGTACGCCGTCGTCGTGCTCGCGAAGGCCCGGTCGATGGCGCCCCGGGCCTGGTCGGTGGCCCGACCGACCGAGCCGCCGAAGCCGAGCGCCAGCGTGGTGTCGTCGGACAGCCGGGCGGCCTGCACGACGTTGCCGGGACCGGCCGTGCGGTGCCGGTGGCCGAGGTCGGGCCAGGGGTCGGTCGGCGTCCCGACCAGCCCGCTCGTGGTCGACCGCAAGG
>JACJWV010000022.1 GCA_020636915.1 Nocardioides sp.
GCTGCCACCGCCCCTCCCGCCCGGGCTATAGGGCGAGGAAGCGGAAGAAGCGGGCGGATCCGGCTGGTACCGACGTGCAGCGGCAGGAGCACGGGTCGGACCTGGACCACCGGCAGGAGTGGCCCGAGGGCAAGACGACCTCGTCGAACCTGTATCCACCCTGCCGGGGCCACCACCGCCTCAAGACCTTCACGGACTGGACCTATGACTACGACCCCGCCGCCGGGTTCACCTGGACCAGCCCCCTCGGCTACAACTACACCGACCCCGGCACCAACCCCCGCAACAGCCAGCGACATCCCGGCTGACCCGACCCCGCCGGCACCCACCGAGCCGGCGGGGACACACCCATGACCACACCGTGGGCACGTGGTCGAAGAAGGAGATCTTCAGGCACCACGTGCCCGAAGATCTCCCTTTTTCGTCGACGAGTCGAGGTCCCGGGACCACGCGCAAGCCGGGAACCAGCGCCAGCCCGAGCCCGCCGTACCCGCATAGCCGGCCTATCGGTCGCAACCCAGGCGAACCCGCAGCCCACGGACAGCAGCCCTCAGGCCAGCCGCCACCCTCAGAAACCTCTCAGGCCGACCCGGAAGGATGAGGCCCATGACCCAGCTGTCCCCCCGTTCCCAGGCGCTGCTCGACCGCATCGACGCCTGGGCGGAGCGGAGCCCGGTGCGGGCGGTCGCGGTGAAGGTCGGGGTGACGATCGGTGGCCCGCTGGTGATCCTCGCCGGCGTCGCGATGCTGGTGCTCCCCGGACCGGGTCTGGTCGTCATCGCCCTCGGCATGGCGCTGATGGCGCTGGAGTACGACTGGGCGCGCTCGATGCTCGCGGCCCTGGGCCGCGCGGCGCACTGGGTGCGCGTCAAGACGCTCCCGAAGGACGGCTCCGCCGGCCGCAAGGTGCTGGGTGCGAGCGGCGCAGTCGCGTTCGTCGTGGCGACCACGGCGATCACCGGCGCAGTGACCACCTTCGTCAGCGCGCAGACGTTCCTCTGAGCTGAGCTGACCCGACCCGACCTGACGCCGAGCCGTCCGGCGTCGTTCACCTCGGCGTCGGCGCGCCGCCCGGCGCGGTGCCTACGGTGCGATCGTGCTGACACGCGGCTTCGTCGGAAGCCTGTGCCTGCTGGTGGGCGGGGTCCTGACCGCGGTGCTGCCCCGGTCGGCCTGGTTGGCCGGCCAGCCGGAGGTCGTCCACCTGCGCGCGACCGGCGTGGGGTCCGTGCTCGTCGTCGTCGGCCTGGTCGTCCTGACCGTCGAGTGGCTGTCGCTGTGTCGGCACGCCGCGGCGAGCCGGGGCGACGCGGTCGCCGAGGCCGTCGGACTGGTGCGCCACGCGACCCTGGTGTGGTGCGCACCGCTGGTGGTGGCACCTCCGCTCTTCAGCCTCGACGGCTGGGCGTACGCCGCGCAGGGCATGCTGTGGCACCTCGGGATCTCTCCCTACGAGCACGGTCCGGGCGTCCTGCAGGGCCCGGTCGTCGAGGCGGTCGACCCGCGTTGGCTCTTCACCCCGACGCCCTACGGTCCGGTCCCGGTCGTGCTCGGTGCCCTCGCGGCGGGGCTGACCGGCAACCCGTGGATCCTGGTCGTGGCGCACCGAGCGTTCGCGCTGTCGGGTCTGGCCCTGCTGGCGTGGGCGGTCCCGCGCCTGGCTTCCTGGACCGGCGTCAACCCGGCCCTCGCGTCGGCGCTCGTGCTCGCCTCGCCGCTCGTGCTCGTGCACGGGGTGGGCGGGCTACACAACGACCTCCTCATGGTCGGCCTGATGGCGGCCGCCCTCGTCGTCGCGGCCGAGCGGGGGTGGTGGGCGGGCGCCCTGGTCGGCGGCCTCGCGGCGGGCGTGAAGGTGCCGGGCGGCCTGGTCTGCATCGCCGTCGCACTGCTCAGCCTCCCGGCGGCAGCCACGCTCGCCCAGCGGTTCCGGCGTCTTGCGGCCGTCGGCGTCGTCGCCGGCGGGCTGCTGCTGGTGCTCGGCGCGCTCACCGGCCTCGGCCTGGGCTGGCTGCACGGCCTCAGCGTGCCCGCGCACCTCGTCACGCCGTACACCCTGACCGCCCGCCTCGACGCGTCGCTCGGTGCACCCGGCGTGGTCCGCGCGCTGGGCACCGTGGTGTCGGCGGCCGCCGTGGTGGCGGTGGCGTGGCGCTGGCGAACGGGCGACCGGGCCGGTGCAGTCGGAGCCGTCGCGCTCATGACGTCGGTCGCGGTGCTCCTCGGCCCGGTCGTGCAGCCGTGGTACCTGCTGTGGGCCGTGCCCTTCGTCGCGGTCCTGCCGCTCGGGGCCCGGCTCAGGCGCGTGCGGGCTCGACCCGTCCGGTCACCTCGCCGAGCGCGATCCGACCCCCCGCCGTCCCCGGCGCCGAGTAGCGGAGGGTGACCTCGTCGCCGTCGGCCAGGAACGCCGACTCGTCTCCCCACCCGATCTCGAGAAGAGACCCCCGCTGGTCGACCTCGGGGCCGCTGATCGTGCCCGACGCGAAGAGGTCACCGGTCCGCAGCGAGGCCCCGTTGACCGTCAGGTGCGCCAGCATCTGTGCGGGCGACCAGTACATCGAGCGGTACGGCGGCCGGCTGATGACGTCGCCGTTCACGACGACCTCGACGTCGATGTCGAGGCCGCGGGCCGCGGTCGGCGCGAGGTAGGGGAGCGGCTCGGGGTCCTGACCGGGGAGGTCGACCCAGGCGGCGTCGAGGGCCTCGAGCGGCGTGACCCAGTGCGAGATCGAGGTCGCGAACGACTTGCCGAGGAACGGTCCGAGCGGCACGTACTCCCAGGCCTGGATGTCGCGGGCCGACCAGTCGTTGAGCCCCACGAGGCCGAAGACGTGGTCGGCGAAGTCGTCGTGGGCGACCGGGCTGCCGAGCTCGCTTCCGACGCCGACGACGAAGCCGAGCTCGGCCTCGATGTCCAGCCGTCTCGAGGGCCCGAACGTGACCTCCCCGGTGGTCGAGCCTGTCGAGACCCGGCGCTGACCCGACGGCCGCACGATCGGTGTCCCCGACGCGACCACCGTGCCCGCACGCCCGTGGTAGCCGACGGGGAGGTGCTTCCAGTTCGGCAGCAGGGCCTCGGCGTCGGGTCGGAAGATGCGGCCGACGTTGGAGGCGTGGTGCTCGGAGGCGTAGAAGTCGACGTAGTCGGCGACCTCGACCGGCAGGTGCAGCGTCACGTCGGCGAGCGGCACCAGGTGCGGCTCGACGAGGTCGCGCTCGGGCTCCTCGGTCAGCAGCCCGGTCACCCACCGGCGTACCGACGACCGGACGGCGCGGCCCTCGGCCATGAGCGCGTTCAGCGTGCGCTCCTCGAAGACGTGGTGGACGTCGAGCATCTCTGCCGCCGCCACCGGAGCGAGGTCGAGCACGAGATCGCCGATCCGCACGCCGACGCGCGGCTCCTCGCCGGCGCGGGAGAAGACGCCGTACGGCAGGTTGTCGACGTCGAAGTGGGACCCGGCGGCCCCGGGGACCCAGGTCGTGAGGGGTGTGGTCACGGCTTCTCCAGCAGTCCGAGGGCGATCAGGTCGTCGAGCGGTTCGTCCACCGAGCACGAGCCGAAGGACGTGAACCAGCGCCGGGCGCCGGCGAGGTCCTCCGACATGGCAGCCGACGCCACCGCGATCGCGTCGCGCTCCTCGAGCACCGCGACCACGTCGCCGGCGGGCGCGCCGTCGAAGGCCCGGCGGGTGGCCAGCAGCACGTTGACGAACCCGTGGTGATCGAAGCCGTCGTCCCCGGTGTGGCGCACCGCGCGATGCAGCCCGGCCGTGCACTTGAACGGCGTCTCGCGGTCCAGGGCCGCGTCGATCCAGGCCGCCACGGTGGCGGCGGGCGGGTAGGCGCGGGCTTCTTGCCCGCCGGTGCGGAACTTCAGCCGCAGCTCGGCGGCCGCCACCTCGTCGGCCGCGGCCAGCCAGCCTGCGGAGGGCTCGGCGCCCGGGAGCTCGACGTACACCGGGACGTGGTCGTCCAGGACCCCGTCGGCCCGGGCGGCGTCGACCGCGGCGACCACGCGGCGCGCATTGCCCGGGAGGTCGTCGGGGTCGCGCAGCGCGATCTCGAGGCCCTCGACCGCGACGTGCAGCTTGCGCGCGAGGGACGCGACGCCGGCGACCTGACCCGCACCCCCGGTGGACACGACCGAGAGCGCGAGCGGGGTGCCCCGGAGGAGGGGGACGTCGGTGTCGCGCACCACGAACGTGCCGACGAGACCGGCGTAGGGCGTGTGCCGGCGCTCGGCGTGCGCGGCCGACGCGTCGTGGAGCGGCGCGTTGCCGGGCGGGAAGATCGCCGCGTCGTCGACGAGACCCGCCCACACGGCGGGAAGGGGGTGCGTTGACACGCTGGCTACTCTAACCAGAGGACAGATAGCGGACGCGACAGTTCGATAGTCGGACGGAGTGGTGAGGATGGCGTACTACCGACAGGTCGGCGAGGTGCCGCCGAAGCGGCACACCCAGCACCGCGACGCCGACGGCCGGCTCTACTACGAGGAGCTGATGGGCGAGGAGGGGTTCTCCTCGGACTCCTCCCTCCTCTACCACCGCGGTGTCCCCTCGGCGATCGTCGCCAGCGAGGTCTGGGAGCTGCCCGACCAGAGCCGCACGCCCAACCACCCGCTCAAGCCCCGCCACCTGAAGCTGCACGACCTCGCGACCGGCACCGACGCGGTCACCGACCGGCGCCTGGTCCTCGGCAACAACGACGTGCGGATCTCGTACGTCGTCACCGGCGGCCAGGAGTCGGGGCCGTCGCCCTACTACCGCAACGCGATCGGTGACGAGTGCGTCTTCGTCGAGGCCGGGTCGGGTGTGGTGGAGACGGTGTTCGGGGTGGTCGGCTACCGCGCCGGCGACTACGTCGTCGTCCCCCGGGCGACCACCCACCGCTGGGTCCCCGCCGAGCCGAGCCGGCTCTACCCGATCGAGGCCAACAGCCACGTCGCGCCGCCGAAGCGCTACCTCTCGCGCTACGGCCAGCTGCTCGAGCACGCGCCGTACTGCGAGCGCGACCTCCACGGGCCCGACCGACCGTTGACCGCCGAGGGCAGCGACGTCGAGGTGCTGGTCAAGCACCGCACCAGCGCCGGCATCGTGGGCACCCGGCTGGTCTACGCGACCCATCCCTTCGACGTGGTCGGCTGGGACGGCTGTCTCTACCCCTACACCTTCAACATCGACGACTACATGCCGATCACCGGCAAGGTGCACCAGCCGCCGCCGGTGCACCAGGTCTTCGAGGGCCACAACTTCGTGATCTGCAACTTCCTGCCCCGCAAGGTGGACTACCACCCGCTGGCGATCCCGGTGCCCTACTACCACTCCAACGTCGACAGCGACGAGGTCATGTTCTACGTCGGTGGCGACTACGAGGCCCGCAAGGGCTCGGGGATCGGCATCGGCTCGATCTCGCTGCACCCCGGCGGCCACGCGCACGGCCCGCAGCCCTCGGCCATCGAGGCGTCGCTGGGGGTGGAGTACTTCGAGGAGTCGGCCGTCATGGTCGACACCTTCGCCCCGCTCGACCTCGGCGAGGGCGGCCTGGCGGTCGAGGACCCGGGGTACGCCTGGACGTGGAGCCGCCAGGCGTGACCGAGGAACGAGGTCACGGCGCCTGCGGCGAAGGTTGAGCAAGCGCGCGGCTGAGCCTGCGAGGCCGCGACCGCGCGTCGAAACCCGGCGAGGTGCACGACGGCAGCGGGTCCGTCAGGATGCGCCCATGGGCTGGACGTGCACCTTCGACGCCGAGCTGTGGGAGTGGGAGGCCGCCCCGGAGGCGACCTCGTGGGTCTTCGTGACGGTGCCGCCGGACGAGACCGAGGAGATCCAGCTGCGGTCGGGACCGCCGCGCGGGTTCGGTTCGGTGCGGGTCGAGGTGACCGTCGGCGCGACGACCTGGCGCACGTCGGTGTTCCCGGACCGGCGCGGCTACGCGCTGCCGGTGAAGAAGGCGGTGCGCCGCGCCGAGTCCCTCGAGGTCGGGGACCCGGCGCGGGTCACGCTGGAGCTGCTCTGAGCGGTCCGGCGTCGCGGGGTGCTAGGCCGCGACCGGCTCGTTGTTGAGCGTCTTGTAGGTGTAGGCCGTTCCGATCAGCACGACCGGCAGGGCCACGATCAGGCCGACGCCGCAGAGCAGCGCGCCGACGAACCACGCCACCAGGCTGATGAGGAACCACAAGATCACGTTGCCGGCGTTGTTCTTCGTGAAGTCGAAGCTCGCCCTGATCGCGTCCATCGCCTTCATCTCCTGACGGTCCATCAGGAAGTAGAGCGTGTAGGACGTGAAGAACGCGACGAGGAGTCCCGGGATCACGCAGAGGATGAACCCGATGAAGGTCGCGACGCCGATGACGACCGAGGCGATGATGACGTCGCCCAGCTTGTGCGGCTTCAGGATCGTGCTGGCCTCGAGCTGACGTCCCTCGGTGATGTCCAGGGCGGCGCGGACGATGCCGGCGCCGATGATCATCGAGATGACCCAGCTGATCAGGCTGAACAGCCAGCTCACGATGTTCTGCGCGACGAACACCCCGCCGCAGTCCTCGGTCTTGATCCCGTTGTCGGTGAACTCCACCTTGGGGTCGCAGGCGACGGCCTGGCCGATGAGGTAGCCGATCACCTGCAGCACGATGATGACGCCGACGAGGATCACGACCGCCAGCAGGATCTGGCCGACGTTGGCCGTGAACTTGTTCCAGCCGTAGGAGAAGGCGTTGCCCACGCTGTAGCCGGAGGCGCCGCCCGGCGGGGCGGGTGGCGGGGGCGGCTGCGTGCCGCCGCCGTACCCACCGGCGGGCTGGCCGTAGGCCGGTGGCGGTGGTGGCGGGGGCGGAGGCGGCGTGCCGCCGGTCGGGGGCTGCTCGGGAGGTGGCTCGTTCGTGGACATCCCATGCTCCTGTTCGTCCCAAGGAAGGCGTTCGCAACCTAGCCCGATCCGACCCCGCCTGGACAGGGTCCATTGGGGCTATTGCGACGGAAGGTCCCCGATGCCGGGGGACGGAGTAGCGGGACAATGTCCCGATGAGCAACCAGGAGGACCGTCCGGACGAGATCGCGACGGGCGCTGCTACCGCGCCGGACAGGGGGTGGGCGGCCGAGATCCTGTCGCCGCGCGACGTCCCGCTGGGCGGGCCGCGCGCGATGCGGGTTCGCCGCACCCTGCCGCAGCGGCACCGCTCGCTCATCGGCGCCTGGTGCTTCGTCGACCACTACGGTCCCGACGACGTGGCCGACACCGGTGGCATGACGGTGCCGCCCCACCCGCACACCGGGCTGCAGACGGTGAGCTGGCTGTTCACCGGCGAGGTGGAGCACCGCGACAGCGCGGGACACCACGCGATGGTGCGACCGGGCGAGGTGAACCTGATGACCGCAGGTCGGGGCATCAGCCACTCCGAGGTCAGCACGCGCGCCACGACCACGCTGCACGGCGCGCAGCTGTGGGTGGCGCTCCCGGACGCCGACCGTCACACCGACCCCGGCTTCGCCCACCACGTCCCGACGCCGGTGACCGGCCCGGGCTGGGAGGCGCGGGTGTTCCTGGGCTCGTTGCTCGGCGACACCTCGCCGGTGCCGACGGCCACGCCGCTGCTCGGCGCCGAGGTGGTCCTGGAGCAGCACACCGTCCTCGAGCTCGACGTCGACGAGACCTTCGAGCTCGGCGTCCTCGTCGACACCGGCGTGGTCGGCGTGGGCGGGGTCGGCGACGGCGGCATCGAGGCGATGGCCCACGAGCTGGCCTACGTCCCGCCGGGCCGCAGCACGCTGACCCTGACGTCGTACGGCGAGCCCGTGCGCCTGCTGCTCCTCGGCGGTCCGCCGTTCGGCGAGCCGATCGTCATGTGGTGGAACATCGTCGCGCGCACCCACGAGGAGGTGGTGGAGTGGCGCTCGCGGTGGCAGGCGCAGATCACCGACGCCGGGTTGGTCGACGGCTGGTTCGGCATCCCGGTCGGGGACGAGCTGCCGCCGATCCCCGCCCCGCCCTTGCCCAACGCCCGCCTGAAGGAGCGTCGCTGAGGTTCTCAGCGACGCAGCGTCCCCTGGATCGCGCCGGCCGGGTAGGTCGAGTTGTGGACGTTGAAGTAGTACGCGCCCGGGTGGCGCAGGATCTTCGCTATCGCTCGCTTCGACACCGCGGTGGTGCAGTGCGACCCGCCCGTCACGGCACCGCCGAGGTCGACGACGATCCCGCCGTCAGACGCGTGGTGGATGTGCGCGGAGTCCGGGGCGGCGATGTCCTGCCACTCCACCGTGGCGCAGACCTTGTGTCGCGCCTTGTTCAGGGTGAAGTGCGCCTCGCCCGAGCCGTCCGGGTCCCCGCTGGGCCGCAGGGTCGCTTCGAGGCGCTGGACGGCTGCGCGGTGGGCGGGTGCGGCCTGGCTCGGGGTGAGCGCCCCGGTGCCGGCGGCGACCAGCGCCAGCCCGCTCGCGGCGGTCGCCAGCCGGCGGAGGTGGATCGACATGGTGTCTCCTTTGATCGTCCTGCTGGAGACACGGAGCCCGGGCCCGGCGGGTTCACCGGCTGTCGGCGCGGTGCGCTTGGATGACCGCATGGGACCGGTCATCGGGGAGGACGGGGTCGCGCGGTGTCCGTGGGCCGGCGGCCCGGGCGTCATGCGCGACTACCACGACACCGAGTGGGGCGAGCGGGTCAGCGGCGAGTCGGCGTACCTCGAACGGCTGACCCTCGAGGCCTTCCAGTCCGGCCTGTCCTGGTCGACGATCCTCCACAAGCGCCCTGCCTTCCGCGAGGTCTTCCACGACTTCGACGCCGACGCGATCGCCGCGTTCGGCCCCGAGGACGTCGAGCGGCTGATGCAGGAAGCGCGCATCGTGCGCAACCGCCTCAAGATCGAGGCTGCACTCACCAACGCCCGCGCCACGGTCGCGCTGCGGGAGGCGGGCGGACTGGAGGAGTTCGTGCTGTCCTTCGCGCCGGACCCGCCACCCGCGTGGGCCGACACCGCCGAGATGGCGACGACCTCCGCGGAGTCGACGGCGCTGTCGAAGGGGTTGAAGAAGCGCGGCTTCGCGTTCGTCGGTCCCACCACGATGTTCGCGCTCATGGAGGCGATCGGGGTCTTCGACCCGCACCTCGTGGGCTGCTTCAGGCGAGGAAGCTGAGGATCGACGCGGCGACCCGCTGCGGCTGCTCGAGCTGCACGAAGTGCCCGGCGCCCCCGATGGTCGTCGCGCCGGCCAGCCGAGCGAACCGGGGATCCAGGCACCGGTCGTCGGTGCCGTGCAGGAGCAGCAGCGGCCGCACCGGCTCGGCGAGCGCCGGTGTGACGCCGGGGCCGAGGAGGGCGCGGTAGTAGGAGACGACGGCCCTGGCGTGCTCGTGGTCCGGGACGGACTCGCGAAGTCGGGCGAGGTCCTCGGTGGCGTCGTACCCCGGTGACCACGACCGCCACAGCCGGGCGGCCAGCTGGTCGAAGCTGGGCTCGGCGAGGCCCGGCACCTGGTTGTAGGCGATGTACCAGGACCGCAGCGGCTGCCGAACCAGCGCGCCCGCCCACGGCCCCAGGGTGCGGCGCGTGGGATTCATCCGCGAGAACGGCGGCACGGACAGCGCGACGTGCTTCGCGTACGGCGAGGTCGGGTCGCTCGCGACCGCGTTGGTCGTGATCGCGCCCCAGTCGTGGCCCACCAGCACCGTACGCTCGTCACCGTTCAGCAGCTCGTGGAGGCCGACCGCGTCCGCCGCCAGGGCCCGGACCGAGTAGTCGCCGTCGGCCGGGATGCCCGAGGGCGCGTAGCCGCGCAGGTAGGGCGCCGCGACCCGCCACCCCGCGTCGGCGAGCAGTGGCGCGACCCGGCGCCAGGTCAGCGCGGTGTCGGGGAACCCGTGCAGCGCGAGCACGAGCGGGCCCTCCGGCGGTCCCCACTCGAGGACCCGGACCTGGTGGCTGGGCAGCCTGACGTCGTGCTCGCGCTCCGGGTCGGTCACGGACCCAGGGAACCAGGTGGGCGGGGCCGTCGGCTGCTGTAACGCCCTGTTACACCTTCTTCCCACCATGCTGCAACTACGTGGGAACAAGGTGTAACAGGGCGTTACAGCTGCCCGGGGCCGGTCAGCGGCACAAGGCTGCGGCCGCGGCGGCGAGAGCGGTGATCCGGGGCCAGTCCCCGGACGCGACGGCGTCGGCGGGGGTCAGCCAGGAGCCGCCGACGCAGCCGACGTTCGGCAGCGCGAGGTACGACGACGCGCTGGCCGCGGTGATCCCGCCGGTCGGGCAGAAGCGGGCCTGGGGGACGGGCCCGGCGACCGCGGTGAGGAACGCCGTGCCTCCGGACGCCTCGGCGGGGAAGAGCTTGAGCTCCGTGCAGCCGGCGTCGAGAGCGGCGAGCACCTCCGACAGCGTGGCGACGCCGGGCAGGAACGGCAGGCCGCTGTCCTGCATCGCGTGCAGCAACGACCCGGTGGTGCCGGGAGAGACGAGGAACCGGGCACCGGCGTCGGCAGCCAGCTTCGCCTGCCCCGGGCGGGTGATCGTCCCGGCGCCGACGAGGATCTCGGGAACCTCCGACGCGATCGCGCGGATCGCGTCGAGGGCGGCCTCGGTCCGCAGCGTCAGCTCGATCGCCGGCAGGCCGCCGGCGACCAGCGCCCGGGCGATGTCCACGCCCTCCTGCGCGGTGTGGGCGACCACGACCGGCAGGACCGGGACGACGTCCAGCACCGATCCCGGCCAGGACCCGGCGAGAGGCTCAGACGTGCTCGGCAACGGGCACCTCCTGCGGGGGGATCGTGACGCCCGGGAAGACGCTCGCGCCGGTCTCGGCCGAGCCGACGGTCGCCCGGAACGCCGCGAACAGCTCGCGGCCGGTGCCCGCCCACTCCGCGCCCTGGGGGGCGCGACCGGTGGCCGGTCGACGCACGAACGCGTCGTGGTCGACGTGGAGGTCGAGGAGGCCGGCATCGGCGTCGACGGTGATCAGGTCGCCGTCCTGGACGCGGGCGAGCGGGCCGCCGAGCGCGGCCTCGGGCGTCACGTGGATGGCCGCCGGCACCTTGCCGGACGCGCCGGACATCCGGCCGTCGGTGACGATCGCGACCCGCTGCCCGCGGTCCTGCAGGACGCCGAGCGCCGGTGTCAGCTTGTGCAGCTCGGGCATCCCGTTCGCGGCCGGCCCCTGGTAGCGGATCACGGCCACGAGGTCCCGCCCGTCGAGCGCACCGGACCCGAAGGCGTCGAGGAAGTCGTGCTGGTCGTCGAAGACGACGGCGGGCGCCGTGACGAGACGGTGCTCCGCCTTCACGGCCGAGGTCTTGACCACCGACCGGCCGAGCGGCCCGCGGAGCACGCGCACCCCGCCGTCGGCCTGGAACGGCTCGGTCGCCGGACGCAGCACGGAGTGGTCGAGGGACCGCTTCGGTCCCTCCTCCCAGGTCAGGTCGTCGCCGTGCAGCACCGGCTCGCGCGTGTAGCGCCACAACCCGTGGCCGGCGATGGTCCGGACGTCGTCGTGCAGGAGGCCGGCGCTCAGCAGCGTGTGCACCAGGAAGGCGATCCCGCCGGCCGCGTGGAAGTGGTTCACGTCCGCCTCGCCGTTGGGGTAGATCCGGCACAGCAGCGGGACCACGGCCGACAGCTCGGACAGGTCGTCCCACGTCAGGGTGATGCCCGCGGCGCGGGCGATCGCGACGAGGTGGATGGTGTGGTTCGTCGAGCCGCCGCTGGCGAGCAGCGCCACGCACGCGTTGACGACCGCCTTCTCGTCGACGACCTCGCCGATGGGCGTCGGCTCGCCCCCTTGCCGGGTGAGCTCGGTCGCGCGCCCCGCCGCCGCGCGGGTGAGCGCCTCCCGCAGCGGCGTACCGGGGTTGACGAACGACGAGCCCGGCAGGTGGAGGCCGAGCACCTCCATCAGCAGCTGGTTGGAGTTCGCGGTGCCGTAGAACGTGCACGTCCCGGCCGAGTGGTACGACGCCGACTCGGCCTCGAGCAGCTCCTCGCGTCCGACCTTCCCCTCGGCGTACAGCTGGCGGACGCGCGCCTTCTCGCCGTTCGGCAGGCCCGAGGCCATCGGGCCGGCGGGCACGAAGGTCGTCGGCAGGTGCCCGAAGGACAGCGCACCGATGAGCAGGCCCGGCACGATCTTGTCGCAGACGCCCAGCATCAACGCGCCGTCGAACATGTCGTGCGACAGCGCGATCGCGGTCGACATCGCGATGACGTCCCGGCTGTAGAGGGACAGCTGCATGCCGTCGCGGCCCTGGGTGATGCCGTCGCACATGGCCGGCACACCCCCGGCCACCTGCGCGAACCCGCCGGCGCGGACGACCGCCTTCTTCAGGATCTCGGGGTAGTCGCGGTAGGGCTGGTGGGCCGAGAGCATGTCGTTGTACGACGTGACGATCGCCAGGTTGGGCTTCGTGCGTCCGCGGAGCGCGCGCTTGCCGTCTGCGTCGGAGGCGGCGAAGCCGTGGGCGAGGTTCGCGCAGGCGAGCCGGCCGCGCGCCGGTCCGGCGTCGGCCGCGGCACGGATGCGGGCGAGGTAGTCCGCCCGCGCGGGAGCGCTGCGCTCGACGATCCGCTCGGTGACGGCCCGGACCGTCGCGTCCATCTGCTGGCTCACTGGTCGGGCTCCTGCCAGGATCGGCCGTCACGCTCGAGGAGGAGCGTGGCGGAGGTGGGTCCGTCGGTGCCGGCGGCGTAGCGCTTCGGGCGCTCGGGCGAGGCCGCCCACCGCTGGAGGATCGGCTCGGTCCAGGCCCACGCGGCCTCGACCTCGTCGCGGCGCATGAACAAGGTGGCGTTGCCCTTGATCACGTCCATGAGCAGCCGCTCGTAGGCGTCCGGCAGCCGCTGCTCGAAGGCGGTGGCGTAGCTGAGGTCCAGCGAGACCGGCCGGAGGCGGATCCCGCCCGGGCCGGGCTCCTTGGCGGTCAGGTGCAGGCGCATGCCCTCGTCGGGCTGGACCTGGATGTGCAGCCGGTTGGCGGTCGTGACGCCCTCGGCGTGGGGGAACATCGGGTGCGGCGGCGCCTTGAAGACCACCACGATCTCCGAGGCGCGGCGGTCCATCCGCTTGCCGGTGCGCAGGTAGAACGGGACCCCGGCCCAGCGCCAGTTCTGGACCTCGGTCCGCAACGCCACGAACGTCTCCGTGGTCGACCCCGTCTGGCCGAGGTCGTCGGCGTACGACGGCACGGCGGCGCCGTCGACCAGCCCGGCGCCGTACCGACCGCGCACGGTGTCGCGGTCGACGTCGGCGGGCGTCATCGGCTTGAGCGCCTGGAGTACCTTGAGCTTCTCGTCGCGGACGGTCTCGCGTCCGACGTACGTCGGCGGCTCCATCGCGACCAGGCACAGCAGCTGCAGCAGGTGGTTCTGCACCATGTCGCGCAGCGCGCCGGCGTGGTCGTAGTACTCACCGCGTCCGCCCACGCCGACGGTCTCGGCGACGGTGATCTGCACGTGGTCGACCCACTGCGAGTTCCAGAGCGGCTCGAGGAAGGTGTTGGCGAAGCGGGTGACCAGGAGGTTCTGGACGCTCTCCTTGCCCAGGTAGTGGTCGATGCGGAAGATCTGCGACTCGGCGAAGACCCGACCGACCGACTCGTTGACGGCACGGGCCGAGGCCAGGTCGTGCCCGATCGGCTTCTCGATGACGACCCGCGCGCGCTCGTCGACGACGCCGATCTCCTCCAGGCGCTGCGAGATGGCGCCGAAGAGCGTGGGCGACACCGCGAGGTAGAAGACCCGCACGGCCTCCTCCGGGTGCGGTCGGTCCTTGAGCAGCGCGTGGAAGCGGTCCCAGTCCTCGGGGTCCTCGGCGTCGAGCATCAGGTGGTGCAGGCGGCCGACGAACCGCTCCACGGCGCCGTCGTAGAGGTCGGTCGGGTCCAGGTGCGTCGCGAGCGCCGCCCGCACCTCCGCCCGCCAGCCCTCGTCGTCGAGGTCGGAGCGCGAGACGCCCAGGATCCGGTAGTCGTCGGGTAGCTGGCCCTCGAGGTCGCGGTGGTAGAGCGCCGGGAGCAGCTTGCGCAGCGCCAGGTCGCCGGTCCCCCCGAAGACCGTGAAGTCGCAGGACGGCGGCAGCGCGTGCGGGCCGGCGTCCGGGGTGGTGGCGAGATCCATGCGGTCCACGGTAGGAACGAGATAGGCACGATGCAAGCCCTAGATAGGTCTTTTCAAGATCAAAGGGGGGACGTTTATGCTCTCGCCCATGTCGCAGGTCGTGGAGGTCCGGGAGTCGGCGGCGCCGGCGACGGCGGGCGAGCTGCTCGAGCTGGTGCGGACGGGCCGGGCGGTCACCCGCTCGCAGCTGCGCCTGCTGACCGGGCTGTCACGCACCGCCGTCACGGCCCGCGTCGCCGCGCTGACCCAGGCGGGCCTGCTGCTCATCGGGGAGGAGCTGGCCTCGACCGGTGGCCGCCCGCCGGGGGCGCTGGTGTTCAACAAGGACGCCGGCGTGGTCCTCGCGGCGGCGATCGGGCGCTCGCGCAGCCAGCTGGCGGTCCTCGACCTCGACGGCCAGGAGCTCGCCGCCGACTCGGAGGACCACGAGGTCGGCACCGGTCCGGAGGACCTGCTCCCCGCCGTCGCCGCGCGGCTGCGCGGACTGCTCGAGGAGGCGCTGCCCGAGGGCGGGCGGCCGGTCCTGGGGACCGGCCTCAGCCTGCCGGGGACCCTCGACCCGGTGCGCGGGCTCAGCATCGGCTCGCCGGTCATGTCCGGGTGGGACGGGGTCGAGCTGGCGCCGTACCTCGCCGACGTGGCGGACGCCCCCCTCTTCGTCGCCAACGACGCCGACGTGCTCGCGCGGTCAGAGCTGCTCGGCGGCGCGGGCAGCCTCGACGACGTGCTCGTCGTGAAGGCCTCGACCGGCCTGGGGCTCGGCATCGTCGCCGACGGCAAGGTGCTCAGCGGGCACCTCGGAGCCGCCGGGGAGATCGGGCACACCGTGGTCGACGCCGCCGGCGAGCTGCCCTGCCGCTGCGGCGCGACCGGGTGCCTGGAGACCATCGCCGGCGGTTGGGCGCTCGTCGCCCGGATGGCCGCCGAGGGCGGGCACGAAGGACATCCGGTCGGCCACGTGCGCGACCTGGTCGCGCTGGCCCTGCAGGGCGACTCGGTGGCCCGGGGGCTGCTGCGCGACAGCGGCCGTGAGCTCGGCGAGGTGCTCGCCGTCGCGATCAACCTGCTCAACCCGGCCGCGGTGGTGATCGGTGGCGACATGGCGGCGGCGTTCGATGTCTACGTCGCGGGGGTGCGCGAGAGCGTCTACCGGCGCTCCGCGCCGCTGGCGACCCGCGACCTGCAGTTCCTGCCCGCGGCGCACGGCGACCGCGCCGGGGTCGTCGGCTGCGGGGCGCTCGCGCTGGACCACGTGCTCGCCCCGGTCGCCGTCGACGCCCGGCTCGCCGCTGGAGGCTGACGCTGGCCCGATCCTGGAGCGCGGTCAGCCGACGTCGTGCGTCATCTGGTCCACGACGACGGTGATCGCGAGCGCCAGCACGGGGTCCTGGCCGTCCTCGACCTCGACGCCGTAGGTGTCGGCGACCCGGAACCAGCGCTTGGAGACCTCCGCGACCTTGGTCCCGCCCCGCTCGATCTCGTACTCGTGGTCGACGATGTTGCCGTGGGCCTCCAGCTCGCCGCCGGCGGCGAGCTCGATCTTGAAGCGCTCACGCAGCGGCGTGATCATCGCCTTCTTGACCGTCGCCACGGTGTGCCCGCTGGCGTCCTCGATCTCCATCGTGTCCCGGATGCGGAGCTTGCGCTCCTGGATCTTCAGCAGCTCGCGACCCGACGGGTCCTCCAGCACCAGGGTGTCGCGGATCCGCAGGGCCTTCCCGTTGACCTTGAGCACCCGCTGGCCCTGGTTGTCCTCGATCCAGTAGTCGTCGCCGATCGCGAAGAGCTTCTCGCGCATCCGGTACGTCGTCACGCCGCGGCGCTCGTCCCGGCGCTCCTGCCGTCTGTCCCTCAGTCCCATGCCGCGATCCTTCGCCGCTCCCGCCGTCTCGTGATCACCCGGACCGGGCGAGGGCTGGACCAGCCGCCCGCGGGCCCGAGCCGACGTCATGCGGGGTGGCTGTGGGGGCGACCGGGTCGGATGACGTCCGGCGGTGGCCCGGGGGAGGTCATGCGGGGTGGCTGTGGGGGCGACCGGGTCGGATGACGTCCGGCGGGAGGTCATGCGGGCTGGCTGCCGGGGCGACCGGGTCGCATGACGCAGCACCGGCCCGCCCGCGCGGCCCGGGCCACGAGCGCAGTCAGTAGGGTCGCGGCGTGAGCGCGAACGTGTGGCTGTGGATCCTCGCCGGCTTCCTCGCGGCGATCTTCCTGGGCACCGGGGTGCTCAAGCTGACCCGCACCCGCGAGGAGATCGTCGCCGCCGGTCTCGCCTGGGCCGAGGACTACTCCGAGCCGGCGCTGCGCGCGCTCGGTTGGGCCGAGGTGCTCGGAGCGGCCGGCCTGGTGCTCCCGCCGCTGGTCGGCCTCGGGATCCTCACCCCGGTCGCGGCGGTCTGCCTGGGGCTGCTGACCGTCGGCGCGACCGTCGTCCACCTGCGCCGCCGCGAGCTCCTGCCCGACGTGGTGCGCAGCCTGGCGCTGGTGGCCATGTGCGCGGTCCTGGCCTTCTACCGGTTCGGACCCGAGGCGTTCTGACCTTCTCGCTGAGACACCGTCCGCGAGCCCACCGGTCCGTCTAGCCTTGGCGCTCGTGACCCGAGTACACGCCTTCGGAGACGACGCCCTCGGTGACCGCGACGCGGTCGGCCTGGTGACCGCGATCCAGGGGGGTGAGGTCTCGATCCCCGAGGTGGTCGAGGCCGCCATCGCGCGCACCGAGCGGCTCCAGCCCCAGCTCAACGCGCTCGCCTACGTCGCCTACGACCGCGCCCGTGCCGAGGCGCGCAGTCCCCGGGGCGGGTTCTTCGCGGGGGTCCCGACGCTGCTCAAGGACAACGTCGAGGTCGCCGGCATGCCGACCCAGCAGGGGTGTGACGCCTTCCGGGCCCAGCCGGGAGCCGTCGACGGCGACTTCGCCCGGATGTTCCTCGCCACGGGGCTCCTCCCGATCGGCAAGACCCAGCTCTCCGAGTTCGGGTTCAGCCCGTCGGCCGAGCACCCCCGGCTCGGTCCGGTGCGCTCGCCCTGGGACCCGGCCCACACCGCCGGCGCCTCCTCGGCCGGCACCGCCGCACTCGTGGCCGCGGGCGCGGTCCCCCTCGCGCACGGGAACGACGGCGGCGGCTCCATCCGCATCCCGGCCGCGGTCAACGGGCTGGTCGGCCTCAAGCCGACCCGCGGCCGCCTCGCGCAGGACAAGCTGACCCGCCAGATGCCGATCCGCATCGTGTCCGACGGCGTGCTCACCCGGTCGGTCCGCGACACCGCGGCCTTCCTGCGCGAGGCCGAGCAGGTCTACCGGGCGCTCTCGCTGCCGCCGATCGGTGACGTCACCCGGCCGGGTCGCACCCGGCTCCGCGTCGCCGTCCACACCGGTGGCATCGGCCGCACCGCCGACCCCGAGGTCGTCGAGCTGACCCTCAAGACCGCTCGCCTGCTGGAGGAGCTCGGCCACCGGGTCGACCAGGTCGAGCACCCGGCGCCCGCGACCGTGCCCGACGACTTCCTCCTCTACTGGTCGCTGCTCGCGATGGCGATCGTCCGCACCGGGCGCCGGCAGCTGGGCCCGACCTTCGACCGCACCCGCCTGGACAACCTCACCCTGGGCCTGGACCGGCACTGCCGGACCCGGATCCACCGGCTGCCCGGGGCGATCCGGCGGCTGCGCCGGCTGGTCCGGACGTCCGCGGAGTTCCACCGGCGGTACGACGTCGTGCTCACGCCCACGCTGGCGCAGCCCACCCCGCTGGTCGGCCACCTCGACCCGACGAACGACTTCGAGACCGTGATGGAGCGGATCCTGGAGTGGGTGGCCTTCACGCCGTGGCAGAACGCCACCGGTGACCCCGCCGTGTCGCTCCCCTTGGCCACCACGGCCGCCGGCCTGCCGCAGGGGATGATGCTCTCGGCCGGGGCCGGCCGCGAGCCGACCCTCCTCGAGCTCGCCTACGAGCTCGAGGAGGCGGCGCCCTGGCCCCGCATCACCGGCTGACGTCGGGCGGAGTCAGCCACTGACCGACGCGAGCCCGCGCTCCACGCCCGCTCCGAAGTCCGTGGGGCCGCGGAGGGACGGCGTGGTCCGGGCGGCCTCGCGCCGCACGCGGTAGGCCTCCCGGGCGGCGACCCGTCGCAGGGCGACGGCCTGGTTGCGCTGCCGCGAGTCCGCCGTACGGCGCTCCCGTGCCGCGCGCCGAGCCGCCTCGGCGCGCTCGCGCGCGGCCACCCGCCAGTCGTCCTCCGCCGGTACCGCACCGGGCGCGGCGGCGAGCGCGGACACCGGGGCCAGAGCCGGCTGACCGGGCTGGGGCCGGGGCTCCTGCGCGCGCTCGTCGCGGTCGCGCAGCCAGCGGGTCACCGCCAGCCACCACCGCCGGCGCCGGCTCGCGTACCGCACGCCGTGCGCGGTCTTGTTCCACATCGGACGCCAGTCCGGGAAGACCAGCTCCAGCGTGGCGGTCCAGCTCGCGGCCGAGAGGAGGAAGCCCCACGGGATGAACAGCGTCATCAGGTACCTGATCGAGCCGAACTCGCGCCGGCGCAGGGCGGCGGCGATCGAGATCGAGACCAGCAGCAGGTTGCCGCCCACGAACATCAGCACGGCCGCGTAAAGGAGGGGGCCCGGGAAGAGGTCACGGATGTGCTGGGAGCGGGTGAGGACGTAGGCGATCGTCAGGGCCCAGGTCAGCGGAGCGAGGAAGAGGGAGGCGACGGTGCCGCCCACCTGCATGAGGAACCCGCCGAACCGGAGCGGACCCATCGCCTGGGCGTTGTGCCACGGGTGCCGCAGCAGCACCAGGCTGGACTGGGTGAAGCCCTTCAGCCACCGGCTGCGCTGGTTCAGGGCGGCCCGCGGGGTGAGCACGGCCTCCTCGTCGGTCCAGCTGTCCAGGAGGGCGGTGGTCCAGCCGTTCGCCGCGATCGCGCCGCCGAGCTCGGCGTCCTCGGTGACGTTCCAGGGGTCCCACGCGGCGGTCGTCAGCCGGTGTCCGCCGACCTCGGGCATCAGCTCGGGGTCGAAGGCCGCGTCCTCGAGCACGCTCATCGGGAAGTGGTTCGACGTCCCGCCCAGGGGCACGGGGAGGCCGAGGTGGGACAGACCGGCCAGGACGAGCTCGAAGTGGACGGTGTACTCGTTCCCCAGGAAGCGGGAGCACCAGGTGCTCGGGCGCACGTCGTAGCCGTCGGAGTCACGGATGACCTCGCCCAACGGTCCGGTCAGCGGTGACTGGTTCACGAACACCAGCCGAGCCTGCAGGCAGCCGAGCGGGTCGTCGCGCAGCTCGGCCGCGCGGAAGGTCTCCACCGCCTTGCGCAGCTGCTTCGGCTCGGGGTGGTCCTCCGCGTCGTAGATCACGACGAACTCGCCCGTGGCCCGCTCGAGCGCGTAGTCGCAGGCCTTCGGCTTGCCGTAGGGAAGCGCCGTGGGTACCTCGACGATCTCGAAGTAGTCGGGCAGCGGGTAGCTGCGCGCCGCCTCGACGGTCGCCCGGTCCCGCTCCTCGAGCACCAGCAGGCACTGGAGTCGGTCCCGGGGGTAGTCGACCCGCTCCATCGCCTCCACGACGACGGGGATCATGTTCGCCTCGCCGTACATCGGGTGGAGGGTCGTGTACCGGGGCAGCTCCTCGTCGGGAACCGTGACCCGGGCCGGGAACCGGTAGCGCCCGGCGACGACCACGAGCAGCGTCCGGAAGGCGAGGTACGCCGCGCCGAACGCCAGGCCGAGCGCCACCAGGGTGCGCAGCGTGACGAGCGCGTCGACGAGGAGGCCGATCGTGATCGCGAGCAGGACCACGGCGCCGGCCACCTTCTGCGGGCCGGTGACGGTGGTGTGAGCGGTCTCGCGGACGTAGACAGCGGCCCGTGGCTGCCGGCGGACGTGGCGCAGGGCGATCGTGGGAAGGCGGAGCAGCGTCACGGCGCACCGTCCTTGCGCTGCCACACCTCGAAGTCGTCGGTCTTCAGGACGCGTCGGAAGTGCGTGGTCAGGACGGGCCGGTGGTTGAGGTTCTTCTCGACGGCGTCGGTGTTGCCCTCGGTGGTCCGCATCACGATCACGTCGATGTCCGCGCGAGGGTCGGCCGGGTCCTTCAGGGCGATCTTCCAGGTCTGGTCGCTGCCCTCGTAGATCACCCGTTCCTGGTTGGGGAACACGACCCACTCGTTGGCGAAGGACTCGATCAGCACCCGCCCGGTCGTGTGGTCCTCGACGAAGTCCCCTACGCGCCGCTCCTGCTGGTACGCCGCGTAGGCCTGCGACGCCTCGAGGCTGGTGATGACGCTGCGCCCGTCGCTGGCCGACGCGCTGGCCAGCCCGGCGCCCGCGAGCACGACGAGCACCGCGGCGCCCGCGATCCGCAGGGCGCTGGACAGGACCCGACCCGTGCGGGGGACCAGCGAGACGGCGTACCCGGTGAAGAGCGCGATGGGCAGCAGCATCACGACCGCCATCCGCAGGTTGTAGAGGTCGCCGTCGATCTCGGTGACACGCATGGGCTGGGCGCCCGAGTAGAGGCCGTAGGTGATGAACGCGCCCGCTGCGGCGGTCGCGAGGAACGTCGTGAAGACCGGCGACAACCGCTCGCGCCATGCCATCGCCACCATGCCGGCCGCTCCGCACAGCGCGAGCGGCAGACCGATCGTGTCCCGGATCGCGAAGGCGTAGGTCTGCAGGGACACCCGCAGGTCCGCCACCTGGCTCAGCTCCAGGTCCCGGGTCTGGTCGATGCTGGTGTACTGCCCGGTCAGCCAGGCCAGGGGGTCGCCGAAGATCACCAGGTCCCAGATCAGCCAGAGGAGGACGCCGAGAGCGGCGTAGCCCGTGAACACCAGCACGTAGGCCTGGCCGGAGAAGTCACCGCTGAAGAACGGGTGGCCCTTCACGAAGCAGACGTGCACGACCACGAGCAGGAGCGCGAGCGAGAACACCCACGCCTCGTAGCGGACCAGCACGAGCAGCATGCAGCACACGGCGGCGAGCATCAGGTAACGGTGCAGCCCGGTGCGGTACCAGAGCAGCATCATCAGCACCGCGGTCACGATGCCGGCGTACATCAGCGTCTCTCCCATCGGCGTCGACTGCAGGTAGAGCGCGTTGGGGTTGAGCCCGTAGACGGCCGCCGCGACCCACCCCGCCAGCCGGTCGCGGGTGGCCACCCGCACGGCGCCGTACAGCCCGAGGACCGTGGCGACGTAGGCCAGCATGGAGAAGACTGAGCCGGCCAGGCCCGAGGTGTACAGGTCGCCGTTCCACGCCAGCGTCGAGATGAGCAGGTGGGGGAGCGGCAGCCAGATGCCGCCGAGCTGGCCGAACCCCGGGTGCTGCCCCACCACGACGCGGCGGCCGATGAGCAGGTGGGAGAGGGCGTCCTTGTAGCCCAAGATGGTGCCGAGGTCACGGAACCAGAGGTACGCGGCGACGGACGCGAGCAGCGCCAGGGCGAGCAGCGCCCCGACGTCCACGCGCGATGATCGCGACACCTGGCCCCCCTGGCATTGTGCCCCTGGTGACACGACACCGGGTCGTGCCGGGACGATCCGGACGAGTTCCGTCCTGCCCCTGTGTCCATGGTGCCTCGCCACCCGGGTCTCACGGACCGTTTTCGAGCGGTGCGCACCCCCTGGACTGCACCGCTCGGCGGCCCGCCGAACGGGGTCTCACAGGGTCTGATCGCGGTGCTGAGGGCCGATTTCCCGTTCCCGGAGCCGATGTGTATCGTTCTCCGTCGTTGCCCCTTTAGCTCAGTCGGCAGAGCGTCTCCATGGTAAGGAGAAGGTCTACGGTTCGATTCCGTAAAGGGGCTCTGGGCAGGACGTTGGTCGGACTCGTTACGCTGGTCCGAGCAGCCGTGCCCTCGTGGCGGGGTAGCTCAGGTGGTTAGAGCACACGGCTCATAATCGTGGTGTCGCGGGTTCGAGTCCCGCCCCCGCTACTCAAGGACCCGAGCGACACCCGTACCAACCCGCAGAAGGACTTCCCGTGGCCAGCAAGAGCTCCGACGTTCGCCCCAAGATCACGCTCGCCTGCGTCGAGTGCAAGGAGCGGAACTACATCACCAAGAAGAACCGCCGCAACGACCCCGACCGGTTGGAGCTGGCGAAGTTCTGCCCCCGCTGCCGCAAGCACCAGCCGCACCGCGAGACGCGCTGATCTCGGCGCGACCCCACCTCGACCCGTCCGGTCCACCGGGCGGGTCGACGTCTATTTCCACGCCCTAGGGTGGTGCCCATGCCTGTCGACCAGTCCCTTGTCGGCCGGGTCTTCCCCCCGACCCGACCCTTCGCCGTCAGTGCGGACCACGTGGCGGCGTTCGTGGCCGCCACCGGCGGGGAGTACGACGGCGGCCCGGCCCCCGCGACGTACCCGATCGTCCTGGCCTTCGACGCGATGAACGCGTTCCTCGCGGCCGAGTCGCTCGACCTGTTCCGGATCGTGCACGGCGAGCAGCGCTTCAACTACGAGCGGCCCGTCGTGCCGGGGGACGAGCTCACCGCGACCCTGACCGTCAGCAGCCTGCGCCAGATCGGCGGCAACGACATCATCGGCACCACGAGCGAGATCACCGACGCCTCCGGCGCCCTGGTCTGCACGACCAGCGCCACCCTGGTGCACCGGGGTGCGGCATGAGCCTCGAGACGCAGACGTACACGATCACCCGCGCCGACCTGGTGCGGTACGCCGAGGCCAGCGGCGACCACAACCCGATCCACCAGGACGAGCAGGTGGCCGCGAGCGTCGGGCTGCCCGGCGTGATCGCGCACGGCATGTACACGATGGCGCTGGCCGCGCGCGCGGTCGAGACCTGGTTCCCCGCCGCCGAGGTGGTCAGCCTCGGGTGCAAGTTCACCAACCCGGTGGTCGTGCCCGCCGACGGCGGTGTCGAGGTCGAGGTGGCCGGCGAGGCCACCGAGGCCGACGGGCTCACCACCGTCGCGCTCACCGTCACCTGTGACGGGCAGAAGGTCCTGGGGATGCCGAAGGCCGTCATCCGTGCCTGACCTGCGCGACCACACCACCTTGCGCCTGGGCGGTCCGGCGGACGAGTGGGTCACCGCGACCACTGAGGCCGAGATCGCCGCCGCGTTCGACACGGACCTGCCGGTGCTCGTCCTCGGTGGCGGCAGCAACCTGGTCGTCGCCGACGACGGCTTCCGCGGCCGGGTCGTCGAGATCGCCACCCGCGGCATCAGCCCGGACGTCGAGGACGCCCCCGTCGACGGGCAGAGCTCGTGCGGCGGCGTGCTGGTCACCGTCGCGGCCGGCGAGAGCTGGGACGACTTCGTGGCGCTCGCCGTGGAGAAGGAGTGGGCGGGGATCGAGGCGCTGTCCGGCATCCCCGGCTCGGTCGGCGCGACGCCGATCCAGAACGTCGGCGCGTACGGCCAGGAGGTCAGCCAGACGATCGCGTCGGTGCGCGTGTGGGACCGTCGGCTCAGCGGGGTGCGCACCTTCGCGAACGCCGACTGCGGCTTCGGCTACCGCACCTCCCGCTTCAAGGCCGACCCCGGCCGCCACGTCGTGCTGTCGGTGACCTTCCAGCTCCGCCAGGGCTCGCTGGGCGGACCCGTGGCGTACGCCGAGCTCGCCCGCGCCCTCGGCATCGAGGTGGGGGAGCGGACCGCGCTGGCCGACGTACGCCGGGCGGTGCTCGACCTGCGTCGCGGCAAGGGCATGGTCCTCGATGCCGAAGACCACGACACCTGGAGCGCCGGCTCGTTCTTCACCAACCCGGTCGTACCGGCCGCCGACGTGCCCGACGGCGCGCCGGCGTGGCCCCAGCCCGACGGCACCGTGAAGACCAGTGCCGCCTGGCTGATCGACCACGCCGGCTTCGCCAAGGGTCACGGCACCGAGCGGGTCGCGCTCTCGGGCAAGCACACGCTGGCGCTCACCAACCGCGGCGGCGCCACGACCGCGGAGCTCCTCGCGCTCGCCCGTGAGGTGCGCGACGGCGTCGAGGTGCGCTTCGGCATCCGGCTCGTCAACGAGCCGGTGCTGGTCGGCTGCTCGCTCTGACCGGCCGACCGGCGCCGACCGGGGTCGGCCCGCGTCGGCCCGCGTCGACCCCGCGTCGACCCCGCGTCGACTCCTAGGTGTTGCTGTCGTACGTCGTCGTGGTCGACGGGTCCGAGAGCACCGCGATGGCGATGATCAGCGCGAAGAAGAGCACGCCGAGGATCAGCAGGATCGTCCCGATGATGCCCATGATCCGACCCGCCTGCGCCGAGCCGCGGCCGCCGTACGTGCCCTGGCTCGCGTCGATCTCGCGCACCGCCTTGCCGCCGACGGCCCACGCGAACGGCGCCAGCACCAGCGTGATGCCACCGCACGTCGCGACACCGGCGAGGGCGATGATCCCGAGCACCATCGCCGTGTTCGCCGACGGGTGGGGCGGCAGCGCCGGCGTGTGGCTGTACGGCGCCTGGCCGTACTGCTGGTACTGCGGCTGTCCGTAGGCCGGCTGCCCATAGGGCGGCTGGGGCTGTGCGGGCTGCCCGTAGGGCGGCTGCGGCTGGCCGTACTGCGGCTGGCCGTACTGCGGCTGGCCGTACGGCGGCGGCGCCGGCTGGGCCTCCGGAGACTGCGGGGGCTGCTGGTAGTACGGGTTCTGCTGCTGGGGCTGCTGGTAGTAGGGGTTCGGCTGTTCCGGCTGCTGGTACGGGTTCTGCTGGTACGGGTTCGGGCCCGGAGGCTCGGGCTGCTCGGGCTGATCGGTCATGTGCCCATCCTCGCAGGCTTCTCGGCCGCGGGGGCGAGCCATGCGTCGATCTCGTCGAGGATCCGTGCCCGCACGTCGTCGGGGGCCCGCGACCCCCGCACCGACATGCGGGCGAGCTCGGCGAGCTGGTCGTCGTCGAGCTCGTGGGCGGCCCGCATGGTGGCGTACTGGCCGGCCAGTCGCGAGCCGAACAACAGCGGGTCGTCGGCCCCCAGAGCGACCTGCGCGCCCGCGTCGAGCAGGGTCGGCAGCGGCACCGAGGTGAGGTCGGAGTAGACGCCGAGCGCCACGTTGGACACCGGGCACACCTCGAGCACCACGCCCGCGTCGACGACGCGCTCCAGCAGCGCCGGGTCCTCGGCGGTCCGGACGCCGTGCCCCAGGCGTTGGGCGCCGAGCGCGTCGAGGCAGAGCCGGATGTGCTCGGGGCCGCGCAGCTCGCCGCCGTGCGGGACCAGCAGCAGCCCCGCGCGCTCGGCGATCCGGAACGCCGGGGCGAAGTCGGCGGTGCTGCCGCGGCGCTCGTCGTTGGAGAGGCCGAAGCCCACGACCCCGCGACCGGCGTACTGCCCGGCGAGCCGGGCGAGTGTGCGGGCGTCCAGGGGGTGCCGGGTGCGGTTCGCGGCCACGACGACGGCCATGCCGAGGCCGGTGCTCGCCGAGGCGTCGCGGACCGCGTCGAGGACCAGGTCGGTGAAGGCCGTGATGCCGCCGAACCGCGCGCCGTAGCCGCTCGGGTCGACCTGGATCTCCAGCCACCGGCCGCCGTCGGCGACGTCGTCCTCGGCGGCCTCGAGCACCAGGCGACGCACGTCGTCCTCGGTCCGCAGCACCGACCGCGCCACGTCGTAGAGCCGCTGGAAGCGGAACCACCCCTTCTCGTCCGCCGCGGACAGCCGCGGCGGCCAGTCCTCGACGAGCTGGTCCGGCAACGCGATGCCGTCGCGGGTGGCGAGCTCGAGCAACGTCGAGTGCCGCATCGACCCGGTGAAGTGCAGGTGCAGATGCGCCTTGGGCAGCGCGTGGAGGTCGCGGGCCGGAGCTTGCCCGGTGCCCGTCTCGGAACCCACCCGGGTCAGGCGAAGAGCTTCTGGAGCCGCGTCACGCCCTCGACGAGGTCGTCGTCGCCGAGCGCGTAGGACAGCCGCAGGTAGCCGGGCGAGCCGAACGCCTCGCCCGGGACGACGGCGACCTCCGCGCGGTCGAGGATGTACTCAGCGAGCTCGGCGGAGGTCTCGATCCGGCGGCCCTCGTGCTCGGTGCCCAGCAGGCCCTTGACGGAGGGGTAGGCGTAGAAGGCGCCGCCCGGCATCGGGCAGACGACCCCGTCGATCTCGTTGAGCATCGAGACGATCGTCCGACGGCGGCGGTCGAAGGCGACCTTCATCTCGTCGACGGCGGTCAGGTCGCCCTCGAGGGCGGCGATCGCCGCCCGTTGCGCCACGTTCGACACGTTCGACGTCGCGTGCGACTGGAGGTTGGTGGCCGCCTTCACGAGGTCGGCGGGACCGATCATCCAGCCGACCCGCCAGCCGGTCATGGCATAGGTCTTGGCGACCCCGTTGACGACCACGGTGTGGTCGGCCAGGTCGGGGCACAGAACCGGCAGCGAGCCGGTCTCGATGCCGTCGTACACGAGGTGCTCGTAGATCTCGTCGGTGAGGACCCAGAGCTGGTGCTCCTCGGCCCAGGCGCCGATCGCGCGGATCTCCTCGGCGGTGTAGACCGAGCCCGTCGGGTTGGACGGGGAGACGAACAGGAGCACCTTGGTGCGGTCGCTGCGCGCCCCCTCGAGCTGGTCGACGGTCACCTTGTAGTCCTGCGTCTCGTCGGCGAGGACCTCGACCGCCACGCCACCGGCCAGCTGGATGGCCTCGGGGTAGGTCGTCCAGTACGGCGCCGGCACGATCACCTCGTCGCCCGGGTCGAGCATCGTGGCGAACGCGGAGTAGATGGCCTGCTTCCCGCCGTTGGTGACCAGCACCTGGGTGGGCTCGATCTCCAGGCCGCTGTCGCGGCGGGTCTTCTCGACGATCGCCTTCTTCAGCTCCGGGAGGCCACCGGCGGGCGTGTAGCGGTGGTTCCTCGGGTCGCGCGCGGCCTCGACCGCCGCCTCGACCACGTAGCCGGGCGTCGGGAAGTCCGGCTCGCCCGCGCCGAACCCGATGACCGGGCGGCCCTCGGCCTTGAGCGCCTTCGCCTTCGCGTCGACCTTGAGCGTCGCCGACTCGGCGATGGAGCCGATCCGTCGGGAGATGCGCCGGGAGCGAGGAGAGGTCTCGGGGGTGGTCATGCGTCCCATCGTAGGGCGGGTCCGCGGCCTCGCCGCAGCCGGTTTGGACTCCGGCTCGGCTCACCACGTATGCTCGCCGCTGGTGGTTCTCCCACAGGATCAGTCCTGCCCTGGGAAGCCCCGGCGAAGGGCACTAGCTCAACTGGCAGAGCATCGGTCTCCAAAACCGAAGGTTGGGGGTTCAAGTCCCTCGTGCCCTGCAAAGGTCGACCAGCAGGTCAACGACGTCCCGGGAACGATCCGGGAACGATGAGAAGAGGTGGAGGACGTGCCGGACAGCAAGGCCATCCGTGGAGCGCGTGGCGGGGCGGCTCGCAAGCGCACCAGCATCCCCACCTTCTACCGCCAGGTGGTCGCGGAGCTGCGCAAGGTCGTCTACCCGACCCAGGAGCAGCTGATCACCTACTTCATCGTGGTCATGGTGTTCGTGATCGCCATGATGGCGCTGGTGTCGGCCCTCGACCTGGCGTTCGGCAAGCTCGTCTTCAAGGTCTTCGCCGGCTGATGCCGGTGGCCGCCGACCACGCACCCCGAGAAGCTGATGGAGCAGTACGTGTCTGAGCAGGAGTACGACCCGACGCCCGCCGAGGCACCCGCCGAGGCGGAGGCCGCGGACGCAGCGTTCGCCGATGCGGAGGTCTCCGGCGTCGACCCGACCCTCGAGGACCAGTACGGCGAGCCGAACGACGGCCCCGAGGTCGAGGAGGACCCCCGCCTCGACGCTGAGGTCACCGACGAGGTCAGCGACGGTGCGATGGGCCTCGACGACACGCAGGACGGCGGCGCGACCAGCCTGGAGATGTCCGAGGCCCACGGCGACGAGGAGCCGTCCGCCGACGACGAGGGCGCCGACGAGAACGACCCCCTCGAGAGGTTCCGCCGCGAGCTGTGGGCGAAGCCGGGCGACTGGTTCGTCGTGCACACCTACTCCGGCATGGAGAACCGGGTGAAGTCGAACCTGGAGAACCGCATCATCTCCCTCAACATGGAGGACTACATCCACGAGATCGTGGTCCCCACCGAGGAGGTCGCGGAGATCAAGAACGGTCAGCGCAAGATGGTCAAGCGCACCGTGCTCCCCGGCTACGTCCTGGTCCGCATGGACCTCACCGACGAGTCCTGGGCGGCCGTGCGGCACACGCCGTCGGTCACCGGTTTCGTCGGCCACAGCCACCAGCCGGTCCCGCTGTCGATGACCGAGGTCGAGAACATGCTCGCCCCCGCCGTCGTGGCCCGCGCCGAGGCCGAGGCCGTCGCGGCCGGTGTCCCGGCCGCCTCCGGTGGCGGTGCGGCCAAGAAGCCGGTCGAGGTCGCCGACTTCGAGGTCTCCGACTCCGTGATGGTCGTCGACGGCCCGTTCGCCACGCTGCACGCGACGATCACCGAGATCAACGCGGAGTCCCAGCGCGTCAAGGCCCTCGTCGAGATCTTCGGCCGCGAAACCCCCGTCGAACTGAGCTTCTCGCAGATCCAGCGGGTCTGAGGCCGGAGCCGGAGCTTGCTCCGGGTCCGAAACCCGCGTGATCCCGATTTCGGATTCGGGCGGGACGGCAGCACAATGGACAGGTTGCCCCCGGGCGACCAGCAGCAGGTGGCAGAGGCGCACGACGTACGCCTCGTCATGACCACGAGACAGAAAGAGAAGCAGCATGCCTCCGAAGAAGAAGATCGCCGCGCTCGTCAAGGTGCAGCTCCAGGCCGGCGCCGCGACGCCGGCTCCGCCGGTCGGTACCGCCCTGGGCCCGCACGGCGTGAACATCATGGAGTTCTGCAAGGCGTACAACGCCCAGACCGAGTCCATGCGCGGCAACGTCATCCCGGTCGAGATCACGATCTACGAGGACCGGTCCTTCACCTTCATCACCAAGACCCCGCCGGCCGCCGAGCTGATCAAGAAGGCCGCCGGTCTGCAGAAGGGCTCGGGCGTCCCGCACAAGGAGAAGGTCGGCAAGCTGACCAAGGACCAGGTGCGCGAGATCGCCCAGACCAAGCTGCCCGACCTCAACGCCAACGACATCGAGGCGGCCATGAAGATCGTCGAGGGCACCGCCCGCTCGATGGGCGTCACGACCGACAGCTGACGAGCGAAGCGAGTCAACAGATTCAAGTAGTCGTGGGAGAGCCGCGCTGGCTCGTCATTGACCACATCTCCTGAAAGAAGAGGAACCACCATGCAGCGCAGCAAGACCTACCGCGCGGCGTCGGAGCAGTTCGACAAGGACGAGCTCTACGCCCCGCTGGCCGCGATCAAGATCGCGAAGACCACCAGCAAGAAGAAGTTCGACGAGACCGTCGACGTCGTCATGCGCCTCGGGGTCGACCCCCGCAAGGCCGACCAGATGGTGCGCGGCACCGTCAACCTGCCGCACGGCACCGGCAAGACCGCCAAGGTCCTGGTGTTCGCGAACGCCGACAAGGCCGAGGCCGCTCGCGAGGCCGGCGCCGACGTCGTCGGTGGCGACGAGCTGATCGAGAAGGTCGCCGGCGGCTGGCTCGACTTCGACGCCGTCGTCGCGACGCCCGACATGATGGGCAAGGTCGGTCGCCTCGGCCGCGTGCTCGGCCCGCGCGGCCTGATGCCGAACCCGAAGACGGGCACCGTGACGCCGGACGTGGCCAAGGCCGTGACCGACATCAAGGGCGGCAAGATCGAGTTCCGCGTCGACCGTCACGCGAACCTGCACTTCATCATCGGCAAGGCCTCCTTCTCCGAGGCCCAGCTCGCGGAGAACTACGCCGCGGCGCTGGAGGAGGTGCTCCGTCTGAAGCCGGCCAGCTCCAAGGGCCGCTACATCAAGAAGGTCACCGTCTCCACGACGATGGGCCCGGGCATCCAGGTCGACCCGAACCGCACCCGCAACGTCGCGGTCGAGGACGAGGCTGCCAGCGCCTGACCTCGGTCACCAGCAGTACGCCGGCCCGCCAGGTTCGCCCTGGCGGGCCGGTGTCGATTTGGAGCACCGGGCGCGACGCCGTACTGTTCGTCCTGTAACCAGAGACCGCCGGTGGTCAGGCTGCGCCAGCAGCCACGACCGAAGGTTCCGCGGAAGCGGACGGCCAGCGCAGGTGACAGAGCGGGACCGGCAGTCAGCCGGGACCATCCACGCCCTGAGCCTGTGCTCGGGGCGTTCGTCTTTCTCCGGGTCCGGCGCGGCGGTCGACCACCGGAAGGAGACCCATGGCGCGGGCAGACAAGCAGGCGGCCGTCGCGGAGATCGTTGAGTCCTTCAACGACAGCGCCGGTGCCGTGCTGACCGAGTACCGCGGTCTCACCGTGAAGCAGCTGCAGGACCTGCGGCGCTCCCTCGGCGAGAACGCCAACTACGCCGTGGTCAAGAACACGCTGGCCAAGATCGCCGCCACCGAGGCGGGCATCTCGGGCTTCGACGACCTGCTGACCGGCCCGACCGCCATCGCTTTCATCAGCGGTGACGTCGTCGAGGCGGCCAAGGGTCTGCGTGACTTTGCCAAGGCGAACCCCGCCCTCGTCATCAAGGGCGGCGTCCTGGACGGCAAGCCCCTCGACGCGGCTGAGGTGGCCAAGCTGGCCGACCTCGAGTCCCGTGAGGTGCTCCTGGGCAAGATGGCCGGCGCGATGCTGGCGTCGCTCAGCCAGGCCGTCTACCTGTTCAACGCCCCCCTCGCCCAGGCCGCCCGTCTCGCGGGCGCGCTGCAGGCGAAGGCCGAGCAGGACCCCTCGATCCTCGCAGGTGGTGCTGGCCAGGCTTCGGCCGAGCCGGTCGCCGCTGACGAGGCTCCCGCCGAGGAGGCGGCTCCCACCGAGGAGCCCGTCGCCGAGGCCGCCTCTGACGAGGAGACCGCCGAGGCCTGAGACGGGCCCCGGCGAAACACCACCTGAAACCCGGGCCATCCGCACCAGCGGCCGGCTCATTCGAATGGAAGGAAGCGCCACCATGGCGAAGCTCAGCACCGACGAGCTCCTCGACGCGTTCAAGGAGATGACGCTGATCGAGCTCAGCGAGTTCGTGAAGCAGTTCGAGGAGACCTTCGGCGTCACCGCGGCCGCTCCGGTCGCCGTCGCCGCGGCCCCGGCCGCGGGCGGCGCCGCCGCCGGCGGCGGCGAGGCCGCTGCCGAGCAGGACGAGTTCGACGTCGTCCTCGAGGCGGCCGGCGACAAGAAGATCAACGTCATCAAGGAGGTGCGCGCCCTGACCTCCCTCGGCCTGAAGGAGGCCAAGGAGCTCGTGGAGGCGGCCCCCAAGGCCGTCCTCGAGAAGGTCGCGAAGGACGCGGCGGAGAAGGCCAAGGAGGCCCTCGAGGGCGCCGGCGCCACCGTCACCCTCAAGTGACCTGCGCCTGACGCAGCTCTTCAGCTGAACCCTCACGAGGGGCGGCTCCACCCGGAGGGGTGGGGCCGCCCCTCGTGGCATTTCCGCAAGGGGTTCCCGCGCCCTCGAGAACGGTCCAGATCGGTCGGGTGGACAGGTGTACCCCGGGAGGGAGGGGGGAAGGAAACCGACGCGTAACTTCGCGGTGGTCGTCGCGTTGTTACCGGTCAGTGGGAGTTGGGGGAGCAGGTCAGGTGTGCCCGGGGAGCCGACCGGGTCGCGCGCAGACGATGGAGGGACGAGGCTGACATGGGCGTTGAGATCAAGGTCGAGCACCTCACCAAGTCGTTCGGCAAGCAGCTGATCTGGGGCGACGTGACGCTCACCGTCCCGGCCGGTGAGATCTGCGTGATGCTCGGCCCGTCCGGCACCGGCAAGTCGGTCTTCCTCAAGACCCTCATCGGCCTGCTCAAGCCCGACCAGGGCTCGATCGTCATCGAGGGCACCGACATCGCCACCTGCTCGGAGAAGGAGCTCTACGAGATCCGCAAGCTCTTCGGGGTGCTGTTCCAGGACGGCGCGATGTTCGGGTCGATGAACCTCTACGACAACGTCGCCTTCCCCCTGCGCGAGCACACCAAGAAGTCCGAGTCCGAGATCCGCGACATCGTCATGGAGAAGATGGACCTGGTCGGTCTGATCGGCGCCGAGGACAAGCTGCCCGGCGAGATCTCCGGTGGGATGCGCAAGCGTGCCGGTCTCGCCCGCGCCCTCGTGCTGGACCCCGAGATCGTGCTCTTCGACGAGCCGGACTCCGGTCTCGACCCGGTCCGTACCGCGTTCCTCAACCAGCTCATCGTCGACCTCAACGCGCAGATCGACGCCACCTTCCTGATCGTCACCCACGACATCAACACCGCGCGGACGGTCCCGGACAACATCGGCCTGCTCTACCACCGGCACCTCGCGATGTTCGGCCCCCGGGAGATGCTCCTGTCCTCGGAGGAGCCGGTCGTGCGCCAGTTCCTCAACGCCCAGCGGGTCGGCCCGATCGGCATGTCGGAGGAGAAGGATGCCGACGAGCTCGAGGCCGAGAAGGACCAGGAGCTGCCGCCGCTGCCACCGATCCCGATGCAGCTGGAGCCCTCGAACGGCATCGCCCGGCGCAGCCAGCGCCCCCCGGGCGACTGGTGCCGCCAGAACGGCGTGACGCCTCCTCCGGGGTCGTTCGAGGAGAACATGTCCCTGGCGGCGGGCGTCTGAGGCGGTCGATCGATGTCCAACCTCACCGCGAGCCGCGTGCTCGCCCCGATCGGGACCGCAGGCAACCTGTTCGCCTTCGGCCTCGACGTCGGGCGCGGGCTCTTCCGCCGGCCGTTCCAGCTGCGGGAGTTCATCCAGCAGGCCTGGTTCATCGCCTCGGTCACGATCATCCCGACCGCCCTGGTCGCCATCCCGTTCGGCGCGGTCATCGCGCTCCAGGTCGGTGGCCTGATCAAGCAGTTCGGCGCCCAGTCGTTCACGGGCTCGGCCGCCGTGCTCGCCGTGGTCCGTGAGGCCGGTCCGATCGCCACGTCCCTCCTCATCGCCGGCGCCGGCGGCTCGGCGATCGCGGCCGACCTCGGCGCCCGGAAGATCCGCGAGGAGCTCGACGCGATGATGGTGCTCGGCATCGACCCGATCCAGCGCCTGGTCGTCCCACGGGTGCTCGCCTGCATGCTCGTCGCGGTCTTCCTCAACGGCCTGGTCAGCGTGGTGGGTGTCGCCGGCGGCTACGTCTTCAACGTCGTGCTGCAGGACGGGACACCAGGCGCCTATCTGTCGAGCTTCACCGCGCTCGCCCAACTGCCCGACCTGTGGCAGGGCATGGTCAAGGCGCTCGTCTTCGGCCTGATCGCCGCGATCGTGGCCTGCTACAAGGGGATGCGCGCCGCCGGCGGTCCCAAGGGCGTCGGCGACGCGGTCAACGAGTCGGTCGTCATCACCTTCATGCTCCTGTTCGTCGTCAACTTCGTGATGAGCGCGATCTACTTCCAGCTCGTCCCACCGAAGACGGGGTAGCGGCCATGGCGAGCATCCGGGCGGTCTACGACAGGCCGATGAAGACCCTCGACAGCCTCGGCGAGGAGCTGGCGTTCTTCATCAAGGCGCTGGCATGGACGCCGCGCACCCTGCGCCGCTACAAGAAGGAGATCCTCCGCATCCTCGCGGAGGTCACCCTGGGCTCCGGCGCGCTGGCGGTCATCGGCGGCACCGTCGGCGTCATCACCGCGATGTGCTTCTTCACCGGCACCGAGGTCGGGCTGCAGGGGTACGCCGCGCTCAACCAGCTCGGCACGGCGGCGTTCTCGGGCTTCGTCTCGGCCTACTTCAACACCCGCGAGATCGCGCCCCTGGTCGCCGGCATCGCCCTGGCGGCCACCGTCGGCTGTGGCTTCACCGCCCAGCTCGGCGCGATGCGGATCTCCGAGGAGGTCGACGCCCTCGAGGTGATGGCGATCCCGTCGCTGCCGTTCCTGGTGACCACCCGCATCATCGGTGGGCTGATCGCGATCGTGCCGCTCTACGTCGTGGGCCTGCTGGCGTCGTACTTCGCGACCCGGCTCACGGTGACCCAGTTCTTCGGCCAGAGCACCGGCACCTACGACCACTACTTCAACGAGTTCCTGCCGCCAGGCGACGTGCTGTGGTCCTTCGGCAAGGTGCTCGTCTTCGCCGTCACCGTGATCCTCATCCACTGCTACCACGGCTACACCGCGTCGGGCGGCCCGGCCGGGGTGGGCGTGGCCGTCGGCAAGGCGGTGCGCACGAGCATCGTCGCCCTCAACGTCATCGACCTGTTCCTCTCGATGGCGATCTGGGGCGCGTCGACCACGGTCAGGTTGGCGGGGTGATCGGCCGGTGCGCGTGACGTCGTTCCACAAGGTCCTGGGCGTGGTGTTCGTGCTGATGCTCCTCGCCTCGGTCTGGTTCACCTACGCGGTGTTCACCAAGAAGTTCGCCGACTACGACGAGGTCAAGCTCCAGACCTCCTCGATCGGCCTCCAGCTGCCGACCCGCGCCGACGTCAAGGTGCGCGGGGTGATCGTCGGGGAGGTCCTGGACTTCGCCTCCAACGCCGACGGGGCCGAGCTCACCCTCGGCATCTTCCCCGACCAGATCGACACGATCCCGGCCAACGTGACCGGCTCGATCGTGCCCAAGACGCTCTTCGGCGAGAAGTACGTCTCGCTCGTCGTGCCCGACGACCCGTCGCCGAACCACCTCGAGGCCGGCCAGACCATCGACCGCACCCAGGTCTCGATCGAGGTCGAGAAGGTCCTCTCCGACCTCTACCCCCTCCTGCGGACCGTCCAGCCGGCCGACATCAACATGACGCTGAACGCGCTGGCGACCGCCCTCGAGGGCCGCGGCGACCAGATCGGTTCGAACCTCGAGACGGTGGACAGCTACCTCAAGCGGATCAACCCGCAGATCCCGCTGCTGGTCGACGACCTCCGGATGACCGCCCAGGTCTCCGACACCTACGCCCAGGTGATGCCGCAGATCGCCGACATCCTCGACAACACGGTCAAGACCACCGGGACGCTCGAGGACCGCGAGGCACAGCTGCACGCCCTCTTCGACGACGTGTCGGCCTTCTCCGACACCGCCACCGACTTCCTCCACCAGAACGGCGACAACCTGATCCGGCTCAGCCACGTCGGCCAGGCACAGTTCCGGGTGTTCGCCAAGTACGCCCCGGAGTTCTCGTGCCTGACCCGCGGGATCGTCAACGCCGGCAAGCTCCAGGCCGAGGCGTTCCGCGGCTTCGTGCTGCACATCGTCCTCGAGACGCTGCCGCACCAGCCGCGGCCCTACAACGCCAACGACAAGCCGCACTTCGGGGAGGACCGCGGGCCCAACTGCCTGCACCTGCCCAACCCGCCGTGGTCGCAGTCCAACCCCGTGCGCCACCAGCCGGACTTCAACGACGGAGTCGACGAGCCGACCGGGAAGGGCACCTCGCGCGTCGTGCCGAACCAGTACTTCCGCACCTCGGCCGGCACGTCGCAGGAGAACGACCTGCTGCGCTCCCTGCTCGGCCCCGCGCTCGGGGTCACCGCCGACGACGTCCCCGACCTCGGGCTGCTGCTCGTGGGCCCGATGGCGCGCGGAGCGGAGGTGTCGCTGCGATGAAGATCCTCGACAAGCGCACCTCGAGCGACCTGGTCAAGCTGCTCGTGTTCATCGTCGTGACGACGCTCGCGACCTCCGTGCTCGTCGCCACGATCGGCAACCTGACCTTCTCGCCGTCCACCGAGTACAAGGCCGAGTTCGTCGACGCGACCGGGGTGGTCAAGGGCGACGACGTCCGCATCGCCGGTGTCAAGGTCGGCACGGTCAAGGACGTGCAGATCGTCGACCGCACCCGGGCCCTGGTCACGTTCTCCGTCCAGGACACCACGCACCTGAGCAAGGCCACCCACGCGTCGATCCGCTACCGCAACCTGGTCGGCCAGCGCTACATCGCGCTGGAGGACCAGATCGGGGACTCCTCGACCGAGCTGGACGCCGGTGAGACCATCCCGGTGTCCCAGACGTCCCCTGCACTCGACCTCACGGTGCTCTTCAACGGCTTCAAGCCGCTCTTCTCGGCGCTGTCGCCCGCTGACATCAACCAGCTGTCCTACGAGATCGTGCAGGTCTTCCAGGGCGAGGGCGGCAACCTCGAGAGCCTGCTGACCCACACGGCGTCGGTCACCAACACCCTCGCGAGCCGCGACCAGGTGATCGGCGACCTGATCGACAACCTCAACGAGGTGCTCGACCACGTCGGCGACCGCGACGTCCAGCTGAGCCGCCTGATCACGACCTTCCGCACCTTCGTCGGCGGGCTCAAGGACGACCGCGGCGCGATCCTCGGCTCGCTCGACCAGATCTCCGCGCTCTCGGTGCAGACGGCGGACCTGGTGTCCGGCATCCGCCGCCCCTTCGTCGACGACGTCAAGCAGCTGCGCCGCGTCGCCGGCAACCTCGACGCGGGCAAGGCCGAGCTCGACCGCGCCCTGCAGGTGCTGCCGATCAAGCTCAACAAGGTGGGCCGCACCGCGACGTACGGCTCCTGGTTCAACTTCTACCTCTGCCACTTCCAGGGGCAGGTGCAGCTCCCCGGCAACCAGTCCGTCCCGGTGGACTACAACACCGGCAGCCCAAGGTGTGATCTCGGATGAGCGTCCCGTTCCGCGAGCGCAACCCGGTGGTCATCGGGGCGGTCAGCCTCGCCGTCATCGCGCTGATGATCCTCGGCGCCTTCCGCGCCCAGGACCTGCCGCTGATCGGGGGTGGGGACACCTACTACGCCGCGTTCTCGGAGTCCGGTGGCCTCAAGGCGAACGACGAGGTCCGGATCGCCGGCGTCCGGGTCGGCAAGGTCGAGAGCGTCGCGCTGGAAGGCGACCACGTGAAGGTCACCTTCCGGGTCGACACTCCTTCCGCGTTCGGCGAGGACACCCGGGCCGCCATCAAGGTCAAGACGCTGCTCGGCGCGATGTACCTCTCGCTCGAGCCGGCCGGGGAGGGCCAGCTGGCGGAGGGGTCCGAGATCCCGGTCGACCGCACCAGCTCGCCGTACGACGTCGTCGACGCGTTCTCCGGGCTCGCACAGACCTCGGAGCGGATCGACACCGATCGTCTCGCGAAGTCGCTGACGACCCTGGCGGACCTGACGCGGAGCACGCCGGAGGAGTTCCGCGGCGCCCTGCGCGGGGTCTCGGCGCTCTCGTCGAACATCGCCGCGCGCGACGAGCAGATCAACACCCTGCTGCAGAACCTGAAGCGGGTCTCGGGGGTGCTGCACGAGCGCGACGGCGACATCGTCGGCCTGATGAAGGACTCCGACGTGCTGTTCCGCGCGCTCGTGGCCCGGCGCGAGGCCGTGCACAACCTGCTGGTGTCGACCAGCCGCCTGTCCACGGAGCTGACCACCTTGGTGAAGCAGAGTCGCGCGGACCTCAAGCCCGCGCTCGAGCACCTCGACAACGTCGTGGCCGTCCTCAACAAGAACGAGGACAACCTCGACAACAGCCTGCGGCTGATGGCGCCGTTCTACCGGGTCTTCGCGAGCACCCTCGGCGGTGGCCCGTGGTTCGACACCTACATCCAGAACATGCCGCCGGTGCCCGACGTCCGCAACGGGGGTGGCGTGGGATGAGCGCCGTCAAGCGCGGGATCGTGCCCGCGATCATCGTGGCGTTGCTGGCCGCGGCCGCCTTCGTGATGTTCCGGCCCGACGACACCAAGACCCTGACCGCCCACTTCCCGCGGACCATCTCGATCTACGAGGGCAGCGACGTGCGGGTGCTCGGGGTGCCGGTCGGCAAGGTCGACTCGGTGACGCCCGACGGGACCGACGTGGTGGTCACGATGTCCTACGACGCCGACACCAAGATCCCGGCGGACGCGAAGGCGGCGATCATCGCCCCCTCGATCGTCGGCGACCGGTTCGTGCAGCTGACGCCCGTCTACACCGGCGGCGACGTGATGGCCGACGGCGCCGTCCTGCAGGACGACCGCACCGCCATCCCCCTCGAGCTGGACCAGATCTACAGCAGCATCGACGACCTGACGGTCGCGCTCGGACCGACCGGGGCGAACAAGGACGGCGCGCTCTCGGACCTCCTGGAGTCCACGGCCGCGAACTTCGGGGGACAGGGCGCGAAGTTCCACCAGACCATCGAGGACTTCGGGAAGCTGAGCCAGACCCTCGACGACAACAAGGACGAGCTGTTCGGGTCCGCGCGCGAGCTCGAGGGCTTCATCAACACGCTGGCCACCAACGACAAGACGGTGCGTCGCTTCAACCAGTCGCTCTCGGACGCCTCGTCGATGCTGGCCGACGAGCGCCAGGAGCTCTCGGCGTCGCTGCACAACCTGGCGACCGCGCTGGGCCAGGTGTCGTCGTTCGTCAAGGAGAACCGCGAGGTCCTCGGCCGCAACATCAAGGGTCTCAACCGGGTCTCGCAGGTCCTCGTCGACCGCCGCGACGAGCTCGACCAGATCCTCGACGACGCCCCGCTCGCGCTCAACAACCTGGCCCTGACCTACAACCCCGAGGCCGGCACCCTCGACACCAACGCCAACCTCGGCGAGGTCGTCAACCAGGTGCAGTCCGACCCCTCCAGCTTCCTGTGCGGGTTCGTCAGCCAGGCCGACAGCTCCGGCGCCCTGTGTGACCTGGTGCAGCAGGCACTCGGGCGGCCCGGCACCGGCGGGAGCGGCGCGACCGACACCTCCGGCGGGCAGTACGACCCGACCCTCGCCGGCCTCGTGGGGGTGGACCGATGACGACCGTTCCCCGCCTCGCACGCGCGCTCGTCGCGCTGGTCGCCGGCGCGCTGCTGCTGACCGGGTGCGACTTCGACGTCTACAAGCTCCCGCTGCCCGGCGGCACCAGTGTGGACGACCCGATCACGGTCAAGGCGGAGTTCGCCGACGTCCTCGACCTGGTCCCGAAGTCGACCGTGAAGATCAACGACGTCAGCGTCGGCCAGATCACCGACGTCTCCCTGGACGGTCGCCACGCGGTCGTGACGATGGAGATCCCGAAGGACACCGACCTGCCGGACAACGCGGTCGCCGAGATCCGGCAGACCAGCCTGCTGGGGGAGAAGTTCGTCCAGCTCAGCCCGCCGCCGTCCGGGGCCTCGGACGACCCGCTGGGCGACGGTGACGTCATCCCGCTCGACCGGACCGGGCGCAACCCGGAGGTCGAGGAGGTGCTCGGTGCCCTGAGCCTGCTGCTCAACGGCGGTGGAGTGGCGCAGCTGAAGACGATCGCGACCGAGCTCAACAAGGTGTTCGAGGGCCGCGAGGACGTCGCCCGGTCGGTGCTCGACCAGATCCGCACGTTCGTCGCCCAGCTCGACGAGAACAAGCAGGACATCGTCCACGCGATCGACTCCCTCAACAACCTCGCCGTGTCCGTGCGCCAGCAGGAGGGCTCGATCGACGCGGCCCTGGAGGAGCTGCCCAGCGCGCTGACCTCGCTGGACCAGCAGCGCGCCGACCTGGTCAAGATGCTCAAGTCCCTCGACCGGCTCGGTGCGGTCGGCGTCCGGGTGATCCAGGCGTCGAAGGCCGGCACGATCGAGACGCTGCGTCAGCTGAACCCGGTCCTGACCGAGCTGGGCAACTCCGGCGACGCGTTCGTGAAGTCGTTCAACGTCTTCCTCACCTACCCCTTCGTCGACGAGGTCGTCGGCCGTGACCCGCAGGTCGCGCGCAACCTCCACATGGGCGACTACACCAACCTGTCCATCAGGCTGAACCTCGACCTGACCGGCGGCATCACCGGCGCACCGACCGAGCTGCCGACGCTCCTGCCGAGCGACCTGGACCCGACCGTCCTGGTCGACCAGGTCACCAAGTGCCTGCGCAGCGGCTCGCTCACGAGCAAGGCCTGCACGAAGCTCCTCCAGAGTGCCCAGGGCCTGGCCCAGCTCAAGGAGGCGTGCCTGAAGAAGAAGAACGAGAAGACCGTGGTCTGCCGGGCCCTCAACCAGGTGCCCGGGCTGCCGGCCGCGCCCGGCGGGCTGCCGACCGACCTGACGTCGTCCCTCGGCGGTCTGCTCGGCCTCGGCCGGACCGGCGTCGGACCGACCCGGCAGGCGCACGGGCCGACCATGGGGCAGCTCAGTCGGGTCTTCGACCCTGCGCTGGTGCGGCTCCTCGTCCCGGGGATGGTGACCCGGTGATCACCCGCCGCACTCGCATCCAGCTGCTCGTCTTCGTCGTGATCACGCTGCTCGGCGTGAGCTACGTCGGGGCGCGCTACGCCCGCCTGGACCGGCTCGTCCTGGACGACCACTACACCGTCGTCGCCCACTTCGCCGACTCCGGCGGCATCTTCGCCGGCGGCGAGGTCTCCTACCGCGGCGTGCAGGTCGGCCGGGTCGGCAAGCTCGAGGTCACCGACGGGGGCGTGGACGTGCTCCTGGACATCGACAACGGCTACGACGACATCCCCGCCGACGCCCTGGCGGTGGTCGGCAACCGCTCGGCGGTCGGCGAGCAGTACGTCGAGCTGCAGCCGCAGACCGACAGCGCGCCGTACCTGCAGGACGGCTCCCAGATCGCCCGGGACGACACGCGCACCCCGATCGCGACGCAGAAGCTCCTCGGCGACATCTCCGACACCGTCGAGTCGGTCGACAAGCAGGCGCTCCGCACGACGGTCGGCGAGCTCGGCCAGGCCTTCGGCGGGACCGGCAAGGACCTGCAGCGGATCATCGACACCGGCAACGCCTTCATCAGGGAGGCCAACGCCAACTTCGACACCACGACGGCCCTGATCCGCGACAGCAACACGGTGCTGCGGGGCCAGGTGGACTCCGCGAGCGCGATCCGGAGCTTCGCCCGCGACCTGAGCCTGTTCACCGGCACGCTCGCCGGATCGGACGCCGACGTGCGGCGGCTCATCGACAACGGCTCCGCGACCGCGAACCAGCTGCGGACCTTCCTCGAGGACAACCGGGTCGACCTGGGGCAGCTGATCAACAACGCGGTGACGACCGGTGACGTGATCGTCAAGCACCTGCCGGGCATCGCGCAGATCCTGGTGATCTACCCCTACGTGGTGGAGGGCGGGTTCACCGTCGTCTCGAAGTCCCCGGACACCGGGCTCTACGACGCGCACTTCGGCCTGATCATCACCGACAACCCGGTCTGCCACCACGGCTACGAGGGCACCGACACCCGGCCGCCGCAGGACGGGTCGAACCGGCCGATGAACGTCAACGCCGGCTGCCGGGAGCCCGCCGTCCAGAGCAACCCGCGGGGACCGCAGAACCTGTCCAGAACAGCTGCCGCCTATCGGGCTCCGGTGGCTTCGTTCGACCCCGAAGTGGGCAAGGTGCGGTGGGGCGCTCGGGTCGACCCCCCGCTGGCCCAGCCGGGCACCTTGGCACCGCGAGCGTTTGGAGAGGACTCATGGAAGTGGCTGTTGCTCCAGCCCCTGACCCCGTGATCGACACGGGCGACCCCGCGAGGGGCCGCTCGGCCCCCTTCCGTCTCGCGCTGCTGGTCGTCCTGGTCGTCCTGCTGCTCGTCTCCGCCGGCGTCCTGGTCTGGCTGCTCGCCGACCGACGGGGCACCGCCGACACGCAGCAGGCCGAGCGGGAGAAGGTGATGTCCCAGACCGAGCAGTTCGTGCTCCGGCTCAACACCTACGGCCCCGATGACCTCGACGACCAGGGCCACCTGAGCGCCTACCAGGACCAGGTCGACGAGGTGATCACCCCGAAGTTCGCCAGCGACTTCGAGTCCTCCGGCCTCCCGATCGCCGAGCAGACCGTCAAGCAGGCCGGCTATGGCCGGAGCGCGGAGGTCTTCGGGGTGGGCGTGCAGTCCATCGACAGCGACTCGGCCGTCGCGATCGTCGCCGGCGGACTGACCAGCAGCTACCCCGACCCGAAGCACCCCGACGACAGCGCCCGTCGCACCTCGGGGCCGGAGGACGTCCTGCGCTGGGAGGTCGACCTGGTCAAGACCGACGGGTCGTGGCTGGTCGACGGCTACTCGCCGGTGACAGGAGGCCAGGGATGATGACGACCGCGCCCAGCTGGTACGACCTCCTCGACGTCGAGCCCGACGCGTCCGCGGACGAGGTCCGGGCGGCGTGGCGCGCCAAGATCGCCGAGCTGGACCCGACCGACCGCCGCTTCGCACGGCTCAACCAGGCCGCCGAGGTCCTCCTCGACCCCGCGCGACGGGCGGCGTACGACGCGGAGCTCGACGCGGAGGCCGCCGCGTCCCGGCAGCCCGAGCCGGACCCGGCCCTCGACCCGACCACCCGTGCCGAGCCGGTGGAGCCCCCGTCCGAGGGGTCCCGTCCCGCCGGCCCCGCTGTTCGGCGCATGGTGCCCGCCTGGCTGCTCATCGGCCTGGCGGTCGCCGTCCTGGTCGTCGCCGGTGCGGCCGCGTGGCTCGACGTCACCCAACCGTCCGACCGGTCCGTCGAGAACGCGACCGCGGCGGCCCAGTCGGCGGCCGAGCGGGCGGTGGTGCCGGTCCTGTCCTACGACGCCCGGCACCTCGACGAGTCCAAGGCGGCCGCCGAGCAGTACCTCACCGGCGACTACCGCACCGAGTACGACAAGATCTTCGACGGCATCATCCGGCAGAACGCTCCCTCGACGGGCACCGTGGTGAAGGCCCAGCTGGTCCGGTCCGGGATCGTCCGGTCCGGGGACGACCGGGTGCAGGTGTTCCTGCTGGTGAACCAGACCCGCACCAACAAGACCGACAAGCAGCCCCAGATCTACAAGAACTGGGTGACGATGACGATGGAGAAGGTCGGCGGCGACTGGCTCGTCTCGGGCATGAGCACCGACTGACCCGCACTCCGCGGGGTGCGCCCGTCCCCAGCCGGCCGGCCGTGTCGCTTGACCGCGGGCGGATCGACGTTCATGATCGTCGGCAGCAGGTTTCACCGGGTTTGTGAGGCATGCCTTCATGCGGTAGGGTGAGAACTTGCGTCTGCCCTCAAATGCTCGTCGGCCTGCCCGGTGGCTGACTATGTGGTGGGTCGACGCCTGACTCGAAGAGCGATTCGTCGAAGGACACCTCTTGGCCGCGCGCACCACCTCTGGCATGTCCACCTCTCAGGGCAACCGCCGCATCTCTTTCGCAAAGATCACCGAGCCCCTCGAGCTCCCGCAGCTCCTCTCCCTCCAGACCGACAGCTTCGACTGGCTGGTCGGCAACGAGAAGTGGCAGGCCGCCGTCGAGCGCCGCCGCAGCGAGGGTGAGGACGTCTCCAGCAAGTCCGGTCTCCAGGAGATCTTCGAGGAGATCTCCCCGATCGAGGACTTCTCGGAGACGATGTCGCTGTCGTTCGAGAACCCGGTCTTCTACGACCCGAAGTACACGGTCGACGAGTGCAAGGAGAAGGACTTCACCTACTCCGCTCCGCTCTACGTCTCCGCGGAGTTCACCAACAACGACACCGGCGAGATCAAGGGCCAGACGGTCTTCATGGGCGACTTCCCGCTCATGACCGACAAGGGCACCTTCATCATCAACGGCACCGAGCGCGTCGTCGTCTCGCAGCTGGTCCGGTCCCCGGGTGTCTATTTCGAGCGGGCCGCCGACAAGACCTCCGACAAGGACATCTACACCGCGAAGCTCATCCCGAGCCGCGGTGCCTGGCTGGAGTTCGAGATCGACAAGCGCGACATGGTCGGCGTGCGGCTGGACCGCAAGCGCAAGCAGAACGTCACCGTGCTGCTCAAGGCCCTCGGCTGGACCAACGAGCAGATCCGCGAGGAGTTCGGCGAGTTCGAGTCGATGATGCTCACCCTGGAGAAGGACCACACCCAGAACCAGGACGAGGCGCTGCTCGACATCTACCGCAAGCTGCGCCCGGGCGAGCCGCCGACGCGCGAGGCCGCGCAGACGCTGCTCAACAACTACTACTTCAACCCCAAGCGCTACGACCTGGCGAAGGTCGGCCGCTACAAGATCAACAAGAAGCTGGGCCTGGTCGAGGCGTTCGACCAGCAGACGCTGACCATCGACGACATCGTCGCGGCGATCAGGTACATCGTCGCGCTGCACGACGGCCGCACCGAGGTCGAGGCGCCGCAGGGCACCCTGGAGATCTCGGCCGACGACATCGACCACTTCGGCAACCGCCGGATGCGCACGGTCGGCGAGCTGATCCAGAACCAGCTCCGCACCGGTCTGGCGCGCATGGAGCGGGTGGTCCGCGAGCGGATGACGACCCAGGACGTCGAGGCGATCACGCCGCAGTCCCTGATCAACATCCGTCCGGTCGTGGCGGCGCTGAAGGAGTTCTTCGGCACCTCCCAGCTCTCCCAGTTCATGGACCAGACCAACCCGATCGCGGGCCTGACGCACAAGCGTCGTCTCTCCGCGCTCGGTCCCGGTGGTCTGTCCCGCGACCGCGCCGGCATGGAGGTCCGCGACGTCCACCCGTCGCACTACGGCCGCATGTGCCCGATCGAGACCCCGGAAGGCCCGAACATCGGCCTGATCGGTTCGCTCGCGTCGTTCGGTCGCATCAACCCCTTCGGGTTCGTCGAGACGCCCTACCGCCGCGTGGAGAAGGGCCGGGTCACCGACCAGGTCGACTACCTCACTGCGGACGACGAGGACCGCTTCGTGATCGCCCAGGCGAACGCGCCGCTGGACGACAAGGGCCGCTTCGTCGAGGAGCGCGTGCTGGTCCGCCAGCGCGACGGAGAGGTCTCCGAGATCCTCGCGGAGGAGGTGGACTACATGGACGTCTCCCCGCGCCAGATGGTGTCGGTCGCGACGGCCCTGATCCCCTTCCTCGAGCACGACGACGCCAACCGTGCGCTCATGGGTGCCAACATGCAGCGCCAGGCCGTGCCGCTCATCAAGAGCGACGCGCCGCTGGTCGGCACCGGCATCGAGTACCGCGCTGCGGTCGACGCCGGTGACGTCGTGGTGGCCACCGCGGCCGGTGTGGTCAAGGACGTCTCGGCCGACGTGGTCGAGACGATGAACGACGACGGCACCTACTCGACGTACAAGCTGGCGAAGTTCCGTCGGTCCAACCAGGGCACCTGCATCAACCAGCGTCCGCTGGTCGCCGAGGGTGACCGGGTCGAGGTCGGCAGCCCGATCGCCGACGGTCCGTGCACCGACGACGCCGAGATGGCGCTCGGCACCAACCTGCTCGTGGCGTTCATGCCGTGGCAGGGGCACAACTACGAGGACGCGATCATCCTCAGCCAGCGCCTGGTGCAGGAGGACGTCCTCACCTCGATCCACATCGAGGAGCACGAGGTCGACGCTCGTGACACCAAGCTCGGCCCCGAGGAGATCACCCGGGACATCCCGAACGTCTCCGAGGAGATGCTGGCCGACCTCGACGAGCGCGGCATCATCCGCATCGGCGCGGAGGTCACCACCGGTGACGTGCTGGTCGGCAAGGTGACGCCGAAGGGCGAGACCGAGCTGACCCCCGAGGAGCGGCTGCTCCGCGCGATCTTCGGTGAGAAGGCGCGCGAGGTCCGCGACACCTCGATGAAGGTGCCGCACGGTGAGTCCGGCACGGTCATCGGCGTGCGGGTGTTCGACCGCGAGGACGGCGACGAGCTGCCTCCGGGCGTGAACCAGCTGGTCCGGGTCTACGTCGCCCAGAAGCGGAAGATCTCGGTGGGCGACAAGCTCGCCGGCCGCCACGGCAACAAGGGCGTCATCGCGAAGATCCTGCCGATCGAGGACATGCCGTTCATGGAGGACGGCACCCCGGTCGACGTGATCCTCAACCCGCTGGGTGTCCCGCGACGGATGAACATCGGCCAGATCCTCGAGCTGCACCTGGGCTGGCTGGCCAAGCAGGGCTGGGACCTCGACCTGCACGGCGACAAGTCGGACGCCGACTGGAAGCAGCGGCTGATCAAGATCCACGCCGACAAGGCGGCGCCGGGCACCAAGGTCGCGACCCCGGTCTTCGACGGTGCCCGCGAGGACGAGATCACCGGTCTGCTCGGGTCGACGATCCCCACCCGCGACGGCGTGCGGATGATCGACAACACCGGCAAGGCGGACCTGTTCGACGGTCGCTCCGGCGAGCCGTTCCCGGAGCCGGTCTCGGTGGGCTACATGTACATCCTGAAGCTGCACCACCTCGTGGACGACAAGATCCACGCGCGCAGCACCGGCCCCTACTCGATGATCACGCAGCAGCCGCTGGGCGGTAAGGCCCAGTTCGGCGGTCAGCGGTTCGGCGAGATGGAGGTCTGGGCGATGGAGGCGTACGGCGCCGCCTACGCCCTGCAGGAGCTGCTCACGATCAAGTCCGACGACGTGCCCGGTCGCGTCAAGGTCTACGAGGCCATCGTGAAGGGCGAGAACATCCCCGACTCCGGTATCCCCGAGTCGTTCAAGGTCCTCGTCAAGGAGATGCAGTCGCTCTGCCTCAACGTGGAGGTGCTGTCCCAGGACGGCTCCACCATCGAGATGCGCGACGCGGAGGAGGACGTCTTCCGCGCCGCCGAGGAGCTCGGCATCGACCTGTCGCGCCGCGAGCCCAGCTCGGTCGAAGAGGTCTGACCACCCCACGAAGTCTTCATCGCTTCGCTCGAAAACTTCGCGGGGACCCCGGTCCTGTGGTCACCGCCCCAGGGCCGGGGAAACCCGGGGTCAGTCAGTCAACAACTTTGAATTCCTAGAACTACCCGAAGGGTTGCAGCCATCGTGCTCGACGTGAACTTCTTCGACCAGCTTCGGATCGGCCTGGCCACCGCGGAGGACATCCGCGCGTGGAGCCACGGCGAGGTCAAGAAGCCGGAGACCATCAACTACCGCACGCTCAAGCCCGAGCGTGACGGCCTCTTCTGCGAGAAGATCTTCGGTCCCACCCGGGACTGGGAGTGCTACTGCGGCAAGTACAAGCGCGTGCGCTTCAAGGGCATCATCTGCGAGCGCTGCGGCGTCGAGGTGACCCGGTCCAAGGTCCGCCGCGAGCGGATGGGCCACATCGAGCTCGCCGCCCCGGTCACCCACATCTGGTACTTCAAGGGTGTCCCGAGCCGCCTGGGCTACCTGCTCGACCTGGCCCCGAAGGACCTGGAGAAGGTCATCTACTTCGCGGCCTACATGATCACCTCGGTCGACGAGGACGCCCGGCACCGTGACCTGTCCTCGCTCGAGGGCAAGGTCCAGCTCGAGCGCGAGCGCCTCGAGAAGCGCCGCGACCAGGCCGTCGAGGACCGCGCCAAGAAGCTCGAGGAGGACCTCGCCGCTCTCGAGGCCGAGGGCGCCAAGGCCGACCAGCGCCGCAAGGTCAAGGACGGCGCGGAGCGGGAGATGAAGCAGCTGCGCGATCGCTCGCAGCGCGAGATCGACCGTCTCGAGGAGGTGTGGAGCACCTTCAAGTCCCTCAAGGTCCAAGACCTCATGGGCGACGAGATGCTCTACCGCGAGATGAAGAACTGGTTCGGCAAGTACTTCGAGGGCCACATGGGCGCCACGGCGATCCAGAAGCGCCTGGAGTCCTTCGACATCGAGGCCGAGGTCGAGTCGCTGCGTGACACGATCGCCAACGGCAAGGGCCAGCGCAAGGTCCGTGCCCTCAAGCGCCTCAAGGTCGTCGACGCCTTCCGCAAGACCGGCAACAAGCCGCAGGGCATGGTGCTGGACGCCGTTCCGGTCATCCCGCCGGACCTGCGCCCGATGGTGCAGCTCGACGGTGGGCGCTTCGCGACCTCCGACCTCAACGACCTGTACCGCCGCGTCATCAACCGCAACAACCGCCTCAAGCGGCTGCTGGACCTCGGCGCTCCCGAGATCATCGTCAACAACGAGAAGCGGATGCTCCAGGAGGCCGTCGACTCGCTGTTCGACAACGGCCGTCGCGGCCGTCCGGTCACCGGGCCGGGCAACCGGCCGCTGAAGTCCCTCTCGGACATGCTCAAGGGCAAGCAGGGCCGGTTCCGCCAGAACCTGCTCGGTAAGCGCGTCGACTACTCCGGTCGTTCGGTCATCGTGTCGGGTCCGCAGCTCAAGCTGCACCAGTGCGGCCTGCCGAAGATGATGGCGCTGGAGCTCTTCAAGCCGTTCGTGATGAAGCGGCTCGTCGACCTCTCGCACGCCCAGAACATCAAGTCCGCCAAGCGGATGGTCGAGCGGGCGACGTCCGGCTCGAGCCGCTACGCGATGGTCTGGGACGTGCTGGAGGAGGTCATCGCCGAGCACCCGGTCCTGCTGAACCGGGCGCCCACGCTGCACCGCCTCGGCATCCAGGCCTTCGAGCCGCAGCTGATCGAGGGCAAGGCCATCCAGATCCACCCGCTGGTCTGCTCGGCGTTCAACGCCGACTTCGACGGTGACCAGATGGCGGTGCACCTGCCGCTGTCCGCCGAGGCGCAGGCCGAGGCCCGGATCCTGATGCTGTCGACCAACAACATCCTCAAGCCGTCCGACGGCCGCCCCGTGACCATGCCGACCCAGGACATGATCATCGGCCTGTTCTTCCTCACCACCGACCGTGAGGACCAGCCGGGCGAGGGCCGTGCCTTCGCGTCGGTGGGTGAGGCCGTCATGGCGTTCGACCACGGCGAGATCTCGCTGCAGAGCCGGATCAAGATCCGCTTCGACGACGTCGTGCCGCCGCTCGAGACGGCCGGTGACGTCGACGACGTGGAGGCGACCCAGACGATCACGCTCGAGACGACGCTGGGCCGGGCGCTGTTCAACGAGACCCTGCCCGCCGACTACCCGTACGTGAACTACGAGGTCGGCAAGAAGGCCCTCGGCGCGATCGTCAACGACCTCGCCGAGCGGTACTCCAAGGTCGAGGTCGCCGCGTCCCTCGACGCGCTGAAGGACACCGGCTTCCACTGGGCCACGCGCTCGGGCGTCACCGTCTCCATCGACGACGTGACGACGCCGGGCCAGAAGGTCGAGATCCTCTCGGGCTACGAGGCCCAGGCGGCCAAGGTCCAGAAGCAGTTCGAGCGCGGTCTGGTCACCGACGAGGAGCGCCGCCAGGAGCTCATCGAGATCTGGACCCAGGCGGCCAACGAGGTCGGCAAGGCGATGGAGACGACGTTCGACCGCGCCAACCCGATCTACATGATGGTCGAGTCGGGTGCCTCCGGGAACATGAACCAGATCCGGCAGGTCGCTGCCATGCGTGGTCTGGTGGCGAACCCGAAGGGCGAGATCATCCCGCGGCCGATCAAGTCCAACTTCCGTGAGGGCCTGACCGTTCTCGAGTACTTCATCGCGACCCACGGTGCCCGCAAGGGTCTGGCCGACACCGCGCTGCGGACCGCCGACTCGGGTTACCTGACCCGTCGTCTGGTGGACGTCTCGCAGGACGTCATCATCCGTGAGGACGACTGCGGCACCGAGCGCGGCCTGCCCAAGCGGATCGGTGAGCGTCGTGAGGACGGCACCGTGGTCAAGGCGGAGAACGCCGAGACCGCGGCGTACGCCCGCTCCGCGGCCGTCGAGATCACCCACCCGGAGACGGGCGAGGTGCTCGCGGGCGCCGGGGAGGACCTCGGCGACGTCAAGATCGGCGAGCTCGTCGCGGCCGGCATCGAGGAGGTCAAGGTCCGCTCCGTGCTGACCTGTGACGCCAAGACCGGCACCTGCGCGAAGTGCTACGGCCGCTCGCTGGCCACCGGCAAGCTCGTCGACATCGGCGAGGCGGTCGGCATCATCGCCGCCCAGTCGATCGGTGAGCCCGGCACGCAGCTGACCATGCGTACCTTCCACACCGGTGGTGTGGCGTCGGCCGACGACATCACGCAGGGTCTGCCCCGTGTGGTCGAGCTCTTCGAGGCCCGGTCCCCGAAGGGTCGCTCCCCGATCGCCGAGGCCTCCGGCCGCGTGCAGATCGAGGAGACCGACAAGGCCCGCAAGGTGCTCATCACCCCCGACGACGGCTCGGAGGTCCAGGAGTACCCGGTGTCGAAGCGGTCGCGCCTGCTGGTGCAGGACGGCGACCACATCGACGTCGGCCAGATGCTCACCGTCGGTACGCCGGACCCGCAGGACGTCCTGCGGATCCTCGGCGTGCGCCGGGCGCAGGAGCACCTGGTGGACGAGGTCCAGAACGTGTACCGCTCGCAGGGCGTGTCGATCCACGACAAGCACATCGAGATCATCGTGCGGCAGATGCTGCGCCGGATCACGGTGATCGAGTCCGGCGACACCAACCTGCTCCCGTCCGACCTGGTCGACCGGGTGCGGTTCGAGGAGGAGAACCGGCGCGTGGTCTCCGAGGGCGGCAAGCCGGCCTCGGGCCGTCCGGTCCTCATGGGCATCACCAAGGCCTCGCTGGCGACCGAGTCGTGGCTGTCGGCGGCCTCCTTCCAGGAGACCACCCGCGTCCTCACCGACGCGGCGATCCACGGCCGCTCGGACTCCCTGCGCGGTCTGAAGGAGAACGTCATCATCGGCAAGCTGATCCCGGCGGGCACCGGCCTCGAGCGGTACCGCAACATCCGGGTGGAGCCCACCGAGGAGGCGCGTGCCGCGGCGTACTCCGTCACCGGCTACGACTCCTACGACTACGAGTTCGGCAACGGCTCGGGTCAGGCCGTCGCCCTGGACGACTTCGACTTCGGGTCGTACCAGAACTGAGGTCGGACCAGAGCTGAGCTGATCGCTCTCTCGAAGGCCCCATCGCCCTGCTGGGCGGTGGGGTCTTCGGCGTTCCAGCGCCGAGTCGGCGCGTCTTGCCCGTTCGGGGGGCTCGAGTCGGCGCGTCCTGCCCGGTGGCGCCCGGGGGCGCCTGCGGCCGCCTTCGTCCCGGCTCGTCGCTACCTCGCCGCGTCGCCGGTGGCGTCTGCTCCGGTCGAGGTCGTTGCCGGCGCCGCGCCTCGGTTTGACGCTCCTTCGCCGGGCCGAGGGCCTCCGGCGCCCCCGAGCGCGAGGTGGCGCCCGCACCGGGCGGCGCGTCCTGCCCGCACGCTCGGTGGCGCCTCCGACCGCCTTCGTCGGTGACGTCCCGCGTCGTGGTGGAGTTTCTCGACACCGTGCGGGGTCAGTGATGGTGAATCATGCCGTCATGAGTTCGGGCTTGGCTACCTCCTC
>JACJWV010000023.1 GCA_020636915.1 Nocardioides sp.
CGGCTACGTCGTCTCCACCCACCTCGAGGGAGACTTCCCGGGCGGGGTGGTTGACCTGGACCAGCGCTTCACCCTGGTCGACGGGCTCATCGTGGACCTCGCCATCTGACGCCCACAAGCGTTCAGAGGCGGTCTCCCCGAACCAGGAGAACCGCCTCTGACCTGCTGAAACTCGGTCGGGCTGACAGGATTTGAACCTGCGACCCCTTGACCCCCAGTCAAGTGCGCTACCAAGCTGCGCCACAGCCCGAGTGGCCCCTCGCGGGACCGCGTGAACCCTACCGCAGCCCAGGGGTGCGGACGGAATCGGGTCGCCCCGGTCGAGGTCAGCCCATCGACTTCTGGCCGTCGATGGTCTCGCGCAGGATGTCGGCGTGGCCCGCGTGCTGAGCGGTCTCGGCGACGACGTGGGTGAAGACGCGGCGCGCAGACCAGGTCGCGCCAGGCTCGAACCACGGAGCCGTCGGCAGCGGCTGCCGGGCGTCGAGGTCGACGGTGCGAACCAGCTCGTCGGTGGCGGCTGCGACCTCGTCGTACGCCGCGAGCAGGCCCTCGAGCGTCTCGTCCTCGCGCATCCGGAAGCCGTCCTGGTGGGCGAGGACCTCCGCGGGCGGGTTGCTCCAGTCGATGTTCGCCCAGTCGGGCTGGGGCGCGGGTCCGTCGACGACGAAGTCCGCCCACGTCTTCTCGACCGACGTCACGTGCTTGACCAGGCCGCCGAGCGTCAGCTCGCTGACCGTCGGACGGGAGCGCGCGGCCTCGTCGCTGAGGCCGCGGACGGTGAAGCGGAACAGGTCGCGGTGGTGGTGCAGGAGGTCGAGGAGGTCGTCACGTTCGGAGGTCATGCCCTCACCCTAGAAAGGATTGCGGCCATGTTCCGGCCTCAATCGGTCGTGACCTGGCCGGAGTCGTCGGAGACCTTCAGCGAGGAGGTGTCGACCGCGACGAACGCCGACGCGGGGATGCTCTTCAGCTCCTTGATCAGGTCGGCGGGCCAGTGGGTGTTCTGCTCACCCTGGAAGAACCACGGCGACCCGTTGTCGGCGAGCACGAGGCCGTAGGTCTTCATCGCGTCGATCACCGACACGGCGTACGCCGAGTAGCCGTCGGTCGAGAAGCTCGCGCGGAGCCGGAACCGGGCGCCCATGGGCGGGTAGGCGAGCGACGACTCCGACCCGGCGTCGTGCCGCGCCGGCCACACGTGGTGGGTGCTGGTGACGTCGGTGGTGAACCGGATGGCGTGGTCGATGTCGTCCGCCTTGACCTCGTTCCAGCGCAGCAGCCCCGGCAGGATCGCGAGCCCCGCCGCGTCGGCGGACGTCCAGCCGTCGGGGCGCAGGGCGTTGGAGCGCAACGACCAGACCGCGCCCGAGCCGGCGACCCAGCGTCCGTGGCGGACCCGGGTGTTCCAGGTCTCGTAGAGCCGGCAGTGACCCTTGTCGACGACGATCGCGTGCTTGTCCCCCGACGACCCACGGCCGCCTTCGATCCGGGTGTCCCCGCCGAACGGGTAGCGGCCCTTGTCGCTCTCGTCGGCGTAGTCGAACCGCACCTTGACCTCGGGGTGCGAGGAGCCCACCACCGTGATCGGGATCCCGTAGTTCGGGCCGTCGCCGAACGACGGGCCGAAGTCGGGGTGCAGGTCGACGTCTGTCGACATGTGCGAGAGCCACTGGTCGCTGTGGGAGTCGACGGGCAGCCCGCTCACGTCGGCGTGCCACCAGTTGTCGGCCGGGAACTCCGAGCAGTGCGTGCCCGCGATCGGCTTGGCCGCGCTCGGACCGGCGGTCTCGTCCCCCGCCACCTGCGCCGTCGCCGACGGCACAGCGAGGAAGGTCGCTGCCACAGCGAGGACGAGCAGGCGCCGCACCATCCGACGGTAGCGCCTCAGCGCCTTGCGGTCACCGCTTGCGCTTCTCCCGCGGACGCTGCTGGAGGACGATCGGCGTGCCGACGAACCCGAACTCCTCGCGCAGCCGGCGCTCGATGAACCGCTCGTACGACGCGTCCAGCTTGCCGCTGGTGAAGAGGATGAAGGTCGGCGGTGCCGTCGTGGCCTGCGTGCCGAACAGGATCTTGGGCTGCTTGCCCCCGCGCACCGGGTGCGGGTGCTCGGCGACGAGGCGGCCCAGGAAGCCGTTGAGCGCGCCGGTCGACACCCGGGTCTCCCAGCCCTCGAGCGCCCGGTCCAGGGCCGGCACCAGCCGGTCGACGTGCCATCCGGTGCGCGCGGTGATGTTGATGCGGGGCGCCCACTGCACCTGCACGAGCTCGCGCTCGATCTCGCGCTCGAGGTAGTGGCGCCGCTCCTCGTCGACCAGGTCCCACTTGTTGAAGGCGATCACCAGGGCCCGGCCGGCCTCGCGGACCGACTGGATGATGCGCACGTCCTGCTCGGAGATGCTCTGCCCCGCGTCGACGACCAGCACCGCGACCTCCGCCCGGTCGATCGCGGTCGAGGTGCGCAGCGAGGCGTAGTACTCGTGGCCCGACGCCTCCTTGACCCGCTTGCGGATGCCCGCGGTGTCGATGAACCGCCAGGTGCGCCCGCCCAGCTCGACGAGCTCGTCGACCGGGTCGACGGTGGTGCCGGCGACGTTGTCGACCACGACGCGGTCCTCGCCGGCCAGCTTGTTGAGCAGCGAGGACTTGCCGACGTTCGGCTTGCCGACGATCGCGACCCGCCGCGGTCCGCCGACCTCGGGCTCGCGCTCCGGCGGCGGCTCGGGCAGGGCGGCCAGCACGGCGTCCAACAGGTCGCCGGACCCGCGGCCGTGCATGGCGGAGACCGGGTAGGGCTCGCCCAGGCCCAGGTTCCACAGCCCGTAGGCCTCGGCCTCGGCGCGCTGGTCGTCGACCTTGTTGGCAGCCAGGACGACCGGCTTGCCGGACCTGCGCAGGATCTTGACGACGGCCTCGTCGGAGTCGGTGATGCCGACGGTGGCGTCGACGACGAACAGCACCGCGTCGGCGAGTCCCACCGCGATCTCGGCCTGGGCGGCGATCCGCTCGGCCAGGCCGCGGGCGTCGGGGTCCCACCCGCCGGTGTCGACGAGCGTGAACGCCCGGCCGTTCCAGTTCGCGTCGTAGGAGACCCGGTCGCGCGTGACACCGGGGACGTCCTCGACGACCGCCTCGCGGCGGCCGATGATGCGGTTGACCAGCGTCGACTTGCCGACGTTGGGCCGGCCGACGACCGCCAGGACGGGGACGGGCCCGATGCTCTCGGCGCCGGGGTCGTCGGGCTGCCCCTCGACGGCAGGCTCGAGCTCGGTCATGGTGCTCCTCGGTCGGTGACCCCGGTCGCGGGGTCTGGGTCTACGTCGGTCGGCGGCAGCGGACCGGGGAGCTCTCGCCCCGTCGACGCGCGCGCCCGGTCCAGCTGGACCAGCATGTGCTCCCGCAGCAACAACGACGCCTTCTCCACTTGTTCCCGGCTGCGTGGCCACGGCACCGCGTCGGTGTGCCACGCCTCACCGAACACCAGGTCGATCCGGGCCCCGCGGCGCGGGATCGACCCGCTGGAGCCGCCCGGCTCCCGGCTGCCGAACATCGTGACGGGTACGACGGGCGCACCGGACACCAGCGCGAGGTAGGCCGCCCCGCGGTGGAACCGCTCCAGGTCGCCCGCCCCGCGGCTGCCCTCGGGGTAGATCCCGATGGCGCGGCCCTCGCGCAGGGCGCGCAGGCAGGTCCGCACCGCGGCCGGGTCGGAGTGGTAGCGGTCGAGCGGGATCTGGCCGGAGTGCCACAGGAAGCGGCCCATGAAGCCCTTGAACATCTCGCGCTTGGTCAGCGCGTGGGCCGGGCGCGGCGCGAAGATCGCAAGCAGCGGACCGTCGATCACGCCGAGGTGGTTGGACGCGTAGATGATCGGCCCCGACACCGGCACCAGGTGCGGATCGCGGACGCGGACGTCGTACCGACGCCGGAAGAGGAAGCGCGCCAGGGGCCGCAGCGGCGAGTGGAGCAGGTAGCGCGGCGCGCCCTTGACCCGGTCGCTGCGCGGCGGGTCGAGGTGCGAGGACGACGGACTCACGTGCGGGCCCCGGCGTCCTCGACGAGGGAGACGACCAGGGCGATGACCTCGGCGAGGGTGTGGCCGGTGGTGTCGATGTGCACGGCGCCGTCGGCCATGGTCAGCGGCGCGGTCGCGCGACCCGAGTCGATCCGGTCACGGGCCAGCAACGACTCGCGGGTCGCGTCGACGTCGCCCCCACCCTGCTCGGCGGACCGGCGCGCGGCGCGCGCGGCCGGGTCGGCGCTGAGGTAGACCTTGACGGGTGCGTCGGGGACCACGACCGACCCGATGTCGCGGCCCTCGACGACGATGCCGGTGGCCGACTCGCGCGCGATCACCGCGCGCTGCATCTCCAGCAGCCGGGCCCGCACCTCCGGGACGGCGCTGACCGGAGAGACGGCGGCGTTGACGTCGTCGCCACGGATGGCGACCGCCACGTCGGTGCCGTCGACGGTGATCGCCGGGGCCAGCGGGTCGGTGCCGGACACGAGGTCGGGCTCCGCGACCCGCGCGGCGACCGCGGCCGGGTCGTGGACGTCGACCCCGTGCTGCAGCATCCACCAGGTCATCGCGCGGAACATCGCGCCCGTGTCGAGGTAGCGCAGCCCCAGGCGCTCGGCGACCCCGCGCGACGTGCTCGACTTGCCGGATCCCGAGGTGCCGTCGACCGCGACGACGAGACCGGCCAGGGGTGCGGGGGTGGAGCTGCTCACGGGGCCGCAGCCTACCGGTGCGTCACCCAACCCCGGGACTCCAGCGACGCGAGCAGGTGCTCGGCGCGCGTCTCGTCGACGAGCAGCTCGACCAGACCGACCGGGCGACCGGGGTCGTGGTCGATGTGGACGTCCTCGATGTTGACCTCGCTCGCCCCGGCGTCGGCGAACAACCGGGCCAGCTCGCCCGGGTGGTCGGGGACCGACACGAACACCGACCGCATCGGCCGGACGGGACCGCCGTGCTTGCCCGGGATGGCCCGGGTGCCGTCGACACCCTCACGCAGGAGCGCCTCCAGGCTGCCCCGGTCGGCCGTGGAGACCGCGTCGATGAGGGCGTCCAGCTGGGTGCGCACCTCGCCGAGCAGGGCGAGCACGGCCTCGCTGTTGGCGGTCACGATCTGGCCGTAGAGGACCGGGTCGCCGGCCGCGACCCGGGTCACGTCCCGGACACCCTGACCAGTGAGCGCCAGGTGTCCCTCCGGCGCCTCCGCGAGTCGGGCGGCGACGAGCGAGGAGAGCAGGTGCGGGACGTGCGAGGTGCGGGCGACCGCCCGGTCGTGCTCCTCCGGCGAGAGCCGGACGGGCACCGCGCCGCAGAGCGCCACGAGCGCGTCGACCACCGCCACGGCGCCCGGGTCCGAGCCCTGGTGGGGCGTCACCGCCCACGGCCGGCCGTCGAACAGCGCCGCGCTCGCCGCCAGCGGCCCCGAGCGCTCGCTGCCCGCCATCGGGTGGCTGCCGACGTACCGCTCCGCGCCCGGGCGGCCGGTGACGGACGCCAGCGGCCCCGTCTTGACGCTGCCGACGTCGGTGACCACGGCGTCCCCGTCCTCGAGGGCGCGCACGATCTCGGCACCGAGGTGGTCGGGGGGTACGGCGACCACGACGAGCTGCGGCCGGTCCCCCGCCCGGCGCGGCCGGCCGGCGCCGAGCCCGGACGCCGTCCGCAGGTGCTCGGACGCGACGTCGGTGAGCAGCACCTCGATGCCGGCGCGCCGGCAGGCCAGGCCGATCGACGTGCCGAGCAGCCCCGTGCCGACGACCTCGACCGGACCGGTCAGGACCGGTGCGGCCTCACTCATCGTCGGGGACCGCTCGCACCCGGGTCAGGTCGCGGCGCAGGGCCGCGGCGCCGTGGAGGTAGACGTGGGTGATGTCCGCGCGCGGCAGGTCGGTCTCGACGTGAGCCATCATCCGCACGACCCGCGGCATCGAGCCGTCGATCTCGAGCTCACGGGCGCAGATCAGCGGCACCTCGCCGAACCCGAGCCGGCGGGCGGCGTACGCGGGGAACTCCGAGTGCAGGTCGGACGTCGCGGTGAAGATCACCGAGATGAAGTCGTCGATCTCGAGGCCGTTGGCCTCCATCACGTCGCTCACCATCTCGGTGACGCGCTCGAGCATGTGGTCGCGCACGTCCTCGTCGAGCTGGGTCGCTCCCCTCACTGCCCTGACTGCCACGGGATCAGGCTATCGAGGGTGAGGCGTCGGCTGGTGCCGTGCCCGGTGGTCGAGCTTGTCGAGACCCCCGCAGCCTGTGTCGGGCGTTGACCACCGGACCACCGCTAGGAGGGCTGGTAGCTCCCGAACGACCACTGGTTGCCCTCGGGGTCGGCGACCGTGCCGCCGCGACCGCCGTAGTCCTGGTCGACCATGTCCTGCACCACGGTCGCGCCCGCCTCCACGGCCCGGCGGAACACGTCGTCGGGGTCCTCGGTGACCAGGTACGCCGACGAGCCGCCCACGTTGGTGACGACCCCGTCGGGGCGCAGGCTGCCGAACATCACCCCTCCTCCCCCGGGCCACAGCCACTCCGCGTGGACGACGACCCCGGGGTCCGCCTCGTCGCGGTAGGTCGCGTGCTCGATGAAGCCGACCGCGGACAGCCACGCGACCATCGCGTCGGCGTCCCGGAAGGACATCGTGTGCCAGAGGCGGACGTCAGCTGCGTTGCTCATGGCCCCACCCTGCCTCGGCGACCCGCTCGGGGTCTTGGACGAACGGGAACTCCTCGCGCAGCCACGTCGACGGCGGGCAGCCCGCCAGTGCGCGCCACTCCCGCGTCAGGTGGGCCTGGTCGGCGTACCCGCACCGTTGTGCGACGTCCGCGAGCGGCGCCCGGCCGACCAGCGCCCGTGACGTTTGGAACCGGCCGATCCGCTGCAGCTGCTTGGGCGCCACGCCGTACTCGTCGCGGATCAGCGTGGCGAGGTGGCGCCGGGAGTAGCCGACCTCGTCGGCGACGGCCGAGACCGTCGCGCCCCGGGTGAGCCGCGCCAGGGCGCGCCCCACCTCGGCGCGCGGCGCCGGCGCGTCGGTCCGCGCGAGGGCGGCGAGCAGGGACGACTCGACCACCGTGAGCCACGCCGAACGGGGCGTCCCGTGCAGGCGGTCGGGGAGGTCGGCCAGCCCCGGCGCGACGTCGCCGATCTCGAGCAGCTCAGCGGCGAGCACCGCCGCAGGCACCCCTAGCAGGGCGCGCGCCCCCGCGGGCGTGAGAGCGAGCTGCACGCCCCGCTGGTGACCGTCGTGATGGATCGCCGCGGGGTGCGGGTGGAGGCCGGAGACGGTCGACCAGCGGCGCTCCCGGGTCCCGGGACGGTCCGGCCACCCCACGTCGAGCGGCGCGTCCACGGGCAGCACGAAGGTGAGGGTGGTGGACGGCAGGCCGCGGTGCACCCCGGGGCCACCGAGGTCGACATCGTAGGCGACCGCGGACGCGACGAACGGCGCCAGCGCTGGATGCACCCTGCAGACGGTACGTGCTCAGCCCGCCACGCTGTCCAGCACGAAGATGCGCAGCCGGCGGCCGGTGATGCGGTGCTGGTACTTCCGGTAGCCGGCGTAGAGCGACTCCGCCCGGCCGAGCACCTCCTCGAACTCGGCCCCGGACACCGGGCGAGCGACGGCGTCGGCGTTCCGCCCGCGGTACTCCAGGTGCGCCCGCGGGTCGGCCTCGAGGTTGAGCACCCACGTGGGCGTGGAGGGCTGCCCGAAGTTCGTCCCCAGCAGGGCGAGCGAGTCGCGGTGCGGGACGGCGATCAGGTGCGCGGTCCGTGGCAGGCCCGACCGCCGGCCGGTGGTGGTGACGTCCACGACGGGCAACCCGGCGAGCAGCCCGGGGAGCGTGTGCCGGCCCCGGGTGACCCGCTGCAGCGCCGTGTCGATGGGCGGCAAGATCTTGGAGAAGAGCCACGCGCCGGGGCGGCTCGCCCCCAGCGCCTGCATCGCCCGCTGCAGAGCGTTCGGTGGCCGGAAGCGGTAGCCGAGCTCGTCGGGGAGGCCCATGGCCGCACGCTAGCGGCGACCGCCCCGGCGGCGGGGCGGTTCGCGAGAACCCCGGTCAGCGGGGCAGCGGTCGCGCAGCGGCGAGTTTCGTCGTCCCGCGGTCGCGCGGGAGCGGTGGTCCCGGCCGGTGGAGGCGGTCCGGCAGGGTGACGACGGCGCCGTGGCCGGCCGCCGTCAGAGCTGCGCGCGGTCCAGCAGGTCGCCGAGCTCGGCCAGCGTGAGCTCGCGCATCTCCCCCACCGGCAGCGTGCCGAGCTGCACGGGACCGATCGCGGTGCGAGTCAGCCGGCGCACCGGGTGTCCCACGTGGTCGAGCAGCCGCCGCACGATCCGGTTGCGGCCCTCGTGGATCACCAGCTCGACGATCGACTTCCCAGCCGTCGCCTGCACGATCCGGGCCGTGCGCACGGTGACCGGACCGTCCTCGAGGGTGACCCCCTCGAGCAGCTGCTTGACGGTGCGGCGGTAGACCTCACCCTCGACCTCGGCGACGTAGGTCTTGTCGACCTCGTACGACGGGTGGGCCATCCGCTGGGCGAAGTCGCCGTCGTTGGTCAGCAGCAGCAGCCCGGAGGTGTCGGTGTCGAGGCGGCCGACGTGGAAGAGCCGCTCGGGCCGGTCGGCGACCAGGTCACCGAGCGTGCGGCGCCCCTCGGGGTCGGACATCGTGGAGACCACACCGCGGGGCTTGTTGAGCACCAGGTAGACCTTCTCCGACACCGGCGGGAGCCGCTTGCCGCTCACGCGGATCACCGCCGTGCGCGGGTCGACCTTGGTCCCCAGACGGGTGACGACCTCGCCGTCGACCTCCACCTGCCCGTCCAGCATCAGCTCCTCGCACTTGCGCCGCGAGGCGACCCCGGACTGGGCCAGGAGCTTCTGGAGGCGGATCAGGCCCTCGTCGTCGGTCTCGATCGCTGCCTGGGTCACGTCGGCTCCGTCCCGCCGTCGGGCTCGGTGCCGTCGCCGGAGTGCGGCGAGTGCGGCTGGTGCGGCTGGCCCGGCTCACCAGCAGGCCCCGGCTCCGGGGTCGTCTCCGTCGCCACCGGGGCCGCGACCATCTCGGCGAGCTCGTCCTCGAGGTCGGCCATGTCGGGCAGGTACGGCGCGAGCTCGGGCAGCTCGTCGAGCGAGGTGACGCCGATGCGCTCGAGGAAGTAGGTGGTCGTCCGGTAGAGGTGCGCACCGGTCTCGTGGTCCTGGCCGGCCTCCTCCACCAGCCCGCGGTTGAGCAGGGTCCGCATCACGCCGTCGACGTTGACGCCGCGGATCGCCGACACCCGGGCGCGCGACACCGGTTGCTTGTAGGCCACCACCGCCAGGGTCTCGAGGGCCGCCTGGGTCAGCCGGGCCCGCTGGCCGTCGAGCACGAAGCCCTCCACGACCGCGGCGTACTCGTCGCGGGTGTAGTAGCGCCACCCGCCCCCGACGTTGCGCAGCTCGAAGCCGCGTCCCTGCTCGGCGTATTCCCCGGCGAGCTCCTCGAGCGCAGCGGTCACCTCGCCGACCGGGTAGCCGACGGCGGTCGCGAGCGTCACGGCCTCCAGCGGCTGGTCGGCCACCATCAGGACCGCCTCCAGGGACGGGCGCAGCGCCGCCACCGGTACGGCGAGCGTCTCCTGCTCCCCCGCCGGGTGGTCGGCGACGTCCTCCGTCACGGGCTCGGCCACCTGCTCACTCACCTGCTCCGTCACCTGCTCCGTCACCTGCTCGGTCATCGGTGCCTCCCTCCGGCTGCGCCGCCTCGGGAGGCGCACCCTCGAACTCGTCGGTGATCAGCTGGTCCACGTCCGCGTCGTCGTCGCCGGTCCACCGGACCGTGAGCTCGCCGAGCGGGGTGACCTGGTCGAAGGCGACCGCCCCTTCACGGAAGAGCTCCAGCAGGGACAGGAACCGGGCCACGGTCGTGAGCCGGTCCGGCGAGTCCCCGCAGAGCGCGCGGAAGGTCATCGTGCCGCTGCGGCGCAGCCGGTCGACGACCAGCGCCGCCTGCTCGCGCACGCTGACCGACGCCGCGTGGATGTGGTGCAGCGAGAGCTCGAGCACCGGCTTGGGCTCCAGCGCCTTGGCCGCGAGCTGGGCGAACTGGTCGAGCCCGATCCCGATGAGCACCTCGGGGAGCAGCCCGGCGAACCGGTCTTCGAGCCCCACCGCCCGGGGGTGGCGGCGCGCCTCGGTCTCGAGCCGCTGCTCGAGGACGGCCGCGACCTGCTTGAACGCCTTGTACTGGAGCAGGCGCGCGAAGAGCAGGTCTCGTGCCTCCAGCAGCGCGAGGTCCTCCTCGTCCTCCACGTCACCCTGGGGTAGCAGCCGGGCGGCCTTGAGGTCGAGCAGGGTCGCCGCGACCAGGAGGAACGACGTCGTCTGCTCCAGGTCCCACTGGGCCGGGTTGTCGACCGAGCCGCCGGCCTTCACGTGCGCGATGAACTCGTCGGTCACCTTCGACAGCGACACCTCGGTGATGTCGAGCTTGTGCTTGGCGATCAGGCTCAGCAGCAGGTCGAAGGGGCCCTCGAAGTTGTCCAGGCGCACCTCGAACCCGGGCGCGGCCTCACCGGTCGCGGACTCCTGCTGGACCTCGGACGGGACAGTCATTCCTCGGTCAATCGTCGCACCAGCGCGCTGTCGTCGCCATGGGCCTCGAAGTCCGCGAGCACCATCGCAATCGCCTCACGCACGAGCCGGCCGCGGTCGACGGCCAGGCCGTGGGAGCGGCGCAGCACCAGCCGGGCGTGCTCGAGGTCGAGCAGCTCGTCGGAGGTGACGTAGACCGTCATCTTCTCGTCGTGCCGGACCCGGCCACTGGACCTCTTGGAGTCCCGCCGCTGCCGCGGCTGCGGCTCGGGGGGCGCCTCCGGCGCCGCCTCGTCGGGCGACTGCGCGGCCGGCGCGGTGGGACGGAAGAGGTCGTCGGCGGCGGGGAGGCTCACCCGTCGAGACAACGAGCCAGCACCTCCCTGCCCAGCTGCCGGTAGGCGTCGGCCCCGGTGGAGGTGGTGGCGTACGTCGTGATCGGCTCGCCCGCGACCGTGGAGTCGGAGAACTTCACGGTGCGCCGGATGACGGTGTGGAAGACCTGGTCGCCCCAGGCCTCGACGAGACGCTGCATGACCTCGCGGCCGTGCAGGGTGCGGCCGTCGTACATCGTGCCGAGCACGCCGTCGATCTCGAGCTTGGGGTTGAGCCGCTCACGCACCTTGTCGATCGTCGTCTTGAGCAGCGCCACGCCGCGCAGCGCGAAGTACTCGCACTCCAGCGGCACGATCACGCCCGTGGAGGCGGTCAGCGCGTTGACGGTGAGCAGGCCGAGCGAGGGCTGACAGTCGATGAGCACCACGTCGTAGCGCTCCATCGCCGGGGCGAGCACCCGGGCCAGGGTCTGCTCGCGGCCCACCTCGTGGACGAGCTGCACCTCGGCGGCCGACAGGTCGATGTTGGACGGCAGCAGGTCCATGCCGGGCACCCCGGAGGGCACGATCACGTCGTCGAGCGTGACGTCGCGGTCCATCAGCAGGTTGTAGATGGTGTGGTCCATCTCGTGGGGGTTGAGCCCGAGCCCGACCGAGAGCGACCCCTGCGGGTCGAAGTCGACGAGCAGGACCTTGCGGCCGTACTCCGCGAGGGCGGCGCCGAGGTTGATCGTGGTCGTGGTCTTGCCGACCCCGCCCTTCTGGTTGCACATGGCGATGACCCGTGCGTTGCCGTGCTCGGTCAGCGGGCGCGGCTCGGGGAGGTCGGGCATCGGGCGGCCGGTCGGACCGAGCTTGGTCTCGGCGGCGGGCCGCTCGAAGGGCAGGGCGTCAGCCACTGGCTTGGGCACGGGGTCTCCGGCTTCGGGGGAAGGGGTGTGGGGCGAAGGAGGGGGTGGGGCGGGCACGCGGACCAGGGGCGGGACCTCCCCGGCAGCGCTGCCGCCGAGGCCGCCACCGGCTCCGGGAGGAGGTCCGCCGAACGTGCCGCCTACGTCCATGAAGCGCTCCCTCATCCCGGTGCGTGGTGCCGGTCGTCCATATGTCGACAGGACGACTTGTGGCCGGCTCGCGGGCGACTCTAGGACCGGGCTCCGACATCAACAAGCCGATCCTGGAATCCCCCAGCCCGGTGGGGAAATCTGTTGATGGACTGTGCACTCGCGCGGCGCCGGGTGCACAGCCGGACGGCAGCCTGTGCACTGCCCTGTGGAGACAGCCCTGCGAAGACAGTGCAGTCCAGACAGCGCTGGACAGACGGCCGCGGAGGGGCCTCAGTCCCGCGCGGTGGTCGGCGGGGCGCCGTACACGAGGTCGGCGTAGTCGGGGTGCTTGGCGATCCAGCCCTTGACGAAGGGGCACAGCGGCAGCACCTGCCGGGATCCGTCGGCCCGGACGTCGTCGAGCGCGGCCCGGACCACCGCGGAGCCCACCCCGCGGCCCTCGAACCGGTCGTCGACCTCGGTGTGGGTGAAGACCACGAGGGCGTCGGTGAGCTGGTACTCGGCGAAGCCGGCCAGCTCAGCGTCGATGTGGCCCTCGTAACGGTGCGCGGCCGGGTTGTGTGAAGTCACGACGTCGGTCATGCCCTTGACCCTAGACTGGAGCCCGTGAGACCACGGGGGGCCGTGTCGGCCTTGCTGGTGGGGTTGCTCACGGGGGGACTGTTCGCTGCCGTGTCGACCCCTGTTCACGCGCGCCCGCACCGCGCCCCGGTCACGCTGATCGCGAGCCTCGCTCCGCCGGTGGTCACCACCGGTGAGCCGGCCGCCGTGGCGACGCGCATCTCCCCTGCCCGCGCCGGACGCTCGGTGACCGTGGAGGTGCTCACGGACGGCAAGTGGATTGATGTCGGGTACGCCACCTCTGACGCCGCCGGCCGGGCGTTGATACCGCTGGACACCACGGATCCCGGACCCCAGGTGCTGCGGGCCGTGTCCGGCAAGCTGATGTCCTCCCACGTGAGCCTGACGGTCCGGGGCGCCGCAGACTGCAAGCCCTCGACCCCGCTCGTCGACCGCCTCGCGACGTCCGAGGCACGGTGCCTCGCGGCCAGGCTGGACCGGTGGCGGAGCGCCGGGCTGATGGGGGTCGGCCAGGAGCTCAACATGTCGGCCTGGTCCTATGACGCCCCGCTGACATCTCTAGGCGGCCGGCGCGTCTCGGTGGTGGGTTTCGACCTGTGGGAGCTGGGCAAGACCGCGACCTACCAACCCCCCTTCTTCGACCGGGCCTTCGCCGATCTGGTCGCGCAGGCCCGAGCCGGCGCCGTGCTGACCGCTTCCTGGCACGCCCCCAACCCGCACAACGGGCTGGAATACAACAACCGGGACTGGCACGACCTCGGGGCGCTGCTGAGGGACACTCCCGAGGCCGACGCCTTCTGGACGCAGTACGACGAGCAGCTTGCGGTCCTCAAAGCTCTGCAGGACGTCGGCGTGGCAGTCGTGTTCCGTCCCCTTCACGAGGCCAACGGCAAGTGGTTCTGGTGGGGCGGGGCCACGCCGTCAGTCTACAAGCAGGTCTACAGCCAGATGCAGCAGCGCGCCTGGAGCGCGGGTGTCCACAACATCGTGTGGGCGTACAGCTTCAACGCCAAGACGGACAAGACGGTCGCCGACCCCGTCTCCCTGCTGCCCGCGAAGGTCGACCTGGCGGGGATCGACAGCTACTGGCCCGCGACCGGGAGCCACCGCAGCCAGGCCCCGTCGATGGACGGCTACAGCGCCGTGGCGAAGAGGGTCCGGCGGATGGCGTTCACCGAGATCGGCCCGTACGCCGACCACGGCACCTGGAAGCCGTCGGTGATCACCAGCACCGCCCGGGCGCAGGCGCGCCGCCCGGTCTGGGCCCTGCTCTGGGTCGACGACGCCGCCGGCCGCAAGCAGATCTCCTCGCTCTCCGGCGGGGTGTCCTGGCTGGACTCCTGCCCGTTCGGCTACTGCGCCCTCTGACGGCGCCCGCCCCCAGCGGTCAGCCCACCGGTCAGCCGCCGAGCCGCCGCATCGCGGTCGTCCGGAGCACCAGCTCCCCCGTCTCGTCCGAGGCGTCCAGGTCGACCTCGGCCTCCACGACCCAGTCGTGGTGGCCCTCGGGGTCGTGCATCGTCTGGGTGACCCGCCAGGTGCGCCCGGTCTCCTCGATGCGCAGGAGCTCGGGGCCGCGCGCGTCGGCGTCGAGCAGCACCCGGTCGTGCTCGGCGTAGTAGTCCTCGATCGCCCCGTCCCAGGCCGACCGGGTCATCACGACCTCCCCGGGCGGGTCGGTCCGGTCGGCGGCGGCCCGCTCCATCGCCATCAGCCCGTCCAGGTCGTCGCGCGCGACGAGCTCGACCCGGCGGAACATCGCGTTGCGGATCATCACCCCGAAGGCGCGCTGCTGCTTCGAGACCGGCCGCGGCGAGGGTGGCGGCTCGTGGTGAGCGACGTCCGCGCGGACGTGCGAGGGGTCCGCGAGCGCCTCCCACTCGTCGAGCAGCGAGGAGTCCGTCTGCCGGATGGTCTCCCCCAGCCACTCGACCAGGTCGTCGAGCTCGGGGGTGTGGTGCTGCTCCGGCACCGTCTGGCGCAGGGTGCGGTAGGCGTCGGTGAGGTAGCGCAGGACCAGTCCCTCGGACCGCGCGAGCTGGTAGCGGGAGACGAAGTCGGTGAACGACATGCCCTGCTCGTACATCTCCCGGACGATCGACTTCGGCTGGAGCGCGTCCTCGGGGAGCCAGGGGTGTGTCTGCCGGTAGATCGCGTAGGTCGCCTCGAGCAGCTCCGCCAGCGGGCGCGGCCAGGTCACCTCCTCCAGCAGCGCCATCCGCTCGTCGTACTCCAGGCCGTCGGCCTTCATCTCCGCGACCGCCTCGCCGCGGGCGACGTACTGCTGCTGGAGCAGTACCTGGCGCGGGCCCTCGAGCACCGACTCCACCACCGAGAGGATGTCGAGGGTGTGCTCCGCCGCCTCGGGGTCCACGACGTCCAGGGCGGCGAGCGCGAAGTGCGCCAGGGGCTGGTTGAGCGCGAAGTCGGCGGGGAGGTCCACCGTGAGCGCGTAGCGCCGTCCGAAGTGGTCGGGGGCGTCCAGGCGCGTGACGATGCCCGACCGCACCAGCGACCGGGCCAGGCGCAGCGCCCGGCGGACGAGCCGGACCTGCTGGCGCCGGTCCTCGTGGTTGTCGGTGAGCAGCCTGCGCAGGACGGGAAAGGCGTCCTCCTCGCGCGCGAGCACGTTGACGAGCATGGCGTTGTCGACCTTCATGCGGGAGACCAGCGGCTCGGGCTGCCCCGCGACCAGCTTGTCGAAGGTCTGCTCGGTCCACACGACGGTGCCCTCGGGCGGCTTGCGCAGCTGCGCCTTGCTGTTCTTGCGGCCGGCGGCCTGGCGCTCGGCCGCCTTGGCCTTGGCCTTCTCGTTCTCGATGACGTGCTCGGGGGCCTGCACGACGACGTAGCCGGCCGTGTCGAAGCCGGCCCGTCCCGCGCGGCCGGCGATCTGGAGGAACTCGCGGGTGCGCAGGATCCGCTGCCGACTGCCGTCGAACTTCGCCAGGCCGGTGAAGAGGACCGTGCGGATCGGCACGTTGATCCCGACACCGAGGGTGTCGGTGCCGCAGATGACCCCCAGCAGGCCGGCCTGTGCGAGCTGTTCCACCAGCCGCCGGTAGCGCGGCAGCATCCCGGCGTGGTGGACGCCGATCCCCCGTCGCAGCAGCTTCGACAGCGTCTTGCCGAAGCCCGCCCCGAACCGGACGTGGTCGAGGAGCTCGGAGAACTCGGTGGTCGAGGTGCGAGCGGAGCGAGCCTCGAGACCGGGCTTGGGCACCCACCCCGCCTTGAGCAGGGTCGTCGCGTGCTCGACGGCGTCCTTCTGCGTGAAGTGCACGACGTAGACCGGGCCCTGGCCGGTCGTCACCAGCTCTTCGAGGGTGTCGGCGAGAGGGGTCATCGCCCAGGAGAAGCTCAGGGGCACCGGACGTACGGCGTCCGCGACGACCGTCGTCTCGCGCCCGTTGCGCCGCGTGAGGTCCGCGGCCAGGTCGGTCATGTCGCCCAACGTGGCCGACATCAGCAGGAACTGCGCCTGCGGGAGCTCCAGCAGCGGCACCTGCCAGGCCCAACCCCGGTCCGGCTCGGCGTAGAAGTGGAACTCGTCCATCACGACGAGTCCGACGTCGGCGCGCGAGCCCTCGCGCAGCGCGATGTTCGCGAGCACCTCGGCGGTGCAGCAGATGATCGGGGCGTCGGGGTTGACCGATGCGTCACCCGTCAGCATCCCGACGTCGGTCGCCCCGAACTCGGCGACCAGGGCGAAGAACTTCTCGCTCACCAACGCCTTGATCGGGGCGGTGTAGAACGACACCCGGTCCTCGGCGAGCGTCGCCCGGTGGGCGGCCTCGGCGACGAGCGACTTGCCCGAGCCGGTCGGCGTCGCGAGCACGACGTTGTCGCCGGCGAGCAGCGCGAGGATCGCCTCCTCCTGGTGCTCGTAGAGCGTCAGGCCGCGAGCGGTCGCCGCTGCGGTGATGTCGTCGAGGAGGTCGGTCACGGGCGGTCAGTCACGGGCTCGGGGGTGGGCGGTGGCGAACACCTCGCGCAGGTTGTCGACGGTGACCAGCGTGTAGACCTGCGTGGTCGTGACCGACGCGTGGCCGAGCAGCTCCTGGACGACCCGGACGTCGGCGCCGCCGTCGAGGAGGTGGGTGGCGAACGAGTGCCGCAGCGTGTGCGGTGAGACGTCTCGGGTCACCCCGGCCCGCTCGGCGGCCTTGACCAGGACCGCCCACGCCGACTGCCGCGACAGCCGGCCACCCCGGGCGTTGAGCAGCAACGCCGGCGTGCCGCGCCCGGTCGCCACCAGCTCCGGCCGGCCGCGGACGAGGTAGGCGTCCACCGCCTCGCGGGCGAACGACCCGACCGGGACCAGCCGCTCCTTGCCGCCCTTGCCGCGCAGCAGCACCGTGCCGTCGACCAGGTCGACGTCGTCGACGTCGAGCCCGACCGCCTCGGAGATGCGGGCACCGGTGCCGTAGAGCACCTCCAGCAGCGCCCGGTCGCGCAGGGCGAGGGTCGTGCCGGGCGCCCCGGCAGCCTCGAGGATCGCCTCGACGTCGCCGACCGGCAGCGCCTTGGGCAGCCGCTTGGCCGGAGTCGGGGGCTTGACCCCGCTCGCCGGGTCCAGCGCCGCCAGCCCGTCGGCCACCGCGAACTTGTGGAACCCCCGCACGGCCACCACGGTGCGAGCTGCGGACGTCGAGCTCAGCGCCGGATGCACCTGGTCGCCCTCGCGCAGCCGTGCGAGGAAGTCCGCCACGGTGGCCTCGCTGATGGCGGCCAGCTCGTCGACGCCGACCTCGGCCAGGTACTCCTGGTAGCGGCGCAGGTCGCGCCGGTACGACGTCAGCGTGTTCGCCGCCAGCCCCCGCTCGACCGACAGGTGGTCGAGGTAGGTGCGCACGGCCCGGGTCAGCGCGTCCATCGGCCTCCGGTCAGCGTCGCTCCGCGCCCTCAGGCGAGCACGGACTCGAGCGAGGCGGCCTCGATGCCCACCGCCTCGCCCACCGGCCCGTTGGTCAGCTGGCCGGCGTGGGTGTTGATCCCCATGGCCAGGGACGCGTCGTCGCGGCAGGCCTGCTGCCAGCCCTTGTCGGCCAACGCCACGGTGTAGGGCAGCGTGGCGTTGGTGAGCGCATAGGTCGAGGTGTTGGGCACCGCGCCGGGCATGTTGGCCACGCAGTAGAAGATCGAGTCGTGCACGGCGAAGGTCGGGTCGGCGTGCGTGGTCGGGTGGGTGTCCTCGAAGCAGCCGCCCTGGTCGACGGCGATGTCGACGAGCACCGAGCCCGGCTTCATCTGCGCCACCAGGTCGTTGGTGACCAGCTTGGGCGCCTTGGCGCCGGGGATCAGCACCGCGCCGATCACCATGTCGGCCTCCATCACCTGCTGCTGGATGGCCAGCTTGGAGGAGGCCAGCCCGTGCACCCGGTTGTTGTAGCGCCAGAACGACATCCGCAGCTTGTCGAGGTCGGTGTCGAGCAGGGTCACGTCGGCGCCCATGCCGAGCGCGATGTTCGCGGCGTTCTGACCCGACACACCGGCACCGATGATGACGACCTTGGCGTTGGCGACGCCGCCGACGCCGCCCATCAGCACCCCGCGCCCGCCCTGGGCCTTCATCAGCGCGTGCGCGCCCACCTGCGGCGCCAGGCAGCCCGCGACCTCCGACATCGGGTAGAGCAGCGGCAGCCCGCCCGAGGGCAGCTGCACCGTCTCGTAGGCGATGCCGGTGACCTTGCGCTCCATCAGCTCCTGGGTCAGCGGCTTGTCCGCAGCCAGGTGCAGGTAGGTGAACAGCGTCAGGCCCTCGCGCATCCGCGCGTACTCCTCGGCCACCGGCTCCTTGACCTTGAGCACCATGTCGACGCCGCCGTCGGTGCCCCACGCCTCCTCGGGCGTGTCGACGATCGTCGCCCCCGCTCCGACGTACTCCTCGTCCAGGATCTGCGACCCGGCACCCGCACCGCGCTCGATCACCACCTGGTGACCGTGCGCGGTCAGCTCGTGCACGCCGATCGGCGTGATCGCCACGCGGTACTCGTGGTTCTTGACTTCCTTGGGGACGCCGACCTTCACGTGCTGCTCCTTCGGTGATCTGCGCCACTTCGTCGTGGCACCGGCGCGAGCCTACTCCCGGCGCTCAGCACGGCCACCGCGAGGTGCGCGTCGGAGAGCCGACCGCGCAGGACGGCCTCGTGCAGCTCGGCGAAGGGCACCCACGCGGCCTCCATCTCGGCCTCCTCGTGCGCCGGCTCGAAGTCGCCGCGGTCGGCGGTGGTGATGCCGCGGGCGAGGTAGTAGTGGGAGAGCTCGGAGGTGAAGCCCGGAGAGGAGTACGTCGACGTCAGGTGCGTCCACTCCGCCGCCTCCAGCCCGGCCTCCTCGAGCAGCTCCCGGCGCGCGGCCTCGAGCGGGTCCTCCCCCGGGACGTCGAGCAGCCCCGCGGGCAGCTGCACCAGCCGCCGGCCGATCGCGTGCCGGTACTGCCACAGGCACAGCACCCGGTCCTGGTCGTCGACCGGCAGCACGATCGCCGCGCCCGGGTGCTCCACCACCAGGCGCGTGAAGGGCTCCTCGTCAGGGTGCCCCGGTCGGCGCACCTGGTCCTCGTGCATCCGGACGACCCAGCCGCCGTCGTACACGACGCGGCTCTCCGCGACCGGCCACTCCTCCGGTGTGTCGGCGAGCTCGGGAGGCACGCGGTCAGGCGTCCATGCTGTCGTCGGGGTCGTCGATCTCACGGCGCAGGCCGGTCTCGTCGATCGGGAACCGCAGCTCCTTCTGCCGCTCGATCGCGGCGCCGACCAGGCCCTTGAAGAGCGGGTGCGGGCGGGTCGGGCGCGACCGCAGCTCCGGGTGCGCCTGGGTCGCGATGTAGTAGGGGTGCACCTCGCGGGGCAGCTCGACGAACTCCACCAGGCTGTTGTCGGGCGAGGTCCCGGAGAACACCAGGCCGGCCTCCTCGAGCTGGTCGCGGTAGGCGTTGTTGACCTCGTAGCGGTGCCGGTGCCGCTCGTCGATCTGGGCGTCGCCGTAGACCCGGCGGGCGATGGAGCCCTCGCGCAGCGCGGCCGGGTAGAGCCCCAGCCGCATGGTGCCGCCGAGGTCGCCGGCGCCCTCCACGAACGCGAGCTGCTCGGCCATCGTCGCGATCACCGGCTCGGGGGTGTCGGGGTCGAACTCGGTCGAGCCGGCCTTCTCCAGACCGAGGACCGAGCGGGAGTACTCGATGACCATGCACTGCAGCCCCAGGCACAGGCCCAGGGTCGGGATGCCGTGCGTGCGCGCGTAGGTCAGCGCACCGAGCTTGCCCTCGATCCCGCGGACCCCGAACCCACCCGGCACGCAGACGGCGTCGACGTCCTGCAGCTGCCGGGCCGCGCCCGCCGGCGTCTGGCACTCGTCGGAGGCGACCCAGCGCAGGTTGACCTTGGCCTCGTGAGCGAAGCCCCCGGCGCGCAGCGCCTCGGCGACCGAGAGGTAGGCGTCGGGCAGGTCGATGTACTTGCCCACCAGCGCGACCGTCACCTCCTCCTTGGGGTGGTGGACCCGGCGGAGCAGGTCGTCCCAGACGGTCCAGTCGACGTCGCGGAAGGGCAGGTCGAGGCGGCGTACGACGTAGGCGTCGAGCCCCTCGCGGTGCAGCACCTTGGGGATGTCGTAGATCGACGGCGCGTCGGCGGCCGTGACGACGGCCTCCTGGTCGACGTCGCACATCAGGGAGATCTTGCGCTTGATCGACGCCGGGAGCTCGCGGTCCGCCCGGCAGACGACCGCGTCCGGCTGGATGCCGACCTGGCGCAGCGCCGCGACCGAGTGCTGCGTGGGCTTGGTCTTCAGCTCACCGGAGGGACCGATGTACGGCACCAGGGAGACGTGCAGGAAGAAGCAGTTGTCGCGACCGATCTCGTGCCGGGTCTGCCGGGCGGCCTCCAGGAACGGCAGCGACTCGATGTCGCCGACGGTGCCGCCGATCTCGGTGATGACGACGTCGACCTCCCGGCCGTCGACCGCCTGCCCCATCGCGAGGATCCGGTCCTTGATCTCGTTGGTGATGTGCGGGATGACCTGGACGGTGTCGCCGAGGTAGTCCCCCCGCCGCTCCTTGGCGATCACGCTCGAGTAGACCTGGCCGGTGGTGACGTTGGCGATCTGGTTGAGGTCAGTGTCGAGGAAGCGTTCGTAGTGTCCTATGTCGAGGTCGGTCTCGGCCCCGTCGTTGGTCACGAAGACCTCACCGTGCTGGAACGGGTTCATCGTCCCGGGATCGACGTTGAGGTAGGGGTCCAGCTTCTGCATGGTGACGCGCAGACCGCGCGCCTTGAGCAGGCTCCCGAGGCTGGACGCCGTGAGCCCCTTCCCCAGGGAGGAGGCGACGCCTCCGGTCACGAACACGTGCTTCGTCGGCGTGCGGCTACTCACGGAACTCCATCCTACGTGAGGAAGTCCCCGGGTCCTGCGCCCGACGCACCGCTACGGCGTCGACATCGGATCGACATCGGATCGTCCGGGGGGTGAGGGGCTCGTCAGGGGCTGGGAACGGCGCCGTCGGACCCGGCCGCCCCGAAGGAGCCGCCCTGCACGGTCAGGGAGCGGATCAGGGCGAGCACGGCCGTGACCTGACCCAGCGGCGTCTCGACGCCGTCGACGGTCGCGGCCTGCTCGACGGCCGGGTCACCGCGCAGCACCCCGAGGTCACCGGAGGTCGTCGCCGAGCCGCTGGTGCCCACGACCACCAGGCCGGTCGCCTTCGCGGCCAGGCCGCTCACCACGCCGGAGAGGATCGTCGGGTCGGTGTGCCGGCCGAGGACCAGCAGGACGACGGGGGCACGCACCGCGCCGTGGGGCGACGTCAGCAGCTCGGCGCCGGCCAGGCTCTCGCGCACCGACGCGGCGTCCGACCCGGGCAGGTCGCTCCCGGCCACGGCCAGCCCGAGGAGCTGGCCGATCCGGACGTAGGTCGACACGTCCCCGCCGACCGCCCCGGAGCCGAGCTGGGTGGCCAGCTGGCTGCCCAGGGTGTCCACGAGGGACTTCTCCGAGACGTCGGTGAGGGTGCGCTGCACGTCGTAGGTGCCCGCCACCGCGCCTCCGGCCTCCTCGACCTGCGCACCGAGCGCGCTGACGGTGTCGCCGTCGGCGCCGGGCATGGTGACGATCGACACCGTGCGGTCCTTCAGCCCACCGGCGTACAGCGCCGCGGCGGAGGCGTCGGCGAAGTCGTCGCCGTAGGCGGCGCGCTGCTGCAGGGCCTGGTCCGGCTTGGTGCTGGCGGCCGCCGGCCGGTCGTCGCGGCCGAGGTCGCTCAGCGGTCCCCCGCCGAGGGCGATGCCGGCGGCCAGCGCCAGGAAGACGGCGACGAGCGAGACGATGTGGTGACGGTAGGAGATCACGGGAGGAGTCCTCGGACGGTGTCGGAGAGCCAGGCGGACAACTGGTCGGCCCACTCCTGGCCGACGGGGGTGACGGCGATCGCGGCGGCCAGGGCCACCAGACCGGCGAGCATCACCAGGAACAGGTGCCACGGCCGCACCCGGCCGGCGTACAGGTAGGGGACGGCGGCCGCGTCGACGAGCCGCGGCCCGACCTTGAGCCGGGTCAGGTAGGTGCTGGCCAGGCCGGGACGCTGACGGTCGAGGAACTCCTCGAGCGTCGCGTGCATGCCGACCCCGATGATGACCGCGGGCTCGCCGGCGTCGGCGAGGATCAGGGCGGCGTCCTCGGGCGTGGCCGCGGACTCGATCGCCGACGGGCGGACGCCGAGCCGCTCGAGCTGCTCGACCTGGTCGCGACCCCCTCCGCGGTCGGTGCGCACCACGACGTCCCGGGCGGCCTTGAGGGTCTTGGCGGACGGGATCTCGGAGTCCTCGGCACCCGCGTCGACGACCACGATGTCGGGCCGCAGGCCGGCGGAGCGCAGGACGTCGGCAGCGCCGCCGACGCCCACGACCACCGGCTCCTGCTCGCGCACGAACGACCGGATCAGCTCCAGCTCGCGCTCGAACTGGTGCCCGCGCACCACCACGACGACCGAGCGGCCGGCGATCCGCGTGTTGAGGCGCGGCAGCCCCACGCCGTGCAGCAGGAGGTCCTGCTCGCGTCGCAGGAACTCGGTGCTGTTGTGGGTGAAGGTCTCCAGCTGGGTGACCAGGCCGCTGCGCGCCCGGTCGAGCTCCGCGGCGATCGCCTCGGCGTCGGCGGCACGGCCCGACGCGAGCGGCTCCTCGCCGGCGTAGACGACCCCGTCGTGCACGCGGACCGAGCGCCCGTCGGCGACGGCGGCGAAGCCGTCGGCACCGACCCCGTCGACCACCAGGACCCCTGCGTCGACGAGGACCTGGGGGCCGAGGTTCGGGTAGCGGCCCGAGATCATCGGTGCGGCGTTGACCACGGCGGCGACGTCGGCGTCGACCAGTGCCTGGGCCGTGGCGCGGTCCATGTCGACGTGGTCGACGACGGCGACGTCACCGGGGCGCAGGCGGGGCAGCAGGGCGCGGGTGCGCCGGTCGACGCGGGCGGTGCCGACGAGGCCGGGGAGGCCGACGGCGGAGCGTGGGCGAACGGGGATCCTCATGACTGGCACCATGCTGCCAGCCACGCCGGGACGTTCAGCGGACCTGCACGGCCCGGGCGCGTCACCGGGCGGCGCGCGCCTCCTGGGCGACGTCGAGCAGCTCTCGGGCGTGCGCCAGGGCGGTGTCGGAGCCCGCGAGACCGGCGAGCATGCGGGAGAGCTCGCGCTCCCGCTGCTCGTCGTCGAGGACGGTCAGGCCCGAGCTGGTGACGGTGCCGTCGGAGGACTTCTCCACGACGACGTGGCGGTCGGCGTACGCCGCGACCTGCGGCAGGTGGGTCACCACGAGCACCTGGGCGCTGCGGGCCAGCTGGGCCAGCCGGCGCCCCACCTCGACGGCCGCCGCACCACCCACACCGGCGTCGACCTCGTCGAAGACGAAGGTCGGCACCGGGCTGGTGCCCGCCAGGGCCACCTCGAGGGCCAGCATCACCCGCGACAGCTCCCCGCCCGACGCGCCCTTGGCCAGCGGCCGGGGCTCGGCTCCGGTGTTGGCCGCGAGGAGCAGCTCCACCTCGTCGACCCCGGACGCGGTGTGGCGCAGCCACCGGCCGTCGACCAGGAGCGGCCCGCGGTCGGCGTCGGTCGGTTCGTCGACCTCGGCCTGCCGCACCTCGATGGTCAGGCGGGCGTGCGGCATCGCGAGCAGCGCCAGCTCGGCGGTCACCTCCGCGGCCAGCCGGTCGGCCGCTGCGCTGCGGGCCGCCGACAGGGCCGCGGCAGCGGTACCGAGGTCCTGGCGGAGCTCGGCCCGCTCGGCCCGGAGCTCCTCGATCCGCTCGTCGGTGTGGTCGAGGTCGAGGAGCCGCGCCGCGGACCGCTGCGACCAGGCCAGCACCTCGTCGATCGTGTCGCCGTACTTGCGGGTCAGCGCCGTCAGCTCGGCCCGGCGCTGCGACACGTGGGCCAGCCGGGCCGGGTCGGTGTCGACCCGGGCGGCGTAGGAGGCGACGTCGGCGGCGACGTCGGAGAGCAGGTAGGTGACCTCGGCCAGCCGGTCCGCGAGCTCGCCGGCCTCGGCGTCGTGCTCCCGCACCCCGTCCAGGAGTCCGCGGGCCGCGGAGGTGGTCGCGAGGGCGTCCGGCCCACCCTGCTCGCTCGACAGCGCCTCGCGGGCCTGCTCCGCGGCGGTCCGGAGGGTGTCGGCGAACCCGAGCCGCGACTCCTCGGCGGCGAGCGCGACGTCCTCGCCCACCTCGGGCGCGACCGCCTCGATCTCCTGGAGACCGAAGCGCAGCAGATCTGCCTCCTGGGCACGCTCGCGCGCACTGGTGACGACGTCGTCGAGCTCGCGCTCGACGGCCTCGAGCCGACCGTGCAGCCCGGTGTAGGTCTCCAGGAGCCCGGCCAGGGGGGCTCCGCCGAACCGGTCGAGCGCCTCGCGTTGCGCCCGTGCCCGCAGCAAGCGGTGCTGGTCGGACTGGCCGTGCACGGCCACGAGCGGTTCGGCGAGCTCGGCGAGCACCGAGACGGGCACCGACGCACCGCCGGCGAAGGCGCGTGAACGGCCCTCGGCCGACACGTTGCGGGCCAGGACCACGGTCTCGTCCTCGACCTCTCCCCCGGCCTCCTCGACGGCCGCCGCGAACTCGTCGAGCGCCCCGACCCGGACGACCCCCTCCACCCGTGCGGACCGGGCTCCGGTGCGGACCGCTCCGCTGTCCGCCCGGCCGCCGAGCAACAGGCCCAGGGCAGTGACCACCATCGTCTTGCCGGCCCCGGTCTCGCCGGTGATGACCGTCAGCCCCGGGCCCAGGTCCAGGGTGGAGGACTCGATCACCCCGAGCGAGGCGATGCGGATCTCCTCAAGCACCCGGGCTCCCCGGACCGGGGTCGGTCGGCCGTCGGCGTCGCACGTTGGCGCCACGCCAGCCCTCGACCGGCAGGCCGAACTTCGCGACCAGGCGATCGGTGAACGGTGCCTCGTGCAGCCGCACCAGGCGCATCGGCGTGCTGCCGCGCCGGACCTCGATCCGAGCGCCCGGAGGCAGGTCCACGGTGCGGCGCCCGTCGGCCCACAGGACCCCGGCCCCGTCGGTACGGGCCAGCACCTCCACGGCCAGCACCGAGGTGGGCGCCACGACGAGCGGGCGGGCGAACAGCGCGTGCGCGCTGATCGGGACCATCAGCAGCGCCTCGACTCCCGGCCACACGACCGGTCCGCCCGCACTGAAGTTGTAGGCCGTGGATCCGGTCGGGGTCGCGCACACGACGCCGTCGCAGCCCCAGCGGGACAGCGGACGTCCGTCGACCTCGACGACGACCTCGATCATCCGCTCGCGCGCGGCCTTCTCGACGCTGGCCTCGTTGAGGGCCCAGGTGCGCGCGACCACCTCGCCGTCGAGGTGGACCGTCACGTCGAGGGTCAGCCGGTCCTCGGTGGTGTACCGACGGGCGACGATCGCCTCGATCGTCGACTCCATGTCCTCGTACTCCGCCTCCGCCAGGAACCCGACGTGACCGAGGTTGACGCCGAGCACCGCGGCGCCGGTGTCGTGGGTGATCTCGGCGGCACGCAGGATGGTCCCGTCACCCCCGACGACGACCACCAGCTCGCAGTCGGCGCTGGCCGACGCCGCCCCGTCGACGACCTCGACCGAGCCCGGGGTCGGCTCCAGATCGAGCTCGTGCGCCTCGGTCGCGATCAGGCGGACCAGCAGACCGTGGGCACTGAGGGCCTTGACGAACCCGCGCGCCACCTCCCGCGCGTCGTCGCGCCCGGTGTGGGCGACGAGCAGGACGCGGCGGACGGCCGTCGGGTCGGTCGCGGTCACGCGTCCACCTTCTCACCCGCCGCCCCCGGCGGCGCGGCGGCACGCACCGCGGCGTGGATCGCGTCGGCGTCGAGGTCGGCGGGACCCCGGCGCAGCCACAAGAAGAACTCCACGTTGCCCGACGGCCCCGGCAGCGGGCTGGTCGCCAGGAGATGGGCGCCCCACCCGCGCGCTGCCGCTGCGTCGGCCACGGCCACGACGGCCTCGGCCCGCAGCGCCGGGTCCCGGACGACCCCGCCCTTGCCGACCCGGTCCTTGCCGACCTCGAACTGCGGCTTGACCATCAGCGCCAGGTCGCCGTCCGGTGCGGTCACGCCGAGCAACGCGTCGAGCACGAGTTGCAGCGAGATGAACGAGAGGTCCCCGACCACGACGTCGACCGGGCCGTCGGTGACCTCGGTGGTCAGCTCCCGGACGTTGACGCGGTCGCGCACCAGCACGCGCTCGTCCTGCCGCAGCTTCCACGCGAGCTGTCCGTAGCCGACGTCGACGGCCACCACCTGCGCGGCGTCGTGGCGCAGCAGCACGTCGGTGAAGCCGCCCGTCGACGCACCGGCATCGAGGCATCGGCGGCCCGCGACCACGAACCCGGCCGGCTCGAAGACCGCGAGCGCCCCGGCGAGCTTGTGGCCTCCGCGCGAGACGTACTCCGGACCGTCGGCGCCGGCCGCCACGACGATCGCCACGTCGGTCGTGACCCCGGTCGCCGGCTTGGTGGCCACGACCCCCGAGACCGTCACCCGGCGCCCGCCGATCAGCTCGCTGGCGTGCTCGCGGGAACGGGCCAGGCCCCGGCGGACCAGCTCGGCGTCCAGGCGCAGGCGGCGTGGGGGCACGTCAGGCCGGGTCGTCGCCCGGCGCGTCCAACGCCCGGCGCAGCTGGTCGTGGGCGGCCTCGAAGACGCCGACGTGCTCCTCGAGCGGACGGTCCTCGAGCTCCTCGACGGCGGCGATCACCTCGTCGACCCCGGCAACGCCGGTGCGCACCCGCTCCGGCTCCACCGCTGCCGACGCGTCGACCGTCTCGGCGTCGTGGTCGGGGCGGTCGGGGTGCTCGCTCATGCCCCGAGGCTATCGCGCGGGGACCTCGACCCCTGACACGTCGGCCGGCTCACCGGCGTCGTCGAGGTGGGTCCACGCCGCCACGGCCACCACCCGCCACCAGTCGGCCCGCGCGCCGTCACCGTCGACGCGCAGCCGATCGCCCTCGACCCGGGCGGTCCAGCCGCCGAGGCTCGCAGCGTCGGCGCCCGGCTCCGGCGCCTGGTGCGCCGTGAGCAGGCCCTCGAGGTCGGGGGCGAGGTACGTCGGACGGAGCTCGGGCGTCGCTGACACCAGCTCGGGCAGGCCGGTCACCCCGGTCAGCACCAGCAGCGACTCCAGGCCGGCGCGACGAGCGCCCTCGATGTCGGTGTCGAGCCGGTCCCCCACCATGAGCGGCCGGCGGCCGCCGACCCGGCGCACGGTCTCGTCGAGCAGGGGCCGGGCCGGCTTGCCGGCGACGACCGGGTCGACGCCGGTGAAGCGGCGCAGCATGTCGACCTGGACACCGTGCCCGGGAGCCACGCCGAACGGAGCGGGGAAGGTGGCGTCGGTGTTGGTGGCCACCCAGGGCAGCCCGTCGCGGATCCGCACCGCGGCCCGCATCACCTCGCCCCAGCGGACGTCCGGGCCGTAGCCGGTGGCGACCGCGACGGCCTCGTCCTGCACCTCGACGGGCACCAGTCCGGCGGCTGTCAGCGCCTCCCGCAGCCCGTCGGCCCCGAGCGCGACCACACGAGCCCCCGCCCCGAATCGTTCGGCGAGCAGGCGGGCGGCGGCCTGGGACGACGTGACGACGTCGTCCGTCGTCGCCTCCACCCCCAGCTCCCGCAGGTGCTGCGCCACCTGGCCCGGCGGCCGCGAAGCGTTGTTGGTGATGAACGCCAGGCGCATCCCGGCCTCCCGGGCTGCGGCCAAGTGGGCGGGGGCCCCCGGGACCGCCTCGCCGCCCACGTAGACCACCCCGTCGAGGTCGAGCATGGCGAGGTCGTGGGCCTGGCACAGCGCCTGGTCGGACGAGCCGAGCACGTGTCCCTCCTCCGGGTCCGGACGTGCAGGCACCCTACGATGCTCCGATGCACGACGGCCCGCTGGTCCACCCACCCCACGTGGCGCGGCCGTTGCGGCTGCGGCCGTTTCGCGGCCTCACGCTCGACGCCAGCCGGATCGGCGCCCCGGCGTCGGTCCGCGCCTTCACCCGCCCCTACGACCAGGTCGCGGACCGGTTGGAGAGCTGGGCGCGGCGGGGACAGCTGCGGCACGACCAGGAGGCGGCGGTCTACCTCCACGAGTACACGATCGGTGGCGTCACGGTCCGGGGGCTCGTCGGAGCCCTGGACATCTCCCGGGTCGCGCAGGACCGGGTCGACGCGGCGGTGATCCCGCACGAGGGGATCCACCCGCGCCAGGTCGAGGACCTGGCCGCCCGGATGAGCCAGATGCGGGTCAACCCCGCCCCGATCCTGCTCGTCCACCGTGGGCCGGAGACGGTCCGCCGGCTCCTGGACGGGCTGCAGGCGCTCGCCCCCGACCGAGAGTTCACCGACCGGGGTGGACAGCACCACCGCGTGTGGGCGATCCGGGAGCCGGACTCGCTGGCGCTGATCGAACGCGAGCTGGCCGGCCGGCAGGCCCTCATCGCCGACGGCCACCACCGCTACGCGGCCTACCTGCAGCTGCGCAGCTCGGAGCCCGGGCCCGCGACCGAGGCAGGTCTCGCGATGCTGGTCGACCAGGACGCCAGCCCGCTCCACCTCGGTCCGATCCACCGGGTGCTCGGCCACACGACGCTCGACGCGCTGGCCGCGGCGGGCGCTCTCGTCGGGGCCGACCTGCGCGACAGCGCTCCGAACCGGGCGCTGGCGGACCTCGCCGCCGACACGCTGGTCGCGACCGACGGCGACCGGTGGGCCACCCTGCGGCTCGACCTCCCGCCGGACCGGTTGGCCGTCGAGGTCCTCCACGAGCGCGTCGTGCCCGCGCTGCGGCCGCACCCCACCCGGCTCGCCTACCACCACACGGTCGACGACACCCTGGCCGACATCGGCAGGCGTCCCGGGACCGCCGTCCTGATGCCGGCGCCGGCGTTCTCGCGCGTGCTGGCCACCTGCGCGGCTGACCGCCTGCTGCCGGAGAAGGCCACGTCGTTCCAGCCCAAGCCCAACGTCGGGGTCCTCATCCGCTCGCTGCGCGACGGATGATCCGCCCGGAGGTCATCTCGACCTCCACGCGAGATCCGACCGCGCCCGAGGCGCGGAAGAAGCGGCGCCGCAGGGAGCCAGCCACCTCGACGACGTCGCCCTCCGACCAGCTGCGCACCGAGCGGCGTGCCCGGGCCGTCCACGCAGCACACTCCAGCGCGTCGACGGTCTGGCGGGAGCGGCCGCCGGGACCACGATCGACCACCACCCGGAACGTCCACATCTCGTCGCCGCTCGGCAGGACCCGCTGCTCGGGTGGTCGGGACAGCCGTCCCACCAGGCACACCTGGTTGACGGCCGTGATCTCGTCCTCGGGTCCGGTCCTCGGTGCGGTCATCGCACATCACCTCCGAGACCCACGGTGGCCGCCGTCGCCGACAGCGACGGGGCGGGGGGACCGGACCGTGTGGAGGACCCCGTCGCACGACAGCCCTGTGGAGACCGATCGGGCCGTCGACGAGGTGGTCAGCACCCGAGGAAATGGCCTGAAATGTCAGAGCAGGACCACCCGTGAACGGGTGGCCCTGCTCTGAAAAGTATGTCCGGCGGCGTCCTACTCTCCCACAACCTCGCGGTTGCAGTACCATCGGCGCTGAGAGGCTTAACTTCCGGGTTCGGGATGGGACCGGGTGTTTCCCTCTCGCCATGGCCGCCGTAACTCTTGCGATGCTCCGGTGGAAATCTCCACACCGGTGCACCAAGTATTCAGTTCAGATCTTTCAGATCTCTTCGTGGACGCGAGTCAGAACTTTGTAGGTTCAATTGAGGGTTTGTGGGACAAGCCCTCGGCCTATTAGTACCGGTCGGCTGGGCATTGCTGCTGTACACCTCCGGCCTATCAACCCAGTGTTCTGCTGGGGGCCTTACCCCCTCGAGGGGGTGGGAAACCTCATCTTGAAACGTGCTTCCCGCTTAGATGCATTCAGCGGTTATCACTTCCGAACGTAGCTAACCAGCCGTGCCCCTGGCGGGACAACTGGCACACCAGAGGTTCGTCCATCCCGGTCCTCTCGTACTAGGGACAGCCTTTCTCAAGTTTCCTACGCGCGCGGCGGATAGGGACCGAACTGTCTCACGACGTTCTAAACCCAGCTCGCGTGCCGCTTTAATGGGCGAACAGCCCAACCCTTGGGACCTTCTCCAGCCCCAGGATGCGACGAGCCGACATCGAGGTGCCAAACCCTGCCGTCGATATGGACTCTTGGGCAGGATCAGCCTGTTATCCCCGGGGTAGCTTTTATCCGTTGAGCGACCACGCTTCCACATGCCGTGGCCGGATCACTAGGCCCGACTTTCGTCCCTGCTCGGCTTGTCGGCCTCGCAGTCAAGCTCCCTTGCTGCCCTTACGCGCTCCGGCCGATTGCCATCCGGCCTGAGGGAACCATTGGGCGCCTCCGTTACTCTTTGGGAGGCGACCGCCCCAGTCAAACTCCCCACCAGGCACTGTCCCTGAACCGGATAACGGTCCTAGGTTAGACATCTAGTACGACCAGAGTGGTATTTCAACGATGACTCCACAACCACTGGCGTGGCCGCTTCACAGTCTCCCACCTATCCTACACAAGCCGAACCAAACACCAATACCAAACTATAGTAAAGGTCCCGGGGTCTTTCCGTCCTGCCGCGCGTAACGAGCATCTTTACTCGTAGTGCAATTTCGCCGAGTCCACGGTTGAGACAGCGCCCAAGTCGTTACTCCATTCGTGCAGGTCGGAACTTACCCGACAAGGAATTTCGCTACCTTAGGATGGTTATAGTTACCACCGCCGTTTACTGGGGCTTAAGTTCTCCGCTTCGGGTATCACTACCCTGACAGGTCCCCTTAACCTTCCAGCACCGGGCAGGAGTCAGTCCGTATACATCGTCTTACAACTTCGCACGGACCTGTGTTTTTAGTAAACAGTCGCTTGGGCCTGGTCTCTGCGGCCATCACCGCTTTCCACCGCAAGGGTGGTCACGGATCCGGCCCCCCTTCTCCCGAAGTTACGGGGGCATTTTGCCGAGTTCCTTAACCATGGTTCGCTCGATCGCCTTGGTATTCTCTACCTGATCACCTGAGTCGGTTTGGGGTACGGGCGGCGCATAGCTCGCTAGAGGTTTTTCTCGACAGCATAGGATCACCCACTTCGCCCATACGGGCTCGGCATCACATCTCAGGGTCGTGATCAAACACAGCGGTCCGGATTTGCCTAGACCGCCCCCTACCTGCTTACCCACGCAACAACCATCGGCGTGGTTGGGCTACCTTCCTGCGTCACCCCATCGCTTGACTACTACCAGCTCGGGTCCCACGCTCCACACAAGAGCCTCACCCCGAAGGGATCGGTCAACCTGCGCTTCGGATGGTTAGCATCACCAGGTTCGTCATGGGCGCTACGTTGCCGGTACGGGAATATCAACCCGTTGTCCATCGACTACGCCTGTCGGCCTCGCCTTAGGTCCCGACTTACCCAGGGCAGATTAGCTTGACCCTGGAACCCTTGATCATTCGGCGCACGGGTTTCTCACCCGTGATTCGCTACTCATGCCTGCATTCTCACTCGTGTCGCATCCACCCCTGGATCACTCCGGAACTTCACACGCGACACGACGCTCCCCTACCCATCCACACACCTGAACCAACCACACGAGGTGGCGGCTAGATACACGCGTGAATGCCATAGCTTCGGCGGATGACTTGAGCCCCGCTACATTGTCGGCGCGGAATCACTTGACCAGTGAGCTATTACGCACTCTTTCAAGGGTGGCTGCTTCCAAGCCAACCTCCTGGTTGTCACTGCGACTCCACATCCTTTTCCACTTAGTCACCGCTTAGGGGCCTTAGCTGATGGTCTGGGCTGTTTCCCTCTCGACTACGGAGCTTATCCCCCGCAGTCTCACTGCTGCGCTCTCACTTACCGGCATTCGGAGTTTGGCTAACGTCAGTAACCTGGTAGGGCCCATCGGCTATCCAGTGCTCTACCTCCGGCAAGAAACACACAACGCTGCACCTAAATGCATTTCGGGGAGAACCAGCTATCACGGAGTTTGATTGGCCTTTCACCCCTATCCACAGGTCATCCCCTCAGTTTTCAACCTAAGTGGGTTCGGTCCTCCACGCGGTCTTACCCGCGCTTCAACCTGCCCATGGATAGATCACTCCGCTTCGGGTCTTGATCGTGCTACTCAACCGCCCTATTAGGACTCGCTTTCGCTACGGCTCCCCCACACGGGTTAACCTCGCAACACAACGCAAACTCGCAGGCTCATTCTTCAAAAGGCACGCCGTCACCCCAACACCCACAAAGGGCAGCCGGGCTCCGACGGATTGTAGGCACACGGTTTCAGGTACTATTTCACTCCCCGCCAGGGGTACTTTTCACCTTTCCCTCACGGTACTAGTCCGCTATCGGTCATCAAGGAGTATTTAGGCTTAACGGGTGGTCCCGCCAGATTCACACAGAATTTCAGGAGTTCCGTGTTACTTGGGAAAACACATCACAGGTCGTCGCTTACACTTACGGGGCTCTCACCCTCTACGGCACCACTTTCCAGCGGACTTCAACTTCACAACGACTTTCTCACTGTGCAAGGAGCCGGCAGACCCCTCCATATGCTCCCACAACCCCCCGCACGCAACCCCTGCCGGGTATCACACGCACGAGGTTTAGCCTCCTCCGATTTCGCTCGCCACTACTCTCGGAATCACTATTGTTTTCTCTTCCTGTGGGTACTGAGATGTTTCACTTCCCCACGTTCCCTCCACACACCCTATACATTCAGGCGCGGGTAACACGACATGACTCGTGCTGGGTTCCCCCATTCGGACACCCCCGGATCACAGCTCGGTTGCCAACTCCCCAGGGCTTATCGCAGGCTCCTACGTCCTTCATCGGCTCTTGATGCCAAGGCATCCACCATGTGCCCTTCACAGCTTGTCTCACAAACACTCAACAAAAGCTACAAAGACTCGACGGCGAAAGAATTCGCCGTCAAAAAGCGACCGGATCTGGTGAGGTCCGGTCGCAAGATGCTCGCGTCCACTATCGAGTTCTGAAGGTTCGTGCTCGTCGAGGCCACCCGTCGGAAGTCGACGCGTGGTCCTCGAGAGACCGAGGAAGGCTGATGCCTGATTCCTCAGGGCCCAACAGTGTGTCAATTCCGGTTCGATCCCGTGGCCTCCGGGTTCCACACCCGCCCCGGGGGGCGGGTAGTACTGGGGAGGGCCGGTGATCTGGCCGGCGCTTCGTCGACGATTCCACTAGTGAACACCACCAGTGCCACCCGGACGGGTGCCGGGCGTGCGGGGTGTGTGCTCCTTAGAAAGGAGGTGATCCAGCCGCACCTTCCGGTACGGCTACCTTGTTACGACTTCGTCCCAATCGCCAGCCCCACCTTCGACGGCTCCCTCCACAAGGGTTGGGCCACCGGCTTCGGGTGTTGCCGACTTTCGTGACGTGACGGGCGGTGTGTACAAGGCCCGGGAACGTATTCACCGCAGCGTTGCTGATCTGCGATTACTAGCGACTCCGACTTCATGGGGTCGAGTTGCAGACCCCAATCCGAACTGAGACCGGCTTTTTGGGATTCGCTCCGCCTTACAGCATCGCAGCCCTTTGTACCGGCCATTGTAGCATGCGTGAAGCCCTGGACATAAGGGGCATGATGACTTGACGTCATCCCCACCTTCCTCCGAGTTGACCCCGGCAGTCTCGCATGAGTCCCCGCCACCCCGAAGGGCGCGCTGGCAACATGCGACAAGGGTTGCGCTCGTTGCGGGACTTAACCCAACATCTCACGACACGAGCTGACGACAGCCATGCACCACCTGTATAGGACCCTTACGGACCCCCCATCTCTGGAGGATTTCCCTATATGTCAAACCCAGGTAAGGTTCTTCGCGTTGCATCGAATTAATCCGCATGCTCCGCCGCTTGTGCGGGCCCCCGTCAATTCCTTTGAGTTTTAGCCTTGCGGCCGTACTCCCCAGGCGGGGCGCTTAATGCGTTAGCTGCGGCACGGAACCCGTGGAATGGATCCCACACCTAGCGCCCAACGTTTACGGTGTGGACTACCAGGGTATCTAATCCTGTTCGCTCCCCACACTTTCGCTCCTCAGCGTCAGGACATGCCCAGAGAACCGCCTTCGCCACCGGTGTTCCTCCTGATATCTGCGCATTTCACCGCTACACCAGGAATTCCGTTCTCCCCTGCATGCCTCTAGTCTGCCCGTATCGGAAGCAAGCACTGAGTTAAGCCCAGTGTTTTCACTCCCGACGCGACAAACCGCCTACGAGCCCTTTACGCCCAATAATTCCGGACAACGCTCGCACCCTACGTATTACCGCGGCTGCTGGCACGTAGTTGGCCGGTGCTTCTTCTGTACCTACCGTCACCACCATCATCGGCGCTTCGTCGGTACTGAAAGAGGTTTACAACCCGAAGGCCGTCATCCCTCACGCGGCGTTGCTGGATCAGGCTTCCGCCCATTGTCCAATATTCCCCACTGCTGCCTCCCGTAGGAGTCTGGGCCGTGTCTCAGTCCCAGTGTGGCCGGTCACCCTCTCAGGCCGGCTACCCGTCGAAGCCTTGGTAGGCCATTACCCCACCAACAAGCTGATAGGCCGCGAGCACATCCCTGGCCGAAAAAACTTTCCACCAACACACCATGCAGTGATTGGTCGTATCCGGTATTAGCCACCGTTTCCGGTAGTTATCCCGAAGCCAAGGGCAGATTACTCACGTGTTACTCACCCGTTCGCCGCTCGAGTACCCCCGAAGGAGCCTTTCCGCTCGACTTGCATGTGTTAAGCACGCCGCCAGCGTTCGTCCTGAGCCAGGATCAAACTCTCCGTTGAAAACAACACCCAACCAGCCCCCACCCCACAACAGAGCAGAAACCAGCCAGAAAAAGAGATGCCTGACAAAGAAAAACCCTGACAATTGTCAGAATTATCGTCATCAAAGAAACCGTCCCATGCCACAAAGACATGAGGACGGGGCATGACAAACTAATTCGTCGACTATGACACACTGTTGAGTTCTCAAGAATCAGACGCACCCGTCCCGGACCCTTGCGGGCCAGGCGGCGGGGCAACCTGCAAAAACTTACCGGTTCGGTCCGGCCCCGTCAACTCGGGGCGATCCTCGCTGGCGCCGGGCGCGACAACTCCGTCCGGATTGGCCTTGCGGCCCGAAGGAGGGAGTCGCTCACCGCGACGAGAAGAACAGTACCAGCGGTCCCGTCAGGTGCTCAAATCGGGTCGGCGACGGCCGCGCAACGGGCTCGCCGGGCGGTACGGCGAGACGGTCGGCTCCCCCGTCCCCCAGTACCGCCAGGGGTGCTCGGCCGCCGCCCGGAGGCCGACCCGGGGGCCCGTGGAGACGTCGGCCGGCGGCGTCCCGAGGGTCAGCGTGACCGGGCCGCCGGCGAGGTCGGTGCCGTCGTGCTCGAGCGTGATCCCCAGGGCGTTGCAGAGCCGGGCGGGTCCGCGGGCGAGGTCGCGGTCGGACGCATTCGGACGTCGCTCGCGCGCCAGCTCGATGCCGTCGACGACCTCCCCCGCGCGCAGGAGCACCGCGCTCGCGGTGCCCTCCGGACCGCAGACCACGTTGCAGCACACGTGCATGCCGTAGGTGAAGTAGCAGTACAGGTGGCCGCTCGGACCGAACATGACCGCGTTGCGGCGGGTCTGCCCCCGGTAGGCGTGTGAGCCCGGGTCGGTGGCGCCGTCGTACGCCTCGACTTCGGTCAGGCGCACGGCGACGTCGCCGTGCCGGAGGACGGCGTTCAGCAGTCGCGGCGCCTGCTCGAGGACCGGCCCCGAGAGGTCGAGCGCCCTGCGCGACACCCGCTTCGCTCCTTCCTCAGGAACCGAGCCGGGCGCGGTGGCCCTCGACGAGGGCGGTGAGCTCAGCCAGCTGCTCGCGGACCCGCACCGGGGCGGTGCCGCCGCGGCCGTCACGCGACGCGACCGAACCCTCCACCGTGAGCACCTCGCGCACGGCCGGGGTGAGCGCCGGGGAGATGTCGGCCAGCTGGTCGTCGGTGAGCCCGTCGAGCTCGACGTCGAGCTCCTCGCAGCGGCGGACGCACGCTCCAGCGACCTCGTGGGCGACCCGGAAGGGGACGCCCTCCCGGACCAGCCACTCCGCGACGTCGGTGGCGAGGGAGAAGCCCTGCGGGGCCAGCTCGGCCAGCCGGGCGGTGTCGAAGGTCAACCTCGCGACCATGCCGGTGAACGCCGGCAGCAGCACCTCGAGGGTGTCGACGGAGTCGAACACCGGCTCCTTGTCCTCCTGGAGGTCACGGTTGTAGGCGAGCGGGAGCGCCTTGAGCGTGGCCAGCAGACCTGCGAGGTTGCCGATCAGCCGGCCGGCCTTGCCCCGCGCTAGCTCGGCGATGTCGGGGTTCTTCTTCTGGGGCATGATGCTGGACCCGGTGGACCAGGAGTCGTGCAGCGTGACGAAGGCGAACTCGCGTGTCGCCCAGAGGATGACCTCCTCGGCGATCCTGCTGACGTCGACCCCGATCTGGGCGGTGACGTAGGCGAGCTCGGCGACGAAGTCGCGCGAGGCGGTGCCGTCGATGGAGTTGGCCGAGGAGCCGGTGAAGCCCAGCTCGGCGGCGACGCCCTCGGGGTCCAGGTCCAGGCTCGACCCGGCGAGCGCACCGGACCCGTACGGCGAGTCGGACGCGACCCGGGCGTCCCAGTCGCGCAGCCGGTCGACGTCGCGCAGGAGCGCCCAGCCGTGGGCGAGCAGGTGGTGCGCGAGCAGCACCGGCTGGGCGTGCTGGAGGTGGGTGCGGCCGGGCATGACCGCGTCGGGGTGGGCCCGGGCCTGCGCGGCGAGGGCGTCGACGAGGTCGAGCACCTGACCCGCGACGACGCGGGCGTGGTCGCGCAGGAACACCTTGAAGAGGGTGGCGATCTGGTCGTTCCTGGACCGCCCGGCGCGGAGCCGGCCACCGACCTCCGCGCCGACCTCCTCCACGAGCAGGCGCTCGAGCGCGCCGTGCACGTCCTCGTCGGTCGGGTCGGGGGCGAGGTCGCCGGCGGCGTACCGCTCCCCCAGGACGTCGAGGCCGCGCAGCAGCTCGGCGTGGTCGTCGTCGGTGAGCAGGCCGGCGCGGTGCAGCGCGTTGGCGTGCGCCCGCGAGCCCGCCAGGTCGTAGGGCGTCAGCCGCCAGTCGAAGTGGGTCGACCGCGACAGCGCCTCGAGCTCGGGCGACGGGCCGCCCGAGAACCGGCCGCCCCAGAGCTTGCCGGTGTTGGTGCCGGGGTCCTTGCCGCCGGTGAGGTCGCCCATCAGTCGGTCCCGAACTCCATCGCGGCGCTGTCGAGCGCGACCTCGTCCGGTTCGGTCAGCACGGCCGGGTTGGCGGCGATCCGGTCGGCGCCGCCCGCCTCGATCGCGCCGTAGAGCGTGCCGTTCTCGACGAGGACCTGGCCCTGGTCGAGCGGCTGGGCGGCGTACTGCTCGAGCTTGGCGCGGGAGTCGGCGATGTCGAGGTTGCGCATCGTCAGCTGGCCGATCCGGTCCAGCGGACCGAACGCGGCGTTGTCGGTGCGCTCCATGGAGAGCTTGTCGGGGTGGTAGGAGAACGCCGGGCCGTCGGTGCGCAGCACCGTGTAGTCCTCCCCGCGCCGCAGCCGCAGCGTCACCTCGCCGGTGACCAGGGAGGCGATCCAGCGTTGGATCGACTCGCGCAGCATCAGCGCCTGCGGGTCCAGCCAGCGACCCTGGTAGAGCAGGACGCCGAGCCGACGACCCTCGGAGTGGTAGCTGGCGATGGTGTCCTCGTTGTGGATCGCGTTCAGCAGTCGCTCGTAGGCGATCCAGAGCAGCGCCATGCCGGGCGCCTCGTAGATGCCGCGGGACTTGGCCTCGATGATCCGGTTCTCGATCTGGTCGGACATGCCGAGACCGTGGCGGCCGCCGATCGTGTTGGCCTCGTGCACGAGGGTCACGGCGTCGTCGTAGCTCGTGCCGTTGATCGCGACCGGCCGGCCCTCGCGGAACGCGATCGTCACGTCCTCGGGGGCGATCTCGACGCTCGGGTCCCAGAACTTCACCCCCATGATCGGCTCGACCGTCTCCAGCGAGACGTCGAGGTGCTCCAGCGTCTTGGCCTCGTGGGTGGCACCCCAGATGTTGGCGTCGGTGGAGTACGCCTTCTCCTTCGAGTCGCGGTAGGGCAGGTCGCGCTCGGTCAGCCACTGGCTCATCTCGGCACGCCCCCCGAGCTCGGTGACGAAGTCGTGGTCCAGCCACGGCTTGTAGATGCGCAGGTCCGGGTTGGCCAGCAGCCCGTAGCGGTAGAAGCGCTCGATGTCGTTGCCCTTGAAGGTCGACCCGTCGCCCCAGATGTCGACGCCGTCCTCGTGCATGGCGCGCACCAGCATCGTGCCCGTGACGGCGCGGCCGAGGGGGGTGGTGTTGAAGTAGGCCCGGCCGCCCGAACGGATGTGGAACGCGCCGCAGGCCATGGCGGCGAGCCCCTCCTCGACGAGCTGGTGGCGGCAGTCGACGGCGCGGGCGATCTCGGCGCCGTACTGGAGCGCACGGCTCGGGACGCCGGAGACGTCCGGCTCGTCGTACTGGCCGATGTCGGCGGTGTAGGTGCACGGGATCGCACCCTTGGACCGCATCCAGGCGACCGCGACCGAGGTGTCCAGCCCGCCCGAGAAGGCGATGCCGACGCGCTCGCCGGCCGGGAGGGAGGTCAGGACCTTGCTCACGAGGTGATTCCTTACTGAGGTCTGGAAGGGATTCAGGACTGGGCCGGGCCGTGGGTCTCGGCGAGCGTCAGGAAGCGGTGCGCCAGGTCGTCGCCCCCGTGCGGCTCGCGGCCGATCACCAGGACGGTGTCGTCGCCGGCGATGGTGCCGAGGACCTCGGGGAACTCGGCCTTGTCGAACGCCGAGGCCAGGAACTGCGCGGCGCCCGGCGGGGTCCGCAGCACGACCAGGTTGGCGCTCGCGTCGGCGCTGACCAGCAGCTCGCCGCACAGCCGGGCCAGCCGGTTCGACGCGGCGGCCGTCTCGACCGGCGCCGACGGTCGCCGGTCACCGCCCTCCGCGGGCACTGCGTAGACCAGCGCCCCGGACGGCGCCCGGACCTTGATGGCGTCGAGCTCGACCAGATCGCGCGACAGCGTCGCCTGGGTGACCCGCAGCCCGCTCTCGGCCAGCAGGTCCGCGAGCTCGCTCTGCGAACGCACCTCCTGGTGAGTCACGAGCTCGACGATGCGCTGGTGGCGGGCACTCTTGGTAGCGGGACGAAGGACGGTGCTCACGTCGGGGTCCGCAGCACGGCGTCGCTCGTCGGCGGAGCCGAGCGGAGAGGCGGAGGAGCGGCGCGGGGCGGTCATGTGGTCTCCCCGACGAGGAACGACAGGATCGCCTTCTGTGCGTGCCGGCGGTTCTCGGCCTCGTCCCAGACGACGCTCTGCGGGCCGTCGAGGACCTCGGCGTCGATCTCCTTGCCGCGGTAGGCGGGCAGGCAGTGCATGGCGATGGCGTCCGGCTTCGCCTGCTCGAACAGCGTCGTGGTCAGCGAGTACGGCGCGAACACCTCCGCACGCGCTGCCGCCTCCTCCTCCTTGCCCATGGAGACCCAGGTGTCGGTGACGACCACGTCGGCGCCGGTGACGGCGGCGACCGGGTCGGGCTCGAGAGCGGCCGAGCCGCCGGTGGTCTCGGCGATCGCGGCGGCCCGGTCGACCATCTCCCCCGCCGGCGCGTACCCCTCGGGCGAGCTGATCCGCACGTGCAGTCCCGCGGTCGCGCCGGCCAGCAGCCAGGAGTTGCCCATGTTGCAGGCGCCGTCGCCGACGAACGCGACCTTCAACCCGGCGAGCCGCTGCTTGTGCTCGCGGATCGTGAGCAGGTCGGCGAGGAGCTGGCAGGGGTGGAAGTCGTCGGTCAGGGCGTTCACGACGGGCACCCCGGCGTGCTGCGCCATCTCCTCCAGGCGGGCCTGGGCATAGGTGCGCCAGACGATGACCGACGCCTGCCGGCCGAGCACCCGGGCGACGTCGTGCACCGACTCGCGCACGCCGATCCCGGCCAGTGCGCCGTCGACCGTCATCGGGAAGCCGCCGAGCTCGGCGATCCCGGCGGCGAACGACGCCTGCGTGCGCAGGGTCTGCTTGTCGAAGATCATCGCCACCGTGCGGGGGCCGGCGAGCGGCTTCGCGTCGTACGGCGCGTGCTTGAGCTGGGCCGCGAGATCGAGCACCCGCGCCTGCTCGGCGGGGCTCAGGTCGTCGTCCGCCAGGAAGTGCCTCATGCCTGCTCCCCCATCGCCTGCTCCCCCATCGCCTGCTCCCCCATCGCTGAGTCCAGGATGCCCGGCCAGGAGGCCAGGAACGCGTTGACGTCGTCCTCGGTCAGCACCAGCGGTGGCGCCAGGCGGATCCGGTGCGGCGTCGGGTTGTTGATGATGAAGCCCGCCTCCTGCGCTGCCGCCACGACCTCGGCCGACACGCCGGCGGAGAGGTCGAGGCCGATGAGCAGGCCCTCGCCGCGGACCTCTGTCACGCGGGGGTCGGCGGCCAGGCCGTCGCGCAGCTTCTGACCCAGGACGGTGGCGTGCTCGAGCAGGTCCTCGTCCTCGATCGTCCGCACGACCGCGAGGGCCGCCGCGCAGGCGACCGGGTTGCCGCCGAAGGTCGTGCCGTGGTTGCCGGGCTGGAGCAGCTCCCCCGCGGCGCCGATCCCGATGCAGGCGCCGATCGGGAACCCGCCGCCGAGCCCCTTGGCGACGGTCACGACGTCGGGCGTGACCCCACTTTCCGGTTGCGTGTGGGCGAACCAGCGCCCGGTGCGTCCCATGCCGGACTGGACCTCGTCGAGCCACAGCAGCGCACCGTGCTCGTCGGCGACCGCACGGGCCGCCGCGAGGTAGCCCTCGGGAGGTACGACGACGCCCGCCTCGCCCTGGACGGGCTCGAGCAGCACCGCGGCGGTCTCGTCGGTCACCGCCGCGGCGAGCGCGTCGGCGTCGCCGTACGGGACGAACGTGACGTCACCGGGCAGCGGTTCGAAGGGTGCCCGGTAGGCCTCCTTCGAGGTGAGCGCGAGCGCGCCCATGGTGCGGCCGTGGAAGGACCCCTCCGCGACGACGACGTGGGTGCGCCCGGTGCGCCGGGTCAGCTTGAAGGCGGCCTCGTTGGCCTCGGTCCCGGAGTTGGTGAAGAAGACCTTGCCGCCGCCGGCCCCGACGCCGAGCAGGTCGAGCAGCTTCTCGGCGAGCTCGACCTGGGGCACCGTGGTGAAGAAGTTGGAGACGTGGCCCAGCGTCTGGAGCTGGCTGGTCACCGCGTCGACGAGCGCCGGATGACCGTGGCCCAGCGCGTTGACGGCGATGCCGCCGAGCAGGTCGACGTACTCCTGGCCGTCGGCGTCCCACACGTGCGCGCCCTCGCCCCGGACCAGGACCAGCTTCGGCGGGCCGAAGGTGTTCATGAGGCTGGCGGCGTACCGCTCGCCCCAGGTGGGTTCCGTCGTGCTCACTGGGAGTCCCTCGCCTTCCTGGTCTTGGTCTCGACGCCCGGGAGGACCTGGGTGCCGACGCCCTCGTTGGTGAACAGCTCCAGCAGCACCGCGTGCGGCTCGCGGCCGTCGACGACGGTGGCCCGCGGCACGCCCTGCTCGACCGCCTGCAGGCAGGCACTCATCTTGGGGATCATCCCCGAGGCGAGGGTCGGCAGGATCTCGGCGAGTGCCTCCGGGCCGATCTCGCCGATCACGTCGTCGGAGTCGGGCCAGTCGAGGTAGAGGCCCTCGACATCGGTGAGGACCAGGAGCTTCTCCGCCTCCAGCGCGACGGCGAGCGCGGCCGCTGCCGAGTCGGCGTTGACGTTGTGGACGAGGCCGTGGACGTCGGGGGCGACGCTCGAGACCACCGGGATGCGCCCCGCCTCGATCAGGTCGAGGACCGACTCGGGCCGCACGTGCGTCACCTCGCCGACCAGTCCGAGGTCGACCTCCTCGCCGTCGACGACCGTGCCGGTGGTCGTCGCCGTGAAGAGGCCCGCGTCCTCGCCCGAGCAGCCCACCGCGAGCGGACCGTGCTCGTTGATGAGGCCGACGAGCTCGCGCTGCACCTGCCCGACCAGCACCATCCGGACGACGTCCATCGCCTCGGGCGTGGTGACGCGCAGGCCACCGCGGAACTCCGACTCGATGCCGAGCCGGTCCAGCATCGTGGAGATCTGCGGGCCGCCGCCGTGCACGACGACAGGCTTGAAGCCGGCGAAGCGCAGGAACGCGATGTCCTCCGCGAACGCGCGCTTCAACGTGTCGTCGGTCATCGCGTTGCCGCCGTACTTCACCACGACGATCTTGCCGTGGTAGCGCTTCAGCCACGGCAGGGCGGCCGCGAGGGTGCGGGCCTTCGCCGGGTCGGGCTTGCTCGGGTCGTGGGGCGTGTGGTCGATGCTCATGACGAATAGGCGCTGTTCTCGTGGACGTAGGCGTGGGTGAGGTCGTTGGTCCAGACGGTCGCCCGCTCCGAGCCGGCCTTGAGGTCGATGGTGACGCTGACCTCGCGCGGCTCCAGGTCGACCGTGGCGGGGTCGGCGTGCGGGGTCGACTGCCGGCACACCCACACGCCGTTCATCGCCACGTCGAGGTCGGCGGGGTCGAACTGCGCGCCGGTCGTCCCGATGCTGGCCAGCACCCGCCCCCAGTTGGGGTCCTTGCCGAACACGGCGGCCTTGAAGAGGTTGGAGCGCGCGACGCTCCGGCCCACCTCGACGGCCTCGTCCTCGGACGCGGCGTTCAGGACGGTGATCGCGATCTCGTGGTCGGCTCCCTCGGCGTCCTTCAGCAGCTGCATCGCGAGGTCCGTGCACGCCTGGGTGAGGGCCGCGGTGAAGTCGGCGGGGCTCGGGGTGATGCCACTGGCCCCGCTGGCCATCACCGTGACGGTGTCGTTGGTCGACATGCAGCCGTCGGAGTCGAGCCGGTCGAAGCTCACGCGGGTCGCGGCACGCAGCGCGGCGTCCAGCTCGTCGGCGGGTACGACGGCGTCGGTGGTGAGCACGACGAGCATGGTGGCCAGCTGGGGGGCGAGCATCCCGGCGCCCTTGGCCATCCCGCCGATCGTCCAGCCGGCACCCTCGACGACAACCTGCTTGCTGACCGAGTCGGTGGTCATGATCGCGCGGGCGGCGTCGTCCCCTCCGTCGGCCGACAGGGCGTCGTAGGCCGCGGTCGCTCCGGCGAGGACCTGGTCGCGGTCGTTGGTGAGGCCGATGAGCCCCGTGGAGCAGACGACGACGTCGATCGGGCCGATGCCGAGGCTGCCGGCGACCTGCTCGGCCACGGCGTGCGTGGTCTGGAAGCCCTCGGGCCCGGTGTAGCAGTTGGCGCCGCCGGAGTTGAGGAAGACCGCCCTGACGGTGCCGTCCTTGACGACCTCCTGGCTCCACAGCACGGGGTTGGCCTTGCACCGGTTGGCGGTGAAGACGCTCGCCGAGTCGAACCGCGGGCCGTCGTTGACGACGAGCGCGACGTCCTCGGCTCCGGTGGACTTCAGGCCGGCGGCGACACCGGCGGCCCGGAAGCCCCGGGGGGCGGTGACACTCATGGTGCGACTCCTACGGTCGTGAGGCCCCGGCCCTCGTCGAGGCCCAGCGCGAGGTTCATGCACTGGACGGCGGCGCCGGCCGTGCCCTTGGCCAGGTTGTCCACGGTGCCGACCGCGACGAGCCGTCCGGCGTCCTGGTCGACAGTGACCTGCAGGTGCACGGCGTTGGAGCCGGTGACCGACTTGGTCTGAGGCCACTGGCCGGTCGGGAGGAGGTGGACGAACGGCTCGTCGGCGTACGCCTTGGCGTAGACGTCGTACGCCTCGTCCGCGCTGAGCTCCGAGGTCAGCCGCGCGGTGCAGGTCGCGAGGATGCCGCGGGGCATGGGGACCAGCAGCGGGGTGAAGCTGACGCGGACGGTGCCGTCGACGAGCGCGGAGAGGTTCTGGGTGATCTCCGGCGTGTGCCGGTGGACTCCCCCGACGCCGTACGCGCTGGCGTTGCCCATCACCTCGCTGCCCAGCAGGTGGGGCTTGGCCGCCTTGCCGGCGCCGCTCGTGCCGGACGCGGCGACCACGGTGACGTCCGGCTCGACGATGCCGGCCGCGACGGCGGGCGCCAGCGTCAACGTGGAGACCGTCGGGTAGCAGCCGGGGACCGCGATCCGGGTGGCACTGCGCAGGACGTCGCGCTGACCGGGGAGCTCGGGAAGGCCGTAGGGCCAGGTGCCGGCGTGGTCGCCGCCGTAGAACCTCGCCCACGCGGCCGGGTCGGCCAGCCGGAAGTCGGCGCCGCAGTCGATCACCACGGTGTCGTCGCCGAGCTGGGCGGCGATCGCGCCGGACTCTCCGTGCGGAAGGGCGAGGAAGACCACATCGTGCCCGCGAAGGGTTTCGACCGAGGTCTCCTGGAGCACCCTGTCGGCCAGGGGCACGAGGTGCGGCTGCAGCGCTCCCACTGCCTGCCCCGCGTTGGACGCCCCGGTGAGTGCGCCGATCTCCACGTCGGGGTGACCGAGGAGCAGGCGCAGCAGCTCGCCTCCGGCGTACCCACTGGCTCCGGCGACGGCGATCCTGGTCGACATGCGCATGACTATACAGTCCTTCGCATGATCATGTAATCCGGGTGCGCCCTGTCGGCGCCGGTGCCTAGGTTCGCGGCCATGACGAGACTGTCGTACGACGAGTACCGGCGCCACATCGACTCCGAGTCGGCGCGCCTGCGCGCCGTCCTCGCCGGCTGCGACCCCGCGGCTCGGGTCCCCAGCTGTCCGGACTGGGACGCGCGCGACCTGCTCGGTCACCACGCCGGTGTCCTCCACTTCTGGGCGACGATCGTCGAGCAGCGACCTCGCGGCCCGGAGGAGCTCGAGGAGCCGGACAAGCCGACGGAGTACGACGAGCTCCTCGCCTTCCACGAGCGTCAGGCCGACCGTCTGGTGACAGCCCTGTCGGCCGCTGACCCCGGCGATGCCGCGTGGACCTGGTCGACCGAGCAGACCGTCGGCTTCACCTTCCGCCGCCAGGCCCACGAGGCCCTGATCCACCGCCTCGACGCCGAGCTCGCCGCGGGCGCGGTGACGCCGCTCGACCCGGCGCTCGCCGCCGACGGGGTGGACGAGGCGCTGGACGTGATGTTCGGCGGCACACCGGCGTGGGGCACGTTCACCGGGGCCGGGCGCTTCGTCCGCGTCGACCTGACCGACCGTGGGGAGTCGGTGTGGGTGGAGGTCGGCCGGTTCACCGGCACCGACCCCGACGACGGGAAGACCTACGACGAGGACGACATCTCGGCGGTCCCGCCTCCGGCTGCGGAGCCTCAGGCCGTCGTGACCGGACCCGCCGCCGAGCTCGACGCCTGGCTCTGGCGTCGCGGCGATGCGAGCGACATCACGATCACCGGCGCCGACGACGTGGTCGCGCACTTTCGCTCCTGCGTGGACCACCCGATCAACTGAGCCCGGACCGGCTCAGGGCGGGCGCTGTGGCGGACGTGGGCAAGACGCGCCGACTCGGCACCCCGCGGCGGGCAAGACGCGCCGACTCAGCACCCCGCGGCGGACAAGACGCGCCGACTCAGCACCCCGCGGCGGGCAAGACGCGCCGACTCAGCACCCCGCGGCGGGCAAGACGCGCCGACTCCGCACCGGCCCCGGGATGGGCGGACCGGTGAAACCGCGGTGAAGGCCGACTGAAACCGAGGGAGCGCAGGGTGGCCCCATGACACGAGTGCACGACACCGACCTGGCCGTCGCGGCCACCGGGCTGGTCAAG
>JACJWV010000024.1 GCA_020636915.1 Nocardioides sp.
CCGACGGTGACGTAGCGGGTGCCCGGCGTGACGGGCACGAAGCGGCCGCGCGGCAGCAGCACGGTCATCAGGTCGTGCAGGCTGGTGCCGGCGCCGACGCGGACGGTGCCGTCGTCGGCGACCTCGCCGATCTCGGCCGGCAGCGGCAGCAGCACACCACCGCCGGCGTTCTGGGCGACGTCGCCGTACGACCGGCCCAGACCGCGCGCCACCAGACCGCGCGGTCCCGCGGACCGGACCAGGTCGGCGACATCGGCGGCGGTCGCGGTGAGCGGCCGCGCGACCGAGGGTGCGGTGCGGCCCCACCCCCGGAACTCGGCGACGTCGTCAGACACCGAGCACCCCCAGGGACAGCACGACGACCCAGACCACGCCGATGGCCTGCAGCAGCCGGTCCCCCCACACGATGTCCTCGGGCTCGGCCGCCTCCCCGGCGTCCACGTCCACGGCGTACCGCATCAGGCCGACCACGAACGGCAGGATCGAGAGCGTGTGCCAGGGAATCCCGCTCCTCGACGCGTTCTCGAAGGCCCACAGGCAGTACGCCGTGACCGTGACCGCGGCGGCGATGCTCCACACGAAGCGCAGGTAGCTGTCGGTGTAGCGGACCAGCGAGCGGCGGGTGCCCGCCTCGCTGCCCAGGGTGTGCAGCTCGGAGTAGCGCTTGCCGGCCACGATGAACAGCGACCCGAACCCGGCGACCATGAGGAACCAGTCCGAGATCGGGAGCGCGGCGGCGAGGCCACCGGCGACCGCCCGGATCAGGAAGCCCGCGGCCACGAGCGCCAGGTCGACGACCGGCTCGTGCTTGAGCCACAGGGAGTAGGACAGCGTCAATGCGATGTAGCAGAGCAGGAGCACGACGAACTCGACCCGGGTCAGCGCCGCGAGGGCGATGCCGACCGCGAAGAGCAGGACCGCGAACGCGAGCGCCGCGCGAACGCTCAGCTCGCCGGCGGCGATCGGCCGGCTCCGCTTGCGCGGGTGCTGCCGGTCCGCCTCGACGTCCGCGCAGTCGTTGACCAGGTAGGTCCCCGACGACGCCGCGCAGAAGGAGAGGAACGCGAGGACCGTCGGGCCGAGCACCCCGGCGTCACCCAGGTCGCCGGCGGCCAGGGGGGCGGCGACGACCAGCAGGTTCTTGGTCCACTGCTTCGGCCGCATCGACCTCAGCACGGCTCCCATCACGCGCGCGAGTCTATGGGTGCAGCCACGGCGCCGGGGGCGTCTCGCATACGCTTCCTGCCCGTGACCCCGTCCCGCCGCGTCAAGCAGCTGCTCAGCGGCGGCGGCTCGATCGCCGTGGCGATGGCGATCATGAACGTCGCGACGTACGGGTTCACGATGGCCGCCGCCCGCCTCCTCGGGCCGCAGGCGTACGGCGCGTTCGCCAGCCTGATGGCGACGCTGCTCGTCATCAGCGTGCTGCAGCTCGGCCTCCAGGCCACCGCCGCCCGCCGGATCGCGGCCGAGCCCTCCCACGTCGCCCAGATCGAGCGCACGATCCTCGGCGTCACCTACCGCGCCTCGGTCGCGCTCGGCGTGGTGCTGCTGCTCCTCACGCCCGTGCTCAACGCGGTGCTCCGCCTCGACAGCATGCTCACCGCGGCGTTGGTCTCGGTGGTCTCCGTGCCGTTCACGATGATGGGCGGCCAGGCCGGCATCCTCCAGGGCGAGCGCCGCTGGCAGGCGCTGTCGGTCGTCTACGTGCTCAGCGGGGTGCCGCGCCTGCTGATCGGCACCGCGCTCATCGCCTGGCACCCCACCGAGACCGCGGCGATCATCGGTACGGGCATCGGTGCCTGCTTCCCGGTGGTCGCCGGCTGGTGGTTCCTGCGCCGGCCGCGCGACGCCGGCGTGCCCACCGAGGAGCACGGCTTCCGCCGGGTCATCCGCGAGTCGTTCCACAACTCGCACGTGCTGCTGGCCTTCTTCGCGCTGTCGAACGTCGACATCGTGATCGCGCGCAACGTGCTGCCCGAGCACGACGCCGGGTTGTACGCCGGCGGCCTGATCCTCACCAAGGCCGTGCTGTTCCTCCCCCAGTTCGTGGTCGTCATCGCCTTCCCGTCGATGTCGACCACCGGGGAGCGCCGGCGCGCGCTGACGCTCAGCCTCGGGCTGGTGTCGGTGATCGGTGCGCTCGTCACGCTCGGTGCGCTGCTCCTGCCGCGGCTGGCCCTGGTCTTCGTCGGCGGGCAGCAGTTCGAGGAGATCTCCACCCACCTGTGGATCTTCGCCGTGCTCGGCACAGTGCTCTCGATGCTCCAGCTGCTCGTCTACTCGGTGCTGGCGCGCCAGGGCCAGCGCTCGGTGTACCTGGTGTGGGGAGCCTTCCTCACCGTCGTGGCGGTGGGGCTGACCACCGACAGCCTCCGGACGCTGCTCACCACCGTGATCCTGGTCGACTCGGTGCTGCTCGTCGTGCTGCTGGCGGTCAGTCTGCACGTGATCCGGCCGGCCTCCGACGAGGAGGACGTCGCCGCCTGACGCGCCCGATCAGTGCGCCGCGTCGTGCCAGCTGCGCCCGAAGCCGACGGAGACGTCGAGCGGGACCCCGAGGTCGGCGGCTGCGCCCATCTGCTCGCGCACCAGCGCCTCGAGGGTGTCTCGCTCCCCCGGGGCGACCTCGAACACGAGCTCGTCGTGGACCTGGAGGAGCATCCGGGACGCGAGGCCCGCCCGCTCCATGGCCCGGTCGACGTTGAGCATCGCGATCTTGATGATGTCGGCGGCCGAGCCCTGGATCGGGGCGTTGAGGGCCATCCGCTCGGCCATCTCCCGGCGCTGACGGTTGTCGCTGGTCAGGTCGGGGAGGTAGCGACGCCGTCCCTTGATCGTCTCGGTGAAGCCGGTCTTGCGGGCCTCCTCGACGACCCCGGCGAGGTAGTCGCGGATACCGCCGAAGGTCAAGAAGTACTCGTCCATCAGCCCCCGCGCCTCGCTCGGCTCGATGCCCAGCTGCTGCCCGAGGCCGAAGGCGGACAGGCCGTAGGCCAGGCCGTAGTTCATCGCCTTGATCTTCGCCCGCATCTCGACCGTCACGTCGTCGGCGGGCACGTCGAAGACGCGGGCGGCGGTGATGGAGTGGAAGTCGCGGCCGGACCGGAACGCCTCGATCAGGAGTGCGTCCTCGGACAGGTGGGCCATGATCCGCATCTCGATCTGGCTGTAGTCGGCGGTCATCAGGCACTCGTTGCCGGGGCCGACCACGAACCCCTCGCGGATCCGGCGGCCCTCCTCGGTGCGGATCGGGATGTTCTGCAGGTTCGGGTCGGTGCTCGAGAGCCGGCCGGTGGCGGCGATCGTCTGGTTGAACGTGGTGTGGATGCGACCGTCGCTCGCGACCGTCTTGAGCAGGCCCTCGATGGTCTGCCGGAGCCGGGACACGTCGCGGTGGCGCAGCAGGTGGAGCAGGAACGGGTGCTCGGTCTTCACGTAGAGCGCCTGGAGCGCGTCGGCGTCGGTCGTGTAGCCGGTCTTGGTGCGCTTGGTCTTGGGCATCCCGAGCTCGTCGAAGAGCACCACCTGCAGCTGCTTGGGCGAGCCGAGGTTGATCTCCTTGCCGATGACGGCGAACGCCTCCTCGGCGGCGGTGCGCACCTCGGTCGCGAAGTGCGCCTCCAGCGCCTCGAGGTGGTCGGTGTCGACGGCGATGCCGGTCTGCTCCATCGTCGCCAGCAGGTGCACCAGCGGCAGCTCGACCTCGGCGAGCAGGCGGGTGCCGCCGCGCTGCTCGAGCTCCTCGTCCAGGGCCGCGGCCAGGTCGAGCACCGCCCGGGCGTGCAGCATCTCCACCTCGCCGGCCCGGTGGTCGCCGAGCGCGTCGTCCAGCCCGTCGAGGCTCAGCTGCCCGTCGTCGGCGCCCCCCTGCTTCAGCTCGCGCTTGAGGTAGCGCACGGTCAGGTCGGCCAGGTCGTAGGAGCGCTGGTCGGGGCGGGCGAGGTACGCCGACAGCGCGGTGTCGCGCTCCAGGCCCCGCAGCGGCACCCCCCAGGCGGCTAGCGCCAGCATCGGGCCCTTGGCGTCGTGCAGGACCTTGGGCAGCTTCTCGTCACCGAGCCAGTCGGCGAGGGCGGCCTGGTCGGCCGGGTCCACGTCGTCGGCGGAGATCCAGGCGGCCGTCCCGTCCCCGGTCGCGAAGGCCAGCCCGGTGACGTCGCCGGACCCGGCACCCCACCGTCCCACGACGTGCAGGCCGACCCTCTCTCCGTCTGCCGCGTTGTCCGCCAGCCAGGGACCGAGCGCTCCCCCGGTCAGCGCGGTCATCGCGACGTCGAAGCCCGAGTCGTCGATCTCCTCCTCCGAGGTCAGCGTCTCGAAGAGCCGGTCGCGCAGCACGCGGAACTCCAGGCCGTCGAAGAGCGTGTGCACCGCCTGGCGGTCCCACGGTCGCAGCGCCAGCTCCGCGGGGGTGAGGTCCAGGTCGAGGTCGCGGACCAGCTCGTTGAGCCGGCGGTTGCGGATGACGTCGCCGAGGTGCTCGCGCAGCGCCTCGCCCTTCTTGCCGGTGATCTGGTCGGCGTGGGTGATGACGTTGTCGAGGCCGTCGAACTGGTTGATCCACTTCGCGGCGTACCCCTGGCCGACCCCCGGGACGCCGGGCAGGTTGTCGGAGGTCTCCCCCACGATCGCGGCGAGCTCGGGGTAGCGGGCGGGCGGGACGCCGTACTTGGCCTCGACGGCCTCCGGCGTCATCCGCGCGAGGTCGGAGACGCCACGCATGGGGTAGAGCACCGTCGAGCGGTCGGTCACGAGCTGGAGCGAGTCCCGGTCGCCGGTGAGGATCAGGACCTCCATCTCGGGGTCCTGGAGGGCCTGGGTCGTGAGCGTGGCGATGATGTCGTCCGCCTCGTAGCCGTCCTTCTTCAGGAACGGGACGTTGAGCGCGTCGAGCACCTCCTCGATCAGCGGGAGCTGGCTGGAGAACTCGCTCGGCGTCTTGTTGCGCTTCGCCTTGTACTCGGCGTACTCGGTGAGCCGGAAGGTCTGGCGGGAGACGTCGAACGCCACCCCGACGTGTGTCGGCTGCTCGTCACGCAGCACGTTGATGAGCATCGACGTGAAGCCGTAGACGGCGTTCGTGTGCTGTCCGGTGGTCGTGGAGAAGTTCTCGACGGGCAGCGCGAAGAAGGCCCGGTAGGCGAGGGAGTGTCCGTCGAGGAGCAGCAGGCGTGGCACCCTGCGACTCTATCCGCGCCCACCGACAGGCAGGATGTGCCCATGAGCGAGAGTGTCGACGTGGCCGAGTTCCTCGCCGCCATGCCCCTGGGCATGGGCGGGCTGAACGAGAAAATGGGCATCGAGCTCGTCGAGATCTCGGCCGAGCGGGTCGTCGCCACGATGCCGGTCGAGGGCAACACCCAGCCCTACGGGCTGCTGCACGGCGGGGCCTCGGTCGTGCTCGCCGAGACCCTCGGGTCGGTCGGCTCCGCGTTGCACGCCCACCCCGACCGGCTCTCGGTCGGCATCGAGATCAACGCGACCCACCACCGCTCGGCGACGTCCGGCACCGTCACCGGGACCGCCACCGCGATCCACCTCGGCCGCACGACCGCCACCTATGAGGTGGTGATCACCGACGAGCGCGGCAAGCGCGTCTGCACCTCGCGGATCACCTGCGCCCTGATGCCCCGCGAGCGCTACGAGTCGTAGCCCGCGGCCCTAGCCCTCCGCGGACGCCCGCGAGCGCCGCAGCGAGCGCCGGGCCGCGAGCACCTGGGTGCGCTGCCGCCCGCTGGACCCCGCGACCGGCCGGGCCCGAGCGGCGAGGCGGGCACGGACCGCGTGGGTGGGGGCGACCCGGAGGACGGCGTAGGGCCCGAGCGCGATGCGCGCCATGAACCGGTTGGCGTCCCGTGAGCCCGACACGGCGGCGGTCGCGACGTGCGCCACCCCCAGCTCCTCGGCCCAGGAGACGGCGGCGTCCATCAGCGCGCTGCCGACGCCGTGCCGGCGGAACCGCGGCAGCACGTGCGGCGAGAGGGCGCGGACGACCGGCTCGAGGTTGAGGCCGGACATGGTGGTGGCCTGCAGGTGGACGGCCCCGGCGAACTCGCCGTCGTACTCCGCGACCACGACCCGCTCGTCGGTGGACGCGTCCACCCGGGAGATGACCTGCCGGAGGTCGCCGACCTGGTCCTCGCGACCGACCCGACGGACGACGTCCGTCCACAGGTCCGCGAGGTCGGGGGCATCGGCAGGCGTGGCCGTTCGCAGGGTGACCAGTGAACGCGTCATCGCGTCATGCCTTCCGAGACCTCCGTCGTCGTCGGCCGCACCTCGTGTCCCCCGAACGCGGCACCACTGCAGGAGACTACGCTCAGCCGCGCCGATCTGTCAGAGGAGTCCCCGTGATCCCCGGTCTGGGTACCGCCGTCAACGTCGCGACCGTCCTGGTCGGGGCCACGATCGGCGTGCTGCTGGGCAACCGGCTGCCGATCCGGACCCGCGACGTCGTCACCGACGCGCTGGGCCTGGTGACCCTGCTGATCGCGGGTACGTCGGCCATGGCGGTCCTCGACGACGACCTCTCCGACCGGGTCGGTGACAGCTCCCCGATGCTCATCGTGCTGGGGTCGCTGCTCGTCGGCGGGATCGTCGGCTCGCTGCTGCGGCTGGAGTCGCGGGTCGAGGCGTTCGGAGGCTGGTTGCAGAGCCGGCTCGCCGGGGACACCGGCTCGGCGGAGCGGCACCGCTTCATCGAGGGCTTCGTGGTCTCCTCGCTGGTCTTCTGCACCGGCCCGCTCACGATCCTGGGCTCCCTCAACGACGGGCTCGGGAACGGCGCCGAGCAGCTGGTCCTCAAGGCCGCGCTCGACGGGTTCGCGGCGATCGCGTTCGCGGCGTCGTTCGGCTGGGGCGTCGCGGCCAGCGCGATCACCGTGCTGGTCGTCCAGGGCTCCCTGACCCTGCTCGGACTCGCCCTCGGCGACGTCCTGCCCGACGCCCAGCTGGCCGCCGTCACCGCCACCGGCGGCCTCCTGCTCGTCGGCGTGGCCCTGCGGCTGCTGCGGGTGCGGGAGATCCCGGTCGCCGATCTCCTCCCCGCCCTGCTGGTCGCGCCCCTCCTGGTGGAGCTCGCGGGCGCGATCCATTGACGTAACGGTTCGCTAACGAGAGGGTGCCGAACAACGCGGCACCAAGTTCCCGGACCTACGGTGGCATGGCTATGCCCCCCGTTCGGGAGGGCGGGCCGGTGAAGTGCACCCTCACGCGACAGACAGAAAGGTTCACGACGTGAATCGATCAACAACCGCCACGTGGGCGCGGCTGGTGGCAGGTACCGCTGCCCTCGGCTTCGCACTGGCAGCCTGCGGCAGTGACTCCTCGGACGGCGGGGAAGCTGCGGCGAGCGACAGCCCGTCGGCTTCGGAGTCGAGCCAGGCCACTGACACGTACACCAACGACAAGTGCGCCAACAACCAGACCAGCGCCGACAGCTTCCGCGTCGGGGGCATCCTGCCGCTCACCGGCAGCCTCGCCTTCCTCGGCCCGCCGGAGATCGCGGGCGTCGGTCTGGCGGTCTCGGACGTCAACGCAGCTGGTGGCGTCGACGGCGCCCAGGCCTGCAACGACATCCAGGACTCGGGCGACTCCAACGACATGTCGGTCTCGACCGCCTCGGCCGGCACGCTCGTCGCGAGCAAGCCGTCGGTGGTCATCGGCGCCGCGTCGTCCAGCGTCTCGCTGAACGTCGTCGACACCTTCGCCGACAACAAGATCGTCGAGATCTCGCCGGCCAACACCGCCGTCGACCTCTCCGGCTACTCGCCGTTCTACTTCCGCACCGCTCCGCCGGACGGCGTCCAGGGCAACGCGCTCGGCACGCTGATCACCACCGACGGCTACACCAAGGTCGGCTTCCTGGTGTTCAACGACACCTACGGCACGGGCCTGCGCAACGCGGTCCAGGAGACGGTCGAGGCCGCCGGCGGTTCCTGCGTCTACGGCTGCAACGGCAAGGGCCAGGAGTTCCCGCCGGGACAGACCACCTTCTCCTCCGAGGTCAGCGGCGTGCTCGCCGCCAAGCCGGACGCGATCGTGGTGCTGGCGTTCGACGAGACCAAGTCGATCGTGCCCGAGCTCAAGGCTCAGGGCTGGGACATGAAGAAGACCTACTTCTCCGACGGCAACACCGCCGACTACAGCGGTGACTTCGCCAAGGGCACGCTGACCGACGCCCAGGGCACCATCCCGGGCGCCGACCCCGACCAGGCGTTCAAGGACCGGCTCCAGGGCTGGAACCAGGCCGCCAACGGCGAGAAGCTGAAGGACTACTCCTACGGTGCCGAGTCCTACGACGCCACCATCCTCGCCGCGCTCGCCGCGGTGAAGGGCGGCGCCACCGACCCGGTGACGATCCAGAAGAACCTGGCTGACGTCTCCGGCGCGACCGACGGCGAGGAGTGCACGACGTACGCCGACTGTGTCGCCCTCCTCGAGGACGGCAAGGAGATCCACTACAAGGGTCCCTCGGGCATCGGCCCGTTCGACGACGAGAACGACCCGTCCTCGGCGTTCGTCGGGATCTACACCTTCGACTCCGCCAACAAGCCGTCGCTGACCAGCACGGTGGAGGGCTCGAAGCAGTGACACCTCGGGTGGTCTGCTGATCACCCGCAGCAGGACGAAGGGCCCCGGACCTCACGGTCCGGGGCCCTTCGTACGTGACGGCAGCGGCTGCTAGTGAGGGAGATCGGTGCGGGCGTCGTCGACGTCCTTGGCCAGCGTCCCCAGGTAGAGCTCGATGACCTTGGGATCGTTGGCGAGCTCGCGGCCGCTGCCGGTGTAGGCGTCGCGGCCCTGGTCGAGCACGTAGCCGCGGTCGCAGATCTGCAGGCAGCGCCGGGCGTTCTGCTCGACCATGACGACGCAGACACCGGTCTTGTTGATCCGGCGGGTGCGCAGGAACGTCTCGTCCTGCCGCACCGGCGAGAGACCGGCGGACGGCTCGTCGAGCAGCAGCACGGACGGCTCCATCATCAGCGCCCGCGCCATCGCCAAGGACTGCCGCTCTCCGCCGGAGAGCGCGCCGGCGCTCTGGTTGCGGCGGTCGTGGAGGACCGGGAAGAGGTCCCACATGGCGGCGAGCCGCTCCTGGACCTTCTTGGGCCGCAGGAACAGCCCCATCCGCAGGTTCTCCTCGATCGACAGCGAGGGGAAGACGTTGTTGGTCTGCGGGACGAAGCCCACGCCCATCTCCACCAGCTGGTTGGTGCGCAGGTTGGTGATGTCGCGGTCGCCCAGCATCACCGAGCCGGAGTGCACCTTGACCAGGCCGAACATGGCCTTGAGCAGGGTCGACTTGCCGGCGCCGTTGGGTCCGATGATGCCGATCATCTCCCCCGGGTACGCCGTGAGGCTGCACCCGTTGAGGATGTTCACGCCCGGCAGGTAGCCCGCGACGACGTCGCGCGCCTCGACCACCGGCCGCTGGGTCGCGGTCGCCGCGTGGGCGCCGCCGGCCTGCTGCTGCTCGCTCATCGCTGTCCTTCCTCGTGCTCCTCGTGCTCCTCGTGCTCCCGCTCGGCGTCCTCGGCCGCCACCTCCTCGGCCAGCTCCTCCAGGGCCTCGTCGGTCAGCAGGGCGTCGTCGCCCAGGTCGGTGTCGTGGTGGGCACCGAGGTAGGCGTCGATCACGGCCGGGTCCGACATCACGGTGTCGGCCGAGCCCTCGGCGACCAGACGGCCCTCGGCCATCACGGCGACCCAGTCGGAGATGTGGCGCACGACGTGCATGTCGTGCTCCACGAAGAGGACGGTCATGCCCTCGTCGCGCAGCGCCTGGATGTGCCCGAGCAGCGACTGGGTCAGCGCCGGGTTCACCCCGGCCATCGGCTCGTCGAGCATGATCATCTTCGGGTCGCTCATCAGCGCCCGGGCCATCTCCAGCAGCTTGCGCTGGCCGCCGGAGAGGCTGCCGGCGTAGTCGTGCTTCTTCTCGTAGAGCTTGAAGCGGGCGAGCAGGTCGTCGGCCTTCTCCTCGTTCGCGCGCTCCTGGGCCCGCCAGGTGGGGCGGAACATCGACTTGAAGAGGTTCTCCCCGGCCTGTCCCTGCGCGCCGAGCATCATGTTCTCGATCACGGTCATCCGGCTCAGCGCCTTGGTGAGCTGGAAGGTGCGGACCATGCCGGCCCGCGCGACGCTGGAGGCCGAGGTCTTGTCCAGGGTGCGCCCGTCGAAGGCCCAGTGCGCTCCCTTGCCGGCCGTGGTGGGACGGTCGAACCCGGTGATCAGGTTGAAGAACGTCGTCTTGCCGGCACCGTTGGGGCCGATCAGCGCCGTGATGATGCCGCGCTGGACCTCGAGGTGACCCACGTCGACCGCGGTCATGCCGCCGAACTGGCGGACGATGTCGTCGACGACGAGGATCGGGTCCGGCTTGGACGCGCCCGGCGTCGCCTCGAACCCGCTGACCAGGGCCGCTCGGGCGGCAGGGTCGGCGAGCCGGGACGGGGCGATGGTGTGGTCAGACATCGAAGCGCAGCTCCCTCTTGTTGCCCAGGATGCCTTGCGGCCGGAAGATCACGAGCAGCATCAGCGCGATGCCGACGACGATGTAGGAGAACTGCGCCGTCTTCTGGTCGGTCAGGATGCTGTTGGGCACGTAGGCCTGGGACGCCGTCTGGATGAAGATGCGTCCCGCGAAGAACAGCACCGAACCGAGGACGGGCCCGAAGATCGTCGCTGCTCCACCGAGCAGCAGCGCGGTGTAGCAGAAGAACGTCAGCGAGCGACCCATGGAGTCCGGTTGGACGCTCGCCGGCAGCACGTAGACCATGCCGCCGAGCGCACCGAACAGGCCGCCGATGATCAGCGCCTGCATCTTGATCGCGAAGACGTTCTTGCCCAGCGAGCGGATCGCGTCCTCGTCCTCACGGATGCCGCGCAGGAGCCGGCCCCAGGGGCTGCGCACCAGCAGGTAGGTGATGAAGCAGCACAGCAGCACCAGGGTCCAGGCGATGAACCGCACCCACCAGCCGTTGACGCCGGTGCGCTGGTTGGCCACCGGGAAGAGGAACAGCAGCAGGAAGAGGCTCCAGAAGACAAGCAGCACCACGAGGCCGTTGCGGGCGACCCCGCTGAACCGGTCGCCGCTGCGCAGCAGGTAGACCAGCGCAGCGATCGAGGCCAGCGCGAGCAGCCAGCCGATGATGCGCACCCAGGCGGCGCCGTCGGCGACGTCGAGGTAGTTGAAGGGGAGCAGCGTGAACGAGCCCCCGCCGAAGAAGGACAGGTTCGTGAACGGGTCGCGGTACTGGCTGCCCGGGATGCCCTGCGCGGATCCGGTGAAGTCGGTCAGCAACGACGATCTGCCGACGTACCTGATGATCTCGGCCGCCGAGATCGTCACGATCGCCAGGTAGTCACCGCGCAGCTTTAGGGTCGGTACGCCGAGGATCAGCGCGAAGACGAACGCGGCGCCGAAGCCGAGCAGGATGCCCACGACGAACGGCAGGCCGTGCCAGACGGCGATGCCCATGCCGTAGGCGCCGAGCAGCATGAAGGCCGACTGGCCGATGTTGAGCAGGCCGGTGAAGCCGAAGTGGATGTTGAGGCCGATGACCGCGATCGCGACCGCGGCGGTGCCCGGCGAGAGCGCCTCGCGCATCATCGCGTTGAGGATCGACTGAATGGTGTCCATGTCCGTTCCTTCCTCAGCCGACCCGCTGCGGCTTGCCGAGCAGGCCCTGGGGCCGCACCAGCAGGAGCAGGATCAAGATCAGTAGCGCGGTGGCGTACTTGAAGTCGCCCGGCATCCCGAACACCGGCGACAGCTCGACGACCAGGCCGATGATCAGCGCGCCGATCAGGGCGCCGAAGGCCGTGCCGAGGCCGCCGAGGGTGACCGCCGCGAAGAGCAGCAGCAGGATCTGCATGCCGGAGTCCCACTTGATGCCGTTGGTGACCAGGGCGTAGAGCAGCCCCGAGAGGCCGGCGAGGCCCATCGCGACCGTCCACACCAGCCGGATCACCTTGTCGGTGTCGATGCCGGACGCCGAGGCGAGCGCGGGGTTGTCGGAGACGGCACGCGTCGCGCGACCGATCCTGGTCCGCAGGAGCGCGAAGCCGACGACGGCGAGCACGACGATCGAGATCGCCATCGCGACCAGCGACTGGTTGGTGATCGTGACCGGCCCGATCTCGGTGACCGAGGGGTTCTCCTGCTCCACGCGCACGGTCCGCGCGCCGACCAGGAGCTGGTAGGTGTACTGCATCGCGAGCGACAGCCCGATCGTGACGATCATCATCTGCGTCAGGCCGAGGCCGCGGCGCCGCAGCGGCTGCCAGAGTCCTCGGTCCTGCGCGTAGCCGGTGAGCGCGCTGAGCAGGACGACGAGGAGCCCGCCGATCCAGATGCCCATCCCGTGCTTGCCGATCAGCCAGTAGCCGAGCATGCCGCCCAGCGTCACCTGCTCGGCGTGCGCGAAGTTCGAGAGGCCGGTCGTGCCGTAGATCAGGGAGAGGCCCACCGACGCCAGCGCCAGCAGCAGCCCGAGCCGCAAGCCGTTCACGCTGCTCTGGAGGAACTCGTCCCACTTGCTCGTCGACGCGTTGTAGTCCTCGGTCCGCACGGTGAGCAACGCGGGCAGGGTGGCGCCGAACTTCGCCTGGACGGTGACCTCACCGGTGTCGACCACGAGGCCGTCCGGGAGGGTCTTCTCGTCCAGCTTGACGACGTAGGGACCCTCCTTGTCGACCTGGATGTTCCACTTGCCGGTCTCGCTCGTGGTCACCTCCTGCGTGGCCCCCGACTCGTCGGTGATCGTCAGGGTGACGTCCGGGAGCACGCCTTCGTCGGTGCGCAGCGTGCCGGCGATGCACGCCTTGTCCGGCCCGGGCAGGCACAGCGTGTCGACCGCACTGGCAGGCGGCGACCCCAGGAGCAGCAGGAGCGGCGCGAGCAGCATCGCGAGCACGACACCGGCCGCCCCCCTGCGCACGGCCCGCGGACGGGCGAGTGGTCGAGACGTCAAGACGGTCCTCCGATCCAGAACCCGGTCCGGGCTCGCACGGCAGTTTAGAGGTCATGGTGCCTCGAAAGGCCAGATCGTCGTCGGGACCGCGCGCGTCGCGGCCGGGTTTTACCCAAGCGTGACCTCGCGGTGACCTGGGACGCGCACCCGGGGTCCGTCCGATCGGCGGGTCGGGAGGTCGGCCGGTCGAGAGGTCGGTCAGTCGGCGATGCCGGGACCGTGGGTGATGACGCCGTCGGCGACCTGGCGCATCGAGAGGCGCAGGTCCATCGCGGTCTTCTGGATCCAGCGGAAGGCCTCGGCCTCGGAGATGTCGAGCTGCTCCTGGAGCAGGCTCTTGGCGCGATCGACCGCCTTGCGTGTCTCCAGGCGCTCGGTGAGGTCGGCGACCTCGGACTCCAGCAGGGAGAGCTCGGCGAACCGGCTGACCGCCATCTCGATCGCCGGCACCAGGTCGGTCCGCGAGAAGGGCTTGACCAGGTAGGCCATCGCGCCGGCGTCACGCGCCCGCTCGACCAGGTCGCGCTGGGAGAACGCGGTGAGGATGACGACCGGCGCGATCCGCGCGCCGGCGATCCGCTCGGCCGCGGCGATCCCGTCCAGGACGGGCATCTTCACGTCGAGGATGACCAGGTCCGGCCGCAGCTCCTCGGCGAGCTGCACGGCCGTCTGCCCGTCACCGGCCTGGCCGACCACGTCGTAGCCGTCCTCGGCGAGCATCTCCGCGAGGTCCATCCGGATGAGCACCTCGTCCTCGGCGATGACGACGCGACGGGTCGCGCTCCCCGGGCTCGGCTGCTCGCTCACGAGGAGCAGGTTATCCGGCCTCCGCCGCCCGTCTCGCGGTGGACCGCTCCTCGAGGAACAGCTCGACCTCGTCGCGCTCGACCCGCCGCCGGCTCAGCTCGGTCGTGGCGTGTCGGGCGTTCGCGACGGCGGCAGCGTGGCTGGCGGCGGCCCACCCCGCAGCCCACGCCCATGCCCACGGCTTCCCCATGTCGACCTCCGGTGTCCTCGGCTCTGCTCGAACCAAACTGTAGTAGATCAATCGTCTTTGGCCAAGGTCGACCGTCGATGGCGGTCCGTTAGGGTTCTCGCGCAACGTGGCCCCGGTATCCCAACCGGTAGAGGAAGCGGTCTCAAACACCGTCCAGTGTGGGTTCGAATCCCACCCGGGGCACACCACCCGGGGCACCCGTGGCACCCGTGGGGTCGACACCGTCGAATCGAGACTTCCGTCAGTCGAGTCGAGACTTCTGGCAGGCGTGGTGGCCACCACTCCCGACTCGATCGACGGAAGTCTCGATTCAAGCGACGGAAGTCTCGATTCGACGTCAGCGACGCCGGTACGCCGGGGCGACCTCGTTGATGGCGTCGCCGATCCGGTGGATGCGCAGGGCGTTGGTCGAGCCGGGGATGCCGGGCGGGCTGCCCGCGATGAGGACGACGAAGTCGCCCTCGCGGACCCGGCCGATCTCGAGCAGCTGCTCGTCGACCTGACGGACCATCTCGTCGGTGTGCTCCACCGGGTGGGTCTTGAAGGTCTCCACCCCCCAGGTCAGGGCCAGCTGCGAGCGGACCTGGGCGATCGGGGTGAACGCGAGGATCGGGATCGGGGCGCGCAGCCGCGACATCCGCTTCGCGGAGTCGCCGCTGGTCGTGAACGCGACGAGGTACTTCGCGCCGACGCGCTCGGCGACCTCGGCCGCGGCCTTGGCGATCACCCCGCCCCGGGTGTGGGGGTCCCAGTCGATCTCGGTGACGCCCGCCCCGCTGACGTCCTCCAGGGCGTGCGCCTCGGTGGCGCCGATGATCCGCGCCATCGTCTCGACCGTGTGGACGGGGTAGTCCCCCACGCTGGTCTCCCCCGACAGCATCACCGCGTCCGCGCCGTCCAGGACCGCGTTCGCCACGTCCGACGCCTCGGCCCGGGTCGGGGCCGGGCTGGTGATCATCGACTCGAGCATCTGGGTGGCGACGATGACCGGCTTGGCGTTCAGGCGCGCCTTCTCGATGATCCGCTTCTGCAGGAACGGCACGTCCTCGAGCGGGCACTCCACCCCGAGGTCGCCGCGGGCCACCATGAAGCCGTCGAACGCCGAGACGATCTCGTCGAGGTTGTCGATCGCCTGCGGCTTCTCGATCTTGGCGATGACCGGAACGTGCACCCCGACCTCGTCCATCACCCGCCGCACGTCGAGCACGTCCTTGGCGTCGCGCACGAAGCTCAGCGCGATGAAGTCGACGCTGAGACCCAACGCGAAGCGCAGGTCGGCCTCGTCCTTGTCCGACAGCGCCGGCACCGAGACCGCGACGCCGGGCAGGTTGATGCCCTTGTGGTCGCTCACCTTGCCGCCGACCAGCACCTCGGTCACCACGTCGGTGTCGTCGACCGACCGCACCCGCAGCCGGACCTTGCCGTCGTCGATGAGCAACGGGTCACCGGGCTTCACGTCGCCGGGCAGACCCGAGTACGTCGTCCCGCAGACCTTGTCGTCGCCCGGCACGTCGCGCGTGGTGATCGTCCACTCCTGACCGCGGCGCAGGACCACCGGGCCGTCGGCGAAGGTCTCCAACCGGATCTTGGGGCCCTGCAGGTCGGCGAAGATGCCGACCCCGTGGCCGCTCGCGTCCGAGGCCTCGCGCACGAGGCGGTAGGCCTCGGCGTGGTCCTCATGCGAGCCGTGGCTCATGTTCAGCCGGGCGACGTCCATCCCGGCGTACACGAGCTCCCGGATCCGCCGCGGGGACGACGTCGCCGGACCGAGGGTGCAGACGATCTTGGCTCTACGCACGGGGTCCACCCTAGCGTTACTTTGATCGTTCAAAAACCGAAGCCCCCGCCGGAACGGGGCCCCGGCTCAGCACGAGGCTCAGACGACCAGCGGGCGCTCGGTCGGCGGGATCGGCGCGGGGAGGTTCGTGGACCCGGTGAGGTAGCGGTCCACGGCGGCGGCCGCCGCGCGACCCTCGGCGATCGCCCAGACGATGAGCGACTGGCCTCGACCGGCGTCACCCGCGACGAAGACGCCGTCGACCGACGACATGTACGACGCGTCGCGCGCGACGTTGCCGCGCTCGTCGAGGTCCACCTCGAGCTGCTCGACCAGGCCGGGCCGCTCGGGACCGGTGAAGCCCATCGCGAGGAGGACCAGGTCGGCGGGGATCTCGCGCTCGGTGCCCTCGATCGGCGCGAACCTCCCGCCCTCGAAGGTCACGTCGACCAGCCGGAGCGCTCGGACATTGCCGTCCTCGTCGCCCACGAACTCGGTGGTCGAGACACCGTAGACCCGCTCCCCCGCCTCCTCGTGCGCCGAGGAGACCCGGAAGACCATCGGGTACGTCGGCCACGGCTGTCCCGCGGGCCGCGCCTCGGGCGGCTCGGGCATGATCTCCAGCTGCGTGATCGAGGCCGCGCCCTGGCGCGTCGAGGTGCCGAGGCAGTCCGCACCCGTGTCGCCGCCGCCGATGATCACCACGTGCTTGCCGGTGGCGGTGATCTGGCCTTCCACCGTGTCGCCGAGGGCGACCCGGTTGGCCTGCGGCAAGAACTCCATGGCCTGGTGGATGCCGCCGAGCTCGCGGCCCGTCACCGCGAGGTCGCGCGCGTCGGTCGCACCGACGGCGAGCACGACGGCGTCGTACCGGTCGCGGAGCCGGTCCCCGGTGAGCTGCTCGCCCCCGACGTCGACCCCGGCCCGGAAGACGGTGCCCTCGCGGCGCATCTGGTCCAGGCGCTGGTCGAGGTGCTTCTTCTCCATCTTGAACTCGGGGATGCCGTAGCGCAGCAGCCCGCCGATCCGGTCGGCGCGCTCGTAGACCGCGACGGTGTGCCCGGCCCGGGTGAGCTGCTGGGCGGCGGCGAGGCCGGCCGGGCCCGAGCCGACGACCGCGACGGTGCGGCCCGAGAGCCACTCCGGGGGCTGGGGCCGGACCAGCCCGGACTCCCACGCCTTGTCGATGATCGAGACCTCGACGTTCTTGATCGTCACCGGGTCCTGGTTGATGCCGAGGACGCAGGCGGTCTCGCAGGGCGCCGGGCAGAGGCGGCCGGTGAACTCCGGGAAGTTGTTGGTCGCGTGCAGGCGCTCGATCGCGCCCTCCCAGTCACCACGCCACACCAGGTCGTTCCACTCCGGGATGATGTTGCCCAGCGGGCAACCCTGGTGGCAGAACGGGATGCCGCAGTCCATGCAGCGCCCGGCCTGCTCGGTGATGATCGGCAGCAGGGCACGCCCGGCGCTGCCGGGGTAGACCTCCTGCCAGTCGTGGATCCGCTCCTCGACCGGGCGCCGCTCGGCGACCTCCCGGCCGTGCTTCAAAAAGCCACGAGGGTCAGCCATGGAGCGCCTCCATCATCGCGTGGGCGGTCTCGTTCTCGTCGAGGCCGTCGGCCTCGGCCTTGGCCTTGGCCTCCAGGGACTTGCGGTAGTCGGTGGGCACGATCTCGGTGAACCGGGTGAGCGAGGTCTCCCAGTCCGCGAGCAGCGCCTCGGCGACCGTGGACCCGGTCTCCTCCAGGTGCGCTCGCACCATCTGCTCGAGCTCGACGGCGGCCTCGGCGGTGACGGGACCCAGCTCGACGAGCTCGGTGTTGACCCGTTGCGGCTTGAGGTCGAGCACCCACGCCACGCCTCCGGACATGCCGGCGGCGAGGTTGCGCCCGGTCTTGCCCAGGACCGCGACCCGGCCTCCGGTCATGTACTCGCAGGCGTGATCTCCCACGCCCTCGGTGACGGCACGGACGCCGGAGTTGCGGACGCAGAAGCGCTCGCCCACCCCGCCGCGGATGAAGATCTCGCCCGCCGTCGCGCCGTACGCGATCACGTTGCCGGCGATGATCTGCTCGTCGGCCTCGAACGGCGCCGAGCGGTCGGGGCGCACCACGATCCGACCGCCGGAGAGACCCTTGCCGACGTAGTCGTTCGCGTCGCCCTCGAGGCGCAGGGTGATCCCCTTCGGCACGAAGGCGCCGAAGGACTGGCCGGCCGACCCCAGGAAGGTGAGGTCGATCGTGCCGTCCGGCAGGCCCTCGCCCCCGTGCCGCTTGGTGACCTCGTGGCCCAGGATCGTGCCGACCGTCCGGTTGACGTTGCGGATGGCGACCTGGGCGCGCACCGGCTCGCCCTTCTCGATCGCGTCCTTCGCCAGCGGCACCAGCTCCGTCACGTCGAGCGAGCGCTGCAGCCCGTGGTCCTGGTCCTTGGTGCGACGCAGGTCCTGGTCGGGGAACGCGGACCGGTCCGGCGCGTGGAGCACCGGGGACAGGTCGAGCCCGGCCGCCTTCCAGTGGTCGACCGCCTTGCGGGCGTCCAGGCTCGCGACCTGGCCGATGGCCTCGTCGAGGGACCGGAACCCGAGCTCGGCGAGGAGCTCGCGCACCTCCTGGGCGATGAACTCGAAGAAGCTGACGACGTACTCCGCCTTGCCGGAGTAGCGCTCGCGGAGCACCGGGTTCTGGGTGGCGACACCCACGGGGCAGGTGTCGAGGTGGCAGACCCGCATCATGATGCAGCCTGAGACCACCAGCGGCGCCGACGCGAAGCCGTACTCCTCCGCGCCGAGCAGCGCCGCGACGACGACGTCGCGACCGGTCTTGAGCTGGCCGTCGGTCTGCACGACGATGCGGTCGCGCAGGCCGTTGAGCAGCAGCGTCTGCTGGGTCTCGGCCAGCCCGAGCTCCCACGGACCGCCCGCGTGCTTGAGCGAGGTCAGCGGCGCGGCGCCCGTTCCGCCGTCGTGCCCGGAGATCAGCACCACGTCGGCGTGCGCCTTCGAGACACCCGCCGCGACCGTGCCGACGCCGACCTCGGAGACCAGCTTGACGTGGATGCGGGCCCGCGGGTTGGCGTTCTTGAGGTCGTGGATCAGCTGCGCGAGGTCCTCGATCGAGTAGATGTCGTGGTGCGGCGGCGGGCTGATCAGGCCCACGCCCGGCGTCGAGTGCCGGGTCTTGGCCACCCAGGGGTAGACCTTGTTGCCGGGCAGCTGGCCACCCTCACCGGGCTTCGCACCCTGGGCCATCTTGATCTGGATGTCGTCGGAGTTGGTGAGGTACTCCGCCGTCACGCCGAACCGGCCGGACGCGACCTGCTTGATCGCGCTGCGCCGCTCGGGGTCGTAGAGCCGCTCGGGGTCCTCGCCACCCTCCCCCGTGTTGGACTTCGCGCCCAGCCGGTTCATCGCGATCGCGAGGGTCTCGTGCGCCTCCTGCGAGATGGAGCCGTACGACATGGCGCCGGTCGAGAAGCGCTTGACGATCTCGGAGACCGGCTCGACCTCCTCGATCGGCACCGGGGTGCGGCCGGCTTCCTCGGCACCGCGCAGGCGGAACAGGCCGCGCAGCGTCATCAACCGCTCGGACTGCTCGTCGACCCGCGAGGTGTACTGCTTGAACACGTCGTAGCGGCCGGTGCGCGTCGCGTGCTGCAGGCGGAAGACCGACTCGGGGTCGAACAGGTGCGGCTCCCCCTCGCGGCGCCACTGGTACTCGCCGCCGATCTCCAGCTCGCGGTGCGACGGGGAGATGCCGCGCGGCGGGTACGCCGTGGCGTGCCGGCGCGCCACCTCCTCGGCGATCGTGTCGAGGCCGACGCCGCCGAGCTTGGAGGTGGTGCCGGTGAAGTAGCGGTCGACCAGCGACTGGGAGAGCCCGAGCGCCTCGAAGATCTGGGCACCGGTGTACGACGCGACCGTCGACACCCCCATCTTCGACATGACCTTCAGCACGCCCTTGCCGAGCGCCTTGACGAGGTTGGCGACGGCCTTCTCGGGCTCGATGCCGACGTAGTAGCCCTCGCGCGCGAGGTCCTCCACGGACTCCATCGCGAGGTAGGGGTTGACCGCCGCGGCGCCGTACCCGACGAGCAGGGCCACGTGGTGGACCTCGCGGACGTCGCCGGCCTCGACCAGGAGCCCGACCTGCGTGCGGGTCTTCTCGCGCACCAGGTGGTGGTGGACGGCGCCGGTGAGCAGCAGGGACGGGATGGGGGCCAGCTCCGCGGTCGAGTGCCGGTCGGACAGGACGATGATCCGCGCCCCGTCCGCGATCGCGGCGGAGACCTCGTGGCAGATCTCGTCGATGCGCTCGGCCATCGCCTCGCCGCCGCCGTCGACCGGGTAGAGCCCGCGCGAGACGTGGGTGATGAAGCCGGGCATGTCGCCGTCACGGTTGATGTGGCGGATCTTGGCCAGGTCGTCGTTCGAGATGACCGGGAAGGGCAGCACGACCATCCGGCACGACGCCGGGGCCGGGTGCAGCAGGTTGGACTCCGGGCCGATGGTGCCGGCCAGGGAGGTCACCAGCTCCTCGCGGATCGCGTCGAGCGGCGGGTTGGTGACCTGGGCGAACAGCTGGCTGAAGTAGTCGAACAGCAGCCGCGGCTTGTCGCTGAGCGCGGCGATCGGTGTGTCGGTGCCCATCGAGCCGATCGGCTCGGCCCCGGTGTTGGCCATCGGGGTGAGCAGGACCCGCAGCTCCTCCTCGGTGTAGCCGAAGACCTGCTGGCGCCGGGTGACCGAGGCGTGCGTGTGGACGATGTGCTCGCGGTCGGGGACGTCGTCGAGGTGGATCAGACCGGCGTGCAGCCACTCGTCGTAGGGGTGCTCGGCCGCGAGCTCGGCCTTGACCTCCTCGTCCTCGATGATGCGGTGCTCGTCGGTGTCGACGAGGAACATCCGGCCTGGCTGCAGCCGTCCCTTGCGGACCACCTTCGCGGGGTCGATGTCGAGGACGCCGACCTCCGAGGCCAGCACGACCAGGCCGTCGTCGGTGACCCAGTACCGGGAGGGCCGCAGGCCGTTGCGGTCGAGGACGGCGCCGATCTGCGACCCGTCGGTGAACACCACGCAGGCGGGGCCGTCCCAGGGCTCCATCATCGCGGAGTGGAACTCGTAGAACGCCCTGCGCTTGGCGTCCATCTCGCCGTGGTTCTCCCACGCCTCGGGGATCATCATCAGCACCGAGTGCGGCAGCGACCGGCCACCCATGTGCAGCAGCTCGAGGACCTCGTCGAACGACGCCGAGTCCGAGGCGCCCGGCGTGCAGATCGGGTAGAGCCGCTCGAGGTCGCCCGGGATCACGTCCGAGCGCAGCAGCGCCTCGCGGGCCCGCATCCAGTTGCGGTTGCCCATCACGGTGTTGATCTCGCCGTTGTGGGCGATGAACCGGAACGGGTGGGCCAGCGGCCAGCTCGGGAACGTGTTGGTCGAGAAGCGGGAGTGGACGACGGCGAGCGCCGAGGTCACCCGCTCGTCGAGCAGGTCGGGGAAGACCTGGTCGAGCTGGACCGGGGTGAGCATGCCCTTGTAGACGAGGGTCCGGGAGGAGAGCGACGGGAAGTACACGTCGGTCTCGTGCTCGGCACGCTTGCGCAGGCAGAAGGCCAGCCGCTCCAGCGCCATCCCGGTGACCCGGGAGCCCGAGCCGGCCACGAACAGCTGGCTGAAGGTCGGCATCACGCCGGCCGCGGTCTTGCCCAGCGAGGACGGGTCGACCGGGACCTCGCGCCAGCCGAGGACCGTGAGGCCCTCCTCCCCCGCGATCTCCTCGACGCGTCGGCGGGTCTTGGCGACCTGCTCCTCGTCACCGGGCAGGAACGCCGTGCCGACGGCGTACGCGTGCTGCGCCGGCAGGTCGAAGTCCACGACCGCGCGCAGGAAGGCGTCCGGCACCTGGATCAGGATCCCCGCGCCGTCGCCGGAGTTCGGCTCGGCGCCGGCGGCGCCCCGGTGGTCGAGGTTCAGCAGGGCCTGGACGCCCTGCCGGACGATCTCGTGGCTGGCGACGCCGGTGAGCGTCGCCACGAAGGCCACCCCGCAGGCGTCGTGCTCGTGGCGGGGGTCGTAGAGACCCTGGGGCGGCGGGAATGCGTGCGAGAACGGCACCGGACATTCTCCCGTCGTCTCGGCGCCGCGCAGGCCCCACGACGTTGTCGGGTCCGGCGCCGGCGGATCGGCAGTGCAGATGTGCGTGCAGGGGACGACATTGGCCCTCGCGGGAGGTGTCAGGCTACCACCCGGTCAGGTCGCGCTGTCCTCTTCCGTCCGCTCGTGGACGTGCCGCTCGTCGTACACCTCGACCTCCCGTCCCGGCCGCAGCCGGGCGCTCGCCACGAACCACACCAGCCCGACCAGGAACAGCACCAGCGACGTCCAGACGTTGAACCGCAGCCCGCCCACGTCGGAGAGCTCGACGCTGTCGATGCGCAGCGTCTCGATCCACCCGCGGCCCACGGTGTAGACCATGATGTAGAGCGCGACCACGCGCCCGTGGCCCAGCCGGAACCGGCGGTCGGCCCACACCAGGAAGGCGAACGCCGCCAGGCACCACAGGCTCTCGTAGAGGAACGTCGGGTGGAAGGTCGTGCCCGGCGGGTAGCCGGCGTTGACCGCGGTCTCGTCGCTCACCGACAGGCCCCACGGCAGGTCGGTGGGGCGACCGAACAGCTCCTGGTTGAACCAGTTGCCCCAGCGACCCAGCGCCTGGGCGACCAGGACGCCGGGCGCGCAGGCGTCGAGGACCGGGAGCAGCTTGATGCCCTTGCGCCGGGCGCCGAGGACCATGCCGAGGGCGCCCAGCCCGACCGCGCCCCACACCCCGAGACCGCCCCGCCAGACGTAGAGCGCCTCGATCGGGTGCGTGCCGGCGCCGAAGTAGAGGTCGTGGTCGGTCGCCACGTGGTAGAGCCGGCCGCCGACCAGGCCGAACGGGACGGCCCAGATGGCCAGGTCCTGGATGTCCCCGGCGGTGCCGCCGCGCGCCACCCACCGCTTCTCGCCGATCCAGATCGCGGCGACGATGCCGAGGATGATCGCCAGGGCGTAGCCCCGCAGCGGCAGCGGTCCGAGGTACCAGACGCCGGAGGACGGGCTGGGGATCGAGAGGGCGGTCAGCACGGGCACCTCAGTTGTCCGACTCGTCGAGCAGGGTGTGGATGTCGGCGGCGAAGTCGGCCGAGGACGTCTGCTCGTCCCAGTAGACCGACCCCTCGTCGTCGGCGTCGATGCCGGTGATCGTGGATCCGTGGGTGATCTCGTACCCGCCCGACGGCAGCTTCTCGCCCTGGGTGATGCCCACGCCGAGCGGCTTCGCGACGTCGACGATGGTGTCGAGGTCACCGGTGAGCCCGATGAAGCGCGGGTCGAAGTGCGTCAGGTAGGTCTCGAGGACCGACTCGGTGTCGCGGGCGGGATCGGTGGTCACCAGCACCACGTCGACCCGGTCGCGGTCCGCCTCGTCGAGGCGGGTCATCGCCGAGGCGAGGTTCGCCATGACGGTCTGGCAGATGTCGGGGCAGTGCGTGTAGCCGAAGAACACCAGCGTGAGCGGCTTGTCGGTGTCCTTCGTCAACGAGAACGGCTGGCCGTCGGTGCCGGTCAGCGGCGTCGACGCCACCGGGAACGGCGGGTCGAGCCGGGTGCCGTGCAGGTCCCCCGCCGCGCTCTCGGCGCTGCCGCCGCAGCCCGCGAGGACCAGCGACGACGCCACGAGCCCGACGAGGCCCACCAGCCCCGGGAACGGGGGGCGTCGCCGGGTGCGGCGATCAGCCACGCCGTACCCCGGCCGCCAGGTCCTCGGTGAGCGCGCCGAGCGCCCGCAGGCCGGCGGCGCGGTCGTCGGCGTGGTCGAGGAGGATCCGGACGAACGCCGATCCGACGATGACCCCGTCGGCGTAGGAGGCGACCTCGGCGGCCTGGTCGCCGTTGCTGACCCCCAGCCCCACGCCGACCGGCAGGTCGCTGCCCTGCGTCAGGACGGCGGCCTTGGTCCGGGTCACCAGGGGGCCGGCGAGGTCGCTGGTCGTGGCCCGCGCCCCGGTGACGCCCATGACGGCGGTCGCGTAGACGAAGCCGCGGCAGGCCGCGGTCGTCATCGCGATGCGCTCGTCGGTCGACGACGGCGCCACCAGGAACACCTTGTCCAGGTCGTGCTCGTCGGCGGCCGTGATCCACTCGGCACCGCTGTCCGGCGTCAGGTCGGGGGTGATCAGCCCGGACCCGCCGGCATTGGCCAGGTCGGCGGCGAAGCGGGCCACTCCGTACCGCTCGACGGGGTTCCAGTAGGTCATGATCACGGTCGGCGTGCCGGTGGCGGCGACCGCCTCGACCGTGCGCAGGACGTCGACGGGGCGGACGCCGCCCTCCAGGGCCTGTTGGGCCGCGGCCTGGATCGTCGGCCCGTCCATGACCGGGTCGCTGTAGGGCAGCCCGACCTCGATGACGTCGCAACCGGCGTCGACCATCGCGCGCAGCGCGTCGATGCCGCCGGCGACGTCGGGGTAGCCGGCCGGCAGGTAGCCGACCAGCGCGGCGCGCTCGTCGGCGCGGGCCTTCTCGAAGGCGGTGCGGACGGTCACCGGACGTCTCCCGTCTCGGTGTCGGCCCGGCCGAGCCCGAAGTAGTCCAGCGCCGTCTCCATGTCCTTATCGCCGCGGCCGGAGAGGCAGACCAGGATCGTCTGGCCCGGCCGCTCCTCGGCGAGCCGGAGGGCACCGGCGACCGCGTGCGCCGACTCGATGGCCGGGATGATGCCCTCGGTGCGGGCCAGCAGCGCCATCGCGTCCATCGCCTCGGCGTCGGTGACGGGGAGGTACGACGCGCGCCCGGTCGCGGCGAGGTGCGCGTGCTGGGGACCGACGCCCGGGTAGTCCAGGCCGGCCGAGATCGAGTGCGACTCGAGGGTCTGGCCGTCCTCGTCCTGGAGGACGTAGGTGCGGGCCCCGTGCAGGACGCCGGGGTCGGCGGCGTAGATCGTCGCTGCGTGGCGACCGGTCGCGAACCCCTCGCCGCCCGCCTCGTAGCCGTAGATCGCGACGTCGGGGTCGTCGAGGAACGCGGTGAAGAGGCCGATGGCGTTCGAGCCCCCGCCCACGCAGGCCGCCAGCGCGTCCGGCAGCACGCCGTACTGCTCGAGGCACTGGGCGCGCGCCTCGTCCCCGATCCCGCGGGTGAAGTCGCGGACCATGCTCGGGAAGGGGTGCGGGCCGGCGGCGGTGCCGAAGAGGTAGGCCGTGTGGTCGACGGTCGCCACCCAGTCGCGCAGCGCCTCGTTGATGGCGTCCTTGAGCGTCGCGCTGCCGGAGTCGACCGCGACCACCGTGGCGCCGAGGAGGTTCATGCGGGCCACGTTGAGCGCCTGCCGCTTGGTGTCGACCGACCCCATGTAGACGGTGCAGTCGAGCCCGAAGTACGCCGCGGCGGTCGCACTCGCGACGCCGTGCTGGCCGGCCCCGGTCTCGGCGATCACGCGCGTCTTGCCCATCCGGCGGGTGAGCAGCGCCTGCCCGAGCACGTTGCGGATCTTGTGCGCACCGGTGTGGTTGAGGTCCTCGCGCTTGAGGAGGATCCGGGCGCCGACCCGCTGGCTGAGCCGCTCGGCGTGGTAGAGCGGGCTGGGCAAGCCACCGTACTCACGCAGGATGGTGTCGAACTCCGCGACGAAGGTCGGGTCGGCCATCGCCTCGTGCCAGGCGACCGTGAGCTCGTCGAGCGCGGCGACCAGCGCCTCCGGCATGTACCGGCCGCCGAAGCCGGTCCCCGGGTCCCCGAACCATCCGCGCTCGTCGGCGTCGTAGGTCGTCGTGCGCTCCGGGTGGGTCGTCATGCCCGCGCTCCCGTCATGCCAGTACTCCTGTCATCGCGGCGACCGCTGCCTGCGGGTCGCCGTCCTTCACCAGCGCCTCCCCGACGAGCACCACGCGGGCGCCCTCGCCGACGAAGCGCTGGACGTCGGCCGGCCCGAAGATGCCGCTCTCGGCGACCAGGACCCGGTCGTCCGGGACGAGCGGCGCGAGCCGGCCGAAGGTGTCGTCGTGGATCTTCAGCGTCTTGAGGTTGCGCGCGTTGACCCCGATCAGCTCGGCGCCGAGCGCGACCGCGCGCTCGGTCTCCGGCTCGTCGTGGACCTCCACGAGCACGGTCAGCCCGAGCTCGCGGCCCACATCGTGCAGGCGCCGCAGGCTGTCGTCGTCCAGCGCGGCCACGATGAGCAGGGCGAGGTCCGCGCCGGCGGCCCGCGCCTCGACGAGCTGGTAGTCGGTGACGATGAAGTCCTTGCGGAGCAGGGGCGTGTCGACCGCGGCGCGCACGGCCCGCAGGTCGTCGAGGCTGCCGCCGAACCGGCGCTGCTCGGTGAGGACGCTGATCGCGGCAGCCCCGCCCGCGGCGTACTGCCGGGCGAGCTCGGCCGGGTCGGGGATGTCCGCGAGGGCGCCCTTGCTGGGACTGCGCCGCTTGACCTCGGCGATGACGCTGGACCCCGGCGCACGGAAGTGCGGCATCGGGTCGCGGGCCGGGTCCACGTCGGCCAGCGCGGCGCGCAGGTCCGCCAGGCTCGCGGCGGACTCCCGCTCGGCGAGGTCGACGCGGACGCCGGCGACGATCTCGTCGAGGACGGACATCTCAACTCCAGCTGGGCTGCTCGGGAACGACGCCAGTCTTTCACGGCGCCGGTCGACCCCGGCCGGGCGGTCCGTAGGATGCGCGCTGCCTCGTCCACACCCTCGGGAGAACCCATGACCTACAACCCCTACGCAGAGCACCCCGGCTACGCCGCACCGCCTCATCCGCAGAAGACGACGATCCTGGTGCTCGGGATCCTCAGCCTGGTCTGCTGCGGGTTCCTCGGGATCCCCGCGATCGTGATGGGCCGGCGCGCGCTGCGCGAGATCGATGCCGGCCGCTACGCCATGACCGACCGCGGAGTGGTCCAGGCGGGCTTCATCTGCGGCATCATCGGCACCGCGATCACCGCCGCCGTCGTGGTGTTCTACGCCTTCGCCGCGTTCATCGCGGTCGCGTCGGGTTCCTGAGTCCGACCGACTCCCGGGCGTGTTCCCCCTGCGCGGGGGGCGTCGACCTCGGTAGTCTCCGCCCAACGGCCGGCAGACGGACGGCCACGACGAAGGGTCCCTGCAGTGAGCTACTCCGAACCGCCTCCCCCGCCGCCGCAGTACGGCGCACCGCAGCCGCCCATGGGCGGCGTCCCGCAGAAGACCAACGGCAAGGCGATCTGGTCCCTGGTGCTCGGCATCGTCGGCCTCGTCTGCTGCGGCTTCCTCGCCGGCATCCCGGCGATCATCCTCGGGAACATGGCCAAGAAGGAGATCGACGCGGGCCAGGGCACCGGCCGCGGCATGGCCCAGGCCGGCTTCATCCTGGGTGTCATCGCCGTGGTCCTCGGCATCCTCGGCCTGATCCTCTGGGCCGTCGGTGTCGTCGACATCAGCGGGAGCGCCAGCACCTCCTGACCCAGCGAGCATCAGCACCCGACGAAGGGCCGGCCTCCAGGCCGGCCCTTCGCATGTCCGGGGCCAGGCGTCCGGGGGCCAGGCGTCAGGGCGCCAGCCAGCTGCCCGGCAGGTTGCGCAGGACCACGAAGACGAGCGCAACGGCCGCGAGCGACCACCACACGGTCCTGGTCAGTCGGGGATCCGGCTCGCGCACCCGTCCGGTCCAGCGGCCCCAGGACCAGCGCAGGAGCCACAGCACCGCGACCGGCAGCAGCACCACGAGCAGCAGGTTGCTCGACGCGGCGGCGCCGAGGTCGCCGTTCGTCAGGTCGTTGACGGCGCGCAGGCCACCGCACCCGGGGCAGTAGACGCCCATCGCGGCGCTCGGGCACAGGCCCCACGACCCGTGCTGGTGCGGGTCGCGCACGTGGAGCGCGAGCGTGGCGAGCGCCAGCCCGCCGATGGTCACCGCCGGCGCCACCATCCGCCGGCCGCGGGACCCGGTCCGCGCCGCGCCCGTCCCCGGGCCCAGGGTCCCGGTCGGGGGTGCGGTGGCGGTCATCGGGGGCTCCGGGGCGGCGGTCTCAGGACTCGTTGTAGCCGAGCTTGGCCATCACGGCGAAGACGACGAGCGAACCCACCGTCAGGGCGGCACCGACCCAGAACACCACCATGCTGACCGGGTCCATGAGCAGGCCCACGGCCCCGACCAGGAAGCCGAGCATGGCGACCGTGACGGCCGTCCAGGCTGCGGGGGTGTTGCCGTGACTGTGCGACATGCGGGGCTCCTCGGGACCTGACCTGACGTGGCGGCGCCAGTCTATTCGTGGTCCGGCGCCGTCGGGTCCCGACCCTCGTCGATCGCCTTCCAGAGGTCCAGGCTGGACTGGTCCTCCGGCGGGCGTGCCGCGGCCGGGTCCGGCGCCGCGCCCGTCCCGGGTGCGTCGTAGCGGCTGCCCATCTCGGGCCAGGCCGGCGCCAGCAGCACGGCGAGCGCCGTTGCACCCACCGAGAGTGCGGCGCCGAGCAGTGCGAGCCAGTACCACACGGTGGGCGACGTGCTCGCGCCGGTCACGCCGACCTGGGCCAGCTCGCTGGCGTACCGGTCCGACACCTGCGACCAGGCGAGCACGACCGTGACGAGCGCGCCGAGCGAGGCGAGCACCCCGAGCACCGCGACCGCGCGGCGGACCAGCCCACGGGTCACCAGGACCACGCCCCAGCACGCGAGGACCACCAGGCCGAGCGAGGTCGCGAGCGGGACGTGCGCGTCGTAGGTGACGAGCGGGCTACTGGCGTCGGACGCCACGACGGCGTGGTTGCCCGCGACCGCCGTCAGGCCGGCGGCCGCCAGGCCGAGCAGCACGACGGGCCCGAAGGTACGGCGGGGGCCGGGTCGCTCAGCCATCGGCGAGTGGGAGCTGGTCGGCGTCGAAGCAGGTGCGGTCGCCGGTGTGGCAGGCGACCCCGACCTGGTCGACCTTGACCAGCAGCGTGTCGCCGTCGCAGTCCAGGCGCACCTCCCGGACCAGCTGGACGTGTCCCGACGTGTCGCCCTTGACCCAGTACTCCTGGCGCGAACGGCTCCAGTAGGTCGCCCGGCCGGTGGTGAGCGTGCGCGCGAGCGCCTCGTCGTCCATCCAGCCCAGCATCAGCACCTCACCGGTGTCGTGCTGCTGCACGACGGCGGGCACCAGGCCCTCGGCGGTGCGCTTGAGCCGGTCCGCGATCGCGGGGTCGAGGGAGGTCACGGCGTCCAGTATCCCGGGTCGGTCAGGCGCCGTGCTGCGCGACCCAGGAGGCGTGCAGACCGGCGTAGACCGACCCCTCCTCCCGCACGAGCACGTCGTGCGGTCCGCGCTGCACGATCCGGCCCTTGTCCACCACGACCACCTCGTCGGCGTTCTCGGCCGTGCTGAGCCGGTGCGCGATGGTGACCGACGTGCGCCCGCTCATCAGCCGGTCGAGCGCCCGGCCGATGCGCATCTCCAGGGCGGGGTCGACGGCGCTGGTGGCCTCGTCCAGCACGAGGAGGTCGGGGTCGGCGAGCTGGGCCCGCCAGAGGGCGACCAGCTGCCGCTCCCCCGCCGACATCGACTCACCGCGCTGGCCGACCCGCGTCGCGATCCCGTGCGGCAGCCCCGCGAGCCAGTCGCCGAGGCCGATGTCGTCGGCAGCCGCCAGGATCTCCTCGTCGGTCGCGTCGAGGCGCCCGTAGCGCACGTTGGCAGCGACCGTGTCGTCGAAGAGGAAGCCCTCCTGCGGGACCAGCACCACGCTGCTGCGCAGCGAGGTCTGGGAGATCTCGCGCAGGTCGACCCCGTCGAGCAGGACGGCTCCCTCGGTCGGGTCCATCAGGCGGGTGAGCAGCTTGGCGATGGTCGACTTGCCCGAGCCGGTCTCGCCGACCACGGCAACCCGGCTGCCGGCCGCGATGTCGAGGTCGACGTCACGGAGCACCGGCGGCCCGCTCGGGTAGGAGAACTGCACACCGCGGAACGACACGTCGACGGCGTGGTGCGGCAGCACCACGCCGTCCGGACCCGGGTCGACGAGGTCGGCCGGGGTCTCGAGGATGCCGATCACCCGACGCCAGCTCACGATCGCGTTCTGGGCGTCGGTGAGGATCTGGGTGCCCATCTGCACCGGCCCGACGAACAGCGAGACGAGGAACGCGAAGGCGAGCACGGTCCCGGCCGTGATGTCGCCGGCGAAGCCGAGCCAGATGCCGACGATGAGCACGCCGGCGTTGGCCAGGCCGGCCGAGACGCCGCCGAGGGAGAACGAGAACGCCGTGAAGCCCTGGGCCCGGGTGCTGGCCGCCTTGTACTCGTCGACGGCCCGGTCGATGCGGTCCTGGGTGCGGTCCTCGACGGCGTACGACCGGACGACGGCGGCGCCGACCACCGGCTCCGAGATCGCCGAGAGCATCACGCCGACCTGCTGGCGGACCACGCCGTACGCGGCCGTCAGCTTGCGCTGGAAGAAGCGCAGCGAGAGGAACAGCGGGGCGAAGCAGACCCAGACGACCAGGGCGAGCTGCCAGCTGTAGACCACCATCACGATGGTCGCGACCAGGACCTGACCGACGCTGACGACGAAGATCAGGCCGCCGAAGACGAGGAACTGGCTGACCTGGTCGACGTCGCTGGTCACCCGGGAGACGAGGGCGCCGCGGCGCTCGGTGTTCTGGGTGAGCAGGGGCAGGTCGTGCACGTGGCGGAACGCCTTGATCCGCAGGGTCGCGAGGCCGCGCTCGGCGGAGGTGAACAGGCGCGAGGTCATGAGGTACGACGCCACGCTGGTGACGAGGATCGCCGCCGCCGCCGCCAGCCCCATCTCGACGGTGAAGGCCACGTCGGGACCCTGCGGGCCGTTGAGGCCGTGGTCGATCGTGCGCTGGACCGCGATCGGGACGACCACCTGGCCGCAGGAGGCGACCACCGCGAAGAACAGGGTCAGCCAGATGCCGTCCTTGAGCTCGGGCGAGAAGTGCACGCCGCGCCGGATGGTCGCGATCGCGCCGATCTCCTCACCGGAGTCCATCACGGTGCTCATTCGGAGTCCCCCACCAGTTCGGCGCCCAGCTCGGTCGCGACCTCGTAGGCGTTCACGAGACGGGCGTAGGCGGGGCTGCGCTCGAGCAGCTCGGCGTGGGTGCCCCGGTCGGCGATGCGGCCGTCCTCGAGGTGGACCACCTCGTCGGCCAGCGAGATCGTCGCCTTGCGGTAGGCGACCACGACCAGCGTGGTGTCGCGGGCGCCGGTCCGCAGCGCCTCCAGGATCCGCGCCTCGACCTCGGGGTCGACCGCGGAGGTCGCGTCGTCGAGGACGAGGAGGCGGGGCTGCCGGACCAGCGCGCGCGCCAGCGAGATCCGCTGGCGCTGGCCGCCCGAGAGCGAGGTGCCCCGCTCGCCCAGCCGGGTGTCGAGGCCGTGCGGGAGCGCCGCGACGAAGCCGTCTGCCTGGGCCGCGCGCAGCGCCGCCCAGACGGCCTCGTCGGAGACCTCGGCGCCGAGGGTGACGTTGCCACGGACCGTGTCGTCGAAGAGGAACGCCGTCTGCGCGACCACCGCCAGGACCTGGGCGAGCTCGCCCCGCGCGAGGTCGCGCAGGTCGACGTCGTCGACGAGGATCCGGCCCTCGTCGGGGTCGACCAGCCGCGCGACGAGGTTCGTGAGCGTGCTCTTCCCCGAGGCGGTCGCCCCCACCAGGGCGACCGTCCGTCCGGGCTCGACGGTGAACGTGACGTCGTCGAGGAGCGGCTGCTCCGGGTCGTAGCGGTAGGCGAGGTGCTCGACCGACAGGCGGGCGCCGTCGTCGACCGGGGCGACCCGCTGCTCGCCGTACTGCATCTCCCCCGTGGCGAGCAGCACGTTGCGGACCCGGTGGTAGCCGACCACGCTGCGGGGGAACTCCCCGAGCAGCCAGCCGATCGACCGGATCGGGAACGAGACGATCGTCAGCAGGTAGGCGACGGTGACGACGTCCCCGGGCTCGGTGGCGCCGGACAGGACGCGCGCGACCCCGACGGCGAGCACCACGAGGACGCCGAGGTTGGGCAGCGCGGCGAGCGTGGGGTCGAAGGCGGCGCGGATCCGGCCGGCACGGATGTTGACGTCGCGCAGTCGCTCGGCCATCTCGCCGAACCGCGCGGTCTCCTCGGACTCGCGGCCCAGGGTCTTGACGACCATCGCGCCGTCGAACGACTCGTGCGCCACCTCGCTCAGCTCGGCGCGGAGCTGCTGGGCCCGGGTCATCAGCGGCGAGGCGTACCGCTGGTAGACGAGGTTGGTGACGACCACGGCCGGGAAGACCAGCAGGCCGATCAGGGCCAGGACCACGTCGGCGGCGAACATCCCGACGACGGCGATCACCATCATCGCGACGGTTCCGACGGCCATCGGCAGCGGCGCGATCGGGCCCCAGGCGGCCTCGACGTCGGAGTTGGCGTTGGAGAGCAGCTGGCCCGTGGGGTGGCGCTGGTGCCACTCCATGGGGAGCCGGAGGTACTGGCGGGTGACCGCGCGGCGGCTGTGGGCCTGCATGCGGTACTGCATGACGCCGGCGCCGAGGCGGCGGGCCACGATGCCGACCGCCCGGAGCAGGGCGACGCCGAGGAAGAGCCCGAGGACGGCCCAGAGCAGGGCGCCGTCGATCTCGCCGGTGGCGAAGGCCGGCAGCACGACGTGGTCGGTGGCCCAGCCCAGTACCCAGGCGTCGGCGACCGTCAGCGCCCCGAACAGCACGCTCCCGATCGTCGAGAGGGTGAAGACGAGGGGTTCGCGGCGGATCGCCACCCCGAGTACGGCGAAGCCCTCTGCTGTCGTGCCCCGCCGTCTGCGACGCTCTGCCACCAGCTCCCCTTCCTGCCGCGGCCCGAACCAGCGGTCCCGCCAGGGTATTCCCCACCGCCGACGGTCCCCTCGGTGCGAACAGCTCGCCAGGTCCCGGCCACGATCCGGCCGGCCCCCGATCCGGACGGCCGTCGTCCCCACCGCCGTATGCTCGACGACATGACCGACTCGCTCGCCCTCCGCGAACGGCAGGCCCTCTGCGACCTCGCCCAGGCCCTCGGGCCGGACGCGCCGACGCTGTGCGAGGGGTGGGACGCCCAGGACCTGGTCGCCCACCTGCTCGTCCGCGAGCGCGACCCGATCTCCTCGCTGGGCAACGTGGTCCCGCCGATGTCGGGGCTGACCACCCGGGCGATGGCGCGCCGGGCCCGGCGGCCGTTCGAGATGCAGGTCGAGACGCTGCGGTCGCCGTCCCCGCCCCTGCGGCTGCTCCCACCGCTGGACCGGCTGATCAACACCTTCGAGATGGTCGTGCACCACGAGGACCTGCGTCGCGGGCAGCCGGACTGGTCGCCGCGCGACCTGCCCGCCGCGGACGTCGACCGGCTGTGGTCGCAGCTGAGCCGTGGCGCGTCGTTCTTCGGCCGGGGCCTCCCGGTGCCGACGGTCGTGCGCCGCGCCGACACCGGTGCCACGGCGACCGTGCGCAAGGGTGCCGACCCGGTCACGGTCACCGGCGACGTGGTCGAGCTGATCCTGTTCCTCTTCGGGCGCTCTGCGGTGCGCGACCTCGCCTTCGACGGACCCGAGGAGCGGGTCGCCGAGCTCCGGTCCGCCGACCTCGCCGTCTGATGGTCTAGGCTCCCGCGCTCCGGCGCTCTCACAGCGCCCACGTCGCACCTCACGTCTCGGGAGACCCCATGCGCCTCGCCCTGTCCCTGTCCGCCGTCACCCTCGTCGGCGGGCTCGTCGTCCCCGTGCTCACCCTCGCGGGGACCGCCAGGGCCGACGTCCACCCGGCCGACCAGGCGCAGGAGACGCTGACTGTCACCAAGCGAGATGCCACCGGCGACGTGCACCTCGACCGCAGTGGACGCCGGGCACCGCACCGGGTGACCGGCTCGGTCGACCTGTCGGCGGCGAGGTACCGCATCGACCGCACCGAGGAGACGCTCACCGTCACCTACCCGGTCCGCCGGATCCTGGCGAGGGGCAGCGACTACACGCAGTTCTTCGCCTCCATCGCGACCGTCGACAAGGCCCAGGACGACGCCGTCGCGTCCGCGGTCTTCATCACCTCGCTGCGTCACCCCGGCAGGGTCGAGGTGGACGGCACCGACGCCGACGGCGACGCCTTCACCGACCGGTGCGCGGCCGCCTCGGTCACGGTGAGCCGCGCCCAGGACACCCTCACCCAGCAGGTGCCGTTCTCCTGCTTCGAGGGCGCCTTCGACCACGCCTACCTCCGCTCGGCGGCGTTCGTCGAGACCCGCCGCGGCGCCGACCTCGCCTGGGACGCGACGCGGTACACCCGCGACCTGCCCCTGAGCCCGGCGGGCTGAGCCCGGCCGGCTGAGCCCGGCCGGCCGCGCCCCAGCCCCAGGGGCCGAAGCGGGTTCAGGCGCGGGCCGGTCAGCCCTCCGAGATCCCGTTGTCCTCCGCAGCCCCGGCCTCGGCGGCGAGGCCGTCGCCCTCCGCCCGCTCGTCGAGCTCCGCCTGGACCTCGGCGATCTCCTGCTGCTCCCCGGCGGGGTCGTGCTCGGTGCGTGCCTCGTTGCCCGTCTGGCTCATCTCGTCCTCTCGCTGGTCGGTCCGGGCGCTCGCCCGGCGGACGACATCGAGGTACCCACCCGACGCCAGGCCGTGCGGTCCAGACGGTCGGCGGGCGCCGCGCCCTTCTCGGACCCCGGCGCGAGGTCCCTGGGTTGCCACTTGTTTTCGAATCTATCTTCGATTATACTCACGCCATGGACGCGTTCCCGACCGAGCTCGACGCAGAGGGCGTGCTCGCGGCGTCGGTGTCGACGGTGCGGGAGCGGCGGGCCGCCCAGGTCAAGGACTGGCTGCTGGTGCTGCAGTGGGCGGACCTGCACGGCGACGACCCCCAGGCTCGACCGGGAGCGATCCCGGTGCGCTACGGCGGGGACCGGCTCGTCGACGTCGGGGGTGACGGCACCCCGCGGGTGGCCGACCTCTGCGTCCACGAGCTCGCGATCGCCCGGGGGACCCACCCCGCCTCCACCCGCTCGACGATGGCCGACGTGCTCGACCTGCGTCACCGGCTCCCGCTGGTCTGGGCGATCGTGTGCGACCTGGGCTGCGAGGCGTGGGTGGCAGCCAAGGTCGCCCGGGCCTCACGCTCCCTGGACCGTCACCAGGTGGCGATGGTCGACGCCGCGGTCGCCGCTGCGATCGGGGGCATGGCGCCCGGACGGGTGATCGCGCTGGCCGAGGCCAAGGTGATCGAGGCCGACACCGCCGCCCACGCCGCCCGGATCGCCGAGCGGGCCCGCCGCCGTGGCGTGTGGGCCGGGGGCACCGAGACCGACCCCGAGACCGGCGTCGGGTCCCGCACGATGGTCGCCCGGCTCGAGCCCGGGGACGTGACCTGGGTGGACGCCGTCCTCGAGCGCATCGTCGATGCCTTCCTCGCTCGTCCCGACGTGCTCGTCGAGCACCACCCCGAGCTGGCCGCCGGCCTGGACGACCTCACCCGACAGCAGCTCCGCGCGGTCGCGTTCGGCTGGCTCGCCCGTCCCGACGACGTCCTGGCGCTCTTCGCCGCGGCGGCCGCCCCAGCCGCTCCAGCTGCCGACGAGGCAGCCGGCGAGGCAGCCGACGCAGGGCTCGGCGCGCAGGTGCCGCGCCGCCCGGGACGCTCCGGACAGCACGCGGTCGTCTACCTCCACCTCCACGAGTCCGCCGTCACCGGCGCGTCGAGCGCCCCCGCTCGCGTCGAGGGGCTCGGCCCGATGCTGCTCGAACAGGTCACCCGGCTGGTCGGCCACGCAGCCGTCACGGTCAAGCCCGTCCTCGACCTCGACGACCACGCCGCGGTGGATGCCTACGAGCACCCCGCTGCCGTGTCCGAGCGCACCCGGCTGCGCTGCGTCGGCGACGTCTTCCCCCACGCGGTCGGCAACGCGACCATGTCGGGTCGCTTCGACGACGACCACCCCTCCCCCTACGACCCGCGCGGGCCAGCAGGCCAGACCGGCGACCACAACGACGCCCCGTTGAGTCGCTGGCACCACCGCGCCAAGACCCAACGCGGCTACCGCGTCCGGCAGCTCGGGCCCGGCACCTATCTGTGGACCAGTCCGCACGGCCTCCACCGCCTCGTCGACCCCACCGGCACCCACGAGGTCGACGACGACGACGCCTGGCGGATGGCTCACACCGACGAGATCGACGCGGTCATCGCCCGGATGACGGCCGAGCTCGACGCCGAGATCGCCGAGGCGCCACCCGACAGGTAGCCCCGCCACTACGGTGAGCCCATGCAGCGCCGGGCGGACGAGTGGGACGCCGACGTCGTCGTCATCGGCAGCGGGTTCGGTGGCGCGGTGACGGCGCTCCGGCTCTCCGAGGCGGGGCACCGGGTGACGGTCCTGGAGAAGGGGCGCCGGCTCAGCGCGGACGACCTGCTCGACGCCCGGCGGGACCCGCGGGCCTACCTCTGGCAGCCCGGCGCCGGGATGCGTGGGTTCTTCTGGCAGCGCATCTTCCGCCACCTGGCCATCATCGGCGGTACCGGGGTGGGCGGCGGGTCGATCGTGTGGGCCGGCGTGCTCCTCGAGCCGGGCGACGACTTCTACGAGGCCCCCGCCCTGCGCGGGCTCGGCCTCGACAGGGCAGTGCTCGCGCCCCACCTCGCCCGCGCAGCGCGGATGCTCGGCCGGGTGACGTGCTCGCACCAGGGACAGATGGACACCTACCTCGCCGCAGCTGCCCGGGCGGTCGGCGCGGGTGAGACCTTCGGGCCGGTCCCGACGGCCATCCACTTCGGTCGGCCGGGTGTCACCGAGCCCGACCCGTTCTTCGACGGCGCGGGCCCGGAGCGCACGGGGTGCCGGCTGTGCGGTGAGTGCCTGCTCGGCTGCCCGTACGGCGCGAAGAACGACCTCACCCGCAACTACCTGTATCTCGCCGAGCGCCGCGGGGCCGAGATCCGCGCCGAGTCCGAGGTGACCTCGGTGCGGCCGTGGGGCGCGGGCTACGTGGTCGAGACCAAGCACCCCTGGCGTCGCGGACGACCGGCGACCACGACCGCTCGTCGGGTGGTGCTCGCCGGCGGGGTTCTGGGCACCCTGGAGCTGCTCCATCGCTGCCGGGACGAGCTGGGCACCCTGCCGCACGTGTCGCACCAGCTGGGCCTCCACGTCCGCACCAACTCCGAGGCCCTGACCGCGGTGCTCCAGCCGCCCGGGCAGGACCTCTCCGAGGGTCCGACGATCTCGAGCCACTTCCACCCCGACCCACGCACCCACGTGACCCAGAACCGCTACATCGGTGGGTGGCACATGCGCGCGCAGCTCGGTCCGATGGTCGACGACGACCAGCGGTCACGGCGAGCCCGACGGGTGCTGGGCGCGGTGGGCAGGCGACCTCTCGCCCAGGCCCGGCTGATCGGCGCGCGCGACTTCCTCGCGCGGCTCACCGTGCTCACCACGATGCAGCGCCACGACAGCGAGCTCGCGCTCGACCTGCGGCGTTCACCGTGGCGGCCGTGGCGCAAGGTCCTGCGCTCGCGGGTGACCGGCGGGGTGCGACCGCCGAGCAACCTGCCGGTGGCCAACGCCGTCACGCAGGCATTCGCCGAGGCGTCCGGAGGGCGTCCCCTCAACCTGCTCGGCGAGTCGATCGGCGGTCTGTCGGTCACGGCCCACGTCCTCGGCGGAGCCGTGATGGGTCGGGACGCCACGGACGGGGTCGTCGACGCCACTCACGAGGTGTTCGGCCACCCCGGTCTCTACATCGCCGACGCCAGCGTCATCCCCGCCAACCTCGGCGTGAACCCGTCCCTCACCATCACCGCTCTCGCCGAGCGCTTCGCGAGCTCCTTCCCCCCACCGGACACCGACCCCCCGCCCCCCGACCGTCCAGGTGTCGACGAACCCCTGGGGGCCACCGTCTGGTCGCTGAAGCGCCAGTGGTCCGACCTGCCTCCGCTGGCGCCCGAGGCGGTGCTGCACGACGTGGTGGGAGACCTGGAGGCGTCGTTCGTCGCCCCGCTCACCGCCATCGCGGGCCCCGGGCTCGGGGTCCTGGGCCTGCCCCGCTGGCACGGCAAGCGGTTCCACCTCACCGCGGCGGGCAGCATCGGGGGAACGAACCTCCTCCGCCGCGACGACGGCCTGGTCGAGACCCTGCCGATGAGGCTGACCGAGGGGAGGTCCCGGGCCGACGGCCGGCCGGCGCTCGTCGTCTCCTACGGCGCCGGTGCCCCGAGGCCGTGGCGCTGGGTCCGCGACGAGCTGCGCGCCGCACCCCAGGGCGGCGGGGTCGTCGCGATGACCTTCGTCGAGCTGCCCGGACTGCGGCGACTCGGCGGGACCCCCTTCCTGCTGACCCCTCGGGGGGTCCCGCAGACCCGCACCTGAGGACCTCCGCCCCTGGCGACCCGAGGTCGGCGAGGCGGATGCTGGCGCCGAGGTGATGCGGTGACCGCCAGGCGCCTGCGAGGTCGCGCCGGGGCTGCCGCGGTGGTGCTCGCCGTGGCCGGCTCCCTGCTCTCGTGCGCCGACGGCTCGGACGCGCGGCCCGCGCAGCCGGCGCCACCGGAGCCGACGGCGGCGGCGTCCGCGACGGTCGAGTACGCGCCGGGCCTGACCGAGGACCTCTACGTCCCATCCCGGGCCCAGGGCCAAGTCCCGCTCGTGGTGTTGGTGCCGGGCGGGTCCTGGACCACGGCCGACCCGTCGGGCCTGGCTCCCCTGGCCGCGCGCCTGGCCGACGCCGGCGTCGCCGCCGCACCCACCCACCTCCGAGCCGCCCAGGACGGGGTGACCTTCCCGGTCCCCGTCGAGGACGTGCTGTGCGCCGTGGCGGCGGCCGCGCAGGAGGTACGCCGGCGCGGGCTCGTCCCCGACCCGGTGGCCGTGCTCGGTCACTCGTCGGGAGCCCACCTCGCCGCCCTCGCCGTCCTCGCGGCGCGCGACTTCGCGCCCGACTGCCGGGCGCCGCTGGTCACCCCCGACGCGCTGGTCGGGATCAGCGGACCCTACGACATCAGCCAGATCCCCGAGATGGCCACCGCGCTGCTCGGCACCGGCCCGGACGACGACCCCGACGGCTGGGCGCAGGCGAACCCGGTCGGGCGGGCGGACCTGCGCCCCGACGTACCCGTCCTCCTCCTCCACGGCGATGCCGACGACCTCGTCCCCGTCGACTTCACGACGCAGTTCGGCGCGGCGCTGGAGGACGCCGGACACCCGACGACCGTGGAGGTCGTGCCCGGCGCCACCCACGACACGATCTACCGGGCCGACGTGGCGGGCGAGCGCGTGGCGACCTGGCTGCAGGACCTCAACGGCGGATGAGCGGGGTCTCCCGGGACCGGCAGCCCCACGGCCCGCGTGTGCGACTCGCCGACGACGGCGCACCTGGCCCTCCGTCCCGCACACTGGGGGCATGAAGGGTCTCCTGCTGGCCGCGGCCGTCGTGGCGCTGACCTCGGCCGCCTGCGGCGGCTCCGACGACGAGCCGTCCGGTGCCGGTTCCGCCACGCCCTCCGGACCGGCGCGGGTGACCGAGCTGGACGACGGTGCGGTGGGTGTCGCCGATGTCGACGGGAGTGCCTGGCTGGTGCAGCCCGAGGCCGGGACCGTGCTGCCCGGCGACGGTGATCCCGTCGAGGTCGGCGAGGCGCCGCTGCGCATCGTCGACACCCCCGACGGTGCCTGGGTGAGCGTCATCGGCGACGGGACCGTCGTCCGGATCGACCCGGCGAGCGGCGAGGTCGACACCACCGTGCGGCTGGAGCCGGGCGGGAGCGAGCCCGAGGGGCTGGCGTGGGACGGGACCCACCTGTGGGTGGTCGACCAGGCCGGCGGGCGGGTGCTCGAGCTCGACCCCGACGGGTCGGTCGTCGACTCCTTCGCCACCGACGACGAGCCGCGCCTGGTCGCGGCCGGCGACAGCGGCGTCTGGGTCGCCAACTACGGCGGGACCTCCGTCACCCGGGTCGCCGGCGGTCGGGTCCGGACCGTGCACCTCTCCTCCTGTGTCGGCCCCCAGGGCATCGCCGAGGTCGCCGGCCGGGTCTGGGTCTCGTGCACGCTGAGCGGGAAGGCGATCGCGCTCGACGCGCGGTCCATGAAGCAGGTGGCCGAGGTGACCGGCCTACCGGACGCCGACGCCGTGCTCGCGAACGGCGACGCCGTGTACGTCGTGGGCCAGTCCGGCCCCACGGTCTACGTGATCGACGCCGCGACCGGGGAGCTGCGCGACACCGTGCGCCTCGACGACGCCCCACCGACCAGCGAGAACGTCGGCGCCGCCCTGGTGGGGTCCGACCTCGTCGTCACCCACCCGGACGTGCGACAGGTCTACACGCTCCCCGCGCCGTGAGGGACGACCGGCCGGGCACCGACGCCGCTGTCGAGCGTTCCTTCCTGGTCGTCCGGGTGGTGCGCGGCAGCCTGCTCGTGGCCTTCCTCGCGCTCGCCGCGATCGGTGTCGAGGCGCGTGGGTGGCCGCACGGCGTCACCCTCGCCGTCGGCGCCGCTGCGCTCCTGCTTCTCGCACGACTCGCCCACGACGTACGACGGCTGCGCGCAACCCGCCGTCAGCGGACCGGGTGACCGGAGGCCGCCAGCGCCGCCTTGACGTCGCCGATCCGCAGCGTGCCGAAGTGGAAGACCGTCGCCGCCAGGACGGCGTCCGCGCCGGCATCCACCGCCGGCGGGAAGTGCTCGACGGCGCCGGCGCCGCCCGAGGCGATCACCGGGATGGTGACCTCGCGCCGGACCGCCCGGATCAGGTCGAGGTCGAAGCCGTCCTGGGTGCCGTCCGCATCCATGGCGTTGAGGAGGATCTCCCCCGCCCCGAGCTCGGCGGCGCGCGCCGCCCACTCGATCGCGTCGAGCCCGGCGGACTTCCGGCCACCGTGCGTGGTGACCTCGAACCCGGACGGGGTGCCGGTGGCGCGCCGCGCATCGACCGACAGGACCAGCACCTGGCTGCCGAACCGGTCGGCGATCTCGGCGACCAGGTCGGGTCGGTGGATCGCGGCGGTGTTGACGGCGACCTTGTCGGCGCCGGCGCGCAGCAGCCGGTCGACGTCCGCCACCGATCCCACGCCCCCGCCGACGGTCAGAGGGATGAACACCTCCTCCGCGCAGCGCGAGACCACCGCCATGGTGGTGGCGCGGCCCTCGTGCGAGGCGGAGATGTCGAGGAACGTGAGCTCGTCCGCGCCCTCGGCGTCATAGGTCCGCGCCAGCTCGACCGGGTCACCGGCGTCGCGGAGGTCGACGAAGTTGACCCCCTTGACCACCCGGCCACCGTCGACGTCGAGGCACGGGATCACGCGGACGGCGAGGGTCATGATGTCCCCTTCGTGAGAGCGAGCGCGTCCTCGAGGGTGAACCGCCCCTCGTAGAGGGCGGTGCCGGCGATCGCGCCCTCGACCCCGTCGGGCACGAGCGCCATCAGGGCGCGGATGTCGTCGAGCGTGGTGACCCCTCCCGACGCGACGACCGGAGCCGGGGTGGCGGCGCAGACGTCGCGCAGCAGCTGCAGGTTCGGACCCTGGAGCATCCCGTCCTTGTTGACGTCGGTCACGACGTAGCGAGCGCAGCCCTCGGAGTCGAGGCGAGCCAGCGTCTCGTAGAGGTCGCCACCCTCCTGGGTCCAGCCGCGCGCGGCGAGCGTGCGGCCCCGCACGTCGAGGCCGATCGCGACGCGGTCGCCGTGCTCGGCGATGATCCGCGCGCACCACTCCGGCTGCTCGAGTGCGGCCGTGCCGATGTTGACCCGGCGGCACCCGGTCGCGAGCGCGGCCGAGAGCGAGTCGTCGTCGCGGATGCCGCCGCTCATCTCGACCAAGATGTCGAGCGCACCGACGATCTTCGCCTGCAGCTCGCGGTTGGACCCCCGGCCGAAGGCCGCGTCGAGGTCGACCAGGTGCAGCCACTCGGCGCCCGCCTCCTGCCACCGCAGGGCGGCGGCGACGGGGTCGCCGTACACGCGCTCGGATCCCGCGACCCCCTGGGCGAGCTGCACGGCCCGGCCCTCGGTGATGTCGACGGCGGGCAGGAGCTCGAGGTAGTCACTCATCGATGGACCTCATCGGGTTCGGCGGAACAGCAGGGTGTGCAGGACGGGTGCGGCGAGGATGCTCACGATCGCTGCGGCGAGGCGGAGCGCCCAGTCGTCGCTGAGGATCCACACCAGCACGTTGATCGCGACGAGGGCGGCGAGCAGGGCGCCGTTCTGCTTGCGACGTCGCTCGGCGAGGATGCCCCCGGGCCGTCGCCGGCGGGTGGGCAGGCGCGAGGTCACGGCCCGGACCCGGGCGTCGCGACGCTCCTTGCGCTCGGCCTCCGCGGCGCGCGCGGCGGCCACCACGGCCGCCTCCCGCTCGCGCTCGGCCCGCCGGCGGGCCCGCTCCTTGCTCACGACGGACTCACGACGGACTCACGACGGACTCACGGGGCCGGCCCTCACAGGGACTCCACCCAGTTGCGCAGCAGCACGGCACCGGCGTCGCCCGACTTCTCGGGGTGGAACTGGGTGGCGGTCAGCGGCCCGTTCTCGACGGCCGCCACGAAGCGGTCGCCGCCGTGGGTGGTCCAGTGCACCCGCGGCGCGCGGGTCCGGTCGTTGGTCACGAGCGTCCACTCGCGGACGCCGTAGGAGTGCACGAAGTAGAAGCGCTGCCCCTCGATGCCCCGGAACAGCGTGCTGTCGTGCGCCACCTCGACGGTGTTCCACCCCATGTGCGGCACCACCGGGGCCTGGAGCCGCTCGACCACGCCCGGCCACTCGCCGCAGCCCTCGGTCTCCACGCCGTGCTCGACGCCGCGCTCGAAGAGGATCTGCATGCCCACGCAGATGCCCAGCACCGGACGCCCCCCGGCGAGCCGGCGCCCGATCACCTCGTGGCCACGGATCGCCCGCAGCCCCTGCATGCAGGCGGCGTACGCCCCCACCCCGGGGACGACGAGCCCGTCGGCGTCCTGCGCGAGCGCACGGTCGGACGTCAGGGTGACGTCGGCGCCGGCGCGCTCGAGCGCGCGCACGGCGGAGCGCAGGTTCCCCGACCCGTAGTCGAGGACCACGAGGTTCTTCGTCACGCGGGCCCCTTGGTCACAGGCTGCCCTTCGTCGAGGGCACGCCCGTCTCCCGCGGGTCGAGCGCGACCGCGTCGCGGAAGGCCCGGGCGAACGCCTTGAACTGCGTCTCGACGATGTGGTGGGGCTCGCGGCCGGCCAGCACCCGCACGTGCAGCGCGAGGTGGGCGTGGAAGGCGATCGTCTCGAAGACGTGCCGGGTGAGCGAGCCGAGGTAGTCACCGCCGAGGACGACGTACTGCTGCCCCTCCGGCTCGCCGGTGTGCACGCAGTAGGGACGACCGGACACGTCGACGACCGCCTGCACCAGCGCCTCGTCGAGCGGCACGGTCGCGTCGCCGAAGCGGCGGATGCCCTGCTTGTCGCCCAGCGCCTCGCGCAACGCCTGGCCGAGGACGATCGCGGTGTCCTCCACGGTGTGGTGGGCGTCGATGTGGGTGTCGCCCTCCGTCTGCACGGTCAGGTCGACCAGCGCGTGCCGACCGAACGCGTCGAGCATGTGGTCGTAGAAGCCCACGCCGGTGGACACGTCGGTGCGGCCGCTCCCGTCGAGGTCGACCTCGACGAGGACCTTCGACTCCTTGGTCTGCCGCTCGATGCGGGCCGTGCGACTCATCGCCCATCCTCCATCTGTTGAGCCATCGGTTGAGCCATCGGTTGAGCCATCGGTTGAGCCATCGGT
>JACJWV010000025.1 GCA_020636915.1 Nocardioides sp.
GCCGACGACGCCCTTCGGGACGTGGTTCTGGTCCACGCGGGTCAGGCCGGGGATGACGCCGATCCGGCGCTTGGAGTCGAGGTGCTGGTGCGCCGTGCGGCCGTAGTAGCGGGCCGTCAGCGCGACGTGCAGCGGCTCGTCGAAGGCGTGCTTGCGCGCCTTGCCCGACTCCAGCTGGATCAGGTCGATGATCTCGTCCTGGCGGTCGAGGATCAGGTCGTGCAGGCGCAGCAGCACCGCGGCCCGGTGGTCCAGGGAGGTCCGCGACCACAGGGCCTGGGCCCGCCGAGCCCGCGCGAACGCCTCGACGACGTCCTCGACAGTGGACTGGGGGACGTGCGCGAGCGGCGCATCGTCGAGCGGTGAGCGGACCTCGGCGGTCCGACCGGAGCTGGCCACCAGGCGGGCCGCGAGGGCGGCGGTGTAGTCCGGCTCGAGCGCGTACGACGCGCGCGGGTCGTGCTCGGGGTCGTGCGGTCCGTCGACGACAGGGCCGCCGGCAGCGGGGTTCTGGGCGCTCATGGAGCGAGGGTATGTGACCCGCGTCTCGCACACTACCCTTCGGTAGGTTTGTGTGGCGTTTTACACAGGCGTGCTAGATGTCAATCGTTTCGGTGGGCTTTTCGACACGCCGGGTTTCCCCGGGCACCCGGGGAAACCCGCACGACACGCCGATGCAGCACGGCGCGTCGTGCGGGCCTCCCGGGCAGGTCGGGTCAGGGCTTGTAGATGGACTTCAGCTCCGTGTAGTGGGCCAGGCCCTCGGGGCCGAACTCGCGGCCGATCCCGGAGGACTTGAAGCCCCCGAAGGGGGCGGCGAAGTCCATCGTGTAGGTGTTGACGCCGTAGGTGCCGGTGCGGACCCGGCGCGCGACGTCGAGGCCCGCCTCGACGTCACCGGTCCAGACCGTCCCGGCCAGGCCGTACTCGGAGTCGTTGGCGATGCGCACCGCGTCGTCGACGTCGTCGAAGGGGATGACCGACAGCACCGGACCGAAGATCTCCTCCTGCGCGATCCGCATCCGGTTGTCGACGTCGGCGAAGACGGTCGGACGGACGTACCAGCCCGAGGTGAGGCCGTCGGGCATGCCGTTGCCCCCGACGACGACGCGGGCGCCCTCCTCCTGGCCGAGCGCGATGTACTTCTCCACCCGCTCCTGCTGCCGCTGGGCGACCATCGGGCCGATCTCCGTGGCGGGGTCGAGCGGGTCGCCCACCGCCATGGCGGACACCGTCTCGGCCAGCGCGTCGACCACCTCGGCGTACTTCGCACGCGAGGCCAGGATGCGGGTCTGCGCGACGCAGGCCTGCCCGGAGTTCATCAGCGAGGCGAACTTCAGGCCCTCCATGGTCGCGGCCAGGTCGGCGTCGTCGAGCACGATCGCCGCGGACTTGCCGCCGAGCTCGAGCGAGACCCGCTTGAGCTGCTCGCCGCACACCGCGGCGATCTTGCGGCCGGCCGCGGTCGATCCGGTGAACGCGACCTTGTCGACCCCGGGGTGGGCGACCAGGTGCGCGCCGACCTCGCGCCCGGCCGTCACGATGTTGACCACGCCGTCCGGGACGCCGGCCTCGGAGAGGATCTCGGCCATCAGGTAGGGGTCCAGCGGCGTCTCCGGTGCCGGCTTGACCACGATCGTGCAGCCGGACAGCAGGGCGGGCACCAGCTTGGACATGATCGTGAACTGCGGGACGTTCCACGGCGGGATCGCGGCGACCACGCCGACCGGCTCGCGACGCACGACGACGTCGGTCCCCAGCACGCCGGTGCGCGTCTCCTCCCACGGGAAGGAGCGGGCGATGCCGAGGAACGCCTCGATCTGCATCCACGGCGCGGGGGCCTGGGCGAGGTTGGAGAAGGAGAGCGGGGCACCCATTTCGGTCGAGATCAGCTCGGCCATCTCACCGAGCTTGCCGGCGTACAGGTTGGAGAAGTTCTGGACCACGTCGATCCGCTCCTCCGGGCTCATCCGCGGCCACGGGCCGGAGTCGAACGCGCGGCGGGCCGCGGCGACCGCGGCGTCCATGTCCGCGGTGGTGCCCTCCGGCACGGTCGCCACCACCTGCTCGGTGTGCGGCGAGACGACCTGGATGGTGTCGCCGGAGGCGGGCGCGGCCCAGTCGCCGTCGATGAAGAACGCGGTGCGGTCGAGGGTCATGCGGGTGTCCTTTCGGGGCGGGGTGGTTTCGAGGCTCGCTTCGCTCGCACCTCAACCACCGCCGGTCAGGGGGCGAGGGTGAAGAAGTCGGTGAAGCCGGACGGGTCGTGGCGGCCGATGCAGAAGTGCTCGAAGAGCCCGAAGCCCTCCTGGCCGCCCACCCCGTCGGCGCCGTCGTCGGCACGGCAGAGCGCCCGGCCCACGTGGTCGACGCAGCCGAACATGAAGCGGCCCTGCACGGCGTCGTCGGCCATGTCGTAGGTGACCCGCTCGGCGAAGTCCTCGCCCTTCCACGTGCCGTGGATCCAGTCCGGGTCGCCGCCGTAGCCGCCGCCGACGTGGAGGGGTACGGCGAGGCGCGACTCGACCTCGAGGACGAGCGGCTTGCCCTCGGGGGTCGTGCACCGGATCGTCGCGCCGGTCGGCGTCCGCGTGCCGGAGGCGTAGCGGACCTCGACGAGCGGCCAGCCGAGCTGCTCGACGCTGCCGTCCTTCCAGACCCGGGTGCAGTCGTTGAGCGTGCGGAACCCGTCGGGGCTCTCCTGGATGATCACCACGACCGCGAAGTCCTCGAACTGCATCGGGACGTAGAGCCACCACATGCCCTCGAAGGGCGGGTCGGCCGGCGCCCCGGGCGGCTCGGCCTCGCCGACCGGACGGATGCCCCAGGAGCGGTCGCGGCTGCCGAGCCAGGTGGACGGGTCGACCGCGATGTCCTCGCCGTCGATGGCGATCGTGCCGCTCCAGGTGCCGAGCTGGGCGAAGCGCTGGGCGTCGAGCGTCACGCGGCTGCCGGAGCGCAGCACGTGGGGCTGCTCCTGGACCACCGGGCAGGTGCCCTCCCAGGTCAGGTCGAGCGCCATCCCGTCGGTCTCCTCGAGGACGACCCGGACCTTGTGCAGCGGCTCGGGGACCTCGATCCGGTAGCGGCCGACCCGCGGGTTGAGCCGGTCCTGGTCCATCAGGTCGGAGAGGTGGACCGCGGTCTGCTGGCCGTTGCGGGCGACGAGGACGAAGGCGTCCTTGGTCCCGAGGTTGGGGTAGTAGCCCATGCCGGTGACCAGCATGATGTCGCCGGTGCGGTCGTGGGCGTTGAAGTACCAGCGGTCGTAGAAGTTGCGGTCACTGCTGTTCGCGTAGGCCAGCGGCAGCGGCGCCTGGTGCAGCGGGAACTCGTCGAGCGGGATGATCCCGGGCATGGCCTAGGCCCCCACGTCGTCGAGGAGCCGGTCGAGCAGCGGCTTGTGGTGGAAGAGGGACTCGATGTCGTCGGGCCGCTCGATCTCGCCGAAGTGGATCTGCCGGGCCCCGGTGCGCATGAAGACGATCGCCCACTGGACGCCGTTGTAGACGTGGTACCAGCGCAGGTCGCCCAGGGTCGCCCCGGACACGCGCTCGTACTCGGCGACCACGTCCTCCTCGCGCAGGAAGTGCGGCATGCCCGGCATGGCCAGCATCCCGGTGATCGCCTCGAACACCTGGTGCGCGAAGACGATCCACGACACGTCGAGCTCGCGCGGTCCGATCGCCGCCATCTCCCAGTCCAGCACCGCCACCGGCTCGAAGTCGCGGTACATCACGTTGCCGATCCGCGAGTCGCCCCAGCACAGGACCGCCTCGTCGGTCTCGGGGACGTTGCCCTCGAGCCACGCCAGCGCCCGCTCGACCGTCGGGGAGCGCCCGATGTCGGCGACTGCGAAGTCGTACCAGGCGCGGGTCCGTGCCAGGTTGCGCTCCAGGAGCGTCCCGCCTGCGTGGGGCGGCGCGAGGAATCCGAAGGTCTCCTCCGCGTCGGGGATGCCGTGCAGCTTCGCGAGCACCGTGACGCTCTCGTCCTGCAGCCGGCGCTGGTCCTCGGGTGCAGCGTCGTGCAGCCAGTTGTCGCCGAAGTTGTAGGGCAGCACGTCCTGCGGCACCAGGCCGTCGACACGGTCCATGAGGAAGAAGGGCGTGCCGAGCACCTCCCCGGTCGGCTCCATCCAGCGCACGGTCGGGACGGGCACGTCCGTCAGCTCGCCGACGAGCCGCATGGCGTCGTACTGGTCCTGGAGCGCGTAGCTGGGGAAGACCGGCAGGTCGTGCGCGGACGGGGCGACCCGGGCGACCAGCTCGGCCCGGCGGCGTTCCCCCTCCTCGGTCCACTCGGCGTCGAGGATCAACGTCTCCGACGACATCCCGTTGGCGTCGACGCCGCTGTGCAGGGTGACGGACGGCTCGGAACCCTCGGGCAGGACGGTGGCGAGCCACGCGGACATCCGGGCGGGCAGCGTCGTCGCGTCCCTGCTCGAACGCTGCAGCTTCATGTCGGCCGGTGGGGGCGCCTGGGTCACGTTCCCTCCCTGTGGTGCTGTGACGTCGGTCTCAGCATTGTTGGAACGTGTTCTAGTTGTCAACGGCGGGCTGGGCCGCGGGTTTCGGCTGCTGGCAGCCAGAACCCGCACGACACGCCGCACTCCCCCGGCGTGTCGTGCGACGACCGGCTGCCGACAGCCGAACCCCGCACGCCACGGCCCCCTCGAAGCAAACCGATCTCCGTCCACAGCACAGCCGCGGCGCACGGTCGCCACCAGGTACGGCGAAGCGCCGGTCGCGGAGCGCGCAGCGTGGCGAGAACGACGAGTATGACCACTCTCACCTTGAGCAGCATCGACCTCCGCCACGACTACGTCCTGATGACCCACGAGCTGTTGGCAGCGGGCTACGACGACCGGGACATCACCCGCATGGTCCGAAGCGGAGGGCTGCACCGACTCCGGCACGGCGCCTACACGTTCGGGCAGCACTGGCGAGAGCTCGACGATGCCGGGCGGCGCAAGCTCGTCGCCCACGCGACGCTGCGCAGCGCGCGTTCGCCCGCAGCTCTGGCGGGACCCAGCGCGGCCGATCTCTTCGGTGTCCCCGTGTGGGACATGGGCGACACCACGCACCTGGTGCGGCTCGACCACCTGGCGAACCGTCGCACGTGCGACAGGGCCCAGCACCGCGGGTCGGTTCTCGTCGAGGACCTCACCGTTCGCGACGGGGTGCCCCTCACGAGCGGGACGAGGACCGCGCTCGACATGATCGCGATCGGCGACGTGCCCCATGCCCTCGTGACGGTCAACGGCCTGCTGCACGCCGGCGAGACGACCCTGGAGCAGTTGCAGCGGCGCGCCGCCGGAACGCAGCACGACCCTCACACCGGCAACAGGGGAATCGTGCTCACCCTCGCCGATCCGCGGCCCGAATCCGCAGGTGAGTCGCTGATCGTCCACCTCTGCTGGGCACAGGGACTCCCCATGCCGATTCCGCAGTTCGAGATCCGCGACAGCGAGGGGCGCCTGATCGGCCGGGTCGACTTCGCTTGGCCGGAGCTCGGGGTCTTCCTCGAGTTCGACGGACGGCTCAAGTACGAGCGCTACCGCCGCCCCGGGGAGTCGGTCGCGGACGCCGTGCTCCGGGAGAAGCAACGCGAGGACGCGGTCCGCGAGGCCACGGGATGGCGGTGCATCCGGACCGTCTGGGCCGACCTCTTCCGCCCCGAGCGCACCAGCGCACGGATCCGATCCGCCTTTGCCGCCCGGTGGTCCGCTGCCTGAGACGCTCGACGCCACTCGTCAGCCGGAACCCGCGCGACAAGCCGTAGACCCCCGGCGTGTCGTGCGGGGATCGGCTGCCAGCAGCCGAAACCCCCGGGCGCCCGACTAGACGATGTCGCGCGCGACCACCCGCGCCTCGTCGGCCTCCTGGTCAGTCGCCATCAGCTGCGACTGACGCTCGGCCTCGACCCGGCGCAGGTAGTGGTCGACCTCGTCGGCAGTGCGGTCGGCGTCCCAGCCGAGCTCGCCCGCCATCAGCGCGGCGGCGCCCGGGGCCGCCGAGACACCGCGGTCGAAGGTCTCGATCGAGATGCGGGTACGGCGGGTGAGCACGTCGTCGAGGTGGCGGGCGCCCTCGTGGCTGACGGCGTACACGACCTCGGCGGCGAGGTGGTCCTCGGCGCCCACGAGCGGCTTGCCGAGCTCCGGTCGCGCCTCGACCAGCGCCAGCAGGTCGTCGACCAGCCCGCCGTACCGCCCCAGGAGGTGGTCGATCCGCGCGACGTGCAACCCGGACCGCCGCGACAGCAACACCCGCTGGTTCTGGCGCGTCTCCCAGTCAGCGGCCCCGATCAGCGGGACCCGGTCGGTGATGGAGGGACGCACGGTGACCCCGGACGTGGCGGACAGGGAGTGGGCGGCGGCGTCGACGGCGTCGTACGCCATCACGCGGTACGTCGTCAGCTTGCCGCCGGCGATCATCACCAGGCCCGGCACCGGCGTGACAACCGTGTGCTCGCGCGAGATCCGCGAGGTCGGCTCGGACTCGCCGGACAGCAGGGGACGCAGGCCGGCGTACACGCCCTCGACGTCCTCGTGGCGCAGCGGCTCGCGCAGGAGGGCGTTGACGTGGTCGAGGAGGTAGTCGATGTCGGTGCGGGACGCCGCGGGGTGCGCCTTGTCGAGGTCCCAGGGGGTGTCGGTGGTCCCGATGATCCAGTGCCGGCCCCAGGGGATGACGAAGAGCACGGACTTCTCGGTGCGCATGATGAAGCCGGACTCCGAGCGGATCCGGTCGCGCGGCACGACCAGGTGGATGCCCTTGGACGCCTGCACGTGCAGCGCCCCGCGTCCCCCGGCCATCTCCTGGATCTCGTCGGTCCAGACCCCGGCCGCGTTGACGACGACACGGGCCCGGATCTCGAGGTCGCTGCCCTCCTCCAGGTCCCGTGCGCGGACGCCGACCACCCGCTCGCCCTCGCGGAGGAAGCCGGTCACCTTCACCCGGGTGGCCACGCGCGCCCCGTGGGCGGCTGCGGTGCGGGCGATGTCGAGGACCAGGCGGGCGTCGTCGACCTGGCAGTCCCAGTACTGGATCGCCCCGGCGATCTTGCTGGTGTCGAAGTCCGGCGCGATGCGCTGCACGCCGCGGCGCGTCAGGTGCCGGTGGTGCGGGAGCCCGGTCTTGCCACCGCCCTGGGGGGACCGGGCGCCGAGCATCGCCATCGCGTCGTAGATGGTCACCCCGGCGCCGACGTACGGCCGCTCCCAGCCGACGTGCGTGAGCGGGTAGAGGAAGGGCACGGGGCGGACCAGGTGGGGCGCCAGCCGGGTGAGCAGCAGCCCGCGCTCACGGAGGGCCTCGTGGACCAGGCCGAAGTCGAACATCTCGAGGTAGCGCAGCCCACCGTGGACCAGCTTGCTGCTGCGGCTGGAGGTCCCGCTGGCGAGGTCGCGCTGCTCGACCAGTCCGGTGGACAGACCTCGCGTGACGGCGTCGAGCGCCGTGCCGACGCCGACGATCCCGCCGCCGACGACGAGGACGTCGAGCTCGGCGGCGTCCGGGCCGCTCATCGCGGCGAGAGCGTCCTCACGCGCCTGAGGACTGAGGACACTGGGTCGGACAGCACCACGCTCGGCCATGCCGCCAGTCTGGCAAACCCACGTCTGCCGAAACCGCCGAACCGTGAGGTCCGCAGGCGTTTGAATGGTCCGGTGGAGAGGACGGGGGTCGCTGCGGGCGCCGCGGCGTGGGCACTGGTGCTGCTGCTGGCCGGGTGCGGGACGTCGACGTCCGCGCCGCGTGCGCCGGGAGAAGCGGTCGGGCAGCGCGACCCGGCTCCCACCTCCCCGAGCCCGACCGGCTCGCCCGAGGCCACTCCCTCGCCGGGCACCGAGCCCGGTACCGACGCCGAGGACGAGCCCCGCACCGTCTCGATCGTGATGGGCGGCGACCTGCTCTGGCACAACACCGTCTGGTTCAGCGCGGCCGAGGACCACCAGCGCACCGGCAGAGGTCGGGTCTACGACTGGGACCCGATGTTCGCCTGGCTCGAGCCGACCATCCGGGCCGCCGACGTCGCGATCTGTCACGCCGAGGTGCCGTTCGCCGCCCCGGGTGAGCGGCCGGCGTCCTACCCGGTCTTCGCGGCACCCCGCTCGATCGCACCGTGGATCGCCAGCATGGGCTGGGACGCGTGCACGACCGCGTCCAACCACAGCTGGGACCAGGGGTACGACGGCGTCGTCACCACCGCCGACCTCCTCGAGGCCAACGGTGTGGCGCACGTCGGCACGTTCCGCACGCCGCAGGAGCGGAAGCAGCCGGTGATCCTCACGACCGACGCGGGCGTCCAGGTGGGGATCGTGGCCGGCACGTGGGGGCTCAACGGGTTCGTGCCGCCGGCGGACCAGGAGTTCGCCGTGTCGATGTGGGACGCCGACAACCTGCTCGCGCAGGCCCACGCGGCTCGGGAGGCGGGTGCGGACGTCGTGGTCGTGCACGTGCACTGGGGCACGGAGTACAGCCAGGCGCCCGACGCCGCCCAGGTCGAGCTGGCCCGGCAGCTCACCGCGTCACCGGACGTCGACCTCGTGCTGGGCGAGCATGCCCACGTCGTCCAGCCGATCACCCGGGTCAACGGCAAGTGGGTCGTCTACGGGATGGGCAACATGGTCGCCCAGAACGACGTGTCGATCCCGGCCACCTACGAGGGCATCACGGTCGACTTCGACCTCGCGGAACGACCCGACGGCCGGTGGCGGGTGACCCGGGCGTCGTACCTCCCCACCCAGTGGAACCACTACGTGCCCGGCGACCCCATCCGGATCCGCCGCGCGACCGGCAGCCACCTGGCCTCGGTGCGCGCCGCGGTCGACGGAGCGGGCCACAACGCCGGGCTGCTCGAGGACTGAGGGCAGGGCCGGTCGCCGTCAGGCGCGCACCCGCGGACCGAGGTCGGCGCGGTGGTCGGCGACCATCGTGTGCCGCGCGCGGGTCGCGGCGACGAGGTCGACGTCGAGGTCGGCGACCGCCAGGCCCTCCTCCTCACCGAGCCGGGCGAGCGCCCGACCCTCGGGGTCGTAGACGGCGGAGCCGCCGATGAAGGAGGAGTCGCCGCACGGCCCGGCGAGCCCGGAGAACACCACGTACATCCCGTTCTCCAGCGCCCGAGCGGCGTAGTAGAGGTCCCGTCGGTGCGCACCGCCCGGGAAGTACGCTGCCGAGCTGAGGTAGCCGACCGCGCCGTCGAGTGCGGCCGCACGCGCGTGCTCGGGGAAGCAGCCGTCGTAGCAGATCGAGAGGCCCAGCTCGAGACCGTCGACCACGATCGAGGTGCCGTGCCCGCCGGTCGTGAACGCCTGCTTCTCCGGCCCGTCGAGGAACTGCTTGTCGTACGGCGCTGTCGTGCCCCCGTCGGGCCGCACGACCACCTGGGAGAGCCGCCGGTCGGCGCCGCGCCGCAGCGCCGTGCCCGCGACGACCACCACGTCGCCCGCGGCCGACGCCGCGCGCAGCGGGTCGAGCCAGGCGTCACCGAGACCGGACGCGTCGGGCAGGGGGCCGGCGAACACGCCGGCGTCGTACCCGGTCAGGAACGCCTCGGGCAGCACCAGCACCCGCACGCCGCGGTCGGCGGCGAGCCCGGTCAATCGGGCGGCCGTGGCGACGTTCGCGGCCAGGTCACCGGCGACGGCCACGGCCTGGCCGGCCGCCACCCTCATCCGACCGGCCTCACCCGAGGACGACCTCGACCCGCTGGAACTCCTTGAGCTCGGTGTAGCCGGTGGTGGCCATCGACCGGCGCAGCGCACCGATCAGGTTCATGGTCCCGTCGGCCACGCGCGAGGGACCGAAGAGGATCTCCTCGATCGTGCCGACCGAGTCGAAGCGGACCCGCTCGCCGCGCGGCAGCTCGCGGTGGTGGGCCTCGGAGCCCCAGTGCAGGCCCCGGCCGGGAGCGTCGGTCGCGCGAGCGAACGGCGACCCGACCATCACCGCGTCGGCGCCGCAGGCGATCGCCTTCGCGACGTCGCCGGACTTGCCGATCGAGCCGTCGGCGATCACGTGGACGTAGCGGCCCCCGGACTCGTCGAGGTAGTCGCGACGCGCGGCGGCGACGTCGGCGACCGCGCTGGCCATGGGTACGGCGACGCCGAGGACGGTCCGCGTGGTGTGGGCCGCTCCCCCGCCGAAGCCGACGAGGACGCCCGCGGCACCGGTGCGCATCAGGTGCAGCGCGGCCTGGTGGGTCGCGCACCCGCCGACGATGACCGGCACGTCGAGCTCGTAGATGAACTCCTTGAGGTTCAGCGGCTCGGCCTGGGAGGAGACGTGCTCGGCCGACACCGTGGTCCCGCGGATGACGAACATGTCGACTCCGGCGTCCACCACGGTCTTGGCGAACTCCTTGGTCCGCTGGGGCGACAGCGACCCGGCGACGGTGACGCCGGCCTCGCGGATCTCGCGCAGCCGCTCGGTGATCAGCTCGGCCTTGACGGGCTCGCGGTAGATCTCCTGCAGCCGCCGGGTGGCGTCGTCGCCGTGGAGCCCCGCGACCTCCTCCAGCAGCGGGTCGGGGTCCTCGAACCGGGTCCACAGCCCCTCGAGGTTGAGCACGCCGAGCCCGCCGAACCGGCCGAGGGCGACCGCGGTCGTCGGCGACATCACCGAGTCCATCGGCGCTGCGAGCACCGGAATGTCGAACCGGTAGGCGTCGATCTGCCAGGCGGTGCTGACCTCCTCCGGGTCACGGGTGCGCCGCGAGGGCACGATCGCGATGTCGTCGAAGGAGTAGGCACGACGTGCGCGCTTGGCCCGCCCGATCTCGATGTCCGTCACGGAAGGGAGTTTCCCATTGCCGGGCGGACGTGTCGAAGCGGCGGGGTCGCCCCTGGGCGACGCCCAGGCCTACCGACCGGAGTAGTTCGGCGCCTCGACCGTCATCTGCACGCCGTGCGGGTGGCTCTCCTGGAGCGACGCCTGGGTGATCCGCACGAAGCGGCCCTTCTCCTGCAGCTCGGGGATGGTCTGCGCGCCGACGTAGAACATCGACTGGTTGAGACCGCCGATGAGCTGGTGGGCGACCGCCGACAGCGGGCCACGGTAGGCGACCTGCCCCTCGATGCCCTCGGGGACGATCTTGTCGTCGCTCTCGACCTCGGCCTGGAAGTAGCGGTCCTTGGAATAGGACTTCTTGCCCCGGCTCGACATCGCGCCCAGCGAGCCCATGCCGCGGTAGGACTTGAACTGCTTGCCGTTGACGAAGACCAGCTCGCCCGGGGACTCCTCGCAGCCGGCGAGCAGCGAGCCGATCATCACGGTGTCGGCGCCGGCCACGATCGCCTTGGCGATCTCGCCGGAGTGCTTCAGGCCCCCGTCGGCGATGACCGGGACCCCGGCCGCCTTGCAGGCGAGCGCGGCCTCGTAGACGGCGGTCACCTGCGGGACGCCGACGCCGGTGACGACGCGGGTGGTGCAGATCGAGCCGGGCCCGACGCCCACCTTCACCGCGTCCGCGCCCGCGTCGACGAACGCCTGGGCGCCCTCCTGGGTCGCGACGTTGCCGCCGACGACCTGCACGTCCCGGGTCGCGGGGTCGGTCTTGAGACGGTGGACCATGTCGAGCAGCATCCGCACGTTGCCGTGGGCGGTGTCGGCGACGAGCACGTCGACGCCCGCCTCGATGAGGGTGGTCGCCCGCTGCCAGGCGTCACCGAAGTAGCCGATGGCCGCGCCCACGAGCAGCCGCCCGGCGCCGTCGTACGACGCGTGGGGGAACTGCTCGCCCTTGACGAAGTCCTTCACGGTGATGAGGCCCGCGAGGTGGCCGGCGGCGTCGACCAGCGGCAGCCGCTCCCGCTTGTGCTTGCGCAAGAGGACCGTCGCCTCCTCCCGGCTGATGTCGGCGGCGCCGGTGATGAGCGGCATCGGTGTCATCACCTCGTCGACCTTGGTCGTCGCCCACTCCGCGACCGGGGTGAACCGCAGGTCGCGGTTGGTGATCATGCCGAGCAGCCGGTTGTCGGTGTCGACGACCGGGAAGCCGGAGATGCGGTACTCGCCGGCCAGCTGGTCGAGCTCCTCCAGCGTCGCGTCCGGCCCGATCGTGACGGGGTTGGAGATGATGCCGGTCTGGGTCCGCTTCACCAGGTCGACCTGGTAGGCCTGGTCCTCGATCGAGAGGTTGCGGTGCAGCACGCCGAGACCACCCTGCCGCGCCATCGCGATCGCCATGCGCGACTCGGTGACGGTGTCCATCGCGGCGCTGACCAGCGGCACGTTCAGACTGATCTCGCGGGTCAGCCGCGTCGTCATGTCGATGTCCGTGGGCGCCAGGTCGGAGTGACCCGGCAGCAGGAGGACGTCGTCATAGGTCAGGCCCAGGGTGGCGAACTTCTCGGGAACCTCCACTCCCTCAGCCTACCGGCGCCTCAGGCGAGCAGCGGCTTCAGGTCGCGCACGCCGATCCGCACGGTCAGCCGGTCGCCCGCCATCCTGATCCGCCCGCGCAGCCCGGCGGCCATCACCATCGGCAGCACGGCCTGGTTGTCCGAGCGGGTCGTCAGGACGATCTCCTCCACGCCCAGACCGGCGGCGAGGCGCGCCGCGTCGACCAGCAGCCGGGTGCCGATGCCGCGACGCTGCCACCCCGGGTCGACCCGCAGCGTCACCTCGCCGTCGGGACCGACCACGGCCAGCCCGACCGAGACGCCGTCGACCGTCGCCGTGACGGAGTCGTCGGCTGCGGCGTACTCGGGCGTGGCGCCACCGCCGACGCGTCGCCCGCTCGCCGGGGCGGTGGCGTGGTCGCGGGCGAGCACGTCGGACACCAGGTCGGCCATCGCCGCGCCGCGCGCGTGCTCGGTCGCCGTGAACGGGGCCGTCCGGCTCACCTGCACCTGGACGTCGCCGACCAGCAGGTCCATCACGTCCAGGTCCGGGGTCGAGCCGGCCTCCGCGTCGAAGAGGCGCGCGACCACCTCGGGGAAGGAGGACGGGCGGGCGAGGATCGACCGCGCCGCCTGCACGTAGCGCGTGGGCTGGTCGGTCAGGGCGGCCTCGGTGCACGGGGCTGCGCTGACCGAGTGCCCGCCGGACCGCTCGAGGAGCTCGGCGATCTCCGGCTCGCCCCACCCCTCGGGCGTGCGCAGGACCAGCTCGTCGGTGACGGACTCGACCCCGGGGAAGATCTGCAGGCCCAGGATGTTGACGCCCGCGTCACCGCAGCTGGCCGCGAGCGCCGCGAGCGCCCCGGGACGGTCGGGCAGGGTCGTCCGCACTCTCCACAGCATGGCGCCAGCGTGCGTTGCGGACGTTGCGCGGCCGCAACGTGGGTGTTTCGCGCAGGCTACGTCTCGGTCGCCCGGCCTCGGTCATCCGCCCGAGACGACGTCGACCCGCCCGGAGCACCGGGCGGGTCGACGTACGGAGCGGGTCCTGCGTCAGTGGCCGTGGCCGTGACCGTGGCCGGCCGGGGCCGGCTCCTCCTCCTCCTCGGGCTTGTCGACGACCAGCGTCTCGGTCGTGAGCAGCATGCCCGCGATCGAGGTGGCGTTGACCAGCGCGGAGCGGGTCACCTTGACCGGGTCCAGGACGCCCTGGGCGACCAGGTCGCCGTACTCCTCGGTGGCGGCGTTGTAGCCGTTGCCGACGCCGAGCTCGCGGACCTTGGTGGTGACGACGTAGCCGTTCTCGCCGCCGTTCTCGGCGATCCAGCGCAGCGGCTCGTCGACGGACTTGCGGACGATCTTGACGCCGAGTGCCTCGTCACCGGTGAGGCCGAGGTCGTCGGAGAGGACCGACGCGGCGTGCACGAGCGCCGAGCCGCCGCCGGGCACGATGCCCTCCTCGATCGCGGCGCGCGTCGCGGAGACGGCGTCCTCGATGCGGTGCTTCTTCTCCTTCAGCTCCACCTCGGTGGCGGCGCCGACCTTGATCACGCAGACGCCACCGGCGAGCTTCGCGAGGCGCTCCTGGAGCTTCTCACGGTCCCAGTCGGAGTCGGTCGACTCGATCTCGGCCTTGATCTGGTTGACGCGGCCCTCGACCTCGGTGGCGTCGCCGGCGCCGTCGACGATCGTGGTGTTGTCCTTGGTCACCACGACGCGGCGGGCCTGGCCGAGCACCTCGAGGCCGACCTGGTCGAGCTTGAGGCCGACCTCGGGCGCGACGACCTGGCCACCGGTCAGGGTCGCGATGTCCTGCATCATCGCCTTGCGGCGGTCGCCGAACGCCGGGCTCTTCACCGCGACCGCGTTGAAGGTGCCGCGGATCTTGTTGACGACCAGCGTCGACAGTGCCTCGCCGTCCACGTCCTCGGCGAGGATGAACAGCGGCTTGCCGGCGGCGATGACCTTCTCCAGCAGCGGCAGGAGGTCGGCCACTGCCGAGATCTTGCCCTGGTGCAGGAGGATGTAGGGGTCGTCGAGGACGGCCTCCATGCGCTCCGCGTCGGAGACGAAGTACGCCGAGATGTAGCCCTTGTCGAACTGCATGCCCTCGGTGAACTCGAGCTCGGTGCCCATCGAGTTGGACTCCTCGACGGTGATCACGCCGTCCTTGCCGACCTTGTCGAAGGCCTGCGAGAGCAGCTCGCCGATCACGCTGTCGCGGCTGGAGATCGTGGCCACCGAGGCCATGTCCTCCACGGACTCGACCTCGCGGGCGGCCTCCTTGAGCGCGTCGCCCACGGCCTCGGCCGCGGCGTCCATGCCGCGCTTGAGCCCCATCGGGTTGGCGCCGGCGGCGACGGCGCGCAGCCCCTCGTGGACCATCGCCTGCGCCAGGACCGTCGCGGTCGTCGTACCGTCACCGGCGACGTCGTTGGTCTTGGTGGCGACCTCCTTGGTCAGCTGCGCACCGAGGTTCTCGAACGGGTCGTCCAGCTCGACCTCGCGCGCGACGGTCACACCGTCGTTCGTGATGGTCGGGGCGCCCCACTTCTTGTCGAGGACGACGTAGCGGCCCTTGGGGCCGAGCGTCACCTTGACGGCGTTGGCGAGCGCGTCGACACCGCGCTCGAGCGCGCGGCGGGCGTTCTCGTCGAACTCCAGGATCTTGGGCATGTCTCTCCTACGTCAGGAACTGAAACCGGGTCGTGTGCCCGAGCACGCGCCATGGCGCGGCGTCAGGCACCCGACCCGGTGAGAATCAGGAAACGACCGCGAGGACGTCGCGCGCCGAGAGGATGAGGTACTCCTCGCCGGCGTACTTGACCTCGGTGCCGCCGTACTTGCTGTAGATGACCTTGTCGCCGACGCTCACGTCGAGCGGGACACGGTTGCCGTTGTCGTCGATGCGACCGGGACCGATCGCCAGGACCTCGCCCTCCTGGGGCTTCTCCTTGGCGGTGTCCGGGATGACCAGGCCCGAGGCCGTGGTCTGCTCGGCGTCGAGCGGCTTGACGACGATGCGGTCCTCGAGGGGCTTGATGTTGACCGACACTCCTGATCAACCTCCACTTTCTGGGACTTCGAATTGGTGGGTGGTGCACGTCTGGTGCTTGCGGGTCGGGCACGCCGTCGCGGGGGTCGCACCGTGGTCGCAAGCGCTGGCACACTCACGGGGAGAGTGCCAGATCAGAAACTAGCACTCTGATGGGCTGAGTGCCAGAGACCCCCCGGTGCGCGAGGATCTCGGGGTGGACCTCGACGCCTTCCGCTGGCTGCTCACCGACGACGGTCAGCTGCTGCTCGCCACGGCGTCCCGCGAGCTGCAGGACGCCGGCGACTCGCTGGCCACGCAGACCCGCCTGCGACGCAGCGCCGCGCCCGAACAGGTCGCGGTGGCGCTCACCCAGGCCACGCTGCGGCTACGCGCCCGCGCCAAGCTGGGTGACCTCGCCGACCGGATGTACTTCACCCCGGACGGCCTCGAGCAGGCGACCCGGCTCCGCGTCGCCGAGCACCGCGCGGCGCGGCTGGTCGCGGCGTCGGCGCACACGCTCGTGGACCTCGGGTGCGGCATCGGCGGCGACCTGGTCGCCGCCGCTCGTGCCGGCCTCGTCGTGGCGGGGGTCGACGTCGACCCGGTACGCGTGGCCGTCGCCGAGGCGAACCTGGCGGCGCTCGGCCTCCCCGGCGCGGTCACGGTCGCCGACGCGACCACCCTGGACACGACCCCGTTCGACGTCGCGTTCGCCGACCCTGCCCGGCGCTCGGCGCGCGGACGGGTCTTCGACGTCGACGGCTGGACGCCGCCCTGGCCGTTCGTCGAGGGCCTGCTGGCCCGTGACTCCTGCGTCAAGGTCGCCCCCGGCATCCCGCACGGGCTCGTCCCGGCGGGCGTCGAGGCCGAGTGGGTCAGCGACCACGGCGAGGTCAAGGAGGCCGCCTTGTGGTCGGGCCGGCTGGCGACCACCGACCGGCGGGCGACGGTCATCGGCGACGGCGGCCTGGCCACCCTCACCGACGAGGACGCTCCGGCGCCCGGGGAGGGCGGCACCGAGGTCCGCAGCGTCGGCGGCTACCTCTACGAGCCCGATGGCGCGGTCATCCGGGCCGGTCTGGTCACCGCGGTCGCGGCCGGCGTGGGCGGCGGACTGGTCGACGAGCACATCGCCTACGTGACGTCCGACCAGGCCTTCCGGACCCCGTTCGCACGGGGGTACGCCGTCGTGGCGGAGCTCCCCTATCGCGAGAAGGCGCTGCGGGCTGCCCTGCGCGAGCGCGGCGTCGGCCGACTGACGATCAAGAAGCGGGGCGTGGACGTCGTCCCCGACCAGCTGCGCAAGCGGCTGGACCTGCACGGCGAGCAGGAGGCCACGATCGTGCTGACCCGCGTCGCCGGGCACGGGACGGCGCTGCTGGTGCGCCCACTCTGACGGGCCCAGCCCGGACAACCGCATCGCCCGGGAGCGTGTGGTTCTCCCGGGCGATGCGGTGCTGCAGTGGGTGCGGGTCAGGCGGTGTGCGGGACCGCGCCCTTGACGGTGACGTCAGCCGTCTTCTCGGCCTTGCGGGCGTGCCAGATGCCCAGACCGAAGAGGAGGAGCAGGACCGCGGCACCGACGAAGGAGACGATCGCGGCGATGCCGGCGATGGTCCCGATGGTGGCGAACGCGTAACCGTAGAGCAGCAGCCCGCGCAGGGTGTTGCCCATGAACAGCGTCTGGCGCAGGCCGGCGAGCTGCTGGCCCTCCTCGGACGCCTGCTGCTCGGGGGTCATGGTGATGTACTTGCCGCTGACCTCCTCGTAGGTCTGGCCGTCACCGGCCGCGTTCATGTGCACGAGGATGTAGTGGTTGGCGAAGGCCTTGGCCTCGGGGCCGGTGTCGAGCGTGCTGCCGGCGTAGGGCTTCAGGGCCTCGGCGTCGGCCTTGGGCAGGCTGGCGAGGGCGTCTCCCTCGGGCATCGTGATGCCCTGCATGGTGAGCTGCTCGTTGACCTGGTCGCCGATGAAGCTGTGGGCCCACCACAGGAGCCCTCCGGCGACGAGGAGGACGACGGCCATCAAGAGGCCTGTCCACGAGATGAACTTGTCGAATGCCGAGCGCATGGTGCGCCTCCTCTTGCTGGCGGGAACTCCGTCGTTCCCGCTCCGTGCCTTCACGCTAAGGACGAAGTCCCGGCTCATCTCAGGGCCGGATGTCCACTCCAGGAAGGCCCGAGGTCCCGAGTTGTTCGACTTTCCACTATTCGCCGAGGCGCGCCCGCTCGGCCCCGATCGTGGTGTCGTCGCCGTGCCCGGTGTGCACGACGGTGTCGTCGGGGAGCGTGAACAGTCGATCGCGGATGGAGGCGACGATGAGGTCGGCGTCGGAGTAGGAGCGGCCGGTGGCACCGGGCCCGCCCTGGAAGAGGGTGTCGCCGGTGAAGACGCAGCCCAGGTCGGGCGCGTAGAGGCACACCGCGCCCGGCGCGTGCCCGGGCGTGTGCAGCACCTCCAGCGTCGTCCCACCGACCTCGATGCGTACGCCGTCGGCGAGGTCGAGGTCCCACAGGTAGCCGTGCGGGTCGTCCGGTCCGCCGTGCGTCAGCTCCCACAGCGGCCGGTCGGCCGGGTGCAGCATGACCGGGGCACCCTGCCCGTCGTTGACGCGCTCGCGCAGCGGGGGCGCGACGCGGACGTGGTCGTCGTGGGCGTGGGTGCACACGATCGCCTTCACCCGCCGGTCGCCCACGACCGTGAGGATGCCGTCGACGTCGTGGGGGGCGTCGATCACGACGCACTCGTCGTCGTCACCGACCACCCACACGTTGTTGTCGACGTCGAAGGTCTGCCCGTCGAGGCTGAACGTCCCGCTGGTGACGCCGTGGTCGACCCGAGCGGTCACAGGACCACGACCGAGCGCAGCACGCCGCCGTGGTGCATCTTCTCGAACGCCGCCTCGACGTCGCCGATCCCGACCTCCTCGGTAACGAACGCGTCCAGGTCGAGCCGGCCCTGCTGGTAGAGGTCGACCAGCATCGGGAAGTCGCGGCTCGGCAGGCAGTCGCCGTACCAGCTCGACTTCAGCGAGCCGCCCCGACCGAAGACGTCGATCAGCGGGATGTCGGGCACCTTCATGTCCGGCGTCGGGACCCCGACCAGCACGACCGTGCCGGCGAGGTCACGCGCGTAGAACGCCTGCTTCCACGTCTCCGGCCGCCCGACCGCCTCGATGACGACGTCGGCGCCGAACCCGCCGGTCAGCTCCTGGATCGCGGCGACCACCCCCATGTCCCCGTCGGTCGCTGAGGAGTCGACCGTGTGGGTCGCGCCCATCCGCTTCGCGGCCTCGAGCTTGCCCGGGTCGATGTCGACCGCGATGACCGGGCTCGCGCCCGCCAGCACCGAACCGGCGACCGCCGCGACGCCCACGCCGCCGCAGCCGATCACCGCGACGGACTTCCCGCGGGTCACCGCACCGGTGTTGATCGCCGCGCCGATGCCGGCCATCACGCCGCACCCCAGCAGCCCGACCGCCGCCGCCCGCGCTGAAGGGTCGACCTTCGTGCACTGCCCGGCGGCGACCAGGGTCTTCTCCGCGAACGCCCCGATCCCCAGTGCCGGCGAGAGCTCGGTACCGGCGTCCGGACCCTCGGCGAGCGTCATCTTCTGCGTGGCGTTGTGGGTCGCGAAGCAGTACCACGGCTCACCGCGGTCGCAGGCCCGGCAGTCACCGCACACCGCGCGCCAGTTGAGGACCACGAAGTCGCCCGGAGCGACCGCCGTCACGCCGTCCCCGACGGCCTCGACCACGCCCGCGGCCTCGTGGCCGAGCAGGAACGGGAAGTCGTCGTTGATCCCGCCCTCGCGGTAGTGCAGGTCGGTGTGGCAGACCCCGCACGCCTGCACCTGCACCAGCGCCTCCCCCGGTCCCGGGTCCGGCACGTTGATCGTCGTCAGCTCGACCGGCTGACCCTTCCCACGGGCGACCACGCCCTTCACCTGCTGCATGACGCCCAGCCAACCGGATGCCGCGAGAATTGCAACCATCCCGCGCGGGACCGCGTCCAGGGAGTGTGATGACGGACCAGGCAGGAGTGACGACGGTGGACCGGGACACCGACTTCACGGCGTACCTCGAGGCGCGCCAGGCCCGGCTCCTGCGCACGGCGTACCTGCTCACCGGCGACCAGCACCAGGCCGAGGACCTGCTGCAGACCTCGCTGGCGAAGCTCTACCTCGCGTGGGACCGGGTGCGGGACCGCGGCTCGGTGGACGCCTACGTGCGCCGGATCATGGTCAACGAGAACAACTCGATGTGGCGGCGGCCGTGGAAGCGGCGCGAGACCGCCCACGAGACGCTCCCGGACACCGTGCCGGTGATCGACACGTACGACGAGGGCGTCGGTGCGGCGGTGTGGGCGATCGTGCAGACCCTGCCGCGCCGGGCCCGCGCCGTCGTCGTCCTGCGCTACTACGAGCAGCTGAGCGAGGCCGAGACCGCCGAGGTGCTCGGCATCTCGGTCGGCACCGTCAAGTCCCAGACCAGCCGGGCTCTCGCGTCCCTGCGCGAGCGGACCCCGGCCGAGCTCAGCCCGAGCGATCGACCGACCTTCGGGGAGGAGGAGTGATGACCGAGGAGACCTTCGTCCGGGAGCTGGAGCGCCGAGCGGACCACGTCCACGGCGTCCCGCTCTCCTTCGACGACGTGCGCGGCAAGGCACGCTCGATCCAGCGGCGCCGCCGCGCCGGCGCGGCGGCCGCGGTGGCTGCGGTGGTGGCGCTCGCCGTGGTGCTGCCGGCCGTGCTGGGCGGCCACGGAGAGCGTGGGATCGAGCCTGCGCCGTCGCCCCGGGGCGACACGGCAGTCCTGCACGACGGCGTGGTCACCCGGGCCGACGGGAGCCGGGTCGACCTCGAGGTCGACAACGCCGACGTCACCGACGTCACCGTGCTCACCGACGGTCGGGTCGTCGTCAGCCTGCAGCAGCCCTATTCCATCCGCGTCTACCGGGCCGACGGGTCGCTGCAGGAGCAGTACCCCGTGCAACTGAACATGGTCACGGCCAGCGCCGACGACAGCACCGCCGCCTGGGTGGCCGAGGACTTCACGATCCGGGTGCTGGAGAGCGGCGTCACCGAGCCCGTCGAGCGACCCGGCGTACCGATGCCCGGCGAGGCCGTGGGTCTCATCGACGCGGTGCTGGACGCCGACCACCTGTTGGTCGGGGACGGCACCACGACCTCCGCCGTCGTCACCCCCGATGGAGCCGGCAGCGCCGGCATGCCGACCGACTTCCCGACCGACGCCCGGGTGACCGACGTCAGCCCCGACGGGCGCCTGTGGGCGCTGAGCTTCATCCCCCGGGCGAACCAGCAGTACGGCTGCGTCGGGCTCTTCGACCTCCACACCTTCACCGTCGTCGCTCGCAGCTGCGACGTCTCGGGGCTCACGTTCTCCCCGGACGGGAAGCACCTCCTCGGCGGCTACTACGAGAACAACATGATCGGCGACGTCACCGTCGTCGACCTCGATCTCCAGCCGGTGGGGAGCGTCGCGACCGACCGCGGCTCGGTGGTCAGCCGGATGGCCTGGGCCGACCCCGATCACCTCCTGGTGGGCGTGGCCGGGCTGGAGGACGGCCGATGGTCGCTGCAGCGGTTCGCGCTGGACGGGCGCGATCCCGAGACCGTCGAGGGTCCGGTCGACGGGGGCAACCCCGAGCAGGTTGCCGAGTACCAGTTCTCGGAGTAGCTGCGGCGAGGGAGCGCGAGTCGGCGCAACGTGCCCGCCACAGGGGGTCGAGTCGGCGCAACGTGCCCGCCACAGGGGGTCGAGTCGGCGCAACGTGCGCATCTCGTCTCCAGCCCGCAGGTCCCAGACGTACAAGGCGCGCCGACTCGGGGCCCTGCTCGCGTACAAGATGCGCCGACTCGGCGGTCCTCGGCGTACAAGACGCGCCGACTCGGCACCCCACCCACCCTCAGACCAGGACCTCGGTCACCGGCAGCGAGGAGTCCGCGGGCAGGTCGAGCGAGGACGGGGTGCGGCCCCGGGCGACCATCTCGGCGCCGAGCGCGGCCACCATGGCGCCGTTGTCGGTGCACAGCCCCGGGCGGGGGACGCGGACCCGGATGCCCCGCGCGGCGGCGCGCTCCTCCGCCATCGCCCGCAGCCGGGAGTTCGCGGCGACACCGCCGCCGATGAGGATGTCGTCGATGCCCTGGGTGACCGCGGCGTCGACCGCCTTGCGGGTGAGCACGTCGCAGACCGCCTCCTGGAAGGACGCGGCGACGTCGTTGACCGGCACCGGCTCCCCCGAGCGCTCGCGGGCCTCGACCCAGCGGGCGACCGCGGTCTTGAGGCCGGAGAAGGAGAAGTCGAAGCGGTGCCGCTCGAGATCGCGACGCGCGGTGAGACCGCGCGGGAAGTCGATCGCGACGCCGTCGCCCTCACGCGCGGCCCGGTCGATGTGCGGCCCGCCCGGGAAGGGCAGCCCGAGCAGCCGCGCCACCTTGTCGAAGGCCTCACCGGCCGCGTCGTCGATGGTGGCGCCGAGCGGGTCGACGCCGGAGGTGACGTCCTCGACCCGCAGCAGGGACGAGTGGCCGCCGCTGACCAGCATCGCCAGGCAGGGCTCCGGCAGCGGCCCGTGCTCGAGCTGGTCGACCGCGACGTGGGCGGCGAGGTGGTTGACGCCGTAGAGCGGCTTGCCGAGCCCGATCGCCAGGGCCTTGGCCGCCGCGACGCCGACCATCAGGGCGCCGGCGAGGCCGGGACCGCTGGTCACCGCGATCGCGTCGACGTCGTGCAGGGCGATGCCGGCGGTCTCGCAGGCCCGCTCGACGGTGGGCACCATCGCCTCCAGGTGGGCCCGGCTCGCGACCTCGGGGACGACCCCGCCGAACCGGGCGTGCTCGTCGACGCTGCTCGCGACCGCGTCGGCCAGCAGCGTGTGACCGCGCACGACGCCGACGCCGGTCTCGTCGCAGGAGGTCTCGATCCCGAGGACCAGAGGCTCGCTCATGGGCACATCCTCACACCTGCCCGAACGGGCACCCACGTCCGTCTAGGCAGGGAGCGGGCTCGGGCGTACTTTGTCCCGGTCAACCTCCCAGCTCGACACCAGGAGCACCATGCGACTCTCGGGACGCACCGGCACGCGCGCGCTCGTCGCGGCCGTCTCAGCCACCACCCTCGTCGTCGGCGTCGCCGCCACCGCGGACGCCCGCGACGACGCCCACCTGACCCCGCACACCCACTTCGTGGTGCAGCCGCTGAACCCCGACGGGTCGACGCCGCCGCCCAACGCGAACGGCGAGAAGATCCCGAACATCGACTCGGTCAAGGCGACGATCCGCAAGTACTACAACGCGACCGGCGGCATCGCGGACAAGTCCAGCTCCCCCTACATCTCCGAGCTGCAGGGCATCGAGCAGGCGATCCTGGCCCAGCTGCCCGACCCCGCGCCCGCGGCCCACCTGGCGGTGGTCTTCGACGCCGACGACACGACGCTGTGGACCTACGACATGGAGGACGCGGCGATGCACTTCAACTTCGACCCCGCCCTCCAGAACACCTGGGTGCAGGACGAGAAGTTCCCGGCGACGCCGGGCATGCCCGCCCTCGTCCAGGAGGTCGCGGACCGCGGGTACGACGTCTACGGCATCACCGGGCGCAGCGCGAGCCAGGAGCCGGCGACCCTCGCCAACCTGGAGAAGGTCGGCTACAGCGCCTTCGACGCCGACAACTTCTACACCAAGTTCGACGCGACCTCGCCGAAGCCGGACTACCTCGACTGCCACACCAGCGTCGACCCGAACGACGACCCGGCCAAGTGCACGACGGTCGAGTACAAGGCGGGCACCCGCGCCCACATCGAGTCCACGGGCGAGACGATCGTGCTCAACATCGGCGACCAGTACTCGGACCTCCAGGGCGGGCACGCGCTGCACAGCGTGAAGCTGCCGAACCCGACGTACTACCTCCCCAGCCCCGACATCCAGGGGGCGCCCGCCTCCGACAGCGAGCTCGCGCTGCCGACCGAGTTCGACATGGCACCCGACGGCTCCAGCGGCCTCACCACGCCGGGCGACCACATCCCCAACATCGACAACGTCAAGGCCGAGATCCGCGCCTACTACGGCGCCACCAACGGCATCGCGAACAAGGACGCGTCGCCCTACATCACGCAGATGACCAACATCGCCAAGCGGTGGAAGGCCAAGCTCCACGACATCTGCGCCACCGGCGTGAAGCGCAAGCAGCACCCGGCGGTCGTCTTCGACGCCGACGACACCACGCTGTGGACCTACGACATGGAGGACGGGGCGATGAAGTTCAACTTCGACCCGACGCTCCAGAACACCTGGGTCCAGGAGGGCCGCTTCCCGGCCACGCCGCGGATGCCCGGCGTGGTCCTCGCGGCCGCCAAGGCCGGCTGCAAGATCGTCGGCCTCACCGGACGCAACAACGCCCAGCGGGTCGCGACCCTGGACAACCTGGCGAAGTACTACCACGACGCCGACGGCAACCCGCTGTTCAGGTCGGCCTTCTACTTCACCAAGTGGACGAGCTCGGACACCCCGCCGGCGTACGTCGACTGCGCGCTCGACGGCAACGACGCCTCGTGCTCGACGATCGACTACAAGGCGTCCACGCGGAAGTACGTGCAGGACAAGCTCGGACTGCACATCGTGGCGAACTTCGGCGACCAGTTCAGCGACCTGATCGGCGGCTCGTCCGACCGTTCGGTCAAGCTGCCGAACCCGACCTACTACCTGCCGTAGGAGCAGGAAGGCCCGAGCCCGAGGCGGAGGACGACCGCAGTGGCGCCGTCGCGGTAGTAGCGGCGGCGCTGGTCGACCTCCACGAAGCCCCGGGCGGCGTAGAAGGCCAGCGCACCCGCGTTGTCCTCGCGCACCTCGAGCAGCAGCCGGTCGGCGCCGCCCTCCCGGGCGGTGCCGACCACGGCCTCCAGGAGGGCGGTCGCCAGGCCGGTACGGCGGTGCGCCGGGTCGACCGCGATGCGCTGGAGCTCTGCGATGTCGGCGACGACGCTGACGACGGCGTGGCCCACCACGGCGCCGCCCAGGTCGGCGACGAGGTAGTCGACGGTCGGCAGGTTGCCGGCCAGCCCCTCGGCGACCAGCCCCTCGGACCAGGCGTCGGCGCCCAGGTTGTCGCGCTCGAGCGCGGCGACCGCCGCGACGTCCTCCGAGGTCGCCGGCCGGACGGTCACGACACCCGTTTCGGCGCGTGCGGGGCGTCGGCGTCGGGGCGGCGCAGGTAGAGCGGCTCGGGGTCGCGCAGCTCGGCGAGCTCCTCGGCGACGGTGCGCGCCAGCCAGCCGGCGCTCGGCGCGGTCGGACCCACCCGCAGGGGGAACGCCTCGACGTACAGTGCCGCCCCCGGCCCGACCGCGGGGATGTCGGTCGCGAGGTCCGCGGGGCGACCCACGACGGGCCCGTCGAGGCGCGCGCCCCGCTCGTCGTAGGACGCGAGGTAGACCTCCTTGCGGCGTGCGTCCGTGGCCACGACGAAGTCCCGGTCGACGGCACCCGTCGCGACGGCCTCGACGGCCAGGACGTCGAGCGAGCACACGCCGTACACGGGGATCTCCAGCGCGAAGCCGAGCGTGCGTGCGGTCACCAGTCCCACCCGCAGGCCGGTGAACGGCCCCGGTCCGACTCCCACCGCGATCGCAGTGAGGTCCTGTCGCACGATCGCGGCCTGGGCGAGAGCCCGCTCGATGAGCGGCGCGAGCTGCTCGGCGTGCTTGAGGGCCCGCTCGGCGGTCAGGTCGACGACGACGTCCTCCCCGTCGTGGAGGGCGACGGTGACGAACGGCGTGGCCGTGTCGAGGGCGAGGAGCACGCGCCGAGGCTAACGCGTCACCGTTTCCTTGCTGACTTGTGGATGTGCCGTGGACCGGGTGTGGGAGTCGGCGCCCTACTGTCGTGCTGTCGGTGGGGGAACAAGCCGACACCGACGGGCTCCGGAGGGAGGGGCCCGACGGCACAGCAGTACCCGGCCGGACACCACACCGCGGAGCGTGGGGATCCGCGGGCGCACCGGGGGGAGCGCCAGCGGTGGTCCGGCAGGCCCGCTCCGCGCGCCCGGTTCCCCGGGAAGGCGGGGCGGGCCTTCTGCGTGCCCGGACCTGCGACCGGAACCGCGGCGGGGTTCAGGCGCCGCCCAGCTCCACGACGATGTCGAGGTGGCCCGCGTGCCGGGCGTACTCGGCCAGCACGTGGAAGCAGATCCACTCCAGCGTCGGCGGGTCCGCCGCGAACCTGCCTCCCGGCGAGGCGGTGGCGTCGAGCGGGAAGTCGCGCAGCACCCCACGGGTCCGCTCGGCGACGGCCCACAGGCGGGCGACGAGCTCCTCGCCGGTCACGTCGTCGGCGACGGCCCAGCGGCCACCCGGCTCGACGTCGCCCCCGGCGTTCCACGGCTCGTCGACGGTCCAGTCACCCCACGGCTCGGGGACGTCCTCGCCGAGGAACCCCCACACGAACCAGCGCTGCTCCATGTGGAGCACGTGGCTGAGCAGCTCGATCGGGGTCCAGCCCGACGCCAGGCGCGTGGTCCGGCGCTCCTCCGCGCTCAGGCGCAGCACGGCGTTCGCGATGTCGTCGCGGACCCAGTCCAGGTAGGCCGACCACCGGGCCGCTCCGGCCGCCCCGTGCTTGCTCGGCTCCCCGTCGGCTCGCGCGACCCGCTTGTCCTCGCTCACCCGTCGATGGTGCCAGTGGTCGGGAAGCCGTGCTCGACACCCCAGGCGACCGCCTGTGTGCGACTGCTCACGCCGATCTTGCGGTAGGTCGAGCGGATCAGCGACTTCACCGTGTTGATGCTGAGGTAGAGCTCCTCGGCGACCTCGTCGTTCGAGCGCCCGCGGACGATCAGCCCCAGGACGTCCAGCTCGCGCGGGGAGAGGCTGACGTCGCGACCGAGCTGGCGCCGCCGGTCGGCCTGGTTGTCGAGGTCGGCCTGCGAGCCGTCCTCGAGGTGGCCGGCGGCGAAGGCCTCGACCGTCGCGACCAGCTCCTCGCCCTCGACGTCCATTCCGATCGACGCGATCGCACCCATCGCGAGCGCCCGGGCGGTGAGCCCGGGCTGGAGCTCGCGCGACAGCGCGAGCACGCGACCGGGCTGCGCCTTGACCGCCGTCTCCAGGTCCTTCCCGTCCCCCTCGTGCAGCCCGAGGACGTCGTAGAGGATCACGTCGACGTCACGCAGGTCGCGATCGGGCCCGCCGACGTCGACGACGTCGATGCGCTCGGCGTACGTCGCCAGCAGGCTGTGGACGCCAGCACGCACGATGGCTTGGTCGGTCAGCAGGGCCACACGGATGGCGCGGGACCAGCGGGCCGCGGGCGGCATGCTCATCACCTCGTCGGGATCGTTCACCAGGTCGGATTCCCGGCTCCGGGACCGCCGAAACGCGGACTGGACCGGCCGTGACCGAACCCACGACGGGGCCTACTCCACGCGGTTGCCGTCCTCGTCCCAGTGCTCGGCGACCTTCTTGCTCGGCTGCACCCGGGGCGGCTCGCCCGGCATCTTGGGGTAGTCGGGCGGGAAGTTGAGCTCGCCTCCCGGCAGCTCCTCCCACAGGCGCAGCAGCGGCTCGAGGGAGTAGGCGGTGTCGTCGATCGTCGCCCAGGGGTCGCCCTCCGCGACCCGGTCGGGCACCGTGAACAGGTTGTAGTCACCCGGGTCGGTCACACCGGCGAGCTCCTCCCAGGTCACCGGTGTCGACACCGGTGCGCCGGGAAGTGGCCGCAGCGAGTAGGCGGAGGCGATCGTCCGGTCGCGGTTGTTCTGGTTGAAGTCGACGAAGATGCGCTCGCCGCGCTCCTCCTTCCACCAGTCGACCGTCACGCCGTCGTCGCGCCGCGCCAGCTCGCGGCCGAACCCGATCGCCGCGTGCCGCACGTCGGTGAACTCCCAGCGTGGCTCGATGCGCACGTAGACGTGCACGCCGCGGTTGCCCGACGTCTTGGGGTAGCCGCGGAGCCCGAGCTCCTCGAGCAGCTCGCGTGCCACGCCCGCGACCCGCACCGCGTCGGAGAACGACGTGCCGGGCTGCGGGTCGAGGTCGATGCGCAGCTCGTCGGGGTGGTCGACGTCGCCGCGGCGGACCGGCCACGGGTGGAAGACGAGGGTCCCCATGTGGGCGCACCACACCGGGACCGCGATCTCGGTCGGGCAGATCTCGTCGGCGGTGCGTCCCGAGGGGAAGGTGACCTGCACGGTCTCGAGGTAGTCAGGGGCGCCCTTCGGCACCCGCTTCTGGTAGAACGCGTCGGCGTCCTTGTCCTGCGGCCCGGTCGCCAGCCGCATGCCCGGGCGCACACCCGACGTCCACCGCTCCAGCGCCGTCGGGCGGTCGCGCAGCGCGCGCATCAGTCCGTCGCCGACGCTGGCGAAGAACTCGGCGACCATCAGCTTGGTCACCTCAGGGGTGCGGTCGGTGGCCTCGTAGATCACCCGTTCCGGGCTCGAGACGCGGACCGCGCGTCCGCCGGCGTCGACCTCGGCTGCGGGTGGCTTGGCCATGCGCACGACCTTAGGACACAGTTCCGACGTGGACCCCCGGCTGAGGGCGGCCGTCGCCGCCAGCGTCGCCTGGTACGACGACGTGTTCGCCGCCCTCCGCATCCCGGTCGCCCGCCGGGGCGAACTGTGGGTCGCGGGCGGTCCTCCCCCGCCGTACCACTCGGCGGTCAAGACCCTCGTGCCCGGCGTCGCCACCGAGGACGTGCTGGCCGCGATGACGCCCTTCGACCACGGCACCGTCGCCGACTCCTTCGGCGACCAGGACCTGGCACCGCACGGCTTCGACCTGCTCATCGACGCCACCTGGCTGCACCGTCCCGGCTCGACGGGCGCGATGCCCGCCGGGTGGCGGGTCGTCGCGGACGCACCGTGGACCGACGGCGTCCCGACCCACCCGCGGATGACCTTCCTGGGCCGCCACGACGGCGGCGACCTGGTCGCCGGCGTGGTGCTCCACGACACCGCCGGCGCGGTCGGTGTCTCCAACGGGTGGAACGCCTCGTGGACCGACGTGGTCGCCGCCACCGGCGCGGTGCACCCGGGCCGCGACCTCGTCGACTACGCCGCCGGCGACGACCTGGCCGCCGCCCTGGACGCCGGGTTCGCCGCGCTCGGTCCGCAGCGGGTGTGGCGCCGCTGACCGGTCGGGCGTGCTGATCGCCCCATGGTGGTCCTCGAGCCCCGCTGGCCCGTCGAACGCGGGACGTCATCACGATCGTGGTGACGGTTGCTCGGATGTGATGACCTCCCGCGTCCGCCCCTCAGCCCGGGTCGGTGAAGGAGACCGGCTTGCCGGTGGCGCGGGCGTAGGCGATCTCCCGGGCCGTCGACTCGCCGACGTACCCACCGGGGTTGACGACCAGGACCCGGTCGGCCAGCTCGATCTTGCGCAGGTGCAGGGCGTCCAGCGAGGTCTTCTGCTCGGCGGTGATCACCTCGTCCGCCTCGCCTGGCGCGACGACGATGACACCCGCGAAGGTCAGGTCACGGTTCGCCGCACGCATCTCGTCCACGAACCGGGTGGACCCGCAGATGCAGACGATCTCGGGCCGGCCGGGCACAGCGGTCGAACGGTCAGCGGACGCGGACATGCGTCGACCCTAGCCAGCGCCGGTCAGGGGCGCAGCGCGTCGCTCAAGCCGTCGAGGCGTTCCTCGACCAGCCGGTAGAAGGCCCACCGTCCGCGCTGCTCCCGGGTGACCAGACCGGCGTCGACGAGCTGCTTCATGTGGTGGGACACGGTGGGCTGGGACAGGCCGACCGGGCCGATCAGGTCGCAGACGCACGCCTCCTGGCCGGCCGAGGCGGCGATCAGCGACAGCAGGCGCACCCGCGTCGGGTCACCGAGGGCCTTGAACATCCGGGCCAGCTGCTCGGCCTCCTGGACGCCGACGACCCCGCGAGCGACGGGCGTGCAGCACACCGCGGCGTCCGGGGTGGCGTCCGGGACGCTCACGTCGGTCAGCGGCAACGTCGATGGCATGCCTCCATCGTGCCAGACGCATTGACATTCGTCGATACATCGACAAGACTCGATATATCGACGGATGCCGATATGACAACGAGAGGATGGCCCCATGCCCACCACCCACCAGCTCCCCGAGCAGACCCCCGACCAGGTCCGGGAGGAGGTCCGCGCTCGGTACGCCGAGGCCGCCACCGCGGTGCGCGGGGGGTCGACCAACGCCGACCTGAACGACGCCCTGCAGGTCGTCGACGAGGCGGCCGACTCCTGCTGCGGCACGTCCTGCTGCGGCGGCGAGGACGTCGCCGTGGAGCAGTCGTTCGGGGCGAGCCTCTACGACGCGGACGAGCAGGGCGAGCTGCCCGCCGAGGCCGTGGCGGCCAGCCTGGGGTGCGGCAACCCGACCGCGGTGGCCGCCCTGCGTCCCGGCGAGCGGGTCCTCGACCTGGGCTCCGGCGGCGGCATCGACGTGCTGCTGTCGGCGCGCCGGGTCGGGGACACCGGCTTCGCCTACGGCGTCGACATGACCGACGAGATGCTCGACCTGGCCCGCGCGAACGCGGCCAAGGCCGGTGCGACGAACGTCGAGTTCCTCAAGGGCACCATCGAGGAGGTCCCGCTGCCGGACGCCTCGGTCGACGTCGTCATCTCCAACTGCGTCATCAACCTGTCGGTCGACAAGGCCCAGGTGCTCGCCGAGATGTACCGGGTGCTGACGCCGGGCGGCCGGATCGGCATCTCCGACGTGATCGCCGAGGACGAGCTCACCGCGGGCGACCGTGCCGAGCGCGGCTCGTTCGTGGGATGCATCGCCGGAGCCCTGTCCCGCCGCGAGTACCTCGACGGCCTGGCGGCCGTGGGGTTCGTCGGCGCCGAGGTGGAGTTCACCCACGAGGCGGTCCCGGGGATGCACGGCGCGATCATCCGCGCCACCAAGCCCCAGGCCTGACCGGGTTCGCTGCCCTCACGGGCGCGGCGAGAGGACGACCACTGCGGTCTCGTGCGGACGGCGGGCGGCGTACCCCTCGAGGTTGTCGTCGACCGCCGCCCAGCGGGCCCACAGACGGTCGCGCTCGGCGCCGACCGCCCGGTGCGCCTGGATCGTGCGCTCGCCGTCCCTGGTCCGGATTGTGGCCTCCGGATGTGACTGCAGGTTGAGCCACCAGGCGGGCTCCGGAGCGCCCCAGCCGTTCATCGCCATCGTGACCAGGTCGGGTCCGTCCTCCAGGTAGCCGAGCACGACGCGACGCGGTTCCCCGGAGCGTCGGCCGGTGGTCGTGAGCCACAGCGCTCCCCAGCCCCCGGGCTTCGGGCGCCACAGGCCGACCCGGCCGCCGCTCATCCGCAGCAGTGCGCGGTGCGCGTGCCAGAACGACACCACGAACCAGCGCGGAGGCAGCCGGGCCGCCTGCGAGCCACGCTTCTCGCCCACGCCTCGAGCCTGGCGCGGGACCAGCGCCGCGGCCCAGAGCCGAAGGTCACCTCACAGCAGCGAGTTCGGCTCGAACCGGGGCCGGCGGTCCCGGTCGTCCCGGGCCGGGCGCACGAACTCGAACCCCGCGGTGGTGACCAGCTCGCTCTCGGCCCGTGCGCCGAGCGACGCCGCGCAGGCCAGGTGCATCGGCGGCAGGTGGAAGGCGTTGCGTCCGACCTCGTCGGTGGTGCCGCGGAAGGCGATCGGCCTGCCGAGCGGCTCACCGCAGACGCCGCAGATCCGGCTCAGCGCGCACCGGGTGACCCACTTCTTGGTGGTCAGTCGCTCCGTCATCGACGTCACGGTCACGAGGCGCTCCGCATCCAACCGCCCAGCTCCTTGCGGCGCGGCGGGCGCTCGGCGTCGGTCTTGCGCTTGCGGTCGCGCGAGGGCGTCGGCGGCTCGGGCTGGTCGCTCGAGGTCATCTTGTTGGGGAGCGAGAGCTTCATGATCGTGCGCAGCGCCTGGCCGTACTGCCGGTGCAGCGGCCCGGTGGTGTAGGGCAGGTCGTACTTCTCGCACAGCTCCCGCACGCGCACCGAGATCTCGGCGTACCGGTTGCTCGGCAGGTCCGGGAAGAGGTGGTGCTCGATCTGGAAGCCGAGGTTGCCCGACATGACGTGCAGCAGCGGTCCACCGGTGAAGTTGGCCGAGCCCAGCATCTGGCGCAGGTACCACTCCGCCCGGGTCTCGTCCTCGATCTCCTCCTCGGTGAAGTGCATCGCGCCGTCCGGGAAGTGGCCGCAGAAGATGATCATGTAGGACCACAGGTTGCGCATCAGGTTGGACGTCGCGTTGGCGACCAGGACGGTCCGCCACTGCTTCCCGGCCAGCGCCGGGTAGACGACGTAGTCCTTGAGCACCTGGTTGCGGCCCTTGCGGAGGATCTGGCGCAGCTGCCGCTTCATCTCCTTCGGGTCCTTCTCGCCCTTGCGGATCCGCTCGATGTCGAGGTCGTGGAGGGCGACGCCCCACTGGAACAGCGTGGCGAGCAGGGCGTTGTAGACGGGCTGACCGAGGTTCGCCGGGGACCACTTCTGCTCGCGGGCCATCCGGAGGACGCCGTAGCCGATGTCGTTGTCGTAGCCCAGCACGTTGGTGAACTGGTGGTGGACGTAGTTGTGGCTGTGCTTCCACTGCTCGGCCGGCTGGGCGGTGTCCCACTCCCAGTTCGAGGAGTGGATCTCCGGGTCGTTCATCCAGTCCCACTGGCCGTGCATGACGTTGTGGCCGATCTCCATGTTCTCGAGGATCTTGTGGAGACCGAGGAGCGTGGCGCCGGCGACGGCCGCGGGCACGCGCGTGCGCCTGCCCTGGGTGCCGACCAGGAGCGTGATCCGGCCGGCCACCGCCAGGTAGCGCTGGATCCTGATCAGGCGGTTGATGTACGCCGCGTCCGAGTCGCCGCGCGACTCCTCGATCTCGGCGCGGACGGCGTCGAGCTCGCGGCCGAGCTGCTCCACCTCCTCGTCGGTGAGGTGGGTGTACTCCTGGACGTCCGAGATCGCCATGAGGGTCCTTTCGTTGGACGTTCGGTCAGATGTCGAGCGTGCACTCGCCGACGGCGGCGGTGACACAGGTCTGCACCTGCTCGTTCGGCTGGTTGAACTCCTCGCCGTTGCGCAGGTCGCGCACGGTGCCGCTGACGAGGGTGAGCGTGCAGGTGTGGCAGATACCCATCCGGCAGCCGTAGGGCATGCCGACGCCGGCCTCCTCGCCGGCCTCGAGGACCGTCGTCGCGCCGTCGACCTCGACCGACTTGCCGGAGGTACGGAACGTGATCGTCCCGCCCTCGCCGCCGTCGCCGCCGAGCTCGAGCGAGAAGCGCTCGAGGTGCAGGTGCTCCCCGAGCCCGGCCTGCTCGAAGTGCTCGGTGATGCCGTCGAGCATCGGCGCCGGGCCGCACGCGTAGGTCTCGCGCTCGCGCCAGTCCGGGCAGATGTGGTCGAGGTCGGCGAGGTCGAGCATGCCCTCGGTGTCGGTGTGCAGCCGGTGGACGGTGAGGTGCTCGTGCTCCCGCTCCAGCCGGTCGAGCTCGTCGCGGAAGATCATCCGCTCCGGCGTGGGCGAGGAGTAGTGCATGACGACGTCGGGCATGGCCGTGCTGTCTGCTCGGGCCCGCCGGTCCAGGGTGCGCAGCATCGCCATCACCGGCGTGACCCCGCTCCCGCCCACGAGGAACAGCATCTTGGCGGGCGGCGGCTCCGGGAGCACGAAGTCGCCCTCCGGCAGCGCCAGCCGCACGATCGTGCCGGGCGCGAGCCCGTTGACGAGGTGGCTGGAGAGCTTGCCCTCCGGCATCGCGCGCACCGTGATCGTGATGGTCCGCCCGTCGCGGCGCGGCGGGGAGCTCACGGAGTACGAGCGCCACTGGAAGCGCCCGTCGACCTGCACCCCGATGCCGACGTACTGACCCGGCTTGTGGTCGTAGCGCCAGCCCCAGCCCGGCCGGATGACGAGGGTCGCGGCGTCGTCGGTCTCGGGCCGGACCTCCTCGATCCGGCCGCGCAGCTCGCGCTGGCTCCAGAGCGGGTTGATCAGGCGCAGGTAGTCGTCGGGATGCAGCGGGGTCGTCAGCTTCGCCCCGGCGCCCCGGAAGCGTTCCCACGAGATGGTGGCGGCCATTCACGTCAGTGAACACATGTTCTCCGAGAGAGTCAACGCCCGGAGGGGTGTGACGCCGGTGACGTCGGCCGGTCCGGCGCCCGCTCAGGGTCACCTTCCCCGCCGACCTAGGATGGGGGCATGGCCTACGACGTGGAGAAGACCGACGAGCAGTGGCGCGAGCAGCTCTCGCCCGAGGAGTACGCCGTCCTCCGCCAGGCCGGCACCGAGCGGGCGTTCACGGGGGCCTACACCGACACCGAGACCGTCGGGATCTACTCCTGCAAGGCGTGCGGCGCGAAGCTCTTCGAGTCCGACACCAAGTTCCACTCCGGCTGCGGGTGGCCGTCGTTCTACCAGCCCATCAGCGACACCATCGAGTACCTCGAGGACGACTCGCACGGGATGAAGCGGGTCGAGGTCCGCTGCGCCACCTGCGGCTCGCACCTGGGGCACGTCTTCCCCGACGGCTACGGCACGCCCACCGGCGACCGCTACTGCATCAACTCGATCAGCCTGACCCTGGAGCCCGCCGACCAGCAGCCCGACCAGCAGCCCGACCAGCAGTAGTCAGCTCGCGAACCACCCGGACGGCCCGAGCTCGGAGTTCATGCGCGGGACGTACTGGTCGAAGTAGATCCGCGCGATCAGCTCGCGGCGCGAGCGCACCCCGGCCTTCTCGAACACCGACTTGAGGTGGTCCTGGACGGTGTACGCCGAGAGGTGGAGCGTCGCTGCGATCTCCTTGGTGTCGACGCCCTGGAGCACGAGCTGGGTGACGTCGCGCTCGCGTGGGGTGAGGTCGAAGGCGGCGACCACCAGGGCCACGATCTCGGGCGGCCGGGCCTCCTCGATCGTCACGACCACCTCGCCGACGCGGTTGCCGAGGCCGGTGAGCGACGACGCGTGGACGACCAGCCACATCCCGTCGGCTGTGCGCAACCGGGCCCGGGGCGGGGACGCCAGCTCGCCGCGGGCGTAGCGGCGGGCCGCGCCGATCAGTCCGGAGACGGCGCTGAAGCGCTCCGCGCCGTGCTCGGGGGAGGCCAGCCGTGCGACCCACTGCTCGGCCCCGGCAGTCATCTGCAGGACCTGGTCGTCCGGCCCGACGATGATCACGGCCGGGCCGCTGGGGTCCGCGGGCGGACGGGCGTCGGCGAGCCGGCTCAGCATGCCGACCCGGACGCCCCGGGCGAAGGACGTGGACAGGGAGGCCAGGAACTCGACCTCGTCGCCGGCGAAAGGCACGTCGTCGGGGCCACGGAAGAGCGCCATCGCGCCCCAGGCCCGGCCGTGCTCCCGGAAGACCAGCCGCGCCTCGTCGCCGAACCCGAAGAACGGCCGCATGAAGGTGTCCATCCGGGCGGAGCGGGCGACCTCGCCGTCGTGCACCAGGTGGACTCCGGCAGCGGGGACCGGTGAGACCGCGAGCTCCATGAAGGCGGTCGGCTCGACGGCGCCGTACTCGACCAGGCCGAACTCGTGGTCGTGGCTGTTGACCTGCTTGAGGTGGCCGAACTTCCGGGCGCTGGTCAGCATGTGGGTGCCAGGGTCGTGGGTGCCCAGACAGGCGGCGACCCACGGCACCGCACGGCCGACCGACTCGGTGGCCTCGGCGAGGAACTCCTCCAGCTCCAGACCGGCGCGTGAGAGCACGTCGACGTCGCCGCGCACGCGCTCTGCCGTCAGTCTCGTCGACACGATCCCGATCCTCCCCGGGCCAGGCCCCCGAGCCCATCCCAGAAATGTGGGTGGTCTGGTCCACCCAGGCCACCGGACGGCGAAGTACCCCCACGATCGGGATGGGCGGACCAGGGTTTCGCACGGAACAGTTCCCGCCATGACCACCATCCCCGTGCACGGCCCGCTCGACGACCGGGGTCGCCTCCTCCACGAGGACGACTACCCGGCGCAGCTCGCGCTCGCCCTCGCCCGGCTCGAGGCCACCTTGGCCCGGTCCGGTCGGAGCCCGCGCGACCTGCTCGAGCTCCGCGTCACGACCACGGACCCCCGGGCGTTCTCGGCCGCCCGCGACGTGATCGAGGAGCGGCTCGCGGCCGTGCACGCCCATCCGGTCACCACCGTCGTCGAGGTCGCCGAGCTGCCCCCACCGGGGACGCTCGTCGCCCTCGGCGCCACCGTCGACAACCGCAAGGACCCACGATGACCACCACGCCCCTGTCCCCCGCCGAGCACCTCCGCGGCCTCTGCGCCGGCCGCGTCCACCTCCCCGGCGACCCCGGGTACGACGCCGCCCGCACGCCCTGGAACCTCGCCGTCGACCAGCGGCCCGCCGCGGTCGCCGTCCCGCACTCCGCCGACGAGGTCGCCGACGTCGTGCGTGCCGCCGCGGCCGCCGGCCTGCGTGTCGCCCCCCAGAGCAGCGGCCACGGTGCCGGCCCGTTCATGCGCCGCGACCTCGGCGACACCGTGCTGATCCGCCTCCACGAGATCACCGGCGTCACCGTCGACGCCGAGGCCCGCACCGCCAGGGTCCTCGGCGGGACGCTCTGGCAGGACGTCGTCACCGCGGCCGCCCCGCACGGCCTGACCGCCATGCACGGCAGCGCCCCCGACGTGGCGGTCGCCGGCTACGTGCTCGGAGGCGGGCTCTCGTTCTACGGCCGCCGCCACGGCCTGGCCACCAACAGCCTGCGTGCCGTCGAGGTCGTCACCGCCGACGGCTCGCTGGTGCGCGCCACGGCCGACGACCACGCCGAGCTGTTCTGGGCGCTGCGCGGCGGCGGCGGCAACTTCGGGGTGGTGGTCGCGGTCGAGCTCGACCTGCTGCCCTACGCCGACGTCTTCGCCGGCATGCTGCTCTGGGACCGGGAGCGGGCGCCCGAGGTCGTGCCCGCCTGGGCGGCCTGGACCCGTGAGGTCCCCGAGTCGGTGACCACGTCGCTGCGCGTGATGAGCTTCCCGCCGCTCCCGGAGCTGCCGCCGTTCCTCAGTGGCCGCCAGATCGTCGTCATCGACGGCGCGGTGCTCGAGGACGACGACCGGGCGGCGGAGCTGCTAGCCCCGCTGCGCGCGCTCGCGCCGGAGATGGACACCTTCGCCCGGATCCCGGCAGCGGGACTGACCGCCGTCCACATGGACCCGCCGGCTCCGGCACCGGCCGTCGCCGACCACGCCGTGCTCGCAGAGCTGCCCGAGGAGGCCGTGGCGGCGTACCTGGGCGAGGTCGGGCCGGGGAGCACGACCTCGCTGCTCTTCGCCGAGCTCCGCCACCTCGGCGGCGCCCTGGCACGCCCGGCCGAGGGCGGCGGCGTCGCGTCCCACCTCGAGGGCACCTACGCGCTGTTCTGCGTGGCGATCGCACCGTTCCCGGAGGCCGCGGCCCAGGGCATCGCCGACGCAGCAGCGATGTGCGCCGCGATGGCACCGTGGACCACCGGCACGCACGTGCTCAACTTCAGCGACAGCCCCGTCGACGTCGCGAGCGTGTACGGCGACCGCTACGAGCGGCTGCGCGCGGTCCGCGCCGCGGCCGACCCGCACGGCCTGTTCGTGGCCCACCACCCGGTCGCGTAGCGGGCGGTGCGCCACCGGCCGTCGGTCACCCCTCGACGTCCACGAGCTGCGGGACCAGGACGACCACGCCGTCGCCGTACGCCCGGTCCACCTGGTCCTGCAGCGAGCCGTCGTCGTAGACGACGTCGACCACCACGTGCTGCCCATCGACCCCAGCGGTCTGGGCGCCGGGCAGGGTGTCGGCGAGCTCGTCGGCGATCCGCTGCAGCTCGGCCGCGGCGTGGTGGTCGGCCGGCGCTGGGTAGGAGGCGGGCGGCTCGGCGGCGGGGTCGTAGGACGCCGCGGGGATCGCTCCCCGGTAGGTCAGGGTGCTGCCGTCCCAGGTGCCCTGCACGGCGTACTCCCCCCAACGGGTCGCGCCCTGGTGCTCGAAGGTGCCCGGGTGGTCGCCCCAGTCCCAGCCCGCGATCCGCGGGCCGCTGCACTGCGGAGGCCACGACTCGGCGACCGGGCCGACACAGAGCTCCGGCGTGCCGGTGTCCATCACCGTCACGAGGTGGCGGGTGCCGACCAGGCCCGGCGCCGCGGGGACGCCCGACGCGCTCACGACCCCGCCCGGGTCCGCAGCCGTCGGGCTGTCCGACCCACCGCCGGACCCGCAGGCCGCGAGCAGGAGCAGGCAGGCGAACGCCAGCACGAGCATCCTCATGCCGCTACGACGGCGACGACGTCGCCGCGGTTCCCTGACCGGCGCGTCCTACGGCAGCCGGTCGGCCAGCTCGGCGACCTCCACGCGGGCGCCGGTGTAGAACGGCACCTCCTCGCGCACGTGGCGGCGGGCCTCGGAGCCGCGCAGGTGCCGCATCAGGTCGACGATCCGGTAGAGCTCGTCGGCCTCGAAGGCCAGGATCCACTCGTAGTCACCGAGGGCGAAGCTGGCCACGGTGTTGGCGCGCACGTCGGGGTAGCCGCGTGCCATCTTGCCGTGCTCGGCGAGCAGGCTGCGCCGCTCGTCGTCCTCGAGGAGGTACCAGTCGTAGGACCGGACGAAGGGGTAGACGCACAGGTGCGCCTTGGGCTCCTCGTCCATGAGGAACGCGGGCACGTGGCCCTTGTTGAACTCGGCGGGCCGGTGCAGCGCGAGCTGCGACCAGACCGGCTCGAGCCGGGCCCCGAAGGCGGTGCGGCGGAACCGCTGGTAGGCGTCCTGCAGCTCCTCGGACGTCTCGGCGTGCCACCACACCATCACGTCGGCGTCGGCGCGCAGGCCGCTGAGCTCGTAGGTTCCGCGCACGACCACGCCCGACGCGGTGAGCTCGGCGAAGAGCTTCTCGACCTCGGCGCCCTCGCTCGCCCGGTCGGCGGTGCCGAAGGGCTCGGCGAGCCGGAAGACCGACCACATCACGTAGCGGATGGAGTCGTTGATCTCCCGGACCTTCGAAGCGTTGCTGGCCATGGCGACCATTGTGCCAAGCGGGCCCGCAGGCTCCGAAGGGACCATCGGCCCCGTCGCGCCGGACGTGCGTCGGTCAGTCCCGCCCGTAGCCCGCCTCCCGCGCCTTGATGATCGCCTCGGCCCGGCCGGCCGCGTGCAGCTTGGCGTAGATGCCCGAGACGGCGTTGCGCACCGTCTTGCTCGACACGTAGAGCTCGGCGGCGATGGCGTCGTTCGACCGTCCGGCCGCCAGCAGGCGCAGCACGTCGCGCTCGCGGGCGGTCAGCTCGGGGAACGGCTCCGGCTCGGTCGGCCGCGCGCCGGAGAAGCCGGAGAAGTACGACGCCACCCGCCCGGCGAGCGTCGCCCCGAACACCATGCCGCCAGCCGCCGCCGCCCGGATCGCGGTCTGCACCTCGTCGGCGCCCGATCCCTTCAGCAGGTAGCCGCTGGCGCCCGCACGGATCGCGCTGAGGACCGTCTCGTCGTCCTCGTTCATCGTGAGCATGACCACGCGCACCTCGGGCTGCCGCCCGGTGATCATCCGGGTCGCCTCGATGCCGTCGAGCTGCGGCATCGAGATGTCCATGACCACGACGTCGGGCCGGGTGTCGGCGACCACGTGCACGGCGTCGCGGCCGTCGGCGGCGGTGCCGACGACGTCGATCCCGTCCAGGGCCCCGAGCAGCGAGGCGAGCCCCTCGCGGACGATCTGGTGGTCGTCCACC
>JACJWV010000026.1 GCA_020636915.1 Nocardioides sp.
GGCACGGGCAGCCGCAGCGACCGGCCGGTGGCGTAGCCGACCACCAGCGAGATCGCGTTCTGGAGGATGATCGCGACCGCGACGACGCCCGCGTAGTCGCGGAACGTGTCGAGCTGGCCGGCGAGCGCCCCCACGATGATCAGCAGCAGCAGGATCAGCGCGCCGGGCTCGACGTAGATCCGGGCCCGCTCGGCGAAGCCGGGGAACCGCCACGCGACGAACAGCCCGGCGGCGAACGGGAGCCCGATCAGCAGCGCGATCTCCAGCACCATCTCCCACGGGTCGATCGAGACGTCGCGCATCAGCTGGTCGGCCGAACCGTTGAGCCCGGTCCAGAAGGCGACCGCGATCGGCGTGACCAGGAGCGCGACGACGTTGGAGGCGGTCGTGAGCGAGATCGAGAGAGCGACGTCGCCCTTCGCCCGGTAGGTGAAGATGTTGGACAGGTTCCCCGCCGGGCAGCAGACCACGAGGATCATGCCGATCGCGACCGAGCCACGGACGTCGAGCGCCAGGGTGAGCAGCACCGTCAGCGCCGGCATCACGATGAACTGGGCGAGCAGGCCGACGCCGATCGGCAGCGGCCGGCGGACGACGTAGGCCAGGTCGTCGAGCCGCACGTCCAGCGCGATCCCGAAGAGGAAGAGCGCGATGACGATCTTCATCGCCAGCTGCAGGCCGCCGCTGACCTCGATGTGCAGCTGGTCGATGTCGCCGGCCCACGCCGTGATCCACGCCGTGACCGATGCCGTGACCGATGCCGTGATCCCCACCACGGTCGCCAGCATGGTGGACGCGGGCGCGTCGTGACTACGGAATGCGGACCCAGCCGGTCCGCGACGTGTCGCTCCACCCGAGCGGGTTGCGTGCCCGCAGCGCCACCTGGACCCGGGCGCCGGCCGGGAGGCCGGTGACCGTCGCCCGCCGGGCGCTGCCGTCGACGGTGACGGTCCGACCCCGCACGGAGAGGCGGTACGCCGACACCGGCCGTCCCCGCGGGTCGGAGGCGCGCCAGGTGACCACGACCGAGCCGGGCCCGGCCGTGGCGACGGGGCGTCCCGGCGGCGTCGGTGCCGCGCCCGGCGTGACCCGGGCTCCGACGGCGTCCGAGGATCCGTACGGCCCGACCGCCCGGACGGTCCAGTCGTAGGGGCGTCCATTCGTCAGCCCGCCGGCCCGGAACAAGCGGACGTCGGCGGGCACCGTCCACCGGCGACCGGTGTCGACACGGGTCACCTCGAAGCCGTCCACCTTGGCCGACGTCGCCGGCAGCCGCCAGCTCAGCCCGGCCCCACCGTCGCGCGGCCGGGCCGTCACCGAGGTCGGGGCGGGCGGCTGTGCGGGGTCGATGGCGATCGCGGTGACCTCCCCGTCGAGCTGCAGCGGGACCGACGTCCCGACCGTCTCGGTGACCGGGTCGCTGCCGTCGGTCGGTCGCAGCACGGTGACGTCGTGGACGTCGGCGAGCCGGAGCGTCACGTCCGCGGGCGTCACCGGCAGCGCGACCTGCTTCTGGGGGTCGAAGACCCGCACGTCGCGCCACAGCAGCAGCACGAACCGCCCGTCGCGCTGCTGGGTGAGCAGGTAGTGGGCGTCCGGGGGCAGGCCGTCCGCGGTCACCGCCAGCGTGTCCGGCGTGAACGCCGGGCCGGGGTCGGCGAGGAGACCGAGCAGGTTCCGCATCGCGGTGTACGCCGGTTTCGGGCTGAGGTCGTGGCGCAGCAGCCCGAAGTGGGCCTCGACGTTGCTGTCGCTCGGGTCGTCGAAGGAGTCGATCAGCTCGTAGGAGTAGACGCGCTGCTCACCGCGGGCCAGGTGGTCGAGCAGGAGCCGCGGGTAGTAGGTCGCAGCCACGTCCTCGGGCACCGGCAGGTGGCCGTTGGACGTGTTCAGCGCGTTGTTGTAGCCCGCCTCCGTGGTGACCAGGGGCCCGGTGGGCAGCGCCTCCCGGATCGCGTCGGTGATCCGGGTGATCTCGTTGGACGGCTCGTAGCCGCCGGGGTACATGTGCGCGTTCGCGACGTCGGCCCACGGCGACAGGTCGCCGACGTCGGCGTAGTGCCAGCGGTAGGCCAGGGCCGGTGAGAGCACCGGGAGGTGCGCCGTCGCGGGATCGGCCTTCGCCGCGTCGTACAGCTCCTGCTGCCACGACCGCAGCTCGTCGACCCAGCCGCTGCCGCCGAAGAGGTCCCACTCGTTGACCCCCTCGAGGCTCTCGACCGCACCGGCCGGCAGCTGGCCGGCGACCGTGTCGACGTAGTCCTGCGGCGCGGCGTCGCCACCCGGGCGGCCCATGATCAGGTCGAACCCGATCCCGCGCTGCGCGACCGTGCTGATCGCGCGGTACTGGCGCGGTGCGTCGAGGTAGAGGTCGTCGCGTACGTGGCGGACCCCGAGGTCGGCGAGCGCCTGCGCCACGGCGTCGGCGTCGCGGTAGGGCGTGTCGAGGAAGTTCAGGTGGATCCCCACGCCGTAGCCGTCGACGACCGAGTCCGACGCGACGGCCTGGACCGGCGCGATGTCGCGGTGTGCGGCCCTCTCCCGGGACCGGTCGGGAGCCGCCGCGGCCGCCCCGGCGGGGCTCAGGGCCGCGGTCGCCACCACGGCGGGCAGCAGGAGCACGCACGCGCCGAGCAGTCTCACCCTGCGGGTCTGTCGTCGTCCGGGCACAACACTCCCTCCAGACCAGCGAGCTGGTCCGTACCTCCCCGTGACCGCCATAACGGACGACGCACGTTCTTCGTTACGCCGTCCGTGGGAGAGACGGGCCGCTTCGCCTATCTTGACGGCATCCGGGCCGTCGCGATCGGCGCCGTGCTCGCGCTGCACTGGGTCAGCTGGTATGTCCCGCTCTTCCACGGCGGCTCGATCGGCGTCGACGTCTTCTTCGTGCTCAGCGGGTTCATCATCACCACGCTGCTGTGGCGCACCCCGGGCACGCGGGGTGCCTGGGGCCGGTTCGTCCGCCGCCGGGTCACCCGGCTCTACCCCGCCCTGGTCGGGCTGGTCGCCGGCTCGGTCGTCCTCTACGCCGCCGTCCCGTGGGCGCCCGACGACCCGCTCGAGGTCGCCCGCCGCGGCGTCGTCGTGCTGACCCAGGCCTCCTCACTGTGGGCCGCCGGCCAGTCCGGGAGCCTGTGGCTGCCCGGCCTCCAGCCGTTCGGCCAGACCTGGTCGCTGGCGGTGGAGTGGTACTTCTACCTGCTCTGGCCGGTGCTGGTGCTGCTCGCCCGGCGCCGCGGCTGGAGCGCGACCCGGCTCGCCCGCGTCTCGCTGGCCGGGGCCGTCGCCTGCTACGCCCTCTCGCTCCCGCTGCCGACCTTCCCCTTCTACTTCGGTCCGACCGCCCGCTTCGGCGAGCTGCTGGTCGGCGCCGCGCTGGCGCTGGCCCTCCAGGACGGCCGGCTCCGTCCGCGCGCCGGCACCGCCCGGGTCGCCCCCGTGCTCGCGCTGGCCGCGATCGCCGCGTACGCCCTCCTCGGCCCCGACGGCCACAGCCCGCTCTACCGGTACGTCGGCGTGCCGGTCGCCGTCGTCGGCGCCGTCGTCCTGGTGCGGAGCGGGTACGCCGGCGCGGCCGGTCCGGTGCAGCGGCTGCTCGCCCACCCGTGGCCCGCCGCGGTCGGGCGCGCCAGCTACAGCCTCTACCTGTGGCACGTGGTGCCGTTCCTGCTGCTCCAGGACGCCCCCGCCCCCAAGCTCGTCCTCGGCCCGGTCGCGGTCGTCGCGGCGCTCGCGCTGACCTGGCTCAGCTACCGCTTCCTCGAGCGCCCGTTCCTGCGCGGTCGCAGCGACGTGCTCGCCCCGGGCGTGCGGGCCGCCGTGCGGGTTCCGGCTGCTGACAGCCGAACCCTGCACGACACGCCGTAGCCGCCCGGCGTGTCGTGCGGGTTCCGGCTGCTGACAGCCGAAACCCGCACCCCTCACGCCGAACCCAGCACCCCGACCTTGACCAGCGCGGTCACCAGGTCGTCGGCGGCGGTGGCGCTCTGCTCCAGCCCGATCCGGTCGGCCACCGCCCGCCGCGCCGGGGCGCCGAGGTCGCCGTCGGCGGCGACGTCGGCGAGGAACTCCTCGAAGGGCCGCCCGGCCAGGTCGACGACCTCGCCGGGGACCCAGTCGAGCACGTCGGCGGGGTGCAGCGCCCGGTCGTAGCTGTCGCGGTCGGGCACCAGGAACGCCAGCGGCCGGTCGAGGAGCAGGTAGTCGACCCAGACGCTGGAGTAGTCCGTGACCAGCCCCGACGACGCGCCGAGCAGCCCGTAGAGCGACACCTCCGCGGCGGCCAGGTCGGCCTCGTCGACGGTGATCGCCCCGGGCCACCGGCGCCGGTCGGCGTCCATCGGGTGCGGCTTGACGACCAGCTGGAGACCGCGCTCGCGCAGCCCCGCCGCCAGCTCCGCCAGGCCCGCGCGCTGCTCCTCGACCGGGCTGTCGTCGTGCACCCGGACCGCTCCGACGGCGCGCGGGCGACGGAAGGTCGGCATCCACACCACGAAGTCGCCGGTGATCCCCAGCTCCGCGAGCGCTTCGGCGGACGGGGGGTCCCACATCTGGTCGGTGCGCGGGTTGCCGGTGAGCAGCACCCGCTCGGGCGGGACGCCGAAGACCGACGCCTGCGCGTGGGAGAAGAGCGGGGTGCTGCCGACCAGCCAGGTGCTGGCGATCAGCGCGCCGACCCCGCGCCCGGGGGTGATGTCCTTGGGGCCGTCGCCGTGCCAGATGTTGACGACCGGCTTGCGCGCGACCGGCCGCGGGCTGCCGTAGAGGCCGTGGGTGAACAGCACCGCCTCGGCCCGCAGGTAGGCCCACAGCCCGTGCAGGCCGGCCTTCGGCACGAGCACCAGGCCCTGCGCGGCCAGGTCCGCGATCGCGGCCGGGACCGGTCCGCGGTCGCGCAGCCACACCACGCGCCCGTCGTACCGGCGCACGAGGGCGCGGGCGGTCTCGACGCCGTTGCCCTCGGTCTCGGGGCTGGCGGTGACGACGACCGAGCGGCTCTGGGGCACGACCCGGGACAGCAGCCGGAGCGACACCCGGAGCGTCCCGAGGACGACGTCGAGCGCGAGGTTCCTCATGCCGGCTCCAGCTCCTCGGCCGGGGTCGGCGCGTCGTCGGCGAACGGCCGGACCGTCGCGGTCAGCATCCAGCCGAGCAGCCCGCCCACGACGTGGCCGATGCCCCACGCGGCGGCCACCCACACGGTGCCGTGCGACGCGAGCGACACCCCGAGCCCGAGCATCACCACCGTGCTCACGGCCTGGGTGCCGATCATCGCGACCAGGTCGGCGGTCAGCCGGAGCCGCAGCATCCCCCAGTAGTTGAAGGCCGCGCCGACGCAGGCGAGGGCGAGGACCCGCAGGGTGGCGGTGCCGCTGCCGGCGTAGTGCTCCCCGAAGACCGCCAGCAGCCACGGCGCCAGCAGCACCATCGCCGCGCAGCCGGCGAGCGACCCCGCGAGCAGCAGCAGCCCGCTACGTCGTACGGCGGCGTGGCGGTGGGTCCGCGTGCGCTCGACCTCGGCGTAGGAGAGGTTGGCCAGCGCGGCCACGACGACGTTGAGCAGGGCGGCGACCTGGAAGCTGATGAAGTAGGTGCCGGCCTGGGCCGAGCCGAGCGCGTTCACCACGACGACCGGGAAGACCAGGAGCGGCAGCACCGTGAGCACGTAGGTGACGTAGCCGGCCGCAGCGAACCCGCGGTTCGCCAGCAGCTCCGGCGACGGGGAGGGCCGGCGAGAGCCCGGGACGACCCGCAGGATCGACCAGACGCTCGCGGCCGCGCACGCCGCGACGGCGAGGCCGACCGAGCCGTAGAGGCCGAACGCGCCCGCGCCGGCCAGCGCGAACGGCAGGCCGACCTTCAGGACCCCCATCAGGACGCCGTTGAGCCGGAGGAACGACCAGACCCGGTCGAGGGCCAGGAAGACGTTGTCGGTGAGCACGTTGAGGGCGGTCATGCCGACGAGCACGGCGAAGAGCACGACGGTCACCGGCGAGGACAGCACGTCGGCCAGCCGTGGCGAGGTGACCGGGAGCAGCAGCGCGTACCCGAGACCGAGCAGCGTGCCCGCCGAGGCGACCACCAGCACGGCGGTCACGACGTCCGCCGCCCGCCTGCTGCTCTCCGGCAGGGTGCGCACGATGGCGATGTTGAGCCCGAGCTGGGCGAACAGCGCGAGCGAGTCGCCGGCCGCGACCAGCGAGCCGGCCAGGCCGACGTCCTCGGCCGGCGCGAGCCGGGCGGCGATCACCCAGAAGACCGCGCCCGCTCCCGCCATCAGCATCGTGGTGGCGAAGACGAGGATCGACTTGCTGAGCAGGCGGCTCCCGCCGGCCGCGGCCTCGGCCCGGGTCGTCATCGGTAGACCCTCGCCTGGGGTGCGTCGTAGAGCAGGTCCAGCCGCCGGTCGACCGCGCGGAGCGGGTAGCGGTAGGTGAGCAGGTCGCCGGTGTAGAAGACCGTCGACTCGCCCTGGTCGAGGATCTGCCCGTCGACGAAGACGTAGGCGTCGCGCGACAGCAGCGTCGGGTAGAGCCGGTCCGAGATCGGCGCGCGGTTGCCGCTGAGCGCGAGCAGGCGGACGTTGAGGTTGCGGTTGGCGATCAGCCGCTCGTTGGTGCGGTCGGCGTGGTCGACCTCGCCGAGCCAGGTCAGGCCACCCATCTCGGCGTCGGTCACGTAGAAGCGGTCGTAGTAGCTGCCCGAGCTGCCCAGCGCGATCCGCTCCTGGGTGCCGGCGAGCACCACGAGGAGCGCGACCGGTACGACGGCCGCCAGCACCCGCTTGCGGACGACCATCCACATCCCGGCCGCCATCACCGGAGCGACGACCAGCATCGTCTGCTGGAAGGCGCGCAGCACGCCGTAGTCCACCGACAGGTTCGGCACGAGCACGATCAGCCCCAGCGCGGCCATCGATCCCCAGACCAGCAACGACATCTCCCGCGGCAGCGGGTCGCCGTCGTCGGCGAGCCGGCGCCGGCGGAGCAGCCGCAGCAGGCCGAGCAGCAAGAAGCCCTCCATCACGATCGCGCACGCGACCTTGACCGGCGTCGACGGCTGGGTGTGCACCTCCGGCGCCAGCTCGGCCGCCCCGGGGTCCGGGATCACGCGCAGCCGCGGTGGGATCTCGGCGGCGCGGTAGTCCATCGTCGCCTCCACGAACAGGTGCATCCGCTCCTGCGGTGAGGTCGAGTCGCCGAAGAGGAAGTACGACGTGTCCGACGATCCGGGCTCCTGCCCTCCCTGGCCGGTCAGCGACCGGACCGTGTCGTGGAGGACCTCGCCGGCGTGGCCACCGGTGTGGGTCACCGGCCCGGCCCACGCGAGGGTGACCGCGACGAGCGCCGCGACCACGCCGGGGTGCAGGAGCACCAGCGCCGGCGCCGGCTCCCGCTCGCGACCGCGCACCCGGCGTACCAGCGCCAGGACGGCCAGGCCGAGCAGTCCGGCCACCAACGCCATCAGCAGCACGTACGTCGTGGAGTAGTGCGAAAGGACCACGCCCACCGACAGCACGCCCACGAGGCCGCGGGCCGTGCGGGTGCGCAGCCCCTCGATCGCCGCCAGCAGGACCAGGGCGAGGAAGAAGAACGCGACCTCCTGGCGCACCAGGTAGGGCATGTCGGTGAAGAACGTCGGGAACGCGATCGTCAGCACCGCCGCAGCGATCGCGAGCTGCCGCGGCAGGAAGCGCCTGGCGAGCAGGAAGGTCAGCACCGGCACGGTCGCGAACAGCAGCTGCAGCAGCACCTTGAAGACGACGAGCCCCGAGAGGCTCGTCGTCTGCGCCAGCACCGTCGGCAGGATCGTGACCGACAGGCAGGCGTTGTAGGCGCTCGGGAGCGCGCTCATCTCCCAGTTCTGCGCCTGGTCGGTGAGGTTGAAGGCGAGGAACTCCGCCTGCACGTCGTGGCCGGTGATGCCCCAGCCGCGCAGCGAGGTCGCCAGCAGCAGACCGGCCGAGACCAGCACGATGACCCAGCCGTCGTACGACGGCGACCGGACCTGCCGGGACGCCAGCAGGGCGAGCAACGCGGCGCCGGAGACCGCCACCGCAGCGACGGCCACGACGCCGGAAGCGCCGTTGTTGAGCCGGATCGCGCCCACCACCGACAGCAGGAGGGCGACCGCGGCCAGGGTCGGTGCGAGCTCGAAGCGCGCGTCGAGCAGCCGGCGGCCACCCGCCCGCAGCTCCGCGCGGGTCAGCACCGGGACGTGGCGGCGCCAGCCGAGCAGCGCCGCGTCGCCGACGAACCAGGCGACCGCGAGCGGCGCCGGCGCGAGCGGCCGGTCCACGCCGAACCGCGGCAGCACGGTGTCGAGCAGCAGCCCACCCACGACCAGGGCGAGCACCGCGAGGCCGAACGCGTAGGGCAGTCGCAGCGCCCGGTCGGTCCCCGAGCGGCCGGCGAGCGCGCGCCGGTGCAGCACCACCGTCGGCAGCGCCACGAAGGTCGCCAGGGCGATCGCGGGCCGCAGCACCGGTTCGTCGAGGTCGAGGGCGACGACCGCCTGGGCCACGGCGAGGAGCAGCAACGACAGCAGCAGCGCGCCGCCACGACGGTTCGTCCGGGGGGTGATCTCGACCGAGGGCACCGCGTCGAGGACCGCGGTCGCCCCGGCGTCGTGCCCGGCGGAGTGCCCGGCGTCGTGCCCGGCGGGCTGCCGGCTGTCGTCAAGCACGGGCGACCGTCTCCCCGTCGACCCGTCCGTCGAGCGTGCCCCACCGCGAGAGCGGCAGGTCGGTGGCCTCGGGCCAGCGCAGGATCACCGCCTCGTGGATCGTGAGCATCCGCTGGAGGAGGTCCTGCGGGGAGTCGGCGCCGGCCGGGTCGAGCGGCTCGTGGAGCCGGATGACGGGGCCGTCGGCGTCCTCCTCCGAGGTCATCACCACGACGGCCGCACCGGTGTCGGCGGCGAGCCGGGCCGCGCCGAACGAGCCGCGCACCTCGCGGCCGGCGAACCGCAGGAGGGTCCGGCCGGGGACGTCGGAGGCGATGGCGACGATCTCGCCGCGACGCAGCAGGTCGGTCAGCCCGTCGGTGCCGATCGCCGTGCTGACGGCGGTGCCGCCGTGCGCCGTCCCGACGCGGAGGTGCTGCTGCAGCCACAGCGGCGCGTCCGGCTCGAGCATGTAGGGGTGGACGACCATGTGCGCTCGTCCCCCGAGCCTCGCGATCGAGGGGAACGCGCCGTCGTAGTAGCCGTGGTGGACGAAGTTGAGCACCACGCCGCGGCCGCGGTCCCGGGCACCGAGCAGGTGCTCGATGCCCTCGACCCGCAGGCTGGTGAGCAGCTCGGGGTGCCAGCGCAGCTCGCCGCGCCGCGCCTGGTAGCGCACGTAGGCCCGGGCGACCGCGTCGAGGTCGGCGTCGGGGCGGGTGTGCTCGAGCAGGAACCGCATCTGCGCCCGGGCGTCCTCGCGGACCGCCGGCCGCCGCCAGTCCAGGCGGGTGCGCAGGCCGACCACCAGGGGCAGCAACGCCGTGGGCGTCGCGGCCCGCAGTCCTGCGGCCAGACCTTCGACGTTCATCCCGCCACCTCCTCGAGGAGCCCGAGGGTCGGAGCGACCCGGGTCTGCCAGTCCCAGCGCGACGCCTCGACGGCCGGGGGGTCGGTGATCGTGTCGGCGAGGGCGTCGGCGAGGGCGACCGGGTCGCCGGGGGGCACCAGGCGACCGTCGACGCCGTCGCGCACGACGAAAGGGATGCCGCCGACGTCGGACCCGACGACGGGGCACCCGCACGCCAGGGCCTCGGCGAGCGTCATGCCGAAGGACTCGGACTCGGTGAGCGAGGGCAGCACGGTGACCCCGGCCCGGCGGTAGCGGGCCGGCAGGTCGGCGTGCCCGACCGGGCCGTGCCAGCGCACGAGGTCGGCGACCCCGAGGTCGGCGGCCCGCTTCTGGAGCGCCTCGACGTCGTCACCGCCGCCGACGACGTCGAGGTGCACGTCGGGGACCAGCTCGCGCAACCGCGGGAGCGCGTCGACCAGCACGTGCAGGCCCTTCCAGCGCGAGGTGCGCTCGACCCGGCCGACGTAGAGCACGCTGCGCTCCCGGGGCTCACCGGTCGGGGCGAAGAGCTCACCGTCGACGCCCGGCGGGATCAGCCGGGCCCTCCCGGTGGCGTGCGCGAGCGAGACCGGCGAGACCGCGACCAACGCCGCGCACCGGCGGAAGACCCGCGGCAGCACCCGTCGCTCGTAGGCGCGCAGCAGCGGGTCGACCGCGCTGCCCTTGGCCAGCGAGCCGGAGTGGTAGGTCAGGACGACCGGTGCCGGCGAGGTGTACGCCGCGAGGTCGGCCAGGCCCGGCACCGGGGCGTGCGCGTCGACCACGTCGACCCGGAGCCGGCGCAGCAGCCGGCGCAGCTGCCAGGCCCAGAGCGGGTTGACGGGGGTGTTGGAGAGGGTGACCCAGGTGCCGAGGCGCACGACCGGCACGCAGTCGTACGACGTGTGCTCGGTGCGCCGCGCCCGGCCGGTCGTCACCACGGTCACCTCGTGACCGGCGTCGCGCAGCGTCCGGGTCACCCACGCGGCGTACTGCTCGACGCCCCCCGGGTCGGGCGGGAACCGGGGCGTCACGACGGCGACCCTCACGACGCACCTCCGCCGGATCGTGACGGGCCGGACCGTGACGGGCCGGACCGCGACGGGCGACCGGGGGTGCAGTGCGCGTGGATCTCGCGGTCGACCCCGGGCAGGACGACCGTGACCGGCCAGGTCCGGCCCCGGGGCGGGGCGAGGGTGCGCACGATCCGCGTGGTGTCGCCGGGGTCGGTGGTCACCGTGCCGGTGTGCCGCCGGTCGCCCAGGGTGAGCACGTACGCGAGGTCGCGGGCGCCCTCGAGGTGACTGGTGACGTCGAACCCGACCCGGACGCCGGCGCCGGGGCCGCCCGGGAGCTGCGCACAGGTGATGACGGTGCCGGCCTGCGTGCGCGGGAAGGCGAGCGCGACGTACTCCTGCCGCTGGTGGGTCGCGGACAGCGCGAGCTGGTCGCGCACGCCCGGCACCAGGATCGCGACCGCAGCGAGCACCGCCACCACCAGCGTGGTGACGGGCACGACGCGTCGGTACCAGCCCTCCCGTGACACGTCTCGCTCAACGGCGGCGGTCCCGCGTCGGTTACGGAGGTCATACTCACCGCGTGACGATGTCTGAACCAGTGGCGCCCGGTCGCCCGCCGCGGGTGCTGCACGTCGCGCACAACGTGCTGCCCCACCTCGGCGGCCTCGAGACCGTCGTCGCCGCCGAGACCCGCGGGCTCGAGGCGCGCGGCTGGCGGGTGGTGGTCGTCAGCAGCGCCGGCACGGTCGGGCCTGGCACCCGCGACGAGGACGGCGTGCGGACCGTGCGGGTCCGCGCCTGGGGCGGGCTCGAGGAGCGCTTCGGCGTCCCGTTCCCGTTCTTCTCCCCGCGCCTGCTGACCGCGGTCGGGCGCGAGGTGCGGCGCGCCGACGTCGTCCACGTCCACGACGTGCTCTACGTGAGCAGCTGGGTGGCCGCGCTGTGGTGCGTGGTGCTGCGGACGCCGTACGTCGTGCACCGCCACGTCGGCTTCGTCCACCACTCGTCCGCGCTGGTGCGGCTCGTGCAGCGCGTCGTGCTCGGCACGGCCGGCCGGTTCGTGCTCGCCCGCGCGGCCGCGGTGCTCGCGATCGACGAGCACGTCGCGACCGGCCTCGCGCGCGCCGAGGTGCTCGGCAACGGCGTGGACACCGAACGGTTCCGGCCCGCTCCCCCCTCGGCGAGCCCGGCCGCGCGGCCGAAGCCGGTCGTCCTCTTCGTCGGCCGCTTCGTGCCCAAGAAGGGGTTCGACCTCGTGGCTGCCGCGGCAGGCGACGACTACGAGATCGCGTTCGCGGGCGGGGACCGGCCACCCGGCGTCGACGACCCGCGGCTGCGCTTCCTCGGCGCGGTCGCGGCGGAGCAGATGCCGGCGGTGTACGCCGGCGCCGACGTCATGGTGGTCGCCTCGGTCGGCGAGTGCCCGCTGACGGTGCTCGAGGCGATGGCCTCCGGGCTCCCCGTGGTGCTCCGCGAGGACCCCGCGCTGCACTCGCCCTGGACCGCCGGGCCGGGCGTGCGCTTCGTCGACATGGCGGCCGGCGACCTGCCCGCCGCGCTGCGCGAGCTGGCGGCCGACCCGGCCGCGCGGCAGCGCCTCGGGGCGGCGGGCCGAGCGCACGTCGAGACGGCGTACTCCTGGTCCGCCCACCTCGACCGTCTCGAGGACGTCTACCGGCGCGTAACCCCTGGTCCACCGCCCCGTTAGGGGGGCAATGGCGATCTCGGGACCATCGACCATGTCAGGGGTCTCGTATGTCTTGGGCTGAGCGCTACCGCATCGCCGCCGTCGTCCCGTGCCACAACGAGGAGGCGGCGGTGGCCAAGGTGGTGACCGACCTCCGCGCGGCCGTGCCGGGCATGGCGGTCTACGTCTACGACAACGCGAGCACCGACCTGACGGTCGAGCGCGCGCTCGAGGCGGGCGCTGTCGTCTGCAGCGAGCCGCTCAAGGGCAAGGGGAACGTGGTGCGGCGCGCGTTCGCCGACATCGACGCCGACGTCTACCTGCTCATCGACGGCGACGACACCTACGACGCGGCCGCCGCCCCCGAGATGATCGAGCGCCTGGTCACCGACAACCTCGACCAGGTCGTCGGCGTGCGCCGGGGCTCGGCGTACCGCACGGGTCACCAGCTCGGCAACCAGGTCCTCAACCGCATCGTCTGCGCGATCTTCGGCGACACGATGGGCGACATGCTCTCGGGCTACCGCGTCTTCTCGCGACGCTTCGTCAAGAGCTTCCCGGCGGTCTCGCGCGAGTTCGAGATCGAGACCGAGCTGACCGTCCACGCGCTCGCCCTGCGCATCCCGTCGGCGACCGTCGACGTCGACTTCACCGACCGCGCCGAGGGCTCGGAGTCGAAGCTGCGCACCTATCGCGACGGCTGGAAGATCCTCAACGTCATCCTCACCCTGACCCGGCACGAGCGGCCGATCCACTTCTTCGGGTGGTTCTCGATCCTGCTCGCCTTCGTCGCCACCGGGCTCGCGACACCGGTGCTGGTGACCTACCTGCACACCGGGATGGTGCCGCGGCTGCCGACCCTCTTCGTCGCGTCGTTCCTCGGCCTGATGGCGTGCGTGCTCTTCGTCGCCGGCATCGTCATCGACGGCACCCGCAAGGCACGTCACGAGACGAGCCGGCTCGCCTACATGCGCCATCCCGCCGTGCGCGGCACCTACGTCCACGACCCCGCTTACTACGAGGACGTCTCCTTCCACGGAGACAGGCAGGGGGACGCCGCGGCGCCGGTCACCGCAGTGCCGGCGCCGCGCGCTGGGTGATCGCTGACCCTGCCCTCGGTCCTCGACCGGTCCTCAGGCCTCGATCGCGGAGTGCTCCGGGGTGGTCGTGCCGGTGTCGATCTGGATCTTGCGCGGCTTGGCCTTCTCCGCGACCGGGACGACCAGGCGCAGCACGCCGTCGGTGTAGGACGCCTCGATCCGGTCGAGGTCGAGGTTGTCGCCCAGCACCAGCTGGCGGCTGAACACGCCGCGCGGGCGCTCGGAGGCCAGCGCCTCCCAGTCGCCGTTGCGGGCGACGCGCTCGGCGCGGACGGTCAGCACGTTGCGCTCGACGTCGATGTCGACGCTCTCCGCAGCGACCCCGGGCAGGTCGAGCTCGATCACGAACCGGTCGCCCTCGCGCCAGGCGTCCATCGGCATCACCGCGGGACGGTTGGTGGTGCCGAAGACCTGCTGGGTGAGCCGGTCGAAGTCACGGAACGGGTCGGTCGTGCGCAGCAACATCATGTCCTCCTGCTTCTCTACCGATGGATGGGCCGATGGATCCGACCCGCTGGTCGGGTCCGACCCTGATCTGTATTGGTGGATACAGGTTTGTTGTAGCCCAGAGTTGAGGCAGAATCAAGTCCGTGCCGTCACGATCTCGAGGAGTCTTCGCGATCTCGGTCGCGGCCGACATGGTCTCGATGGAGATCCAGAACCTGCGCGTCTACGAGCGCCGCGGGCTGCTCGAGCCCGACCGCACCGCCGGCGGCACCCGGCTCTACAGCGCCGACGACATCGACCGGCTCCACCGGATCCGCGAGCTGCTCGCCGAGGGCCTCAACCTGGCCGGCATCGCCCACGTGCTCGAGCTCGAGGACCGGGTCGGCGCGCTCGAGGCGCAGGTGGCGCGGCTGCGCGCGCGCTGACGTCGGACGTCCTCCGACCTGGTCGCCCCAGCAGCCACCCCGCATGACCTCCCTGGCGACGTCATCCGGACCGGCCGCCCCGAGCCAAGCCGTATGACGTCCCAGGCGTTCGCAGCCGACCGCCGCCCGAGATCACGCGGCGCCGGAGTCGGGCTCTGCAAGCCCCCGGCACAGGTCGCCGGCGGGGCCGAACAGCTTGTCAGCCAGGGCGAGCAGCGCGGACGAGTCGCTTCCGGAGAGCTCGTCCCACACGCGACCGAGCACCATCGGGTGCACCAGCGCAGCGGCGATGCACGGCCACGGGTCGACCTCGTCCGCGTCGCGCGCGAGGGCGTGCTCCAGCGAACCGTCGATGGCGGAGCGCACGACGTCGAACACGGCGTCGACGAGGACCTCCGGCGTGATGCGCGGCGCCGAGATCCGGCCGGTGAAGCCGAGCATGGGCAGCTGCCACCCGACCTCCGGGACGTCAGTCACGAGCTGGTTGTGGCCGGCGGTGCTCAGGTGCAGCGCGTCCTCGGGCTCGCGATCGCGACGTACACCCCGGCGTAGCGCATCGACCCAGGCGTCCGGCGCGCCCGCACAGTCTTCGGCGACGTCTTCCGGAACCCACAACGGGAGCCCGTCGAACATCTGCCCCGACCCGGTCGGCACGATCCGCCCGAGGACGCACTCCCCCGGCACCGTGAACACCGACGCTCCGGTGTTCGGCACCACGAGGGACTCGCCCGACGCGAGGTCCTCGTAGAGCAGCCGGGTCGGCTCGCGCTCGAGGATGCGGAGCACCCGCATCGGCGCTTCCGCCCACTCGCCGATCCGGTCGGCACCCGCCACCAGGTCCGCGGACGCGTGCTGTCCCAGGAAGAACCGGAGCCCGCCGTGCTCGTAGAGGCACAGCTGGCGGTAGACCCAGTCGTGCTCGACGAGCTTGGCCTGACGGTCGGTGGCGTCGCGGCCCGGCAGTGCGCCTGCCCCACCCCGGAGCTCCGTCGCGATCCGCTGCGCCTCGGCGTGGCTCGCGCGCAGCCGGTGGTCCAGCACGTCGAGGGCCTGGTCGAGGATCCAACGCGACCCGGCCCAGCCCGGAAGGATGCCCTCGAGCTGGATCAGCTGCACGAGGCGGTTGACGCGGGAGGGTCGCCAGAAGAAGACGCCGTCGGCACCGCACGGATGCTCCTCGATCAGCTCGAGCGCGCCGGCTGCGTCGCCACGCGCCTCGGCGGCGCCGACGGCCTGCATGTGCTCGACCATCCTCCACTCGATCCGCGGCGACTGGCTTCGGCGGCCCTTGCTGCTGACCTTCTTGTTCCGTCCACGAGACTTCGGCATGCCTCCAGCAAACGTCGCGTGCGACGCGAGCGCCAGGGGCAGATCGGCATCTGTGGAGAAGGTGGTGCTCGCACCGGGCAGCGGTCAGGCGGTGTCCTTGGTCTGCACGGCGACGCCCCGGCCGAGCTTGCTGTGGCGGTAGCCGTAGGCGGCATAGATGACCACGCCGAGGAGGAACCAGACCGCGAACCGCACCCAGGTCTCCGGCTGCAGCTTGGTGACCAGCCAGAGCGAGAAGGCGATGCCGAGCAGCGGGGTGAACGGCATCAGCGGGGTGCGGAAGGTACGCGGGAGGTCGGGCGAGCGGTAGCGCAACACAATGACCGCCGCGGAGACGACCACGAAGGCGAGCAGGATCCCGATGTTCGTCAGCTCCGCGGCGTCGCCGATCGAGACGAAGCCCGCGATGCCGGCCGAGACGATGCCGACGATCCAGACCGGGCGGCTCGGTGAGTGGTGGTCGTTGGTCTTCGCGAACCACGCCGGCAGCAGCCCGTCACGGCTGATGGCGAACCAGACCCGCGACGCGCCGAGGGTGAAGGAGAACAGCACGGTGACGATCCCGACGATCGCCCCGACCGCGACCACCTTCGAGAACCCGCCCAGCCCGACCGATGCGAACGCCTCGCTGTAGGCCGCCGTCGCCGACAGGTCCGCGAAGGGCACCATCCCGGTGAGCACGGTGGCGGCCAGCAGGTAGAGCACCATCGCGATCGCCAGCGACAAGATGATCGCCTTCGGCAGGTTGCGCTCGGCCTCCTTCGACTCCTCGGCGGCGGTGCTCATCGCGTCGTACCCGAAGACCGCGAAGAAGACCGTGGCTGCCCCGGTCGCGGCGCCGCTGAGGCCGTAGGGGAAGTACGGCGTGAGGTTGTCGGTGTCGACGAAGAACGCGCCGACCACGATGACCGCGAGGACGATCGCGATCTTGACGCCGACCAGCATGGTCTCGATGCGGGTGCTCGTCCGGATCCCGCGGTTGAGCAGCCACGCGACCCCGAGGCAGAGCAGCACCGCGAAGAGGTCGATGCGGTGACCCTCGCCGGTCCCGGGTGCGCCGAGCATCCAGGTGGGCAGGTCGAGCCCGACGGCGTCGGCGAGGAAGGTGATGTACTGCGAGACGCCGATCGCGACGACGGCCACGATCGCGGTGTACTCCAGCAGCAGGTCCCAGCCGATGAACCAGCCGACGGACTCGCCGAGCACCGCGTAGCCGTAGGTGTACGCCGATCCCGCGGCCGGGATCAGCCCGCCGAACTCGGCGTACGACAGGGCGGCGCAGGCGCTCGCGACGCCGGCGATCAGGAACGAGACGGTGACGGCCGGACCGGCGTCGGTCTTCGCGACCGGACCGGCCAGGGCGAAGATGCCGGCGCCGATGATGGCGCCGAGGCCGATCGCCGTCAGCTGCCACAGCCCGATGGACCGCTCGAGCCCGCTGTCCGCGTCCGCCTCGATCGGCTTGCGCCGGAAGATGCCACGTTGCGCTGCGACCTGTCGTGACGACTCGTCCAGGGTCATGGACCTTCGTACCCCGCCGTCTTCGCCGTCAATCGACCAATCCGGACGGTTTCGAGCCGCTAGGTTCAGGGCCCGTGAGCAGCCCCGCCGCCGAGCCCGCGAGCCGACCCCACGAGCAGCACCACAGCAAGGCCGTGTCGCTCGCGCACGTCGTCCTCGCGTACGTCGTCGCGTTCGGTCTCGCCGCCGCCTGGCTCGCCTGGGGGCCGAGCACGGGCAAGCTGTGGCTGGACGGGCTCGTCGCCGACGTCATCGCGACCCTGGTCGTCTTCGTCTTCAGCCAGGTCCACCGCAACTCCAGCTTCTACGACGCCTACTGGAGCGTGCTGCCGCCGCTGCTCGCCCTCTACTGGTGGGGAGCCAGCACCCCCGACGTCGACCAGACCCGCGCGTGGCTGGTCATCGGCGTGATCCTCGTGTGGGCGGTGCGGCTGACCGCCAACTGGGTCTACACCTGGCCCGGCCTCCACCACGAGGACTGGCGCTACGTGATGCTGCGCGAGGGCCGCAGCCGCCCGATGGCCCTGGTCGTCGACCTGTTCGGGATCCACCTGGTCCCCACCCTGCAGGTCTTCCTCGGCATGGTGCCCGTGTACGTCGCGCTCTCCCGGCCCGGACGCCCCGTGGGCTGGCTGGACGCGGTCGCCGTCGCCGTCGGGCTCGGCGCGGTCGCCCTCGAGCTGGTCGCCGACACCCAGCTGCACCGGTTCGCCCGCACGCGGCAGCCGGGTCAGTCGATGGACACCGGCGTGTGGGCGTGGTCGCGACACCCCAACTACTTCGGCGAGGTCTCCTTCTGGTTCGCGCTCGCGATCTTCGGCCTCGCGACCTCGCCGTCGGACTGGTGGTGGATCTTCGTCGGCGCGGTGGCGATGCTCGGCCTCTTCGAGGGCATCAGCATCCCGATGATGGAGCAGCGCAGCCTGGAGCGGCGGCCGACGTACCAGGACGTGGTGGACCGGGTCCCCCGGCTGGTGCCGCGGCCGCCGCGCCGCGCCTGAAAGGCCTGATCGGGGCGCCGCTCAGCGGTTGCGCCACCAGACCGACGCGTTCAGCGCCGTCGCGAACCCGGTCCACGCGACGTAGGGCGCCAGCGCTGCCGCGGCCGCCCGGTCGTGGCGCGCGGCCTCGCGCAGCAGCGCCAGGTTGAGCGCGTCGAGGCCGACGATCACGGCGAGCCCGGCCGCCGGCGACTGCCGGGCGAAGAACACCCAGCACCACCCGGCGTTCGCCGCGAGGTCCGCGGTCGTCAGCGCGAGCACCCGCCGCCCGTCCCGCGGGGACTGCTCCACCGCCTTCTCCAGCGCGCGGCCGGTCCCCCAGGCGATCAGCCCGTAGAGGGGCGTCCACACCAGCGGGAAGGCGGCCTTCGGCGGCTGCCAGTCGGGCTTGTCGAGCGACTCGTACCAGTCGCTCGCCGGGCGGGTCCCGAGGCTGCCGGCGAGGGCGGCGGCGCCGGTGAGGGCTGCGGTCACGAGGCGGGGGCGCATGGCTCCATGCTGCCCCCGGCCCGGGAACCGGGGGTGGATACGGTGAAAGCGTGCCCGAGCTCGCGATCGCCACACCCAACGAGGCCGCCGCCGACGCCGGCGAGGCGGTCGCCCGGGCCGGCGGCAACGCGGTCGACGCGGCACTCGCGGCCGCGCTGGTGACCATGGTCAACGAGGTCGGCCTGGTGTCGCTCAGCTCCGGCGGGTTCGTCACCGTGCAGCCGGAAGGCGCCGGGTCGCCGTACACCGTCGACGGCTGGATGGACATGCCCGGCCGGGGCCGCGCGCTCGGCGGCGGGACGTGGGACGTCCACACCGAGTACGGCGGAGGCGTCGACATCACCATCGGCCCCGGCTCCGTCGCGGCCCACGGGTCGGTGGCGGCACTCGAGGAGGCCCACCGCCGCGACGGCCGGCTGCCGTGGCGCGAGGTCGTCGCACCTGCGGTCGACGTGGCCCGCGACGGGTTCCGCCTGACGGCGGCGTCGCGCTACTACCTGGAGTACGTCCACGACTCGATCTTCGGCTGGGACGACGTCAGCCGGGCCGCGGTGCACGACGAGCAGGGCGAGCTGGTGACCGACCGGATCGTGGTGCCCGACCTGGCCCGGTCGCTGGAGCTGGTCGCCGCCGAGGGCGCGGCCGCCCTGCACACCGGCGAGCTCGCGGAGCTCATCAGCCGCGACGTGCTCGCCCGCGGCGGGATCCTCGGCCCCGACGACCTCGCGGCCTACGCGCCCCAGGTCCGCGCGTCGCTGGCCACGCAGGTCGGCGGGTGGACGCTCGCCACCACCCCACCGCCCTCGGTCGGCGGCGTCTGCGTCGCCGCGATGCTGCGGCTGCTCGACGGCCGCCCCCACGAGACCTGGACCGACGACGACGTCGAGTGGCTGGTGCGCGTGCAGCGCGCCGTCCTCGGCCACCGCCTCGACGTGCTCGACGCCGCGCCGGACCTCGAGGCCGACGCGGCGGCGTACCTCGACCTCGTCGACCGGTCCTCCCTCTCCATGCTGGAGTCCGGCTCGACCGCACACTGCTCGGCCACCGACTCCGACGGCCGCGCGTGCGCCGTCACCGTCTCGTCCGGCTACTTCTCGGGGATGATCGCGGAGGGCACCGGGATCTGGCTCAACAACACCCTGGGCGAGCAGGAGCTCAACGGCCGCGGGCTGCACCGGCTGCCGCCCGGTTCACGCCTGATGTCCAACATGGCGCCCACGGTCGGCCGCCACGCCGACGGCTCGGTCCTCGCGATCGGCTCCCCCGGCGCAAGCCGGATCGCCACCGCGATCGCCCAGGTGCTCGCCGGCTTCGCCGGCGGCATGACGCTGCAGGAGGCGGTCCACCACCAGCGCGTCCACGTCCACGACGCCGGCCGCCCCACCGAGGTCGTCAAGCGCGAGAGCGAGGAGGGGCTGACGATGTACTACGGCGGGGTCGCCGCCACGCTGCTGCGCCCCGACGGCCGCCTCGTCGCCGCCGCCGACCCCCGGCGTGAGGGTGCGGTGCGTGTCGTGCGCTGACCGGCCTGAGGTCAGGCGGCCCGGTAGGGCGGTGTGACGACCCAGGTGAGGCGGTCGTCGCGCGTGCGTGGTGGTGGATGCCAAGTGGGTCTTCGGGTGTGGGGGTCGATGATCAGGCGCCAGGCGGTCTGGTGGACCACGGTGTGGTGGCGCCGGCAGAGCAGGGCGAGGTTGTCCAGGCTGGTGGGGCCGCCGTCGGCCCAGTGGACGACGTGGTGGGCGTCGCAGGCGGCGGGCAGGCGGCGGCAGCCGGGGAAGGTGCAGTGGCGGTCGCGGGCGATCAGCGCGAGCCAGATCGCGGTGGTGACCAGGCGCTGGGTGCGGCCCACGTCGAGGACCTGGCCGCGGCCCCCGAGCACGACGGGGATGATGTCGGCGTCGCAGGCCAGGCGACGCACCGCGGCGGCGGACAGGGACTGGTCGTCGGGCAGCCGCCCGGCGGCATGGAGGCCGTCGCGGAGCTTGTCGTGGTCGACGGTGACGGTCAGCCGGGGTCGGGCGCCGTGGGTGGTCGGGGCGACGTCGGTGGTCTGGGTGCGGCGGCACAGCTCGACCAGCGCGTCCCACATGCGGGCACCGAACTCGCGGGGGTCGCGGCCGTCGTGGGCGCACCCCGCCTCGGGGCAGGAGGTGCCGCGCTGCCCGGCCCCCAGGTCGGGGCTGACCCCGCCGCACGATCCGGGCTCGGTGGTCTGGGGTGCGGCGAGCGGGAGGAGGGTGGCCTTGACCAGCTCGGTGTCCTCGGCGGTGCCGTAGCCCTTGCACCACACGCCGCCGAGCTCGTCGGGGGTGAACCCCAGGAAACGGGCGGCGTGAGCGGCCCGCTCGCGGCGGGGCTGGTCCTGGTCGTGGCCCAGCAGACGGCCGTCGGGGTCGATCTGGTCGACCACGTCGGGCCAGGCCCGGTCGAGGTCGGTGGCGTCGAGGTCGTGGGCCCTGTCCAGCAGGGTCCGCTCGGCGGCGCGCAGGACCTCCTCGACGCGGGGCAGCTGTGCGACCCGCTGGACGATCACCCGGGCCTTGTCCATCGACAGCCAGCCCTCGTCCAGAGCGTCACGCACCCCGGGGAGGTCACGCAGGCCCGCGGCCAGGCGCAGCAGCCCGCCGCCGGTGCCTTTGCGGCCCCCGCACACGGTGGTCAGGAAGTCCTTGGTCGAGGCCCACCCGACCTCGGCGGCGGCACCGGTCTGCTCGAGCCGGTCGGCCACCTCCAGCCGGACCGCGTCGAGTTGCGCGCGGACCCGTTCCAGCTCGACCATCACCGCCGGCAGCTCGGCCGGCGGCACGGCGTCCCAGTCCGCGGCCGCAAGCGACGCCACGCCCTCACGGGCGGTGTCGATCGCGGCCAGAGGATCCATGCTGCCATGGTAATCGAACATGTGCTCGAATACAAGCACAACGCTCTCGTTCTCCCCGCGCGCGAGCTCAAACGGCTGTTGCAACGAGTCTCGGATTGAGTACTTGGCCCGGAGTCTGCCATTCCAGGGTCTTGCGGGGCCGGGTGTTCAGGCGCAGCGCAACGTCGTCGCATTCGGTCTGGGTGAGTTCTCGTAGGTCGGCGCCCTTGGGCCAGTACTGGCGCAGCAGGCCGTTGGTGTTCTCGTTGGTGCCGCGCTGCCAGGGGGACTGGGGGTCGCAGAAGTAGATCTGGATCCCGGTGTCGACCTTGAATCGGGCGTGTTGGGCCATTTCGCTGCCGCGGTCCCAGGTGATGGACTTGCGCAGCTCGACCGGCAACGTGGCGATCATCTGGGCCAGGCTCATCCGGGCGATCTCTGCGGTGTGCCGGCCCGGCAGCGGGGCCAGGAGCACGAACCGCGAGGAGCGCTCGACCAGGGTGATCACCGCCCCCTTGCCGGTGCCGCCCAGTAGCAGGTCGCCCTCCCAGTGACCGGGAACCGCGCGGTCGTCGGCTTCGGCCGGCCGTGCGCTGATGCGGATGTCGTCGGTGATCCCCAACGTGATCCGCTTCGCGCCGCCGGTCTGGGCCTTGCGACGGGTCCGGCGGCTGCGCAGGTGCGCGGTCAGCTCTCGCTTCAGCTCGCCCTTGGTCTGCACGAACAGGGACTGGTAGATCGTCTCGTGGCTCACCCGCATCCGCCGATCGGTCGGGAACAGGTCGGGCAACGCCCCCGCGATCTGCTCCGGTGACCAGTCGGCACGCAACAGCTCCCAGACCTGCTCGCGCAGCGGCGCATGGTCCAGCCGGCGCGGCTTTGGCCGCCGAGCCTTGATCGCGGCACGGCGCTGAGCCCGCTCAGCGTCATAGACCCGAAGGTAGCCCTGCCCGGTCGCCCGAGCCGTGCGCCGCCGCGGTGACCGCGACCCCGGCGCGGAGAAGCTCCGCGCCAACTCCCGACTGATCGTCGACTTGTGCACCCCCACAATCGAGGCGATCTGCCCCTGATCCAGACCGATCCGGTAACACCGCTCGATCGTCCTCCGCTGCTCCACCGTCAACCTCGCCCCAGGCACGCGCCGCAACCTCCACCGTCATCGGTCCGAGTTGCAACTACCGATTGAATTCGCGGCGCCGGTGGTCGCGCGAGATCTCGTAGACCGACGGGCAGAACCCGGGACCCCACCGGTCCTCCACGCTCGAGCACTCAGCGCAGGCTGACTTTCGCCCGTCGGTCTACGACAAGTGCGCGGCGACAGCCGCGGCACGACTTACGGCTGATCCGGTAGGTCGCGGCGCCCCTGTGCGCGGCAGCGAGGAGCGCCACACCCGGTCAGACACCGGCGTGGAAGGGATACAGAGGTGTGCGCCACGGGGTCCGGGGAATCAGCACCCTGTGGTCCACGAGATCCTCGGCGCGGTCCTCACGCTCGCGGCCTCGGTCGTCGGCGCGCTGCTGGCCGTCCGGCACCACCAGCGTCGGCTCGCCGACCAGCCGGGATCCGGGGACCCGCACACCCGCCAGCTCGCGGCGGCGCTGCTCTTCTTCCCCCTGTGCCTGGCGGGCGGGGTCGCCGGGATCCACGTGGGGCAGCCGACCTTGGCCGTGTTCGGCCTCCTCGGTGCGGTGATCTGGGGCTCCGCGATCGGCTGGCTGCTCTCCGGCCGGGTGCTGTAGGCAGCCGCCACCGGGTTGCCCGCCCGGGCCGATCGGGTACCCGCTCGGGGATGAGCACCACCGACGTCGCACGACGGGTACGCACCCACGTCCGCGCGCGCCCGAAGCTCGCGCTCGCCGTCAAGGCGGCGCTGGCCGCCATGCTCGCCTGGCTCCTGGTGCGGCCGCTCGGCTCGTTCGCGACGGAGTACTCCTACTACGCCCCGCTGGGCGCCCTGACCGTCGTCTCGACGTCGATCGCGGTGTCGGTGCGTAGCTCGTTCGAGGTGGTCATCGGCATCCTGCTGGGCGCGGGGATCGCGCTCGCCGTCCAGGTCGTCCCCCTCCCCGAGCCGCTGCCCCTCGGCCTGGCGGTGGTCGTCGGCAGCCTGGTCGGCGCGTCCGGCGTCGCCGGCGCGATGAGCGGGTGGGTGCCCCTCGCGGCCATGTTCGTGATGATCGCCGGGCGGGGCGACCCGGTCGGCTACACCGCGGCGTACGGCGGCCTGACGGCTCTCGGTGCGCTGGTCGGCGTCGCCGTCGACCTGGTGCTCCCCCAGCTCCCCCTCACTCCGGCTGCCATCGCCCAGGACCGCCTGCGCGCCGAGCTCGCCGACCAGCTCGACGCGCTCGCCCAGGCGCTGGAGCAGGAGCTCCTCGGGGAGAAGGACTGGCACGAGCTCCGGCGCACCCTGGAGCGGACTGCGCGGGACGCCGAGGTCCTCGTCGACCAGGCGCGCGACGCCCGGCGCGCGAACTGGAAGGCCGCCCGCTGGTCCGAGCTGGTCGACCGCCACGACCGCCAGGAGCGGGCGTTGCAGAGCCTCGCCGGCTGCGTCGACGAGGTGATCGCCCTGGTCGCCGACCAGCGCGCCGAGATCCGTCGTGACGACCCGGTGGCCGCCGACCTCAGGGCGGCGACCGCTGCGGCGCTACAGTCCGTCGCGGGGTTGCTGCGCGGCTCCCACGAGACCGACGGGGCCCGCCGCGCCGTGACCGACCTGCACGACCGCGTCGTCGACGCGCAGCGGTCCGGGGGCGACCACCACTTCGCAGCAGCAGCGATCGCGCTCAACCTCGAGCAGGCCGTCGAGGCCTGGAGCTGACGCGCCTCGGAGTGACGGGTCAGACCAGCTCCGGCGCCGGCTCGCTCAGCTGCGCGCTCACCAGGTCGCGGAACACCCCCGGCACCTCAGCGAGCTCGTCGTAGCTGCCGACCTGGACGACCCGGCCCTGCTCCACGACGACGATCCGGTCGGCGTGCCGCACGGTGCTCAGCCGGTGGGCGACCGAGATGCGCGTGACGCCCATCCGCACCAGCGAGTCGGCCACCCGGGCCTCGCTGACGGCATCGAGGTGGCTGGTGGCCTCGTCGAGCACCACGACGCGCGGACGGTGCGCGAGCGCCCGGGCGAGCGCGATCCGCTGCCGCTGCCCGCCGGAGATGCCGGCGCCGCCGTCCGCCAGGCGCGTGTCGTAGCCCAGCGGCAGCGCCTCGATGTCGTCGGCGATCCCGGCCAGCGCCGCCGCGCGACGTACGTCGTCGTCGGTGAGCCGCCGCTCGACGGTGATGTTGTCGCGGATGGTGCCGGCGAACAGCCAGACCTCCTGCAGCACCACGCCCATCGCGCGCCGCAGGCCGGGCAGGCTCAGCGACGACGCCGGGCGACCGTCGTACCGGACCTCGCCGGCCGAGGGCGCGAGCAGCCCGACCAGCACCTTCACCAGCGTGCTCTTGCCGCTGCCGGAGCGACCGACGACGGCGACGTGCTCCCCCGGCGCGATGCGGAGCGAGACGTCCTCGAGGGCCCACGCGGCGCTGCCGGGGTAGCGCAGGCCGACCCCCCGCAGCTCCACCGCGCCCTCGAGCTCGACCTCGCCGGCGTCGACCTCGGGGGCGAGCGCCCAGATGTCGGCGAGGCGGACGAGGTGGCTGTGGGCGGCCTGGACGGCGCGGGCACCGGAGACGAAGCCGCTGGCCGGGAGCACGGCGGCCGTGGCGAGCCCGACCGCGGTGACCAGCGCGCCGACGGCCAGCTCCCCGGACGCCACCGCCGGGAAGCCCAGCAGCAGGATCGCGAGCGGCGTCGCGCAGCGGACGGTGGTGAGCACGGTCTCGACGCGGGCGGCCAGCCGGTCGCGCCGGGTCTCGGCGGCCCGCCGGTCCGCCGCCAGCAGCGCGAACCGCTGCCGCGCGGCGTCCTCGGCCCCGATCGACTTCACCGTCGCGATGCCCTGCAGGGACTCGGCGGTGAAGCCGTGCACGCTGCCCTCGCACATCGCGGCGCGGCTGGTCGACTCGTGGAGCGGGCCGGCGAGCACGACGAGGGGCACCACCTGGAGGGCGATCGCGGCCAGCACGACCAGGCCGAACGACGTCGAGCCGGTGAACAGGGCCACGCAGGCGATCACGACCAGCCCCGCGTCGAGGAGCGCCCCGACCACCTGGCCGGTCAGCGCCAGCCGGGCGAGGGTGAGGCTCTCCATCCGGCCCATCAGGTCGCCGGTGCCGCGGCGCTCGAGCTCGTGGTGCGGCAGCGAGAGCAGGTGGCCGAAGAACCCCGGCGCGAGCCGCTCGTCCAGCCGCTGCTGGAGCCGCACCGACGCGATCCCTCGCGCCGCACCCACCAGCCAGGTCGCGACGACGACGCCCGCGACGCCGAGGGCCAGGGTCGTCGGCAGCTGGGCCGCAGAGCCGCCCAGCTCGTCGACCGCCCGACCGATCAGGAACGGCCCGGCGAGCGTCAGCAGCTGAGCGACCACCGTGACGGCGACCAGGGCCAGGAAGATCCCGCCAGCCCGGCGGGCCTCGGCGCGCAGCGGCCGCCAGGCGGCGCCGACGCGGCTGCGCGGCACGTCCTCGACCACCGCACCCGGGACAGCCTCGAAGAGCAGGGCGATCCCCTGGTAGCCGGCGTCGAACTCCTCGCGGCTCATCCGCCGCCGCCCGCGCGCCGGGTCGAGCACGTCGACCCGCCGCGGCCCGAGGGACTGCACGACCACGAAGTGGCTGTCCTCCCAGACCGCGATCCAGGGCTGCGACCGGTCCGCCAGCCGCTCGGCCGGCGCGGCGACCGCGCGGGCGCGCAGCCCGAGCGAGTCCGCCGCCGCGACCAGGGCGAGCGCGCTCACGCCGTCGCGCCCGACCTCGATCCGCTCGCGCAGCGCGGCGAGCGTCGTCCGGCGTCCCAGCGCCCCGGCGACCATGGCCAGGCAGGCCAGACCGCACTCGGTGCTCGTCATCTGGAAGACGAACCGCACCCGGCTCATCGCCGGCCCCCGTGCGTGGCGCCGACCTGCCAGTGCCAGCGGATCGCGGCGGTACGCCGGCGGGCGGCGAGCCAGTCGGCGAGCGGCACGCCGCCGACCCCGTCGCGGCGCAGGCGCGCGTACACGACGTGCGCGACGGCCGTGCCGGGGAAGGCCTCCGGGCCCAGGCCGCGGGTGCGGCACCAGAGCTCGAGGTCGCGATCGTCCTCGACGCCCAGGTGCCGTCGGTAGGCCGCGACGGCCGCGTCGGTCTCCGCGTCGGAGAAGGCCGCGGCCCGGCGGTCGATCTCGTCGCGCACCAGGCACACGTCGACCAGCCGCTCGGCGATGCCCGCGCCCGCACCCTCGTCGAGGGCGTCGAGGTGGGCGACCGCGTCGTCGATGGTGAGCCGCTCCTGGTCGACCTCGACGAGCACGGTGTCGCCGACCCGCTGGGCGCCGCGCAGCGGCCACGGGACCGGGTCGTCGGCCGGGGTGACCGAGAGCGACGTCGTACGACCGTCGCTGCGGAGCAGGGCGTCGTAGTGGATGCCGCCGTAGGGCTCGGCGTCCCAGACCAGGTCGACGCGTACGTCGGGGTGCCGGTCGGCCACGGCTGCCATCCGGGCCCGGGCCTCGGCGGGCGGCACCTGCCGGTCGGCGAGCTCGGTGAGCAGGGACAGGACGTCGTCGACGACGCCGGTCGTCACGGGCGCGTGCACGGGAGTGCCTCCTCGGCGGGGCTGGGGTGGGTGAGCGTGGGACGGCTGAGCTCGTCGGCGATCGCGGCGCTGATGGGCACGCCGGTGAGGTCCTCGAGCCAGAGGTACTGCCCGTTGGGGTTGACCTCGATGAACACGTGGCGACCGTCGGGGGTGAGCACGAGGTCGAACGCCGCGTAGCGCAGGCCCTCGAGGCGGCACCACGCCCGGCAGCGCTCGGCGACGTCGTCCGGGAGCTCGACGCGCTCGTGGCGGGTGGCGCGGTCGTCGTAGCGCCGCCAGTCCAGGCTGGTGCGCGGGTTCTCCTGGGAGTGGATGGCCACGGCGAGCACCCGGTCGCCGACGACGGTGACGCGCAGCTCGAGCCGCTTGGGGACCTCGGCCTGCAGGATCATCGGGCAGTGCCGCAGCGCCTCGGCGTGCGCGAGGTCGCGGGGCGTGATGCGCTCGGTGTAGCGGACCCAGGCATCGACGTTGTCGACGGCGCCTGCGGGCACCGCCAGCTCGGTGAACCCGGCCTGCTTCGACACCAGCCGCAGCGCGCCGTGGTCGGCGGCGAAGTCGAGCAGCTCGTCGGGGTCGTTGGTGATGGTCGTGGGCGGGATCTCGAAGCCGAGCGCCGCAGCGCGGGCGAGCTGGCGCGCCTTGCGGGAGGCCAGGCGTACGGCGTCGCGCGGGCCGGGCAGCTGCGGGACCAGGTCGAGCCCGGCGAGGTCGTCGAGGAAGTCGCTGCTCTCGCTGGTCGCGAACGCCGCGGCCACGGGGTCGGCGAGCGCCGACGTCGGGCGTCCGGGGCGCCGCCACCACAGCGAGGTGAGGTCGGTCAGGTCGACCGGGTCGGCGCCGTCGCGCCAGCGGGCCAACGTCAGGCCGTCGGCGCCGTAGCGCACGGCTGCGGTCGCCGGCCGGGTGAAGCGGGTGTGGTCGATCCGGACGACCCGCTGGCCGCGCCCGCGGAGGATCTGCTCGACGCGAGTGGCGTGGGAGTCGTGGGCGATGCTGGCGATCGCGATGGTCATGGCGGGCCTCGGGAGGTCGTGGCGCTCGGGCGGTCGGGTGTCACGGACGTCCTGGTGGGTGGTCCCCCGTGGGACCACCCACCCGACGCCGGCCGTGATCGTGGAGCCGGATCAGAAGTCGGTGTCGGGCCAGCAGCCGCCGCCCACGTCACAGACCTTGCTCGACTTGTCCGAGTTCGGACGCATGCCGCCCACGACCAGCGCGAGGTCCTCCTCGGCCAGCTCCAGGTCGGCGAAGTCGTCGAAACGCTCGTTCATCGGTGTTCCTTCCATGAGTTCGGCGACACCCGATGTGTCGCCAATGCCCGTCAGGAAGGGGCCGGCGCTCTGCAGATACGTGCCGACCGAAACTTTCTCGGAGAGGCTCTTCTCAGACCGCGGATCGCGATGTTGGATGGTGCACCTGCGCCCCGACCGGGCGCGTGCACACCACTCTCGGGAAGGATCCACCATGGTCCGTATGTCCATGCGGCGACCCGCGACGGTCGCCACCGCGGCCGCCGGCGTCCTGGCCGCCGCGCTCGTCTCCGTCACGAGCCCCGGCGCCACCGCGAAGCCGCCCCACCACCAGCCGACGTCCACGCCCGTGCCGATCGCGACGCCCGACGGCGTCGTCTCCAGCTACCTCCTCAACGCGCGCACCACGAACGCCAACCAGGTCCACCGCGTCGAGAGGGCGGTGACCGAGGCCGGCGGCACGGTCGTGCAGACCTGGCCGCAGATCGGCGTCGTGGTCGCCCACAGCACCTCGTCGACGTTCCGCGACGACGTCAAGGACGAGGCCCGCGGCTCGCTCTACTCGGTCGGCGCGACGCGCACCGTGCCCGTCACCGAGGGCACGCCCGTCGACGCCCGCGCCAAGCGCCGCGACGTCAGCAAGCGCACGTCCGCCGTCACGCCCGACCCGCGCGAGGGCGAGCAGTGGGACATGCGGATGATCAAGGCCGACCAGGCCCACGAGATCACCGACGGCAGTCGGAGCGTGCTGGTCGGCGTCCTCGACAGCGGCATCGACCCCGACCACCCGGACCTGGTCGCCAACATCGACACCGCGGACTCGGTCAACTGCAGCGACGCCGGGCGCCCGGACCGCTCGGCCACCGGCTGGTACCCGACCACCAGCGACCACGGCACCCACGTCGCCGGCACCATCGCCGCGGCCCGCAACGGCGTCGGCATCGTCGGCGTCGCGCCGAACGTGCGGATGGCGTCGGTCAAGGTCGTCAACGACGACGGGTTCATCTACCCCGAGTACGCCGTGTGCGGCTTCATGTGGGCCGCGCTGCACCACATGGACGTCACCAACAACAGCTACTACGTCGACCCGTTCATGTTCTACTGCTCCGACCAGCCCGACCAGGCCGCCGCCAAGCTGGCCGTCGACCGCGCGGTGCAGTGGTCCATCGACAAGGGCGTCGTCTCCGCGGCCGCGGCAGGCAACGCGTCGTACGACCTGGCGAACAAGACGACCGACAGCACCAGCCCCGACGACGGCACGCCGGTCGACCGGACGATCAACAACGACTGCCAGGACATCCCGACCGAGCTGGACGGCGTCGTGACCGTCTCGTCGATGGAGCAGTTCCCGGCCGGCTCGACCGAGAGCCGCCTCTCGGGCTTCTCCAACCGGGGTCTCGGCGTCATCGACGTCGCCGCCCCCGGCTCGCGGATCCTGTCGACGATCGTCAACAACAACGGCTACGGCCTCAAGAGCGGTACGTCGATGGCGTCTCCGCACGTCGCCGGCGTGCTCGCGCTGATGAAGTCCGCCCACCCGTCCTGGTCGCCGGCCACCATGCTCGCCAAGCTGCGGGCCCACGCCGACGACAAGGCCTGCACCGCCGCGACCGCCGGTGCACCCTGCGTGGGCCCGGCCTCGGACAACAGCTACTTCGGTGAGGGCGTCGTCGACGCCCTCGACGCGGTGCAGTGAGCCGGTGGTCGAGGTGCGAGGCGCGCTAGGAGACTGCTGAACAAGGCGTCTTTGGTGGCGCTGGAGTTGTGGTTTGGCGGCGTTGGAGCGCTACAGGTTGGCCGTCGAGGTGGCGGTTGGGTTGGCGCTGTGGGTTGCGAGACGGGGTCGCATCGCCGCCTCTGTGCCGTTGTGGCGCTGGCCGGTCCAGGGCGTGCCTGTCGCGGTGGGACCAGGTCTCGTCTGGACGGTGAGTCTGGTGAGTCGGCGCAGGTTGAGGCGGCGACGCGGTGGTGAGCCAGTTGTTCTTCACCCTCGGTAGCACGCGCGGGCGCCGCGGGTGAGCCATGGAGCGTTCGACCATCGGGCGCCATGGTGGTTTGAACCCTGTGGCGCGCGCGGTGCGCGTTGGGTAGATCGTGAGGATTTCGATCGCCTTGTTGGCGGTCGTGCACGCGCAGACCCGAGGCGATCCGCACGGCCTGGGTCCTGGTGATCTGCCGGGTTCGGGGCCACGTGCGGTGCTGGTCAGTGGACGAAGTCGTGATGGTGATCCGTCCTGGACGCGGCTTGATGCCAGGGCAGCAGCGGCGTCACTCTGCCGGGTGGGCATGCGGTGGCGTAGGCCAGTGCGGACGGGTGGTCCTCGGCACCGTTCGTGGTACCAGTCGCCGACGTTGGCGTCGGTTGCAGCCGGGTCTGGTAGCTTACGACGTCAGGTCGGCTCACCGGGCTTGAAGCCGTCCTGCCGCTCCGGGTCTTGTGCGTGGCGTGTGTCGGTCGAGATCGGTCCGGCGCGGTCGTGCGCCCGCCACCGCCGTCTGCCATCAGGTCTCGGCTGGCCTGACGTCCCGCGGGCCAGCGCGCGACGCCCAGCCGGCTTCGCCAGCCTTTCGATCGCCTCAGCCCACCTGGCATCTTGGTGCCGGCGTTGAGCAGCGCGGAGCCAGCCGTCGCGGCGGCCGGGTCGTCGCGATCCGCGGCTTGCCTTGTCGTAGTCCTGCCCGTCACCCGCCAGCCGGTGCACTCGGTGGCGATCTCGTCGGGCACCTCGCCAGCGGATCTGGGCGATGTGGGTCACGGTGTCCTGACGGCGACCGCGTCGTCAGGATGGTGAGTCAGCGCGGGCGCGTTCGGCCACCGCGCCGGTTTCTGGTGATCACCTCGCACACCAAGATCCGCTGCGGACGGTCGCTCCGCCAGTCGGCGCCATAGGTCAACGTCGGATCAAGCCTTCCGTCGACGGTACCACGCCGCCTTCCACCGCAGGTCAGGTCAACGTCGACGCTTCACGGTCGGGGGCATACAGCGCCACGATCACGGGCGTCACCTGCCCGGGATGAGGGCCGACCCGCGAAAGGTCGGCGAACAACGCCGCCAGGAACAACCGGTCCGCTGGCAACGCGAACGCTGCCCGGCCACAGATGCCAGCAACCGACTCTCAGCAGCGCTGCCGATCGACTCTGCGCCCTCAGGTTTCAGGTCGCCCACGCCCAGGCGCGCCTTTGTTCCGCTCTCGCCGAGCCTCGAAACCACCACCTGAGCAGCGGCCCGTGGCACCCCACTCGACCGGGGAGCCACGGGCCGCTTCGTGCGTCACCACCCGCGAGCCAGGATGGATCGATGACGACCACCCACGACGCAGCCGGGACCACCGCATGACCGCCGCGACCTGGACGATCGCGATCATCGCCATCCTGATCGTCGCCGCCATCGCCCTGCGCGCGTTCGGGTCCCGCGACTAGCCGCCCGTAGAGCTGCCCATCGCCAGGAGCGCGTGGTTGCGGCGGATCTGCTCCCACGAGGCCGGCACCCGTGCTGTCCCCGCCGATCCGGGTCGCGCCGGGCGCGCGTCGAAGCCGCGCGGGAACCCGTTCGCCTCGGTCGGCGCGGGACGCTGCCGCGCGTGCAGCCACGCGTCGAAGAACGGCCCGAGCCGCTCCCCCGACTCCTCCTCCGCCAGCGCGACGAAGTCGGAGATCGAGGCGTTGCCGTGGCGGTGCTCGGCTGCCCACTGGCGCAGGACCGAGAAGAACGCCGGCCCGCCGATGCGGGTGCGCAACGCCTGCAGTGCCATCGCGCCCCGGTCGAGGACGGCGATGCCGGCCTCCTGGTGGGCACCGGGGTCGCCGATGGCGACGCGCCAGAAGTCGCGGTCGCGGGCGTGGTCGTCCCAGGCGGCGCGGAAGAGCCGCCGGCCGTCGCCGTCGCCGTGCCGCTCCGACCAGCGCCACTCGGCCCAGGACGCGAAGCCCTCGCTGAGCCAGGAGTCACGCCAGTTCTCCACCGACACCGAGTCGCCGAACCACTGGTGGGCGTTCTCGTGCACCACGACGTAGATGTTGGGCCCGTCGCGCCAGGACCGGCGCGCGTAGACGGGCCGCGTCTGGTTGCCCACGGCGGGGACGGAGCCTGCGGCAGCGACGACGCCACCCATCGCGTCGAAGGGGTAGGACCCGAACTGCCGGGCCTCGAACGCGACGACCTCCGGCGTCCTGGCCACGTCGGCCGCGGCGTACCGCACCACCCGTCCCCCGGCGGGTGGGACGGCGGTCACGACGGGGTGGCCGTCGACACGGGTGCGCGTCAGGTCGAGCTGGCCGACCACGACGAACGACGCGTGCGGCGCCATCGGGTCGGCCTCGCGCCAGTGCCAGGTGCGCGTGGCGTGCCGGGTGTGCTTCGCGTGCGTGTGCCTGGACACCAGGATCCCGTTGCCGACCGCCTCCAGGTCCTCGGCCACGGTGACCCGGACGTCGTAGGTCGCCTTGTCGCGCGGGTGGTCGTTGGCGGGGTACCACCACGCCGCGATCTCCGGCCTCCCGACCGCCACGGCCCCGGCGTGGCTGCGGATCCACGGCTTCACGCCCTCGGACCGGACCCGGGACGGCACGCCGGCGTAGGTCACCCGCACCGTCATCGCCTGGCCCTCCCGCAGCGCCCGAGCCGGGGTCACGACCAGTTCGTGCCCGTCCTGCCGGTACGACGCCGGCCGGTCGTTGACGCGGACGCCCGAGACCGGCAGCACGAAGTCGAGGTCGAAGCGTGAGAGCGCCTGCGTCGTGTGCGCGCGGATCCACGTGGTGCCGCTGAGCCGGTCGGTCCGCGGCCGGTAGGCGACCTGGATGTTGTAGTGCTCGACGTCGTACCCCCCGTTGCCGTAGTCGGCGTAGTAGGGATCGCCGATCCCGCGCGACCCCGGCGTGCCGTCCGTCGACCCCCGCGCCGACGTGGCCGTGGCCGCACCGGCCGGCAGCAGGAGCGCCACCCCCACGGCAGCGGCGAGCCGCCGTACGCGTGCATGTGCAGGCATGTCTCTACCTCCCGAGCAAGGACCACCCCGTGTGGTCTGGGGCGAGACACAACCACAGCCCGCGGACGGTCGCCCGCCTCTCTCCACAGGCCCGTCAGCTCGGGGGTGGTGGACGGTCGACCACGCCGTGGTCGATCGCCCATCGCACCGCCTCGGCCCGGCGGGTGATGCCGAGCTTGCGGTAGGCCGAGCGGATGTAGGACTTCACGGTCGTGGTGCTCAGGTAGAGCTCGGCCGCGATCTCGGCGTTGGTGTGGCCCGCCGCGATCATCCGCACCATCTGCTCCTCGCGTGCCGTCAAGGTGGCGGGTCGGTCAGCAGGGGGCTCGGGCGCCTGCGCCTCGCTGGCGGCCAGGACGCGGATGATCGCGCGCAGCAGGTCCGACGAGGTCGCGGAGATCGGGACGACGGCGCCGACGTTGCGCTCTCGCGCCTTGCGCGCGAGGTCGTCGCGCTCGAAAGGCACCAGCCCGACCACCGGAGTCCCGGCCCATCGTGTGTGCTCCAGCCCGGCTCCGTCGTCGCGGTCGAGGCTGACCAGGTCGAGGACGACGACGTCCGGCCGGGCCGCTCCGTCATCACCACACTCGATGGTCAGGCCCTCCCGCTCGAGCAGCGAGTGGACGCCGGTACGCACCAGCGGGAACGGGCTCACCACGCTCACGCGCAGGACAGTCCCGCGTGCCAGCCCAGAAGGCCGCACGACGTTTCTCCTCCCTGTCCCCGCAGACAGGATGCCCACTTCGGGCTACGGGTATCGCAGCCCGCGCCGATCGGGCCTCAGGTCCGACCAAAGGGGTGAAGGAGCGTCGTGGGGTGGGGCAGCGCCCCGGGCTGGCTCAGCCCGCGCAGGTGCTGGGCGCCGGCACGCCCGCGAACCGCGACGCCAGCCACGGCATCGCGCTGGTCAGGAACAGCGCGCCGGCATTGGTGTGGTCGAGGCCCTGCATCTCCTGGTACTGCACCGGCACGCCCTGGCGGCAGTACTCCGCCGCGAGCGCCGCCTGGTCGGCCGCGATCATCACGCCGTCGCCGGTGCCGTCGGAGTTGCCGGCCACCAGGTAGATCGGCGCGCTCGGATGCCCGGGCACCGAACCCATGACGAGCCGGTTGATCAGCCGCCGGAACACCGGCACCTGCAGGAGGTCGGCGTACCTCGGCTTCATCAGGCGCTTGATCGTCAGTCCGGGGAACTCGCCGGAGAACTCGCCGATGCACTGGTGCGACAGGGTCCGCGCGACCTTGCGACCCCACCTCGAGAGGTAGGGCCTCAGGTCGATGCCGTTGGCGCGGCTGATGCCGATCATCGCCGCGGGGATCACGTCGGACCACTCGGGCGTCCCGTCGATGTAGGGCAGGTTGTGGCGCAGGTCCACCGGCACGCCGCCCATCGCGGTGCCGACCAGGTTCATCGACGGCGCATGGTGGGGTTGCAGCTCGCTGGCCCAGTCCGCGGCGATCGAGCCGCCGGAGTAGCCCATCATCGCGACGGGCGTCGCCTCGTCGAGCTCGAGCGCCTTGATCGTCGCGGTGATCCCGTCGAGGGTGCTGGTGCCCGACTCGGGGCCGGCGACGTAGTCGAGCCGCTGGTTCTCGAAGTCCGGCACGGTGACGATGTAGCCCTCGGCGCGCAGCGCCTGGACCACGCCCTGCTCGACCTGCGCCGTCTGCTGGTTGGGCGCCCCGGGGTTGCCGCCGCGCAGGGTGTACGACGGGTTGCACTTGGTCGACAGCGCGTCGTAGAAGCTCAGGTACGCCGCCAGCCGCGGCGCCGCCGTCCCGGTCACCGGCTGGATCACGGTGGTCACCGTCGCGACCGGCTTCCCGCGCATGTCGCTGGTGCGGTAGAGGATCTGCTCGGCCGGGAGCGGGGTCTCGTTGGTGTCGAGGCCGACCGTCACCTCGCGGGTCTTCAACGGGGTGCCCGGCGCGATCTTCCGGAGCGGCTTCGCGCCGTCGTACCGGTAGAACGGGTCCTTGCTCGGCCGCACCAGCGTGCTCGCGGTGTCCGCCCCGTCGGCCGGCGCCACGGCGGGCGCGAGCGTGGCGGTCGACGCGACGACGGCCGCGATCCCGGCGATGACGATCCTTCGACGCACGGTGCATCCCTCCCTGCAGGTCGTGATGCCGGGATCAACGAGGCAGGGAGCGTGCGGTTACCGGTGAGTACGGCGAGCGTGGCCCGAGTCGTGTGCCTGGCAACGCGCTCTGGCGCGTGCCCAGGCACACGACTCGTCGTGGCAACGTCTCAGGCGTCGGTCTCCTGCGCCTCCTTGGCCGCGGCCTTGATGTCGTCGGCCTCGACCTTGTCGACGGCGGACGCCACGATCCGCTCGGCGCGCTCGAGCGCCCGCTGGATCTTGACCGCTCCGGGGTCGGACACCAGGGCGAGCAGGCCGGAGTGGCCGGGCTCGATGGCGTTCTCGAGCTGCCCCTCGAGCTCCTTGTGGTGGTGGCGCTGGCGCAGCTTGCCGGCGAGCGCCCCCGCGGAGCCGACGACCGCGGCGCTGCCGAGGATCGACGGCGGGAAGATCACGCCCAGCGCGATGCCGCCGACGACGCCCCACTTGAGGCCGGACTTGGTGCTGTGGTCGGTCGCCTTCTGGACCTCGAGCTTGCCGTCGGCCGAGCGGGTGACCACGAGCACGCCCTCGATCTCGACGGTGCGTCCGTCCTCGGCCTCCTTGAGGGCCTCGTAGGCCTCCCAGGCCAGGTCCGTGTCGTTGAAGTCGGCGACCAGCAGGGTGTAGGCGCCGTCGGTCACGGCGGCTCCGATGATCTCCAGGTCGGGTGTGTTGTTGTCTTCTGACATCGCAAGAGCTCCTCGTTGATGGGTACCACCGGTCACTCTGGGACGTTCGGCGCCGCCCCGCCTCCCCCGCTCCGGGTGGTCGCTCCCGCCGGGATCAGACCGACAAGCGGGTCATCTCGAACGGCACGGTCATCACGGCCCGGCCGACCCGCAGGTGGTAGCGCGTGCGGCCGCGCTTGACCAGGGTGCCGCGCACCCCGTCGTACTTGCTGCCGGGCGCGTTGATCTGCAGCGTGTCACCCAGCCGCACCGGGACCGTCAGGTCCAGCTGTTCGGCCTGCTCGGCGGCGCGGGCCCGGAGCCGGGCGAGGTCCGCCCGGTAGCCGGCCGTCATGGCCGCGGGCGCCCCGCGGTAGGTCCAGCCGAAGAGGTGGTCGACGCTGAACGTCGACGAGCAGGTCGGGCACGAGCTGGGTCGCTCCGGCCGGCGGTGCCGGGTGACCCGGTGGCCGGCAGGGCAGGTGCCGACCCAGTCGCCCTCGACCCGCGGCGCGTCGGAGCTCATGCAGCGCTGGCCACTG
>JACJWV010000027.1 GCA_020636915.1 Nocardioides sp.
CTCTACATGCCGAGCTCCAACGAGCGTGCGCTGGAGAAGGCGAAGTCGATCCCGTGCGACGGGCTCATCCTCGACCTCGAGGACGCCGTCGCCCCCGACGCCAAGCCCGCCGCACGGGAGGCCGCGTGCGCAGCCGCGGCGAGCGGCGAGTACGGCCGCCGTACCGTCACGATCCGCGTCAACGGGATCGGCACCGAGTGGCACGACGCCGACCTCGAGGCCGCGGCGCAGGCCGGGCCCGCCGCTGTCGTCGTCCCGAAGGTGGGCAGCGCCGACGAGGTGCGCGGACTGGTCGACGCCCTCGAGCGCCACGGCGCCCCCGACCACACGACGCTCTGGGCGATGATCGAGACCCCCGGCGCCATCCTGGACGCCCTCGCGATCGCGCGCGCGTCGCAGCGGCTGAGCACCTTCGTGATGGGCACCAACGACCTGGTCAAGGAGCTGTACGCCGAGCACGTGCCCGGGCGCGCCCCGATCCTGCCCAGCCTCCACACCGCCCTGCTCGCCGCGCGCGCCGCCGGCATCGCGATCCTCGACGGCGTCTACAACGACGTGAAGGACACCGACGGCTTCCTGGCCGAGTGCCGCCAGGGCCGCGAGATGGGCTTCGACGGCAAGACGCTGATCCACCCCGGACAGGTCGAGGGCGCCAACGAGGCGTTCGCCCCGTCGGCGGAGGCGGTCGAGGACGCGCGCGGGCTGATCGCCGCGTTCGAGGCGGGGCAGGGCTCGGGGGTCGTCACCTACCACGGCCGCATGGTCGAGAACCTCCACGTCGAGTCCGCCCGACGGACCCTCGCGATCGACGAGGCCGTCCGGGCCCTCGGCTGATCCACCGCGAGGTTTGCTGCCTCCCCCCGACCGGGTACGGACCCCCTCGATCGGGGGCGATTCGAGGGAGGAAGCAACAACCATGGTGATTCTGGGTCTGATCTTGCTGATCATCGGCCTGGTGGCGAGCATCCCGGTGCTCACCACGATCGGGGCGATCCTGCTGGTCGTCGGCCTGATCCTCAACCTGGTGCCGCTCGGCGGCACCCGGCGCAGGGTCTACTAGCGCACCTGCGCAGGCTCTGGGCACGCACGCTCGAGGAAGGCGAGGACCTTCGCTGCCGGCATCTCGCACGGCCGCAGCTCCTCGCCGGCCCCCGTCAGGTAGGCGTTGGCACTGACCACGTCCGACCCGTCGAGGGCCTCGGTGTACAGCGCGACCGCGCGGCCGCCGGCACGGACCGTCCTCGTGACGCCGTACCGGCGGCCGTCGTGCGTCGCCACCGACCAGCCCTCCGGGAAGCGGGCGAGCAGACCCGCCAGCCCCGTCGTCGGCCGGGTGGTCAGTCCTGCCCCCGGCGCAGCTGCTCGTCGAGCCACACCTTGACGCTGCCGAGCACGCCCGCGACGTCGTGCACGAGCTTGCCGAGCGCGTCCTGGCTCTGCTTGAAGGTCTCGGTGTAGCTGCGCGCCGCGGCCGCGGCCGCGTCGGAGACCTTGGCCGTCGCGTCGTCCTGGCGGCGCGGGTAGTCGCCGGAGAGGATCCGGGTGTAGTCGCCCGAGTCGACCCACCGCCGCAGCTCGGTGGCGCGGCTGACGAGGAACGGGTGGGAACGGTTCTCGATGAGCAGCAGCTTGAGGACCGAGTCGCGCAGGTCGGAGTCGTCGTACTCCTGGCCCTGGGCGAAGAACGAGGTCGCGTCGAGGTCCTCGAGGTGGCCGCCGCTCGCGAGCTGCATGTGCACCCGCGTCGCGGTGGCGGGGTCCTGCGTGGCGAGCAGCCCGGCGCGGTCGGCGGAGAGCTCCGCCTTGCGCGACCACTCGTAGAGGGCGGCCATGATCGCGCGCAGCCCGAGGCTGCCCGCGGGCACGGCGGCGAGCACGCCGCTGAGCATGATCATCCGTTGCAGCAGCGTCTGGTAGACCGCGTGCCCGCTCATCGCGTGGCCCAGCTCGTGGGCGATCACGAAGCGCAGCTCGTCCTCGTCGAGGAGGTCGACCAGGCCGGAGTTGAGCACGATGAACGGCTTGTTCATCCCGATCGTCAGCGCGCCGGGCACCGGGCTGGTGATGACGTAGAGCTCGGGCAGCTCCGGCGCGTCCAGCGTCCGGCCGACCTCGCTCAGCAGCCGGTGCAGCCGGGTGAACTGGCGGTCGTCGGCACGGACCGCCGAGCCGAGGTAGACCAGGCGCACCGCGCGTTCGTTGAAGAGGCCCGACATCGCCTTGAGGAGGGTGTCGAAGCCCTTGAGCTTGCGCAGCGCGACCAGGGCGCCGCGGTCGGCGGGGTGCTCCCACGCGCGGGAGCTGATGTCGGTGAGCGTGGCGCGGGACCGAGCCGGCTGGGTCGTCACGCGATCACTGTGCCACGGGCCCGGTCGCGCGACCCCCACACGAAGAGCCGCGGGAGGTCCGGCGTCCGGGGCGGACGACGGAGCGTTTCGGAGGCCCCGGCGCCGTGACTTCGTGGGCAATCCCTGGACTTCGTGGGTGTTGCAACGCCCACTGAGTCCAGGGATCCCCGGTCAGCCGGGGAAACCTGCAGACGTCAGGCCTCGGCCATCGGCACCCGCACACCCCGCTCGTGGGCGACCTCGACGGCCCGGTCGTAGCCGGCGTCGACGTGCCGGATCACGCCCATGCCGGGGTCGTTGGTGAGGACCCGCTCGATCTTCTCGGCCGCCAGGGCGGTGCCGTCGGCGACGCAGACCTGGCCGGCGTGCAGCGAGCGGCCCATCCCGACGCCGCCGCCGTGGTGGAAAGACACCCAGGTCGCGCCGGACGCGGTGTTGACCAGCGCGTTGAGGATCGCCCAGTCCGCGATGGCGTCGGAGCCGTCGAGCATGCCCTCGGTCTCCCGGTACGGCGACGCGACCGATCCGCAGTCGAGGTGGTCGCGCCCGATGACGATGGGGGCCTTGAGCTCGCCGGTCGCCACCATCTCGTTGAACTTCAGGCCGGCGAGGTGGCGCTCGCCGTACCCCAGCCAGCAGATCCGCGCCGGCAGGCCCTGGAAGTGCACCCGCTCACCGGCCATCGTGATCCACTTCCGCAGCCGCTCGTTCTCGGGGAAGAGCTCGAGGATCGCGCGGTCGGTCGCGGCGATGTCGGCGGGGTCCCCGGACAGCGCGGCCCACCGGAACGGGCCCTTGCCCTCGCAGAAGAGCGGGCGGATGTAGGCCGGCACGAACCCGGGGAACTCGAAGGCGCGGTCGTAGCCGCCCTTGCGTGCCTCGTCGCGGATCGAGTTGCCGTAGTCGAAGACCTCTGCGCCCCGGTCCTGGAACTCCACCATCGCCCGCACGTGCGCCGCCATCGACGCCTGCGCCTCCTTGGTGAACCCGGCCGGGTCCGAGGTGCGTCGCGCCTCCCACTCCTCGAACGGCACGCCGATCGGCAGGTAGAACAGCGGGTCGTGCGCCGAGGTCTGGTCGGTCACGATGTCGATCGGCGCACCCATCTCGAGCAGCGCCGGCACCATCTCGGCGGCGTTGCCGAGCACCCCGATCGACAGCGGACGCCGCTCGTCGCGCGCGGCGACGGCCATCGACACGGCCTCCTCGAGCGAGGCGGCCCGGACGTCGAGGTAGCGGTGGTCGATGCGGCGCTGGATGCGGGAGTCGTCGCACTCGACGCAGATCGCGACGCCGTCGTTCATCGTGACGGCCAGCGGCTGCGCGCCGCCCATGCCGCCCAGGCCGGCGGTCAGCGTGATCGTGCCGGCCAGCGTGCCCCCGAACCTCTTGTCGGCGACGGCGGCGAAGGTCTCGAAGGTGCCCTGCAGGATGCCCTGCGTGCCGATGTAGATCCACGACCCGGCGGTCATCTGGCCGTACATCGTCAGGCCGAGCTCCTCGAGCCGGCGGAACTCCTCCCAGTTCGCCCAGTCGCCGACCAGGTTGGAGTTCGCGATGAGCACCCGCGGCGCCCACCGGTGGGTCTTCATGACGCCGACCGGCTTGCCGGACTGGACGAGCATCGTCTCGTCGTCACCCAGCGTGGTGAGGGTGCGCACCAGCGCGTCGTACGCCTCCCAGCTGCGCGCGGCCTTGCCGGTGCCGCCGTAGACGACGAGGTCCTCGGGGCGCTCGGCGACCTCGGGGTCGAGGTTGTTCATCAGCATGCGCAACGGCGCCTCGGTCTGCCAGGAGCGGGCGGTCAGCTCGGTGCCACGGGTGGCACGGACGTGTTTCATCGCAGTTCTCCGATCACGGACTCGGCGGCGGACAGGACGGCGCCCGACGCGACCAGGGCCACGGCGGCCTCGATCTCGGGCGACAGGTGACGGTCGGGCCCGGGGCCCTCGATGCCCGAGGCACGCAGCAGGCGGACGACGGCCCCGGTCGCGGGTGACGGCTCCAGCGGCGCCCGCAGGTCGAGCGCCCGGGCTGCGGTCAGCACCTCGATCGCGACCACGCGGGTCAGGCCGTCGACGGCGCGGCGCAGCTTGCGCGCGGCCGACCAGCCCATCGACACGTGGTCCTCCTGCATCGCGCTGGAGGGGATCGAGTCCACCGAGGCCGGCACCGCGAGCCGCTTCATCTCCGACACGATCGCCGCCTGGGTGTACTGGGCGATCATGTGCCCGCTGTCGACCCCCGGGTCGTCGGCGAGGAACGGCGGCAGGCCGTGGTTGCGGGCCTTGTCGAGGAAGCGGTCGGTACGGCGCTCGCTGATCGACGCGACGTCCGCTGCGACGATCGCGAGGAAGTCCAGCACGTAGGCCACCGGGGCGCCGTGGAAGTTGCCGTTGGACTCGACCCGTCCCTCCGACGCCAGCACCACCGGGTTGTCGACGGCGGAGGCCAGCTCGCGGGAGGCCACCAGCGCGGCGTGGTCCACCGTGTCCCGCGCGGCGCCGTGCACCTGCGGGGAGCAGCGCAGCGAGTAGGCGTCCTGGACCCGGTTGCAGTCGGGGCCGCGGTGCGAGGCCACGACGCCCGAGTCGGCGAGCAGCGCGACCAGGTTCGCAGCCGACGCCGCCTGCCCGGGGTGCGGCCGCAGGGCCTGCAGCTCCGGGGCGAAGACGCGGTCGGTCCCGAGCTGCGCCTCGACCGACATGGCCGCGGCGATGTCGGCGGTGCGCAGGAGGACCCGTAGGTCCTCGACTGCCATCACCAGCATCCCGAGCATGCCGTCGGTGCCGTTGATGAGCGCCAGGCCCTCCTTGGCGGCCAGCTCGACCGGCGCGAGGCCGGCCGCGGCGAGGGCCCCGGCCGCCGGGACCATCGCCCCGGACGCGTCGCGCACCTGGCCCTCTCCCATCAGCGCCAGCGCGCAGTGGGCGAGCGGCGCGAGGTCGCCCGAGCAGCCCAGCGAGCCGTGCTCGTGGACCACCGGGGTGATGTCGTGGGTCAGCAGGTCGGCGAGCAGCTGCGCGGTCTCGGGCCGCACACCGGTGTGGCCGGTCGCCAGGGTCGAGAGCCGGAGCAGCATCAGCGCCCGCACGACCTCGCGCTCGACCTCCGGGCCGGAGCCCGCGGCGTGGGAGCGCACCAGCGAGCGCTGCAGCTGGGTGCGACGCTCGGTCGGGATGTGCCGGGTCGCGAGCGCGCCGAAGCCCGTGGAGATCCCGTACGCCGGAGTCTCGGCCGCCGCCAGCTCCTCGACGACCCCGCGGGCCCGGCCGATGGCGGCCAGCGCGTCGTCGCCGAGGACGACCCCGGCGCCCTCACGGGCCACCGCGAGCAGCTCCCCCGGCGTCACGGGACCGGTCCTGACGACGACGGGGTTCCTGGGCGAGCTCATGCCCGTCATCCTGCGCGCGCGGCCGCCCCGGCCACCAGATCACCGGACCCGCGTCTGTCTGGGATACGAGACCTGAGACCTAGACCACCCCTACAGGTGAGTAACCGCCTGCCGGGTGAGGCGTTTGACCCACGACGGGCGGGGGAACTCGCACGTCACGACGTGGCGTCGGGGGCATGGGGAACGCCGTGAAGAGTTCGGGAGAGGGAGCATGTTCACCAGGAGAGTCACCACATCACGGGTCGCGCCGGCGCTGGCCCTGCTCATCGGCTCGGCGGTCACGGCCGCCGCCGTCGTACCCGCAGCGTCGGCGACGACCGCGCCCGCGGCACACGCCGCAAAGGCGGGCGGTTCCGACATCGCGCTCAAGGCCGGCGCCTACGGCACCCGGCTCGCCGGGGGTCAGGTCCCGGCCGGATCCGGCATGACCGCCTTCTCGGTCATCGGCTGCTCGGTCGTCCCGGGCGTCTCGCACCACAACGAGGTCGCCGAGGCCGACCTGCCGAGTGCCGGCACCGCCTCCGGGGTGACGACGAGGGTCTGGGCCGCCAAGAAGAAGGGCGCACTGCACTCCTACGCCCGCAGCACCACGGCCGAGGTCGTGCTGGCCGACTCTCCGCTCGGCAAGCTCAGCATCCGTGCCGTCACCTCCCTGTCGCACGCGTGGCACGACGCGCAGGGGTTCCACGCCAAGACCACCTCGAGCGTCGGCAAGATCGTCTTCACGCCCCCGGTCGGCGACCCCCAGGTGCTCGACATCCCGACGCCGGGGCAGCCTGTCGAGGTCCCCGGCCTGGCCAAGATCTCGGTCGGGGAGTCCCACGACCGCGAGAACAGCAACGGCGCCTCCGCCTGGGGCGTGGCCCTGCGGGTGAAGGTGATCGCGAGCGGCACCGACCTGTTCGTCTCACGCAGCAAGGCGCAGGCGCTCTCCGGGGTCAAGCACGGCCGGTTCGGCGGCTACTCGGCCGGCACCGAGGCCGAGATCCTGGGCGGCGTCCTCGTCAGCGGCCGCAACCCCGTGTCGCTGATGCCCTGCCAGGGCACCAACGGCAAGGTCCTGGGCCGCGACGACGCCGACGTCGACCTCGGCGGCGGCCTGCACGCCGAGGCGGTGAGCTCCAAGGAGTGGGCCAAGCGGTACGCCCACCGCAGCAAGGCCTGGGAGCGCGGCTCGATCGCCGGCCTGGACCTCGGCGGCGGCCAGCTCGTCGTCGACGCGGTCGTCGGCAAGGCGACCGTGATCCGCAAGGCCGGCGGCGGCCTGGTGCGCAGCACCGCCGGCACCAAGATCGGCTCGATCACGGCGAACGGCGAGCCGCAGGAGCTGCCGCTCGACCAGACCCTCGAGATCCCCGGGGTCGCCAAGCTCGACCCGAAGGTCGTCTCGAAGATCCCCGGCGGGCTGAAGGTCGTCGCGCTGCGCATCACGCTGCTCGACGGCAGCGGCGCGGTCATCGACCTGGGAGTCGCGAAGACGTCGATCCGCCACTGACCCGCCACTGACCCGGCCTCTCGGCGCCGGCCTGCCATGGCCGGCGTCACAGGCCAGCAGACGAGACGCGGTGCCTGACGGCGGTCGCGGAGGCGTTGACTGGGCCGGTGACCCAGACCCTCGCCACCGCGGCCGCCGTCGGCTCTGCCCGGCGCTGGGCGATGCTCGGGGCGAGCACCCTGGCGCAGGCGGCCACCGCCGTGATGGTGCACGGGCCGGCGTTCCTCATCCCCGCCCTGCACGCCCGCGGGCTCAGCCTGGCCGAGGCCGGCCTGGTGGCGGCCGCGCCGACGGTGGGCGTGATGCTGACGCTGGTGGCCTGGGGCGCGGTCACCGACCGCCGGGGCGAACGGTTCGTCCTCCTCGCCGGACTCGCGGGCACGGTCCTCGCCGGACTCGCCGCAGCCCTGACGCGGGGTACGGCACCCCTCGCGGTCGCTCTCCTGCTCGCCGGCGCCGCCGCGGCCAGCACGAACGCCGCCAGCGGGCGGGTGGTCGTCGGTTGGTTCGCCCCCGAGCGCCGCGGCCTCGCGATGGGCATCCGGCAGATGGCCCAGCCGGTCGGCGTCGGCGTCGCCGCGATCTCGATGGCCACCGTCGCGGCGCACGCGGGCGTCTCGGCAGCTCTCGTCGTACCCACCGTCGTCTGCGCCCTCGCGGCCGTCGTGGTCGGCCTGGTCGTGGTCGACCCGCCGCGACCAGCGGCCGACGCCGGTGCCCGGGCGGCCAACCCCTACCGCGAGGACTCCTACCTGACCCGGATCCACGCCGTCTCGGTGCTCCTCGTCGTCCCCCAGTTCCTGGTGTGGACGTTCGCCCTGGTGTGGCTGGTCCAGGACCGCGGGTGGGCGCCCGCGGCCGCCGGCACCGTGGTGGCCGTCGCCCAGGTCGCCGGCGCCCTGGGCCGGATCGGCGTGGGTCACCTCTCCGACGTCGTCGGCAGCAGGATGCGTCCGCTGCGCTGGGTGGCGCTCGCCGCCGCGGCCACCATGGCGCTGCTGGGGCTGGCCGCGGCGCTAGACCTCGCCGTCGCCGTGCTCCTCGTGGTCGTCGCCACCCTCGTGACGGTCGCCGACAACGGGCTGGCGTTCACCGCCGTCGCCGAGCGCGCCGGACCCTTCTGGTCCGGACGCGCCCTCGGCGTGCAGAACACCGCCCAGTTCCTCACCGCCTCCGCCGTCCCGCCGCTGGCCGGCCTGGCCGTCCCCCACCTCGGGTACGCCGCCACGTTCGCGGTTGCCGCCGCGTTCCCGGTGCTCGCCGCCCCCCTGGTCCCGGCCCGCCAGGAGCGCGCGCTGCGCTGAGGAGGGCCCGAGTCGGCGCATCTTGCCCGCGTGAGGTTGCCGAGTCGGCGCATCTTGTACGCGAGCAGGGGTCGAGTCGGCGCGTCTTGCCCGGGCTGTCCGCGTCTCCCGTGGCGGACCGCGCCGGGCGCGCCGACTCGACACCCCAGAGCGAGCACAACGCGCCGACTCGACACCCCAGAGCGAGCACAACGCGCCGACTCGGCACCCCAGAGCGAGCACAACGCGCCGACTCGGCACCCCAGAGCGGGCACGACGCGCCGACTCGGCGTCGCTGGGCGTGCCGACGCGCCCGACCGGGTACGCGTGGCGGGGGGACCGTAACCAGGGAGGTCTGATGACAACCACCATCATCGTGATCGCGATCGTCGTGGTCGCAGCCATCGCCGTCGCCGCGTACCTGTCGAGCCGGCGTCGCCACGAGCGCCGCCGTGCCCAGGCCGAGGAGCTGCGCCACGAGGCGCGGGCCCGGTCGGGGTCGGTCGACGTCGCGCGGGAGGAGGCCGCCGCGGCCGAGGCGCGCGCCGAGCTCGCCCGGGCCGAGGCCGAGCGCGCGGAGCTGCAGGCAGCGGAGGCACGCCAGGAGATGCAGGTCGAGGAGGCGCACCAGGAGGACTCGCTGCGCACCGCCGACGCCCTCGACCCCGACGTGGACCACCGGTCCGAGGACTACCAGCCGCGTCTGCAGGGGCGCCACGAGGCTTAGCACCTCCCTGCCTGAGCTCGCGAAGGCAGGGAACCCGGTGCAAGGTCGAGTGACCGCGCGAGCGAGGAACGAGCTCGCGACCGGGCGTATCGAGACCACACCTGGCACCCTGGGCCCATGAGCCAGGTGCCCGCGGCGACCCGCGCGCTGCGGGTGCTGCGGTTCCTGGCCGGTCAGCCCGACCCGGTCCCGCTGGACCGGATCATGCGCGCGTGCGAGCTGCCGCGCAGCACGACGTACCACCTGCTCCACGCGATGGTGGAGGAGGGCTTCGTCGTGCACCTGGTCGACGAGCACCGGTTCGGTCTCGGGCCCGCGGCCTTCGAGGTCGGCAGCGGCTACGCCCGCCAAGAGCCGCTGCAGCGGATCGCCCGCCGCCCGCTGGCCGACCTCGTCGACCGGGTCGGCCAGTCCGCGCACCTCGCGATCCTGCACGGCCGCGACGTGCTCTACGTGATCGAGGAGCGCGCCCCCGGACGCCCGCCCCTGGTCAGCGACGTCGGGGTCCGCCTCCCGGCGCACCTGACCGCCAGCGGCCGCGCGGTGCTCGCCCGGCTCCCGGCCGGCCAGGTGCGCGCGCTCTACCCCGGCCCCGCGGAGTTCGTGGACCGCCACGGGCGCGGGCCGCGGACGCCGAGCCAGCTCCGCGCGGTCCTCACCGACACCCGGCAGCGGGGGTACGCCGTCGAGGACGGCGAGGTGACACCGGGACTGGCCAGCGTGGCGGTGGCCGTGCTCGACCACAACCAGCACCCGGTCGCCGCCGTGGCGGTGACCTTCCCCGAGGGCGCCGACACCGCGGCGCTCGCGGCCGCTGTCCGCCGGACCGCCGGACAGCTCACGAGGCGAATCGGTGGTGCGCCCGCCGCGTGAGTTCTGGCACGATGCGGACCGTGACCCCTGTGACGCAGCTCGGCCTCCTGCCGCCTCCGGTCGTCTGACCGGAGCCGCCGTCCGCGGCGTGCTCCCGACACCACCCTCGTCGGTCCTCGTCGGTCCCCTGCCAGGAGCACAGCCATGTCCACCTCCCCCTCCCCGTCCTCCTCCCTGACCGCCACGCACGCGCGGATCGGCCTCCTCCAGATCTGCCTCGCCGGCGTCCTCTGGGGCACCGGCGGCCTGGCGGTCCAGGTCATCCGCGACGCCGAGCCGCTCTCGGTCGTCACGATCAGCGCCTGGCGCATGCTCATCGGGGCGGTGTTCCTCCTCGCGGTGGTCGTCGTCGCCCGGCAGACCCGCACGCTGCGCGAGCTGGTGCGCCGACGACCGGGGGGCGTGGTCGTCGTCGGTGTCGCCACCGCGACCTACCAGGCGCTCTACTTCGCGGGCGTGGTCGCGGTCGGCGTGACCGTGTCGACGGTCGTCAGCCTCGGTCTGGCCCCGGTCATCGTCACCGTCGTCGAGAGCGTGCGCCGGCGGCGCACCCCGGACGCCGTCCACCTGCTGGTGCTGGCCGCCGCCCTGGTCGGCCTGGTGCTCGTCAGCGCATCGGCCGGCTCGGCGGGTGGCCCGCACCCCACGTGGGGCGTGCTCGCCTCGATCGGCTCGGGGACGGCGTACGCGCTCACGACCCTGGTGGGCCACCACCTCGCCGGCACGACCGCGCCGCTGAGCCTGGCCACTGCCAGCACCGCCATCGGCGCCGTGGCGCTGGCCCCGCTCGCGCTCGTCACCGGCGTCGGCGGTGCGGCGCTCGGTGACCCGGTCGTCGGCGTCTCGCTGCTCTACCTCGGCGTCCTCACCATGGGGCTCGCGTACCTCCTCTTCTACGCAGGCCTGCGGACCGCTCCGGGCAGCTCGGCCGTGATCGCCACCCTGCTCGAGCCGCTCACCGCCGCCGTGCTCGCCGCGATGGTCCTCGGCGAGCGGCTCGGGGCGGTCGGCGTCGTCGGCGGCCTGCTGATCCTCGCCGCGGTCGCCGGGCTCGGGCGCCGGCTGGACGTCACCCCGGCGCCCTGAGGGCCCCTGGACCCCACCCATCTAGACCGCGTTCGTCGCCGCACCCGAGCGGGAACCATCACCCGACCCCGCTCCGCTCGTTGGACCCGCACCTGCTGCGTGAAGGAGTCCCGCCGGTGACCGACCGACCCACCATCCGCCGTCTGATCTGGGCCGCGGTCGCCGGCACCACCGCCGTCGCGGTCGCGATCTCGCTCGGCGGGGCAGCGGGGCTGCGGTCCGGCGGCCTCAACCAGCGGTACGCCTACGCGCAGGACGCGCTGGCCTCCGTCGCGAAGGACAAGAACGCGATCTCGCGCGCGGGCGACCTCGGCGCGATCACCCGCGACCCCACGACCGCTGCCGAGAAGGCTGCCGCGGCCCGGTACGTCGCGCGCGAGCGGGCCCTGCCCGACCCGACGCTGACCACGGCGCCGGTGATGGAGAAGCGCCGGCTCCACCCGCAGGACCGCTACGCGCTGGCCAACGGCTGCTACACCCTCACCGACGGCGGCGAGCCGCTCTACTTCAAGCCGACCGACCTCGGCAGCTACCTCGTCTACGACGCCGACCGCCGCTTCGTCGTCGCGAGCGGCGACCGGCCCGACCAGCCCTCCGCCGACACGGTGTGGAAGATCCGGGCCGCCGGCGGGGGCCGCTACTCCTTCCGCAACGCCACCGGGACGCTCACGGTCGACGGCGCCCGCACCTTCCGGCCCACCCGGGCGACCGGCTGCACGCCGTACCCCGAGTCGCAGATCGACGTCCGCGGGCGACCGCGCGCCGGCATCACGCCGTTCCAGGAGGTCCGCGGCTACGTCGACGCGCACACCCACGGCATGGCCTTCGAGTTCCTCGGCGGCGACGCGCACTGCGGCAAGCCCTGGGACCCGTTCGGCGCGCCGTACGCACTGGTGGACTGCCCCGACCACAGCGCCACGGGCGGGTACGGCGGCGTGCTCGAGTCGGTCCTGTCCGGGCAGCCGCACCACGACCCGGTGGGCTGGCCGACGTTCAAGGACTGGCCGGCGCCGGACTCCCTCACCCACGAGGGCACCTACTACCGGTGGCTCGAGCGCTCGTGGCGCGGCGGCCAGCGGATCTTCGTCAACCTGCTGGTCGAGAACGACCAGCTGTGCAAGATCTACCCGATCAAGCACAACTCCTGCGACGACATGGACTCGATCCGCCTGCAGGCGCAGGACATGTACGACATGCAGGACTACATCGACGCCCAGTTCGGCGGTCCCGGCAAGGGCTTCTACCGGATCGTCTACAACCCGTGGCAGGCCCGGAAGGTGATCAACGCCGGCAAGCTCGCGGTGATCATGGGCATCGAGACCAGCGTGCCGTTCGGCTGCACGTTCAAGGCCCTGCCCGGGGGTGACGTGCCGGCCTGCGACGTCGACGACATCTCGGCGCAGGTCGACGAGGTCAAGAAGCTCGGCGTCCGCCAGATGGAGCTCGTCAACAAGTTCGACAACGCGCTGTCCGGCATCGCGGGCGACGAGGGCGAGGTCGGCGTCGCCGTCAACGCCGCGAACTTCCTCGAGACCGGCACCTTCTGGGACATGCGCCACTGCGACCCCGACATCCCCGGTGCGCACGACCACAACCAGCTCGCGGGGCCGGACATCAGTGCGGGCCAGCAGGACGCGCTGTTCGGAGCCGTCGCCGAGCTGTTCGGCCCGGCGAACCTGCCGGCCCTGCCGCTCTACCCGCCGCCGGACCACTGCAACGCGCGCGGCCTCACCACGCTCGGTGAGTACACGATCCGCAAGCTCGCGCAGGAGCACATGATCTTCGACCCCGACCACATGAGCGTGAAGGCGCGGACCTCGGCGCTCGACCAGATCGACGAGATGGGCTACCACGGCGTCATCTCGAGCCACTCCTGGTCGACCCCGGACGCCTACCCGCGGATCTACCGCGAGGGCGGCTTCATCACGCCGTACGCCGGCGACTCGACGGGCTTCGTGGAGAAGTGGCGGACCCACGTCGGGTGGGCGGACCCGCGCTACTACTGGGGCATCGGGTACGGCGCGGACATGAACGGTCTCGGTGCGCAGGGTGACCCCCGCGGGGCCGACGTGCCGAACCCGGTCACCTACCCCTTCCGCGGCCTCGGCGGGGTGACGGTCGACCAGCAGCACGCCGGCGAGCGGGTCTACGACATCAACGTCGACGGCGTCGCCCAGTACGGCCTCTACCCCGACTGGATCCAGGACCTCACCGAGGTCGCGGACGCCGAGCACGCCGGGGACGGGGCGCAGATCCAGGACGACATGGAGCGTGGCGCGGAGGCCTACCTCCAGATGTGGGAGCGCGCCGAGGGGATCGCGCCGGACTCCTGCCGCAACCCCGGTCTGCGCAAGCCGGTCGGCGCCGTCCGTCACCTGGTCCGCCCCGGGATGACGACCCGCCAGGTGATGACGGCGGTCGGGCAGCCCTACGAGCGGCTGGGGTCGACGTACACCTTCTGTGCCCGCTCCGGCGGCGACCCGAAGGTGCGGGTGACGGTGCGCTTCTCACCCGCCGGCCGGGTCGTCGGGCTGCGCGCCTGAGCCAAGTTACCAACCGGTAAGATCCTTCTCACACGCCCGCCGGACTGACGACGACCTCGTCCGGCAATAGGCTCGCTGGACGCGCGCCAGCGGCCATCGACACCAACTTCCGACAGGGAGCTACAAGTGAGTGCAGTGCTGATCCTGGGGATCGTGATGACCGCGATCGCCCTCCCGATCGCCGGGAAGCGGGTCTGGTTCCTCTTCCGCCTCATCAGCGGCGGTCAGCCCGCGCCGGACCGGATCCAGGGCGTCACCGGGCGCATCGGCCGGGCGGTGAAGACCGAGCTGGTCGAGGTCTTCGGGCAGCGCAAGCTGCTCAAGTGGACCGTGCCGGGCACGGCGCACTTCTTCGTGATGTGGGCCTTCTTCATCCTGGCCACCGTCTACGTCGAGGCGTACGCCGTCCTCTTCTCGCGCAACCCGGAGTGGAGCTGGTTCGTCTTCGGCAACTGGGCGCTGCTGGGCTTCCTGCAGGACTTCATCGCGGTGATGTGTCTGCTCGGCCTGGTGGTCTTCTGGGCCATCCGGCTGCGCAACCAGCCCCAGCAGATGGGCCGCAAGTCGCGGTTCTTCGGCTCGCACCTCGGTCCGGCGTACTTCACGCTGTTCATGATCTTCAACGTCATCTGGACGATGTTCCTGTTCCGCGGTGCGGTCGAGGCGCGGGTCCAGGCCACGGACGGCGACAGCGGCTACGGCAAGGCCGCGTTCGTCTCCTACGCGCTCGGCACCGTCCTCCCCGACAGCACCGCGCTGATCGGCATCGGCCTGCTGCTGCACATCGGCGTGATGCTCGTCTTCCTCATCTTCGTGCTGAACTCCAAGCACCTCCACATCTTCGTCGCGCCGATCAACGTGCTCTTCTCGCGACGGCCGGTGGCGCTGGGCGCCGCCAAGCCGCTGATCTCCGCCGGCAAGCCGGTGACGCTCGACGACATCGACGACCTCGACGAGGACGCCAAGCTCGGCGTCGGCGCGGTCGAGGACTTCACCTGGAAGGGCCTGCTGGACTTCGCGACCTGCACGGAGTGCGGACGCTGCCAGTCCCAGTGCCCCGCGTGGAACACCGAGAAGCCGCTCTCGCCCAAGCTGATGATCATGGCGATGCGTGACGCGTCGTTCGCGAAGGCGCCGTACCTCCTCGCCGACGAGGGCAAGCGCGAGGCGCTCCTCGAGGGCAACGACACCCTGACCAAGGAGGTCGAGCGCCCGCTGGTCGGCGACACCGGCGACGACTGGTTCTACATGCCGGAGAGCGGCGCGGGCGTCATCGACCCCGACGTGCTCTGGTCCTGCGTCACCTGCGGTGCGTGCGTCAACCAGTGCCCGGTCGACATCGAGCACGTGGACCACATCGTCGACATGCGCCGCTACCAGGTGCTCGTCGAGTCCAACTTCCCCAGCGAGCTCAACCAGCTCTTCCGCGGCCTCGAGAACAACGGCAACCCCTGGAACATGTCGCCCAACGCGCGGCTGGACTGGGCCAAGGGCCTCGACTTCGAGGTCAAGGTCGTGGGCGAGAGCATCGAGTCCCTCGACGAGGTCGACTGGCTGTTCTGGGTCGGGTGCGCGGGCGCCTACGAGGACCGCGCCAAGAAGACCACCCGCGCGGTCGCCGAGCTGCTCGACATCGCCGGGGTGAGCTTCGGCGTGCTGGGCACCGGTGAGACCTGCACCGGTGACTCGGCCCGTCGGGCCGGCAACGAGTTCGTGTTCCAGGGCCTCGCGCAGCAGAACGTCGAGACCTTCCAGGAGTACAAGGTCAAGAAGGTCGTCTCGACCTGCGCCCACTGCTTCAACACGCTCAAGAACGAGTACAAGGAGTTCGGCGTCGAGCTCGAGGTCGTGCACCACACCCAGCTGCTCAACCGGCTGGTGCGCGAGGGCAAGCTCACCCCGGTGCGCGACGGCGCCGGCGCGCACCAGCGCTCGATCACCTACCACGACCCGTGCTACATCGGTCGCCACAACGGCGTCTACACGCCACCGCGCGAGCTGCTCCAGGTGCTGCCCGGGGCGGAGTACGTCGAGATGGAGCGGAGTGCCGAGCGCTCCTTCTGCTGCGGTGCCGGTGGCGCGCGCATGTGGATGGAGGAGAACATCGGCGAGCGGATCAACGTCAACCGCACCGTCGAGGCGGTCGGCACCGGCGCCGACCAGATCGCGGTCGGCTGCCCGTTCTGCCGGGTGATGCTGTCCGACGGGCTCACCGCCCAGCAGGACAAGGGCGAGGCCCGTCCGGAGGTCGAGGTCCTCGACGTCGCGCAGATGCTGCTCGCGTCGGTGAAGGGCGAGATGGCCACCCGCTACGCGCCCGGTTCGGGTGGCGCTGCCCCGGCGGCCCGGTCCACCGAGACCAAGGCCGAGCCCGAAGCCGGGGACGAGACGCAGACCGCCGACACGGTGACCGAGACGGCGGACGCCGGCCCGGCCGCCCAGGCCTCGGGCGGCAGCTCGCTGTTCGACACCCCGGCGGATTCCGAGACCGCGACCGAGGACAAGACGGTCGCCGAGGAGGCGCAGGCCGCCAAGCCCGCGTCCGCGGGCGGCTCACTGTTCGACCTCGGCGGCGACGAGGAGAAGCCGCAGCCACAGGCCGAGGCGCAGCAGGAGGTCGCGCACACCGCCTCCGAGGCCAGCGAGCCCGCGGCCACCGGCTCGCTCTTCGACATCGCCGCGGACGAGCCGTCGCAGGACGTGCAGCCGGCGGCAGCTCCCCAGGAGGCGCAGGAAGCCCCGGCCGAGCCGGCCGCCGCCGCGCCGACCACGACCGCCGCGGAGACCGACCTGGGGTCGGGCGGCTCGCTCTTCGACATCGCGCCGAGCGAGCCCGAGGCTGCCCCCGCGGCCGCTGCGGCCGAGGCGGAGGCGAAGCCGGCGGCGGAGCCGGAGCCCGGACCGGCGGCGGAGCCCGAACCGGCGGCGAAGGCCGCTCCCGCGCAGCCGGAGGTCGACCTGTCCTCGGGCGGCTCGCTCTTCGACATCGCCGCACCGGAGCCGGCCGCCGAGCCGGAGCCCGAGCCGGTCGCCGAGAGCCCGTCGGAGCCCGAGCCGGAGCCCGGGCCCGCTCCGAGCGCGACCGACGGCAAGCCCGACCCCACGGCGCTGAGTGCCGCGGCGACCGAGGCTGCGTCCCCGGAGCCGGTCGAGTCGACGGGGCGGGCCGAGCCGGAGCCCGAGCCCGAGCCGGAGCCCGAGCCCGAGCCCGAGCAGGCGACCGCCGAGAAGCCGACGAGCACCGGCCCGGCCCACCAGCCGAAGACGGACGTGGACATCAACGAGACCGGGTCGCTCTTCGACCTGTAGCCGCTCACCGCGCACGACGAACGGGTCGTGGGCCTGACACCTACCTCTGGGTCGGTCTCAGGCACACGACCCGTTCTGCGTCCTGGCCTCGCGGCATCCGGGCGTAGCGTCGGCTCCGAACAGGAGCTGAGATGGACCCGCTCGACTACCGCGACGCCCGCTGGTACGCCCTGCTGCGTGCCGCGGAGGACCTCGGTGTCGACCCGGAGGAGGCGCCTGCCCTGGTGACCCGGGTGCTCGAGCGCCACCGGCGGGCGATCTCGCGCGCTGAGGACCCCGACCCGCTGGTCCACGAGGCCCTGCGCGACGCCGTCCTCGGCCCGCCCCCGCGGGAACGGCGCCGGCCGCCGCTCGGCCTGGTCGGGCTGGCGGTGGTGCTGGCACTCGTCGGGGTCGTCGTCGCGGTCACGCGTCCCGACCAGCCGCTCCCCGACCGGCTCCGCGCCGACCAGGTGCCCTCCCTGTTCGGGTACGACGACGCCGACGCCCGCGCGCTCCTGGAGGACCGCGGCCTGCGGGTCCACGTCGAGCCCTTCCGTGCGTGCGAGGTCGCCGGCCGGGTCGTCGGGAGCGACCCGCCCGCCGGGACGCCGTACGACGACGGCGACCCGATCACCGTCTACTCATCGGTCCCGGCCGACGTCGCCTGCCTCACCGACTACCAGGACCGGGCGACGGCGTGGCAGCTGATCGACTTCGCCGGGCACCGCGGACCCGCCCCGGACTTCGCCGCCCGGGTCTTCCTCTACCCCGGGGACGGACCGCCCGTGATCCTGGACCGGGCGACGGCGCGGGACCCGGACGCGTGGCCGGCCGGGGTGCTCGAGGGGTTGCGCGCGGCGTCGCAGCAGGTGGCGTTGGTGAGCGACCATCCGCTGTCGTACGCCGTCCCGGCGATCCACGTCGCCCGGACCGACGACGGGACCGGGCGGTGCGGGGTGCCCGCACCGGCGGTCGCCGGATCGGTCGACGCGTTCGCGCTCGAGGTCCGACCGCCCGGACGGACCGGGTGTCCCCTGCGTCTCGACGTCTTCCGCGAGGGCGGCGCGATCGAGGCGCTGGCGTACTACCCGGCCTCGCCCTGACCGGTCGACGGCTCGTCGGTGTCGACGACGACCGGGCGCAGTCGCGCCCAGAGCGCGAAGGCGACGGCGAACACGATCATCATCAGCCCGGCCCACAGGTTCGCGTTGACGTCGCCGGTCTTGTCGCCCTCCTCGTCGCCGAACAGACCGACCAGGGTGAGGATGACGCCGTACATGCCGATCAGGCCGGCGATCACGTTGCGGATGTCGAAGGCACCCGCCGTCTGCTTGGTAGCCATGTCAGCCCCTCTAGAAGATCACGTTCAAGATGATGACCAGGCCCAGCGAGACGCCGGCCAGGGGCAGCGTGCGCTGGTACCACGGATGCGACTTCTCGTGCGGGTCGACCAGGTCCTCACGCGGCGTCTCGGAGTACACCAAGCCCTTGAGCGAGCCGGCCGGCTTCGGTTCGGTGACCATCGACACCACGACGGCGAGGAGCAGCGAGACGACGAACGCCGCGCCGGCGGCCACGAACGACGCGCCCTGGCCGCTGATACCGATCCAACCCTGGCTCAGGGACCCGAGGGCGTTCTCGCTCGCGACCCCGACGACCACCGCGGCCACGGTGCCGGAGACCAGGCTGACCCAACCGGCGGTGGCGGTCATCCGGCGCCAGAACATACCGACGATGAAGGTGGCGAACAGCGGGGCGTTGAAGAACCCGAACAGCGTCTGCAGGTAGGTCATGATGTTCGTGTAGTTCGACGCCAGCCCCGCGGTGAAGATCGCGATGACGACGGCCGCCACTGTCGCGATCCGGCCGACGATCAGGTAGTAGCTGTCGTCGCGCTCCTTGACGACGTACGTCTGCCAGAGGTCGTAGCTGAACACCGTGTTGAACGCGGACACGTTGGCGGCCATGCCCGCCATGAATGCGGCGAGCAGCCCCGCGATGGCGACGCCGAGCAGCCCGTTGGGCAGCACGTCCCGCATCAGGTAGAGCAGCGAGTCGTTGAAGGTGACCCCGTCGCCCGAGGACCCGCCGGCCACCGCCTCGCCGCCCTTGACCTTCGCCACCTCGCTGACGAGCACCGCCGCGATCATGCCCGGGAGGATCGTGATGAACGGAACGAACATCTTGGGGAAGGAGCCGATGATCGGGGCCTTGCGCGCCGAGGACAGCGAGTCCGAGGCCATCGCGCGCTGCACCTCGACGAAGTTGGTCGTCCAGTAGCCGAAGGACAGCACGAACCCGAGGCCGAAGACGATGCCGACGACCGAGAGGAAGTCGGAGCTGAAGGCCGTCAGGGCGGTGCCCGGCCAGGAGTTCAGCTGGTCGGTCGCCGGGGCGATCGTGTCCGGGTTGGCATCGGCGGCCTGGGTGATGCCGTCCTTCAGGCCGTCCCAGCCGCCGACGCGGTGGAGGCCGATGAGGGTCAGCGGCAGCAGGGCGGCCACGATGACGAAGAACTGCAGGACCTCGTTGTAGATCGCCGCGCTCAGGCCGCCGAGGGTGATGTAGGACAGCACGATCGCCGCCGCGACGACGAGCGCCACCCACAAGGACCAGCCGAGCAGCGCGTGCACGATGCTCGCCAGGAGGAAGAGGTTGATGCCCGCGATCAGCAGCTGGGCCACGGCGAAGGAGATCGCGTTGACCAGGTGGGCTCCCGGCCCGAAGCGTCGGAGCATGAACTCGGGGACCGACCGCACCTTCGAGCCGTAGTAGAACGGCATCATCACGACGCCGAGGAAGAGCATCGCGGGGATCGCGCCGATCCAGAAGTAGTGGACGGTCGGGATGCCGAACTGCGCCCCGTTCGCCGACATGCCCATGATCTCGACCGCACCGAGGTTGGCGGAGATGAACGCCAGGCCGGTCACCCAGGCGGGCAGCGACCGCCCCGAGAGGAAGAAGTCGAGGGAGTCGGAGACCTGCCGACGGGCCAGCAGGCCGATGCCGAGGACGACGGCGAAGTAGAGGAAGACGATCAGGTAGTCGACCGGCTTCGCGTCGATGATCGTGCTCGCCAGGACAGTCGGACCGTTGATCATCGTGCTGGGCATCGCACACCTTTCACCCGAAGGGGGGGACCACCGGGGCAGGTGCCCTGATGTCGGCGGCGACAAACGTGAGGGGTGCGGCCGGCGTCACCGTGATGTCATCTCACCACCAGGTGATGTCATCACGGTGTTGACATGACGTCATCGTGATGTCATAGTGGTGCGCATGGACATCACGCCGTACGTCGAAGGCCTCCGCCGCGACCTGGTCGCCGCCGCCGAGGCTGCCGGGCCCGAGGCCCGCGAGGTCACCGAGCGCCTCTCGTTCGCGCTCGACCCGGCCGCGCGCCTGGCCCTGATGGAGGCGGTCAGCCAGGCCGCCGCCGAGATCACCGCGGAGATGCCCGCGGGTGGCGTCGACGTCCGGCTCGACGGCCGCGAGCTCGCGTTCGTCGTCCACAGCGCCCCCGCCCCCGCCGCCGAGCAGGCCGCCCCGCCGCCCCCCGCCGAGGAGGCCGAGGACGACGGCAACGTCGCCCGGATCACGCTCCGCATCCCGGAGTCGGTCAAGGCGCGGGCCGAGGAGCTCGCCGCCCGGTCCGGCCACTCGCTGAACACCTGGCTGGTCAACGTCGTGCGCGGGGCCACCCGCGACGGAGCGATCAACGTCGACATCGACCTGTCCAGCATCCCGTTCCTCGGCGGCAACGACCCCTTCACCGGCAAGCAGGGCAACCGCCGGATGACCGGCTGGGTCTAGCGGAGACGCGCCAGCGGATCCGCTGATGGTGGTCGAGCGAGCCGCGCGACCAAGGCACGAGGTCGCGACCGTCGTGTCGAGACCCCGCCAGCCGACCTGACACACCGACCACACCCCGAACCACCCCCGGGACCGGCACCCGCCGGCCCCGTGGACGAGCACACCCTCCAACCGACACCTGGGAGACACCATGTCCGACCACCAGTTCGAGACCCCCCGCCCGGTGCGCCTGGTCACCGAGATCGGGAAGGGCTCGGTGACCGTCAACGCCACCGAGACCGCCACGACGCGCGTGGAGATCGTCGGTCGCGACGCCGACCAGGTCGACGTGCGCCTCGACGGTGACCAGCTCAGCGTCATCGGGCCCAGGCGGGGGGCCAGCTTCTTCGGCTCCGACAACCGGCTCGACGTCACCGTCACCCTGCCGACCGCCAGCCAGCTCGCCGTCAAGACCGGGAGCGCCGACGTGACCGTCACCGGCACCGTGGCCGGCAGCCAGGTCAAGAGCGGCTCGGGCGACGTCGAGATCGACACCGTCGACGGTCCGCTGGCCGTCGAGACCGGCTCCGGCGCCGTACGCCTCGAGGAAGCGCGCGGCGACCTGCGGATCAAGAGCGGCTCGGGCGACGTCCTGGTCACCGAGGCGTCGGCCACCCTCGCGGTCTCGACCGGCTCCGGCGAGGTCCAGCTCTGGCGCACCCGCGGCCCCGTGGTCGTCAAGACCGGGTCGGGCGACGTGCGGGTCGGCGACGCCGGGGCCGACGTCACGATGACCACCGGCAGCGGCGACCTGGTCGTCAACACCGCCCGCCGCGGCCGGATGACCGCCAAGGGCGCCTCCGGCGACGTCCACGTGGGCGTGCCGGCCGGCGTCCCCGTCTGGACCGACATCTCGACCGTCTCCGGCCACATCCGCTCGAACCTCCAGGGCACCGGCGCCCCCGAGGACGGCGCCGACCACGTCGAGGTCCGCGCCAAGGTCGTCAGCGGCGACGTCGTCCTGACCCAGGTCTGACCGGTCCCGGCCGCACCTCACCCACCACACCCGTCACGAGGAGCACGTCATGGAGCACACGAACCTGGCCCTGGAGTCCGAGGCCAACCGCCAGCAGCTCGCCGAGCGCATCGCCCGGGCGACCGCACCCAAGATCCCCGCCACCGCCCACCGCCACCTGCTCGCCCAGCGGCTGCGGCGCTTCGCCGACCGGATCGACGGCTGAGCCGTCGTACCCGACCTGACCTGGGCCCGCCTCCGCCGGAGGCGGGCTCAGATCGACGTGCGGTGGAAGTTCTGGAACGAGCGCGAGGGGGTCGGGCCGCGCTGGCCCTGGTAGCGGGAGCCGTACTTCGCCGAGCCGTAGGGGTGCTCGGAGGGCGAGGACAGCCGGAAGAAGCAGAACTGGCCGATCTTCATCCCCGGGTAGAGCTTGATCGGCAGGGTCGCCACGTTGGCGAGCTCGAGCGTCACGTGGCCGCTGAACCCGGGGTCGACGAAGCCGGCCGTCGCGTGCGTGAGGAGACCGAGGCGGCCCAGCGACGACTTGCCCTCCACACGGGCGGCCACGTCGTCGGGCAGCGTCACGACCTCGTACGTCGACCCGAGCACGAACTCGCCCGGGTGCAGGATGAACGGGTCGTCGCCCTCGGGCTCCACCATCCGCGTCAGGTCGGACTGGTCGGCCGCCGGGTCGATGTGCGGGTACTTGTGGTTCTCGAACACCCGGAAGAACCGGTCCAGCCGGACGTCGATCGAGGACGGCTGGAGCATGCCCGCGTCGTACGGCTCGAGGGCGATCCGGCCCGCGTCGATCTCGGCGACGATGTCGCGGTCTGACAGCAGCACGCTGGCACCCTACCGGCGTACCCCGCCGCCGGGGTCGCGGCCGCCCGGTCCGACAATGGAGCGTGACCTTCCAGCGGTACGTCGCGATCGGCGACTCCTTCACCGAGGGCGTGGGTGACCCCGACCCCGGGCGGCCCAACGGACTGCGCGGCTGGGCGGACCGCGTCGCCGAGCACCTGGCCACCCTCGACCCGGACTTCCGCTACGCCAACCTGGCGATCCGCGGCCGCAAGCTCCCCGCGATCCTCGACGAGCAGCTCGCCCCGGCCCTCGCCCTCGAGCCCGACCTGGTGACCGTCCACGGCGGCGGCAACGACGTGCTCCGTCCCAAGGTCGACCTCGACGCCCTGGCGGCGCGGTACGACGCGGCGGTCGCCCGGCTGTCCGCGAGCGGCGCGCAGGTCGTGATGTTCACCCTCTTCGACCCCGGCACCACCGGCGTGTTCGCCTCCATGCGCGGCCGGTTCGCGGTGTTCAACGAGTGGGTCCGGGAGATCGCGGACCGTCACGACGCGATCCTGGTCGACCAGTGGCGCATGCGCGACGTCGAGCTGCCCGCCGTGATGGACACCGACCGGATGCACCTGAACTCGGTCGGCCACGCGCTCATGGCGATGCGGGTCCTCGACGCGCTCGGCGTCGCGCACGAGCTCGCGCCGCCGCCGCTCGCGCCCATCCCCGTCCTCAGCCGTCGCGAGAAGCTCGCCGAGAACGCGCGCTGGACCCGCGAGTTCCTCGTGCCGTGGGTCCACCGCCGGCTGACCGGCCGCTCGTCGGGCGACGAGGTCGACCCGAAGCGCCCGGCCCTCGCACCGATCGACTAGTATCTCCGCGTCCTGCGGATGTAGCTCAGTTGGTAGAGCGCGACCTTCCCAAGGTCGATGTCGCGAGTTCGAGCCTCGTCATCCGCTCCACGTAGTAAGCCGAAAGCCCGCCAGCCACGGCGGGCTTTCGGCTTTCCGGGGTCGCGCCGAGCGCGCCGCTCTGCCCACCGTCGATGTCGCGAGCTCGAGCCTCGCGCTGGGGGCGGGACGACGAAGTCCGCTCCGGGACGACGAAGCTTGGTCGTCCACCCTCGGATTTTGTCGGCCGCCCGACAAAACTCCCCGGCGGCCGATCACACCTGCTGTGACGGGAGTGTCACTTGACGATTCAAGTGACCAGAGGTGACAGTGGAGTGACGCTTCCCCGCTGTGTCTCGAGGTAGAGCCTGATGTCCCGCCGCACCCTCCTCGTCGTCGTCGGCGCCCTGGCCCTGTTGCTCGCGCTGACCCCCCTGGTCCCCCGCGGTGACCACGACGGCCGGCTGCGCCCCTCCGGCGAGGGCTCGGGCGGGGGCAAGGCGGGCGCGCTGCGGCCCGCCGGCACCGCCGGCTTCTCGGCCGTCACCCCCGCGGCCCGCGCGGAGATCGAGCGCGTCGTCGCCGCCGGCCGGAGCGTCGGGCGGGTCTCCGGGAAGCAGTCGCCGGACCAGCTCGCGGCGTCCCTGGTGCGCTGCGCCGAGTTCGAGGGCCAGCGCTACTGCCTCGGCGTCGGCTGGACCGAGGACTCCGAGGCGCAGGTCCGCGCGCGGGTCGCCAGCGCGGCCCGTACGGTCGCCGCCCGCCCGGCGGGCACCGTGGTCGACACCGGCGACCTGGACCCCGAGGCCGCGCTCCTGCGGACCGCTCGGATGAGCCCGGCCCAGCGCGCCGCGGCCGACCGCGCCGAGCTGACCATGGCCGCCCGGTCGGTCGCGAAGGTCTGGCTGCTGCGCCACGAGATCGAGGGCATCCCGCTGCCCGACGACTTCCTGGCCGACCACCCGGAGGCCCGCGCGCAGACGCCGGCCACCCAGCCGCTCGGCGCCACCCCCAACACCGCCAGCCCCACCAAGTCCCCCACGAAGTCGCCGACCAAGAGCCCCACCAAGTCCCCCACCCGGACGCCCACCCCGAGCGCCTCGCCGACCAAGTCGACGGTCAAGACCGCGGACGACTACCCCTCGCGCTGGTCGATCCTGAACCCGAAGGACGTGGCGGAGCAGACCCAGACCTACTGGTGCGGCCCGACGTCGATGCAGATGATCGTCTGGGGTTGGCGGCACCACCGCCAGAAGCAGTCGTGGTGGGCGCACCGCCTCCACACCACGACGAGCGGCACGTCGATCTACGACATGGTCCGGGTCGTCAACCAGTCGACGGGCTGGGACAAGCCGTCGCACGCGGGGCCCTACATCGTCCTCGACATCGGGCACTACAGCTTCAAGAAGTGGATGCTGCTGATGATGCGCCACATCCACGACTACCAGGCGCCGGTCGTGCTGCACCCGATCCTGCTGAAGAAGTTCTACCCCTACCTCGACGACGACGCGTCCGGGCACTACCAGGTGGGTCGCGGCTACGCCAAGCGCGGCAAGAAGCCGGATCAGCTGGGCTACTTCGAGCCCTGGAACCAGCAGCGGTTCGACCCCTCGGAGCCCTACATCGACCGGGTCCAGTGGCGTGACGCCTACCGCAGTTATCGCGGCAACCAGGCGCACTACGCCCACAACGTCGGCGTGTGATGCGCACGATCCGGTACGCCGCCGCGGCGGTCGTGCTGGTCGCGCTGGCGGGGTGCGGCAGCGATGACACCAGCGACGGCCCCCCGCCGACGCCGTCCTCGGACCGGTCGGAGGGCTCGAGCCCTCCGACGACCACGCCGACGACCGCGCCACCGAGCTCCCCGCGGGCCACGGACAGCGCGTCCGGCGCGGCGCTCGACTGGCAGCCGGTGCCCGGACCGGTGCGTGACACGGTCACGACCGGCGGGGGCTGGACGCTGACGGTCAAGGGCGCCGGCGCCCGCTGGTCGCTGGACGGCCGGCAGTCGTCGACCGGTGGTGGTGCCTCCGGCTTCCGCGTCAGCGACGCGCTGATGGACCAAGACTGGGCGGTCGTGGTGCTCCAGGACCGCGCCGAGCAGCAGCCCAGCCGGGCCCAGGTCGTCGACCTGGCGTCGGGCCGGAAGTTCACGATCGACGGGCGCTCCGACGTACCCACCACCAACGGCGGCACCTGGGCGCTCGGTGGCGGCCACGTCGTGCACGCCACGGTCAGCAAGGGCCGCTACTGCGTCGCCGACGTCGACCTCGCGACCCGGGCGGCCGAGGTCGGGTGGTGCGCACCGAAGCGCACCGGCTTCAACGGAGCCCACCTGACCCCCGGCGGCGAGTCGGTGCTGAGCTTCGACTCCGGCCACCCCTCCTGCCGGACCCTGATGACGCTCGACGGAGCGACGGCGACGCCGTTCGACGGCGTGCCCGACTGCAGCGCGTGGGACGGGCTGCGCACCGAGGACGGCGCGGTCTGGTCGGTCATCCCCGACGAGCACCGCGTCGAGGAGGCCCACTTCCACGCCGTCGCCGGCGGGACGCCGTCCGACCTCGGCCCTGGGACCGCCGGGACGTTGACGTGGTGCGGCGGGGCCGCATGGTTCGTCCGGGACCCGCAGCGTGAGGGCGACCCGGCGGCCCTGATGCGGTGGAGCCCGGCCGACGGCCTCTCCGTCGCCTACGAGTCGCCGGCGGGCCGCGCGTTCCTCTCGGCACCGCGCTGCGGCGGCGACGCCCTCACGGTCACCGCCATGGCCGAGGGCGGCGACGAGCAGGTCACCGCCACCGTGTCCTGAGCAGCGGCGAGAAAGTCCACCCGAACCGCGTCACGACCGGCGCCCACCCGCGTTGAACCAGTGGTCGGCGCGTGGGGGGCCGGCCGTTGACGGGGTGGCGGCGTCGCAGCGGGCGCGGTCACCCCGTCTCGTTACGCTCGGCGCGTGAGCGAACCCTTCGCCGGCTTCCCGGTCGCCGCGCTGGACTTCTACGACGACCTCGAGGTCGACAACACCAAGGCGTTCTGGGAGAAGCACAAGCAGGTCTACGCCGAGTCGGTGCGCGGGCCGATGACCGCGCTCTGCGCGGCGCTCGAGCCCGAGTTCGGCGCCGCGAAGGTGTTCCGGCCCTACCGCGACGTCCGGTTCGCGAAGGACAAGACGCCCTACAAGACCCACCAGGGTGCGTTCGTCCGGGTCGGCGAGGCCACCGGCTGGTACGTCGAGGTGTCCCCGCGCGGGGTCCGCACCGGTGGCGGGTTCTACGACGCGAGCGGGCCGCGACTGGCGGCGTACCGCGAGGCGGTGGCGCACGACCGGTTCGGCCCGGAGCTGGAGGGCATCCTGGGCGTCTTGGAGAGCAGCGGCTTCGAGGTGGGCGGAGACCGCCTCAGGACGACCCCGCGCGGGTACGACGCCGACCACCCGCGCATCGAGCTGCTGCGCCACCGCTCACTGACCGTCGGCCACCCGCTCGGCTTCGAGCCCGTCATCCACACCCCCGAGCTGCTCGACCTGGTCCGCGCCGACTGGCAGGCGCTCCGGCCGCTCGTGGAGTGGGTCGCCGAGCACGTCCGCGACTGATATGTGAGGGCCTGCTGTCAAGTGGCAGGTCGAAGTGCCGCCCGGTGTTGTGCCGGGCGGCACTTCTTTCTTGGGCCGGTGGTCGTGCGAGTTGGCGTAGCGGGTCAGCGACGCGGTGTCGAGACTGATATTCGCGGATTGGCTACCGCATGACGGTGTTCGGCGGGGACTGTCGTACTGGGTCTGAAGTCGGACGTGGCAGGTGATGGCTGACGCCATGGTCTGCTGTCACACAGTCGCAGCGTGGGTGAGTGTCCCGTCGTGCTCGCTTGCTCGCGGTCGGTCGGCTCAAGTGCGTGGTCGGCCTGCTCAGGCGGACGGTTCTGGAAGGGTCGCCAGGGACCAGCACCACCCGGCGAGCTCACGGGCGATGGCGGTGTTGGACACGGTCGTGGGCTTCTTGCGTGCGTCCAGGCTGCGCCAGCGGCGGTGCAGGCGCAGGTTCCCGGCGTGGCCGCGTGCGGCGGCGGTGCCCGGGGCGAGCTCCCAGCGTTCCCGCATGGTCGGGCCGACCCGGTAGGTCGGGCGGTGGTGCCAGGCGGCTTCGATCAGCAGCCGGCGGGCGTGGGTGTTGCCGGCTTTGGTGATCGGGCCCTGCCGGCGTGATTCGCCGCTGGAGTGCTCGCTGGGGACCAGGCCGAGGTAGGCGCCGATGCTCGCGCCGGTGAACCGGTCCCAGTCGCCGATCTCGACTGCCAGGCCGAGTGCGGTCAGGGTCGAAACTCCGCGCAGGCAGCCCAGCCGGCGCACGACCGGGGTGAACTCGGAGTCCGCGGCCAACGCGGCGATCGCGGCGTCGAGGCGGTCACGGCGGGTCAGCGTCAGCTGCACCGTCTCGTAGTCGGCGTCGAACGCTGCCCGGGTCCCGCCGCGTTCAGGACCCTCGAACCGGATCGAGCGCAGCCAGTTGTCGTGGACGGTGGTCCAGGCTTTGCCGCCGTAGTAGACGTGCCCGTAGCGCAGCAACAACTTGGACAGTCGTTGGCGGGCACGGGTCAGGTCGCAGCGGGCGTCCTCGCGTGCGCGGACCAGGTCGCGGGCTGCTTCCTGCTCGATCGTGGGCACCCGGACGGTGACCAGCTCGTCGATGCGCAGCAGCCGAGCCAGCAGCAACGCGTCGCGGGCGTCGGTCTTGACGTGGTCACCGGCCGGGCGTGCCAGCTTCGAGGGAGCCACGACCTCGCAGCGGATGCCGGCATCGCGAACCGCTCGGCACAGACCGAAGCCGGTGGGTCCGGCCTCGTAGGCCACCGCGACCGGTCCGGGAAGGCTGCGCAGCCACTCGATCACAACCCCGGGGTCGGGGACGAGCTTCTGCTGGATCAGCTCGCCGGTCCGGTCATCGATACCGGCCGCCACGACCGATCGTGCGTGCACATCCAGACCAACACTCGTACGCTCAGTGAACACCGGGGCCTCCCACACATGTCGGATAGGCCGGGCAGGGGACTCTGCTCGGCAACCCACGAATGTGTGCGGCGAGGCCCCGGCCCGTAACCACCCGAAACGGGCGGTCCGTCATACCGTCTG
>JACJWV010000028.1 GCA_020636915.1 Nocardioides sp.
GATCCCCGGGCGGCCGGGGAAACCTGCAAACGCCCGACCGTGAGAACGACCAATCCGGTCCTGGACCCGCACCGAAGTACCGACGACAAGACCGCACCACACCAAGACCGCACCACACCAAGACAGCACGACGACCAGCACCACACGTCCAGCATGGGAAGGCACCACGATGAACCGCTCCCTCCGTCGTACCAGCGGCCTCGCCGCACTCGCCCTGACCGCCACGATGGGTCTGGCTGCCTGCGGCAGCAGCGACTCCGACGGCAGCGGCGCCAGCGACTCCAAGCCGTCCTCGGACTCGTCGATGTCGTCGACGCCGTCCGGTGACGCGATGGACGCCGGCGCCCAGACCTTCGGCGCCGGGTGCGCCTCGGTCCCCGCCGACGGCGCGGGCTCCTTCAACGGGATGGCGACCGAGCCGGTCGCCACCGCCGCCAGCGCGAACCCGCTGCTCAAGACACTGGTCGCGGCAGTCGGCCAGGCCGGGCTCGGCGACACGCTGAACTCCGCCGAGGGCATCACCGTCTTCGCGCCGACCGACGACGCGTTCGGGGCGATCCCGAAGAAGACCCTGGACGCGGTCCTCGCGGACAAGAAGACGTTGACCAAGATCCTGACCTACCACGTCGTGCCGGGCCAGCTCACGCCCGACCAGCTCGCCGGCACGCACGAGACGCTGGAGGGCGAGGACCTCACGGTCGACGGGTCCGGCGAGGACTTCACCGTCGGCAGCAACAATGCCAAGGTCGTGTGCGGGAACATCCCGACCGCCAACGCGACTGTCTACGTCATCGACTCGGTGCTGATGCCCTGACCGGGTTTCGGTCGGACGCCAAGACGCAAGGATCACTGACGTGGACCACCTCAGGCCCGTGGAGCCGGCCGCCTCGTCCCCCGCGGACGAGGCGGCCGGCCCCGACCTGGTCGACCTGCTGCGGCGCTGCGGCCGCGGCGACGAGGGTGCCTTCGCCCAGCTGTACGACGCCACCGCGCCCCGGATCCACGGGCTCGCCGTGCGGGTGGTCCGCGACCCGGCCCAGGCCGAGGAGGTCACCCAGGAGGCCTTCCTCGACATCTGGCGCACCGCCGGCCGCTACGACCCCGACCGCGGCAGCCCGCTGTCCTGGCTGCTCACGATCACCCACCGCAAGGCCGTCGACCGGGTCCGGGCCGCGGAGGCGGCCACCCGGCGCGACATCACCTACCACCAGCGCAACCAGCCGGTCGAGCACGACTCGACCGCCGAGGCAGCCCATGCCTCGCTCGAGGCGCACCGCGTCCGCGGCGCGCTGGCCCACCTGACCGAGGTGCAGCGCGAGGCCGTCAGCCTCGCCTACCTCGGCGGCTACACCCACACGGAGGTGGCGACCATGCTCGACCTACCGGTCGGCACCGCCAAGACCCGCATCCGCGACGGCCTGATCCGGCTGCGTGACGCCCTGGGGGTCGGTTCATGAGTGAGATCCACGCCCTGTCGGGCGCCTACGCCGTCGACGCACTCGACGACCTCGAGCGTGCCGCGTTCGAGCGTCACCTCGCCCAGTGCGCCGAGTGCCAGGCCGAGGTGGCGAGCCTGCAGGAGGCCGCCAGCATGATCGCCGAGACCACCACGACCGCGCCGCCGCCCGCGCTGCGCGACCGGGTGCTGGGCAGCATCGCCAGCGTGCGGCCGCTGCCGCCCGAGGTCCCCTCGGAGACGGCCTCGGAGACCAGCGCTGCCGACGAGCCGCCCGCCGCACCCGCCGCACTCGGTCCCGCAGCCGGCGACGAGCTGGCCCCGCGCCGACGCCGCCGCCGGCCGACGCTGCTCGCCGCCGCTGCGGCCGTCGTCGTCCTCGCGGGCGCCGGGGTCGTGGTGTGGCAGCAGCCCTGGTCCGACGACAGCAGCCAGGTCCAGCTCTCGGCCACCGACCAGGTGCTGCAGGCGACCGACGCCAAGCGCACGTCGCTGGACTTCCCCGGTGGCGCGTCGGCCACCGTGACCCACTCCGACTCCCTGCACGAGGCGGTCATCGTCACCGAGGACATGCCGCCGCCGCCGGCGGGCAAGGTCTACCAGCTCTGGCTCGACCAGCCCGGCGAGGGCATGGTGTCGGCCGGGGTGATGCCGGTCGAGCCCGACCAGACCGTGCTGCTCACCGGTGACGCCGCGACCGCCACCGCGGCCGGGATCACCGTGGAGCCCGCCGGCGGGTCGACGTCGCCGACCAGCCCGCCGATCGCGCTCTTCGACTTCGGCCGGGGCCAGGCGTGACGGCCCGGCCCGAGGGCCACCGCACGGTCGCGGTGGTCGGGTCCGGCGTGGCCGGGCTGACGGCGGCGTACGTCGCCTCCCGGTCCGCCCGGGTCACGCTCTACGAGGCGGACGACCGGCTCGGCGGCCACGCCGACACCCACCCGGTCGTCGACGCGGCCGGTCGCGAGCTCGCCGTCGACACCGGGTTCATCGTCCACAACGAGCGGACCTACCCGACGCTGCTGCGGCTGTTCGGCGAGCTCGGCGTGGCGACCCAGGAGTCGGAGATGTCGATGTCGGTGCGCGACGACGCCACCGGCCTGGAGTACGCCGGCGCGCTGGGCCTGCGCGGACTGTTCCCCGGTGGCCGCAACGCCGGCCGCCCGGCGTACCTTCGGATGCTCACCGAGGTGCCCCGGTTCCACCGGCAGGCCCAGGACCTGCTCGCCCGCCCCGGCGACGACCTGACGCTGCGGGACTTCCTCACCCGGCACCGGTTCACGCCCTTCTTCCAGCGGCACTTCATGGAGCCGCTGGTCGCCGCGGTGTGGTCGTGCGACCCCGCGGTCGCGCTCGACTACCCCGCGCGCTACCTGTTCACCTTCCTCCAGCACCACGGCATGCTCTCCATCACCGGGTCGCCGGTGTGGCGCACGGTGACCGGGGGCTCGCGGGAGTACGTCGCCCGGGTGGCGGCCACGCTCGACGAGGTCCGCACCGGCACGAAGGTGACCTCCGTGGTCGAGACGCCGGACGGGGTCGAGGTCACCGACGGCAACGGCCGGGTGACGACGTACGACGCCGTCGTGATCGCCACCCACAGCGGTCAGGCGCTCGCGATGCTGGCCGAGCCGACCAGCGCGCAGCGCGAGGTGCTCGGCGCGATCGGCTACTCGCGCAACGTGGCGCTGCTGCACACCGACACCTCGCTGCTGCCCGACGCGGAGCAGGCCCGGGCGTCGTGGAACTTCCGCCGACCCGTCGAGGAGCGGGGGCACGTGACGGTGACCTACGACCTGACGCGGCTCCAGCGGCTGCCCACGTCGACGCGCTACCTGGTGACGCTCGGGGGCGAGGACCTCGTCGACCCGGCGACCGTCCTGGACCGGATGGAGTACGAGCACCCGCTCTACACGCCCGCGTCGGTCGCGGCGCAGCAGCGGCTGCCCGATATCGACTCCGACCGGCTCGCCTTCGCCGGCGCCTACCACGGCTGGGGGTTCCACGAGGACGGTGCGCGCTCGGGGCTGGCGGCCGCGGAGCGGCTCGGGTTCGCGTGGGGCGGCGGCGGGGATCGGCTGCTGGCAGCCGAGAACCGCGCGACACGCCGAGCCGACCCGGCGCGTCGTGCGGGTTCAGGCTGCTGGCAGCCGAAACCCGCAACCGGGGTCTTCGAGACGACGATCCGGCACACCCGCCGGGTGCCGTTCCGCCGCTCGTTCACCCACCGCTCGCACACGTGGCTGGTCGATCTCGACGACCTGCCCGATCACGGCCGGCTGGGCCCGCTCCTGGGCCCGCTCCTGGGCCGGTTCGAGGCGCGCGACCACCTCGGCGACCCGAGCCGCTCGATCAAGGACAACGTCGCTGCGTTCCTGCGCCGCGAGGGTGTCGAGCTCGGCGGCGGCCGGGTGCTCATGGCAGCGCACCCACGCGCCCTGGGCTACTGCTTCAACCCGATCAGCGTGTTCTGGGTGTTCCCGGAGCAGGACCGGCCGTGCGTGGTCGTCGAGGTGCACAACACCTACGGCGACCGGCACGCCTACCTGGTGCACCCTGACGAGCACGGCCGGGCGAGCACCCCCAAGCAGATGTACGTCTCGCCGTTCCACGGCACCGACGGCCGCTACGACCTGCAGGTCCCGGTCCCGGAACACCGCCTCCACGTGGCCGTCACGCTGACCACCGACGACGGAGCCCGGTTCAGCGCGTCGCTGACCGGACGTCGGACCTCTCGGGGGCCGCTGCGCGCGGCGCCGGCCGCGATCCGCGGCGCGGTGCTGATCCGCGTCCACGGCATCACCCTCTGGCTGCGCAGGCTCCCCGTGCGGCCCCGACCCGACCACCACCAGGAGGGCGTCCGATGACGACCACCTCGAGCCGCTCGAGCATCCCGACCACCGCACCCGCCGACGCCTGGCCCGGCCTCGACCGCGTCCCGACGGGGCCGCGCACGGCCGTCTCCGCCGCGGTCGCCCGGCGGCTCTTCCTCGCCGCCCTCGGCCGGCTCCCCGTGACCGTCCACCTCGAGGTTGCGGCGAGCGTCGGGCTCGGCGGGCCGGTGATGACCGTGCACCGTCCCGACGAGTTGTTCGCCCGGCTCGGGCGCGACGGGCTGATCGGGTTCGGCGAGGCCTACCTGACCGGGGCCTGGGACGCCGAGGACCTCACCGCGTTCCTGACCGTGCTCGCCGCCGACGTCAGCACCCTGGTGCCCGCCCCGCTGCAGAAGCTGCGGCGACTGGTGCTGCGCGGCCGGCCGCGGGCACACCGGACCACCAAGGACCACACCCGCGAGCTGATCGCCCACCACTACGACCTGTCGAACGACCTGTTCCGCCTCTTCCTGGACGAGTCGCTGACCTACTCCTCGGCCTGGTTCGACGGCGACCAGCAGGGCGACCTCCACGCCGCGCAGCTGCGCAAGATCGACCGGCTGCTCGACAGCGCCGGGGTCGGCCCCGGCACCCGGGTCCTCGAGATCGGCACCGGCTGGGGCGAGCTCGCGATCCGCGCCGCCGCCCGCGGCGCGACGGTGCGCTCGGTGACCCTGTCCGTCGAGCAGCAGGCCCTGGCGCGGGAGCGGGTCGCCGCCGCCGGGCACGCCGACCGGGTGCAGATCGACCTGTGCGACTACCGCGACGTCGCGGGGACCTACGACGCCGTGCTCTCGGTCGAGATGATCGAGGCGGTGGGACACGAGTACTGGACGACGTACTTCCGCACCCTGGACCGCGTCCTCGCGCCCGGCGGCCGCGCCGGGATCCAGGCGATCCTCATGCCGCACGACCGGATGCTCGCCACCCGCGGCAGCTACACGTGGATCAACAAGTACATCTTCCCCGGCGGGTTCCTGCCGTCGGCGCAGGTGATCGACGAGATCACCTCGCGGCACACCACCCTGCGGGTCACCGATCGTCTCGCATTCGGCCCCGACTACGCCGAGACCCTGCGACGCTGGGACGAGGCGTTCCTGGGGAGACGCGAGGAGGTGCTGGCCCTGGGCTTCGACGAGACGTTCCTGCGGATGTGGCACTTCTACCTGAGCTACTCGCGCGCCGGCTTCGACGCGGGCTACCTCGACGTGCAGCAGCTGACCCTCGCCCGGGGGGCCTGATGGGCGTCGCGACCACCCTGGCCGAGGCCGTCGAGCCCTTCGTGGGCGGCGAGCTCCCGATCCGCCTGGTCGCCTGGGACGGGTCCGAGGCCGGCCCCGCCGACGCGCCGGTCGTGGAGCTGCGCTCGCCCGACGCCGTACGCCGCCTGCTGTGGCGCCCAGGTGAGCTGGGTGCCGCGCAGGCCTACGTCACCGGCGAGCTCGAGGTGCCGGGCGACCTCGACGAGGCGCTGACCCACGCGTTCGCCGTCGCCCAGGAGCGTGGTCTCTCCGGCCGGCGACCGAACGTGACCGCGCTGGCGCGGGCCGTCCTCGCCGCGCTGGGCACCGGCGCGCTCGGCACGCCGCCGCCGGCCCCGGCGTCGCAGGCGCAGGTGGGTGGCCGGCTGCACTCCCTGGTGCGCGACCGGCGCGCGATCAGCCACCACTACGACCTCTCCAACGAGTTCTACGAGCTCGTGCTCGACCCGTCGATGGCCTACTCGTGCGGCTACTTCGAGTCCGAGGACTCGACCCTCGAGCAGGCGCAGTCGGCCAAGCTCGACCTGGTCTGCACCAAGCTCGGCCTCGAGCCCGGGATGCGGATGCTCGACGTCGGGTGCGGCTGGGGGTCGCTGTCGCTGCACGCGGCCGAGCACTTCGGCGTCGAGGTGGTCGGGGTGACGATCTCCGCGCAGCAGAAGGCGTTCATCGACAAGCGCATCGCCGACCGGGGCCTGGCCGACCGGGTCGAGGTGCGGCTGCAGGACTACCGCGAGGTGCCCGACCGCGGCTTCGACGCCGTGGGCTCGCTGGAGATGGGCGAGCACGTGGGCGAGCGCAACTACCCGACGTACGCCTCGGTCCTGCACCGCGCCGTCCGTCCGGGCGGCCGGGTGCTCGTGCAGCAGATGTCGCGCACGGGCAGGCACCCGGGCGGCGGGCCGTTCATCGAGTCGTTCATCGCACCCGACATGCACATGCGGCCGCTGGGCGACACGGTGGCGCTCCTCGAGCGCGGGGGACTCGAGGTGCGAGGCGTGCAGGCGCTGCGCGAGCACTACGTGTGGACGGTCGCGGGCTGGATCGAGAACTTCGAGGCGAACGTCGACCGGCTCACCGAGCTGGTCGGCGAGGAGGTCGTCCGGGTGTGGCGCCTCTACCTCGTCGGCGGCTCGATGGCCTTCCGCGACGGCCGGATGGGCGTCGACCAGATCCTCATGGAACGGCCCCGGTGAGCGGGTCCCGTGGCTGACCTGCTGCTCGTCGCCGGGGTGTCGCTCGCGGTGGCCGTCGTCGTCATGACGCTGACCGCGATCGCCGCGGTGCGTGCCGGACGCGTGTCGGTCGTCGACGTCGCGTGGGGGCTGGCCCTGGTCGGCGTCGCCGTCGCGTGCGCGGTGATCGCCGGCGACTGGCGCTCCTGGTTGCTGGTCGCGCTCGTCGGGGTCTGGGGCGTGCGGCTCTCCTCGCACATCTTCACCCGGTCCCGCGGGCACGGCGAGGACCCCCGCTACGAGGCGATCCTGGGTGGCGCGCTGCCCGACGTCGGCGTCGGCGTCGCCGTCCGGCGGGTGTTCCTCGTGCAGGGGGCTGCCGTCTGGCTGGTCTCGCTGCCCCTCCAGGCCGCGGCCGTCTCGGACACCCCCTGGACCTGGGCGGTCTGGGTCGGCGTGGCGGTCTGGGCCGTGGGCGTGCTCTTCGAGACCGTCGGCGACGCCCAGCTCAACGCCTACAAGCGCGACCCCGACCGCGGTCCGGTCATGGACCGGGGGCTGTGGTCGTGGACCCGCCACCCCAACTACTTCGGCGACTCCTGCGTGTGGTGGGGCGTCTGGCTGGTCGGCGGCGTCGCCTCCGGCTGGCTGCCCGGCCTGGTCTCGCTCCTGTCCCCCGTCGCGATGACGGTCTGGCTGGTGTGGATCACCGGAGCGCGGCTGCTCGAGCGCACGATGATGCAGCGGCCCGGCTACCGCGAGTACGCCGCCCGCACCTCGATGTTCGTGCCGCTGCCGCCCCGGCGCTGACCCACGCCGGGCCGTCGGGTCGTGTGCCTGAGCCCGGGCCATAGCGCGTTCTCAGGCACACGACCCGATCGTGCCGGCGCCTCAGGTCGCGTACGCGTTGGCGGTCCAGTTGATCCAGTGGCTCGAGCTGTGCGGACGCCAGTGCCCGACCACGTAGTAGTTGTCCTGCCAGTGGCCCTGCACGCAGATCCCGTGCTGGCAGCCGCTGAAGCGGCCGCTGCTCACCGCGAAGTCGCCGTACGACACACCGTCGACGCTGAACGCCGTCACCCGGCCGGAGCCGAACCGGAAGTGGATCCGGAGGTCGTGGCTGTCGCGGCCCATGTACGGCCCGACGTAGTGGCTGGGCTGCTGGAACGTCGCGGTGAAGTGGACCCAGGACCCTGAGCCGTGCCGCCAGTAGCCGCTGACGTGCCCGGGTGCGGTCCACTGACCCTTGGTGCAGTAGCCGTTGTGGCAGGTCTCGTGCCACATGGCGTTGGAGACGTGGGCCCCACCGATCACGTGGTGGCTGACGGTGAAGTGCGCCATCTGGGTGCCGGCGAAGCTGAAGCTCACCGACTGGCCGTGGTGGTCGACCCCGCTGTAGGTCCCGTGGTGCGGGATGACCGAGGCCTGCGCGCTGGGTGCGACGAGCACCAGGCTCGCCAGCAGGGCGACGACGGCCCCGAGCGCGGTGAGCACCCGCGTGGCCGTCGTTGGCGTGGTCGTGGTTCCGGTGCTCCCGAGCGCCCTGGTGGTGCGGAGCATGAGATCCCCTCCCTGCGCAGCCCCGTCAGGCTGCGACACTCCGACCGACGCTAGGACCGCACCGCCGTCGACGGCCATGCTCCGGACAGGCCATCACGCACCTGGGGTGCCTCCCGGAGTGGGAGGATCGGATCATGACCGGCGACCGCGTGAGCGCGGCGTTCGCGGCCGTGCCGCGGACCTGGTTCCTCCCGCGGTCCCAGCGGCGGCGGGCGTCGTACGACGGCCCCCTGGACATCGGCCACGGCCAGACGAACTCCCAGCCACGCACCGTCGAGGCGATGCTGCGGCTCCTCGACGTCCGCGAGGGCGACCGGGTGCTCGACGTCGGCTCGGGGTCGGCCTGGACCACGGCGCTGCTCGCGCACCTGACAGGACCGCGCGGGACGGTGCTCGGCCTCGAGATCGAGCCCGCGCTCGTCGAGGTCGGCCGCGGCAACCTCGCGCAGGGCGCCTGGCCGTGGGCGCGGATCGAGCCGTCCCGGCCGCACGTGTACGGCGACCCGGCCGGCGCGCCCTACGACCGCATCCTGGTCTCGGCCGAGGCCCGCGAGCTCCCGGGCGAGCTCGTCGACCAGCTCGCGACGGACGGTCGCCTGGTCGTCCCGGTCGCCGGGGTGATGCTGCTCGTGGTGATGGGGCCGGGCGGGCAGCCGGCGGTGACCCGGCACGGCTACTACCGGTTCGTGCCGCTGCGCGCGTCGCTCGGCGAGCGCTGACCGGGCTCCCCGTTCAGAGCCCGGCGTTCACGAGGAAGTGGTGCACGCGGTGGCCCTGGAGCTTCCAGGCACCGACGATCGTCGTGGAGTCGCGCCAGTGACCGGCGAAGCAGCCCCCGGCGTGGCACGCCTGGAAGCCGCCCCCCTCGATCGGTGCGGTGCCGAGCTCGTGCGACCCGGCCCAGAAGTCGCTCACGTGGTGCCGGTGGACGTAGAGCTGCACCGGGTGGTCCTGGGCGTCGTAGCCGGCGTACCACCCGTGCTCGTGGTCCGCGCGCACGGCGGCCGCCTGCACGCCGGGAGCGCCCGGAGCCGCGGGGCCGGTGCCGAGGAGCACCGATGCGGCGACGCCGGCCCCGGCCAGGAAGCGCAGCAGGGCCGGTCCGGTCGTGCGGGTGGCGGGCATGGACCTGCTCCTTCCGACGACCCGGGAGCGCGGCCCCGGTGGCCGCACGGCGCGGCCACGCTAGGCCCGTCCCGGCCACGGGGCCATCGTCCAGGCGGGCCATGCGCGACCTGGGGTCTGTCGGGCGGTGCCGATCGGCCAGCACGCCGCCGGGCGTCGCCCTATCCTGCGGACGTGACCGACACCCCGTCCGAGCTCCTCCGGCTGGCCTCCGCCGACAACTTCCGCGACGTGGCGGGCCCGGGCGACGGCTACCTGACGAGCGACGGGAAGCGGGTCCGGCGTGGGGTCTTCTACCGGTCGAACGAGCTGCAGCTCCACGAGGACGACGCCACCGCGCTCGCCGACCTCGGCCTCCGCGCGATCCACGACCTGCGCGGCGCGATGGAGGTCCAGGCGCACCCCGACGTCGAGGTCCCGGGCGCGGTCTGGCACCACGTCGAGGTCGCCGGGATCCCCATGGAGATGATCGAGGGCCTGCACGACACGGCGTCGGCCGAGCGCGTCATGCGGGAGGTGTACGACGCGTTCGTCCGCTCGCCAGGGGCCCGGTCGTCGTACGCCGCCCTGCTGACGGCCCTGGCCACCGGCGAGACGCCCCAGCTCTTCCACTGCACGGCCGGCAAGGACCGCACGGGCTGGGCCGCGGCCCTCCTCCTCGAGCTCGCCGGCGTCGACCGCGAGACGATCCTCGACGACTACCTGCTCACCAACGTGGTCTCGTCGGCCACGCGCGAGAAGTACCTCGCCCTGGTCGCTGAGCACCTCGGACCCGAGAAGGTCGCGGTCTACGAGCCCACGATGGTCGTCGAGCCGGCCTACCTGTGGACCGCCTACGACGCCGTCGCCGCCGACCACGGCACCGTCGACGGCTACCTGCGCGACGGTCTCGGGCTCGGCGACGACGTGCTCGAGCGCCTGCGGGAGCGGCTCCGGACGTGAGCCGGGCACCGTTCGCGACCCGCGAGGTCGGCCTGGTCGTGGCCGTCCTCGTCGTCGCGCTGCTCGCGATGTCGCCGTTCTACGGGCCCCACCGCGACGAGCTGTACTTCGTCACCGCCGGGCACCACCTCGCGTGGGGCTACCCCGACCAGCCGTCGCTCACCCCGCTCCTGGCCGGGCTCGCCGACCGGCTCGCTCCCTCCGGCCTCGTGGTCCTGCGTCTCCCCGCCGTCCTCGCGATGGTCGGGGTCGTCCTGCTCACCGTGCAGGCCGCCCGCCTCCTCGGCGCCGCCCGCGCCGGTCAGGTCCTGACCGCCGTCGTGGTCGGCTTCTCGGCGATCGTCCTCGGCCTGGGGCACATGCTCGCGACCGCAAGCATCGACATGTTCTTCTGGACGGCGGTCCTCGTGGTCGTCGCGCAGGCGCTCGCCGACGACCGGCCGCGGCTGTGGCTGCTGGCGGGCCTGGTCGCGGGCGTCGGCCTCAACAACAAGCACGCCGTCGCCTTCTGCCTGCTCGGCGTCCTGGTCGGCGTCGCGCTCGTCCGCGAGACCCGTCCGGTCCTGCGCACCCGGTGGCCGTGGCTCGGCGGCCTGGTCGCCCTGGCCCTCTGGGTCCCCAACCTCGTCTGGCAGGCGCAGCACGACTGGCCGGTCTTCGCCTTCACCTCCGACATCGCCGACGAGTACGGCGGGGTCGGCGGCCGGGTGGACCTGGTGCTCATCGCGATCATCATGTTCAGCCCGCTCATCGCGGCCGTGTGGATCCTCGGCCTGGTCCAGCTCCTCCGCCGCCGCGAGTGGGTGTTTCTGCGGCCGCTCGCGATCGCCTTCCTGGTGGTGACCGGGGTCTTCCTCGTCACCGGCGGCAAGGGCTATTACCTCGCCGGCGCGATCCCGCCCCTGGTCGCCGCGGGCTGCACAGACCTGGCACGGCGCTGGTCGACGCGAGCGGTCACCCTGGCCGGCGCGGTGCTGGTGGCCTCGGCGGCGGTGGCCTACCCCGCGGTCGTCCCCGTCCTGCCGGCCGCCACCTTCTCCGGCTCGGGATGGGTGGACCTGAGCGACGCGCAGATCGACACGATCGGTTGGCCGGGGTACGCCGAGCAGGTCCGCGCGGTCGTCGACGACCTCACCCCCGAGCAGCGCGCGCACGCGGTGATCTTCACCGGCAACTACGGCGAGGCCGGCGCGATGCGCTGGTACGACGTCGGGCTGCCGACGTACAGCGGCCACAACGGCTACCGCGCCTGGGGCCCGCCGCCCGACACCGCCACCCCGGTGGTCGTGGTCCTCCAGGTCCCACCCGACCCGTGGTTCACCGGGTGCGAGCTGCAGGCACGGCTGCACAACGACACCGGCACCGACAACGAGGAGGTCGGCGCCGGGGTCTGGCTCTGCGACGGCCCGAAGGGGTCGTGGTCACAGGCCTGGGAAAGCCTGGTGCACTACGACGCCTGAGCGCTGCTCGGCGCCGGGGCGGGCAGGACCCAGCCAGCCCCCCTCGCCACCCCGGCCGTGCCGACCTCCGCGACGACCCCGTCGGGCCGCACCAGGAGACCCCGGCGCGCGGCCCGACGCAGCCGCCGCGGCAGTCCGTCGGCGACGACCACCGGCAACCCGGCGGCCTCCGCGGCGCGCCGCACGGCGAGCGGGGCGTCTGCGGTCGTGACCACGCCCACCCGGTGGCCGAGCGCTGCGTCGAGCCGCTGTCCCTCCCCCGCCGCGTCGGCCACCACGGCGTCGGCCACCACGGCGTTGGGCACCAGGGCGCCGGCCACGCGGGCCGACCCGAGCGCCACCCCGCCGCGCAGCCGTGGGGTCGTCGTGTCGATGACCGTGCCGGTGAAGCCCGGCACCCGGCACAGGACCGCGATCGCCACCCGCCGCACCGCCGCCGCCCGGTCCTGGCCGCCGGTCATCGCCCACCCGACGACGACGGCCTTCTTGACCAGCGCCCGCGCGTGCGGTCGGCGCTCCTCCTCGTAGCTGTCGAGCAGCTCGGGCGGCGCGCCGGCGGCGACGGACGCGACCTTCCACGCCAGGTTGTGGGCGTCGCGGAGGCCGGCGCCGAGACCCTGCCCGATGAACGGCGGGGTCAGGTGTGCGGCGTCGCCCAGCAGGAAGACGCGCCCGTCGCGCCACCGCGACGCGAGCCGGGCCTTGAACGTGTAGGTCGCCTGCCGCACGACCTCGAGGCCGTCGAGGTCGTCGCGTCCGGTCCACGGCCGCAGCAGTCCGGCGAGCACCGCCGGCGCGGTCAGGTCCTCAGCGGTCTCGTCACCGACCAGCTGGAACTCGAAGCGGTAGCGACGCCCGACGAGCTGCATGAACGTGGCGGCGCGGGCCGGGTCGCAGACCTGCTCGACACCGTCCCAGACGTCGAGGTCGCGGTCGGCGACCACGTCGATCACCAGCCACTGCTCGGTGAACCCGAGGTCCTCCATCTCCACCCCGAGCAGGTCGCGCACCGTGCTGTTGGCGCCGTCGCAGCCGAGCACGTACGACGCCGGCAGCTGCTCCTCGGCACCGGAGTCGAGGTCGCGGGCGGTGACGGTCCCGGCGGCACCCGGGGCGGCGGCCGCCCCCAGGCCGCTCACGGCCGTGACGTCGCGCCGGGTGCGCAGCGAGACCAGCGGATGGGCGACCAGCCGGGCCCGCAGCAGCTCCTCGAGATCCGGCTGGTCGAACATGTTCGCCTCGGCGTACCCCTGACTGCTCTCCTCGGCGCTGCGGGTGAACTCGCCCATCACCCGGTGCTGCGCGTCCAGGAGCCGGAGCCCGGAGGCGGGCCGCGACCGGGCGAGGAAGCCGTCGACCACTCCGAGGTCGTCGACGATCCGCAGCACCTCGTCGTCGAGGTGGACCGCCCGCGGGAGCGGGTACGGCTCGGCGTACCGGTCCAGGACGGTGACGGGGACACCGCGGTCGGCGAGGAGCAGGGCCGCGGCGGAGCCGACGGGGCCGGCGCCGACGACCACGACGGGGGCGGTCGCGGGCCGGGTGGCACGGGGCAGGGAGGTGGTCATCGGCGGATCCTCACGACGACGGGAAGGGGGGACAGGACGCGGGCGACCGCCTCGAGGTCGGCGACGTCGGTGACGTCGACCCCCGGGCGGCCCTCGTGCAGCAGGGGCGCCACGGACGCCCCGATGCCGGCCGCGGCGAGCAGGTCACGGGCGGCGCAGGCCGCGGCGTCGGCCACGAGCGCCGGCTTGAAGGGCTTGCCGACCGCAGTGACCGGGACGGCGTCGACCACCCGCACGTCCTTCGGCACGGCGGCCTGCTCGCCGACGTGCTCCCGGCTCCACGCGAGCAGCTCGGCCGGGGCGGCGGACGCCCCGGGCGCGATCACGACGTAGGCGACCGGGACCTCGCCGACCCGCGGGTCCGGCTGCCCGACCGCCGTGGCCGCGGCGACGGCCGGATGGCGCAGCAGGGCCTCCTCGACCACGCGGGGGTCGATGTTGTGGCCGCCGCGGATGATGAGGTCCTTGGACCGGCCGCGCAGGTGCACGCGGCCGTCGGCGTCGACCGCTCCCAGGTCCCCGGTGTCGAGCCAGCCGTCGCGGACGTGCGAGCCGCGCTCGACGACCGGTCCGGCGGCGCCGTGACCGACGAGGTACCCCGCGAAGACGGTGGGGCCGGAGATCACCAGGGTGCCGGTCTCCCCCGACCCCAGATCGGTCCACCGACCGTCGTCCTCCGCACGCACGGCCTTGACCTGCTGGTAGGGCAGCCGGGTCCCGACCGAGCCCGCGTGCGCCCGGCCGGGACGGGTGAAGCAGCTCGCGCAGGTCGCCTCGGTCAGCCCGTAGCCCTCCAGCAGTGCGACGCCGGTGTGGGCCGCGAACCCGTCCCGCACGGCGGCCGGGAGCGGCGCCGCCCCGACGACCGGGACGCGCAGGCTCGAGATGTCGGCATCGACGGGGACGCCGGCCAGCGTGGCGTACACGGTCGGGACGGCCGACATCGCCACGACGCCGTACCGCTCGACGAGCCGCCAGAACCCCGCGTACAGGGCGGGGTCGCGGTAGCCCAGCGGACCGGGCCAGAGCGTGCGGTAGCCGCCGACGAGCGGGGCGAGTCCGGTGACGACGAGGGCGTTGACGTGGAAGAGGGGCAGGCCCGCGAGCATCGTCTCGCCGGTCCCGGTGCCGCCGGAGACCGCGATCCCCCAGGCGCACGACACCTCGTTGAGCTGGGTGTGCGCCGCGATCCGGGGCGCGCCGGTGGTGCCGCCGGTGTGGAAGAAGGCCGCGAGGTCGTCGGGCCCCGGCGCCGGCACGACCAGCCGGTCGCCGGGCTCGGCCGCGGCGAGCTCGTGCGCCCACGCCACGTGGAGGCCCGCGGGCGCGTCGAGCCGGGGCGCCGGGCCTGCGGCGTCGTCGGGGCGCAGGGCGAGCACGGTGGACGCACCGGCCGCTCCGGCCACCGCGAGGGCCGACTCCCAGAGAACGGGGTCGACCTCGGGCCCGGCGGCCACGACGACGCGGGCCCGGACCCGGCGCACCAGGTCGGTCACCGCCTCGCGACCCAACCCCGGGTTCACCGGCGCGGCGACGCCCGCGGCCTGGGCGGCCAGGGTGGCGACCCAGAGCCCGCTCACGTTGGGCGAGCACAGCGTGACCGCGTCACCGCGACGGACCCCGAGGCGGACCAGGGCGTTCGCGAGCCGGGTCACGGCGACGGCCGTCTCCGCGTGGGTCAGCGTGCGCACGACCTCGGGCCGCCGGGGGTCCGCCAGCCAGGTGCTCGCGACCTCGTCGGGCCAGGTCGCCGCGGCGCGCAGCAGCAGGTCGTACGTCGATCCCGGCAGCTCCCGCTCGGCGAGCGGGACCTCCTCGGCCTCGGCGAGCGTCAGCGCGCCGACGAGCGCCGGCGGGGCGCTGCTCATGACGCGACCGTCACCTGGTTGTGCTGGCTGCCCAGGTCGATCGCCCCGTCGGGGGTCGCGATCCGGGCCGACACCACGTCGCCGTCGCGCAGGTAGCGCGGGTTGGACTCCTGCTTGTCGAAGAAGACCTTCCACTTCACCTTCGGCGGGAGCAGCGCACCGATCTTCTCGACGATCATCGGCGGGGCCTTCAGCGCGGTGCCGCCGGGCGTCCCGGTGAGGAGCAGGTCGCCGGGGGCGAGCTGCTGGAAGCGGGCCAGGAGGGTCAGCGCCCGGGCCGGGCGCACGATCATCTCCGCGACGCTGCTGTCCTGGCGCACCTCGCCGTTGACCGAGAGCCGCAGCCGCAGGCTCGACAGCCGCCGCAGCTCGTCGCGGTCGACCAGGGTCAGGTACGGCCCGGTCGGCGTGAACGACGGGTAGGACTTCGACTCGTAGAACTGCGTGCGGGTCAGCTGGATCTCCCGGGCGCTGACGTCGTTGGTGACGACCAGGCCCGCGACGTACTCGTGCAGGTCGTCCTCGCTGACCTCGGTGCCGAGCGGCAGGGCCGCGCCCATCACCAGGCCGAGCTCCACCTCGTAGTCGAGGAACCGCACGTGGTCCGGCCGCCGGATGTCGCCGGTCGGGCCGGTGACCGACGTGGACGCCTTGCGGAAGAAGGTGGGCGGGACCGAGTCCGGGTCGAAGCCCGAGTCGTGGGCGTGCGACCGGTAGTTGACCATCTGCGCGACGACCCGGGCCGGCGTGGTCACGGGGCTCAGCAGCTGCAGGTCGGCCACCGGGACGGCTCCCTTGCTGCTCGCTGCAGCCGCGGCGACGGCGTCCCGGTCCGCCAGCAGCTCCGCCGTGGACGTGGCCGAGGTCGCGACCGGGGTCGCGGCCTCGCCGCCGACCACCCACCAGCCGTCGGACGTGCGGGCGACGTTGGTACTCATGCGGACATCGCCTTCATCAGCGAGCGCAGCGTGCGCGGGTCGATGTCGTTGTCGTCGACCGCGAGGGCGCGGAGCACGGCCGCGACGAGCGCGGGGTTCGGCTTGGTGCCGAGGAAGTCGCGGCTGACCGGCGGGCCCCACTGGGCCAGGCCGCTCGTCGACATCGGCGACCATCCGGTCTCGACGGAGCAGTCGAACCGGTCGCCGTCGGCGAAGTGCTCGAACATCAACCGGTCGGGATCGCGCCAGTAGTCGAAGATCTGGCTGCCCTGGATGTGACGACCGATGCCCCACACCCGCTGGTAGCCCTGCTCGCGCAGGAACTCCCCGCCGGTCGCGATCGCGTCGAGGTCGGTCACCTGGTACGCCGAGTGCGCGTAGCCGGTGCGCGGTCCCAGGAACATCGCCAGCGTGTGATGGTCCGTGGGCGTGCCGCCCTGGTCGCACCGCATGAAGGCCATCGTCGGGCCGTGGTCGCGCAGGTCGTCGAGGAACAGGAAGTCGCTGACGATGAGGCCGAGGGTCTCGAGGTACCAGTCGAGCGCCGCGCTGAAGCGGGTCGTCTCGAGCGCGACGTGGCCGAGCCGCTGCACCTGTGCGGCGACCCGGGGCGGTCGCTGCGGCACGTTGGGCCGCGCGGTCGTCGTCCCGAAGTTCAGCGTCAGCGGGGCGCGCTCGGCCAGCGCCGGGAGCTCCGGCACCCCGGCGACCACCCGGACCTCGTAGCCGCTGGGGTCGACCAGGCGCACGGCGTGCCCGCCGCGGTGGTCCTCGACCGTGCCGCCGGTGCTCCGCGCGAGCCGGTCGAGGTCGGACCGGGACGCCGCGAGCATCGCGTGCCCGACGTACCGCGAGCGCGGGCCGCGACGGATGACCAGGCAGGGTCCCTGGGCCCACGTGCCGCGCAGGCGGAGCTCGTCCGGCGTGCGGTCGGCGACCACGAAGCCGAAGTCGACGAGGAACCGCTCGGCGCGGTCCAGGTCCGGCTTCTCGAACTCCAGCCAGGCCAGGTCCACGACCTTGACGACCGGGTTGGCCGCCCGGCCGGGGTGCTCACCACGGAACGCCCCCTGCTCGCTGTGCAGCCCGGCGTGCACGTCTTCGTACGGCGTCCCGTCGGGAACGGCCACCTCGGTCCGGCTCATGTGCTCTCCCTCACTATTTGTGATGTCATCACAACATTGGAATGGAGAATCAGTCATGAGACGCGAGTTGTCAAGAGTAGGTTGGCGCCGTGACCACGGCTGACCAGACCGCTCCCACCCGGGTCGACCGGCGCAAGCTGCGCACGCGCCGGGCGATGGTCGACGCGGCGGTGCGGCTGATGGCGTCCGGCCGCGGCGACCGCGCGACCGTGCAGGAGATCACCGAGGAGGCCGACATCGGCTTCGGCTCCTTCTACAACCACTTCGAGTCCAAGGAGCAGCTCTTCGCGACCGCGGCCACCGAGGTCCTCGAGCGCTGGGGACAGATGATCGACGAGGCGACGGCAGGCATCGAGGACCCCGCCGAGGTGTTCGCGACCTCGCTGCGCATCTCGGCCCGGCTCGGCTGGACCCACCCCGACCTCGCCCGGTTCCTGTCCCGGGCCGGCCTGGAGGTGCTCCGCCGGCCCGACGGGCTCGCCCCCCGGGCGCTGCGCGACATCCAGGCCGGCCAGGCGGCCGGGCGCTTCGCGCCGCTGTCGGCCGAGGTCGCCCTGGCCGCGGTCGCCGGCGGCCTGATCGAGCTGCTCACGCTGCGGACGGCCGAGCCACCGACCCTCACCGAGGACGCGGCCGACGACCTGGCCCGCGCCATGCTGCGACTGCTCGGGCTCTCCGACGCCGAGGCGTCCGAGGTGGTCGCCCGGCCGCTGCCGTCCTACCAGGCCTGAGGAGGCCCGAGGATCACTGGCGGCGGCTGAGCCGCGTCATCTCCCGATTGACCTGGCGCTCGGTGGGCTCGTCGCCACCGTAGGCGTCCCAGGCATTGGCGAGCACGCCGATCCCCCAGCCGACGATGGGGAAGATCGGCCAGAAGAACGCCGCCGTCGTCATCGCCCAGATCGCGACCAGGAAGCTGTTCACGACCAGGTAGATGGTCAGGTGGATGTGGAAGTCGTGCTTCTTCTTCAGGCTCCTCAGCGCCCGTTCGCGCAGCTCCAGGCTGGGCTCCGTCGCTCCCGTGCTCATCTCTCCTCCTCGGCACGCACCTCGACACCTCTACCCTCCTCCGGCCCGGCAGGGGACCGGCACGGCCGGAGGTCCCCGCCGGTCACCGACCAATTCCTCTGCTCTCCGTGGGCCCTCCGGCGTTGACTCGGACGGGATCGTGCGGAGGCCCTCATGGAATCGGACAGCAGGCAGAACCTGGCGGCCACGATCGGTGGCTGGAGCGTGCGACACCGCGTCATCGCGGTCGTCGGGTGGGTGGTGTTCGTCGCGGTCGCGATGATGGTCGGCTCCTGGGCGGGCCAGGTCGAGATGACCGAGGACGAGTACGCCGCCGGCGACTCGGCGAGGTTCGAGCAGATCCTGGGCGAGACGGACCTGCGGACCCCGGCCTCGGAGATGTTCCTGGTGACGACGGACGCCCCCGTCACCAGCCCGGAGTCGCGCGACGTCGTCTCGGACCTCGTGCGGAGGCTGCACGCCACCGCGTCGGTGACGGAGGTCGTCGACCCGTACGTCGCCGGCCTGGTGTCCGAGGACGGGAAGTCCGTCCTGGTGCGCGTGTCCATGTCCGGTGATCCGATGACGGCCGGCGACCGCGCGCAACCGCTCCTCGACGCGGCGGCGGCCACGCGCTCGGCCTACCCCGAAGCCCGGATCGACGAGTTCGGCGACGGGTCGGCGAACGCCTGGTTCGACGACACCATCTTGAAGGACTTCCGCCGGGCGGAGTGGACCGCGGTCCCGCTCGCGATCGGCATCCTGGTCGTGGCGTTCGGGGCGCTGCTCGCGGCGCTGCTGCCGGTCGGCCTCGCGCTGACGTCGTTCCTCGCCGCCAACGGGATCCTGGCCCTGGTCAGCCACCGGATGCACCTGGACAGCTCCGCGAGCTCGGTGATGCTGCTCGTCGGCCTGGCCGTCGGCGTGGACTACTCGCTGTTCTACCTGCGGCGCGAGCGGGAGGAGAGGGTGCGCGGACGCGACCCGGCCACCGCGCTCCGCATCGCCGGGGCCACGTCCGGACGGTCCGTGCTCGTCTCCGGGATGACCGTGGTGGCGGCCATGTCCGGGATGTTCCTGTCGCAGATGCTGATCTTCGAGGGCTTCGCGACCGCCACCATCCTGGTCGTGCTCGTCGCCGTCGCCGGCTCGGTCACGGTGCTCCCCGCGATGCTGTCGCTGCTCGGCGACCGCGTCGACCTCGGTCGCATCCCGGGTCTGGCCAGGATGCGTCGCCCCGGCACCGAGAACCGCTTCTGGCACGGGGTGCTGGCTCGCGTGCTCAAGCGTCCCGCCGTCTCGGTCGTCGCGGCCACGGGCTTCCTGCTCGTGCTGGCGATCCCCGCCGTGGGCATGCACACCGAGCGCCTGGGGCTGGACAAGCTGCTCCCGGCCGACACCAGCATCATGCAGAGCTACCACCACATCACCGCCGCCTTCCCGGGCGGGCCGACACCGGCGCGCGTGCTCGTCACCGCGCCTGACGTCCGCAGCAGCGAGATGAACTCCGCCGTGGAGGACTTCCAGGCGCGGGCGATCGCGACCGGATTGGTGCAGGAGCCGCTCCTCGTCTCGACCCACCCCGACGTCGGCGTCGTCGAGGTCGAGGTGCCGCTCGCCGGCGACGGCACGGACGCGACCTCGGTCCGTGCCCTCGACGCGCTGCGCGACGACGTCGTCCCCGCGACGTTCGGCAAGGTCCCAGGCGCAGAGGCGTACGTCGGCGGGAACCTCGCGTTCTCACAGGACTTCAACGCCCAGCTGCAGCACGCGATGGTCCCGGTCGTGCTCTTCGTCCTCGTCCTGGCCTTCCTGCTGATGCTCGTGGCGTTCCGGTCGGTCACCATCGCCGCCGTCTCGGTGGTCCTGAACGTGTTGTCGATGGCCGCCGCGTTCGGCGTCATGGTCGCGGTCTTCCAGCACGGCTGGGGGGCCTCGCTCGTGGGCGGCCGCGGAGTCGGCGCGATCGAGTCGTGGATCCCGCTGTTCACCTTCGTGATCCTCTTCGGGCTGTCGATGGACTACCACGTCTTCGTGGTGTCGCGGATCCGCGAGGCGCACGACCGCGGGCTACCGACGCGCGACGCGGTCGCCCACGGCGTCGCGACGTCGGCCGGGGTCGTGACGAGTGCGGCGGCGATCATGGTCGCGGTCTTCGCGGTGTTCGCGACGTTGTCGATGACGACCTTCAAGCAGCTCGGTGTCGGCCTGGCCGTCGCGATCCTGCTCGACGCCACCGTCGTGCGGGCCGTGCTGCTGCCGTCGGTCCTGACGTTCCTCGGCGATCGCACCTGGTGGCTCCCGCGGTGGCTGTCCTTCCTGCCCGACCGCGCCTACCACCCGCCCCCCGAGGACCGTCAGGATTCCGTCAAGGGTGCTGCGACGCCGGCCGGCACGGGAGGATGATCGAGGCATGGTGGAGCCCCGGGGCGGCGGGTCACGGCTCGTCCGGTGGCGGCCCTGGATCCGGGTCGCCGCGGTCGTCGGGCCGTTGGCGACCTGCGCGCTGCTCTCCACCTTCCGCGACAGCGTCACTGCGGCGACGGCCGTGCTGGTGCTCGTGCTCTGGGTGGTGGCCGCGGCAGCGACCGGCGACCGCCTGGCCGGCGTCCTCGCGGCCGTGTCCGGAGCCGTCTGGTTCGACTTCTTCCTGACCGAGCCCTATCACCGGCTCACGATCTCCGGCTCCGACGACGTCGAGGCCACCGTCCTGCTGGTCGTGATCAGCCTCGCGGTCTCCGAGATCGCGCTGTGGGGCTACCGGCAGCAGGCCGCGGCCCTGCGCCGCTCCGGCTACCTCGACGGCGTGCTGGGCGCGGCCCGCGCGGTCGCCGAGGGCGACGTCCCGGCCGCGGCCGTCGTCGACGTGGTCGCCCGGCAGATCGCCGAGGTCCTCGGCGCCGACGAGTGCCGGTTCGTCGACGGTGCCGTGCACGACGCCCGCGTCGCGGTGCTCGACCAGGAGGGCGTGCTCACCCGGTCCGGCCGCACGGTCGACGTCGCCCGGACCGGCCTCCCGTCCGACGAGTACGTCGCCGTACCGGTCCGGCGCGGCGAGCGCACGATCGGCCACTTCCTGGTCACGGCCACCTCGCGGCGCAGGTACCCGTCGTCGGAGCAGCTGCGGATCGCGGTGCTCCTCGCGGACCAGGTCGCGGCAGCCCTGCCGGAGTCCTGATCGTCTCCTCGGCACGCCGTCAGGACGCGTGGTCGGCGCCGTCGTCCTCGGCCGCCGCCTCCAGCATCCGCAGCTTCTGGGTGTCGGTGAAGGTGACCTCGACGGTCTCGAACCCCTTGTGACGCTGGGCCCTGGCGTAGCCGACGTACGCCCGGCGGTCGGCCTCGGTGAGCTCGACGTTGTCGGTGAACGGCGTCAGCAGGGCACGCGGCCACAGCCGGCGCGCGAGCACGACGTTGATCTCCATGCCGAGGACGCCCATGACCGACGCGAAGTAGATCAGGCCCATCAGGCCGAGGACCAGGCCGAAGGTCTGGTTGACCGGTCCGGCCTTCGCCAGCACCTGGGTGACGTAGAGGGTCCCGAAGTACTGGAGGACCAGCCACATCAAGGCGGTGGCGAAGCCGCCCGGGGCGGCGTACCGGATGCGGTGCTCGCGCGCCGAGCCGAGGCGGAAGAGGATCGTGAGCACGGTGCCGTTGAGCAGGACCGTGGCGACCTGGATCGCCCACCTGATGGTGGAGTCGACGTTGTCGCTGAAGACCTCGGTGCTGCTGCCGAGGATGGACAGCGCCGACACGACGAGCACCGCGACACCCGCGGTCATCAGCAGGATCAGGCTCTTGAGCCGGAGCAGGAACGGGTTGGGGCGGCTGTTGCGCGGCACGGACCAGGCGATGTTGAGCGCGTTCTGCACCGACTGCCCGAGCCCGAGGGCGCCGTAGATCGCGACGACGGCGCCGATGATGATCGCTCCGGTGGAACCCTTCAGCCCGTCGGGCAGGTTGAGCTGCGTGCCGATGATCGGGAACTGTGCGAGGGCCGAGTCGATCAGGTCCTCCTGCAGCTGGGAGTTGCCCTGCAGGACGAAGCCGAGGATCGAGCTCGCGAGCAGCATGATCGGGAAGATCGCGATGAAGGCGTAGTAGGTGATGATCGACGCGAGATAGGGCCCCTGGTCGTCGTAGTACTTGTAGATCACGGCGATCGGGTAGCCGAGCACGGTCCAGCGACGCTGGGCGCGATCTGCGCCGTCGATGACCCGTCCCACGCGGAGAGGCTACCGATCACCGACCTCCGGGTCCGGGATCGGGCAGCGTCGGCATCTCGAGCCCGGTGTGCCGGCCCACGAGCGCGGCGCGGGTCAGGGCCCGCGAGCCGAACCGGTCGCGGACCCGGTCCAGCGCGGCGTCCAGGCCGTTCTCGTGGACGACGTCGGGGAACAGCGGCAGCTCCAGCTGCCGGGACCGGCCGTCGGTCAGCCCGGAGATGGTGATCCCGAGCAGGGTGCAGCCCCGCTCCTCGATCAGCGTCCAGCTCTCCGCGAGCAGTCGGCGTCCGGTCTCCAGCCAGGTCGCCGTGGTGGCGGTCGAGGAGCGCAGGGTGGCCGACCGGGTCGCCCGGGTGAAGTCGTCGAAGCGCAGCCGGAGCGTGAAGGTCTGGCCGATCCGCTCGCCGGCGCGCAGCCGTCGCGCGACCCGGTCGACCAGGCCCGCGAGCAGGGCCTCGAGCTCCTCACGCGACTTGGGCCGCCCCGGCCGGCCCATCGCGCACTGCGACCCGATCGACCGACGGCGGCGTCCCACCTCGACGGGCCGCGGGTCCATCAGGTTGGCGAGCGCCCACAGGTGCCGGCTCGCCGCCTTGCCCACCGTGGCGCTGAGCTCGACCTCCTCCCGACGAGCCAGCTCGCCGATCGTCCGGATGCCCTCCGCGTGGAGCTTCGCCGCGGTGATCGCGCCCACCCCCCAGAGCCGCTCGACCGGCAGCGGGTGCAGGAACTCCTCCTCGTCGTCGGCGGCCACGCTCAGCATCCCGTCGGGCTTGCTGACCGCGCTGGCGACCTTGGCGAGGTACTTCGTCCGGGCGATCCCGACCGAGATCGGCAGGCCGACCTCCTCGCGCACCCGGTGGCGCAGCCCGATCGCGATCCCCTCGGGCTCCCCCACCAGCCGACGCAGCCCACCGACGTCGAGGAACGCTTCGTCGATCGAGATCCCCTCCACCAGCGGCGTGGTGTCCTCGAAGATCGCGAACACCTGTCGGCTCGCCTCGACGTAGGCCGAGAACCGCGGCGGCACCACCAGCGCGTCGGGGCACAACCGCGCGGCCTGCCGCCCGCCCATCGCCGAGCGGACGCCGTACGCCTTGGCCTCGTAGCTGGCCGCAAGGACCACGCCCGCCCCGACGATCACGGGACGCCCGCGCAGCCGCGGGTCGTCTCGCTGCTCGACCGAGGCGTAGAACGAGTCGAGGTCGGCGTGCAGGATCACCCGGCCATTGTCGAACACATGTTCGATATCGGGCAAGGGGTGCCGGCGGCCGCGCGAGGCGGTCAGCCGGCGGCGTGCGGCGTGCTCGGAGCGCGACCGCGCGGGTTTGCTCGGCTCAGCACGCCGGCGCCGCGGATCACCTCGAAGACCAGCTGCGTCTCGGTGTGCCGGACGGCCGGGTGCACGGTCACGTGCTCGAGCACCAGGTCGCGCAGGGCGGCCGCGGACTCGACCGCCACGTGGATCAGGTAGTCGTCCTCGCCCCCCACGTGGAAGATCGCGAGCGCGCCCGGGACCTCCCGCAGGATCGCGTGGAAGCTCTGCACCTGGTCGCGGTTGTGGCTGCCGAGCCGCACCCGGATGACCGCCTGCAGCGGCAGGCCGAGCGCGGCCGGGTCCACGTCCGCGCGGAACCGGGTGATCACGCCGGACTCCCGCAGCGCCCGCAGGCGCCCGGTGCAGGTCGACTCCGCGATGCCCACCCGCGCCGCGAGGGCAGCGTTGGTGAGCCGGCCGTTCTCCTCGAGCTCGGCGAGGATGGCGAGGTCGGTGGCGTCCAGGGCGGGTGGGCGAACCTTCTGCGGGACAGGGGCCGGTGGCATGCCCCCATGATGCAGGAAACTGCCGATATCAGGACGTCGATGACTGATTCTTCGGAAGATATTGCCGATCGTCGCGGAACGTCCGACGCTGGAGTATGACCACCTTCGCGTCCCAGCCCGCCCCGACCCGGGCGCTGGCTCTCGACTCCCTCGCCGTGCACGCGGGCCGCGACGACCTCGCGACGCTGGGCGTGCACGCGCTGCCGATCGATCTGTCCTCCACCAACCCGCTCCCCGGCGTCGAGGCCGGCGGCCTGTCGTACGAGTCGATGGCCACCGGCGGCCACCCCACCGAGGGAGGCAACGTCTACGCCCGGCTGTGGAACCCGACCGTCGCCCGTTTCGAGGCCGGCCTGGCCGTCCTCGAGCACGCCGAGGACGCGGTCGCGTTCGCCTCGGGCATGGCAGCGATCACCGCCACCATCGTCGCCGCACGCACCGAGCACGGTGGCAGCCACGTGGTGGCGGTCCGCCCGCTGTACGGCGGCACCGACCACCTGCTCGCCTCCGGCTTGCTGGGCGTCGAGACGACGTTCTGCACGTCGGCGCAGGTCGCGGAGTCCGTGCGCCCCGACACCTGCCTCGTCCTCCTCGAGACCCCGGGCAACCCGACCCTCGAGCTCGTCGACATCGCCGCCGTCGTGGCGGCCGCGGGCGGTCGGCCCGTCGTGGTCGACAACACCTTCGCGACACCGGTGCTGCAGAACCCGCTGGCCCACGGGGCGACGATGGCCCTGCACAGCGCCACCAAGTACCTCGGCGGCCACGGCGACGCGGTCGGCGGGGTGGTCGCGACCGACGAGACCTGGGCCGCCGCGCTGCGGCGGGTCCGCGCGGTCACCGGCGGCATCCTGCACCCGCTCGGGGCTTACCTGCTGCACCGCGGCCTGGCCACCCTGCCGCTGCGGGTGCGGGCGCAGCAGGCCAGCGCCGAGAAGGTGGCGGGCTGGCTCACGAGCCATCCCGCCGTCACCGCCGTGCACTACCCGGGCCTCCCCGAGGCCGACCCGGCGGGCCTGGTCGGCCGCCAGATGCGAGGCCCCGGCGCCATGCTCGCGTTCCGGCTCGCGGGCGGCTTCGAGCAGGCGGCCCGGGTCGCCGAGCGGCTGCAGCTGTTCACCCACGCGGTGTCGCTCGGCGGCGTCGACTCGCTCGTGCAGCATCCGGCCGCCCTCACCCATCGACCCGTCGCACCCGAGGCCCGTCCGAGCGCGGACCTGCTGCGGCTCTCGATCGGCCTGGAGGACGCCGAGGACCTGCAGGACGACCTGGCGCGCGCCCTGACCTGATCGGCGCCCGCGCCGAGGCCGTGCCGAGGCCGTGCCGAGGCCGTGTCGAGGCCGTGTCGGCTTTTCCGGCAAGGTTTCCCGGCTGGTCGGGGCTCCCCAGGAGAACCCGGACGCGCTAGCGTCGATCGGCGAGCCCGCGGGGCGCGCGTCCCGGTCTCGGCGCGGGCGTGGCCCTGGGAGGGCTCATGTCGGACATCCTCCTGCTCGAGTTCCGCGGCGTCGGAGCCGACGACTACCAGCGGGTCAACGCCATCCTCGGCGTGGACATGGCGGCGGGGACCGGGATGCCGCCGGGGCTCGCGGTGCACACCGGTGCCGCGTCTGCGGACGGCCTGGTCGTCCTCGAGGTCTGGGACTCCCAGGAGGACGCGGGGCGCTTCTTCGAGTCGCGGCTCGGAGCGGCCCTCGACCAGGCCGGTGTCCCCGCGCCGGCCCGGATGGAGTGGATGACGCTCGAGGGCAGCTTCGTCCGCTAGCTAGCCGGCGCCGGGTCCGTCCTCCCCGGTCACGGGGAGGACGGGTCGTTGAGGCGGAGGATCTGGCGTCGCTCGTCGGCGGTCAGGTCCGCCTCGGCGAGGACCTTCTGCAGCACGTCGGACTTCCGTGCGATGTAGGTGTCGATGTCCATCTCCGGGTCAGCCGCGAGGGCGAGCTTCACGGCGCCGTACTCGTCCCGGAGGTCCGGCCGCGCCCGCAGGACGTCGCGCACCGCCAGGTGGTTGCGGACGTGCAGGGTCCCGCGTCGGCAGACGTAGACGTGCCGTCGCGGGTCGTCGTCCGGAGCCGCGAACGCCTCGCGGTCCGTCACCCCGAGGTCTCCCCGGTGCACGTAGCCCAGGCTCTCGAGCGCCGCGACAGCAGCGGTCATCTGCTCGCCGTCGACGAGCACGTCGATGTCGAGGATGGGCTTCGCCGCGAGCCCCGGCACCGCGGTCGAGCCCACGTGCTCGACCTGCGCCGACGGCACTCCCTGGAGGCCGACGCGGAGGTCTGCTGCGACGCGCTCGAACCCGGCCGCCCACGCGGGCGAGTACGGCACGACCTCGACTGGCACGGTCCGCACCGTACGCCAACCGGCGTCCGGGCCCGCCCGGGCCGGCGCTGCCCGGGTCGGCTCTGGTGGTCGAGCTCGTCGAGACCGTCGTGGTGTCGGCTGGGCGGTGACTGCCCGCGGGCTGCGGGTCTGTCTCGGGTGACGACCGACAGCCGGCTACGGGAGAGGTGCGC
>JACJWV010000029.1 GCA_020636915.1 Nocardioides sp.
TGAACGGCCACTTGTTCTGCAGGCCCTCCATCTGGAGCGTGTCGGGGGGCACGAAGCCGTTGTTGGGGACGGTGACCGCCGTGTGCCGGTCGGTGGCGAACAGGGACTCCTCCGCGCTGAGCAGCCGCTTGTCCTTGCCGTCGACGCACCCGTCGATGCCGCCCTCGTCGTGGACGACGCACAGCGACGTGACCCAGACCGCGACGTCGTCGGTGGACTTGGCGGAGTCGACCGCGTTGGTCGACCAACCGAGCATCGGACCGGCCGGCTCGCCGAGCACGGAGGCCTCACCGGAGAGGTCGGTCACGTTGTCCGTGTCGAGGGGGGTCCGCTCCACCTGACCCGGCACCCAGGTCAGCGCGACGATCGCCGCGGCGACCAGGAACATGCCCAGTCCGATCAACAGGCCCGCTACTACTTTTCGCATGACGTCTCCCTGCGGCTGAGATCGAGGGGACCGTGCCCTCCCGACCAGCCTCGGGCCATCCGCGCCCCTGGCGAAGGGCCACTGGTCCCGGCTCGCGGGGCCACCGGCCACGAACGCCGGTGCCAGGAGTCCCTGCCGGGGGTGGCGACGCCGTAGCGAGGGGTGAGTTCGGGCCGTCGCGGGTACGGCTCCGGACATGCCATCGGAGATCATCGCTGGCCGCTACCGCGTCGTGCGCACGATCGGCCACGGCGGGATGGGGGCGGTCTGGCTGTGCCACGACGACGTCCTCGGCCGGGACGTCGCCGTCAAGCAGGTCGGCGTGCTGCCCGGCGAGTCGGCGCCCGACGTCGCCCGGGCGGTGCGCGAGGCGCGCTCGTCCGCGGCGCTGAACCACCCGAACGTCGTGTCGGTCTTCGACGCCGTCGAGGACGAGGGGCGCACCTGGCTGGTGATGGAGTACGTGCCCGGCACGACGCTCGCCGAGATGCTCGGGAAGGAGGGTCGGCTCGAGCCGGCCCGGGTGGCCTCGATCGGGGCCCAGGTCGCCGCCGGTCTCGCCGCGGCGCACGCGCGCGGCACGGTGCACCGCGACGTCAAGCCCGGCAACATCCTGGTCGATGGGGACGTCGCGAAGATCAGCGACTTCGGGATCGCACGCACCGAGGGAGATCCCCAGCTGACCCGGACCGGCCTGGTGATCGGCACGCCGCTCTACTTCTCCCCCGCGCTCGCGCGCGGCGGCGACCCGACCCCCGCGGACGACGTGTGGGCCCTGGGAGCGACCCTCTACGCAGCCGTCGAGGGCGGACCGCCGGTGGCAGACCGCGGCAACCCGATCGCGACGCTGACCGCGATCGCCGAGACCCGCCCCCCACACCCCGAGCACGCCGGCTTCCTCGCCGACGCCATCGGACGGATGCTCGATCCGGACCCCGCGTCCCGCTGGTCCATAGCCGACGCCGCGGGCGCGCTGCGTCGGCTCGCGGACGCGCACCGCCCGACGGGGACGCTGGAGACGACGACGCCGCGTGAGGCTCCCCCAGCCGGCGGCCGGGCTCCGGCGACCGCCGAGGTGGCGCCGACCCCGCCCGCCGATGGCCGCTCGACGACCCGTCGCAGGTGGCCCCTGGTCGCCGCCGTCCTCCTGCTGCTCCTCGCGGGCGGCGTGGCCGCCGCGGTGGCGATGCAGCCGGACGACCAGCCGGCGGCCGACCCGGCCGGCCACCGGACGAAGAAGCCCACCCCGCCCACGGCGACGGCCACCGAGACCGCCACCGTGACGGCGACTCCCTCACCGAGCCCGTCCTCGAGCGTGTCCCCGTCGGAGTCCGGCACGGCCACCCCGGCCCCGGCGGACGATGCGGCCCAGGCCGTCGTCGCCTACTACTCGATGCTGCCCGACGACCCACAGAGCGCCTGGGGGATGCTCGGGCCCGACGCCCGGGCGAGCGCCGGCGGCTACGACAGCTACCGCGCGTTCTGGGACTCGATCAGCTCCCTGGAGGTGGGCGACACCTCGACCGACGGCGACGTCGTCTCTGTCGACCTCACCTACGACGGGAGCGACTCCGAGACCCGGCGGCTGCAGGTGGCACCCCGGGGCGACGGCTGGATCATCGCCGAGGACCTGGGGACGTAGAGGATCCGGGAACCAGAGAAGCCCGGCGCTGTGCGCCGGGCTTCTGGTGGTGGAGCTGAGGGGACTCGAACCCCTGACCCTCTGCATGCCATTGCCCAGAAATGACAGAGCCGCTACCAGCTGCGCCCGCCGCCATCCAGAGACGACACGAGGCCCGGCGCACCGCGCCGAGCCTCGTCCTGATCCGGTGGAGCTGAGGGGACTCGAACCCCTGACCCTCTGCATGCCATGCAGATGCGCTACCAGCTGCGCCACAGCCCCATCGTCATCTCCCCGAAGGGGGACAACCCGCGGAATACTAGCCAACCGCTCCCCGCGATGCGAATCCGGGGGTCGGCGGGCCCGCCCGGGTGGTCGAGACCCCGGAAGTGGCTGTCCATACGCCCGCGACGCAACCACTTCCGGGGTCTCGATGCGCGAGATCAGCGGGCGGAGGCGATCCGGTTGTAGGCACGCAGCCGGCACGGGCCACCGAGGTCGGGCTGGTCCAGCTCGACCCAGCCGCAGTTGTCCAGGCCGTGCAGGGCGGCGCGCTCCTCGACCGGCCACCCGAGCAGCACCGGTACGGCGTCGCGGATCGCCGCGCCGTGGGAGACCGCGACGCCGAGCTCGCCGGGCGCCAGGGCGGCGAGCAGCGCACCGAGGGCGGCCACCATCCGGTCGGCCACGACGGCGGCGGTCTCGGCACCGGGCACGGCGTCGTAGTTGCCGCGGATGAACTCGGCGAACTCGTCGGGGGCGACCTCGGCGTACTCCGCGTGGGTCAGGCCCTCGCGGTGGGCGAGGTAGTGCTCGCGCAGGCGTGGGTCGTACGTCGGCTCCAGGCCGGTCTCCTTGGCGACGTACGCCGCGGTCTGCCGCGCCCGGGCGCTGTCGGAGGACCACAGCAGGGCCGGTCGGAGGGAGCCGATCACCGGCGCGACGGCGGCCGCCTGCGCGTGGCCGGTGTCGTCGAGCTCGGCCTCGAGCTGACCCTGGATGCGCCGCTCGGCGTTCCAGGCCGTGCGACCGTGCCGCAGCAGGACCAGCCGCCGCGGCGCAGCCGGACCGGCCGGGTCAGCGCTCATGGGAGACGACGTCGGCGGGCAGCTCGATCGCCGGGCAGTCCCGCCACAGCCGCTCGAGGGCGTAGAACTGCCGCTCCTCCTCGTGCTGCACGTGGACGACGATCTCGCCGTAGTCGATGAGGACCCAGCGCCCGTCGCGCTCCCCCTCGCGGCGCACGGGCTTGGCGCCGATCTCGCGCAGCTTGTCCTCGACCTCGTCGACGATCGCCTTGACCTGCCGGTCGTTGGTCGCGGACGCGAGGAGGAAGGCGTCGGTGATCGCGAGCTGGTCGCTCACGTCGAACGCGACGATCTGCTGGGCGAGCTTGTCCGACGCGGCGCGGGCGGCGGTCTGCACGAGCTCGATGGCGTGCTCGGTGGCAGTCACTTCGGTGGGTCCTTCGGGTAGAGGTCGTGCTTGGCGATGTACTGGACGACGCCGTCCGGCACGAGGTACCAGACGGGCTCGCCCCGGCGGGTGCGGGCGCGGCAGTCGGTGGAGGAGATCGCGAGTGCCGGGATCTCGACCATGGTCACCCGCTCCGCGGGGATCGTGGCCAGCGTCGCCTCGTCCATCGTGTAGCCGGGGCGGGTGCAGCCGACGAACCGGGCGAGCTCGAAGAGCTCTCCGGCGTCACGCCAGGTGAAGATCTCCGCGAGCGCGTCGGCGCCGGTGATGAAGTACAGCTCCGCGTCCGGCAGCTGCGCGCGCAGGTCGCGCAGCGTGTCGATGGTGTACGTCGGGCCGGCCCGGTCGATGTCGACGCGGGAGACGGTGAACCGGGGGTTCGAGGCCGTCGCGATCACGGTCATGAGGTAGCGGTGCTCCGCAGGGGTGACGACCCGCTCCGACTTCTGCCACGGGTCACCGGTGGGGACGAAGACCACCTCGTCGAGGTCGAACCACGCCTGCACCTCCGACGCCGCCACCAGGTGTCCGTGGTGGACCGGGTCGAACGTGCCGCCCATCACCCCGATCCTGCGGGCGCCGGGCACGTGCTCGTCGGCGGCGCTCAGCTGTGCTCGCGTCCCGCGCCGAAGATCAGCAGCGCGCCCATGAGGGCCAGGAGGACGAGCAGGACAACGGCCCCGACCAGGTAGGGCGGCGGGGTGTCGAGCCCACCCGGCTCGACCTCGGTGGCGAGCACGGCGACGTACGGGTTCAGCATGACCGACACCCTACCGTGGCGCCGGCGGGCGCACCGCGCAGGTCAGCGCACGTGGCCGTCACCGGTGACGACGTACTTGGTGGAGGTCATCTCCGGCAGCCCCATCGGCCCCCGGGCGTGCAGCTTCTGGGTGCTGATCCCGATCTCCGCGCCGAAGCCGAACTCGCCGCCGTCGGTGAAGCGGGTCGACGCGTTGACCAGCACCGCCGCGGAGTCCACGGCGGCCGTGAAGTGGCGCGCGGCTCCCACGTCCTCGGTGACGATCGCCTCGGTGTGCTGGCTCGACCACCGGCGGATGTGGCGGATCGCCGCCTGCAGGTCGGGTACGACGGCCGCCGAGATGTCGAGCGAGAGGTACTCCCGGCCCCAGTCGTCGTCGGTGGCCGGCTGCACCCCGTCGTACGCCTGGAACGCGGCGTCGCCGTGCACGGTCACCCCGGCCTCCTGCAGCGCGGGGACGACCCGCGCCAGGAAGTCGTCCGCGACGTCGGCGTGGACCAGCAGCGACTCGGCGGCGTTGCACACGCTGGTGCGCTGGGTCTTGGCGTTGAGCACGATCGCGAGCGCCTTGTCGAGGTCGGCGGCCCGGTCGACGTACACGTGGCAGTTGCCGACGCCGGTCTCGATCACCGGGACCGTCGACTCCTCGACGACCGAGCGGATCAGGCCCGCTCCCCCGCGCGGGATGAGGACGTCGACGTACCCGCGGGCGCGCATCAGCTCCTTGACGCTGTCGTGGGTGTCGCCCGGCACCAGCTGGACCACGTCGGCGTCGAGCCCGGCGGTGGCGACGGCGCCGCGGAGCGCGGCGACGATCGCGGTGTTGCTCGAGCGGGCGCTGGAGCTGCCGCGCAGCAGCACCGCGTTGCCCGACTTCAGGCAGATGCCGGCCGCGTCGGCGGTCACGTTGGGGCGGGCCTCGTAGATCATCCCGACGACGCCGAACGGCACCCGCACCTGGCGCAGCTCGAGCCCGTTCGCGAGCGTCGAGCCGCGCACCACCTCGCCCACCGGGTCCGGCAGGCCCGCGACGTCGCGCAGGCCCTGAGCCATGCCGACCAGGCGCTCGGTGGTGAGGCGGAGCCGGTCGACGATGTTGGGCGGGGTGCCGCCGGCCTCGGCGCGCGCGACGTCCTCGGCGTTCGCCGCGAGGATCTCGTCCTGCTCGGCGACCAGGGCGTCGGCCATCGCGTGGAGCGCCCGGTCCTTCTGCGACCGGGTCGCGAGCGCGAGCCCGTGGCTGGCCTCACGGGCCCGCTCGGCGGCCTGGATCACCGGACTCGTCATGACAGGAGAGTAGGGCGAAGCAACCGATCGTGTCCGCGGTGCGTCGTACCGTGGTCAGCATCACCTCGGAAAGGTCCGCACCTTGCGTCGCACACCCCTCGTCTCTGCCGCCATCGCGCTGCTCGCGCCGCTGCTCGCCACCCTCCCCTCCGCCAGCGCGACGGCCGAGGAGCCGGCCGCGCCTGCCGGCCCGGCCTTCAGCCTCTGGGCACCCCAGCAGGTCACCGGCTACGCCTACCGCAACCGCACGTGGACCGATCTCGGGATCCGCATGATCGCCGAGGGCGCCCCGCTCGAGCTGTGGTCGAGCCGCGCCTCCTACGACGACCCGATCCAGACCGTGTGGCGCTCGCCCGACGGTGACGTCGCCCTCCCGGAGGGCTCGATGAGCACCTTCTCGGGTCTCGACCGGTTCCTGAAGATCACCATCAACCCGAAGAAGCCGGGTCAGAAGGACCTCACGATGGTCCGCAAGGGGTGCCTCAACGGCTACTCCGAACGGGTCCGTCCCGACGCGCCGGCCCGGTCGCCGTACCCCGTGGGCTGCTGGTACAACCCCTACAGCCTCGGCTCGGTGCAGGGCATCCAGACCGGCTGGGCGACGCCGGTGCTGACCCAGGACCGCCCGCTGAGGATCGGCCCCGGCCGCTACACCGTCACCGCGACCATCCAGCCGCAGTACGCCGAGGCGTTCGGCCTGACCCCGGAGCAGGCGACGCGCACCACCCGGCTGACCGTGGTCAAGGAGGGTGGGAGCGACGGCGAGGGCGTCGCCCAGGCCAGCCCGGTCGGGAGGCACACCGAGCGACCGGCCCCGCACCGTCCGACCGGTGCGCCGGGTCGCACCGACACCGACGGCCCCGAGCCCGACCTCCGGTCGCTGCCCGCCTGGGGGATCTCGCTCTCGCCCAACGGCAAGTACCTCCGCTTCTCCGCCACCGTCTGGAACGCGGGCGACAGCCCGCTCGTCGTCGACGGGTTCCGGCGCGAGGGCGAGGACCTGATGGACGCCTACCAGTACTTCTTCGACGCCGACGGCAACCAGACCGGATACGAGCCGGTCGGGTCGCTGGAGTGGGACGCCCGGCCGTCGCACTCCCACTGGCACTTCGAGGACTTCGCCCGCTACTCCCTGCTCGACGCCTCCAAGACCGAGGTGTCGCGGTCGAAGAAGGAGGCGTTCTGCCTCGCCAACACCGACTCGGTCGACCTGACCGTCCCCGCAGCCGACTGGCGCCCGGAGAACACCGACCTGTCCACCTCGTGCGGCGACTACTCGTCGCTGTCGATCCGCGAGGTGCTGGTGGCCGGGTGGGGTGACACCTACACCCAGTACCGCGCCGGCCAGTCGTTCCCGGTGGCCGACCTGCCCAACGGCGTCTACTACGTCTCCGTCGACGCCAACCCCGAGGACCGGCTCGTCGAGGCCTCGACCGACAACAACGAGTCGCTGCGCAAGATCCGGCTGGGCGGCACGGCCAAGCACCGCACCGTGACCGTGTCCCAGGTCGGCGTCATCACCGAGGAGGGGTACGGCGGCGTCGGCTGACGCGCGGTCCAGCCCTCGTCAGTGGCTGCCGAGCGGCCGGGTCTCGGGGACCCGGTCGCCCAGCAGCCCCAGGGCCAGCGCACCCACGCCGGCGCCGACCGCCAGCGCCAGGACGGCGCCGAGCGGGAAGAACAAGAGCAGCACGAGCACCGTCGCCAGCGGGCGCCGCAGCACCGCCGTCGCGGTCGCACCGGCGCCCGCTGCCACGACCGCGGCCACCGGCGCGCTCTCCCAGACCGAGGTCACCGCGAGCGCGGCGGCCATCCCGGCGAAGGTGGCCGGGAAGATCTGGCCGCCGAACCACCCGGTGCCCAGGCAGGCGAGCGTCGCGACCACCTTGAGGGCAGCGAGGGCGAGGAACGCCAGTGCAGCCCTCTCCCCCGCCGAGTCGATCAGCTCCTGGCCCTGGTGCTCACCGGAGAAGAGGGTCAGCCCGTCCGCGGCGCCGCAGAGTCCGAGCACCAGCCCACCGGCAGCGGCGCGCAGGACGGTCGAGGGGGCCAGGCGCTCCGCGAGCCGCCGTACCGGGTCGGTCAGGAGGAGGAGTGCCACACCGGCCACCGTCGCCGGGAGCGCCGCAGCAGCGGCCCAGCCCAGTGCTCGGAGCAGGTCGCGTCCCGACCCGAGGTCCGCGTCGGGAAGCACGTAGGTGGTGCCGACGCTGCCGGGGATCACGAGCAGCATCGTCGCCAGGCCGGCCACCCCTGCCACGAGGCCGGCACCGATCAGGCGGGAGGCGTGGGCGGTCGCGCGGCCGCGCTCCAGTGGCAGCGCAACCGCGGCGAGCGGTCCTCCGAACAGCCCGGCCAGGGCGCCGGCCGAGGAGATGAAGGCCGCCTCGCTGCGCGTCGTGCGCAGGATCCGGGCGAGCCTCTCCCCGAACCCGGTGGCCAGCAGGATCAACGGCGCCTCTGGCCCCAGCGAGGCACCGAACGCGAGGGAGACGACGCCGAGGGCCGCCGCGCGCACCAGCCAGGATGCCTTGGGCGGCGGCGTGCGCTCGTCGTCGTCGAGCACCTCGTCGAGACCGAGAAGGGCGTCCTCGAGGTCGTGAGGACTGTCGCGGTCGTGCCGCATCCGCAGCACCCCGACGAGCAGCCCGCCCGCCGCGCAGATCACGACGACCTGCCACCGGCCGTCTCCCGGCAGCACCGGGTCGGCGTGGTCCCAGAGGAGGTCCTGGGTCAGGCGAACCGCGTCGAGGTAGAGCCCGGCCAGCACACCTACCGCGCCGCCGAGCAGCAGCGCGAGCCACACCGTCCGAGCCACCGGCACAGCCTAGGGCGCACCGAGTCGAGAGTTGTGGACACATGAATCGGGAGCTGTGGTCACCGCGGTGACCACAACTCCCGATTCGACCGTCACACGTCCCGACGCGAGGTGGAGCCGAGCGACCTGCGTCAGCCCTTGCGCTTGGTGATCTCCTCGGTGGCGGCCGGGAGGACGGTGTTGAGGTCGCCCACGACGCCGAAGTCGACGAGCTCGAAGATCGGGGCCTCCTCGTCCTTGTTGACCGCGACGATGGTCTTGGAGGTCTGCATGCCGGCGCGGTGCTGGATCGCACCGGAGATGCCGTTGGCGACGTAGAGCTGCGGCGACACCGTCTTGCCGGTCTGGCCGATCTGGAAGGTGTGCGCGATCCAGCCCGAGTCGACCGCGGCGCGCGACGCGCCGACCGCGCCACCGAGCGCGTCGGCCAGCCCCTCGATCGGGGTGAAGTCGCCGCCGGTGCCACGGCCGCCGGCCACGACGATCGCGGCCTCGGTCAGCTCGGGGCGGCCGGACGCCTTCCGCGGCTGCGACGCCACGATCTGCGCGCCCTTCGCAGCGTCGGAGATGGTCGGGGTGACCTCCTCGACGGTGCCCGCACCCGCAGCCTCCTCCGGCGCGGCCGAGTTCGGCTTGACCGTGATGATCGGGGTGCCCTGCGTGACCTTGCCGGTCAGGGTGAAGTTGCCGGCGAAGACGCTCTGCGTGGCGACCGGACCGCCGTCACCGGGCTGCACGTCGACGGCGTCGGTGATCAGGCCGGACTTCAGCTTGATCGACAGGCGCGCGCCGATCTCCTTGCCCTCGGAGGTGGACGGGATCAGGATCGCCGCGGGCGACGCCTTCTCGGCGACCTGCTGGAGCACCTCCGCCTTGGGGGCCACCAGGTAGCCCTTCACCTGGGCGTCGTCGACGACGTAGACCTTCTCGGCGCCGTACTTCTTGACCTTCTCCGTGACGTCGGCGGCCTGGCCGGCCGGGCCGATGTACACAGCGGAGGGCTCGCCGAAGCGCTTGGCGATGGTGAGCAGCTCGTACGTCGGCTTGCGGACCGCACCGTCGACGTGGTCGATCAGGACGAGAACTTCAGACATGGGTACGCGCTCCTCAGATGAACTTCTTCGAGGCGAGGAACTCGGTCAGCGCCGTGGCGCCCGACCCGTCCTCGTCCTTGACGATCTCGCCGGCCGTGCGCGGCGGGCGGGCGGTGGTCTCCTCGACCGCGGTCCAGGCGGCACCGATGCCGACCTCGCCGGCGTCGACCCCCAGGTCGGACAGCGACCAGGTCTCCAGCGGCTTCTTCTTGGCGGCCATGATGCCCTTGAACGACGGGTAGCGGGCCTCACCGGACTGGTCGGTGACCGAGAGGACCAGCGGCATGGTGCCGCCGATGACCTCGGTGGCGGTGTCGCCGTCGCGCTTGATCCGCACCTGGTCCCCCTGGGACTCCACAACGGAGGCCAGCGTGACCTGCGGCAGGCCGAGGCGCTCGGCGAGCATCGCCGGGACCACGCTGCCGGCAGCATCGGTCGACGCCATCCCGCACATCACCAGGTCCACGGGTCCGGCCTTCTCGACGGCCTTGGCGAGCACCAGCGAGGTGGCGGCGTAGTCGGAGCCCGCGATCGCCTCGTCGGAGACGTGGATGCCCTTGTCGGCACCCATCTGCAGCGCCTTGCGGACAGCGTCGACCGCCTTCTCCGGACCCACACACAGCGCGGTGACCTCGGTGTCGTCGCCGGCCTTCTCCTTCAGCTGGAGGGCCTGCTCCACGGCGTACTCGTCGAGCTCCGAGAGGAGCCCGTCGACGCCCACGCGGTCCACGGTGTTGTCCGACTCGAACTGCCGGTCGGCAGTGGCATCGGGGACGTACTTCACACAGACGACAATGTTCATGGTGATGGCCGGTCGGCCCCTCCTGTGCACTCGGGTTCGTCGGTGAGGCTACCGTCGCGCCAGCGACGTCGAAACTGCACCGGGAATGGGTTTCGTCACAGCAGCACTGTCAAGATCCGCGGCCGCTGCGGGACTTCGTCAGGGGCGGATGACCCGCTCGAGCACCCGGCCGACGACCAGGTAGGCGACCGCCGCCAGGCCCCAGTTGGTGAGGGCGTTCTTCGTGGCGGCGTCGGAGCCGTCGAAGGTGAAGACGCCGTTGCGGCGCGAGAAGACGTCGAGGTCGAGCACCCCGGCCACGTCCAGCACGAACTTCACCAGCGCGTTGTCCTGGTTGGCGTCCAGTGCGACCAGGAGGGCACCGACGGCGAGGAACAGGGCGCACACGACCGCCGCCACCCAGATCACCTGGGCCAGGCGCAGCCGGAGCGTCGAGCCGGTCGTCGTCACCGCTTTGCGGTCAGCCACGCGTGTCTCTTCCTGTCGGAGGTGCCCCCGTCCGCTCGAAGGATCGCACAGCGACGGGCCCGTCAAACCTCCGACCACGTCACACCCGGGCGCCGCCGGTCTGACCACGGCGGCGCCCCGGGCGCCTCACCTGCCCTGGAACTGCGCCTTGCCCGGGCCGTTCTCGACGAAGGACCGCATGCCGGTCGTGCGGTCCTCGGTCGCGAACAGGGCCGCGAACTGCTGGCGCTCGATCTCGAGCCCGGTCTCGAGGTCGACCTCGACGCCGCGGTCGATGCTCTCCTTGGCGGCCCGGACGGCGAACGACGCGGCCCCGGCGAACTGCTGGGCCCAGGCGACGGCCTCGGCGTACACCTGGTCGGCCGGCACCACCCGGTCGACGAGCCCGATCGCGAGCGCCTCGTCGGCCTTCACGAACCGGCCGGTGAAGACGATGTCCTTGGCCTTGCTCGGCCCGACCAGGCGCGTGAGCCGCTGGGTGCCGCCGGCGCCAGGGATGATGCCCAGCAGGATCTCGGGCTGGCCCAGGACGGCGTCGTCCGCCGCGAAGCGCACGTCTGCGCACAGCGCGAGCTCGCAGCCACCCCCGAGCGCGTAGCCGGTGACCGCTGCGACCACCGGCTTGGGGATCCGCGCCACGGCACCGAAGGAGGACTGGAGGGCTCCGGAGCGCTTGACCATGTCGGTGTAGGACATGTCGGCCATCTCCTTGATGTCCGCGCCGGCCGCGAAGACCCGCTCCCCGCCGTACAGGACGACGGCCTTGACGTCGTCGCGCTCGGTCGCCTCGGTGGCGGCGGCCCGGATCTCCTCCTGGACCTGCACGTTGAGGGCGTTCATCTTCGGCCGGTCCAGCCGGATCGTCCCGACGCCGTCGGCGACCTCCAGCCGCACGAACTCACCCATGTGTCCTGCCCCTCTCGTCGGTGTTCGTCTCGGGCATTGTGCCCGCATCGGCAACAATGGGCCGGGTGACCCCTGGACTCTGGCGCACCCGTGGCGAGCGCTCGCCCGTGTGGCCGGGCCGGAACTGGCCGCTGGGGTCGACGTGGTCGGAGGAGTCCACCAACTTCGCGGTGCACGCGCCGCGCGCGACGGCGGCGTGGGTCTGCCTCTTCGACGACGACGGCGAGGAGCACCGGCACCGGCTCACCGAGCAGGCGCTGGGGATCTGGCACGGCGCGCTGCCCGACGTCCGCCCCGGCACCCGCTACGGCTACCGCGTCGCCGGGCCGTGGGACCCCTCGCAGGGCATGCGGTTCAACCCCAACAAGCTGCTGCTCGACCCGTTCGCCCGGGCGGTGTCGGGCGAGGTCACAGTGGACCCGGCCATCTTCGGGTACGCCGAGGACGACCCGGACCGCATGAGCGAGTCGGACTCGGCGCCGTTCGTGCCGCGGAGCGTGGTCGTCGACGACCGCTTCGACTGGGGCGACGACCGCCCGCACCGGTACCGCTGGCGCGACACCGTCATCTACGAGATGCACGTCAAGGGCATGACCGCCCTCCACGACCGGGTGCCCGAGGAGCTGCGCGGCACGTATGCCGGACTGGCGACGCCGGCGGTGGTCGACTACCTCAAGGACCTCGGGGTCACCGCGGTCGAGCTGCTGCCGGTCCACCAGTTCGTCTCCGAGCCGGCGCTGGTCGCACGTGGGCTCACCAACTACTGGGGCTACAACTCGATCGGCTACTTCGCGCCCCACAACGCCTACTCGGCCTCCGGCGACCGCGGCGGGCAGGTCACCGAGTTCAAGGCGATGGTGAAGGCCTACCACGACGCGGGGCTCGAGGTGATCCTCGACGTCGTCTACAACCACACGGCGGAGGCGGGTGTCGAGGGGCCGACTCTCTCGTTCCGCGGCCTGGACGACCGGGGCTTCTACTGCCGGGTGAACGACGGCGTCTCCGGCGCTCCCTACCAGGACACCTACTGGGACGTGACCGGGTGCGGCAACACCGTGGACGCGTCCGACCCGTTCGCGCTCCGGCTGATCCTCGACTCCCTGCGCTACTGGGTCACCGAGATGCACGTCGACGGGTTCCGCTTCGACCTGATGTCGGCGCTCACCCGGGTGCACCACCGGGTCGACATGGGCTGCCACCTGCTCATGGCGATCGGCCAGGACCCGATCCTGCGGCACGTGAAGCTGATCGCGGAGCCGTGGGACGCCTCGATGGACGGCTACCGCGTGGGCGAGTTCCCGCCGCCGTGGGTGGAGTGGAACGACCAGTACCGCGACGAGATCCGCGACTTCTGGCGCAACCACTCCCCTGGCATCCGCAGCGTCGCCACTCGGCTGGCGGGCTCCTCCGACCTCTACCTCGACGACGGGCGGTCGCCGTACGCGTCGGTCAACTTCGTCACCGCCCACGACGGCTTCACCCTGCGCGACCTGGTCTCCTACGAGCAGAAGCACAACGAGGCCAACGGCGAGGACAACCGGGACGGCAGCGACAACAACCGGTCCTGGAACCACGGCGTCGAGGGCGAGACCGACGACCCCGTGCTGCTCACCGTGCGACGGCGGCAGGCCGCCAACATGATGGCCACCCTGTGCCTCTCCAACGGGGTCCCGATGATCACGGCCGGCGACGAGCGCGGCCGCACCCAGGGCGGCAACAACAACGCCTACGCCCAGGACAACGAGACCTCGTGGGTCGACTGGCGGCCCGACGACGCCTGGCTCGACGTCTACGAGGTCACCAAGACCGCTCTGCGACTGCGCCGCGAGCACCCCGCGCTGCGGCAGCGGCACTGGTTCGAAGGGCGGCCGACGATCCGGGGTGGGCCCAAGGACCTCGCCTGGCTGCACCCGTCGGGACGGGAGATGACCGGCGACGACTGGCACGACCCCGACCTGCGCGCGATCGGCATGTTCGTCTCGGGCTCGCCGCTGCGCGCCCCGGGACCGCGCGGCGAGCAGCAGGTCGACAAGTCGTTCATGATCTGGATCAACTCCGACTGGCTGCCCCAGCGGGTCGACTTCCCGGAGAACGACTGGGTCCAGGCCGGAGAGGTCGTCCTCTCCACCGACGCCCGGCTGCCGATCGGCACCCACGTCAAGGCCGGCGACCGGCTCTCGATCGGCCGCCGCACCGTCGTCGTCCTGCGCGAGGCGTGAGCCGCCCCGCGCTCACGGCTTCCGCAGCCAGAACACCTGCCAGTCGCTGTCCGAGCAGTAGGCGTACGTCTCGCCGCTGCAGGGGTACTCGCGCTGCGGCGTCTTGACGGAGGCCCCCACCTGCCCGCTGCCCGGCCACGCGATCGACGGCCGGCCGTCCGATCTGCGGAACCGCACCTTCAGGGTGAGGGGGTCGTCCATCCGGGCGCACCAGTACTTGTCCTCCGGGGCGTCCGGCAGCACCTGCCCTGCGACGTACAGGCCGACGGCGATCGGGCTCGAGGTCTTCCACGGCAGCCCGAGCACGCCCTTGAGCACCCGGTAGCTGCCGGCGGCGACGCCGACGGGCTTCTTGGTGCACCGCGTGGCGTGGAAGGTGACCGAGGTGTCCGACCGCTTGCGGATGAATGCCCCGAAACCGTACGCGCTGTCGGTCGCCGGCTTGATCGTCTTGATCTTCTTGCCCACGACGGTGACCGAGAGGTCGCGGTGCGGCGCCCGCACCAGCATGCGGTTGACCTTCCACCGCCCGGTGGATGCAACCTTGCACATGTCGTAGACCAGCGTCGTCGTCCCGGCGTTGACGTTCTTGCGCAGGAACTCCTTGTACTGGTCGAGGCGACCGCCCGCCGTGCGGTTGCTGTTGAAGGTGTACCAGGACGCTCGGCTCTCGAGCTTGACCTGGTAGGTGGGTGTGCGGCTGCACGCGCCGGTGGACGGGGCGGCCCCAGCCGAGGCGAGCCCGACGGCGTCCAGGCTCACCATCAGCACGAGCGCCAGCAGGGCACCCGTCGTACGGACCGGGCGGGACGAACGACGTGTCATCTTCAGCCTCCGAGTCGACCAGGAGGCGGCATCGTAGGCCGACGTCCCCATGTGGGCAACACGCGCCGACTCGGCGGTCCCACGTGAGCAAGACGCGCCGACTCGGCGGTCCCAACCGAGCAAGACGCGCCGACTCGGCCTTACGGCAGGGCGACGACGCCGAGCTCGGCCGGGGAGATGAGCAGGTCGTTGCGGGGGACGATGCGCACCGTGTAGCCGAACGCGCCCGAGCGGTCCAGGACGTGGTCGGCGTCGAAGCGGTGCCGGCCACCGTCGTAGGACTCCCCGACGTGCAACGACTCCACCCCGGTGTCGACGATCTCGTCCTCGCTGTTGCTGCGGCCGAAGACCAGCTGCACGTCGACGTCGGACGGCTCGAGGTCGCCGAGGGCGACGAAGGCCCGGACGCTCATGTGGTCGCCGACCTCGGGAGCGTCCCCGACGCCGCTGCTCTCGACGTGCTCGACGCGCACGTGCTCCCAGCCCGCCCGGACCTTCTTCTTCCAGGCAGCGAGCTCGGCGGCGCCGGCGAAGTCGGAGTTGAGCCGGTGCGCGGTCGTCGCCGCCGGGGCGTAGAGCTGACGCACGTAGTCGCGGACCATCCGGGTGGCGAGCACCTTCGGGCCGAGCGACTTCAGGGTGTGCCGGGTCATCTCCAGCCAGCGGGTCGGCACGCCCTCGCCGTCGACGTCGTAGAAGCGCGGGGCGACCTCGCGCTCGATGAGGTCGTAGAGCGCGTTCGCCTCGAGGTCGTCGCGGTGGTCGGGGTCGTCGACGCCGTCGGCGGACGGGATCGCCCAGCCGTTGTCGCCGTCGTACCACTCGTCCCACCAGCCGTCGAGGATCGACAGGTTGAGGCCACCGTTCAGCGCGGCCTTCATGCCCGAGGTGCCGCAGGCCTCGTAGGGCCGCAGCGGGTTGTTGAGCCAGACGTCGCAGCCCGGGTAGAGCGGCTGGGCCATCGCGATGTCGTAGTTCGGCAGGAAGACGATGCGGTGCCGGACCTCGGGGTCGTCGGCGAAGCGCACCATCTCCTGGATGAGCTTCTTGCCACCGTCGTCGGCGGGGTGCGCCTTCCCGGCGATGACCAGCTGGACCGGACGCTCGGGGTCGAGCAGCAGCCGCTTGAGGCGGTCGGGGTGGCGCAGCATCAGCGTCAGGCGCTTGTACGACGGCACCCGCCGCGCGAAGCCGATCGTCAGCACGTCGGGGTCCAGCGCGCCGTCGATCCAGGCCAGCTCGGCCCGGGCGGCGCCTCGCTTCTCCCAGGAACGGCGCAGCCGGCGCCGCGCGTCGAGCACGAGCTTCTCGCGCAGCAGGCGCTTGGTCGCCCAGACCTCGGCACCGGGGACCTTGTCGACCGCCGCCCAGAAGGCGTCGACGTCGTCGGCGTCCCGGTCCACGCCCTGGCCGGCAGCGAGGTCGAACATCTCGCGCGCGACCCAGGTCGGTGCGTGCACGCCGTTGGTGATCGAGCCGATCGGGACCTCGGCCTCGTCGAAGGCGGGCCACAGCCCGTTGAACATGCCGCGGCTGACGTGGCCGTGCAGCTGGGAGACGCCGTTCGCGCGCTGCGCGAGGCGGAAGCCCATCACCGCCATGTTGAAGACCGACGGGTCGCCGCCCTCGTAGTCCTCGGTGCCGAGCTGCAGGATCCGGTCGACGGGTACGCCGGGCACCGGCCCCGCGTCGCTGAAGTACTGCTCGATCAGCGTCTGGGGGAAGCGGTCGATGCCCGCCGGCACCGGCGTGTGCGTGGTGAACACCGTGGACGCGCGGCTCACCTCGAGCGCGGTGTCCAGGTCGAGGCCGGGACCGTCCGCGGCCACCGTCAGCTCCCGGATGCGCTCCAGGCCGAGGAAGCCGGCGTGGCCCTCGTTGGTGTGGAAGACCTCCGGCGCGGGGTGCCCGGTGATGCGGCAGTAGGTCCGGATCGCGCGGACCCCGCCGACGCCGAGCAGCAGCTCCTGGCGCAGCCGGTGCTCGCTGTTGCCGCCATAGAGGCGGTCGGTGACGTCGCGGTAGTGGTCGGGGTTGCCCTCGACGTCGGTGTCCAGCATCAGCAGCGGGACCCGGCCGACGCTCGCGACCCAGATCCGGGCCAGCAGGTCGGGGGCGTCCGGCATCGCGATGGAGATCGAGACGCGGGCGCCCTTCGCGTCGCGCAGGAGCGAGATCGGGAGGCCGTCGGGGTCCAGCACGGGGTAGGTCTCCTGCTGCCAGCCCTCGCGCGAGAGCGACTGCTTGAAGTACCCGTGGCGGTAGAGCAGGCCGACACCGAGGATCGGGACGCCGAGGTCGCTGGCGGCCTTGAGGTGGTCGCCGGCCAGGATGCCGAGTCCACCGGAGTACTGCGGCAGCACCGAGGTGATGCCGAACTCCGGGGAGAAGTAGCCGATCGCGCGCGGCAGATCCTCGCCGGCCGCCACCCGCTTCTGGTACCAGCGGTCGCCGGTCAGGTAGCGGTCGAGGTCCTCGCGCGCCCGGGCGAGCCGGCCGAGGAACGCCTCGTCGGCGGCGAGCTCGCCCAGCCGCTGCCGCCCGACGGCGCCCAGCAGCTTGACCGGGTCGCGACCCGTCGACTGCCACAGGACGGGGTCGACCTCCTCGAAGACGTCCTGGCTCTCGGGGTGCCAGGACCACCGGAGGTTGCCTGCGAGGTCGCCCAGGCCGGCCAGGGCCGGGGGCAGGACGGGACGGACGGTGAATCGACGGATGGCACGCACAGGCGGACGCTACCCCGCCGGGGTTGGAACGATCAAAGAATTCGCGCAAATCGACGCCGGCGCCCGTTCACATAACGAACCCAGCCGTCCGCCGTTGAGCGGGGGCATGACCCCTCGCCCCGTGCTCCGCAGGCGCCACCGCGCCGCGGCACTCGCCCTGCTGACCCTCACCCTGGTCCCCGGGCTCGCCCAGCTCCCCGCGCTCAGCGCCGGCGCGGCGACCCCGGACGCGGCGCCCGGGGTCGCGACCCCGCTCGGGAGCCTGGCCGACCCCGTCGCCGGGCTCGGCGACCTCGACGTGCGCGGCTCCGCCGTGCCCACCGCGGCACAGCGTTCGGCGGCAGCGGACCTCGGCGCGGTCGACCTGCGCTGGAACCGGTTCGGCACGCCGTCCTCGATCCTCCCGGCCGACGGCGTCCTCGCCCGGGCCACCTCCACCGACCCGGTCCGGGCGGCCCGCGCGTGGCTGCGCGCCCACGCCGCCGTCTTCGGGCTGACCTCCCCCGAGGTCGACGGCCTCGAGGTCGTCAACGACCAGCGGTTCGCGCAGAGCGACGCGCACGCCGTGCTCTTCCGGCAGCGGTTCGGCGACCTGGCACCCGCCCTCGACAGCATGGTCACCGTCGGCGTCGCGCGCGGCGAGATCGCCTACGTCTCCTCCTCGATCACCCCGCTCCGCGGCTCCACCGGTACGCCGCCGGCGGCGACGCTCTCCCCGGTCCAGGCCTTCGTGCGGGCGGCTACCGACGTCGGCCGGGACCTCGACGCCGGCGTCGTCGGAGACATCACCAGCAGCGTCGCCGAGGGCTGGACGCGACTGTCCGTGCCCGGCTTCGCCCAGCCCCAGCTGGTCCGGCTGCGGTCGCTCGCGATGGCGGACGGGTCCGTCCGCCCGGTCTTCGAGACCGACGTGCTCGACGTGGCGAAGGGCTCGGCGTTCGCCTACACCGTGATGGTCGACGGCGTCACGGGCGCCGTCCTGCACCGCCAGAACCAGGCCGAGAACAACAACGACGTCTACCCGTTCCAGGGCGAGGTGACCGCGTCCGAGTGCGGCCCGAAGCACGAGTTCGAGCTGACCGACGCCAACACCAGGCAGATCGTCGCGGTGGCCGCGATGGCCAACACGCTCGACGACGTCACCGTCAAGATCTTCGCGCCGGGGGGCGACCTGCTGGTGGCGAGCGACCTGGCGACCAGCCCCGAGGTGGCGACGTACACCGCGGACAGCATCCCGAAGGGCATCTACGCCATGCAGGTCTGCCCGTTCGCGGACCCGACCACGCCGTTCCTGCCGCCGGGCAACTACGTCGCCAGCGTGACCTCGAGCGACACCACCGGCCCGTCGGCCGGGGACGTCGGCCCCGAGCCGACCTGGCGCTACTTCACCGCGAACCCGACCCTGGACTACTCCCCCGACACCACGCCGAAGAACTCGGTGGTCGGCTGCTGGACGCCGACCGACGGCTGCAGCACGCCGAGCGGCCCGTTCCGCAACGTCGCCGCCGCGGGTCCGTGGGACGTCCTGCCCGGGACCGGGCTCTCGACGATGACGACCGTGGGCAACAACGCGAACACCCACGAGGCCTGGGCCGACCCGCTGGCACCGGGCGGCACCGCGCAGGCCCCGGTCTCCCCGACGCGGGAGTACACGACCGCCTTCACCGACGCCTGGAACAACTCCGGGTGCGACCCGACCCAGCTGCGGCCGGGCGGCAACGACATCGACGCGACCGTGACGAACCTCTTCGTCGCGCACAACCGGATGCACGACTTCTCCTACTACCTCGGCTTCACCGAGGACAACTACAACCTGCAGCTGAGCAACCTCGGTCGTGGCGGCGTCGAGGGTGACCAGGAGGTCGGCAACGCCCAGGCCGGTGCCCTGACGGGCGGCACGCCGTCGTACCTCGGTCGCGACAACGCCAACCAGATCACCCTGCAGGACGGCGTGCCCGGCATCACCAACCAGTACCTCTTCCAGCCGATCGCCGGCGCGTTCTACTCGCCGTGCGTCGACGGTGCCCTCGACATGGGGATCGTCGGCCACGAGTACACCCACGCGATCAGCAACCGGATGATCGGCGGGCCCGACGAGGGCATCACGTCGGGCCAGGGCGGCGCGATGGGCGAGTCGTGGGGCGACCTGACGGCCGGGGAGTACATGTTCAGCCACGGCTACCGCAACGGCGGCAACCCCTGGGCCGTCGGCGTCTACGCCACGGGCAACAAGGACGTCGCGATCCGTGACTACGCGATCAACCACAACCCGCTCAACTACTCCGACATCGGCTTCGACACCACCGGCGTCGAGGTCCACGCCGACGGCGAGATCTGGAACGGCACCAACTGGTCGGTCCGGCAGGCGCTGGTCGAGAAGTGGGACAAGCAGTTCCCGTACGACAACAGGGCGCTCCAGCTGCGCTGCGCCCAGGCGACCGCGACCAGGACGCCGCTGCCGCCGAGCCGGTGCCCGGGCAACCGCAGGTGGATCCAGCTGGTGTTCGACGCGTTCCTGCTCCAGCAGGGTGCGACGTCGATGCTCGACGCCCGCGACGCGATGCTCGCGGCGGACCGGATGCGGTTCGGCGGCAAGGACCTGAAGGTGATGTGGGACGCGTTCGCCAGCCGCGGCATGGGCAAGGGCGCCTCGACACCGAACGCCGACTCCGGCGACCCGGTGCCGAGCTTCGCCTCGCCGCGCTCGCGCAACGCCGTCGTGCGGTTCGCGGGCAGCAAGGCCGGCCGGATCTACGTGGGTCACTTCGAGGCGCGCGCGACGCCGGTCGCCGACACGTCCGCGAAGCCGAAGAAGGTCGGCAGCACGGTCAGGCTCACCCCTGGGCGCTACGAGATGCTCGCGGTCTCCCGGGCGCGGGGCTTCAAGCGGTTCACGGTCACGGTGCACGCGGGCGAGCACCGCACGATCCGGCTCCGGATGCCGAAGAACCTGGCGGCCCGCAAGAACGGCGCGCGGGTGCTGGCCGCCACCGACGGCTCGCTCAACCCGCTGGCCCTCATCGACGGCACCGAGCGGACCGCGTGGGCCGGCGTCACCGCCGAGCCCGTCAGCACGTCCCACCCGGCGGTGACCGTCGACCTGGCCGGAGGCGTGCACACCGTCCACCGCGTCCAGGTGAGCGCGATGCTCAACCCCGCGCCCGCCGACGGCACCGAGGTCCCCCTCGCCAAGGATCCCGACC
>JACJWV010000003.1 GCA_020636915.1 Nocardioides sp.
ACGCCTGCTGCTGACGTCGTACGTCGGCAGCCGCGGCCTGTGCGCGCTGCTGCGCCGCACGCGCCGCCTGCCGGGCCTGGGCCGCGTGCCAGCGGGCGCCGTTGAAGGCCTCGGCGGCCTGGGCGGCGGCGATCGAGGAGCGCTCCAGATCCTGGTTGGCGACGACCAGGCGGGCGCGCACGGCCGCGACCGTGTCCGCCGCCTGGTCGGCCGCGGCGCGGGCGTCGCGGACGTCGCGCCGCGAGGGCACGCCGTGGTCGTCCGCGAGCGCCGCGCCGGTGACGACACCGCTCGCGAGGAGGGCCACCGAGAGGACCACTGCCAGCCTGCTCGTCCGGGCCCCGCTCGTCCGCACCGCGTCGTCCTCTCGCTGCCGCTGCACCAGTCGCCACATGCGACCCGCAGAGCACGCTAGACAACATCAGTCACAAAAGGAACAGAAAACCTCAGATTTCTCAGAAGTGTCGGCGTGTCGACTTGCGAATTACAACGATGTCATTCTCGCGTACCGTGTCTCGACGCCGCAGCGCCCCTGGATGGACCTGCCCGGGAACACCCGCACGACACGCCGCGCCGGGCCGGTGTGCCCTGCGGCCCTGCCTGATCGAGGGGCACCGGGCGCCCGGCGAAACCCGGCGTGTCGCCGCCCGCCGTCAGCGGTCGACGGGCACGGCCGACGTGGTGGTCGTCGGGTGCGAGCGCAGGCTGTGCTTGTCGAACTTCTGGCCGCTGGCGATGCCGCCGACCCAGAACGAGACGAACGCGATCATCACCCCGGCGATGTCGTCGGCGATGTAGTGCCAGCCGAAGTAGAGGGTGGCGACGACGGTGAGGCCGAAGTTGACCCAGAAGACGATCTTGAGCCACCGCATCCGGGTCGTGTACTGCACCATCAGCGCGACGAGCAGGGTGATCGCCACGTGCAGGCTGGCGAACCCGGCGACCGACTGGACGGTGTCGGTGCTCCCGGCCCAGAGCACGATGTGCCGGCCGTTGACCAGGGAGTCCATCAGCTGGCTGGTCGGGGTGTTCGGCAGGCTGTCGTAGAGCCAGGTGTACTCGAGGCCGGGCCCGAGGGTCGGGAGCGCGTAGTAGGACGCCGTGCCCAGGGTCCAGGCCAGGCACTGCGAGGTCACGAACCAGTAGCCGTAGGAGAGGTTGCGCGACCACACCAGCCAGGCGGTGACCGCGAGCGGGACCAGGGGCAGGAACCACAGGTAGATGAACGACAGCGGCCAGGCCATGAAGCCCTCGCCGAGGATCGTGTGCAGCAGGGTGGCGGGGTCGTGGCCGAAGAGCAGCGCCCGGTCGAGCATGTGGAGCTCGCGGTCGTACTTCACGTGCCGCACGTCGGGCAGGAACGACTTGAGGTTGCGGTAGCTCACGTAGACGACGTAGAAGCAGATGACGCCGAGCGCGACGAGCGTGAGCCGCTCCCGGTTCCAGTGCGCCCGCCACCGCTCCGTGGCGATGCCCGCCCAGAGCTTGGGGTTGCCGCGCGAGAGCCAGAGCACCCGCGGCACGAAGTCGAGGCCGAGCGCGAGTCCCAGCAGCAGCGGCAGCCTCAGCCACGACGGCCCCAGGAAGCTGCCCTCGGGGTCGATCAGGTGCTTGTCGTAGACGATCGCGACGACGATCGCCACCACGCCCATGAAGATGGCGTTCCCCACCAGGAGGGCGTAGGCGCGGCGATACACGGTCGCCAGTGTAGGGAACCGACCACGTAGTGGCCGTCTCGGCGGCGGCCCCAACGGGTGAGGCGTCAGCCACGTCCCGGCGTGGACGCCAGCCGCGAGCTGTCGACCGCCACCGCGACCCGGTCGCCCGCAGCCGGGTGGGTGTCGAGGCGGGCCACGGCGTCGAGCTCGCCGATGCCGTCGACGTCGACCACGAGCCGGATCTGCTCAGGCGTCACCCGCGCCGAGACCACCGTGCCCGACAGCGGTCCGTCGGCCGCCACGACCAGCGCCGACCGGCGTACGGCGACCGCCGCTGCCGCCGGCAGGCCGGCCGCCCGCAGCAGCACGCCGGCGGCCGCGCCGGACTGCACCCGCGCGTAGCCGAGGAACAGCGCCGTCTCGGGGTCGGCCGGCGCCCGCCACACCTCGGCGATGTCGCCCTCCTGCACGACCCGGCCGGCGCGCATCACCGCGAGCCGGTCCGCGACGGCGAAGGCCTCCTCCTGGTCGTGGGTGACCATCAGCGCGGTCGTCCCCGACTCGCGCAGGATGTCGCGCAGGTCGCCGGCCAGCCGCTCGCGCAGCCCGACGTCGAGCGCCGACAGCGGCTCGTCGAGCAGCAGCAGCCTCGGCCTGACGGCCAGCGCTCGGGCCAGCGCCACCCGTTGGCGCTCGCCGCCGGAGAGGGTGGCAGGCAGCCGGTCGCCGTACCCCTCGAGGCCGACGAGCGCGAGCAGCTCACGCACCCGCGTGGCCGTCGCGGGGTCCCGGCGCAGCCGCAGCGCGTAGCCGACGTTGCGCGCCACCGTGAGATGTCCGAAGAGCTGTCCGTCCTGGAACATCAGGGCGAACCCGCGCTTGTGCGTCGGTACGCCGGCCAGGTCGGCGCCGTCCCAGCGGATCCGGCCGGCCGCGGTCGGCTCGAGGCCGGCGACCGCCCGCAGGAGCGTGGACTTCCCCGACCCGCTGGGCCCCAGGACCGCGAGCACGTGGCCGTCCTCGACCGACAGCGACGCCCCCACCACGGCGGGCACGCCGTCGTACGCCACGTCGACGCCCTCGAGGCTCAGCACGACCGGGCCACCGCCACCACGCCAGCCACTACAGGGCCCCCACGGACGGCACCCGGAGGCGCTCGACCAGCAGCAGCACGACCGCGGTGGTCGCGGCGAGGACGACGGACGCGGCGAGGGCCATGCCGTAGTTCATCGCACCCGGGTGCCCGATGAGGTGGAAGATCACGATCGGCAGCGTCGGGTGGTCCTCGCGGGCGAGGAAGGACGTCGCGCCGAACTCCCCCAGCGACACCGCGAACGCGAAGCCAGCGGCGGCCAGGAGCGGCTTCCAGAGCGCCGGCAGGTCGACGGTGGCGAAGGTGCGCAGCGGCCCGGCGCCCAGCGACGCGGCCGCCTGCCGCTGGCGGTCGTCGACGCCGCCGAGGACCGGCGCCAGCGTGCGCACGACGAGCGGCAGCGCCACCAGGGCCTGGGCGATCGGCACGAGCAGGAGCGAGTCGCGGAAGTCGACGGGCGGCTGGTCGAGCGTGATGAGGAACCCGAAGCCCAGCGTCACCGCCGAGACCCCGAGCGGCAGCAGGAAGAGCCCGTCGAGCAGCCCGCGCGCCCGGCGCTCGGCCCGGGTGTGCGACCGGCGGGACACCACGACGGCGACCAGCAGCCCGAGCGACAGCGACATCCAGGTCGCGTCGAACGCCGTGCGCAGCGAGGTGACGAGCGCGTCGGTCGCCGGCACGAGCAGGGCCTGCCGGGACCCCTCGGTCGTCAGGGCCCGGTAGTTCGCCAGACCCCAGCCGTCACCGACCCGCAGGGAGCCGGTGACCAGCGCCGCGATCGGCAGGCCGACGAGGACGGCCACCACGGTCGTGACGGCGACGCCCGGCCAGTCGCCCGGCCACGCGGCGAGCGCGACCCGCGGCGGCCGGGCGGTCGACCGCGCGAGCGTCGGGTCGGGGACCGCGCGCAGCCGGCTGGTCACCAGCAGCAGGGCGACGATCGCCAGCAGCTGCACGATCGAGAGGGCGGCCGCGGCCTGGAGGTCGAGCAGGTTCGTGGTGAGCAGGTAGATCTCGGTCTCGACCGAGGAGTAGCGCAGCCCGCCCAGGGTGAGGACGACGCCGAAGGCGGTCGCACAGAAGAGGAAGACCACGCTGGCCGCCGAGACGATCGCCGGGCGCAGCATCGGCAGCGTGACCGTGCGGAAGACGTACGCCGGGCCCGCGCCGAGCGCGGCCGCCGCCTCGGCCGGCCGCGGGTCGAGGGTCTCCCACGCGGCGCCGACCGCACGGATCACGACCGAGACGTTGAAGAAGACCAGGCCCGCGACGATCGCGGCGGCCGACCCGTCCAGGCCGAGGAACCCGAGCGGGCCGGCCTCGCCGATCAGCTCGCGGAAGGCCACGCCGACGACGACGGTCGGCAGCACGAACGGCACCAGCAGCAGGGCGCGCAGCAGCCTGCGGCCCGGGAACGAGCGCCGGTGCAGCAGGTGCGCGGCCGGGACGCCGAGCAGGAGGGAGAGCAGGGTGCCGGCCACCGACGACCACACGGTGAACCAGACGACGCGGTGCACCCGCGGCCGACCGAGCACCTCGACCACCGCGCCCGGGTCGAAGTGCCCGTCGGCCCAGAAGCCCTCGGAGATCATCCCGAGCACCGGCAGCACGAAGAAGACGCCGAGCACCGCGAGCGGCACCGCGGCGAGCGCGGCCAGCGTCAGGGGTCTCGACAGGCCCGACCACCGGTGCTGACCGGTCATCGCGAGGTGACGTCGCTCCACTCGCGCAGCCACTCGTCGCGGTGCTCGCTGACCTGGGCGGGGTCGACCTCGTAGGGGTCGGTCGGCTGCTGCGCGAACGACGCCCACTGCTTCGGCAGCGCCACGGAGGGGTCGACCGGGAAGACGTACATGCTGTCCGGCAGCGCGGCCTGCACCTCGGGGGTGAGCAGGAAGTCGACGAAGGCCTGCGCACCGTCGGGGTTCTGCGCCCCGGCCAGCACGCCGGCGTACTCCACCTGGCGGAAGCAGGTGTCGAGCAGCGCGCTCGTCGACGTCTTCCCGTCGGCGACGGTGAACGCCGGGGAGGAGTCGTAGGAGAGCACGATCGGCCGGTCCCCCTTGCCCCCGCCCTGGGTGAAGTCCACCTCGTAGGCCTGCGACCAGCCGTCGACGAGCTTCGCGCCGTTGTCCATCAGCTCGGCCCACCAGTCCTGCCAGCCGTCGCCGTACGTCGCGATCGTGGCGAGCAGGAACGCCATGCCCGGCGAGCTCGTCGCCGCGCCCGGCGTGACGAACAGGTCCCGGTAGGCGGGGTCGACGAGGTCGTCGAGGGTCTTCGGCGGGGCGAGGTGGTGGGCGGCGAACCAGGTGTCGTCGACGTTCACGCACACGTCGCCGTTGTCGACCGGGGTCAGGCGGTGGTCGTCGTCGCCGGGCAGCAGGTACTCGTCGGCACCCTCGGGGAGGTCGGCGTCGTACGGCGCGAACACCCCCTCGTCGAGCGCCCGCGAGGCGAAGGTGTTGTCGACGCCGAAGGCGACGTCGCCGAGCGGGTCGTCCTTGGTCAGCACCAGCTTGTTGGTGAGCACGCCGGCGTCCCCCGAGCCGCGCACGACCAGGTCGTAGCCGGACTCCTGCTCGAACTCCTTGATCAGCGGCTTCGGCAGCACGAACGAGTCGTGCGTGATGAGCACGACCCGGTCCGAGGCCGGCTGGTCGCTTCCCCCGTCCTGGCCGACGGCCGAGCAGCCCACCAGGGACAGGGCAGCGGCCAGGGCACCTGCCAGCACGCCCACCACGGGCCCCGGCACGGGCACCACCACACGCACGGATCTCATCTCCGACTCCCTTCGCCGGTGCTAACCGGAGCAGGTTCATAGGGTCTGCGGCTGGTCCGCACTCTCAGCACGTCGTGGCGTGCTCCCCTGTCTTCTGCGTCGGAGGCTACTCCCTCAGCGGGTCAGCGTGACGACCGCGTCCAGGCGCGCGAGCTTCGCGGGGTTGCGGACGACGTACAGGCCGGTCACCAGGCCGTCCTCGACGACCATCGACGCGACCGTGTCGAGCTCGCCGTCGACGACGACGCGCAGCGCCGGCGCCCCGTTCGCCTCGACGACGTCGACGACCGCCTCGATGCCCGTGGTCACCGCGTCGAGGAAGCGGAGCACCTTGTCCCGCCCGAGGATCGGCCGCAGCGCCGCCTTCTTGACCCCACCACCGTCGGTGATGAGCACGACGTCGGGCGCGAGCACGTCCATCAACCCCTGGACGTCGCCGGTCGACACCGCGGTGAGGAAGCCCTGCATCACCCGGTCGTGCTCGGTGGGGCTCGGCGGCCCGACGGGGCGCCGCTCGTCCACGTGCGCCCGGGCGCGGTGGGCGACCTGGCGGACGGCGGCCGGGGTCTTGTCGACCGCGGCCGCGATCTCGTCGTACCCGAAGTCGAAGACCTCGCGGAGCACGAACACCGCCCGCTCGGTCGGCGACAGCGTCTCGAGCAGGGTGAGCATGGCCAGCGAGACGCTGTCCGCGAGCTCGACGTCCTCGGCGACGTCGGGGGTGGTGAGCAGCGGCTCGGGCAGCCACGGGCCGACGTACGACTCCCGGCGGCGGGCGTTGGTCCGCATCCGGTTGAGCGTCAGCCGGGTGGCGATCCGCACCAGGTAGGCGCGGTCGTCGCGCACCCGGCTGCGGTCGACCTCGGACCATCGCAGCCAGGTCTCCTGCAGCACGTCCTCGGCATCGGCGGCCGAGCCGAGCATCTCGTAGGCGACGGTGAAGAGCAGGTTGCGGTGCTCGACGAAGACGTCGGTGGCGCCTGCGGTCATGACTGCCCCATGACCGACGACGGTACGGCGAGCGGCAGCTCGCACACATCCGAATATCCCTGGCTCTGCAGACCCGCCGCCGCGTTGAAGCGCGAGCGCATGTTCTCGACCGCGACCATCTGGGTGAGCTCGACGACCGCGGGGGCGCCGAGCTGCTCGACCAGGCTCGCGGTCATCTCGTCGGTCACGGTGAGCGGCGTGGTGCTCATCGCCTCCGCGTAGGCCAGGACCTCCCGCTCGAGAGGCGTGAAGACGTCCGACTCGCGCCACCGTGGCACCTCGCGGACCTTGGCCTCGTCCAGGCCCTCGTCGTGCGCGAGGAAGTAGCCGAAGTCCAGGCACCAGCTGCAGCCGATCACGGCAGCGCTCGCCAGCTGGGCGTAGGACTTCAGGTGCGGGTCGAGCTCGCGCCACTTCGCGACCTTGCCCTCGAAGCCGAGGACGGCGCGGAGCACCGGCCGGTGGTGGAAGTAGACGTGGACGCCGTCAGGCACCTGGCCGTAGGTCCGGCGGGCGTAGGCGGTCAGGAACCTGCCGTAGAGGCCGGTCACCGGTGCCTTCGGGATGCGGAACGTGCTGGGCATGTCGTCTCCTCGGTGTGATCGGGGTGGTCGCGTTCTCATGGGCCGACCACCAGACACCGGCCACCGCCGATCTGTGACACTGCAGCCATGACGAACGCGGGCCCCCCGAGCCCGAGCCGCCGTCACCAGCTCCTCGCCTGGGCGGTGCCCCGGCTGCGCCGCAGCGGCGAGCTCGAGAGCGTCGAGGTCGAGCGCACCCGGCTCGTGGTCGTGCACGCGACGGCGCGCGGCGGGCTGCCGACCCGGCTGGTGCCGCGGTTCGAGAGCCGCTTCTCGGTCGTCACCGAGGTGCTGAAGGGGGCGGCCGGGGAGTTCCCGTCGTACGTCGTCACGCCGCGCGGTGCGGACCCGCGACGGACCGTGGTCTACCTCCACGGCGGCGGCTTCGTGTCCGGGATCGACCCCTTCCACCTCCGGTACCTCGCGCGCCTCGCGACCGCGCTCGAGGCCCGGATCGTGCTGCCGGACTACCCGCTCACGCCCGAGCACACCTGGCGCGACTCCCACGAGCCGATTGCCGACCTGGTCGCCCGGTGGACCGCCGACTCCGCGGAGCTGGTGCTGGCGGGCGACTCCGCGGGTGGCGGCTACGCGCTCGCCCTCGCACTGACGCTGCGCGACCGGGGCGGACCACAGCCGGGGCGGCTGCTGCTGCACTCGCCGTGGGTCGACCTGACCACGAGCACGCCCGCCACCGCGGCGTTCTCCGCCGACGACCCGTGGCTGCACCTGACGAAGCTCTACGCGTACGCCGACTGGTGGGCCGGCTCCCCCGACGACCTGGGCCGACCCGAGGTCTCACCGGCGCTCGGCGACCTGGCGGGGCTCCCGCCCGCGCTGATGTTCTGCGGCACCCGCGACACCCTGGCGCCGGGGTGCCGGCTGCTGGCCGACCGGGCGATGGAGGCCGGGTGGGACCTCACCTACGTCGAGCGGCCGGGGCTCATCCACGTCTACCCGCTGCTGCCGTTCATCCCCGAGGCACGCGACGCGTGGCGCCGGACGCTGGAGTTCCTGGCGTGAGGATCTCCACCTGCGCCTTCGCCGACCTCGACATGGCGACGGCGTACGCCGTCTGGCGGCTGCGCCAGGACGTCTTCGTCGTGGAGCAGGCGTGCCCCTACCCCGACCTCGACGGCCGGGACCCCGAACCGGGGACGCGGCACGTGGTGGCGGAGGACGAGGCGGGCCGGGTCGCCGGCTACGCGCGCGTGCTCGACGACGAAGCCGCGTGGCGGATCGGGCGGGTCGTGCTCGCCCGTTCAGCGCGGGGCCGGGGCTGGGCGGACGAGCTGATGCGGGCGGCGCTCGCCGAGTGCCCCGGTCGCGACGTGGTGCTCGACGCCCAGTCGCCGCTGGCCGGCTGGTACGCGTCGTTCGGCTTCGCCCCCGACGGCCCGGATTTCCTCGAGGACGGCATCCCCCACACGCCGATGCGGCTGCGCCGCTGACCCCGCCCGGGGGCCTCGGCGGGTGGGGCGGGTGGGGCGGGAGTTTTGTCGGCCGGCCGACGATTTCCGAGGCGGGACGACAAAGCTTCGTCGTCCCGCCTCGGAATCTGTCGGCCGGCCGACAAAATCCCCCCGCCGCCGGGCCCCCGGGCGGGGTCAGCCGGCGACCGCGGTGAACAGCACCCCGTCGGGCGAGTCGGTCCGGGTGGCGCGGCCCTGCGCGACGAGCAGGTCGAGGTGGGCCTTGGTCTCCATCGAGGCCATCCCCTGCGCGAAGAGGTCGAGCTCGTCGTACGCCTTCTCGTGCCGGGTCCACGGCAGGTGGTGGGCGACCGCGTGCCCCGTGAGCGGGCCCGCGGCGAGCGCTGCGAGGCTCTGCTGCAGCCGCTCCTCGTGGTGGGCGATCAGCTCGTCGACCCGGGCGTGCGTCGAGGGCGCGACCGGCCCGTGCGCCGGCAGGACCTGCAGGTCGGGCAGCGACCGGACCTTCGTCAGCGACGCCATGAAGTCGCCGAGCGGGTCCGGCACGGGCGGGACCGTGAAGCCGATCGACGGCGTGATGGTCGGCAGCACGTGGTCGCCGGCGAAGAGCAGGCCGGCAGCCTGGTCGGCGAAGACGAAGTGACCGGGCGTGTGCCCGGGCGTGTGCACGGCGTCGAGGGTGCGGGCGCCGACCTCGACCTGCTGGTCGCCGGCCAGCCAGGTGTGGGGGTACTGCCACCAGGCCGGGTCCGGGAGGTCGGGCGCGCCCGCCGCCCACGCCTCGGCGACCTCGTGGGCACCGGCGGTGCGGAGCACGTCGAGGAACGGGTTGCCGACCAGCTCCGTCTGCCCGCGCAGCGCGTCGTTGAGCAGGTCCAGGCCCGGCTTCTCCCCGAGGCCGAGCGCGACCTCGGCGTCGTACTCGTGCCCCAGCACGGTCGCGAGCGTGTAGTGGTCGCGGTGGATGTGGGTGACCAGGAACCGCCGGATGTCGCCGAAGCCATAGCCGATGTCGCGCAGGCACCGCTCGAGCAGGTCGCGCGCGACCTGGATCGACCAGCCGCCGTCGATGAGGGTCAGCCCGTCGTCGGTCTCGATCGCGTAGACGTTGACGGCCCTGAGGCCGTCCATCGGCAGGGGGAGCGGGATCCGGTGGATCCCCTCGGCCACCTGCCAGGCGCCCTCCGCCGACCAGTGCTCGCCGGAGTCGGGCGAGACCGCGTGCGCGGTGGGGGTCGACGAGGTGGTCACGACCGGACCCTACGGGGCCACGTCGGGGAAGCCGAGGTCGAGGGTGGGCTTCTGGATCCCGCCGTCGATCTCGAGCAGCTTGCCGGTCACGTACTGCCCGGCCTTGGACGCCAGGTAGAGCACGCCGGCCGCGATGTCCTCGGGCTCGCCGACCCGGCCCAACGGCGTCTTGGTCTCGAGCTGGTTCATCAGCTCGGGCTGCCCGGCGACGTACTCCAGAGCGCTGGTCATGATCGACCCGACGTAGATGCCGTTGACCCGGATCCGTGGCGCGAGGTCCTGCGCCGCCATCTTCGTCCAGTGCGCCAGCGCCGCCTTCGCGGTGCCGTAGGCGATGAAGCCGCGGTCGGCGGTGCGGCCCATCATCGAGCTGATCGTGACCACGGACTTCTGGGCGCCGTCGTCATCCCTGAGCATCAGCGGTACGGCGGCCCGGGTCAGCGCGTGCGCCGTGGTGACGTTGAACCGGAAGGCCTCGTCGAGGAACTCGTCGGTGGTCTTGAGGAACTCGGTGGGGAACGTGCCGCCGACGTTGTTGACGACGGTGTCGAGCCGACCGAGCTCGTCGTACGCCACCTGCGCGAGGCCGGCGACCGCGCCGAGGTCGCTGAGGTCGGCCGGTACGACGACGCAGCGCCGGCCGGTCCCGCGGACCTGCTCGGCGACCCGGTCGAGCTGTCGCTCGGTGCGCGCGGAGATGAGGACGTCGGCCCCGGCCTCGGCCAGCGCGACGGCGGTGGCGGCGCCCAGGCCACGGCCCGCGCCGGTCACGATCGCGACCTGGCCCGGGATGGCGAAGCGGTCCAGGATCGTCACGCCTTGCTCACCAGTCCCCTGCCGGTCACCAGCGGGAGGTCGAGCGCGGTGACGAGGCCGCCGGGCGACGCGACGACCGCGGGGACCGCGTTCACGATCCGTTGGGCGGTGACGATCATCCCGGAGACGTTGTGGTCGCCGTGCTCGCCGTGGTGGGTGAAGTCGCACTGCATGAACGGCTCACCCTTGATCACGACCCGGTAGCACCCGTCGCCCTCCGGCGGGGTCGGCCACTCGGGGACCTGGTCGGGCGCGGTGCGGGTGTAGTGCTCCAGCACCACCCGCGGTACGCCGTCGACCTTGCCGATCAGCTGGAAGTGGACCGCTCCCATGGTGCCGGCGGCGATGTCGCCGGAGACGCTCGGCGTGTCCACCTCGGCCGCCCGGCGGTCCACCTCCTCGGTCAGCGGCTCGTCGAGGGTGATGCCGAGGCCGGCCGCGAGCTGGCGCACGACGCTCCCCCACGCCATCGTGAGGATCCCCGGCTCCCACAGGAACGCCGGGTGGTCCAGCGGCTTGCCGAACCCGAAGAGGTCGCCCATCACGACGGGCTGGTAGTAGGTCGAGTAGTCGCAGATCTCCATGACCCGGACCTCGTCGATGCGCTGCGAGAGGCTGGTCAGGGCGAGCGGCAGGACGTCGTTCGCGAAGCCCGGGTCGATGCCGTTGACGTGGAGGCTGGCGCCGGTGCGCTGGCCGATCTTCGTGATCCGCTCGATCATCTCCGGCGGCAGGATCTTCTCCGGCCACTGGAGCAGCACCGGCCCCGACGAGGTGACGTTGACGCCGGCCTCGAGGAAGTCCATGAGGTCGTCGATCGCGTCGAAGACCCGGTCGTCGGTCATCGCGGTGTGGACGATCGCGTCCGGCTTCGCCGCCAGCAGCGCCTGCTTGTCGGTGGTCGCCCGGACGCCGAGCTCGCGGCCCAGGCCGGCCAGCTCGCCGGCGTCCTTGCCGTCCTTCTCCGGGTTCGACACCCACACCCCCACCAGCTCGAGGTCGGGGTGGGCGTCGACGCCCGCGATCGCGTGGCGGCCGACGGTCCCGGTGGACCAGACGACGACCTTCAGCGGCTCAGTCATGCAGGGCAATCTAGAACAGGTTCTAGTTGGGGGGAAGGGGGGCCGCACCGCTGTAACGCCGTGTTACTGCGTGTACCCACCCTGTTCCAGCACCCTGGGTACACGGTGTAACACGGCGTTACAGCTGGGGCCCCGACCGGCACCGGAGCGCGATCGCCGCGCAGCGGGACCACCTCACCCGAGGGCGTCGGCGAGCGGGCGGGGGTCGGGGGCGTCGCCGGGCGCCTGCAGCACCACGGTGTCGGCTCCGGCTTCGCCCAGCTCGGCGACCCAGGCGCCCACCCCGCCCAGGCCGGCCCGCGGGTCGACCTCGGTGTAGACGCAGACCTGGGCCGAGCCGCCGACCAGCTCCCGCGCCCGCCGTACGACGTCGGGGTCGGTCACCGAGTCGAGCAGGACGCCGTCGGCGACCTCACCGCCGAGCGCCACCGTGCGCGGTCCGCGGGCACCTACCAGCAGCCGCGGTGGCGTCGGCGGGGGCCAGTCGAGCGCGACCCGGTCGAGCCGGACGTACCGCCCGGAGACGTCGACCGTCTCGCCCGCCAGCAGGGCCCGCACCGCGTCCACGTGCTCGCGCAGCAGCGTCATGGGCGACTCCGCCCGAGCGCCGACCTGCTCCATCCAGGGCTGCACGCCGTGCCCGAGGGCGACGGTGAGCCGGCCGGGGAACATGCGGGCCAGCGTGGTGATCTCCATCGCGGCGACCGCCGGGTTGCGCAGCGGCACCGGGAGCAGCCCGATGCCGACCCGCAGCCGGGACGACCAGGCGAGCGCGGCGGCCGCCGTGGTGAGGCCGCCCTCGAGGAAGCAGTCCTCCCACAGCCACAGCTCGGCGACCCCGGCGGACTCCACGTGCTCGACGACGGCGCGGAGCTCCTCGGGAGGCTGCTGGGGGCGGAACACGACGCCGGTCACGGGTGGCATGCGGACACCCTGCCACTGTCGGAAAGCGGGCGCAGGGGTCGGGCGGGACCCGCCGGACCCGTCACCTGGCAGCCCGAACCCGCACGACACGCCGGCCCGCATCCGCGTGTCGTGCGGGTTCCGGCTGTCAGCAGCCGGACCCCGCAAGCCCAGCCGCGGCCTCCTCCACCACCACGCACCGCGTGCCGGAGTAGATGGTCGGCATGCAGCGGTTGCAGTGGATGCAGACGCCCTCGTCGGCGCGGCCGGCGGCGAGGCGGGAGACCAGGTCCGGCTCGCGCAGGAGCGCCCGGCCCATGGCGACGAAGTCGAAGCCGTCGGCCATCGCCTGCTCCATCGTCTCGCGGCGGTTGATCCCGCCGAGCAGCATGAGCGGCATCGACAGCCCCGAGCGGAACCGCAGCGCCTTCTCCCGGAAGTAGGCCTCCTCGAAGGGGTAGCTCTTCAAGAAGCTGCGCCCCACGGGCGTCTTCATGCCGAGCCGCACCACCAGGGGCATCGTGGCCGCGAAGTCGGCGACGGGCGCCTCGCCGCGGAAGAGGTACATCGGGTTCATCAGCGACGACCCGCCGCTCATCTGCAGCGCGTCCAGGCACCCGTCGGCCTCGAGGAGCTGCGCGTAGGCCAGCCCCTCGTCGGTCGTCACCCCACCCTTGAACCCGTCCCCGAGCGAGACCTTCGCCGTCACCGCGACCTCGGACCCGACCTCGTCACGGACGGCGCGCGCGACCTGGCGTCCCAGCCGCGCCCGGTTCTCGAGTGGCCCGCCCCACCGGTCGCGGCGACGGTTGAGGCCCGGCGCGAGGAAGGAGGAGACCAGGTAGCTGTGCGCCATGTGCAGCTCGAGCACGTCGAAGCCGGCGCGGACCAGGGTCCGGGCGGCCGACACGTAGAGCCGCGTGACGCGCGTCAGGTCGGCCTCGCTCGCCGCCCGGATCATCTGCATCGACAGCGGGCTCGGCATCCGCGACGCGCTGATCGCGTGGACGCCGTTGGACCGGCCGTTGGCGACCGGGCCGGCGTGCCCGACCTGGCCGGCGACCGCGGCGCCGGCACCGTGGATCTCGTCGGCCAGCCGCGCGAGCCCCGCCAGCGAGTGCTCGCCGACGACGATCTGCTCGCGGTGCGTCCGCCCCTCGGGCGCCACCGACAGGTACGCCACCGTGGTGAGGCCGACGCCGCCCCGCGCAACCGCGAGGTGGTAGTCGACCAGCCCGTCGGTGACCTGCCCCTCGGGGGTGCGGCCCTCGAAGGTGGCGGCCTTGACGGTGCGGTTGCGCAGCTGCACCGGGCCGAGGGTGGCGGGCGCGAAGACGTCGGTCACGGGGACCAAACTAGAACACGTTACAGATCGGCGCGAGCGGTCTGCTTCTGCTTGCGCAACCACAGCAGGCCGGCGATCGGGAGCACGGCGGGCACGAAGCCGTAGCCGATGCCGTAGTCCGACCACACCGACGCGTCCGGGAACCACCGGTCCACCGCGATCGACAGCGTCCCGACGGTGAGCACGCCGGCCAGCTCGATCCACAGCATCACGCTGGCGAAGCCGGTGTGACCGACCGACGCCTGGCGGATGGCGTACCACCCCAACGCGTAGGTCACCGCCGCGGCGAGCGAGAGCCAGTAGGCGACCGGCGCCTCGTCGTACTGCGTCGTCAGCTGGACGATCGCGCGGGCTCCGGCGGCGAGGGTGAAGAGTGCATAGAACGCGAGCAGGACCTTGTGCGGCCCGGAGCGGGTCGTGCCGGCAGCGGCGTCGTCCCCGCGGGAGGTCATGACGTCATCTCCAGGCGTACGGCGACCACGGCGATCGCCAGCGACGCGACCGCGATCACGGCCGACGACCAGGTGGCCCGGTCGCCCTGGACCGACTTCATCGCGATCGGCAGCACGCACACCGACGCGACCAGGTAGCCGACGTAGGTCGACGTCGAGTCGGGGTGGTCGTCGCCCAGCAGCGGCCCGAGCCCGACCAGCGCCCGCACGACCAGCAGCAGCTCGAGCATCCACGCCATCTGGTCCAGCCACGCCGGCCGCTGCTGCTTGCGGAGGGCGGTGACCAGGGCGAGCACGAAGACCAGCAGCGCGTAGCCGACGACGATCCAGGTGACCTGGGTGCTGACGCTCGGCATGGGAGCATCATCGACCATGCCGTCCGACGCCCTGGTGGCCGCCCTCCGCGCCGCCGGCTGCGTGTACGCCGAGGACGAGGCGCGCCTGCTGCGGGAGTCGGCCCCGGACGAGGGGGCGCTGGCGCTGCTGCTGGCGCGGCGGGTCGCCGGCGAGCCGCTCGAGCAGGTCGTGGGGTTCGCCGAGTTCTGCGGGCTGCGGGTCGCCGTCGCGCCCGGCGTCTTCGTGCCCCGGCTCCGCTCGACCGCGCTGGTCCGCGTCGCCGCGGCGCACCTGCGACCCGGCGACGTCGTGCTCGACCTGTGCTGCGGCACCGGCGCGATCGCGGCGGCACTGGCCGCCGCCGTCCCCGGCCTGGAGGTGCACGCCGCCGACCTCGACCCGGCCGCGGTCGCGTGCGCGCGCCGCAACCTGCCCCCGGACCGCGTCCACGAGGGCGACCTCTACGACGCACTCCCCCGCGACCTGCGCGGCCGGCTCGCGGCGGTCGTCGCGAACGCGCCGTACGTCCCGACCAACGCGATCGCCACCCTGCCGACCGAGGCGCGCGACCACGAGCACCGGGTGGCTCTCGACGGCGGCCCGGACGGTCTCGACGTCCAGCGCGGCGTCATCGCCCGGGCCGCCGACTGGCTCGCGCCCACCGGCCGCGTGCACGTCGAGACCAGCCCGGCGCAGGCACCGGCGACGGCCGCGCTGATGACGGCCGCCGGCCTCGTCGCCGAGATCACGCACCGAGATGACGTGGACGGCACCGTGGTCACCGGCCACCGCCCTACGCTGCCCTCATGAGTGGCGACCTCGCCCTCACCTGGTGGGGGCACGCCTCGGCGACCGTCGAGATCGGCGGCGCGCGCGTGGCGACCGACCCGTTGCTCGGCGACCGGCTCTTCCACCTGCGGCGGTACGGCGCCAGCCCGGCCGCCCACGCCTACGACGCGGACGTCGTGCTCATCTCCCACCTCCACCAGGACCACCTGCACCTCCCGTCGCTGCGGCGGTTCGGCCGCGACGTGCCGATCCTCGTCCCGCGCGGCGGCGAGCCGCTCCTGCGGGCGGTCGGCCCCGACCGCGTGCGACCGGTCGAGCCGGGCGACGTCGTCGAGGTCGCCGGCGTGACCGTCCGGGTCCTGCCCGCGACCCACGACGGCGGTCGCGGGCCGCACACGAAGCTCACCGGGCCACCGCTGGGCTTCCGCGTCGACGGCGACGGCCGGTCCTTCTGGTTCCCCGGGGACACCGAGCTGCGCGCGGACATGCGCGACGTCGGTGGCGTCGACCTCGCCCTGGTGCCGATCGGTGGCTGGGGCCCCACCCTGGAGGACGGCCACATGAACCCGGTCGACGGCGCGGCCGCGGTGCTCAGCGTCGGCGCCCGCACCGCGGTGCCGGTTCACTGGGGCACCTTCTGGCCGTGGGGCCTGCGCCGGATCGCGCGCGCCAACCACGAGCGGCTCTTCACGACCCCCGGGCGGCGCTTCGTCGACGCCCTCGCGGGGCAGGAGGTCCGGGCCCTGCTCGCGGCCCCGGGCGAGCGGGTCGAGCTCTGAGCCTCTCAGCCGGATCGGACTCAGCCGCGGCAGGCGGCGACGGCGAGCCGGTCGACGAAGTCGTTCATCACGTGCCCGGAGTGGCCCTTGACCCAGGCGAAGGCGACGTCACCACGCTCGGCGACCAGGGTGACCAGCGGCTCCCACAGGTCGCGGTTGGCGACCGGCTGCCGGGCGGAGTTCGTCCATCCCCGCGCCTGCCAGCCGCGCCACCAGGCGTCGCGGAAGCAGTTCACGACGTACGTCGAGTCGCTCACCACGAGCAGCGGGCCGTCGAGCGAGCGCACCGCCTCCAGCGCCGCCCGGACCTCCATCCGCTGGTTGGTCGACGGGGCCTCGCGACCCGAGGCGTGGACCGAGGTGTCCAGCGCCCAGGCCCAGCCACCCGGCCCCGGGTTGCCGGCACAGGCGCCGTCGGTGAAGACCTCGCGCGCGCCGGGCGGGACCGGCATCGCAGGTCGGGGGGCGCGCTTGCGGGGTGGCACGGGAGCACCCTGGCACACGGGTGGACGGTGCTCGCGGGGCGGTAGCGTCCGGAGCATGACCGGGGGCGACGCGCCGCAGGAGGGGCCACCGCAGGTGGGTCCGCTCGACCTGCTGGGAGCATGGACCCTGAGCCGGGTGGTCGACGACCGCCGGGCCGGCCAGCGGCGCGACGTGCGGGGCAGCGCCACGCTGGCCCTGGAGTCACCCGACCGGGTGCGGTGGAGCGAGACGGGGACGATGACGTGGGGCGACCACGTCGTCGAGGTCGAGCGCACGCTGTTCGTCGTGCGCCGCGGCGGGGAGTGGTTCGTGGAGTTCTCGGACGGGCGGCCGTTCCACCCCTGGGCCGTCGGACGACCGGTGGAGCACCCGTGCGCCGCCGACCACTACGTCGGGCTCATCGAGGTGGGCGAGGACGGCTGGACCGTGGAGTGGCGGGCGACCGGGCCGGAGAAGGACTACGTGATGACGACGGTCCACTCCGGTCACCGGCCGGCCCACCACGAGGGTCCCGGGCCGGCCTGACCACCCACGGGTCAGGCGGCGGTGCGGGAGACGGTCGGGACGGCGGGACGGCGGCGGTCCAGCGAGACCACCGGCTGCGGGGCGCGGCGGAGCTCCGCGACGAGGTTGACGATCACGCCGAGCGCGATGAGGCCCGCGACGGTCGCGAGCACGAGGAAGCTGATGGCGTAGGGGGTCAGGCTCTGGTCGATCATGGTTCTCTCCTGGTGAGGGGAGTCGGCGCGGCGCCGACTGGTATGCATTGAATGATTACTACCGTAGTAATCGTTTGATAACTTGTCAAGCGGTCGGTCAGGCGGCGCGCCCGACGGCGGCGACCGCGGGGTGGGCGGCGTGCATCGGGACGACGCTCCGGGCCGGGCGTCGGGCCTCGGCGACGAGGCCGGCGATGGTGGCCACGGCGACGAGGCCGGCGATGCTCGCGACGACGATGAGGGCGATCGCGACGGGGTAGAGCGAGGTGTCGATCATGGTGGTCTCCTGGTGTGGGGGCCGGGGGGTCTCCCTCGGTGTGCTCACGCTCCCGCGGGGTCCTTGGGGTCGACTGGGAGCGAACTGGAGGGTGGCTTGGGGTCACGGGCGGCGGGTCGCGCACCCCGCTAGAACGTGTTCCGATTTCGGTCCGGCGGCCCTACAGTCCCGACATGAGCACCGCCACCCGCCCCGGTCGCCCCTGGTCGCGCGCCGAGCTCGAGACGGCCTTCCAGCACTACCAGGACGAGGTCGACCGGATCGCCGGCTCCGGGGACTGGAGCCGGTTCGCGGACCTCTTCACCGAGGACGCGACCTATCGGGAGCACGCGTACGGCGACTTCTCCGGCCGCGAGGAGATCCGCCACTGGATCGTCGAGACCATGACGACCTTCCCCGGCAGCGAGATGCCGCGGTTCCCGATCGAGTGGCACGTGGTCGACGAGGAGCGCGGCCGGATCGTCTGCGAGGTCTGGAACGACCTGGTCGACCCCGGCGACGGCGAGCGCCACGGTGCCAGCAACATCACGATCCTCACCTACGCCGGCGACGGCCTGTGGTCGTGCGAGGAGGACGTCTACAACCCGGCCACCTTCCTGCGCGCCACCCGGCGCTGGGCGAAGGTCGCGGGCCGGCACGACCGGCTGTCCGACGAGGGCCGGTCCTGGCTGGCCGCCTTCGGGCCGACCGGAGGCTAGCCCCGCGATCGTCTGCAACCAGGTACCTCGATTCTGGTGGCTCTTCTGCCGCATCGGCGGGTAGCTGGTCGGGGGGCCGCCACCACCATGGTCCCGAAGGTCTCAGCAGTCACACCAGCCACGTGAGGTCGGAGCGGTCCGGGAAACCCGCACGACACGCCGCCCCGGCCCGGCGTGTCGTGCGGGTTTCCCCGGGCAGGTGTCGACAGCAGGACCAACGGATCAACCCCCAGACCGGTAGACCGCGCTGACACCTGCGGCCCGTCCCCGGCCTCGTCGGCCCGTCGGTCGCAACCCCGTGCTACCCGAGCCCACGGTCGCCGGCCCCGATCGCGACACCCACGGCTGCAGCAGTAGCGCCCTTCTCGTTCGACCGTTCGTACGGGCTCTGCCGCACGAACGGCCGAACAAGAATCTGGGGGTACCCCACGTCGGCCCCGGGAGCGACACAGGAAGCCCACAGGCGACGCACATGGCGTCCGCAGTCGGCGCACCTACGGTCACCACCATGACCGATGCACCCCTTCCCACCAGCACCCGCCGGCGTCGCCGCTGGCGCCGCCTCGTCGCTGGCAGCCTGATGGCGGGCTCGCTCGCCGTCACCGCCGCGTGCGGCGTGGTGGCCGCCGACCCCTCGCTCCAGGGGCCCGGATCCCAGGGGTCCGGCTCCGGCACGACCAGCAGCTGGCACTCGTCGGGATCCGGCACCTCGCTGGGCCAGGGGTCCTCGACCTCCAGCCACGCGACCTCGCAGGGCTCGTGAGGGGGGCAGGGCTCATGACCGCCGCCCGCGAGTGGGACCTCTGGAGCACCACCGCGCGCCTCGTCGTCACCGACGGCGCCCGACTGGACGAGGCCGTCACCCTGGCCCGCGGGCTGCTCGGCGAGGTCGAGCTGGCCGCCAGCCGGTTCCGCGGCGACAGCGAGGTGCGCCAGCTGCCGGCCCGCCTGGTGCAGGGCGGCGGACGGACCCGGGTCTCACCGATGCTCGAGCACCTCGTCGCCGTCGCGCTCGCCGCCGCCGCCCGGACCGGCGGCGCCGTCGACCCGACGCTCGGGCGGGCGCTGGCGGACCTCGGCTACGACCGCGACATCCGGGAGCTCCCGGCGTACGACGACCGCCCGCTCGTGGCGGCCGAGGCCGTGCGCGGCATCCCCGGCTGGCGCCGGGTGCAGGTCGCGGACGGCTGGCTGACCGCGCCGCCGGGGCTCGAGCTCGACCTGGGCGCGACCGCCAAGGCCGCCGCGGCCGACCTGGTGGCGGCTGCCGTGGCCGACCGGCTCGGCACGGGCGTGCTGGTCAGCCTCGGCGGCGACATCGCCACGGCCGGGCCGGCACCTCGCGGGGGCTGGCAGGTCACGGTCCGCGACGGCGAGGACCAGCCGGCGGCGCACGTAGCGCTCCCGGCCGGCTTCGCGGTCGCGACCTCCAGCACGCTGCGGCGTACCTGGCAGCGCGCGGGCCGCCGCGTGCACCACATCCTCGATCCCGCCACCGGCCTCCCGGCGGCACCCGTCTGGCGGACCGTGTCGGTCGCCGCCGGGTGCTGCGCCGACGCGAACGCCGCCAGCACCGCGGTGGTCGTGCAGGGCAGCGGCGGCCTGCGCTGGCTGCGGGAGCAGGGCCTCACCGCGCGGCTCGTCGACGACACCGGACGCGTGCACCTGGTCGGCGGGTGGCCGCAGGAGCGCGACCGGGCGGCCTGATCCGGCTCGTCCGGGGCCGACCCGGCGCGGCGGCTATCCCGGGGCCGGCGCGGCGGACGCGGGCGCCCGAGCCGCGACCCACTGGAACGGGAAGAAGACGAGCACCGGCACCAGGAAGTAGCCCACGCGGCTGTAGGGGACGAGCAGGAAGGCCAGGCACAGGCCGAGCGCGATGCGGGACGCGGCCCAGCTGACCTCGGGCGAGGACCGCACCACGCACCAGACGCCGAAGGCGACCGCCGCGACCAGGACCAGCGCCAGCGACGCCCAGGAGGGCAGGCCGGCGAGGCGGAGCAGCACCCCGGGGAGCGGCGAGGCGGCCGGCGACTGCACCAGGGACTCCCCGGACGGGAACTCGACCACGTTGTCCCACATCGCCCGTGGCGCGACCCGCGCGACCGGCAGGACCGCGACCAGCGCGGTCACCGTGGTCAGGGCAGCGAACACCAGCGCGGCCCGGACGCCGTCGCGGCGGTAGATGCACAGGGTCAGCACGAAGGCCGCGCAGATCCCGGTCGGCTTCATGGCCATCGTCAGGCCGATCGCGACCGCGCTCCAGCCGTAGCGCCGGCGCGAGACGAGGGCGATGGCGAGGACGGTCAGCGCGGCCTGGGGGACGTCGACACCGCTGACCGCGACCGCCGCCGCCACGAGCGGGCAGGCGACCAGGAGGGCGAGCCGGGTGTCGAGCACCGCTCGCTGGTCGTCCGGGCCCTCGGGGACCCGCCGGGACCAGAAGCGGACCGCCGCCAGGGCGGCCACGAGCAGGGCGAGCGCCGGCAGCCGCAGGTCCCCGCCGGGCAGGGCGCCGAAGACGTAGAGAGCGGGCAGGTAGGGACGGTAGTCGTAGACCGACGACGGGTCGGGGAGGTACGGGCTGCCCGCGGCGACCAGCTGCAGCGCGCCGCTGTGCACGACCCGGATCTCGGGCTGGCCCATGCCGCGCGCCACCAGCAGGGCGGTCGGGACGACGACCGAGCCGACGGCGGCGACCAGGCAGGACCGCCGCGGCCCGAGCCCGACGGAGAGTCCGAGCAGCGCGGCGGCGTACCCGATCGCGGCAACGGTCGCCCAGACCCGTTGGGTGTCGCGGCTCGGGTCCACCAGCACCCAGACGGTGAAGGCGAGGTACGCCGCGAGCACGACCCGCTCGGTCCCCAGGCGGCGCACGACCCCGACCGCCCACTCCCTGGTCGCGCCCACGACGACATCGTGGCACCCCCGGCACCCGCGGCGGGCGGCGGCGTAGTACGACCGCACCAGGCGACCCGCGGCGGGCGACCGCGACGTCGGGTCCTTGGACCCTGTGTCACCGGACTCCACGCCGGGCACCGTAGGGGTACCGCCTCGTCGGGTGACGACCGGACACCTCACGGGTGACCCACCAACACTCCGCACCGTGACGGTCGGGCCCCTTCCTGCAGCGCCTGCGGGGAGGGGCCTGCTTCCTTCACCGGGTCGACTCAGAGGGTCGAGGTCATGAAGTCCCCGCAGCCGGGGCACTCCGCGACCAGCCGGTGGGCGGGCCCCAGCCGCGGCAGCCCGCGGAAGAGCACGAAGCCGCAGGTCGAGCACAGCAGGTCCACGTCGCCGTAGCTGAAGAAGTAGGGGTCGCCCCGACCCTCCGCGTACAGCGCGGACTCCCCGGGGGCCGGGGGCCGGGACCGCGACATCGTGACCGTGCTCACAGCACCATGGTGCTCCCGGCCGTGGCGCGGGCCTCAGTGCCGGAGGTCCCGGACTCACGGGCCGCGCGGACGGCGCACGGCGTGCCCGTGGTCCCGGCTCCGGAGCTCCTACGGCCTCAGCGGCGTCCGGCGGACGAACCGGCCCCGTCCGGGACGCGGGTCCGCCGGCTCGCCGCCGACGGCCACGACGTCTCCCCGGCTGATCGTCACGGCCGGCCACCCGGTGACCTCCAGCCCGGCGTAGGGGCTGTGGTCGCACCGGGAGTGCAGGTTCGCCGCGTCGAGGCGGCGGGTCGCGCCCGGGTCGAACACCACCAGGTCGGCGTCGAGGCCGGGCCGGACCGCGCCCTTGACGCCATCGAGCCCGAAGAGCCGCGCGGGGGACCCAGAGGTCGCGTCCACCCAGCGCTCGAGCGACAGGCGCCGGTCGAGCACGCCCTGGTAGACCAGCGAGAGCCGGGTCTCGACGCCGCTGAGCCCTCCCGGGATCTGGCGGAAGTCCGTCCACCCGGTGCCACCCGTCCCCCGCCGCCGGTCCTGGGTCGTGAAGGGGCAGTGGTCGGTCGAGACGACCTCGACGTCGCCGGCATCCAGGGCCCGCCACAGGGCGGCGCGGTCGGACGCCTGGCGCAGCGGTGGAGCGCAGACGAAGTCCGGGGCACCGGCCTCGAGGTGCGACTGCTCGAGGTGCAGGTAGTGGGGGCAGGTCTCGGTGTGGATGTCCACGCCGGAGGCCCGCGCGGCCAGGACCGCCTGCAGGCCCGCCCGGCTGGAGAGGTGCACCACGTAGAGCCACGCGCCGGCCGCACCGGCCAGTCCAGCCGCCCGGCGGACGGCCTCGGCCTCCACCGAGGGCGGCCGCACGGACGGTACGGCGTCCGGCCCGGTGCGCCCCGCGGCGACCGCCTCGGCCACCAGGGTCTCGACCGTCGCGCCGTCCTCGGCGTGCACGCAGACCCGCACGCCGGTGCGGCGCGACGCGGCCAGCGCCCGGCCGAGCGTGTCGTCGTCGACCATGAGCCGGTCGGGGTAGGCCAGGTAGAGCTTCACGCTCGTGACGCCGTGCTCGACGAACGCGGCGAACCGCTGCGCGGCGCCATCGGGGTCGAGCGGCATCTCGGTGACCGTCAGGTGGAGGCCGTAGTCGACCAGTGCCCGGCCGCGCGCCCGGTCGTGCCACGTGGCCAGCGCCTCCTGCCACGGCTCGCGACCGGCACCGGCGAAGTCGATGACGCAGGTGGTGCCGCCACAGGCCGCGGCGAGCGTGCCGGACTCGAAGTCGTCGGCCGAGGTCACCGCGCCGACGGGCAGGGCGAAGTGGGTGTGCACGTCGATGCCACCCGGCACGACGTACGCGCCCCCGGCGTCCACGACGTCGGCACCGAGGGCGCCCCCGACGGCGATCCCCTCCTCCACGGCGACGATGCGGCCGCCCCGGACCAGCACGTCGGCGCGCCGCGTGCCGCTCCCGTCCACGACGGTGCCCCCTCGCACGACCAGGTCCGTCGCCATGTCCATCGCCGTGGCTCCCGCGGTCGGCTACGCGTGGAGCGCCCGCCACACCCGCTCGGGCGTGAGCGGCAGCTCGTCGACCGTGACGCCGGTCGCGTCGAGGATCGCGTTGCGCACCGCGGGCGCGACCCCGTCGATGGCGATCTCGCCGACCGACTTGGCGCCGAACGGTCCGCTCGGCTCCATCGTCTGCACCAGGTAGACCTCCATCGGCGGCGTGTCGTCGGCCCGGAAGATCCAGTAGGGACCGAAGCCCGCGTTCACCGCGCGGCCGGCCTCGTCGAGCACCAGGTCCTCGGTGAGCGCGTAGCCCAGGGCCTGCACCATGGCGCCCTCCACCTGGCCGCTGGCCGTCGTGGGGTTGATGACCACGCCGCAGTCGACGGCCATGACGAGCCGGGTGACGGTGACCTGACCGGTGTCGACGTCCACCTCGATCTCGGCCACCTGGGCGGCGAACGGCGGCGGCGACTCCCCGGAGACGTGCGACGCCGTCGCCATGATCTGCTCCTGGTCCTCCAGGTGCAGCGCGTGCAGCGCCACGTCTTCGAGCGACACCGACCGACCGTCCGGCGCCCACGCGCGGTGGTCCCGGAGGTCGATGTCGCCGGCGTCCTCGACGTCGAGCAACCGGGCGGCCCGCAGCACGATCCGCTCCCGCACGCCGTCGGCGGCCTTCTTCACCGCCATCCCCGAGATGTACGTCGTGCTGTCGGCGTAGGCGCCGACGTCGAACGGCGTCATGTCGGTGTCGGCGGCGTAGACGATGATGTCGTCCGCCTCGACCCCGAGCACCTCCGCCGCGATCTGGGCGAGCACCGTGTCGGCACCGGTCCCGAGGTCGGTCGCCCCGACCAGCAGGTTGAACGAGCCGTCGTCGTTCATCTTGATCGACGCGCCACCCATGTCGAGGTTGGGGATCGCCGTCGCCTGCATGCACAGGGCGAAGCCGAGGCCGCGCCGGATGCTCGGCCGGTCCGGTGGCTGCTTCCACGTGGGATCGCCACGACGCTCCCAGCCGATCGCACGCAGGGCCTGAGCGACGCACTCGTCGGTGGCGCAGCTCGTCACCCGTGGGATCTCGCCCTGGATCTCGGCCGCCCCCCGCTCCCCGAGCGCCGGCAGGATGTCGAGGGGGTCGCCGGTGCGGACCCAGTTGCGGCGGCGCATCTCGACGGGGTCGAGCCCCAGGCTGAGGGCGATGTCGTCCATGTGGGACTCGAGCGCGAACAGCGCCTGCGGTGCGCCGTACCCACGGAACGCCCCGGCCACCGGCCGGTTGGTGTAGGCGACGTCGGCGGTGTAGCGCTTGGCCGGGCAGTTGTACTGCGAGAGCCCGCGCTGCCCGGAGACCGACTGCACCGTGAAGCCGTGGGTGGCGTAGGGACCGGTGTTGCCGACCACGTGGTGGTCCTGGGCGAGCAGCCGGCCCTCGCCGTCGACGGCGGAGCGGAAGGTGATCGTCTGGGCGTGGCGGATCCGGGAGGAGACGAACTCCTCCTCGCGGGTCAGCTCGAGCCGGACCGGCCGGCGGGTGGCCAGCACCAGGTGGCCCACCACGTCCTCGAGCAGCATCTCCTGCTTGCCGCCGAAGCCACCGCCGAGCCGGGGCTTGATGACCCGGATCTGCTTGACGGGCAGCCCCAGGAGCGGGGCGACCATCCGGCGCGCGTGGAAGGGCACCTGGGTCGAGCTGCGCAGCACGAGCCGCTCGTCCTCGTCGAGCCAGCCGATCGCGATGTGCGGCTCGATCGGGGTCTGCTGCTGCTGCTGGACGTGGAAGGTCCGCTCGAAGACGTGCTCGGCCCGGGCGAACACGGCCTCGATCTCGTCGTCGGTCACCGTCTGGCCGTTGACGCGACGGGGGATGTTGCGGGCGGCGTCGTGGATCCCCTCGGTGTCGCTCTCGTCGTGGATGACCGGAGCGCCGGAGCTGATCGCCTCGACCTCGTCGAAGACGGCGGGCAGGACGTCGTACGTCACCTTGATCCGCCGGCACGCCTCCTCGGCGATCGCGACCGACTCGGCCGCGACCGCGGCGACGCGGTCGCCGACGTGCCGCACCTTGTCGTCGAAGCTCACCTGGTCCCAGGGCCGGGGGTTCGGCCAGCTCTGGCCGCCGGAGGCGTACTTCACCCGCGGGGTGTTGAACGTGTGCAGGACCGCGTGGACACCCGGCAGGGCCCGGGCCTCGGTGTCGTCGATGGCGACGATGCGGGCGTGGGCGTGCGGGCTGCGCAGCACCTTGGCGTGGAGCATCCCCCGCAGCTCGACGTCGTCGACGAAGGCGGGGTTGCCCTTGACCAGCTTGAGCGCGTCGACCTTCGGCACGCCCCGGCCGACGACGCTCGTGGCCGGGACGTCTGCGGCCGGCACGAGGCGCGGCACGGCCGCCGGCGCGTCCGGGACGGGCTCGGCGGCACCCTCGGTGAGGCGCCCCACGAGCACGGGCGCCATCGGCTCCGGCTTCTCGCCACGGAGCAGGGCCGCGGCTCGCTGGACGGCATCGACGACCTTCACGTAGCCCGTCTCGCGGTCGAGGATCCCGGACAGGGCGTCGCGGATCGTCCACTCCGACGGGTCGGGATCGCGCTCGAGGAGCGCCAGGGTCGCGAGCACCATGGCGCCCGCCGAGTAGCCGGACTGCAGCGCGCCGGACTCGACGAACGCGGTCTGGACGGGGTGGAGCTCACCCGTGGCCACGTCGAGCGACTCCACGGTGGTGACCTCGTGGCCACCGGCCTGCGCCGCGAGCAGGACGTCGGCAGAGACCAGACGACCGTCGAGGAGCACCGCAGCGGCACCGGTCTCGCCGGTGCCGGAGCCGTAGCGGACGCTGAAGCAGCCCAGCCGCCGCAGCAGGGTCAGCAGGGACTCACCCGGCTCGCAGCTGACGCGCTGCGGCACACCGTTGAGGACGAGCTCGACGTCGGTCATGAGATCTCCTCCTGCACTCGGGCGACCAGGACATCGACCAGGGCCCGGCGGTACTCGCTGGACCCGCGGAAGTCACCGACCGGCTGCACCTGGTCACCGGGCTGCACCAGGACCGGCGTCGAAGCGACGCCGGTCACCGCGATCCGTCGTACGCCGTCCGCCGCTCGCGCGACCGCGGCGACGATCGCCCGGTCGGCCGGTGTGCGTGCGGTGCGGGCCGCAGCGGCCGTGCCGGACGTGCGGAACGACACGGCCGTCACGATGCGGCCGGCGCCTAGCGGCAGGTCGGCGAGGAAGGTCTCCAGCGGCGCCGTCTCGGCGCCGCCGTCGGTGTCGAGGTGGACCTGCGCCTCGTGCACGAGCAGCGCGGCCAGCAGCTCGCTCTCGCCCGACCCGTCGGCGACGCAACCACCGACGGTGCCCTGCGCCCGCAGGGTGCTGGGCCGCTCGCGCCGAGCGGCCTCGCGCACGACGGCCGGGACCTCCTCGCCGTCGGCCAGATCCTGCAGCGTCGCCATGGCACCGGCCCGGAGCACCCCCTCCGACTCCGGGCCGATGCCGCCGAGGTCGAGCGCCTGGAGGTCGACCACCTCGACCGGGTCGGTCGAGGCGTCGGCGTTGAGCCGGGTCCCCCCGGCGAGCACCCTGGTGTCGGCACGACCCACCAGCTCCAGCGCGTCCGCCATCGTCGTGGGTCGCCAGTAGGTCGTCACGGTCACCATGCACCCACGTTCGTCCCGGGCCCTCCGGGATCCCAGAGGCGAAGGTCCGCTGTGCCGGACGGGTGGTCCCGGGCGGTCGGGGCCGCCCGGACCCCTCAGCCCATCGTCAGCGCCATGACCGCCTTCTGGCCGTGCAGGCGGTTCTCGGCCTGGTCGTAGACGACGCTCCTTGGGCCGTCGATGACACCGTCGGTCACCTCGACACCCCGCTCGGCGGGCAGCGGGTGCATGTAGATCGCGTCGTCGCTCGCGGTGGCGATCCGGCGCTCGTCGGCGATCCACGACCCGTACTTCTCGACCAGCCGCGCCTCCTCGGCCTCGTCGTCGGTGGTGAGCACCGCGCCCCAGCTCTTGGCGTAGACGACGTCGGTGCCGCGGATGCCCGCGTCGAAGTCGTCGAGGACCTCGAAGGACGCCCGGCCCAGGCGGGCGTTCTCCCGCGCCTGCTCGAGCATCTCCGGCATCAGGCCGAACTCGGGCGGGTGCACCAGCCGCACGTTCATGCCGAACCGCGGCAGCAGCATGATCAGGCTCTGCGGGACGCTGAGCGGCTTGGAGTAGGTCTTCGCACAGGCCCAGCTGATCGTCGCCGTACGTCCGCGCGGGTCGCCGAGCCGCTCGAGGATCGTCATCAGGTCGGCGAGCGCCTGGTGCGGGTGGAAGAGGTCGCACTGCATGTTGAGGACGGGGGTCCTGCTCGCCGCGGCGACGTCGCGGATGTAGCGGTTGCCGATGCCCCAGTCAACGTTGCGGATCGCGATGCCGTCGTTGTAGCGCCCGAGGATCTCGCCGATCTCCTTGGCGGTGTCGCCGTGCGCGATCTGGGTGGAGCGGCTCTCGATGAACTGCGCGTGCCCGCCGAGCTGGGCCATCCCCGCCTCGAACGACGCGCGCGTCCGGGTGCTGGCGAAGAAGAACAGCATCGCCAGCACCTTGTCGCGCAGGTAGGGGTGCGGCTGGCCGAGCGCCCGGTCCCGCTTGAGGGCGAACGCCACGTCGAGCACGGTGTCGAGCTCGTCGCGGGTCCATTCCTGGAAGTCGATGACGTCGCGGCCGCGCAGGTGGGTCTGCATCGTCGGCTCTCCCTACTCGATCGCGCCGAGGACCAGGGACAGCAGCGACATGCGGAGGGCGACGCCGTTCGCTGCCTCGGCCCAGTAGCGGGCGTGCCGGGTGCTGTCGACGTCGGTGGTCAGCTCGTCCATGCGAGGCAGCGAGTGCAGGACGATCGCGTCCTTCTTCGCCTTCGCCTCGAGCAGCCGACGGGTGACCTGGTACGCCGCCGGCGTGGTGCCGTGCTCCGTCGTCGGGTCGACGCGGGCCTGGGTGTAGTCGGCCTGGACGACCGGCTCCATGTAGATGACGTCCGCGTCGGCCAGGCACTCCTCGACGGACTCGACCTCGCGGTAGCGGACGCTGCGCTCGTCGAGCTCGGCCTTGAACTCGTCGAGCAGGGACAGCTCGGGCGGCGAGACCACCATCGCCTCCATGTCGAACTGCGAGGAGGCGTAGAGGATCGAGTGCATGGTGCGCATCCGCATGTCGCCCACGCACAGCACCTTCATCCCGTCGAGCGTGCCCTTGTCCCGCCAGATCGTGTAAAGGTCGGTCAGCACCTGGGTGGGGTGCTCGCCCCACCCGTCGCCGCAGTTGATGACCGGCACCGACGCCCAGTGCGCGGCCTCGTGCGGGGCGCCCTGGAGGTGGTGGCGCATCGCGATGACGTCGCCGTAGTACTCCAGCATCTTCACGGTGTCCTTCATCGACTCCTGGTAGAAGTCGCCGGCGCGGGTCATCTTGGCGTCGGAGAACCCGAGGACGTGACCGCCGAGGCGGTGCATGGCCGCCTCGGTCGACAGCCGGGTGCGGGTGCTGGGCTGGTAGAACGCGGTGAGCAGCGTCTTGTGCTGGAGCAGGTCCCCGTTGCGGCGGTTCTCCGCGTGGGGGCGCAGCTCCTCGGCGACCGCGAAGATGCGGAAGTAGTCGTCGCGCTCGACGTCCTTGAGCGAGAGGATGTCTCGTCCCAGGAAGCTTCTCATCGTGTTCTCTCCTCCTCAGACACCGAAGGTGTCGATCATCAGTCGGACGTCGTCACCGAGCGGGTAGAGGATCGGGCAGGTCGCGCCCGCATCGACGTACTCCGCCACCTTCGCGCGGCACTCCTCCGGGCTCCCGGAGGCGGTGATCTGCTGCACCACGTCGTCGGGGACCAGCCGCATCGCGCGGTGGATCTCCTCGGGCCCCGCGGGCCAGGTCAGGACCTTGCCGATCTCCTCGATCAGGGCGGGGTCCACCCCGCTGGCCTTCATGATGTGGGGCTGCTGGCCGAGGTACTGGGTCAACAGCTCGCGGGACCGGTCGAGGGCGAGCTCGCGGTCGCGGTCCACCGAGCAGACGACCAGCTGGGGCCGGTCGATGTCGAGGACGGTGCGGCCCGCCTTCGCGGCACCGGCGGCCAGCGCGGCCATCGCCTGGGCGTCGTACGACGGGCCGACCATGTAGTTGAGCACCACGCCGTCGGCGATCTCGCCGGCGAGCTCCATCATCTGCATGCCCGTGGCACCGATGTAGATCGGCACGTGCTTCGGGGAGCGGTCGCCGTGGACGATGTCGATCTCGACGTCGTCGAGGTGCACGAACTCGCCGTCGTAGCTGACCCGTTCCATCGCCAGCAGCCGCCGGGTCGCCTCGACGGTCTCCCGCATCGCCCGCAGCGGCTTGCGCCGGTCGACGCCGACCTTGGTGGCCAGCGGCTCCCACCACGCGCCGAGGCCGAGGATCACGCGTCCGGGGGCGAGGTCGTCGAGGGTCGAGAAGGTGGCGGCCAGCAGGCCGACGTTGCGGGTCCAGATCGGCACGATCCCCGAGCCGACCTTGATCCGGCTCGTCACCGCGGCGTACGCCGCCATGGGGACCGTCGCCTCGCGGACCAGCCTGCTCTCCGCCTGCCAGACGGCCTCGAAGCCCCGCTCCTCGGCGTAGCGGGCGTAGTCCATCCCGTCCCGGATCGGGTGGAGGTCTTGGAGGTACAGCGCCACTCTCATCGTCAGCTCCTCATCGTCTGGCCGACGGCTCGAAGTCGTGCGGCGGGATCTCGTCCATCCGCGCCCACAGGCGCGAGGCCTCGGCGGCGCCCGCGGCGGCCACCTCGAGCTCGTCCACCCGGGTCGACCTGCGGTCGGCCACCACCAGGTCGCCGGCGACGAGCACGTCGCGCACGTGGGCCGGCGACATCCCGAAGGCCCAGTGGCCGGCGAGGTTGTCGACGGTCAGCGGCGTCGGCGTCGGGTAGTCGAGGACGACGAGGTCGGCCGGCGCACCGGGCCGCAGGGTGCCGAGCAGCGGCTCGCCGTGCACCCCTCCGGCGAACCGCGCTCCGTCGGTGAGCCGCTCGAGCGGCCAGCCGGCCGCGGTGGCCGCCTCCGCCCCGCGGGTGGCGAAGTAGGCCACCTGCGACTCGGTGAACATGTCGCCGCCGATGCCGTCGGTCCCCAGCGCGACGGCGATGTCGGCACCGGGACGGACGTGGAGGAACGGCGAGTGCCCGACCGCGTTGTTCAGGTTGCTGCGGGCGTTGCAGACGACGGTCGCGCCGGTGTCGACCACGGCGTGGATCTCGGCCGGGGCGACGTGGACGCAGTGGGCGAGCAGCGCCCGGTCGGTGAGCACGCCTGCGCGGTCGAGGCGCTCGACGACACCGCGGCCGCACCGGGCGCGCGAGTCGTCCTGGTCGGCCCCGTCCTCCGCGACGTGGATGTGCACCCCGGAGCCGGCGGTCCGCGCCAGGTCGACCACCTGACCGAGGGTGTCGTCGGAGAGCGTGAACGACGCGTGCGCGCCGACCAGGCCCCGCGCCAGCCCGGCCGACGCCGGCGACGAGGTGCGGGCGAGGAAGCGGCGGTTCTCCGCGATGCCCGCGGCGGCCCGCGCCGGCCCGTCGCGGTCGGTGACCTCATAGCACAGCACGCTGCGGACGCCGAGCTCCGCCAGCGTCTCGGCGATGATGTCGAGCGAGCCGTCGACGGCGTTCGGTGAGGCGTGGTGGTCGACGATGGTGGTCGTCCCGGCGCGCAACGCGTCGAGACCTCCGCGCAGGGCCGACGCGCGGATGGCCTCCTCGTCGAGCGCGCGGTCCAGGCGCCACCAGACCCGTTGGAGGATCTCGGTGAAGCTCGTCGGCGGCGCGAGGCGGTAGGGCATGCCCCGGCTCAGCGCGGAGTAGAGGTGGTGGTGGGCACACACGTTGCCGGGCACGACCACGGTGCCCGAGCAGTCCCGGCGGGGCACGCCCGGCGGCGCGGTCCCGACGGCCGCGACCCGGTCCCCGGCGAGCACGACGTCCGCGGCGACGACCTCGGGCGGGTCGAGGGCGACCACCACCGTGGCCCCGGACAGCACGAGGGTGGGGGCAGATCGCGTCTCGGCCTGCATCGTCGACATCTCCTGTCGGTTGCACTCGCCTTCCTCACCGTCGTCCGGGCGGGGGCGGCGCGGTAGGGCCGATGGACCCGGTCGGCCCCTACCGATCGACACCGGTGAACAGGACCCCGACCCGGTCGTCGGCGCCGACGTCGCCGGCGCTCACCAGGTCCAGCAACCCGGCCAGGCCCGCCGAGCCGGTCGGGTCGACGGCGTACCCCGCCGCGTGCCCGAGGTCGTGCGCACGCGCCAGGCACTCCTCGCTCGACACCAGGGGCCGGCCGCCGGTGGTCAGCATGCCGCCGACGACCGCGCGCCAGTCGTAGGTCTCGTCGTCGAGGATGCCGGTGGCGATGCTGTGCGGCTCGTCCTCCCAGGGCCACATGAACGCGGACCGGTGGGTGGCGGCCTCGTGCAGGGCCGACTGCACGTCGGCAGCCGAGGGGGTGGCCGGCAGAGCGGCCCGGACCCGCGCGTAGGCGCGCTCGAGCGGGTGCCCGCCCGTCGTCTGGACCGTGTGGATCCGCGGGCCGCGGGCGAGGACGCCGAGCCGGACCGCTTCCTCGAACCCCTGGATGCACCCGCTGGCGAGCGCGCCGCCGCCGACCTGGACGACGAGGTGGTCGAGGTCGATGTCCGCGGCCCGGAGGTCGGACGCCATCTCCCAGGCGAGGGTCTCGCCGCCCTCGATGACGAGGCCGTTCTCGTTGCCCTGGCAGGTGAACGGCACCGCACCGGCGGCCAGCGCCGACCGCAGCCGCGCGTACGCCGGGTCGCCGGTCGCGCCGTGCTCCCGCGCGCACGTCACCACGTCGGCGCCCAGCTCGTGCAGCTGCTGGAGCACGACCGGGTCGGCGTCGACCGGGACGAAGACCCGGAGCACCCGGTCCGCCGCGCGCGCCACCACCGCAGCGGCGAGCGCTGCGTTGCCGCAGCTGGCGATCGCCAGGTCCGGCCGCGCACCGGGGTCCGCGAGACCGAGCCGCTCGGCGACCTCGAGGTGGAGCAGCACGCCCATCAGGTGGCGGCCCTTGTGGGACCCCGAGACGTTGCCGGTCTCGTCCTTGACCCACACCCCGCCGGCAGCGCTGAACCCGAGCCGGTCCGACAGCACGTCGTTCCGTCCGAAGGGCGTGGCCCGGAAGCCGTCGCCGGCGACGGTCGACACCGCGTCGTCGAGCCGCGTGACGATCTCGACGACCTCGTCGTCGGCCACGCCTCCGGCGATCGCCCGGTGGTGGCTGTGCAGCAACCCGCGGTAGTGCACGAACGGCGAGCGGGTGCCCACGCCCCCCTCCGGGAAGCGCACCCGGTCCGGGTCCAGCACACGCACGAGCACGTGGTCCACGTCGCCCGCGCCCGCGTGGGGACACCGGAAGGGGTACGCCTCCGCCGGGTCCGGTACGGCGCCGCAGCCCCAGCAGGTCAGCCGGCTCGCCGGCGGGCGCACGGCGGGCTCACCGGGCCCCGGCGGCCGCCGCCACGACACCGGTGCGGGCGTTGAAGTCGGCGATCAGTTCGTCCCAGGCCGCGAGCCGCGAGCGCAGGTCGGTCCAGAACGCCTGGTCACGCCGGGCGACGAAGTCCTCGAGGGAGACGCCGCGCTGCTCGACCCAGGTGTAGTAGCCGAGGTCGAAGATCCGGTCCCGGTCCCGCGTCGTCGTCTCGAGCAGGTCGCTCGTGTCCGCCCCGAGCATCCAGCGGCCGAACACCTCCGCCGCCGCGGCCTCGTCGAAGCCGCCCGGGAAGTCGCGGGCCCGGATCATCTCCCGCTCGCTGTCGTACATCGCCGCGCCGTCCGTGGCGACGGTGACGACGACGTCGTCGGGGCCGAGGTCGAGGTGCTTGGCGAGCTTCACGGCCGCGACCACGTTGCAGATGCTCGACAGCCCGAACGACGGCAGGGCGGCCAGGACCGCCCCCGGGACGCCCCGCCGGCCGGCGAGGTGGGCCAGGCCGACCGGGTCGCTGAAGAGCACCGACAGCTGGTCGGTCGCGCGGTCGGTGACGTCGACGACGACGTCGGTGCCGTGGACGTGGTGGATCAGCGGGATGTGCTTGTCGCCGATCCCCTGGATGTTGTGCGACCCGAAGCCGTTGCGGAGCATCGTGGGGCACTCCAGCGCCTCGACGGCGACCACCGCGGCGCCGTACTCCTCCTTGAGGTGGTCGCCGGCGCCGAGCGTCCCGGCGGAGCCGGAGGCGGACACGAAGGCGCGCAGCCGCAGGCCGGGGTCGGCGTCACGGAGGTGTTCGAAGACGGCGCCCAGCGCCTGCCCGGTGCAGAGGCGGTGCACGAGGTGGTTCCCGAACTCGGAGAACTGGTTGATGATCACGTTGCGCGGGTCACCGGCCAGCTCGTCGCAGGCCTCGTAGATCTCCCGGACGTTGCTCTCCGTGCCGGGCGTCGTGACGATGTCGTCGGGGGCGGTCACCCACTGCCGCAGCCAGGTGAAGCGCTCCTGGCTCATCCCCTCGGGCAGCACGGCCACGCCGTGGCAGCCCAGGATGCGGGAGATCGCCACGCCCCCGCGGCAGTAGTTGCCGGTCGAGGGCCACACCGCCCGCTGCGCGACCGGGTCGAACGCCCCGGTGACGATCCGCGGGACCAGGCAGGCGTACGCGGCGAGCACCTTGTGGGCGCGGATCATCGGGAAGCGGTCACCGAGGGCGACCACGATCCGGGCGTCGACACCCGTGAGCTCCTTCGGCAGCACGACGTGGTCCGGGACCGGCACCCGGCCGGTGCGCGCCGCGTCGTTGAACCAGTGGATGCGGTAGAGGTTCAACGGGTCGGCGTCGTCCGGCCCGACGTGCGCGAGGGCCTCGGTGACCGGCGCCGCGATCCGGGTGGGGTCGGCGAGCTCCGCGAGGGTCGGCAGGGCGATGCCGGCGGACCGGAAGTGCTCGACGGCGCGGTCCCGCACCGCCGGGTCGACGACGTCGGTCCCGACTCCGAGTGAGGTCATGTCTCTCCTCTCAGTCGACCAGCCGCTGCAGGCGGCCGGCAGCCGCCCGGTGGCGGCGAAGCATCTCGTCGAGGCCGGGGTGCACGAGGGCGCCGTCCTCCACGACGGTCCGGCCGGCGACCACGGTGTGACGGGCGGCGACCGGTCCGCACCGCAGCCAGGCCTCGACCGGGTCGGTGAGCGCACCGGCGAACGCGATGCCGGTGAGCGGCCAGCAGACGAGGTCGGCCGCGGCCCCGACCGTGAGCGTGCCGAGCTCGCCGGTGCGGCCCAGGCACGCGGCGGACCCGCGCGTGGCGATGTCGAGCGCGTCCCGGGCGGTCATGCCGGTGGGGCCCTTGCGCTGGTGGCCCAGCAGCAGGGCCGTCCGGGCCTCCAGCCACAGCGAGGCGTGGTCGGTCGAGGCAGAGCCGTCGCAGCCGAGACCCACGGGCACCCCCGCGGCGCGCATCTCGACGACCGGAGCCATCCCGCCGCCGCCGATCATCATGTTCGACGACGGGCAGTGGGCAACGCCGACGCCGGCAGCGCCGAGCCGGCGCACCTCGTCGGTGTTCGGGTAGATGCAGTGGGCCACCCAGCTGCGGTCCGTCAGCCAGCCGACGTCCTCGAAGTGGTCGATCGTGCGCTTGCCGAAGGCCTTCGCCGCGAACCGGTCCTCGTCGGGGTCCTCGGCCAGGTGCGTGTGGAGCCGGACGTCGAGGCGCTCGGCGAGCTCCGCCGTACGCCGCATCAGGTCGGAGGAGACCGAGAACGGTGAGCACGGCGCGAGCGCGACGCGCACCATCGCCCCCCACGACCGGTCGTGGTGGCGGGCGACGAGCCGCTCGCTGTCGGCGAGGATCTCGTCGTCGTCCTGGACCACCGAGTCCGGCGGCAGGCCGCCGTCCTTCTCCGACAGGCTCATCGACCCGCGGGTCGGGTGGAAGCGCATCCCGAGCTCCTGCGCGGCCGTGATCTCCGCGGTGATCAGGTCGCCGCCGTGCCGCGGGTGGACGTAGAGGTGGTCCGTCGACGTCGTGCAGCCGCCCAGGGCGAGCTCGGCCAGCCCCACCCACGCGGAGAGGTACGCCGCCTCCTCGTCGAGTCCCGCCCACAGCGGGTAGAGCGTGGTCAGCCACGTGAACAGCGAGGCGTTGACCGCCGGCCGGTAGGCGCGCGTGAGGTTCTGGTAGATGTGGTGGTGGGTGTTGACCAGGCCCGGCGTCACCAGGCAGTCGTCGGCCCGCAGGACGCGTGCCGCGTCCGGCTTCTCGTCGCCCGGTGCGCCCACCGCCACCACGAGGCCGCCGTCGAGGGCGACCCACCCTCCAGGGATCTCACGGTCGTCGGCGTCGAGTGTTGCCACCAGCTCGGCCCCGTCGATCAACAGCTCGACGGTCACCCCTCGACGGTAGCCACCCGGGCGCCGCCGCGTGGCCCATTGGGAGTGAAGGGCGTCGCACTGCAGGATGCTGCAGGGCGCGCTCGCCGGGGGCCGGGCCGTGATTTCCTCCTGGTGCAGCCATCCCCGACGCCAGCACCCAGCTCGACCCCCGAGACCCAGCACGGGCCGGCGTCGCCGTCGGTTGCTGTCCGCTGCTGGCTGTGGCCAGCACGACGATGGTGCGCGCCTGGATCCGGCGCGCACGAGTGCCCGAGCCCGTAGGCGCTCGCCTGCGGCGCAACCGAACGGAGTTCACATGAGATCTGTCCACCTCCGCGCCCGCCTGCTGCTGCCGCTCCTGCTGGTCGCAGCCTTCGGCCTGGTCGGTGCAACCGCCCAGTCCGCCGACGCGGTGACAGTCACCTGCAGTGCCAAGGTCACCAAGCTCTACAAGCCGGGGGACTCCGTCATCGGCGTCATGAAGATGACCTGCTCCCGACCGCTGAAGGAGCTGCGCCTGCTGACGATCTTCGCCCGCTCAGGAGGCGGCCAGCCCGCGAAGACCGTCTACAACCGCTACGTCTACTGCTACGACACGGACACGTGCACGGCGACGGTCGGCGTCGTCGACGTGCCGGGGAAGAACAAGTACTGGTTCACCAACGACCCGCAGGGGACCTTCGCATCCATGTACCTCAAGGGCAGTGACATGGACTGCACCAACGGCATCGCCTGCTCGGGGCGGACCGACTACTTCTGAGGTAGGCGTCCAGGTCGCGGAACCGGGCAGTCTCCGCCCTCCAGGCGGAGTGCAGGGTCGTCGGCGTCGGGAGCTGCCACCAACCGGCTCCCGACGTCGAGCCTGTGTAGCCGAGTGCTCCGCGGGGCATATGCCCAGCCCATCCCTCTCGGACAGGACGGCACGTGAAGCGCACCCTCTCGACCCTGGCCCCGCTCGTCCTCGCCTCGGCCCTCCTGGCCGGTTGCTCGTCCTCGGACGACGGCGATGCCGGCACCGGACCCGATCCGGACGCGGCTTCGACGGCTGCTGGGTCGCCGTCGCCGTCCGCGACCGACGAGCCCGCCCTGCTCACCCTGTCGGCCGACGCGACCGGGACGACCTGCTTCGCGGACGGAGTCCCCGACCTCGCCTGGTTCGAAGTGCAGTGGCGGTCCCTGGCCGAGCTCGACTCGTTCCGCTTCGACCTGGTCGGCAGCCACGGCGTGAGGACCATCGGCAGCGGCTGGATCGTCCCGCCGGTCAACTACGGCGGCCGGATCGACTACAGCGGCTCGGCCCTCTGGCAGGGCTGGCGACGGGCCATCAACGACCGCGTGCTGAGCGCGAGCCAGATGGACCAGGTCGCCTTCTGGGTCCCGAGCGAGGGTCAGAGCGGCCTGCTGGTGCTCCACCTGCGCTTCGACCCGAAGGTGGTCGACCACGGCGGAGCGACCATCGACGGCGTCCGCGCGACGTACCGGACGAACGACGGCCGGACCGGCGAGACGACCGTGCACATCGGACAGCGGTTCGACAGCGACTGCAAGAGCGGAGCGGGGCCGACGCCGGCAGCGTGACGGTCGGCCCGGGCCGCCGCTGACCGCCGGACGCGGGAGGTCATCAGGATCGTGGTGACGGTTGCTCGGATGTGATGACGTCCCGGCCCGTGAGCCCGCCGAATCGGGGGTGAGGAGCTCCGCTCCGCAGTACGCTCGCGTGACCGACGCCACTCCGGAGCCGCCTGATGACCGCGTCCACGACCGACAGGGCCGCGCTGGTGAGCGCGATCGCCGCGGCGCACGCCGCGGAGCGCGGCCCGCTGCTCCCGGTGCTCCACGACGTGATGGCCGAGCTCGGACACATCGCCCGTGAGGACGTGGAGACGGTCGCCGCCGCGCTGAACCTCTCGGTCGCCGAAGTGCACGGCGTGGTCAGCTTCTACCGCGACTTCCGCACCGAACCGCCGGCCGCGCACACCGTCGCCCTGTGCCGCGGCGAGGCCTGCCAGGCCGTCGGCGCCCAGGCGCTGTACGACGCCACCTGCGCCCGCGCCGGCAGCCTCGGCGACGACGTCGAGGTCGAGGAGGTCTTCTGCCTCGGCAACTGCGCGCTCGGACCGTCGGGCACGGTCGACGGCCGCCTCCACGGCCGGCTCTCGGCCGACCGGCTGGACGCCCTGACCCGGGACTGGCGATGAGCGCCCGGGTGTTCGTCCCGGCCGACGCCGCCGCCGTGTCCGTCGGCGCGGACGAGGTGGCCGCCGCCTTCGAGTCGGCCGGGGCGCAGGTGGTCCGCACCGGGTCGCGCGGCATGCTCTGGATGGAGCCGCTGGTCGAGCTCGACACCGGCGCGGGACGCATCGGCTACGCCAACACGACACCCGAGGACGTCGCGGGGGTCCTCAGCGGTGCGGCGCCCGGGATCGGCGTGGTCGACGAGCACCCGTGGCTGGCCTCCCAGCGCCGGGTGACCTTCCGCCGGGTCGGGGTCGTCGACCCGGCCTCGATCGGCGACTACGAGGCGCACGGCGGCTGGGCCGGCCTCCGCCGGGCGCTCTCGCTCTCGCCCGCCGAGGTGGTCCAGGAGGTCACCGACTCCGGGCTCCGCGGTCGCGGCGGGGCCGGCTTCCCGGCCGGCCGGAAGTGGCAGACCGTGCTGGCGACCGAGTCCGAGCAGAAGTTCGTGGCCTGCAACCTCGACGAGGGGGACTCCGGCACGTTCGCGGACCGGATGGTCGTCGAGGGCGACCCGTTCACCCTCGTCGAGGGCATGACCATCGCCGCCCACGCCGTCGGTGCGAGCGAGGGCTACGTCTACGTCCGGTCCGAGTACCCGCACGCCGTGGCCGCGCTGGGCCGCGCGGTCGACACGGCGTGCACCCACGGCTACCTCGGCCGCGACATCCTGGGCTCCGGGCTCGACTTCGACCTCCACGTCCGCGTCGGCGCCGGGGCCTACATCTGCGGCGAGGAGTCCTCGATGCTCGAGAGCCTCGAGGGCCGCCGCGGCGAGGTGCGCGCCCGGCCGCCGATCCCGGCCGTCCGTGGCCTGTGGGGCCGGCCGACCGCGGTCAACAACGTGCTGACGCTGTGTGCGGTGCCGATGATCCTCGCCGACGGCGGCGCGGCGTACGCGTCGCTCGGCACCGGGCGCTCCCGCGGCACGCAGGTCTTCCAGCTCGCCGGCAACGTCCGGCACGGCGGGATCGTCGAGCTGCCCTTCGGGGTCTCGCTGCGCGAGCTCGTCGAGGAGTACGGCGGCGGCACGCTCTCGGGCCGTCCGGTCCGCGCCGTGCAGGTCGGCGGCCCGCTCGGCGCGTACCTCCCGGCCTCGGGCCTCGACGTCCCGATGGACTACGAGGCGCTGGCCGGGTCCGGCGCGATGCTCGGCCACGGCGGCGTCGTCGTCTTCGACGACACCGTCGACCTGGCCCGGATGGCGCGGTTCGCGATGGAGTTCTGCTCGCTCGAGTCGTGCGGCAAGTGCACGCCGTGCCGGATCGGATCGGTGCGCGGGGTGGAGACCATCGACCGGATCATCGCCGCCCGAGACGGGCAGGGTGACGTCCCCGCCGACCTGGCCCTGCTCGACGACCTCTGCACGACCATGACCCAGGGGTCGCTGTGCGCGATGGGCGGCCTGACACCGATGCCCGTGCGGAGCGCGCTGCGGCACTTCCCGGAGGACTTCGAGGCACGCCGATGACCACCGACAGCTTCCAGCCCGAGACCGACCTCGGCACCCCGCCCGTCCCCGGCGCGCCACCGGTGACGGTCACCGTCGACGGGCGGCAGGTGGAGGTGCCCGCCGGCACGTCCGTGCTGCGCGCGGCCGCGGAGGCCGGCGTACCCGTCCCGAAGCTGTGCGCGACCGACTCGCTCGCCGCGTTCGGCTCGTGCCGGATGTGCCTGGTCGAGATCGACGGGGTCGCCGGCGTACCCGCCTCCTGTACGACCCCCTGCGCCGACGGCATGGTGGTCAGCACCCAGACCGAGACCGTGCGCACGCTGCGCCGCAACGTGATGGAGCTCTACCTCTCCGACCACCCCGAGGACTGCGACGGCTGCGCGCGCGGCAGCTGCGAGATCCAGGAGCTCGCGACCACGGTCGGCTCCGCCGAGGTCCGCTACGGCCGGCCCGCCTCCCGTGACCAGGTCGCCCACCCCGCGCCCATCGACCTGAGCAACCCCTACTTCGCGTTCGACCCCGCCTCGTGCATCGTCTGCTCGCGCTGCGTCCGCGCGTGCGCCGACATCCAGGGGACCTTCGCGCTGACGGTCGAGGGCCGCGGCTTCGACAGCGCGATCAGCGCCGGTGCCAGCGACCTCCTGTCCTCCGAGTGCGTGTCCTGCGGCGCGTGCGTGCAGGCCTGCCCGACCGCCGCGCTCCAGGAGCAGTCCCTGGTCGAGCTGGGGATGCCGACCCGCGTGGTGGAGACCACCTGCGCCTACTGCGGCGTCGGCTGCTCGTTCCGCGCCGAGGTGCAGGGCGAGGGCGCCGGCACCCGGGTGGTGCGGATGGTCCCGTCGAAGAGGGGGCGCGCCAACGAGGGCCACAGCTGCGTCAAGGGCCGGTTCGCCTACGGCTACGCCTCGCACCCCGACCGCCAGCTCTCCCCGCTGGTCCGCGACACCATCGAGGACGAGTGGCGCCAGGTCTCGTGGGACGAGGCCATCACGCGGGTCGCCGAGGGGTTCCGGGCCATCCAGTCCGAGCACGGCGTCGGCGCCATCGGCGGCATCTCGTCGAGCCGGTGCACCAACGAGGAGGTCTACGTCGTCCAGGAGCTGGTGCGGGCGGCGTTCGGCAACAACAACGTCGACACCTGCGCTCGCGTGTGCCACTCCCCCACCGGCTACGGCCTCAAGCAGACCTTCGGCACCTCGGCCGGCACCCAGGACTTCCGGTCGGTCGAGCAGGCCGACGTCATCCTGCTGATCGGCGCGAACCCCACCGACGCCCACCCGGTCTTCGCCTCCCGCATGAAGCGGCGGCTGCGCGAAGGTGCCCGGCTGGTCGTCGTCGATCCCCGGCGGATCGACCTGGTGCGCAGCCCGCACGTCGAGGCGGCGTACCACCTGCCCGTCCTGCCGGGGGCCAACGTGGCCCTCGTCAACGCGATGGCCCACGTCATCGTCACCGAGGGCCTGCACGACGAGGAGTTCCTGCGCGAGCGCTGCGAGGACGCCGACGACTACCTCGCGTTCATCGCCGACCCGGTCAACTCCCCGGAGGCGGTGGCCGAGGCCACCGGCGTCGACCCCGAGGACGTCCGGGCAGCCTCCCGGCTCTACGCCGGCGGCGGCAACGGCGCGATCTACTACGGGCTCGGCGTCACCGAGCACTCCCAGGGCTCCACGATGGTGATGGGCATGGCCAACCTCGCCATGATCACCGGCAACATCGGCCGTGCGGGCGTCGGCGTGAACCCGCTCCGCGGGCAGAACAACGTCCAGGGCTCGTGCGACATGGGGTCCTTCCCGCACGAGCTCCCGGGCTACCGGCACGTCTCCGACGACGACGTGCGCGGTGTGTACGAGCGGCTGTGGGGTCGCACCCTCGACCCCGAGCCCGGGCTGCGGATCCCCAACATGCTCGACGCGGCCCTGGCCGGCACCTTCCGCGGGATCTACATCCAGGGCGAGGACCTCGCCCAGTCCGACCCCGACACCCGGCACGTGGAGGCGGCGTTGCGGGCGATGGACCTCGTCGTCGTCCAGGACCTGTTCCTCAACGAGACCGCCCGGTACGCGCACGTCTTCCTGCCCGGCACGTCGTTCCTGGAGAAGGACGGCACCTTCACCAACGCCGAGCGGCGCCTCAACCGGGTCCGGCCCGTCTTCGACTCGCTGGTCGGCATGGACGAGTGGGAGGTCACCTGCGCGATCGGGCGGGCGATGGGCTTCGACATGTCGTACGCCGCCGCCTCGGACATCATGGACGAGATCGCGGCGACCACGCCCACGTTCGCGGGTGTCTCCTTCGCGCGGCTCGACGAGCTCGGCTCGATGCAGTGGCCGGTCTCCGACGACAGCTCGACCGGCACGCCGGTCATGCACGTCGGTGAATTCGTGCGTGGCAAGGGCAAGCTGGTCGAGACCGTCTTCGTGCCGACCACCGAGCGCTCGACCCGCAGGTTCCCGCTGATCCTCACCACCGGCCGGATCCTGAGCCAGTACAACGTGGGCGCCCAGACCCGACGGACCGCCAACAACACCTGGCACCCTGAGGACGTCCTGGAGATCCACCCCGCCGACGCCGAGGTGCGCGGCATCTCCACCGGCGACCTGGTCGACCTGTCGAGCCGCGTCGGGGCGACGACGCTCCGCGCCCACGTCTCGGAGCGGATGCCACCGGGTGTCGTCTACACGACCTTCCACCACCCGGTCACCGGCGCCAACGTCGTGACGACGGAGAACTCCGACTGGGCGACCAACTGCCCGGAGTACAAGGTCACCGCCGTCCAGGTCGGGGTGGCCAACGCCCGCGGCGACCGCGCCGTCGCCGAGACCCGCCCGGTCACGAGGACCGCGGCGGAGACGCGCGCATGACGACGGCGGTCCCGGCAGAGGTGCGCCTGGGCAACGACATCGCCCGCCAGTTCGCGCACCTGCCACCCGACCGCGCGGCCGACGCCGTCGCGCGGCACATCGAGACCTTCTGGGCGCCCCCCATGCGGCGTGCTCTCCTGGCGCTCGTCGCCGCCCAGGAACCCTCGCTCGACCCGCTCGTCGTCGACGCGGTCGGCCGCCTGGCCGCGCGCCCGGACAGCCCGGACCCGATTCCTTCGCCCTGATTTTGCTGGAACGGCATTGTATCGAAAACATGATCGTTCTAGCATCGAGGCGGAGGTGAGCCCCATGACCCGTCCCGAGGACCCTGCCGACACCCGGATGATGGCGATCATCCACAACGCCCTGAAGCGTGACCTGGTCCGTGTCCATCGCCTCCTGACCGAGACCCCGGCACCCCGGGGCCGGCAGCGCGTGGCGCTCGGCCAGCACGTCACCTGGATGCTCGACTTCCTGCACGCCCACCACACCAGCGAGGACACGCACCTGTGGCCGCTGGTGCGCAGCCGCAACCCGGGTTCGGCCGAGCTGCTGGACTCGATGGAGGCCGACCACGCGCGGATCGCCCCGGCCGCTGACGCGGCCGCCGCAGCGGCGCAGGACTACACGACCACCACCGGCGACCCCGCTCGGGTCGCGCTCGCCGAGGCCCTCGACCGGCTGTTGGCGGTGCTGGTACCCCACCTGGACCGCGAGGTGGCCGAGGCCATGCCGGTGGTGGCGGCCACCCTCACCAACGGCGAGTGGGACGCGATCGAGCAGGAGCACAACATCAAGTCGAAGTCCATGCGGCAGCTGGCCGCGGAGGGCAACTGGCTGCTGGAGGACATCGACCCCGAGGGGTACGACGTCGTCGTCCACAAGGTGCCGGCCGTGATCCGGTTCATCCTGGTGCAGGGCTTCGGCCCCGGCTACCGCCGCCGGGCCCGGGTCCGGTGGACGCCGGACGGTTCCCGCACGGCGGCAGTCGCGTGACGGCAGCCGCGTCGGACAAGGCGAGACGGCCGTACCGATCGGCTCGCCGCCAGCAGCAGGCGGCCGAGACGCGGGCGCTCGTGCTGGCGGCCGCGACCTCACTGTTCGCCGAACGCGGCTGGTCGGCGACCGGGATGCGCGACATCGCGAAGGAAGCGGGGGTGTCGGTCGAGACGGTGTACGCGAGCTTCGGGTCGAAGACGGAGCTCCTGCTGGCCGCCATCGACGTCGGCGTCGTCGGTGACGACGCCCCCGTGCCGCTGTCGCAGCGGCCGGAGTTCGCCGCCCTGGCGACGGGTCCCATCGGCGACCGCATCGACGCGGCCGCCCGGCTGGTCAGCGGGATCAACCAGCGCGTCTGGGGCCTGCGACGGGCGCTCGCGCAGGCAGCAGGCAGCGACCCCCAGCTGTCGGAGAAGCTCCACGAGGCGGAGCACCGGCGGCGCGACAACACCCGCGAGGGTGCCGAGATGGTGGCGGGCCGGCCGGTCGACGACGACGTGCTGGACGGGCTGTGGGTCGTCATGAGCATCGACGCCTTCTGGCTGATGACGCAGGTCGGAGGACGGTCGGTCGAGGACTACGAGCGGTGGCTGTCGCTCACGGTCCGCCGCCTGCTGCACCTCGACGAGGCCTGAGTCGTGCCGGCCGGTCCCGACCGCAGGAGGTGGCGATGATGCAGGTCCAGAAGCAGTCCCGCGTCGAGGTCGTGGTGGACGCCACCGTGCCGCAGGTCTGGGAAGTGGTCTCCGACGTCACCCGGGTGGGTGAGTGGAGCCACGAGTGCCACGGCGCACGTTGGCTCGACGACGCAGCCGGGCCCGCTCCGGGCGTGCGGTTCCGAGGCCACAACCAAGCCGGCTGGGTGCACTGGGGCCGCACCTGCCAGATCGTCGACGTGGACGCCCCGCGCCGGCTCGTCTGGCAGACCGTGTCGACCCCGCTCTTCCCCGACATCACCCGATGGCGCATCCAGCTGGAGGAGACGAGCGACGGTCGCACCCTGATCACGCAGTCCTTCACCGTGCTGCGCGCACCCTGGCTGCTCGATCGCATCTACGCCCGGCTGGTCCCCAACCACCGGGACCGGGACGCACGGCTGACCGAGGACCTCGTCCGCGTGGGAGCGGTCGCCCGTCGCGGTGGGCAGCCGTGAGCCGACGACGCACCCGGGTCGCGAACCGCATCGGCGTCTGGCTCTACCGGAGGCTGGACGGCCGGCTGAGCAGCGGCCGGAAGGACGTGACCGTCCTGCTGATCACCGTCCCCGGGCGACGCACGGGGCTTCCGCGCTCCACCTGCGTCCGCTTCCTGGGCACCCCCTGCGGCCCGGTCGTCTGGGGCACCGGGTCCGGGGCCGCGCACGATCCCGACTGGTTCCGGAACCTCCGCGCCGCCGAGCTCGCGGACGTGCAGATCCGCCGGGACCGGCTCCGGGTGCGTCCGCGCGAGCTCACCGGCGCCGACCGTGACGCGATGTGGACCGACACCATCCTCGAGCGCGCGCCCGAGGTGGCCAGGTATGCCCGTAAGGCGGGCCGACCCATCCCGGTGGCGGTCCTCGAACCCCTTGACGGTCTCGGCGACCGAGGATGACCTGCTCCTCCGCCCGCGGCCTCAGGACGCGATGACGGCCCGCGGCGGCGCGACGGGCCGCGGCCCGAGCGCGTCGACGACCGCCGCCAGCTGCTCGCTCACGACCCGGAGGCTCTCGACCAGCAGTGAGAGCTGCTCGGCGGCCGACGGGGACGGGACCTGGGTCGGTGCGACCGCCGTGGACGGCGGATCCAGGCGCGGGTCCCGGTGGAGGATCGCGGTGACGAGCCGGTCGAGCCGCGCACCCGGCTCGATGCCGAGCTCGTCCCGCAGCACGGCCCGGAAGGTGCGGTGCACCTCCAACGCCTCCGCGGACCGGCCGGCCCGGTGCAGGGCGGTCATGAGGAGCTCCCGCGGGCCCTCCCGCAGCGGTTCTGCGGCCGCGAGCGCCTCGATGCCGGGGATGGCCTCCACGTGCCGACCGGTGTCCACGAGCGCCCGCAGACGTCCCTCGACCGCACCGACCCGCAGCTCGGCGAGCTCGGCCGCGAGGGTCACCGCGGCGTCGTGGTCGCGGATCTCGGCCACCGGGTCGCCGCGCCACAGGTCCAGTGCGGACTCGAACGCCTCCAACGCCTCCACCGGCTCTCCTGCGCGCAAGTGGCGGTGTCCCTCGGCGAGCGCGTCGCGGAAGCGGACCAGATCCAGGGAGCCGTCGTCCACGTCGAGCCGGTAGCCCGCGTCGGTCGTGGCGATCCGCGCCCGGCCGTCCACGTGGTCGTCGAGGAACCTCCGGACGTGCGAGATGTAGGAGCGCAGCGTCGTCAGGGCCCCGGGCGGTGGCGTCCCGTCCCACAGCTGGTCGACGAGGCGCTCGGAGGTGACGGCGGCGTTCGCGTTCATCGCGAGGAGCACCAGGAGCGCGCGCTGCCGGCGGCTCGACAAGGTGGCCTCGCGGCCGGCGCTGACCACCTGCAGCGGGCCGAGGACGTCGATGGAGAACCGACCGGACGCGGGGGCGTCCGGGCACGGGCTCAGGTGGAGGTCGGTGGAACGAGTGCGCGTCGCGGACATCTCAACCCCTTCTCACGTCGCTACCCGAGCGGGTGGCGTGGTGAGGGGAACCTGTCAACGGCCGCTGTCCGGGCGCTGTCAGACCTCTGTCCAGCGCGGGCAGGCAGCCCCGGACGGGCCGAGTCCCGTCACCGTCCTCTCAGCAACGCGTCGTCGAGGAGCCCGAGCACGCGGTCGGCGTACTCCTCCGGCCGCGACGTGAGTCCCGAGGTGTGGCGGACGTCCGGCAGCTCCCAGAGCTCCACGTCGCTCGCGCCGGCCGCCTCGTAGCGCCGGTTGAGCGGGATCTCCTGAGGGATCGAACCGGCCGCGACGAGGAGCACCGGACGGGGCGCGACCGCGGCGATCGCCTCCTCCAGGGGCGCGTTCGGCGAGCGGCCGGTGAGCAGCCGGCCGGCCAGGTACATCGGCCCGAGGGAGACCGCGGCCGACCACCCCTCCGGCCGGTCCGCGAAGCCCTGCGCCGTGGCGCCGTCGGCGACCACGGCTCGGATGCGGGGGTCCAGCGCGGCTGCCTCGATCGCCACGTCCGCCCCGGTCGAGAGTCCGAGCAGGCCGACACCGCCATCGGCGACGTCCGGCTGCTCGGAGAGGAAGTCCAGCCCCGCCTCGACGTCCGGGAGCCACGTCCAGCCCCACCCGTTGGGGGTGCCCTCGCTGCCGCCCGTGCCGCGGGCGTCGTAGACCAGGACGCCGTACCCGTGGTCGGCGAGGAGCCGGGCGTGGCCCGCGCTGCCACCGTGGTCCCCGCGCGCGGAGTTCAGCACCATCACCGCCGCCCCGTTGCGGGAGGGCCGGTACCACGCCTGGAGCGCCGGACCGTCCTCCGCTCGGAGCGTCACGGGGAGGAACTCCTCCGACGGGGGCGCGGCGACGGGGCGCCTGGGCAGGTGCACCTGCACGGCACCTGTCACGACCGGAGCGACCAGGAAGGTCGCGAGGACGGCGACGACGAGCAGCGTCGCCAGCCGGTCCGCCCAGCGCCACCCGCGCCGGCGAGGCCCGCCGGAACGGCGGAAGGCGCCCACCACGGCGAGCCCGAGGAGGACGACGCCGGCGAGGGCCGCCGCGGCTCCGGTGACGTCGAGCGCGTCGACCTCGCCGCTGCTCGCGTGCACGACGTGCGTCCCGCCGTCGCCCACGAAGAGCGCGCCCAGCGTCGCGACGACGACGGCGCCGACGGCCGGTCGCGCGGCGCGCACCAGCAGGACGGCGACCGCGAGGACGGCGACCAGCGCGACCGTCCACCTCAGCTCCGACCCGCGGTCGACGCCGGCCGGTGGTCGGAGGACGCGCTCGTCGAGCGCGTGGACCAGCCCGACGGCGGTCGCGGCCACCAGCGCGTGCGCCTCCCAGCGCCGCCACCGCGTCCGCCGTCGGCGGACGTCGCCGGCGCCCGAGGTCGCCGCGTCGGTCATGTCCGGCCTTCGTCGTCAGGACCCGGTGTGGAGGGTCAGCGGTATGTCGCCGAGGTCACCGTCTCCGGAGCCCACCGACACCTGCCGCGGTGCCGTGTCCAGCCAGTACGGGGTGCCGTCCTGATAGGGGTGGATCGGGAAGAAGTCGGCGTCGGTGAAGTCGCCGTCGGCCTCGGCTGCGAGCCGTCCGGTCACCTCTCCGGCCGCCAGACCGACGATCTCGAAGCTGCCCGTGGCGCCGTGCGTGCGGGAGCGGGCGGGGTGCTCCTCGACCGGGTTCGTGGTCGAGCCGGCCGGGTAGAGGAGCTCGTACGACAGCGTCGTGATGACGGGATCGCCGCCGTCGGCGTAGACCAACCGTCCCGAGGCGTGCTCGCCCTCGTCGAGCGGGACGTCGACGACGGTGTCCCGGGTCAGCTGCACGTCCGGGAGGCACCGGGGCGCGTAGTCCGCCGGATAGGCGTCCGAGCCGACCATGAACGAGCCCGGGACGAGGCCGTGGACCGTGAACCGACCTCTCGCGTCCGCGATGTCGTACTCGGCGAACGCCCCGAAGCTAGGCGCACCGTCCGGCGGGCAGAGGTCACTGGTGGTGATCTCCACGGTCGCGTGCGGAGCGGTCCGACCGCGCACCGTGAGGAACGGCTCGTCCAGGTCGAGGTCGCGGAGCGTGACGCGCGTCGATCCCGTCACCCGGAACGATCGGGCGCCGTAGCCGTGCTCACCCGCGACGACGACCGAGTACCGACCCGGGGGGAGCCCGCGGTAGGTGAGGGTGCCGTCGTCGTTGAGACGCGTGGCGTAGGGACGACCGTGGCGTCGCAGCTCGTCGACGGCCGACCTGGCCGGCTTCCCGTCCTCGACCACCCGCAGGGTGACGGTGGCGCCCTTCACCACGGCGAGCTCGACGGAGACGTGGGCGTTGGGCTCCGGTACGACGACCCGCTCCCGGGCCGGAGCCCAGTCGCTGCCGCGGTCGACGGTGACCCGGTAGGTGCCCGGCGTGAAGCCCTGCAGCCGGAAGGTGCCCCGAGGCCCGGTCTGGGTGGCCGCCACCGGTGTCCCGTCGCGGCGCTGGACCAGGAGAGGCACGGACGACGCAGGGCGCCCGCCGCTGATGGCGCGTCCCTCGACGACCGCGCCCTGGTCCAGGGTGGTGTCCACGACGGCCGGGTGGTCCGGGTCGATCGTCACGGGCTCGGACGCCCAGGGCAGCCAGCCGGCCCCACCCGCGGTGACGTAGTAGCGGCCGGCGACCAGGCCCTTGAAGGCGTAGTCGCCGTCGCCGTCGGTGCGCATGTTGAACGCCACGCTGCCGTTCATCCGGCGCAGCTGCACGAGGTCGAACGACGCGCCGGTGACCCGGCCGGTGATCTCGGAGGGGCGACCGACCGCGATGGTGCCGAGCGCACGATCGCCGGGCAGTGCGTCGAACAGGGAGCGCTGGAGCAGCCAGCTGTCGGTGGTGCCGTCCGGCCCGGCATAGGTGATGACGTAGTCCACGCCCGTGACCGTCTCGTCGCACGACCAGGGTCGGTCGACGCTCGGCTGGCACACCTGGACCAGGTAGCCGCTGCCGTTCTGGGCCACAGCGAACCTGCCGTCCGCGTCGGTCGTGGTCGAGAACCTCGAGTGCTCGCCGAGAGCCTTCTCCGGCACCTTGGCCGGACCGAGGACGTTCACCATGGCGCCGGCGACCGGGCGCCCGGTGGAGTCGACGACCCGGCCGGTCACCTGGCCGGACCGGGAGCGGTCGTCGGCGGCGGTCGCGCCGGAGGTCGTGGCGCCCACCGCGAGCAGCGGTAGCGCGATGGCGACGGTCGCCAGGCCGAGCCGTGCTCGCGGGTGTCGAGGATGGGTTCTCACGGGGGGTCCTTCGGTGGGTGCGGGTGGGTTCAGACGGGTCTACGCCCGAGCTCCGGGGTCGGTTGCATCGCGGTGAACAGCTGCGTGGCGCTGCCCGTGACCCGGACGCGCCGGTCGTCCCCGTCGAGGTCGACGAGCAGGCGGCTCGGCGCCCCCATGTCCTGGCCCTGCAGCACCGTGACGCGCGCCGGGACGTCGACGAGCGCGAGGTCTCGCAGGTAGCCCCCGAACGCCGCCGCCGCGGCACCGGTCGCGGGATCCTCGACGACCCCGCCTGGCGGGAAGGGGTTGCGTGCGTGGAAGACGGAGTGCGACACGCGGTGCACGAGGTCGACCGTCGTCCAGCCGAGCTCCGCCATCAGGGCACCGAGCAGGGCGAAGTCGTAGTCGAGGTCGGCCAGCCGCTCCCGCGTCCACGCGGCGAGCACCAGGTGCTGGTTGCCGGCGAACGCGACGTGCGCAGGCAGGGTCGGGTCGAGGTCGTCCGCCGACCAGCGCAGCGCATCGAGCGTGCGCCGAACCTCGTCGGCTGTCGCCGGACGCGTCGACGTCGGCGGGGACGCCAGCGTCGCCACGATCGCGTCGTCGCTCGACTTCGTGCGGACGTCGACGACCCCGGCCATGGTCTCGAGCCGCAGGTCGCCCGGACCGTGGCGGTCGGCCAACGCCACGGCCGTCGCCACCGTGGCGTGACCGCAGAAGGCGACCTCCGCGAGCGGGCTGAAGAACCGCAGCCCGAGCGCTCCGGCCGACCCTCCTGACGACACGAAGGCCGTCTCCGAGTAGCCGATGGTGCGGGCGATGTCGAGCATCTGCGTCGGCGTCAGGCCGTCGGCGTCGAGCACCACGCCGGCGGGGTTGCCCCCCTCGCCGTGGTCGGTGAACGCGGCGTAGCGCAGGACCTGAGGAGTCATGCCGGGACCTCTGTCGGATGGTGGCGGTCGATGACGGGAGGACCGCGCGGAGCTGGTGTGGACGTGGAACACCGTCTCCGAGCTCGGTTGGGCTCACGTTGCGGGAGCGTTGCGCGGGCCGTCGTACGCCGCCCAGCGTCGGGACGGCGCCGCCCCGTCGCGCGGCGACGCAGCGCCCTCCCCAACCAGGAGCCAACACGGACCCAAGACCTCGGCCGCAGCCTCGTCCCATGACGAATGGAGGCCGCATGAGGACGTTCGAGGTCGTTCCCGAGCAGGTTCCCAGCTGGCCGGGCATCACGGACGCCGGCCGGGTCGTGGCCGAGTTCCTCGGCAGGGTCCGGGTCACCGGCGATGCGGACGCCGCGGCCGCCCTGATGGCGCCCGTGCTGCGCTGTCATCAGATGCACTCGGAGGCCCCACAGACGATCGAGCGGTCTCCTGCCGACTACGCCGAGCACGTGCGCGACATGCTCGCCGCCTTCGGTCGCTTCAGGTACGTCGTCACCGAGCTGCTCAGCGAGGACGACCACGTCTTCGTGCGCTGGGAGCAGGCCGGCACCGACCAGGCACCGACGGACGACGGCAGCCCCTCGGGCCGGCCCCTCGTCGAGGTGGGCTCGGCCGTGTACCGCGTGCAGGGCGGCCGGATCGCCGAGTACTGGGTCCAGCTCGACCGGCACGGGCTGCTCGTGCAGCAGCAGCACCGACTGATCCCCCGCCCCCGACCGACATCCACCCCAGGAGGAACCCCATGAAGGCCGCCGTCGTCAACGCCCATCTCGACCAGCCCGCCGTCACCGTCACCGACGTCCCGGTGCCCGCACCGAAGCCGCACTGGGTCACCGTGCGCCTCGAGGCCGCGGCACTCAACCGGCTGGACGCGATGATGCTCGAGCACCGGGCGGACGAGCCCCCGGGCACGATCTACGGCTCCGACGGCGCTGGGGTCGTCGTCGACCTCGGCGACGCGCTCACGCCGGAGCCCGGTCTCTCGGTCGGCACCGAGGTCGTGATCTCACCATCGCTGTTCTGGGGGCCCAGCGACGTCGCCCCCGGCGACTCGTACGAGATCCTCGGGTCCCCCACCCCTGGCACGCACGCCGAGCTCGTCACGGTCCCGGCTGCCAACGTCTACCCGAAGCCCCCGCACCTGGACTGGGCAGCAGCGGCAGCGCTCCCCCTCGCCGGTGTCACCGCCTGGCGTGCGGTGGTGACCCGTGGCGGCCTGGCCCCAGGGGAGAAGGTCGTGGTCGGCGCGGCTTCGGCAGGCGTCGGGAGCATGGCGATCCAGATCGCGGCGGCGTCCGGAGCCGAGGTGGTCGCGGTGACGGTGGGTGCCGACAAGGCGGCCTTCGCCCGCAGGCTCGGTGCGACGGCGGTGGTCGACCGCTCCTCCGAGACCTTCCTCGACGACCTCGCCGCTGCCGCGGCCGGCGCCGACCTCGCGCTCGACCCGACGGGCGTGCTCTGGCAGCCGTTCCTGGACGTGCTGAGGCCGGGCGGACGCCTGGTCGTCGTCGGCAAGATGGCGGCCCCGACCGCCTCCGTGCGGGTGCAGTCGGTGTACTGGAAGCAGGTCGACATCCTGGGGTCGTCCATGGGCAGCCCGCGCGACTTCGCGGCGCTGCTCGACCATGTCCGAGACCACCGGTGGGCTCCGCCCGTCGACTCCGAGTTCCCACTCGAGCAGATCGCCGAGGCCTACGCGCGCCTGGACTCCCCCGAGCGCGCCGGCAAGGTCGTCCTCCGGACACGTCCGATCGCCAGCCAATAAATGTGCGCACGCACACACTTGACAGGCGGCTCTGTGCGTGACAACAATGTGCGTGCACACACACTTTATTGGAAGGACTTGCCATGACTTCTCTCATCAATCGCTCCGAGCTCGAGGCGCTCATCACCGCCGGCGAGGTGGTCGTCGTGGACGCCCTGCCGGCGTCCTACTACGACCAGATGCACCTGCCGGGCGCGCTGAACCTCGTCGAGGACGAGGTCGACGTCCGTGCCGCCGAGCTCCTGCCGGACAAGGACGCGGCGATCGTCACCTACTGCTCGAACGCCTCCTGCGGCAACAGCCAGGCCGTGGCGAACCGCCTCGAGCGACTCGGCTACACGAACGTCCGGAAGTACCGCGAGGGCATCCAGGACTGGGTCGGGGCCGGGAACGCCACCGAGCCCCGCGCCGCCTGACCGCGACCCGTCCACCCATCACCCAACACCCATCAAGGAGAAGGACCCATGAGCACCACCACGACCCCGACCCGCGACCTCGCAGGCCACGTCCTGCCCGCTGCCGGCACCTGGGACATCGACCCCGGCCACACCGACCTCGCCTTCGTCGGCCGCCACTTCATGGTGACCAAGGTCCGTGGCCGGTTCACCGGCGTCACGGGCGCCGTCGTCATCGCGGACGACTTCGAGGACTCCCGTGTCGAGGTCACCATCGACATGACCACGGTCGAGTCCGGCAACGCCGCCCGGGACGAGCACATCAGGTCCGCGGAGCTGTTCGACGTCGAGCAGTACCCCCGGGCCACCTTCCGCAGCACCCGCGTCGAGTGGTCCGGCGCGTCCGGGACCGTCCACGGCGACCTCACCATCCACGGCGTGACCAGGCAGGTACCGCTCCAGGTGACCTTCGAGGGCTACGCCCGCGACCCGTGGGGCGGCGACCGCGCGATCTTCTCGGCACGCACCAAGGTCAACCGGGAGGACTTCGGCATCACCTGGAACATGGCCGTCGAGACCGGTGGGGTCCTGGTGTCGAAGGAGATCCAGATCGAGATCGACCTCGAGACCGTCCTCCGCGCCGCTTGACCGGCACCGCCCGCATCGCGCCACGTGGGAGGTCGCCCCGCGACCTCCCACGTGCTCGCAACACCCGCGCAACCCCGACACCGGACCGTGGAGGTGCCCCCGGGCACCACCCCCCACCAGACCACTCACACCCAGGAGTCACCGTGTCCACACTGCTCTACCGCGTCGGCCGAGGGGCCGGCCGCCACCCATGGCGCATCGTCGCGCTGTGGATGGTCGCTGCCATCGCCGCGATCTTCCTCAACTCCGCCGTCGGCGGCGCACCGGACGAGACGTTCCGTCTGCCGGGGGCCGAGTCGCAACGCGGGGCCGACCTGCTCGAGGAGCGGTTCCCCGAGCAGTCCCTCTTCACCTCCAACGTGGTCTTCCACGACGACCGCGGGCTCACCGACCCGGCTGTGCGGCGGGCTGTCGAGCTGGTCATCCGCGACCTCGCGGCCGGTCCGCACGTCATGGACGTCGCCGGCCCGTTCGGGCCCGCGAGCACGGTGAGCGCCGACGGGACGACGGCCTTCGCCACGATCGCCTACGACCAGGAGTCGACCACTGACGCGATGCTGGCCTCCGCCGACGCAGCGGTTGCCCCGCTCCGCGCCGACGGTGTCGAGGTCGCGTACGACGGCTCCCTGGGGTACGCCACCGCCAACGGCGAGGGCGGCACGGAGATCATCGGCATCCTGATCGCCGTCGTGGTGCTCGCGATCGTGTTCGGGTCGCTGGTGGCGATGAGCCTGCCCATCGTCGTCGCGCTGCTCGCCATCCTCATCGGCACCAGCACCCTGGGCATCCTCTCGGGCGTAGTCGCCGTCCCACAGATCGCGACCGTGATCGGGCTCATGCTCGGCCTCGGCGTCGGCATCGACTACGCGCTCTTCGTCCTCAGCCGTCACCGGCAGAACCTCGAGGCCGGCATGCCGGTGCCCGAGGCCGTCGGCCACGCCAACGCGTCGGTCGGGCTCTCCGTGCTCTTCGCCGGCAGCACCGTCATCCTGGCGATCGTCGGGGTCCAGGTCTCCGGCATCCCGATGCTCGCCATGATGGGCTGGGGCGCTGCGATCATGGTGGCGGTCACGATGCTGGCGTCGCTGACGCTCCTGCCTGCCGTGCTCGGCATCCTGCGCACCCGGGTCAACAGCCTGCGCATCCCGTTCCTGCGCCAGCGGCGGGACGGCGGCGGCCTGACCAGCCGCTGGGCGCGGACGGTCGCACGGAAGCCCGCGGCGTACGCCGTCGGCGCCGTCCTCGTCCTGGTCGCCCTGAGCGTGCCCACGTTCTCGATGCGCCTGGCGTTCCCGGATGCAGGGAACGACCCGCAGGGCGCGACGACCCGCGTCGCCTACGACCTGATGGCCGAGGCCTACGGCCCCGGCACGGGTTCGCCGATGCTGGTCGTGCTCGAGAGCGAGCACGGTCCCCTTCCGGGCGGCCTCGCCGAGGAGGTCGCGGCGGAGACCGCCCGTGTGGACGGTGTCCAGAGCACCTCACCGCCGACGTTCAACGCCGCCGGGGACGTCGCCGTCGTCGGCGTGACCCCCACCAGCTCGTCGCAGGACGAGAAGACCTCCGCGCTCCTGGACCGCCTGCGGACGGAGACCCTTCCGGAGCTCGTCGACGGCCGTGGACTCAAGGTCCAGGTCACCGGCGGCACCGCCATGACCGACGACGTGTCGCAGCGGCTGCAGGACCGGATGCCCCTGTTCCTCGCCGTCGTCATCGGGCTGTCGTTCCTGCTGCTCGTGGTGGTCTTCCGCTCCGTCGTGGTCCCCGCCAAGGCAGCGCTCCTGAACATCCTGAGCATCGGTGCCGCGTACGGCGTCGTCGTCGCGATCTTCCAGTGGGGCTGGGGCGCAGACCTGATCGGACTCGAGGAGACCGTGCCGATCATGCCGCTCGCACCGATGCTGATGTTCGCGATCCTCTTCGGCCTCTCCATGGACTACGAGGTGTTCCTCCTCAGCCGGATGCGCGAGCAGTACCTACGCCACGGCGACGCGCGGCGCGCAGTGCTGGAGGGCGTCGGCGCCACCGGACGTGTCATCACCAGCGCGGCCGTCATCATGATCGCGGTCTTCGCGTCGTTCATCCTGGCGACCGACCCCACCACCAAGATGTTCGGGGTCGGCCTCTCCGTCGCCGTGCTGCTCGACGTCACCCTCGGCCGGATGGTCCTGGTGCCGGCCGTGATGACCCTGCTCGGCGAGCGCGCGTGGTGGCTGCCGGCCTGGCTCGAGCGCCGGCTCCCCGCCGTCGACCTCGACACCGAGACCGTCGACGAGGCCGACACGTCGCTCCTGGCCGTCCCGCCATGAGCCGTGCAGGCACCGCGCACGACGTCGGCTGACGCCCTGTGATCCCCCACCGGCCGAGGGGCTCTCAGATCGAGACGATCGTGCCCCCGGCCGGGTCGGTCCTGCCCTCCACCAGGTCCAGGTAGGCGGCCTGCAAGCCTTCCGGCGTCGAGACACGGGCGACCTGCAGCCACTCCGATGCCCACCGGGCGAAGGGGATCCACGCGTCCGCGACGGTGCGGTCCAGCGCGGGCCCGCCCCAGTCGGCGGTCCGCTTGGCGACCCGGTCGGGCGCGAAGAAGAACGTGGGTCGGGCGCCGGGGAGGTGCTCGCCGCCGGCCGACATCTCGGTCCAGTGGGTCGCGCCGACCACGGAGCTGAAGATCAGCCCGTCGGCGTACCGAGTGTGGACGTCGCGGCGGACCTCCCCGCTGCCGGAGAAGTCGACGTAGACGGCCCGCTGCCCCGGCAGGTCCGCGGTCTCGCTGTAGTCGAGCACCGCGTCGTAGATGTCCAGCTCGGTCACGAACTCGCGGTTGCCGGCCGAGGTCAGACCCACCACGTGAACGGCGTCGCGCCGAGAGAGCAGGTACGCAGCGATGATCGCGGTCTTCGACGACGCGCTGGAGAGGACGACCGCGTCGGTGTCGAGGAGGTGCTCGTCGGCGAGGAAGTCGTCGACCAGGAACGACGTGATGAAGAGCGGGAAGAACAGCTCCTGCTCGGCCTCGAGCTCCGGCGAGTGGATGGGGTCGGTGCTGACGTTGCGGTAGGTCTGGTACGCGGCCGGCAGGTCGGCGCGGTGCGGCGAGGCGTCGGCAAAGCCCCGGTCGGTCACCCGGGACGGGGTGAGGACGACGTCGGTGCCGGCCGGCAGGTAGCCATAGACCCTTGCACCCTCGACCACCTCGGGGTGCCGCGACCGCTCCACTCGGGCGTGACCCCACACCGGCACCCGCCCCCAGCCGGCCTCGGACACGGGGAAGAAGTCCCAGTAGCGCATCGCGTCGCCGAACACGGCGTACGTGATGTTGTTGGAGGTCAGACCGAACGACTCGACCCGCAGCAGCACCTGTCCCTCATCCGGCTCGGGCACGGCCCGGTCCACCAACCGCGTCTCGCGTACGTCGTCACGGCGTATCTCGAGGTCCACGGCCATCACCCTAGGAGACGTCCATGCCCGCCGAAAGGACCTGACGGCCCAGCCCACCGGAGCACCCAAAGGCCCTCCGCCGCCGGCTCCGAAGTGACGACAGTCGGACCCACGACCGTGGGTCCGACTGTCGCCGATGTCCTGAGACATCACACACGTGCTGGCTGTCGTGTCCTGGCTCAGGACATCGGCGACAGGTGTCTCACGACATAGGCGACACGAGTCTCAGGTGATCGGCGACAGGTGCGGTGGCCGGGACGCTCGGCCATGTCTAAGGCACGCCTGGTCATCACCGCCCTGTTCACCGAGGGTCTGACGCCCTCCCAGGTAGCCGAGCGGTACGGCGTGCACCGGGCCTGGGTCTACAAGCTCAAGGCCCGCTACGAGGCCGAGGGCGACACGGCGCTCGAGCCACGGTCGCGGGCACCGAGGACCAACTCGAACGCGACCCCGGCCGCCACGGTCGACTGGTCCTACGGATCCGCAAACAACTCTCCGAGGCCGGCCTGGACGCCGGCGCCGACACCATCGACTGGCACCTGCGCCACCGCCACGGCACCGTGCTGTCGCGGGCCACGATCAACCGGATCCTGGTCCGCGCCGGCGCCGTCACCCCCGACCCCTCCAAGCGACCCAGGTCGTCCTACATCCGCTTCGAGGCCGACCAGCCCAACGAGACCTGGCAGTCCGACTTCACCCACTACCGACTCACCCTCCCCGAGGGCGGCCCTGGTCAGGACGCCGAGATCATCACCTGGCTCGACGACTGCTCGCGCTACGCACTCCACGTCAGCGCCCACCCCCGGATCACCGCACCGATCGTGCTGGCCACCTTCCGGCACGCCGCCGACCTGCACGGATACCCCGCATCCACGCTCACCGACAACGGCATGGTCTACACCGTCAGGTTCTCCGGCGGCCGCGGCGGCCGCACCAAGCTCGAGCACGAGCTGCGCCGCCTGGGCATCGTCCAGAAGAACTCCCGACCCAACCACCCCACCACCTGCGGGAAGGTCGAACGGTTCCAGCAGACGATGAAGAAGTGGCTACGCGCCCAACCGACGCAGCCCGCCACCATCACCGAGCTCAACGCCCTGCTCGCTGTCTTCGCCGACGAGTACAACCAGCGACGCCCCCACCGCTCCCTGCCGCACCGCGCGACCCCGGCCACCGTCTACAACGCGCTGCCCAAGGCCGCTCCCGGCGCCGACCGCACCCGCGACACCCACGACCGGGTCCGCCACGACGTCATCGACGGCTCCGGGTGCGTGACCCTGCGCCACGACGGCCGACTCCACCACATCGGCATCGGCAGAACCCACGCCCGAACCCGCGTCATCCTGCTCGTCCAAGACCTCGACATCAGGATCGTCAACGCCGCCACCGGCGAGCTCCTCCGCGAACTGGTCCTCGACCCCCGACGCGACTACCAGCCCACCGGAGCACCCAAAGGCCCCACCCGCCGCCCCCCGAAATGACAACAGCCGGACCCACGATCGTGGGTCCGACTGTCGCCGATGTCCTGAGACATCACATGGAGCCGCCTGTCGGAATCGAACCGACGACCTATTCATTACGAGTGAATCGCTCTACCGACTGAGCTAAGGCGGCGTGCTGCCCGGCTCCGGAACAGGTCCGGTCCGGGCAACCCGAGGAAGTATACGGACGCCGGTCCGGGCCGTCTAAACGGCACCGGGACCGGCGTCCGGGGCTCCGATCGGGCGCGGCGAACGCGACAACCCGCGCCTCGTCGGAGGGTCTGCTAGGGCCGCGTCAGGCGGCGAGCGTGACCTTCGAGGTCGTCGTCGCGCCGCGGCCGGTGACCAGGGTCTGGTCGGCCCCGCACCAGCAGGTGAAGGACACGACGATGCCGTGGTCGGTGTTGGCCAGGGCGGTGACCTGGCTCGGGAAGATGAGCTGGCGCCGCTCGCAGGCGGTGCAGTGGTGGTCGAACATGGTGGCCTCCTCCGGGCATCGTGCAGACAGGTGTGCACCACCATGGTGAGTGATCGCAAGACATAGGGGTAGCCTTGGTTTCCTTCAGAAACCCAAGGATCTACCTATGCTCTCGCTGCACCAGCTCACCTGCTTCCTCGCCACCTACGAGCACGGGTCGCTCACGGCCGCCGCCGAGGAGCTCGGCTATGCCCAGCCCTCGGTCTCCGAGCAGATCCGGTCGTTGGAGAAGTCGCTGGGAGTCCAGCTCTTCCGCCGGGTCGGACGCGGCGTCGTTCCGACCACGGTCGCCGACTCGCTGCGCCCGCACGCGGAGAAGGTGCTGGCCGCCGTCGACGACGCCCAGGAGGCGGTGCGGAGCGTCCGATCGCTGGAGACCGGCACGATCCGCTTCGGCATGTTCGGGACCGCGCGCCTGTACGCCGGCGCGGGGCTCGTCGCCGACGTGCTGTCCCGCTACCCCGGCGTCCGCGTCGAGCTCATCGGCCAGAACTCGACGGACGTGCAGGAGGATCTGAGACGCGGCCGCATCGAGGCCGCGATGATCGCCGTACCGACCGTCGCCAGCGAGGGCCTGTCGGTGACGCCGGTCGCGCGCGACGAGCTCGTCTACATCAGCAACGACCCCGCGCGGCTCGCCGCGCCGGTCACCGCACTCCGGCTCTCGCAGTCGTCGCTGGTGATGCCGGAGACGACCTGGCGGGCCGACGACTCCACCCGCAAGGTGCTTCGCCAGATGCTCCACGAGACCGGGCGCAACCCGCAGACCCGGATCGAGATCGAGGACGTCGAGACCGCCGTCGAGCTCGTCGGGATGGGGTACGCCGACTCGGTGATCCCCAAGGGCGCGGCGCTGCAGCTGCTCCCGCGCCTGGCGCCCGAGGCCGGGTGGGTCTCGCTGCGGCCGCGGCAGTACGACACCTTCGCCATCGTCCACCGGACCGGCGCCACCCTCTCCCCCGCCGCCCGCCTGATGATCGACCTGGCGACCACGCGCATCCAGGAGATCGCCGACCCGGTCAGCCTTCGAGGCAGCGCTACGGTCGGGACATGACCTCGGCCAAGTCGACCGTCCGCGCCTTCCTCGAGCACCTCGCCGCCAGGGAGACCGATGCCGCCATCGCCCTGCTCGACGACGAGGTGGTGTGGCGCAACACCGGGCTGCCGACGTTCGAGGGCAAGCGGGTGCACGCGATGCTGCGCGACATGGAGAGCCGGGGCATCGGATTCGAGGTCCGGTGGCACCACGTCGCGTCGAGCGGCCGGGTCGTCCTCACCGACCGCACCGACGTGATCAAGGCCGGGCCGTGGGGCACCTCGTTCCACGTGCGGGGGACCTTCGAGGTGCGCGACGGCAAGATCGTGCTCTGGGACGACGCGTTCAGCTGGCTGGAGCTGCTGGCGAGCGGCGTCATGGGACTCGGCCGGATCCTCACCGACCGCAGCTAGCGGTCACCAGCAGCCGACCCGTCCTGTCAGGCGTCCTCGGGGCGCCAGCCCCGCAGCCCGTCCGTGCACGAGACGGCGTCGTAGCCGACGGCCCGGAGCCACGCCGCCTCCTCCCGGCTCCGGTCCCCCGTCGCGCAGACCAGGTGGACCCGCACCCCACGTGGCACCTCCCACAGGCGCTGCCGCAGCTGGGTGCTCGGCAGCGACCGCGCACCGGCGAGGTGGCCAGCGGCGTACTCGACCGGCTCACGCACGTCGATGACGACCTCGCCGGCCTCCAGCGCGCGACGGGTCTCGGCGAGGGTCACTTCGACCACGGGTCGGGCGGACACCGTCAGACCTCGACCGGGGTGCGGGTGGCCTCCCAGGCGCTGAAGCCGCCGAGGATGTCCGACACGTCCGTGAAACCCTGGCTGCGCAGGTAGCTCGCGCCGACACTCGAACGCCAGCCGCCCGCGCAGTAGAGCACGAGCGCTCCGTCCCGCGGGACCTCGTCGAGCCGGCGACGCAGCTCGGCCATCGGGATGTGCAGCGACCCCGGAAGCGAGCCGGCCTCGAGCTCGCCGAGGTTGCGCAGGTCCAGGACCGTGACCTCCGTGCCGTCGGCGAAGGCGGCCTCCAGCTGGACCGGTGTCACGCGGCTGGCCTGGGCGAGGTGCTCGGGGACCTCGGCCAGCACCGCGTCGACCTCGGGGACGTAACCGAGGACGTGGTCGAAGCCGATCCGGGCGAGCCGGACGACGACCTCGCTCTCGTGGCCGTCGGGAGCCAGGACGACGACCTCCTGGTGCGGGTCGAGGACCATGCCCGCGGTCTCGGCGAACCGGCCGTCCAGCGGCACGTTGATCGCGCCGCGCAGGTGTCCGGCCGCGAACTCGGGCGCCTCCCGCGCATCGAGGAGGGCCGCGCCGCCCTCCGCCGCTGCGAGCGCCTCGTGCAGCGAGAGGGGCTCGGCCGGCCGGCCGTCGTACGTCGCCCGCTCCTTGCGGTTGAGGATGGCGTCGAAGACGAAGTACTCGGGCGCGGAGGGCTGCCCGGCGGTCACCAGCTCGAGGAAGCGGTCCTCCGACATCGGCTGGCAGGCGTAGTTGAACCGCCGCTGCTCACCGATGGTCGACTGGGTCTCGGTCGAGAGGTTCTTGCCGCAGGCCGAGCCTGCGCCGTGGGCTGGGAACACCCGGACGGCGTCGTCGAGGCCCATCAGCTTGTGCTGGACGGAGTCGTAGAGCATCCGCCCGAGCTCGTCGGCCGTGACGCCGATCGACGCGAGAAGGTCGGGACGGCCGACGTCGCCGATGAACAGGGCGTCTCCGGTCAGCACGCCGTAGGGCACCTCGTCGGAGGCACGCTCGTAGACGAGGACGCTGATCGACTCGGGCGTGTGACCGGGGGTGTGCATGATCTCCAGCACGACGCCGTCCGGCCCGCCCAGCTCGATGCGCTCACCGTCCTCGAGGTGGCGTACGTCGTACTCGGCCTGGGCCGCGGTGCCGTACCCGATCCAGGCCCCGGTGGCCTCGGCCATCTCCAGGTGGCCGGCCAGGAAGTCGGCGTGGAAGTGGGTGTTGATGACCCCGACGATCGTCAGGCCGCGGGCCTCGGCGTCCTCGAGGAAGTCGGCGACGTCACGTCGGGGGTCGACGACGACGGCCCGGCCGGAGGTCTCGTCCCCGATCAGGTAGGTGGCCTGCGACAGGCAGTCCAGGTAGTGCTGGGCGAAGTACACGGTGTCTCCTTGGGTGGACTTTCAGGTCGGTCGAGGGTGGGTCAGGACGAACGGGGTGCCACCGCGGCGACGGGATCGCGCAGGTCGTGGACGCTGTGCCAGACGGTGTATGCAGCGACGAGGAGGAGGAGCACGGCGAAGGCGCGCCGCAGTCGTGCGGCCGGGAGGCGGTCGGCGACCCGACGCCCGAGCACCGCGCCGAGCATGGCGGCGACGGCGAACGGCACGATCACCGACCAGTCGAACTGCGCGGTGGCCCCACGTGCGATCAGCGAGGTCGCCGAGTTGATGGCGACGACGACCAGCGACGTCCCGACGGCCATCGGCATCGGCAGGCCCAGGACCAGGACCAGCGCGGGGACGATGACGAACCCGCCACCGACCCCGAAGAACCCGGTCAGGAAGCCGACGCCGAGGCCGGCGCCGACCACGAGCGGCCAGCGTCCGCAGCGCGAGCACTGGGCGACCACACGGTCCTGGTCGACGCGAGCCGTGTGCTCCGAGGGCGGGGCGCCGACGGTGACCGGGACCGGTGCGGACGCCGGGCGCGTGGCGGCGACCGGTCGGAGCATCGCGACCGCAGCGGCGGTCATCAGCAGTGAGAACCCGAGCAGGAGCACGCTCCCGTCGACGGCGTGGCTCAGGTGCGATCCCAGCCAGGCGGCCGGGATCCCGGCGGCACCGAAGAACAGCCCGGTCCGCCAGGCCACCGTCCCCGAACGGACGTGGCTCGCCGCGCCGGTGACGGCGGCGGCGCCGACGATCACCAGGCTGCTGGTGGTGGCCTGCGCGGCCGACTGCCCGGCGATGAACACCAGCGCCGGGACGGTCAGGATCGCGCCACCCCCGCCCAGGCCACCGAGCACCAGCCCGATCGCCAGCCCGAGGACCGCCAGCCACAGCACGCTCATCAGCGGACGCCGGCTCCCTCGCGGGTCAGCGCCAGGCCGGCCGACGCCCAGGCAAGCACCCCGCCGGCGAGGTTGACCACGTCGCGGCGGCCGGTGGACTGCAGCAGCTGGACGGCGACCGCCGACCGGCGCCCGGACCGGCACACGACCACGACCGGCCGGCCCTCCGGCACCGAGGCGGCCTGCAGGCGCGCCAGGGGCACCAGCTCGGAACCCTCGATGTGGGCCTCCGCCCACTCGAACGGCTCGCGCACGTCCAGGACGAAGGCACCCCCGGCGATCAGCCGCTGGGCCTCGAGGGCGTCGACGTCGCGGACCGGGGACGCGGGGTGGTGGTCAGGCATGTGGGTGCTCCTTGCTGGGGCTCGAAGGATCGATCTGGGGCTCAGGGACGCAGCGGACCGCCGCCGGTCACGGTCATGCGGTCGGGATCGGCCAGGTCGGTGGCGAAGGCGAACCGGTCACCCCGGAAGAGGGTCTGGCGCCACTCGACCGGCCGCCCGCGCAGCTCGCCGACCCGCTCGACGTACAAGGCGGCGGTGCCCGGCTCGAGCCCGAGCAACCGTTGCTCGGCCGGCGTGGGAACCACGGCCCGGACCTGTTCGCGCCCACCGGTCAACCGGATGCCGCAGCATCGGTCCAGCTGGGCGTAGACCGAGGTGTGGGTGAAGTCGGCCTCGAGCAGCGGGGCGGCCAGCTGGGCCGGGATCCAGACCCGGTCGATCGCGAGGGGTTCACCGTCACTCAGGCGCAGCCGCTCGAGGTAGACGAGCGGGGTGGACTCCTCCAGGCCGAGCCGGGCAGCGACGACTCCGTCGGCACGCGCCTCGAGCACCCGCACCACACTGCTCGGGACGTGCCCGGTCTGCTCGACGGAGGAGAACAGCGAGTACAGGGTCCCCTGCGCCTGGCTGATCTCCCGGGAGGCGACGCGGGTGGGTCGACCGCGACCGCCCTCGAGCAGTCCGCCGGCTCGCAGCGCCCGCAGCGCCTCGCGCACCGTGTGGCGGCTGACGTCGTACTCGGCGACGAGGTGGTGCTCGCCGGGGAAGTCGACGCCGTCGAACTCGCCGCGCTTGATCCGGCGGCTGATGTCCGCCTGGAGCTGCGCCCAGAGGGGCATCGGGGCGGTTCGGTCGATCGGTCCGCGCGCTGCTGCCATCGAAGCCTCCTCCACGTTGGTTGGCCTAATGTACGTACATCCGTACTTCCGGTCAAGTCGCGGCCGCGGAGCTCGCCGGCCCCGCGTCCAATCGGCCCCGCCGGAGGGCCGGTCCTCACTAGGCTGCGGATCGTGTGCGACACCTTCGTGGTCCGGACCGACGCGGGGATGGTGCTCGCCAAGAACTCCGACCGGGACCCCAACGAAGCGCAGCTGTGGGAGTGGACGCCCGCGGGCGACCACCCGGCGGGCGCGAGCGCGCGGACGACGTACGTCGAGGTCCCCCAGGTCGCCCGCACCCACGCGACGGTCGTGTCCCGGCCCTGGTGGATGTGGGGCGCAGAGATGGGCGCCAACGAGCACGGCGTCGCCATCGGCAACGAGGCGGTCTTCACCAAGCAGCCGACCAGCCTCGAGCCGGGCCTGCTCGGCATGGACCTGCTCCGTCTCGCGCTCGAGCGTGCGACGACCGCCGACGAGGCCGTCGAGGTGATGGTCGCGCTGCTCGAGGAGCACGGCCAGAGTGGCTCGTGCAGCATCGAGCACCCGAAGTTCACCTACCACAACAGCTTCCTTGTCGCGGACGCCGACAGCGCGGTCGTGCTCGAGACCGCCGGGCAGCACTGGGCGACCGAGCAGGTCCGCGGCGCGGCGCGCAGCATCAGCAACGGCCTGACCATCCCCGACTTCGCCGAGCAGCACGCCGACCGGCTGCGCGGGCGGGTCGCCTCCTGCGACACCCGCCAGGCGCTGACGCAGCACCGGGCCGCGACGGCGCGCGGGGCCCGCGAGGCGATGCGCATCCTGCGCGACAACGGCACCGGTCGCGGTCCGCGGTGGTCGCCGCTGACCGGCTCGATGGTCGGCCCCAACATGCACGCGGGCGGCTGGCTGGCCTCCAGCCAGACCGTCTCGTCCTGGGTCAGCCACCTCGGCAACAAGATGCACTGGTCGACCGGCTCGGCCGACCCGGCGTTCGCGCCGTTCGTGCCCCTGCGCGTCGACGAGCCGCTCGACGAGGTGGCCTACCCGACCACCGGCGTCGACAACACCCGCGACGACCGGTCGTTGTGGTGGCGCCACGAGCGCCTCCACCGGCGCGCCCTGCGCGACTGGACCCGCTCCGAGGCGCTGGTCGCCGCGGACCGCGACCGGCTCGAGCGGTCCTGGGTCGCCGACCCGCCGCCGACGGCGCAGGCCCTGGAGGCCGGGCTCGAGGCGCGCGAGCGCTGGTGGCCAGCCGTCGAGCGGGTCACCGAGCGCGACACCCGGCCCTGGTGGACGCGGCGCGCGTGGGCGTCGTACGACGAGGCGGCGGACCGGCCGCGGAAGGCACAGGTGGCCTCGTGACCAGCACCGACGTCGTCGTCGTGGGGGCCGGGCTCTCCGGGCTCGCGGCTGCCCGCCGGATCGCCGCAGCCGGGCGCTCGGTGGTCGTGGTCGAGGCGCGCGACCGGGTCGGCGGACGCACCGAGGCGGGCCAGCTCGCCGACGGGCAGTGGATCGAGCTCGGCGGCCAGTGGGTGGGACCGACGCAGGACCGCATGTACGAGCTGATCGCCGAGCTCGGCCTGGAGACCATCCCGACCTACAACGACGGCGACATCGTCTTCGGCCTCGGCCACCGCACCGGGCGGCTCGCGGGTCGCAAGGGCGCGATCCCGCGCCTGAACCCCTTCGCGATCGCCGACCTCGCCCAGGGCACCCTGCGCTGGGGCCGGCTGGCCCGCAAGGTCGACCTCGCCGAGCCGTGGCGCACCCCGGGCGCCCGGGAGCTGGACGGGCAGACCTTCCGCAGCTGGGTGCACCGCAACCTCCGCACCCGCGGCAGGGCGGGGCCTACTTCGAGCTCTACTGCGACGCGGTCTTCTCCGCCGACCTCTCCGACATCTCGCTGCTCCACGCGCTCTTCTACACCCACTCCGGCACCGACATGGACACGCTGATGGCCGTCGACCGCGGCGCCCAGCAGGACCGGATCGCCGGCGGCTCGTGGCGGATCAGCGAGCGGATGGCGGCCGACCTCGACGTCCGCCTCGGCGACCCGGTGCGCACGGTGCAGCAGACCGAGGACGGCGTCCGCGTGACGACCCGCGGCGGCACGTCGCACGACGCCGCGCGGGCGATCATCACGCTGCCGCCGACCCTCGCCGGCCGCCTGGAGTACGACCCGCCGCTGCCGAGCTGGCGCGACCAGCTCACCCAGAAGCTCCCCTCGGGCAGCGTCTTCAAGGTGTACGCCGTCTACCCGACGCCCTTCTGGCGCGAGGAGGGGCTCAACGGCCAGGCGGGCTCGGACCGCGGCCCGGTCAAGGTCACCTTCGACAACACCCCGCCCGGGTACGACCGCGGCATCCTGATGGGCTTCATCGAGGCCGAGGACGGCCGGCGCTGGGCCCGCCGGACCCCCGAGGAGCGGCGCGCGGCCGTCGTCGACTGCTTCGTGCGCTACTTCGGCCAGCGGGCGGCGGAGCCGCTGGAGTACGTCGAGCGCGACTGGATGGCCGAGGAGTTCAGCCGCGGCTGCTACGGCGCGCACTTCGCGCCCGGCGTGTGGACCGGCTTCGGTCCCGCGCTGCGCGAGCCGGTCGGCCGGCTGCACTGGGCCGGCGCCGAGTGCTCGTCGGTGTGGAACGGCTACATGGAGGGCGCGGTCCGCTCCGGCGAGGCCACGGCGGACGACGTCGTCGGCCTGCTCAGCAGCTGAGCCCGTCCTCGGGCACGGTGCCGTCGACGAGGTAGTCCTCGATCGCCGTGTCGACGCACTCGTTGCCGGAGTTGTAGCCGGTGTGGCCGTCGCCGTCGCGGCTGACGAGCACGCCGGAGTCGAGCTGGTCGGCGAGGTGCTGCGCCCACTGGTACGGCGTCGCCGGGTCGCGCGTCGTGCCGACGACCACGATGGGGGCGGCCCCCACCGCGTCGATGTGACGGTCGTGCTCGGTGGCCTCCACCTCGATGCCGCCGCAGCCGGTCAGGCCCCAGGCGAAGACCGTGCCGAACGTGGGGGACGCCTTCTCGAAGGCGGGCAGCTGGGCCGGCACCTCGTCGGCCGGGATCGACCAGGGGTTGTCGAGGCAGTTGATCGCGTAGTTGGCCTCGGTGCTGTTGTCGGTGTAGCCGCCGCGCGCACTCCGCGAGTTGTAGATGTCGGAGAAGCGGAGCAGCAGCGTGCCGTCACCGTCGAGCGCGGCCTCCAGCCCCTGGGTGAGGTAGGGCCAGTAGTCGCGGTTGTAGAGCGGCAGCACGATGCCGTAGAACGCGTTGCCGACCTCGAGGTCGCGGCTGCCGCTGGTGGGCATCGGGTCCTGGTCGACCTGGTCGAGCAGGCCCTTGATCGTCGCGAGCCCCTCCTCGACCGAGTCGCCGAGGACGCAGTCGCCCTGGGCGACGCAGTCGGCCACGTAGGCGCGCAACGCCGTCTCGAACCCGGCGGCCTGCTGCAGGCTCAGCTGCCGCGAGCTGATCGAGAGGTCGACGGCCCCGTCGAGGACCATCCGGCCGACGCGTTCGGGGAAGAGGTCGGCGTACGTCGCCCCGAGCTTGGTGCCGTAGGACGCGCCGAAGTAGTCCAGCTGCGACTCGCCGAGGGCCGCGCGCAGCACATCCATGTCGCGCGCCGCCTCCACGGTGGTGACGTGGGCGGCGAGGTCACCCGACCGCTCGGCGCAGCCGCGCCCGAGCGCCTCGACGCTGCGCATGTAGTCCGACACCTCGGCGTCGGTGTCCGGGTCGGGGTCCTCGGCGACGTAGGCGTCGAGCTCGGCGTCGCTCAGGCAGTCGACGGGCGCGCTGTGGCCGGTGCCGCGGGGGTCGAACCCGACGATGTCGTAGGCGTCGAGGATCGGCTGCCGGAAGACGTCCGAGGCGCTCGCGGCGTAGTCGGTGCCCGGCGCGCCCGGCCCGCCGGGGTTGACGACGAGGGAGCCGATCCGGGCCGCCGGATCGGCGGCCGGCACCTTGAGCAGCGCCAGCTCGATCGTCTCGCCGCCGGGGTCGGCGTAGTCGACCGGCACCGTGAGCGTCGAGCAGTAGGCGTCGCCGCAGGAGTCCCAGGTCAGCTCCTGGGAGTAGAACTGCTCCAGCCCCGGCTCGGGCGGCTGCGTCGCCCCGGGCTCGGGAGTGGTGGTGGACGGCAGGCTGCTGGTGGAGCCGCCCTCGTCGTCGCCGAGCGAGACCAGCGCCGCGAACGCACCGACCGCGAGCCCGCCGTACACGAGCGCCAGCACCACGGCGCCGACGATCCAAAGACGCTTCATCGGCCCACCCCGGACGACCGCAGCTCGGGGGCGACCAGGCCGAGCATCATCGACTCCAGCGCCAGCGCCGGCTGGACGTTGAACTCCAGCATCTGCTCGCGGGCCTCGAAGACGGCGCTGATGCGGCGCAGGTTGGCCTCGGCGCCGGAGGCGCGGGCGAGCAGCTCGACGTCACCGCGGATCTCCTCGTTGACCAGCGCCCCGGACGCACCGGCGGCCACCGCGATCGCGTCGCGGTAGACCGACACCAGGTCCATCAGCCCGCGGTCGACGACGTCGAGCTGGCGCCGCTTGGCGCGCCGCTTCTGCTCCTGCTCGAGGTCACGGAGGGCGGGGGCGTACTCGCGCGGACGGCGGCCGCGCTGCTCGACGCCGTACGCCGCGTCGAGCTCGGCCTTCTCGCGCGCGTCGAGCTCGGTCGTGATCGCCTCGGCCTCCTCCTTGGTGACCTGGGTCAGCTGCGCGGCGGCCTGCATGCACCGCCCCAGCGAGGTCAGGGTCGCCGGGATCGCGACGACCGCCCGCCGCCGGTTGCGCGTCTCCTCGTCGCGGGCCAGCGCCCGGGCCCGGCCGATGTGACCCTGGCTGGCGCGGGCGGCGTACGACGCCAGGGCGCTGTCGACGCCCTCGCGGCGGACCAGGAACGCGGCCACCTCCTCCGCGGTCGGCGTGGTCAGCGAGACCAGGCGGCAGCGCGAGCGGATGGTGGGCAGCACGTCCTCGACGGTCGGCGCGCACAGCATCCACACGGTCCGCTCGGTCGGCTCCTCGATCGCCTTGAGCAGCGCGTTGAACGCCTGCTCGGTGAGCCGGTCGGCGTCCTCGACGATCACGATCTGCCACCGGTTGCCGATCGGGCTGAGCGCCGAGCGGCGGACCAGGTCGCGCACCTGCTTGATGCCGATCGACAGCCCCTCGGTGCGGATCACCGCCACGTCGGCGTGCGACCCGACCAGCACGGTGTGGCACGCGTGGCAGGCGCCGCAGCCGGGCGGGTCCTGCTCGCACTGAAGCGCGGCGGCGAAGGCGATCGCCGCGTTCGAGCGCCCGGAGCCGGGGGGCCCGGTGAACAGGAACGCGTGGCTCATCCCGTGCCCGCTCGCGGCCGCCCGAAGCGTCTCGATCACGCGGGGCTGGCCGACCAGGCCGTCCCAGACGGTGCCGGGTGCGGTGGTGCCGGTGGCGGGCGCAGCGGTCATCGGCGGACCGCCCGCGCCAGCAACGGCACGACCGCGGCGCGGACCTGCTGCTCGATGTCGTCGACGTCCCCGCGGGCGTCGAGCACGAGGTAGTGGTCGGGGTCGGCCTTCGCCATCTGCAAGAACCCCTCGCGCACCCGCTGGTGGAACTCCAGCGACTCCTGCTCGATCCGGTCGCGCTCGGCGAACCGCCCGAGCCCGTGCTCGGGCTCGAGGTCGAGCACCACGGTCAGGTGCGGGCGCAGGTCGTGGGTGGCCCAGCGGGCGACGTCCTCGACCTCGTCGGGGTCGAGGGCGCGGCCGGCGCCCTGGTAGGCCAGCATCGAGTCGACGTAGCGGTCGGTGACGACCACCGCCCCCCGGTCCAGGGCCGGCTGGACGACGGTGTCGACGTGCTCGGACTTGTCGGCTGCGTAGAGCAGCGCCTCGGTGCGGTCGGAGATCGCGCCGGTCTCGGGACTGAGCACGATGGTGCGCAGCTGACGGCCGACCTCGGTGTCGCCGGGCTCGAAGGTCAGCACGACCGAGTAGCCCTCGCTCTCGAGCCAGGTCGCGAGCCGGCCGGACTGGGTGGACTTGCCCGAGCCCTCGCCCCCCTCGAAGCACACGAAGGCGCCCGTGTCGGCGTACGCCCCCGGTCCCCTGCTCACGCGGTACACCCTAGGCGTGGGGACCCCCATCGTTCTCCACAGGTCCACAGCGGTCGGTTTCGCGCGCTGTCTCGGAGCCGACGCTCCTGTCGTGGATGCGATCGCCGATCTCCTGCGCGACCAGCACGGGGTCATCTCCCGGCGGCAGCTGCTGGCGTGCGGACTGACGGGCTCCGACATCAAGCGGCTCGTGCGTCGTCGGGAGCTGCGCCGCGTGCATCGCGGCGTCTACGTCGACCACACCGGGCCGCTCACCTGGGTGCAGCGGGCTTTGGGCGGCGGTGCTGTTCTCGTGGCCGGCCGCACTGTCCCACGAATCCGCACTGCGACTGGTCGAGGGACCCGGCCGCCGCGACCGCGACGAGGCCACCATCCACGTCGCGGTCGACCGCGACCGCAACCTCAACGAGCCGGACGGCGTACGCATCCACCGGACCGCGCACCTGGGGGCGCGAGCACTCTGGAACGTCGGCCCGCCACGGATCCGCTACGAGCACGCGCTCCTCGACGTCACCGCGGACACGTCGTCCGACCTCGACGCGATCGCCGTCCTGGCCGACGCGTGCGGATCACGACGGTCCACGGCAACACGCATCCTGCGTGCTCTCGACGAGCGCCAGCGGGAGGCCAGGCGCCCATGGCTCGTCGACGTCCTGACCGATATCGCGGCCGGCACCTGCTCGGTGCTCGAGCACGGCTACCTCACGCGGGTCGAGAGAGCGCACGGGTTGCCGACCGGGCGGCGCCAGGCCAGCCGCCGCCACGCCGGCCACCAGGTCTACCGCGACGTGTCGTACGACGAGCAGACAACGATCGTCGAGCTCGACGGACGGCTGCTGCACTCATCCGTGCGCCAGCGGGACCGGGATCTCGACCGTGACCTCGACGCCGCCGCCGTGAGCGCGACCGAGACGGTTCGGCTCTCCTGGGGCCAGGTCTTCGACCGACCCTGCCGGACCGCCCGCGCCCTCGAACAGGTGCTGCAGCGACGTACCCGCTTCGCGGGCTCTGGGTCGCAAGCCGAGGCGATCCGCAGGGAGTCGTCAGGCCCGCCCTGCGCAGGGTGCGGGGGTGTCGACGGACGCTCAGGCGTTGCACGCCTTCGCTGCTCGACCACCGGCGCCGAGCGTCAGTGCAGCCCGAGCACCGGCGCCGAGTCGCCGTTCTGCGGGTCGATCTCGTCGGTGTCGTCACCCGCCAGGATGCCGATCAGCAGGAAGGTGCCGAGGACAACGACGATCACACCGAGGACGACGAGCAGCATCTTGCCGCGGCCGGAGAACGGGGTGTCTTGATCCATGCCGAGGTGGTACCCACCGCGGTACGGAGCAGTCAGGACTTCTTGGCCGCGGCCTTCTTGGTGGTCTTCTTCGCCGTGGTCTTCTTGGCCGTGGTCTTCTTCGCGGTCGACTTCTTCGCCGTGGACTTCCGGGCCGTCTTCTTCGCGGCCTTCTTGGCCGGGCCCTTGGCCCGCCGCTCGGCGAGCAGCTCGGCCGCGCGCTCGAGCGTGATCGACTCGACCGAGTCCTCCTTGCGGAGGGTGGCGTTGTACTCGCCGTCGGTGACGTACTCCCCGAACCGGCCCGCCTTGACGACCACCGGCTGCTTGGAGACCGGGTCGTCGCCCAGCTCCTTGAGCGGGGCGGCCGCGGCGGCACGGCCGCGCTGCTTGGGCTGGGCGTAGATGCGAAGCGCCTCGTCGAGCCCGATGGTGAGCAGCTGGTCCTCGGAGGTGAGCGAGCGGGAGTCGGTGCCCTTCTTCAGGTACGGCCCGTAGCGTCCGTTCTGCGCGGTGATCTCCTCACCGGACTCGGGGTCGGTTCCGACCACCCGCGGCAGCGAGAGCAGCTTGACGGCGTCCTCGAGGGTGATCGTGTCGAGCGACATCGACTTGAACAGCGACCCGGTGCGCGGCTTCGCACTCTTGGGGGCGTCCTCGGGCAGCAGCTCGGTGACGTAGGGCCCGAACCGGCCGTTCTTGGCCACGACCTCGAGGCCGGTCTCGGGGTGGCGGCCGAGCTGGAGCTCCTCGCCGGCCGGGTTCGCCAGCAGCTCCCTGGCCTTGGCGACGGTCAGCTCGTCGGGCGGCAAGTCGTCGGGCACGTTCGCACGCACGGCGAACGGCGTGCCCTCGTCGTCGGGACCCTCCAGGTAGGGGCCGTAGCGCCCCACGCGCAGGTGGATCCCGGAGTCGTCGCCGCCGATCGGGAAGGTCGCCAGCTCGCGGGCGTCGATGTCACCGAGCCCGTCGACCAGCGTCTTGAGCCCCTCGACGTCGCCGGAGCCGTAGTAGAACTCGGCCAGCTCGGTGTTGCGGTCCTTGCGGCCGGCCGCGATCTCGTCGAGCACGTCCTCCATGCCCGCGGTGAACTCGTAGGAGATCTGCCGCGGGAAGTGCTCCACGAGCAGCCGGGTCACCGAGAACGCGAGCCACGCCGGCACCAGCGCGGTGCCTTTCTTGTAGACGTAACCGCGGTTGAGGATCGTGCCGATGATCGAGGCGTACGTCGACGGGCGGCCGATCTCGCGGTCCTCGAGCTCCTTGATCAGCGTGGCCTCGGTGTAGCGGGCCGGCGGCTTGGTCTCGTGCCCGTCGGCGCTGATCGAGGCGGCGGTGACCGCGTCGCCCTCGTGGAGGTCGGGCAGCGGGACCTGGTCGTCGTCGCTGCGCTTGCCACCCTCGGTGCCCTCGACGTAGGCCTTGAGGAACCCGTGGAAGGTGATGACCCGCCCGGACGCGGAGAAGACCACGTCGCGGCCGTCGCTCGCGGCGCCGCCGATGCGAACGGAGACCGACTGGCCGACCGCGTCCTTCATCTGCGAGGCGACGGTGCGCATCCAGATCAGCTCGTAGAGCCGGAACTGCTCACCGGTCAGCCCGGTCTGCGCGGGCGTGCGGAACGAGTCCCCCGCCGGCCGGATCGCCTCGTGCGCCTCCTGGGCGTTCTTGACCTTGCTGGCGTAGGTCCGCGGCGCGTCGGGGAGGTACTCCGCGCCGTAGAGCTCACGCACCTGCGACCGCGCGGCACCGACGGCCGCGCCGGACAGCGTCGTGGAGTCGGTACGCATGTAGGTGATGAAGCCGTTCTCGTAGAGGCGCTGCGCGACCGACATCGTCACGCTCGCGCTCATCCCGAGCTTGCGGCTGGCCTCCTGCTGGAGGGTGGTGGTGCGGAAGGGGGCGTACGGCGAGCGGCGGTAGGGCTTGGCCTCGACCGAGCGGACGTCGTACGTCGTGTCGGCCAGCGCCGCGACCAGCGACTCGGCGGCGGCGCGGTCGAGGTGCACCCGCTCGCTCCGGCCCGACTTCAGCAGCCCGTCGGGGCCGAAGTCCGAGCCGCCGGCGACCCGGGCGCCGTCCACGGAGTGCAGCCGCGCCGGGAACATCCGGGGCTCCTTGGTCGCCCCGGCGTCGAAGGTGCCCTCGAGGTCCCAGTAGGAGGCGACCCGGAAGGCCATCCGCTCGCGCTCGCGGTCGACCACGAGCCGGGTGGCCACCGACTGCACGCGGCCGGCGGAGAGGCCGGACATGACCTTCTTCCACAGCACCGGGCTGACCTCGTAGCCGTAGAGGCGGTCGAGGATCCGACGGGCCTCCTGCGCCTCGACGAGGTCCATGTCGAGCTCGCGCGGGTTGTCGGCCGCCGCCTGGATCGCGGGCTTGGTGATCTCGTGGAAGACCATCCGCTTGACCGGGATCCCCTTCGGCTTCAGCTCGTCGAGCAGGTGCCAGGCGATCGCCTCGCCCTCACGGTCCTCGTCGGTGGCGAGGTAGAGCTCGTCGGCGTCCTTGAGCAGGGTCTTGAGCTTGGAGATGTGGGACTTCTTGTCACGCGGCACGACGTAGTAGGGCTCGAAGCCGTTGTCGACGTCGACCGCCAGCCGGCCCCACGGCTTGTCCTTGATCTTCGCCGGGGTGTCGGCGGCCGACTGGGGCAGGTCGCGGATGTGACCGATGGAGGACTCGACGACGTAGCCCTGGCCGAGGTACCCGCCGATGGTGCGGGCCTTCGCCGGGGACTCGACGATCACCAACTTGTGGGCCACGGGACCTCTGTCCTTCTGCTGTGTCGCTGCTGCGCGTGCTCGATGTGGGGCGTACGGCCGAACACGGTAGCGCGAACCCGGGAGGAGCCGTTCCCCGCCGGTCGGAGGGCACCCTCAACCTTTTGCGGGACGCCCTCGTCAGGAGAGCGTAGGTGAGAGCAACGACGAGCCCCTCGGGAGGCCGGTGCATGGACGGTGGAGCAGGCGGTGGCACGGACGCCGACTTCAGGGACTTCGTGGCGGTGCAGACCCGGCCGTTGCTGGGTCTGGCACACGCCCTGACCGCGAACCCCCACGACGCCTGGGACCTGACCCAGGAGACGCTCGCCCGGCTCGGGGAGCGGTGGCACCGGACGCGGATCGAGGAGCCGGCGGCGTACGCCCGCACGGTGATGACGCGTCTCAACATCGACCGGATCCGCCGGCTGCGGCGCGAGCTGCCGCTGCTCGGGCACCCGTCCGAGGAGGCGCCGGTCGAGGTCGTCGGCGAGGTCGACACCTGGCTGGTGGCGGCACTGGCGACGCTCTCACCGCGACAGCGCACCGCACTCGCCCTGCGCTACGTCGAGGACCTCGACGTGCGCGGGATCGCCGAGCGGATGGGCTGCTCGGAGGGAACGGTGAAGAGCCAGCTGTCCCGCGGGACCGAGCGGCTGCGGGAGCACGCCCGCGAGCACGGCCCGCTGCGGACGACGACAGGAGAGGCAGGACGATGACCGAGCAGCAGATCAGGGACGGGTACGAGCGTCTCGACAGCGCCCTCGCGGCACCGACGGACGCCGCCGACCGGGTGGCCGGACGGGTCCGGGTACGCCGGCGGCGCCGGCGTACCGCACTGGCGGGGACGGCCGCGGTCGCCGTGGTGGCGGTCGCCGGCGGCGCCGTGGCTCTCGCCGGTGGCGACGACGGCCGCGACACCGTGGCGGTCGACCAGCCGACCGGTCCCCGGAGCACGCTGGTCCTCTCCCGACCGGACGGGTCGACGTACTCCTTCCCCGACGTGACGGTGACCTGCACGCCGCCGGAGCTCACCGGCGGCGACCCGCTCGGCACCGGCACGGGCCGGATCTGGATGTACAGCCCCTTCCACCTGACCGGCACCGACGAGGACACCGCCCGGGTGACCGAGCCGTTCCTCTACGTCGAGGCGATCGTCGACAAGATCGCGGGGGACCGGACCTTCACCTGGCCCAACGACTGGTCGATGGACACCGCGGACGTCCCGCTGACGCTCTTCGTCGCCGACACCGAGGGCCGCCCGCGGGGCAACGAGGTGTCGACCAACGAGGCCGACGCCCGGGGCACGGTCCGCGTCGTCGAGGCGAGCTGCGACCCGGTCCCGGTGCTGCGCCTCGAGGTCGAAACGACGCTCGGCAGCGAGGTGGGGCAGGCCCCCCTGAAGATGACGGGCGCCGCCGGCTGAGACCTTCAGGTCGCCGCGCTGAGGAATCCCTCCGCCACGAGCTCCCGCGCGAGCGGCAGGTAGGTCTCGCGCGTGTCGGCCGGGTCGCGCTCGAGCAGCTGCGCGACCGCGTCGAGGATCTGCCCGACCGTCAGGTCGCCGTCGCAGGCACCGACGAGCGCCGCCTCGACGGTGTCGACGCGGCGGGCGCGACGGAAACCGGTCTGCTGGCGGAGCACGACCGTCTCCGGGTCCTCGGCGCCGGGGGCGCCCAGCGTCTCCTGGCGCACGTCCGTCCGGGCCACGAGCCGCGAGTCGGCGCCGACCTCGGCGTCCACCCCGCGCGCCCAGTCGCGGATCGCCGGAGCGATGGGCTGCTCCACGTCGTACGGCCACTCCAGGAGCTCGCGCCGCGTCCCACCGCTGCGCCGCAGGTTGATCCACCCGAACCCGACCGCCTCGACGCCCTGCTCCTCGAACCAGGACAGCCAGGTGTCGTAGCGGACGAGGTAGTCGACCGAGCCGTGGAGACCGGCGTCCTTGAGCCACAGCTCGACGTACGCCGCCGGGTCCACGACCTCGCGCTGCACCAGGAACGCGTCGGTGCCGTCGGGGACCCAGCGGGTGATCCGCTCCCCCCAGGGCTCGCCGGTCGCGACCACCCAGTTGGCGAGCACCTGGCACCAGCCGCCCTCGGTGAGGTTGGCCGGCGCCTCGCGGACGATGTGCTCGACGACCCGGTCGCCGGGCAGCCCGGAGTCCCGGTAGACCAGGCGCTCGCCCGTGGCCGGGGAGATGACGAACGGCGGGTTCGTCGCGATCAGGTCGAACCGCTCACCGGCGACCGGCTCGAAGAAGGAGCCCTCGCGCACATCGACCGGGACGGGGACGTCGTTGAGGGCGGCGTTGAAGCGCGCCATCCGCAGCGCCCGCCTGTTCACGTCCGTGGCGACCACGGCGTCGCTGTGGGTGGCGAGGTGGAGCGCCTGGACACCACAGCCGGTGCCGAGGTCGAGGGACCGCCCCACCCGCTCGCGCAGCGTGAGCTGGGCCAGGGAGGTCGACGCCGCGCTGATGCCCAGGACGTGGTCGGGGCCGGCCCGGGCGTGGCCCCCGTCGAGCCCGGGGGTGAGGTCGCTGACGACCCAGAGGTGCTCGTCGTCGGCGGCGTAGGGACGCACGTCCAGGCGCGCGGCGACCTCCCCGACCGTCTGCTCCAGGAAGCCCTCGACGGCCAACCGGTCGACCAGGCCGGGCAGCGCCCGCTCCGCCGCGGCGCGCTCGACCGGCGCCTGGAGGAGGAACAGCCGGATCAGGGTCTCCAGGGGCCACCCGCCCGTCGTACGACGAAGGCCGGGCGTGGTCTCGTTGCGGGCGAGCGCGTCGTGGGCCACCGGGCCGAGCACCTCGGCCACCGCGTCGTAGGTGAAACCGGCCACCAGCAGCGCAGCGCGCAGCCGCTGCGGGAGCTCGGGCGCGGACTCTGACATCGGACCGACTCTAGGCCCCTGCCCCCTGAGCGGGAACCGGCCGATGGTCCAGACCGCCGGTTGCCAGGCGCCCGTGACGGGCATCACGCAGTCGACGCCGGTCGATCGCGGTCGACGGGCTCGTCATGCCGTCCGGAGGGGACGGCCCGGGAGGGGAGGGTCCATGCCCAGGTTCGCGCGCGCCGTCGGCGCCTTCGTCGTGGTGGCCGTGGTGGCCGCCGGCCTCGCGGTCGGCCTCACGACACCGTCGCAGGCACACGAACGGACAGGAGCCGGGAAACGGCTCGGGTGCGTCGTCAGCGTGCTGCAGGCGACGACCGCGCCGGTGATCAGCGGCACGGGTGCGGTGGGCTCACCGGTCGGCCTCAGCCAGCTGCCGACCTGGAACTGCGACCTGGTGACGACGAGCACGCAGTGGTTCAACAGCAGCGGTGCGATCGCCGGCGCGACCGGGTCGTCCTACACGCCGACCGCGGACGACGCCGGCGGGGTCGTGATGGCCGTCGTGACCGGCGCGGTGCTCGGACTGCTGCCGGTCTCGGTGCCCAGCAACGCGATCCCGGTGCCCCTGCCCGGCGGCGGCGGGGGACCCGGCGGCGGGGGCGATCCCGGCTCCGTGCTCGCCCTCCTCGGCGGCCTCGGGCTCCCCGGCACCGCGGAGGTCGGTCAGCTCATCGTGCTGACCGACCCGGTGTGGAACCTGCCCGGGGTGACGACGACCTATCAGTGGCTCCGCGACGGCGTGCCGATCCCCGGGGCCGACGACCAGTTCTACGTGCCGACCCTCGACGACGCCGGGCACCAGCTCTCTGCCCAGGTCACCGGTCTGCTCGCCGGGATCCCGGCCCTGACCGTGATCACCGACGCCCTCCCCGTCCCGCTGCCGGGGGGCCAGAGCCAGGTCGCTCCGGTCAGCGACGTGGCGATCACCGGGGCGAAGAAGATCGGGACGACGCTCGCCCTGACCGGACCCACGTGGGATCCGGCCGACGCGACGAGCCGCTACCAGTGGCTGCGAGACAACGCCCCGATCCCGGGCGCCACCACCGCGACCTACGCGCTGGCGCCGGCCGACTTCGGACACCAGGTCTCCGTCAAGGTCACCGGGCACAAGACCGGCTACACCGACAACACCATCACCAGCGACCCGGTCACGCCGCTCGTGGGCGACGCGATCTCGATCGTCATGAAGCCCCGGATCACCGGCACGGGCGCCGTCGGGCGACTGCTCACGGCCGACCCGGGGCAGTGGTCGGGCGGCACCGAGGCGTCGGGACCACCGGACTACTCCTACCAGTGGCTCCGCGGCGGGGCGGCGATCCCGGGTGCGGTCGCGCAGACCTACCAGGTCGACAAGGCCGACGTCGGGCAGGACCTGGCCGTCCTCGTCACGGCCACCCGCCCGGCGTACAAGGCCGGCAAGTTCACCACGGCACCGGTCACGGTCGCCAAGCTCACCTCGAAGCTGTCGGCGGCTCTGGCCAGGAAGACCGTCACGAAGGGGAAGGCCGCGATGTTGCGGCTCGTCCTGAGGGTGCCGAGCATGGGCTCGCCCACCGGGGACGTCACGATCCTGGACAAGAAGTCGACCCTGACGCAGAAGGCTTTCACCAAGGGCCGGCACGGGCGGCTGGTCGTGAAGCTGAGCGGGCTCGCGCCGGGCGTGCACAAGCTCCGCGCGGTGTACGCCGGGACGGCGACGGTCGCCGGTTCGAGGTCGAAGACCGTGCGGCTCGTGGTCAAGAGGTAACGCCGCCCCGCCCTCGGACGCAGAACGGCCCGCCCGGGATCCCGGGCGGGCCGTTCGTCGTGGAGAGTCGTGCGAGCTAGTGCTGCTGGGTCGGGCTCTCGAACTGCTGGGTCGGAGCCGGCTCCGGAGCAGCCGGCGGCGGCGGGGGCGGCGGCGGGGGGGCCTGACCGGCCTCGTCGGCCTCGATGGTCACCGGGCGCCGCTTGGAGATGTAGACCGCAACCGCGATGCCCACGAAGGCGGCCACCGCGATCACGATCCGCAGCGGCGTGTTGGCATCCTCGCCGACCGAGAGCTTCACGATCGCCGAGACGATCAGCAGCGAGACCAGGTTCATCACCTTGAGCAACGGGTTGATGGCCGGGCCGGCGGTGTCCTTGAACGGGTCGCCCACGGTGTCGCCGATGACCGTGGCAGCGTGCGCCTCCGAGCCCTTGCCGCCGTGGTTGCCGTCCTCGACGAGCTTCTTGGCGTTGTCCCAGGCGCCGCCGGAGTTGGCGAGGAAGACCGCCATCAGCGTGCCGGTGGCGATCGCCCCGGCCAGGAACCCGGCCAGCGGGCCGACGCCGAGACCGAAGCCCACCGCGATCGGCGCGAGCACCGCGAGCAGGCCGGGCGTGGCGAGCTCGCGCAGGGAGTCGCGCGTCACGATGTCGACGACGCGGCCGTACTCGGGACGACCGGTGCCCTCCATGATCCCGGGGATCTCGCGGAACTGGCGCCGCACCTCGAACACGACCGCACCGGCGGCCCGTCCGACGGCGTTGATCGCGAGCCCCGCGAAGAGGAACACGGTGGCCGCGCCGAGCAGGGCGCCGACCAGGATGTTGGGGTAGGAGATGTCGAACGAGAACGCCAGCTGGGTGAGCTCGCTGGGCCGCTCGGTCAGGTTGACGTCCGCCAGGGACTGGGTGACCCCGTCGACGTAGGAGCCGAACAGCGCGCTCGCCGCCAGCACGGCGGTCGCGATCGCGATGCCCTTGGTGATGGCCTTGGTCGTGTTGCCGACGGCGTCGAGCTCGGTGAGGATCTGGGCGCCGTCGGCGTCGACGTCGCCGGACATCTCCGCAATGCCCTGGGCGTTGTCGGAGACGGGGCCGAAGGTGTCCATCGCGACGATGACGCCGACGGTGGTCAACAGGCCGCAGCCCGCCAGTGCGACGGCGAACAGGGCGATCCCGACCGATCCGGAGCCGATGAGGAACGCGCCGAAGACGGCAGCGCCGATCACGAGAGCGGTGTAGACCGCGGACTCGAAGCCGACCGAGAGGCCGGAGAGGATGACGGTCGCGGCTCCGGTCAGCGAGGTGCGGCCCACGTCCTTGACGGGCCGGTAGTCGGTGCCGGTGAAGTAGCCGGTGAGGCTGAGGATGATCGCCGCGAGCACGATGCCGATGACCACCGCGACCGAGGCGACGACCCGTGGGTCGGAGTCGGACTGGACGCTCGCGTGGGCGAGGTCGCCGAAGCTGCCCGGCAGGTAGACGAACGCCAGGATGATGCTCGCGACCGCGCCGATGGCGGCGGAGATGTAGAACGCCCGGTTGATCGTGACCAGGCCGTTCTCGCCGGGCCGCGGGCGGCACAGGTAGACGCCGACCACGGCGGTCAGCGCCCCGATGGCCGGGACGAGCAGCGGGAAGACCAGGCCCTTGTCGCCGAACGCCTGGGAGCCCAGGATCAGCGCGGCCACCAGGGTGACGGCGTACGACTCGAAGAGGTCGGCGGCCATGCCGGCGCAGTCGCCGACGTTGTCGCCGACATTGTCGGCGATGGTGGCGGCGTTGCGGGGGTCGTCCTCGGGAATGTGCTGCTCGACCTTGCCGACCAGGTCGGCCCCGACGTCGGCGGCCTTGGTGAAGATGCCGCCGCCGACCCGCATGAACATGGCGAGCAGGGCCGCGCCGAAGCCGAAGCCCTCGAGGACGGCCGGGGCGTCGTGCTGGAAGAGGAGCACGACGACGCTGGCGCCGAGGAGGCCGAGGCCGACGGTGAGCATGCCGACCATCGCGCCGGTGCGGAAGCCGATGTTCATCGCCGGGTCACGGCCCTCGGTCTGGGCCGCGGCCGCGACGCGCAGGTTGGCGCGCACGGCGAGCGACATGCCGAGGTAACCGACCGTCGCGGAGAAGCCCGCACCCACCAGGAAGAACACCGAGCGGAAGATCCGGACGGTGGCGTCGTCGGCGGGCAGGGCGAGCAGCAGGAAGAACGCGACGGCGGCGAAGATCGCCAGGGTCCGGAACTGCCGCTGCAGATAGGCGTTCGCGCCCTCCTGCACTGCCTGGGCGATGTTCTTCATGTTGTCGGTGCCCTCACCGGCGGCAAGTACCTCCTGGCGGAACATCGCCGCCATCGCGAGCGCGCCCAGCGCGATCAGTGCGACGACGATGACCAGGACGAGGTTGCCCCCGGAGAGGTCCACGACAGCGGGAGCGATCCCCGTCATGCGGTTCCTCCTGGGAGTGACTGGGTGAGTGCCGGGGCGAGTGCTCCGGCCGACCGTTCAGTGATGCAGATCTCACGGACGCGCCGGAGTCTACGCATCCCCGCCCGCCGGACGGCACGGAGGTGTGACCCGTCCCACACGGCGAGTCTCGCCAGGCCTCCTGCGGCCGCCGCCGGAGGCGGCGGGAAATGACGCAGGGCCCGTCGTCCTGCGACGACGGGCCCTGCGGAGCCGAGGGCGGCGGTCAGCTGCCGGCGAGCGCGGCGTCCGCCGAGTCGTGGATCACGAAGACCTTGGCCAGTCCGGTGATGCGGAAGATCTTGAGCAGCCGGTCCTGGTTGCACACCAGCTGCAGCGAGCCGTCGTGCGCGCGCACCTTCTTCAGGCCACCGACGAGGACACCGAGGCCGGTGGAGTCGAGGAACTCGACCTCCTCCATGTCGATGACGATGTCGTAGACGCCGCCGGCGACCAGCTCGGTGATCTTGTCGCGCAGCTTGGGGGCGGTGTAGACGTCGATCTCGCCCCCGACGGCAACGATGGTCTTGCCACCGGCGTCGCGCGTCGTCAGAGTCAGGTCCACCTATGTCTCCCGGTGCCGCTGGTCGGTCGCCGGTCCTGCCGCGGCGTTGACCCCGGCATCCGGCCTGCACAATGAAACCACGCCCACGCCGTCATGCGCACTCACTCGTGAACAGACGACGCTCGACGGGCGAGCCTCGCACAGGCTACGCCCCCGATCCAGCCGACGCGGCACCAGCGGTGCCGGTGTCGGCGCCGCTGGTGACAATGGGGAGGTGACGTCGACGCTCGGTTCCCGCCCCTCCGGCGTAGCCGGCGTGGTCGAGCGACTGGCCGCCGTACCCGGTCGCGAGGAGCGGTTGCGCCACCTCGAGGTGCTCCCGTCCCGGCCCGCCCGCCAGGCGGCCTGGCCGGCCTGGGCCGACGCCGACGTGGTCGCGGCCTTCCGGGCGCGGGGCATCGCCGCGCCGTGGGAGCACCAGGCGGTGGCGGCGGACGCCGCCCACCACGGTCAGCACGTCGTGATGGCCACCGGGACGGCCTCGGGCAAGAGCCTGGGTTACCAGCTCCCGGCGCTCTCGGCGGTCAAGGCCGCCCGCGGCGCTCGCGGCCGGCGCGGCGCGACGGTGCTGTACCTCGCTCCGACCAAGGCACTCGCCCAGGACCAGCTGGCCGGGCTCAGCGCGCTCGGGGTGGACCTGCGCGTGACGACCCACGACGGCGACAGCAGCCGTGAGCAGCGGGACTGGGCGCGCGACCACGCGGAGTACGTCCTCACCAACCCCGACATGCTTCATCGCTCCTTGCTGCCCGGGCACGCCCGGTGGGCGAGCTTCCTCGGGTCGCTGGTCTACGTCGTGGTCGACGAGTGCCACCACTACCGCGGGGTCTTCGGCGCCCACGTCGCCCATGTGCTGCGGCGGCTGCGACGCGTGTGCGCGCTCTACGGCGCGCACCCGACGTTCGTGCTGGCCTCGGCGACCGTCGCCGAGCCGGAAGCCTTCGCGCAGCGGCTGACCGGGCTCGACACCATGGCCGTCACCGGCGACACCTCACCGCGGGGTGAGGTGTCGCTCGTGCTGTGGGAGCCGCCGTTCACCTCCTTCGCCGGCGAGAACGGTGCGCCCGTGCGCCGGGCCGCGTCGTCCGAGGCGGCCGACCTGCTGGCCGACCTGGTCGTCGAGGACGTGCGCACCCTCGCGTTCGTGCGGTCGCGCCGCGGCGCCGAGCAGGTCGCGATGACGGCCGCCGAGCTGCTCGCCGAGGTCGACCCGTCGCTGCCCGGCCGGGTGGCGTCCTACCGGGGCGGCTACCTGCCCGAGGAGCGGCGGGCGATCGAGGAGCAGCTGCGACGCGGGGAGCTGACCGGGCTGGCCGCGACCAACGCCCTCGAGCTCGGCATCGACATCAGCGGCCTGGACGCGGTGCTGATGGCCGGCTTCCCCGGCACCCGGGCGGCGCTGTGGCAGCAGGTGGGCCGGGCCGGGCGCGGGGCGCAGGACGCCCTCGGCGTGCTGGTCGCGCGCGACGACCCGCTCGACACCTACCTGGTCAGCCACCCCGAGGCGCTGCTGGGCCGCCCGGTCGAGGCCACGGTCTTCGACCCGTCCAACCCCTACGTCCTCGGCCCACACCTGTGCGCGGCCGCCCACGAGGCGCCGCTGACCGAGGCCGACCTCCCGCTCTTCGGCCCCACCGCGCGCGAGGTGCTCGACGCCCTGACCGACGGCGGTCTGCTGCGGCGCCGGCCGCGCGGCTGGTTCTGGACCGACCGGCGGCGGGCGAGCGACCTCGCTGACATCCGCTCGACCGGCGGCGCCACCGTGCAGCTGGTCGAGGCCGGGACCGGCCGGGTCGTCGGCACCGTCGACGGCTCGAGCGCGCACGGCACCGCCCATCCCGGCGCCGTCTACGTGCACCGCGGCGAGACCTGGTTGGTGCGCTCGCTCGACCTCGAGGACCACGTCGCCGTCATCGAGCAGGCCGAGCCCGACTACTCCACCTCCGCCCGCGAGGTGACCGACATCGCCGTCGTGACCGAGCGCGAGCACGTGATGTGGAGCGGGTGCCGGCTCTCCTTCGGCGACGTGGACGTGTCGCACCAGGTCGTGTCGTTCCTCAAACGCCGGCAGCCGGGCGGCGAGGTGCTCGGCGAGGAGCCGCTCGACCTGCCGGTCCGCTCGCTGCGCACCACGGCGGTCTGGTGGACGGTGCCCGACGACGCGCTGGCGGAGGGCGGACTCGCGGAGCGCGACCTGCCCGGTGCTGCGCACGCCGCCGAGCACTGCTCGATCGGGCTGCTCCCGCTCTTCGCCACCTGCGACCGATGGGACATCGGCGGGGTCTCGACCGCGGTCCACCCCGACACCGGACGCCTCACCGTCTTCGTCCACGACGGCCACCCCGGTGGTGCCGGGTTCGCCGAGCGGGGCTTCCGCGCCGCCCGAGAGTGGCTGACCGCCACTCGTGACGCGATCCGCTCCTGCGAGTGCGACGAGGGGTGCCCCTCGTGCATCCAGTCGCCGAAGTGCGGCAACCAGAACCACCCGCTCGACAAGGTCGGTGCGGCCGCGCTGCTCGACGTGCTGCTCGACGGGTAGTCCGAGGTGGTGGTGCTCGGCCCGTTCCGCACGGCGACCCGGTGCCCTACCCTCCGAGCATGGTCGTCCTCGGTCTGATCCTCATGGCCCTCGGTGCGGTGGCGATCGTCGCCGCGCTGTTCACCGCCCAGGGCTCGGTCGAGCTGCTCGGCACCGACATCAGCGCGCTGGCGATGTTCTTCGTCGGCCTCGGCGCCGGTCTCGCGATCCTGTGGGGCTTCGGCTTCTCCAAGTGGGGGACCAAGCGCACCCTGCGGCAGCGCCGCGAGAGCAAGAAGCTGAACGAGCTCTCCGAACAGCTCGAGCGGCGCGAGGCCGAGCAGCGCGACGGCGACGCCGACACCCAGGACCGCTCGATCTGACCCGGCTCGCCGGTCGTCAGTCGTCGGCGTCGGCGTCGCGCGTCGCGTCGGAACGTCATCCGAGGTGGCTCCCCCCACGACCAGCCCGCATGACCTCCCCGGCAGCGTCATCCAAGGCGGCTCCCCCCACGACCAACCCGCATGACCTCCGACGCCCGGTCAGGCGGGTCCGGCCCGGGCCTCGGCGGCGAGATCGGCCACCTGACCCAGCCAGTGGGGTCCGGAGACAGTCGCGACGACGGTGACCACGCGGCCGTCGGGCCGGCACGCGGTCAGCCGGGCCCCGTTCGCGGCGGCGACGGCGGCGCCCGCGGCGCAGGGGTCACGTCCGGACCCGAGGGCGTCGGCCGCGGCCAGGGCCGCGAGGTCCGCGGCCGCCTGGGCCGATCGGTGCGCGCGGACCATGGCGGCGACGACTCCCAGCGCCGCACCCAGCACCAGGAGGAGACCCAGGCACGCCACCGCGAACAGGGTGGCCGAGCCGCGCTCGGGCCGCGGGCGACGGCCGGTCACGGCGCCGCCTCCTCGACCGCGGCGACCGCCTGAGCGGAGACCGTGGCACCGGGAAGTCGGGCGAAGAGTCCACCGGGCCCGGCCACCCGACCCACGACGACGGCGGTGACCTGCCCACCGTCGTCGTGGACGTCGACCCGGCTGCCTGGCGGCGCGACCTGCGCACCCCGCGCGACGGCCTCGGACTCGCTGTCACCGCGCGCCACCGCCCGCGCCGTCTCACGGGCGGCGTCGACCGCGCGGACCTGGGCCGAACCGATCGCGAGCAGCCAGACCAGCCCGATGGTGACCGCGACGAGGAGCGGCAGCACCATCGCGAGCTCAGCGGTCGCCGCACCGCGGTCGGACCGGGGCCGCCAGGTCGCCGCGGTCATCCGATGCCCAGCAACCCGAGCACGTGGTCGAAGAGGGTCTTGAGGAGCTGGTCACCGAAACCGCCGGTGAGCAGCTTGTAGAGCAGGCCGGCGAGCCCGGCGCCCGCGGCCGTGCCGACGGCGTACTCCGCGGTGGTGATGCCGCGCTCGTTGCGCCGCCGGGGCAGGCGGCGAGGGCGGCGGTGGGCGAGGCGGGCGAGGTGGCGTGAGGACATCGGGTTCTCCGTTTCCCGGCCGCGCGGTGCGGCCGACGGCGTCGACCCTGCGTGATGCCGGGGACGATGCGCTGTCGGCGGGCGCGCATCTGTGGAGCGGCCCGCGGGAGGGCGCACCGGTGGATGTTTCGCGGACCACCACGACGGTCACCGGGCAGTCATGCACGGTGACGACCGGCCGACCTTCCTGCTGGGGGTCGGCTGCCAGAAGGGCGGGACCGCCTGGCTGCACCGCTATCTCGCCGACTCACCGGAGTGCGACCCGGGGTTTCGCAAGGAGTACCACGTCTGGGACGCCTTGGACCTCGACGAGATGGCGCACTTCCGCACCCGGCTGGGTCGGCGGGTCCGGCGGGCCGGTGGCCAGGTCGAGCAGGGCCGGCCCGCGGACGCCGACACGCTGCGGCTGGCGACGTTCCTCTCCGACCCCCAGACCTACTGCAACTACTTCGAGCTCCTCCTCAGCCGGCCGGGGATCCGGTTGACCGCTGACATCACCCCGTCGTACGCCGGGCTGTCGATCGACCGGCTGACGATGATCCGCGACGCCTTCGACCGCCGCGGTATCCGCGTCGCGCCGGTCTTCTTGATGCGCGACCCGGTGGAACGGATCTGGTCGGCGGTCCGCATGTACCAGCAGCGCAACCCCGGGGCGCATCCCGGCAGCAGCGTGGAGCGCGTGGGACACGTCTTCGGCAGGCCGCGCTTCGAGGGACCGACGCGCTACGAGCGGACCATGGCCGCCGTCGAGCAGGTCTTCGGCCCGACCGGGGCCTGCTACGCGCTCTTCGAGGAGCTGTTCGAGGCCGAGACGGTGACCCGCATCTGCCGGTTCCTCGGCATCGGCGCGCACGACCCGGACTTCGACCGGCAGGTGAACACCTCGCCAAAGGAGCGTGGCCACCGCATGCCCGAGCCGCTCGCCCGGCGGGTCGCCGAGCACTACCGGAGCACGTACGACGCCGTCGCCGACCGCTTCGGCCGCGACGCCGTGCTGCGCCGCTGGCCCACCGCTCGCCTCCTCGACTGGTGACGGTGGGCCTCCGGGCGTTCCGTTGCTCAGCTCACCCGAGATCGAGGGTCGCCAGCAGCGCCACCACCAGGGGCACGATCCCGATGAGCACGAACGCCGGCAGCAGGCACAGCCCCAGGGGGAGCGCGGCCTTGACACCCACGGCCCGGGCCCGGTCCTCGGTCTCCGCTCGAGCGGCCTGGGCGAGCTCGTCGGCCAACCGCTCGACCGAGGCGACCACAGGGCTGCCCGACGCCTGGGCGCGGGCGAGCGCGCGGCCGAGGCGGCCGAGCTCGGGGTCGTCGGCCAGCCCCTCCCACACCTGCACGGGATCGAGCCCGATCGACAAGCGAGCGGCCACCCCCGCCAGCCGGTCGGCCGCGGCCCCGGGGAGGGCGGAGGCCACCAGGGCCACCCCGTCGCCCGGCGCCGCACCGGCACGCAGCGTGGCCCCGAAGAGCTCGACGACGTGAGGCAGGTCGCGGCGGACCTCGTCACGCCGGCGTCGGACCGCCGCCGGCTCGGCACGACCGATCACGACCCAGGTGGCGCCGGCGGTCACCGCGGCCGCCACCAGGGCCACGGGCCCCTGCAGGAAGAGCAGCGCCCCGAGACCGGCGAGCCCGCTCCACAGGGCCCGGTGCCGGTGCAGCCAGCCGGCGACCGGTGGACGGTCGTCCGACGCCGGCCCTGCCGGGAGCGCCGGACGGACCGGGAGCACCAGGGCGCCGGCCGCCGCTGCACAGAGGATCGGCAGCCACGTCGTCAGGGTCGTCAGGGTCGTCACGGTCGTCACGGTCGTCACGACCGCGCCTCCACCTCGGCGGCGATCGCCTCGATCCACCACAGCCCGGCGAGCCCGAAGGCGAGACCGCCCGCCAGGCAGGCGAGTCCACCCGGGGTGCGGAGCAGGAACCCCCACGGGTCTCCCCCGGCGCCGGAGCCCATCAACAGCGCCAGCACGGGCAGTCCGGCCACCAGTCGCGCGGTCGCCCGGGCCGAGGCGAGCTCGCCCTCGACCAGCCGGCGGGTCGCCGCCGCCGACCGGAGCCCGGTCGCGACCCGCTCGACGGCCGCCGCCAGGCCCTGACCGGTGCGGTGGGCCACCTGCCAGGCCGCAGCCACGACGCGGAGGTCCCCGGCACCGTCGACCCGGTCGCCCAGGGAGCGCAGTGCGTCGGGGACGTCGGCCCCGACCCGGAATGCCTCGGCGACCGGGGCGAGCACCGCCCATGCCGAGGCGGCGCGCTCGAGAGCTGCGCCGGGTGGTCGGCCGGCGGCGAGCTCGGCGGCGACCAGCTCACAGGTCTCCAGCACCCGTGCTGCGACCCGCGCCGCGTCCTGACGTCGGCGACGGCGACGCCACAGGGCGAGCCCGCCGACCGCAGCCGCGGCGACCACCAGGACGAGTGCGCCCAGGCGTGGCAGCAGGAGAGCCACCGCCAGCGCCGAGGGCAGCACCAGCCCGCGCGTGCCGACGCCGGCGCGGTCCCCGATACCGGGCCGGGGCCGCACGAGGAGCCAGACGGCGAGGCCCGCGCAGAGCGCCGCGACGAGGGCCGCGGTCCCCACGCCCGGCCCGCTCACAGGCCCAGCCTGTCGGTGAGCGTCGCGGCGCCCGGCCCGGGGGACGGGTCCCCCCGCTCGTCGACGTCGAGAGCCGACACCATCCGCACGAGACCGTCGCCCGCTCGCTGCGGCACCGCCACCTGGCGCAGTCGCCGGACCCCGTCGGGCCCTCGCGCCAGGTGGAGCACGACGTCGACCGCCGAGGCGAGCTGGCTGTGCGCCGCGTCGCGACCGAGACCCGCGGCCAGGGCCAGCGCCTCGATCCGGGCCGGGACGTCGAGCGCCGAGTTCGCGTGCAGCGTGCCGCAGCCACCCTCGTGACCGGTGTTGAGCGCCGCGAGCAGGTCGACGACCTCGGCGCCGCGGACCTCACCGACGACGAGCCGGTCGGGGCGCATCCGCAGCGCCTGCCGCACCAGCGTGCGCACGTCGACGGCGCCTGCACCCTCGATGTTGGGCGGTCGCCCCTCGAGGGCCACGACGTGGGGGTGGTCCGGACGCAGCTCGCTGGCGTCCTCGACCACGACGACCCGCTCCTCGGGTGCGACGAGGGACAGCAGGGCCGCCAGCAGGGTGGTCTTGCCGGATCCGGTGCCGCCGGAGACGAGGAACGCGAGGCGGCGTGCGACCACGGCCTCGAGGACCCGCGCCGTGCCGGCCGAGAGCGTGCCCGACGCGACCAGCTCGGCCACGGTGAAGGTCCGGGTCCGGGGCACCCGCAGGGAGACGAGGGTGCCGGGCCGGGCCAGCGGCGCCAGCACCGCGTGGAACCGGGTGCCGTCGGGCAGCCGGAGGTCGGCGTACGGCGTCGCGTCGTCGAGGCGGCGGCCGCCGAGTGCGGCCAGCCGCTGCGCCAGGCGCCGCACCGCCTCCTCGTCGGGGAACCGCACCGCGGTCGCCTCCAGCCCCGCACCACGATCGAGGTAGACCCGGTCGGCGCCGTTCACCAGGACGTCGGTGACCCCGGGCGTGCGCAGCAGCGGCTCGAGCGGACCGGCACCGACGACGTCGCGGCGCAGCGTCTCGTAGACCGCGAGCACCGCGGCGTCGCCGACCGGGCGCCCGCTGTCGCGCAGTGCCTCGGCCACCCGGTGCGGCGTCAGCTCGCCGGGACTGCGGGCCAGCCGGTCACGCACGGCCTCGAGATCGTCGACGACACCGAGGTCGGCGCCGAACCCGGCGCCTGGGAGGGCGTTCACGCGGCGGCCGCGTGCAGGAGGAGGAGCTGGTCGAGCACCTGGCCGGCCGCTCGTCCGAGCGATCCGCGCCGCGAGCGGACCGGCCCGAGTCCCAGGTCGATCGCTTCGGCCAGGCCCCGTTGGTCCGACATCCGGGCGAGCACCGGCACCCCGGTCGCGCGGGCGATCGCCGCGTTGTCCACGCCGCTGCCCCGCACGACCAGCCGGACCCGGGTGGGGTCGCGGTGCCGGGCACAGGTGCGCACGGCCGAGGCCACTCCGGCGACCGTCGGCACCACCACGACGAGCAGCCGGTCGCAGCGGGCGGCCACCTCGTCGAGGAGCGGGTCGGGGGTGCGGGGCAGGTCGACCACGACCAGGTCGTGCCCGCGCCGGGCGGCCGACAGCACCTCGCGGACCGCGAACGCCTGCAGCTGCCCCGGCGCGCCCGGCCGCCAGGTCAGGGCTCCGAGGTCCTCGCGCCGCGGCAACGCCTCCCGCAGCGCACGAGCGCTGAGCCGACCGGTCGCGTCGCACAACCCGTCCCAGCGGACCCCGTCGCGGTCCTCGAGCCCGAGCACCCGGTCGACCCCCGGTCCGAGCGGGTCCGCGTCGACGACCACGGCTCGCCCGCGGCGGGACGCGACCTGGCCCAGTGCGCACGCGAAGGTCGTCGCGCCCGCCCCGCCGCTCCCGCCGACCACGCCCACCAGCACGCCCTCGCTGGGCACGCCCGCGTCGAGGTCGCCGAGGTCGGTCAGCAGCTCGGTCAGCCAGGCCTCCGACCGCGGCAGCTGCGCGACGCTCTCCGCGCCGACGGCCATCGCCGTGCGGAACATCTCGTCGGGGACGCCGCCCCACGCGACGACGTACACCCGCGGCCGGCGCATCGGCGAGATCCGGGCGAGGTCCTCGGCGACGTCGGCTCCGATGAGGACCAGCGGCGCGGCGGCCCACCCACGCAGCGCGGCGCCACCGTCGGCCGCCACGTCGGGGGTCACCCCGGCCGCGGCGGCGAGGCGGAGCAGCTCGTCGAGCAGGGCCTGGTCACGAGTGATGAGGAGCGGTGCGGTCATGCCGGCGATGCTGCCCGTCGATGCCGACGCGGTCCTCTGGTGACCAGAGCCCTTGTGGACATGGAGGTTCGGAGTGGTGGCTGTGGACGGCAGCGGGTTCGCGGGCGCCTACGATGGCCGCATGGCGCTCCGCCCGACCGCGGCCTTCTTCGACCTCGACAAGACGGTCATCGCGAAGTCGAGCACGCTCGCGTTCAGCAAGCCCTTCCAGGCCGGCGGCCTGATCTCACGACGGGCGGTGCTGCGGTCGGCATACGCCCAGTTCGTCTACCTGGTCGGCGGGGCGGACCACGACCAGATGGAGAAGATGCGGCAGTTCATGTCGCAGCTGTGCGCGGGCTGGGAGGTCGCGACCGTCCGCGAGATCGTCGCCGACACCCTCCACAACATCGTCGACCCGCTCGTCTACGACGAGGCCGTCTCGCTCATCGAGGAGCACCACCTCGCCGGCCGGGACGTCGTCATCGTCTCGGCGTCCGGGGCGGAGGTGGTCGAGCCGATCGCCGCCATGCTCGGCGCCGACCACGTGATCGCCACCCGGATGGAGATCGCCGACGGTCGCTACACCGGCGGCATCGAGTACTACGCCTACGCCGAGGAGAAGGCGCGCGCGATCGAGGAGCTCGCGGTGGTCCACGGCTACGAGCTCGAGGAGTGCTACGCCTACAGCGACTCGGTCACCGACGTACCGATGCTCGACGCGGTCGGTCACGCGCACGCGGTCAACCCCGACAAGGAGCTGCGGCGCACCGCGACCGAGAAGGGCTGGCCGGTGCTGGTCTTCACCAAGCCCGTCGCCCTGCGCTCCCGGGTGCCACTGCCACCCGCCGGGCCGACGCTGGCCGCGCTCGCGGTCGGCAGCGTCGTGGCCGTCGGCGGGGTGCTGTGGGCCAGCGCGCGGCGCCGCCGGCCCGGCGCGTAGCCACGGGCCGCGCAAGGAAGGCTAGACAACGCCTCGGGGCACCAAAGTCAACCCTTGAAGGTCGCGGCGAACAGGCGTAGGAAGGAGCCAGAACTCCACAGGGACAGCACGTGAGCCGGGTACCCACGCGGCGATCTACCCTTCCTACAGGGCGCATGCCGAGCCGGGAGAATCCCGCGGCAGCAGTTGATGATGCACGCTTGGTAGCCGACGGCGTCACGTGTCAGCGACGGCACCCGGACCAACGACTCGACACGCCGGGTGCCGTTCGCATGTCCGAGGGCAGCGGGGCGCGACGAAGTCGCGAACCGCGTCGCCCGAGGAGGTTGAGGAGTGCCCGCGGCTGAGCCTGCGAAGCCGCGACGGCGCGTCTCGAAACCCGGTGAGCCGAGTGTCGGGCTCGATCGTGGCCTCGGCGTGCCGGCCTCGAGCACCCGCCGCGTCGAGCTTTGTCGGCCGGCCGACGAAACTCCGGGCGGGACGACAAAGGTTCGTCGTCCACCATCGGATCTTGTCGGCCGGCCGACGAAACTCGGCGGCTCCTCAGCGGGGTCCCTGACGCGGCGCAGGAACTGGTCGGGGGTCGCCAGAGGACGCTGCGCCTACTCCGCGTCCCGCCGCAGCGGGCTCGCCTCCGCGCCGGCGGCGTACGCCTCGGCGGCGTAGAGCAGCCAGGAGTGGACGCCGGCCCGACCGCCGGTGGCGTACCCCCGCAGGTTCGACTCGTACGCCGCCCGCAGCGCGAGGTGGCCGGCCTCGGGGACGACGAGCGACTTCTCGTCGACGCCGCGGGCCACGAGCACCAACCGCTCGGCGGCGCGGGCGACGATGCCGTTGTGCGAGGAGAACGGCGCCGCGGTGGCCAGCTCCGCGTGCACGACCGCGGCGACCACCAGGGCGGGCACCTCGGTCGGGCGGGTCAGCAGGTCCCCGACGCCGCGCAGCCGCTCCGCAGCACCCGCGTCGCGCGGCCGTCCGCGCTGCTCCTCGGGCAACCCCGCGGCAGCCAGCGCGTGGATGCGCGCCAGCGCCTGCAAGGGGCTGCGGGAGAGGGCCGGCGCCAGCCCGAGCAGCTCCGTCGAGACCCGGACGGCGTCCCGCGCGGGCTCGTCGCCCGCTCCCTCCCGCACGTCGGCGAGGGTCGCCGTCGACCCTTCGAGGACGGCGCTGGCGTGCGCGCCGCGGAGCAGCGACTCGGCCGTGGTCTCCGGAGAGGTACGCCGCAGGCCGCGGTCGCGCAGCACCGCGTCGATGCCGTCGCGAGCGGCGGCGTACGCGGACGGCACCCCCTCCATGGACGCCAGGGGGGACAGCAGGTCTGGGCTCACGGGATCACACCGTATCGGCGGGTACGGTGAGCCTGATGACCGATCCCTCCCGCTCCTTCGGCAGCGTCGTCGACGCCTACGACCGGGCCCGCCCGTCGTACCCGCGCGAGGCCGCCGCCTGGCTGGCCGGCGACCAGCCCACGACCGTGCTCGAGCTCGGCGCCGGGACCGGCAAGCTGACCGAGGTCCTCGTCGGCCTCGGGCACGACGTGCACGCCACGGAGCCCGACGAGCAGATGCTGGGTCGGCTGCGCGAGCACCTGCCCGACGTCCGCACCTCGGTGGGCGGGGCCGAGGAGATCGCGGCGCCGGACGGGTCGTACGACGTCGTCGTGGTCGCGCAGGCCTTCCACTGGTTCGACCACGACCGGGCCCTGCCGGAGATCGCGCGCGTCCTCAAGCCCGGTGGCCGCCTGTCCCTGGTGTGGAACGGCCGCGACGCCCGGATCCCCTGGGTGCGCAAGCTCGGCCGGATCCTCGGCAACCAGGAGCAGCTGCGCACCCACGAACCGCTGGTGACCTCGCCGCTGTTCGGGTTCGTGGAGGAGCAGGTGTTCCGGCACTGGCAGGTCGTCGACCGCCGCTCGATCCAGGACCTCGCCCTCTCGCGCTCCAACGTGGCCGTCCTCGACGAGGACGAGCGGGCCGCGAAGCTCGCCGAGGTGCTCGCGTTCTACGACGACTACGGCCGCGGCATGGACGGGATGCAGCTGCCCCTGGAGGCCGCCTGCTTCCGCGCGTCGGTCGTCGACCGGCCGGCCGCGGCCGCACCCGAGGACGCCGAGGCCGCCGCGGAGGAGACCGCCGCGCCGGACGACGGACGGGTCACCGACGACGGCTCCGACGCCGACGTGCTGCTCATCGACTTCCGCTGACGCAGACGCAGACGCCGACACCGACACCGACGTCGGGTCGTCGCGACCTCACGACGGGTCTGACGCCCTAGGCTCTGGAGGATGACGCGGCCCTGGCGACGCCGGCATCTCGGGACCGAGGCCGACCGCGCCACGTTCCGGACGCTCCACAGCGCCTCGCTCGCGTCTCCTGCCCTGCGCTCCGGGCTCAACCGGGGCAGCGCGGAGCGCAGCATCCGCCACCTCCACGAGCTGCTCGGCACCCCGGCGCTGGCGCTCACCGACACCACGCGCGTGCTGGCCTGGGACGGGGCCGGCCAGCACCACGAGGAGCAGGCCGCAGCGTTGGCCGTCGCCACCGTCGAGCGCGGAAGCACCCGGATGGCCGACCGCGGAGACCTGCGGTGCGACGTGGCCGGCTGTGAGCTGCGCACGGGCATCGCGAGCCCGCTGATCGTCGAGGAGCGGGTCGTCGGCACGCTCCAGGTCTTCACCGGGTACGCCACCGCCGGGCTCGCCCGCGCGGCCGACGAGGTCGCCCGGTGGATCGGCGGCCAGCTCGAGCTGGCCGAGCTCGACGCGAGCCGGACCCGGCTGATGGAGGCCGAGGTCCGGGCCCTGCGTGCCCAGATCAGCCCGCACTTCATCTACAACTCCCTCGGCGCGATCGCCAGCTTCGTGCGCACCGACCCCGACCGGGCTCGCGAGCTCCTGCTGGAGTTCGCGGACTTCACCCGCTACTCCTTCCGCCGGCACGGCGAGTTCACCACGCTGGCCGAGGAGCTGCGGTCGGTCGAGCGCTACCTGCTGCTGGAGCAGGCGAGGTTCGGCGAGCGGCTGGGGGTCACGCTCCGCATCGCGCCGGAGGTGCTCCCGGTCGCCGTACCGTTCCTGTGCATCCAGCCGCTGGTCGAGAACGCCGTCCGGCACGGTCTCGAGGGAGCGAGCGGCGGCCACATCTCGATCGTGGCGCGGGACCAGGGCACCGAGTGCCTGATCGAGGTCGAGGACGACGGTGCCGGCGAGGATCCCGAGGTGGTCCGGCAGGCACTGGCGGGCGACAGCAGCCTCGACTCGATCGGGCTCGGCAACGTCGACGCCCGGCTGCGCAACGCCTTCGGCGACGACTACGGCCTGGTCGTGGAGACCAGTCCGGGAGCCGGGACCCGGGTCGAGGTCCGGGTGCCGAAGTTCGCCCCGGGGGTGCACGCGTGACGGCCCCCGGCACGCGACTGCGGGCGCTCGTCGTCGACGACGAGCGGCCGGCCCTCGACGAGCTCGTCTACCTGCTCTCGCAGGACCCGCGCGTCGGTGAGGTCGTGACCAGCGACTCGGCCACGGACGGCCTGCGCATCCTCCAGGAGGCCGAGGTCGACGTGGTCTTCCTCGACGTCCAGATGCCCGGGCTCACCGGCATCGAGCTGGCCCAGGTGCTGTCTCGCTTCCGCGAGCCGCCGCGGATCGTCTTCGTCACCGCCCACGAGGGCCATGCGGTCGAGGCGTTCGACGTGCGCGCGGTCGACTACGTGCTGAAGCCGGTTCGGGCCGAGCGCCTCGCGAAGGCCGTGCGGCGCGTGCTCGGCGCGGACCCCGCGCCGGCGCGGGACTCCGAGGTCGCCGTGGAGCGCGGCGGGGTGACGCGGTTCGTCAACCGCTCCGACATCACCCACATCGAGGCGCACGGCGACTACGCCCGCCTGCACACGGCCGGGGACTCCTACCTCCTGCGGGTCCCTCTCTCGACGCTGGAGGAGGACTGGGCGGACGCCGGGTTCGTCCGCATCCACCGGTCCCTGCTGGTCGCCCTGGCGCACGTGCGCGAGGTCCGGATGGACGGCGGCCGCTGCACGGTCCTGGTGGGGCAACCTCCCGTCGAGCTCGTCGTGAGCCGGCGCCACACCCGCGAGCTCCGCGAGCTGCTGCTCCGCAACCGGACCGGCGGATGAACACCCCCGACCCCGGGAACCCGCGCGAGCGGGTCCGCGTCACGGGACCGCCGCGCCGCCGTACGCCGTCCGCGGTCCGCCCACCCATCGACACCGAGACACGCCTGGGTGGCATGTACCTCCGCTCGCTGCTGCGCGAGCAGCTGCGGCTCGCCGCCGGCGTCCTCCTGGCGCTCGCCGTCCTGGTCGGGTCGCTCCCGCTGGTCTTCCACCTCGCCCCGGGCCTCTCGTCGGCCCAGGTCCTCGGGCTGCCGTTGCCCTGGCTGCTCCTGGGCGTGCTCGTCTACCCGCTCCTGCTCGGCCTGGGCTGGGTCTTCGTCCGCCGCGCGGAGCGCAACGAGCGCGACTTCGCCGACCTGGTGCGCGGGGCCGACCGGTGAACGCTGCGCCGGGCGTCGTGGCGGTCGCGCTGGTGACCCTGGCGACGCTGCTCATCGGCACCTGGGGACTGCGCTTCTCCCGCACGACCAGTGACTTCTTCGTGGCCTCCCGCACGGTGCGGCCGACGCTCAACGCGAGCGCGATCGGGGGGGAGTACCTCTCCGCGGCCTCGTTCCTCGGCGTCGCGGGCCTGGTCCTCGCCTTCGGCGCCGACATGCTCTGGTACCCGGTCGGGTGGACGGCGGGCTACCTCGCCCTCCTCGTCCTGGTGGCGGCGCCGCTGCGCCGGTCCGGCGCCTACACGCTGCCCGACTTCGCCGAGGCCCGGCTGGGCTCGCGCGGGGTGCGCGCCGTCTGCTCGCTGATGGTGGTCGCGGTCGGCTGGCTCTACCTGCTCCCGCAGTTCCAGGGCGCGGGCATCACGCTGCGCTCGACGACGGGCGCCCCGACCTGGGTCGGTCCGGTCATCGTCGGGGCCGTGGTCCTCGCGAACGTCACGTCCGGAGGCATGCGGAGCATCACCTTCGTGCAGGCCTTCCAGTACTGGCTCAAGCTGACCGCCCTCCTGGTGCCGGCGGTCGTCCTGCTGTCGGTCTGGGCCGGCGACGGACAGCCCCACCCCGTCGGCGGCGACGGCTGGTCGATGCCGCTGGCCGCCGGGGGCGGGCAGGGCCTCTACCTGACCTACTCGCTCATCGTAGCGACGTTCCTCGGGACCATGGGCCTCCCGCACGTCGTCGTGCGCTTCTACACCAACCCCGACGGCCGCGCCGCCCGGCGCACGACGCTCGTGGTGCTCGCCCTGCTCGGCCTCTTCTACCTCCTCCCTCCGGTGTACGGCGCCCTCGGCCGGGTCTACGCTCCCGAGCTCGCCGCGAGCGGGCGGTCCGACGCGCTCGTCCTGGAGCTGCCGCGCATCATGGTCGACGGGCTGGCCGGCGAGGTCCTGACGGGGCTGGTGACCGCCGGGGCGTTCGCCGCCTTCCTGTCCACGTCCTCGGGACTGTCGATCGCGGTCGCCGGCGTCCTCGGCCAGGACCTGATCGGCCGGGTGCCGGCAGGGCGACGACTCGGCGGCGTCGCCGCGTTCCGGCTCGGGGCGGTCCTCGCGGTGATCGTCCCGTGCACGGTCGCCCTGGCCGCACCCAACCTCGGCGTCGCGCGGGCGGTCGGGCTCGCCTTCGCGATGGCCGCGTCGACGTTCTGCCCGCTGCTCGTGCTCGGGATCTGGTGGCGCCGCCTGACCGGACCAGGAGCGGTGGCGGGCATGCTCGCGGGCGGGGTCTGCTGCAGCGTCGCGATCGGGTGGACCTTGCTGACCCCGGACCCGAGCGGGTGGGCGGACACGCTGATGGCGCAGCCCGCGGCGTGGACGGTACCGCTCGCCCTGGTGGCGATGATCGGCGTCTCGCTGCTGACGCCAGCGCGCGTCCCCGGCGGCGCGGGCCGGTTCCTCGCCCGGCTCCACGCCCCCGAGACGCTCGACCTCGACCGCGGCTGACCACCGGACGGCGATCGGCCGGTTCGACCGTTCGTCGTGCCTGACCGACCGTTCACCGACGCGACCGGCCCGCTGGGCGCGCGACCGCCACGCGACCCTCTCGCGTCCCGCGCCCCCGCACCTACCGTGACCGCGATCACATCCAGCTCGACCTCCCGGCGACACCACACTGACAAGGGGCGACCCGTGACCGATCTCCAGCACGATCCGCACGACCAGGCCGCGCGCCACGATCCCGCCTACGACCACCTCCACGCCGAGCCCGACTTCGCCCGGCTGCGCCACCTCTACCGCTCCTTCGTCTTCCCGGCCACGGTGGCGTTCCTCAGCTGGTACCTGCTGTACGTCGTGATGTGCAACTGGGCGACCGGGTTCATGGACACCGTGGTCGTCGGCAACCTCAACGTCGGCCTGGTCTTCGGACTGCTGCAGTTCGTCACGACGTTCCTCCTCGCCTGGGTCTACAGCCGGTACTCCTCGCGCCGGCTCGACCCGCTGGCCCGCAAGCTGGACGACCAGTACCTCGAGCTGATCAGGAAGGACCGCTGACATGGACGGCGACCAGATCCTCACCGCCGCCCTCTTCCTGGCGGTCGTCGCGCTCACCATCGGCATCACCTTCTGGGCGAGCCGGCGCACGTCGGGCACAGCCGACTTCTACGCCGGTGGCCGCAGCTTCTCGGGCTTCCAGAACGGCCTCGCGATCGGCGGCGACTACATGTCCGCGGCGTCGTTCCTCGGCATCTCGGGCGCGATCGCGCTCTTCGGGTACGACGGCTTCCTCTACTCGATCGGGTTCCTCGTGGCCTGGCTCGTGGCGCTGCTGCTCGTGGCCGAGATGCTGCGCAACTCGGGGCGCTACACGATGGCCGACCAGCTCGCCTTCCGGATGCGGCAGCGCCCGGTCCGCACGGCGGCCGCCTGCTCGACGGTGGTCGTGTCGATCTTCTACCTGCTGGCCCAGATGGTCGGCGCCGGCGCGCTGGTGTCGCTGCTCCTCGGCCTGGACAGCCAGGCGGCCAAGAACCTCACCATCGCCGCCGTGGGCGCACTCATGGTGTTCTACGTGACGGTCGGCGGCATGAAGGGCACGACCTGGGTGCAGATCGTCAAGGCGGTCCTGCTCATGGCCGGCTCGGCGCTGATCGTCGTGCTGGTGCTCGCCAAGTTCCACTTCAACCTGTCCGAGCTCCTCGGCACCGCCGCGACCAACAGCGGCAAGGGAACCGCGTTCCTCGAGCCGGGCCTGAAGTACGGCGCCACGACCACGAGCAAGATCGACTTCCTCTCCCTCGGCATCGCGCTCGTGCTCGGCACGGCCGGCCTCCCGCACGTGCTGATCCGCTTCTACACGGTGCCGACCTCCCGGGACGCCCGGAAGTCCGTGCTCTGGGCGATCGCCCTGATCGGCACGTTCTACCTGTTCACCCTGGTCCTGGGCTTCGGTGCCGCCGCCATGCTCGACGAGGCCGACTACGCGTCGGTCGCAGCGTCCGGCGGCAACCTCGCCTCACCACTGCTCGCCCAAGCGGCCGGCGGTGGCGCCGACGCGGCCGGCGGGGTGGTCCTGCTCGCCACCATCTCGGCGGTCGCGTTCGCGACGATCCTGGCCGTGGTCGCGGGCCTGGTGCTGACCTCGTCCGCGTCGGTGGCGCACGACATCTACAACGCGGTCCTCAAGCACGGCAAGGCCTCCGAGCGCGACGAGCTCCGGGTGGCGCGCATCGCCGCCGCGGGCATCGGCGTCATCGCGATCGCCCTCGCGATCCCGGCCCAGAACCTGAACATCGCGTTCCTGGTCGCCCTCGCCTTCGCGATCGCGGCGTCGGCCAACCTGCCCGCGATCATCTACAACATGTTCTGGCGCCGGTTCAACACCCGGGGCGCGGTGTGGAGCATCTACGGCGGCCTCATCTCCGCCGTGGGCCTGGTGTTCTTCTCACCGGTGACCTCCGGCAAGGGCCTGGACCCCACCGGCAAGAACCTGTCGCTGCTCCCGGCGAGCATCGACATCTCGTGGTTCCCGCTGGAGAACCCGGGCATCGTGTCCATCCCGCTGGGCTTCTTCCTGGGCTGGCTCGGCACGGTCACCAGCAAGGAGCCGGCCGCCGAGGACCGCTACACCGAGCTCGAGGTCCGCGCCCTCACCGGGGCGGGCGCCGAGCAGGCCGTCCAGCACTAGTCCGAGACCCACGCAACCGCATCGCAACCTTGCCGGGAGACCCTGTGGTGGGGCCTCCCGGCGAGGTCCTACTGTGGCGGCAGCCACACCCGTCGCCCGACCGGAAGGACCACCGTGACCGAAGAGACCCTGTCGAACCTGTTGCGTGAGGACCGACGGTTCGAGCCTCCCGCGGAGATCGCGGAGAGCGCGAACCTCAAGGCCGACGCCTACGAGCGGGCCGCTGCGGACCGGGAGGGGTTCTGGGCCGAGCAGGCCGAGCGCCTGGACTGGTCGCAGAAGTGGGAGCGGGTGCTGGACTGGGACGACCCGCCGTTCGCGAAGTGGTTCGTGGGCGGGACGCTGAACGCGTCGTACAACTGCGTGGACCGGCACGTGGAGGCCGGACGGGGTGACAAGGTCGCGCTGCACTGGGTCGGCGAGCCGGTCGAGGACAGGCGCGACATCACCTACGCCCAGCTCAAGGACGATGTCTCGCGGGCCGCGAACGCGCTGACCGAGCTCGGCGTCCAGACCGGTGACCGGGTTGCGATCTACCTGCCGATGATCCCCGAGGCCGTGGTCGCGATGCTGGCCTGCGCCCGCATCGGCGCCCCGCACACCGTGGTGTTCGGCGGGTTCTCCGCCGACGCACTGGCCTCGCGGCTGGTCGACTGCGAGGCGAAGGTCGTGATCACCTCCGACGGCGGCTACCGCCGCGGGTCCGCCTCGGCGCTCAAGCCGGCCGTGGACGAGGCGCGCGCCAAGACCGCCGAGCAGGGCCACACGGTCGAGAAGGTCCTGGTGGTGCGCCGTACCGGCCAGGACGTGACCTGGGACGACGCCGTTGACGTGTGGTGGCACGACGTCGTCGACTCCGCGTCAGCCGACCACACGCCGCAGGCGTTCGACTCCGAGCACCCGCTGTACGTGATGTACACGTCCGGGACGACCGGGAAGCCGAAGGGGATCCTGCACACCACGGGCGGATACCTGACCGGTGCGTCGTACACGCACTGGGCGGTCTTCGACCTCAAGGCCGACACCGACGTCTACTGGTGCAGCGCGGACATCGGCTGGGTCACCGGCCACTCCTACATGGTCTACGGGCCGCTGGCCAACGGCGCCACCCAGGTGATGTACGAGGGCACGCCCGACTCCCCCGAGCGGGGTCGCTGGTGGAAGATCATCCAGGACTACGGGGTCACGATCTTCTACACCGCCCCGACCGCGATCCGCTCGTTCATGAAGCAGGGCCGCGAGATCCCCGACAAGTTCGACATGTCCTCGCTGCGGATCCTCGGCAGCGTGGGTGAGCCCATCAACCCCGAGGCGTACGTCTGGTACCGCCACGTCATCGGCGGTGACCGGACCCCGGTCGTCGACACCTGGTGGCAGACCGAGACCGGTTCGATCATGATCTCCCCGCTGCCCGGGGTCACCCACGGCAAGCCCGGGTCCGCGATGACCGCGATCCCCGGCGTCTCGGCCGAGGTCGTCAACGAGGAGGGCAACGCCGTGCCCAACGGGTCCGGCGGCTACCTCGTCCTCACCGAGCCGTGGCCGGCGATGCTGCGGACCATCTGGGGCGACGACGACCGGTTCCGCGACACCTACTGGTCCCGCTTCCGCTCCCAGGGCTTCTACTTCGCCGGTGACGGCGCGAAGAAGGACGAGGACGGCGACATCTGGGTCCTGGGCCGCGTCGACGACGTCATGAACGTCTCCGGCCACCGCCTGTCGACCACCGAGATCGAGTCCGCCCTGGTCTCCCACCCCAAGGTCGCCGAGGCCGCCGTGGTCGGCGCGAAGGACGAGGACACCGGCCAGGCCGTCTGCGCGTTCGTCATCCTGCGCGACGAGGCAGGAGACGGGGGCGACGACATCGTGGCCGAGCTGCGCCAGCACGTGCGCAAGGAGATCGGCCCCATCGCCACCCCCCGCCAGATCATGATCGTCCCCGAGCTGCCCAAGACCCGCTCGGGCAAGATCATGCGCCGCCTGCTCCGCGACGTCGCCGAGCACCGCGAGGTCGGCGACGTCACCACCCTGGCCGACTCCACCGTCATGGACCTCATCAAGGACAAGGAGAGCGCGGGCAAGGGCGAGGACTGACCCGGCCCCGCACGGAACCGGGTACGCAGTGCCCTAGGCTGGGTCGCGGTGCGCCGGGAAGTCTGGTCGGCAGAGCAGTGAGCCGACCCCGAGGAGCCCGATGACCGCGCCCCAGCCCGCCCGTCGCCAGCGGCTGTTCCAGCGCGGCTCGTTCCTGGAGAGCTCGCGCGCCGCCGACGTCCTGCGCGCCGAGACGACCGGCGGTCTGCTCCTCATCGCCTCGGCCGCGATCGCGCTGGTCTGGGCGAACACCCGGTGGTCGGGCTCCTACTACGACCTGGGTGCGCTGGCCGTCGGGCCCGAGGCGCTGCACCTCCACCTCAGCCTCGACACCTGGGCGGCCGACGGGCTGCTGGCGATCTTCTTCTTCGTCGCCGGGCTCGAGCTCAAGCGCGAGTTCGTCGCCGGCGACCTGCGCGACCCGCGCCGTGCCGCCCTCCCGGTGGTGGCCGCCGTCGGCGGGATGCTCGCCCCCGCGATCGTCTACGCCCTCTGGAACCTCGGCAGCAACGGTGAGCTCAACGGCTGGGCGATCCCCACCGCCACCGACATCGCCTTCGCGGTCGCGGTCCTCGCCGTGATCAGCACCCACCTCCCGTCGGGGCTGCGGACCTTCCTGCTCACCCTGGCCGTGGTCGACGACCTCCTGGCGATCACGATCATCGCGGTCTTCTACACGACCGAGGTGCACCTGGCGTGGCTCGCGGCGGCCGTTGTCCCGATCGTCGTCTTCGCCGTCCTGGTCCAGCGGCGGATCTGGTCGGCCTGGTTGCTCCTCCCGCTCGCCTTCGCGGCCTGGACCTGCGTGCACGCGTCCGGGGTGCACGCGACGGTGGCCGGCGTCGTCCTCGCGTTCACGGTGCCCGTGCTCCGCGCCGACGGCCAGTCGGGTCCGGGCCTCGCCGAGCACCTCGAGCACCTCGTCCGTCCCGTCTCGGCCGGCTTCGCCGTACCCGCGTTCGCGTTCTTCGCCGCCGGGGTCACCATCGGCGGCTGGGACGGTCTCGTCTCGTCGTTGCAGGACCCGGTCTCCCTGGGCATCGTCACCGGCCTCGTGGTCGGCAAGACCGTCGGCGTCGCGGGCTCGACCTGGCTCCTGGCCCGGTTCACCCGCGCGGAGCTGGACGGCGAGCTGAGCTGGGTCGACGTCGTCGGCATGGCGATGCTCGCCGGGATCGGCTTCACGGTCTCCCTGCTCATCGGCGAGCTGGCGTTCGGCAACGGCTCCGCGGACGACGACCACGTCAAGGTCGCCGTGCTCGTGGGCTCGCTGGTCGCCGCGCTCCTCGCCACCGCGGTCCTGCGCGCCCGCAACCGGGTCTACCGCCGGCTCTGCGAGCTGGAGGAGCGCGACTCCGACGCCGACGGGATCCCCGACGTCTATGAGGACGGGTCCCTCAGCGACCCCTGAGCCGGTCGGGCAGGAGCTGGCGCAGCACGGCGCCCACCGTGACCACCCCGACCAGCGGGGCCGTCTTCGAGCTCCCGTCCACGACGGCGACCAGCGGGCTCCGGTCGGCGGCCATGACGGCGGCGACCTCCAGCACCGTGTCGTCCGCGGCGGCCACCGGCAGGCGCGACCGCTCCTTCGGGAGGATCTCCTCCACAGACTTGCCCTCCAGGGCGTCGCAGACGTGGTCGATGAACTCCTGGTCGACGACCCCGGCGAGGTTGGGGTCGTCGCGGAGGTAGCCGGGGATCACCTGACGCAGCACCTGGGCGGCAGGGAGGACCGCGACCGGGCGGTCGTGCTCATCCACGACGATGAGGCCGGGCCGGTTCTGCTCGGTGAGCAGGAGCGCGGCGGCCACCGCGCCCTCGCGCAGACCGACCGTCGGATAGGGCTCGACCAGCTCACGCGCCTTCATGCGCGCCGACGCTATCCCAGCCGGACGACGCCGGACGACGACGGACACCCGGACCACGGGATAGGGTCGTCCCCAGGTGTGCCGGGAAGCCTGGTCGGCGTCCTCGACCCGACCCCAGGAGCCGCCGTGGCCGTCGCCGCCGTCGTCATCTTCGTGTGTGCGTACGCCGTCCTGGTGACCGACAAGGTCCACCGGACGAAGGTCGCGCTCGTCGGCGCCGGCCTCATGCTCCTGCTCCACGTCAGCAACGCGGAGCGGGCCTTCTTCTCCGAGCGCACGGGCGTCGAGTGGAACGTCATCTTCCTGCTGCTCGGCATGATGGTCATCGTCTCGATCCTGCGCCGCACGGGCGTGTTCGAGTACGTCGCCATCTGGGCGGCGAAGCGGACCCGGGGGCGGCCCTACCCCCTGATGGTCATGCTCTGCGTGTTGACCGCGCTGGCCTCCGCGCTCCTGGACAACGTGACCACGGTGCTGCTGGTCGCACCGGTCACGTTCCTGGTCTGCCAACGCCTCGGACTGCGCCCGGCGCCGTACCTCATGGCCGAGGTCTTCGCCTCCAACATCGGCGGCACCGCGACGCTGGTGGGCGACCCGCCGAACATCATCATCGCGGCCCGGGCGGACCTGACGTTCAACGACTTCCTGGTCCACCTGGCACCGATCGTGGTCGTCCTCATGGTCGTCTTCTGCCTGCTCTGCCGCTGGATGTTCCGCTCGTACTTCGTCTACGACCCCGAGCGCGCGGCCTCCGTGATGCGCCTGGACGAGCGCGAGGCGATCACCGACCGACGCCTGCTGGTGACGGGTGGGGTGGTCCTGAGCGCGGTCATCCTCGCCTTCGTGCTGCACCCGGTGCTGCACTACGAGCCGGCGGTGGTGGCCCTGCTGGGCGCCGGTCTCCTGCTCCTCGTCACCGGCGTCGACCCCGCCGAGACCATGCGCGACGTCGAGTGGTCGACGCTCGCGTTCTTCGCCGGGCTGTTCATCATGGTGGGCGGTCTGGTGGAGACCGGGGCCATCGACCGGATCGCCGAGGCAGCGTCGACGTTCACGGGTGGCAGCCTGGGCGTCGCGACGATGACCCTGCTCGGCGGGTCTGCGGTGCTGTCGGCCATCGTCGACAACATCCCCTACGTCGCGACGATGAGCCCGGTGGTCGCCGAGCTGGCCGCCGGGCACGGCGAGTCCGGCCAGGTGCTGTGGTGGGCGCTCGCCCTGGGGGCCGACCTCGGCGGCAACGCCACCGCGATCGGCGCCTCCGCCAACGTGGTCGCCCTGGGCCTCGCCGAGCGGGAGGGACAGCCGATCGGCTTCTGGGAGTTCACCAGGTACGGCGTCGTCGTGACGGCCACGACGATCCTGGTGTGCATGCCCTACCTGTGGCTGCGGTACCTGTGAGGAGTCCGATCGGTAAGGTCGGACCCATCACCGGCGCGACGAGCAGAGGAATGCACAGATGGCCCAGCACCAGGTCCAGGACTCCGATCCCACCATCGGACGTCTGGTCCACGACGCCTCGCGCGACATCTCCACGCTGGTGCAGAAGGAGATACAGCTCGCCAAGTCCGAGCTGAAGGTCAGCGTCAAGGCCGGCGGCACGGGTCTGGGGCTGTTCGCCGGAGCGGCGTTCCTGCTGGTGCTCGCGATCATCATGCTGTCGGTCGCGTTCGCCTACTTCATCAACTGGAACGGCGACGGTCTGGCCCTGCAGTGGGCGTTCACGATCGTCTTCGTGTTCTACGTGCTGCTCGCCGCCCTGCTGGGCTACATCGGGGTGCGCAAGGTCAAGCAGGTCCGTGCCCCCGAGCGCGCGATCGAGCAGGGCCGGGAGATCCCGAACGCGCTCAAGGGCAAGGCCTAACCCGCGCACCCACCCGTGGAGACCCGGGTCGAGCTGGTCCGGCCGGTCTCGGCCGCGTCGGCGACCTGGTGCGCCGTCAGGGCGTAGCCGGTGTCGTGGTCGGTGACCGAGGCCGCGAACACGACACCCGCGACGTCCCCGGCGCCGGTGAGGATGGGGCCGCCGGAGTTGCCCGGCAGGATCTGCCCACGCAGCGAGTAGACCTCGCGGATCACCGCGCCGTCGCCGTAGATGTTCGGCGATCGGAGCCGCTGCTCGGCCCGGATCCGCGCGGCCTCGACCTGGTAGGGGCCGTCCTGCGGGTAGCCGAGCACGGCGACGCCCTGCTCCGGCTTGGCCGTCTGGTCCAGGTCGAGGGTCGGCAGGCCACCGCTGTCGAACGCCAGGACCGCGACGTCGACGTCGGGGTTGTAGTAGACGACCTCGGCGTCGACGGTGTCGTCGCCGACCACCACCTCGGGGTCGTCGATGCCGGCCACCACGTGGGCGTTGGTCATCAGCCGGTTGTCGGCGTACACGAAGCCGGAACCCTCGACGCCGCGGCCGCACTCGTTGGTGCCGCGCACCTTCAGCACGCTCGCCTGGGCCCGCTGCACGTCGGGGTCCGAGAGAAGCCGCTTCGGGCCCGGGCCGACCTGAACGATCCGCTCAGGCGCGAACGGTTCGAGGTAGCGGGGGAAGAAGCTGGTGCCGACGACGTCGTTGAACGCCTGGAGCGCGCTCCCCGCCGAGGCCGGCAGCACCTGGTCGACCTCGCTCAGCACCGCCGAGCTGCGGACCATCGGCGTGATGCCGTTGATCCGCGAGCCCGAGATCGCGACCCCGAGCGCCCACGCGACCAGCAGCACGGCCACGGCGCTCAGGGCGGCACCGCCGACGGCGTCCAGCGCACGGATCGGCTGCCAGGTGATGCGGTCGCGGATGCGGGTGCCGGCGAACTGGAACACCGCCTGGCCCAGCGAGGCCGACAGGATCACGATGAACAGGGCGCCCAGGGAGACCATGAGCGACGGGTTCGCGTCGCCCAGGGCGATCGGCGCCAGCCAGACGCCGAACAGGCCACCGAGGAGCAGGCCGCCGGTGGCGAACGCGCCGGCGATGAAGCCCTGCCAGTAGCCCGACAGCGCGTAGGCGAGCACGAGGACGAGCAGGAGCCAGTCGAGCAGGTTCACTCCTCACCCTCCTCGTCGGCCTCGTCGGGCTCGTCGGGCTCGTCGTCCTCGATGTCCAGCAGCCGGGACCGTCGGGGGTCAGCCTGCAGCATGTAGGCCGGCAGGTCCTGGACGCGCGACTGATCCCACGGGCGCGTCCAGCCGAGGAAGTCGAAGAGCCGGGCGATGATGCCGCCGGTGAACCCCCACAAGATGACGTCCTTCTCGGGCCCGATGAGGAAGCCCGGGCTGACGTAGTCGACCCGCGGGTGCCGCACCATGACCCGGTGCGTGGGGTCGAGCAGCTCGTCGATCGGGACGTGGTGGATTGCGTGCACCTCGGCCGGGCTGACGATGCTGACCCCGGTGGGCTCACGCCACCAGCCCAGCACCGGGGTCACCGCGAAGTTGCTGGGCGGCAACCAGAGCTCGGGGAGCCGCCCGAACACCTCGACCGTGGCCGGGTCGAGGCCGATCTCCTCCTCGGCCTCGCGCAGCGCGGCGTCCACGACGCTCTCACCGGGGTCGACCGAGCCGCCGGGGAAGGACACCTGGCCGGGGTGGGAGCGCATGTCGTGGGCGCGCTCGGTCAGGAGCAGCTCGCCACCCCGTGCGCCCTCGCCGAAGAGCATCAGGACCGCCCCGGGGCGCGCGTCGCCACCCGGCGGCGGGGTGAACCGGGTCAGGTCGTCGGCCGAGATGCTCGCCGCGCCGGCCCGCACCGGCTCCAGCCAGTCGGGGATCACAGGTCGGTCCCGAGGTGCTCGTTCGCGAGCTTCGCGAGCTCGTCGGCCGAGTCGACGCCACCGGCCGCGTTGGTGACGGTGCCGTCGGCGTCGACGAAGACGAACCACGGGACGCCCCGGATCACCGAGATCGGGTCGGCCGCGTTGATGTCCCCGCCGGGGTCGGCCACGAGCGGGTAGGTGACGCCCGACCGCTTGGCGAGCTCGAGCGCTGCCCTCGGCTGCGTGTCCTGGTAGTCGATGCCGACGACATCGACCTGGTCGCCGTACGTCTCGTAGAACTCCTGCAGCGCCGGCATCTCCTCGCGGCACGGGCCGCAGTAGGAGCCCCACACGTTGACCACCAGCGGACCGCGCAACGACGCGAGGTCGACGTCGGGACCGCCGCCCAGGCAGGGCAGCGTGAGGTCGGGCAGCGGCCCGTCGGTGCCGGTGCCGGGCGCGCACTCCTCGATGGCGGTCTCGGACTTCAGCTTCTGCAGCTCGGGGGTGTCCACGTCGACCCGCGCTGCCCCGGGCCCGGCGGGCACGTCGGAGCCGGAACAGGCCGTCAGCGTCAGGGTTGCCAGCCCCGCGACCAGCAGTCGCCCCGTCCAGGTGGTCAAGCCCGGCCCTCGGTCTTGACGAGGGCGGCCGCCGCCACCGGGTCGGTCGGGCCTTCGCCGTACGACGGGCACCAGCGCGCCACGGGGCACGCACCGCACGCGGGCTTGCGGGAGTGGCAGACCCGCCGACCGTGCCAGATCAGGTGGTGGCTGAGCATCGTCCAGTCCTTCGGCGGGAACAGCGCCCCGACCGCGTGCTCGACCTTGACCGGGTCGGTCTCCTCGGTCCACCGGAAGCGGCGCGCGAGCCGGCCGAAGTGGGTGTCGACGGTGATGCCCGGGATGCCGAATGCGTTGCCGAGCACCACGTTGGCCGTCTTGCGGCCGACCCCCGGCAGCTGCACCAGGTCGTCCAGGCGCGGCGGGACCTCGCCGCCGTGGCGCTCGACCAGCGCCGCGCTCAGCTTGAGCAGCGACTCGGTCTTGGCGCGGAAGAACCCCAACGGCCCGACGATGCCCTCGAGCGTCGCCCGGTCCGCGGCCGCCATCGCGCGCGCGTCGGGGTAGGCCGCGAACAGGGTCGGCCGCACGGCGTTGACGCGCTTGTCCGTGGTCTGCGCGGACAGCACCGTGACCACGAGCAGCTGGAAGGGGTCGTCGAAGTCGAGCTCGGTGGTCGCGTCGGGGTAGGTGGCCGCCAGCGCCCGGTCGATCTTGCGGGCACGGCGCACCAGCGCGGTGCGCGTCTCAGCGACAACGGGGGCGGACACGGGCCCAGCGTACGGTGGTGCGCGGACACCACCCGATTCGGTGACCAGCCGGCGCGCGCACCGCCCCGCACCGCGCCACGCCGTCTCTCGCGACGGCGGCTGGTTCCTGTGAAGTTCCCCACTGGATAGGATCTGGCGCGGAACCCGTGCACGCGGGTCATTGCGAGGAGGATTCGTGGACAACGACGTACTTCGCCAGGCGCCGCTCTTCAGCGCGCTCGACGACGAGGCTGCAACCGCGCTGCGCGCGTCGATGGCGGAGACCAAGCTGCGCCGCGGAGACGTGCTGTTCCACGAGGGCGACTCCGGCGACAAGCTCTACATCGTCCTCGAGGGCAAGGTGAAGCTCGGCCGCACGTCGTCCGACGGGCGGGAGAACCTGCTCGCCATCCTCGGCCCGGGCCAGATGTTCGGCGAGCTCTCGCTCTTCGACCCCGGCCCGCGCTCGGCCACGGTGACCGCCGTGACCGACGCGACGTTCGCCTCGCTCTCCCACGAGGACCTGCTGCGCTGGCTCGAGGGCCGCCCGGTGGTCGCCCGTGGGCTGCTCGCCCAGCTCGCCGGCCGGCTCCGCAAGGCCAACGACGTGGTGGCCGACCTGGTCTTCTCCGACGTTCCCGGTCGGGTGGCCAAGGCGCTGCTCGACCTCGCCGACCGGTTCGGGCGCACCGCTGACGACGGCGTGCACGTCCACCACGACCTCACCCAGGAGGAGCTCGCCCAGCTCGTCGGCGCCTCCCGCGAGACCGTCAACAAGGCGCTCGCCGACTTCGCCTCCCGCGGCTGGCTGCGCCTCGAACCCCGCTCGGTCGTGATCATGGACGTGGAGCGCCTGGCCCGCCGCGCCCGTTGAGTCGAGACTTCCGTCGGTCGAGTCGAGAGTTCTGACCACTCGAGTCGAGAGTTCTGATCACCACCGCCGGTTCGAGTACGCCGTCGCCAGGGCCGAGCGCAGCTCGTCGAGCCACCGGTCGAGCGCCTCGCCGGTGAAGTCGCCGATGCGGACGACGATGACCGTCCATCCGTGCCTGCGCAGCCACGCGCGACGCTCCTCGTCCTCAGCCTCCCGACCCTCGTGGGCTTCCTCCCCGTCGTACTCGACGACCACCCTGGCGCGGCGATAGGCGAAGTCGAGACGGTACGTCGGCACGCCGTCGATCTCGATCCACACCTGCGGCTCCGGTAGCGGCAGGCCCGCGTCAGCGATCGCCAGGAACACCCACGCCTCGCGCGCCGACTCGATCCGAGGATCGACGAGGCCGACCAGGCTCCGGAGCTGGATGACGCCACGCCGCCGGCGATACCTGCCCAGGGAGCGCTCGAGATCGGACTCGGTGAGCCCGTGGAGAGCCGCGAGCAGGACCATGGCGGCGAAGGCCTCGCGCCGGCGCAGGCAACAGCCGAGGTCGAGAGCCGTGCGCAGGGGCGTCGTCACCCGGACTCCGTCGATCACCATGACGTCCTGCGGCGTCAGGTCGCGGGTCCGACCGTCGACGCCGGTCAGCTTCGTCGGGGCGTGCCACCGCAGCGCACAGGTCTCCACACGCGGCATCGAGTCGTGCTCGGCGTACACATGTGTGTCCACCCCGTGCAGCCACGCCGCGGTGCGATCGGTGACCACCTGATCGGCTCGAACGACCTTCGCCACCGCCCGGGCGCGCAGCTCCAGCGTCTCCTCGAGGTGCGCCGCCACGAACACCCCCCGCACCAGCGGGCGGATGGTGCGGCAACGCAGCGCCCGCCGCAGGTCGTTCTCGGTGAGCCCCAGCCCGGGCAGGTCCGCCCGGGTGAAAGGGGCGTCCGGCCAGTTCGATGCGTCCTGGGTCATCTGCTGAGGATCACCTCGGCGGTCAGCCGCGTTCAGCCGCCGATCGCGGCGCTGTGGAGACTGCCGTCTGGACTCCTGCTGTGGACGGAGAGTGGGCCGTCATCCGACGGAACTCTCGACTCGACCGACGGAACTCTCGACTCGACCGACGGAACTCTCGACTCAACCGACGGAACTCTCGACTCAACGGCGGGCGAGGTAGGCGAGCTGGGCCCGGACGGAGAGCTCGGCGGCGTCCCAGAGGGAGGGGTCGACGTCGGCGTACACGACCTCGACGACGCGGCGGGGCAGGGCAGGATCCTCGGCCAGCTCGGGTGAGAGCGGCACCGACAGCTCGGCCAGCGCACGCTCGACCTGGGCGAGGCGCTCACGACGGTGGGCGAGGTAGAAGTCCAGGACGCCGAGGGCGTCGTCGAGCACCGGGCCGTGGGCGGGCCACAGGGTCCGCACCTCCCCGGCGACGACGAGCGAGCGCATCCGCTCGATCGAGGAGAAGTACGGCGCCAGCTGGCCGTCCGGGTGCGCGACGACGGTCGTGCCGCGGCCCAGCACCATGTCGCCGGTGAGCAGCGCACCGTCGCCGGGCAGCACCAGCGACACCGAGTCGGCGGTGTGGCCCGGGGTGGTCACCACGCGCAGGGCGAGGCCGTCGACGACGATCTCCTCCCCATCGACCAGCGGAGCGGCGTCGACGCACAGCGACGGGTCGAGCGCACGCACCGGGCAACCCTTGCGCCGGCCGAGCTCGGCGGCGACCTCGGCATGGTCGAAGTGGTGGTGCGTGACCAGCACCAGCCGCACGTCACCGAGCTCGGCGGTCAGCCGCTCGAGGTGACCGTCCTCGACCGGGCCGGGATCGACCACGACCAGCCCCGACGCCCCCGGCTCCTGGAGCACCCAGGTGTTCGTGCCGTCCAGGGTCATCATCCCGGGGTTCGGCGCGAGCAGGCAGCGCCCGCGCGCCCCGAAGGCCCCGCCCGACCAGCCGGCCGACCAGCCGCCCGCCCCCTGCGTCACGCGCGTCGCCGCTCGGCCACCAGCGGGCGCAGCCGGTCCGGCATCGACAGCGTCCAGCCATCGCCCAACGGCTCGATCGAGGGGCAGAACATCTCCACCGAGCGCGAGGCCGCGACCGCGAGCACCTCCTCGGGCGAGGCGTGCTCCCCCACCTCCATCGAGGTGAGGTAGGTCGGCGGCATCAGCGCGAGCTCGCCGGCGTCGGCCTGCTCGGCCGCCAGCCGCGCGGGCATCCAGGTCACCTCCGACGACTCCGTCGACACGTCCCGCGTCACCTGCCCCTCGGGCAGCAGCGCGACGAAGAACCAGGTGCGGTAGCGCTTCGGCTCGAAGACGGGGGTCAACCACGCGTCCCAGACACCGAGCAGGTCGCTGCGCAGCACCAGACCGCGCCGGGTGAGGAAGTCGGTCATCGACAGGTCGCGCGACTCCAGCGCGACCCGGTCGGCCTCCCAGTCGTCCCCGGTCGTGTCCGCGACGACCGACGTCGCCGACGTGCCGGCCAGCAGCACCCCGGACTCCTCGAAGGTCTCGCGTACGGCGGCGCACACCAGCGCCCGCGCCGTCTCCTCGTCGCACCCGAGCCGCCGGGCCCACTCGGCGGGCGCCGGCCCGGCCCACCCGACCGCGGCGTCGAAGTCGCGCGGGTCGACCCCGCCGCCCGGGTAGACGCACATGCCGCCGGCGAAGTCCATCGACACGTGCCGGCGCAGGTAGTAGACCTCCGGACCGTCGGCGGAGGGCCGCATGAGGATCACGGTCGCGGCGTTGCGCGGCTCGGCCGGGACCTGCCGTCCGTCGTCGAACTCCCGCGCGACCTCGACCAGCCGCTCCGGCAGCGGCACCGGCGGGAGCGGGATCCTCACCGGGCCGCCCTCACCGAGCCGCTCACGGGGCGACCCTGACCACGATCTCCACCTCGACCGGGGCGTCCAGCGGGAGCACCGGCACACCGACGGCCGACCGCGCGTGCACGCCGGCGTCGCCGAAGACCTTGCCGAGCAGCTCGGACGCGCCGTTGGCCACCCCCGGCTGGCCGGTGAAGTCCGGCGTGGAGGCCACGAACGCGACGACCTTGACGACCTGGGCGACCCGGTCGAGGTCGCCGACCATCGACTTGACCGCGGCGATCGCGTTCAGCGCACACTGCTCGGCACACGCGACGGCCTCCTCCACGCTGACCTCGCCGCCGACCTTGCCGGTCACCAGCAGCTCACCGTTCTTCATCGGCAGCTGGCCCGAGGTGAACACCAGGTCCTGCGAGACCACGGCCGGGACGTAGGCCGCAACCGGTGAGGGCACCTCCGGGACGGTCAGCCCGAGCTCGGCGAGCCGGTCCTCGACGGCGCTCACTGGACGGGCCGCTTGAAGTAGCCGACCAGGTTCTCGGGGTTCATGCCGGGCGCGATCTGCACCAGCTCCCACCCGTCCGCCCCGAAGTTGTCGAGGATCTGCTTGGCTGCGTGCGTCAGGATCGGCGCCGTCAGGTACTCCCACTTGGTCATGCCGGGCACCCTACTCGGACCCGTCGACGCCGTCGGACCGGGTGAACGCGCAGAACTCGTTGCCCTCCGGGTCGGCCAGCACCGTCCACGAGATCTCGTCGTCGGGCTCCCGCAGCACGGTCGCGCCGTGCTCGACCAGCAGCCGTACGTCGTCGGTGTCGACGTCCCAGTGGATCCGGTTCTTGACCGTCTTGGGCTCGGGCACCGGCTCGAACACCAGGAACTCGAACGGTGCACCCGGGATCGCCTCGACCGACTCCTCGTCGCCTTCCACCTCGAGCCGGCCACCGAGCACCTCGGCCCACCACGCGGCCATCCGGCGGGTGTCGTGGGCGTCCACCACGATCTCGTAGAGGCGCTCCTCGGGCACCTGCTCGCGCGGGAAGACGCACAGCTCGCCACCTTCGGGGTCGCGCAGGACGTCCCACGAGAACGACGTCAGGTCGAGCCGGGTCGCACCACGGGCGAGCACCTCGCCCGTGCTGCCCACGTGCACGTCGAGGTGCACGCGCTGCTTGACGGTCACCGGCTCCGGCACGCGGTTCATCCAGATCCGGTGACGTGGGGTGGGGCCGTCCAGCACGACCATCCCGTCCTCGCGCTCGGCCAGCTCCCGGCCGAGCGTGTCCGCCCAGAACCGACCCAGCAGGTGGGGGTCGACAGCGTCGATGCAGAGGTCCTTCCAGGATGCGATCACCCGGACCATCGTGTCCGGTCCGGACCGGTCCCTCAACCGGATTGACCTCAACCTGACTTGAGCTCCTAGCGTGAGAACGTGACCCTGACGTCCCCTGTCGCCGAGCCGCGCGGCCGCCTCCTCGCCCCGGCGCACGCCGCGACGACCATCGGCATGTTCGCGCTGGTCGCCTTCACGGCGTTCGAGGCCACCGCGGTCACGACGGTGATGCCGACCGTGGCCAGGCAGCTGGACGGCGCCGGCCTCTACGCGCTGTCGTTCGCCGCTCCGCTCGCCAGCGGCGTGGTCGGCATGGTCGCGGCAGGCGCACGGAGCGACCGCCGCGGTCCGGTCGGACCGCTCCTCGCATCGCTCGTGCTGTTCTCCGTCGGACTGGTCGTCTGCGGGCTGGCGCCGTCGATGGAGGTCCTGGTCGCGGGGCGGGTCCTCCAGGGGCTCGGCGCCGGTGCCATGACGGTCTGCCTGTACGTCGTCGTCGGGCTCGGCTTCCCCGCCGCGCTGCAGCCCGCCCTGTTCGCGAGCTTCGCGGCGGCCTGGGTGCTGCCGACCCTGTTCGGGCCGGCGCTCGCGGCGTACGTCGCCCACCTGCTCGGCTGGCGATGGGTGTTCCTCGGCGTCGTGGTCCTCGTCGCCGGCGCGACCCTGCTCATCGTCCCGGCGCTGCGCGGGATCGATCCCCGCGACGGGGACGGGCCCACGCCCTGGGCGCGCCTGTCCTGGGCGGTCGTCGGCGCGGTCGCCGTCCTCGCCCTGGAGCTGCTCGGCTCGCACCACGGCGCCGCCGCCGGGGCGGCCGTGGTCGCGCTGGTGCTGGTCGTGCTGGCGCTGCGCCGGCTGCTGCCCGCAGGCAGCCTCGCCGCGCGGCGCGGACTGCCCGCGGTCGTGGCGACGCGCGGCCTGCTCAGCGCGTCGTTCTTCTGCGCGGAGGCCTACATCGTCTACGTGCTGCAGGACCGCTGGGGACTGACCCCCGGCACCGCGGGGCTCGCCCTGACCGGGGTCGGCATCAGCTGGGCCGGCGCGAGCCAGGTGCAGTCGAAACTCGGCGACCGGGTCTCGAACTCCGCCGCGATGGTCTGGGGCAGTGCGCTCGTCGCCGGGGGCACGCTCGCACTCGCGGTCGTCGTCCGCGCCGACCTGCCCCCCGCGCTGGCCATGGCGTCGTACGTCGTCGCCGGCGCCGGCATGGGCTTCGGCTACCCGCGCACCAGCGTGGCGATGCTCGCCGCCTCGACGGACGCCGACCGGGGCTTCAACTCCTCGGCGCTGTCCGTGGCGGACTCGCTCGGCGGTGCGATCGCGCTGTCCGTCGCCGGGGTAGCCTTCGCCGCCGCGTCCCGGGTCGACGCCGACGCGTTCCTCGCGGTCTTCGTGATCGCCCTCGCCCTCGGCGCGCTTTCGACCTTCACCGCGACTCGGACCGACCTCAGAGCAGCGCCGGCTCGGTCTTCTGCCTGACCTCGTCCTCGGTGACGCCGGGGGCGAGCTCGACCAGCTCCAACCCCTCGGGGGTCACGTCCAGCACGCACAGGTCGGTGATGATCCGCTGGACCACGCCGCGGCCGGTGTAGGGCAGCGAGCACTCCTCGACGATCTTGTAGGACCCGTCCTTGGCCACGTGCTCCATCAGCACGATCACCTTCTTCGCGCCGTGGACCAGGTCCATCGCGCCACCCATGCCCTTGACCATCTTCCCCGGGATCATCCAGTTCGCGATGTCCCCGGCCTTCGAGACCTGCATCGCTCCCAGGATCGCCGCGTCGATCTTCCCGCCACGGATCATCCCGAACGAGGTGGCGGAGTCGAAGAAGCTCGCGCCGCGGCGCAGCGTGACCGTCTCCTTGCCCGCGTTGATCAGGTCCGGGTCCTCCTCGCCGTCGACCGGGTAGGCACCCACCCCCAGGATCCCGTTCTCCGACTGCAGCACCAGCTCCACGTCGTCACCGACGTAGTTCGGCACCAGCGTCGGCAGCCCGATCCCCAAGTTGACGTACGACCCGTCGTGCAGCTCCGCGGCCGCCCGCGCGGCCATCTCCTCGCGGCTCCACGGCATGTCAGGCACCTTCCTTCGGGCGCACGGTGCGCTTCTCGATCCGCTTGTCCGCCGCCTGCTCCGGGGTCAGGGGTACGACGCGCTGCACGAACACCCCCGGCGTGTGGACCTGGTTGGGGTCGAGCTCACCGGGCTCGACCAGCTCCTCGACCTCCGCGACGGTCACCCGCCCGCACATCGCGGCCAGCGGGTTGAAGTTCCGCGCGGAGTCGCGGTAGACGAGGTTGCCGTGCCGGTCGCCCTTCCAGGCCCGCACCAGCCCGAAGTCCGCGACGATCGCGTGCTCGAGGACGAACTCCTTGTCCCCCTCGGGCGTCGCGAAGACCTGCGTCTGCTTCGCCGGGCTCGACACGACCACGTTGCCCTCGGCGTCGTACTTCCACGGCAGCCCGCCCTCGGCCACCTGCGTGCCGACGCCGGTCGCGGTGAAGAACGCCGGGATGCCCGACCCACCGGCCCGCATCCGCTCCGCGAGCGTCCCCTGCGGGGTCAGCTCGACCTCGAGCTCACCGTGCAGGTACTGCCGGGCGAACTCCTTGTTCTCCCCCACGTAGGAGGAGATCATCCGCCGGATCCGCTTCTCGGCCAGCAGCAGACCCAGGCCCCAGTCGTCGACACCACAGTTGTTCGACACCGCCTCCAGGTCCGTCGTACCTGCCTCGAGCAGCGCCGAGATCAGCACCGACGGGATCCCGCACAACCCGAAACCACCCACCGACAGCGTCGCGCCGGAGGGGATGTCCGCCACCGCTTCCGCGGCCGATCCCACCACCTTGTCCATGCCGTCGATCCAAGACCGAGAGACGGACCGCGGTCAACGGCTGACCATCCAGCGGCCGAGGATCACTCGCCAGGCGGACGCGCCCGTGCGGTAGCGTCCACTGAGTGGACACCCGCGCGGACACCCCGTCGGACGTGGTCGGCCGGGTCGGCGCCGTCCTGCGGGCGGTGTCGGCGCACGAGCCCGAGGGCGCGACGACCTCGGCCGTGGCCCGCGTCGCCGGCTTGGCCCGCCCCACCGCGCACCGGCTGCTGACCTCGCTGCTCCACGAGGGTCTGGTGGACCGCTCGGCGGACGGCCGCTGGCTGCTCGGCCCCGAGCTGTACCTGCTGGGCACGGCCGCCACCAGCCGGTACGACGTCACCGAGGTCGCCCAGCCGGTGGTGCGCCAGCTGTCCCTGGCGACCGGCGAGAGTGCGTTCTTCTCGGCCCGCCGCGGCGACGAGACCGTCTGCCTGCTGCGCGAGGACGGCAGCTTCCCGATCCGCTCGCACGTGCTCCACGAGGGCATCCGCTTCCCGCTCGGCGTCGCCTCCGCCGGCATGGCGGTGCTGGCCTACCTCAGCGACGCCGAGATCGACGCCTACCTCGCCCGCACCGACCTCGTGCCGTCGTACGGCGACGAACACACCGCGGCCGCGGTGCGCGCCCGGGTCGCAATCACCCGGGCGGACGGCTACGCCCTCAACCCCGGGCTCCTCGTCGAGGGCAGCTGGGGCATGGGGGCCGCGGTCTTCGACGCCGACGAGAGGCCGCAGTGGGCGCTGAGCCTGACCGGCATCGAGCAGCGCTTCACCGCCGCCCGCCGCGGCGACCTGGGTCCCCTGCTGCTCCGCGCCGCCCACGAGCTGACCACGGCCCTGCGACGGCGATGACCCGCCGCCTACGCTGTCGGCATGACCGAGCCTGCTGACTGGTCGCGGTTGCGCCTCCACGTCGTCACCGGCAAGGGCGGGACCGGCAAGTCGACCGTCGCCGCCGCGCTCGCGCTGGGGCTCGCCTCGCAGGGCAAGCAGGTGCTGCTGTGCGAGGTCGAGGGGCGTCAGGGCATCGCCCGGATGTTCGACGTCGACCCGCTCCCGTACGCCGAGCGCCGCATCGCCACCGGGCTTCGGCACGACGGGCAGCAGCCGGGCGCGGTCCACGCGCTGCACATCGATCCCGAGTCGGCGCTGCTGGAGTACCTCTCGATGTACTACAAGCTCGGCCGCGCCGGCCGGGCGCTGGACCGCTTCGGCGTGATCGAGTTCGCGACCACGATCGCGCCCGGCGTCCGCGACGTGCTCCTGACCGGCAAGGTGTTCGAGGCGGTGCAGCGCAACAGCCGCAACAAGGGCGCGGTCCGCTACGACGCCGTGGTGCTCGACGCTCCGCCGACCGGCCGGATCGCGCAGTTCCTCAACGTCAACGACGAGCTCGCCGGACTGGCCAAGGTCGGCCCGATCCGCAGCCAGGCCGACACCGTGATGACGCTGTTCCGGTCCCCCCGCACAGCCGTGCACCTGGTGACGGTGCTGGAGGAGATGCCGGTGCAGGAGACGGCTGACGGGATCGCCGAGCTGCGCCGGGCACGGCTCCCGGTCGGGGCGGTGGTCGTCAACCAGGTCCGGCCGCGCGACATCGCGCCCGCCGACCTCCGGGCCGCACTGGAGGGGCGGCTCGACACCGAGCGGATCGCGACGGACCTCGAGGAGACCGGGATCGACGGTGGCGCCGACCTGGTCCCCGGACTGGTCGCCGAGGCGCGCGACCACGCCGAGCGCCGGGCCCTCGAGGACGCCCAGCGAGCGGTGGTCGACGGCCTCGACCGGCCTACCTACGAGCTCCCGCGGCTGCCCGGCGGCGTGGACCTCGGTGGGCTCTACGAGCTCGCCGCGATCCTGAAGAAGGAGGGTCTGGCATGAGCACGACCTCCCGGCCCCGGGTGGGGCCCCTGGCCACCAGCCCCGGCCCCGCGCCCTCGCTGGACATCGACGCCCTCCTCGACGACCGCAGCACCGGGATCATCGTCTGCTGCGGCTCGGGCGGCGTCGGCAAGACGACCACGTCCGCCGCGCTCGCGCTCCGTGCGGCCGAGCGCGGCCGCAAGGTCGTCGTGCTCACCATCGATCCGGCCCGCCGGCTCGCCCAGTCGATGGGCATCGAGCGCCTCGACAACGTCCCGCGGCCGGTCGTGGGCCTGCGCACCAACGGCAAGGGCAACCGGCGCGGCGGTGCTCTCGACGCGATGATGCTCGACATGAAGCGCACGTTCGACGAGGTGGTGGAGAGCCAGGCCACCCCGGAGAAGGCGCGGCAGATCCTGGAGAACCCCTTCTACGTGGCGCTCTCGAGCTCGTTCGCGGGGACCCAGGAGTACATGGCGATGGAGAAGCTCGGCCAGATCCACGCCGACGCCCAGGCCAACGGGACCTACGACCTCATCGTCGTCGACACCCCGCCGTCCCGGTCGGCGCTGGACTTCCTCGACGCCCCCGAGCGCCTCTCGAGCTTCCTCGACGGACGTTTCATCCGGCTCCTGCTCACCCCGGCCCGAGGCCCGGCGCGGCTGATGACCGCCGGGCTCGGCGTGGTCACCAACGCCCTCAACCGGATCCTCGGCACCCAGGTGCTCAGCGACATGCAGACGTTCGTGTCCGCGTTCGACACGCTCTTCGGCGGGTTCCGGCAGCGGGCGCAGAAGACCTTCGAGCTGCTCCAGGCCGACAAGACGGCGTTCCTCGTCGTCGCGGCTCCCGAGCCCGACGCGTTGCGCGAGGCGGCGTACTTCGTCGAACGGCTCGGCGAGGACGACATGCCGCTGGCCGGACTGATCGTGAACCGCGCCAACCCGGTGCCCGGGGGTGCGCTGTCGGCCGACGAGGCGATGGCCGCGTCGGTCCGGCTCCGCAAGCGCGAGCCCACCTCGCTCACCGCGGGGCTGCTGCGGCTGCACGCCGACCAGACCCGCGTCGTCGAGCGCGAGGCGCTGCTGCGCTCGCGGTTCGCCGCGGCCCACCCGCAGGTGCCGACCGCGGTCGTCCCGGCGCTGCCCGGCGACGTGCACGACCTGGCCGGCCTGCGGCAGGTCGGTCAGCTCCTCGCCGACGGCTGAGCCTGGCTGAGCGTCCGCTCCCGGCACCGGCCGGGGCGCACTACACCGAGACGGTGTTGGCGGCGGTCTTGTCGCGGGCCGCCTCGAGCACCGCTCTCCAGGAGGCGTGGGGACGGCGCCGGAGGAGCGCTCGACGCTCCCGCTCGGTCATGCCGCCCCAGACCCCCCACTCGATCTGGTTGTCGAGGGCTTCGGCCAGGCACTCGGTGCGCACGGGACACCCCGCGCACAGCTGCTTGGCCTTGTTCTGCTCTGCCCCACGCACGAACAACTGGTCCGGGTGCGCTGCGCGGCATGCTGCCGCAGGCGCCCAATCCTCAACCCACATGAGATGTCCCCACATCCGTCCGAGATAGGCGGCGTCCCCATGACGCCTACCCGGGATGACTCCCCTCGGTAAAGAAGTTAAAGAGATGTTCACCCGAGGGGCAGACACAACCGGCCCAAACCGTATGGTCCGAAATGACTAGTCATTTCGGACCAGGAAGAGGCGAGGGTCCTAGGTCTTCCGGGCAACCGTCGCGACTTGGGCCTTGGTAGGTGCTCTCCCGTACGCTGGGGGCATGCCCACGCCGCGCAGCGACCGACTGTCCGCCGCCCGCGTGGCGTCGCACCTCGGTGTCATGCTCGCGGTAGCCACCGTACTCGGTGTCGTGGTCGCCGGTCTCGCGATCCCCTTCGCCGGGCTGCTCGGCGTCGGCGCCAAGCAGGTGGCCCAGACGATGGACGACCTGCCGGCGGAGCTCGAGACCGACCCGCTGCCGCAGAAGACCAAGGTGCTCGACGCCGACGGCAACACGATCGCGACGCTCTACGACGAGAACCGTGTCAACGTCTCCCTGAGCCAGATCTCGCGGACGATGGTCAAGGCGATCGTCGCGATCGAGGACTACCGCTTCTACGAGCACGGCGCCCTCGACCTGAAGGGCACGCTGCGCGCCCTGATCACCAACCAGGCCAACAACGGCGTCGTCCAGGGCGGCTCGTCGATCACCCAGCAGATGGTGAAGATGACCCTGCTGACCCAGGCCGACACCAAGGCCGAGCGCAAGGCGGCGACCGACGACACCTACGCCCGCAAGCTGCGAGAGCTGCGCTACGCGATCGCCTTCGAGCAGCAGCACACCAAGGACTGGATCCTCGAGCGCTACCTCAACATCGCCTACTTCGGCGACGGCACGTACGGCGTCCAGTCAGCTGCCCGGCACTACTTCAACACCAATGCCAGCAACCTCGACCTGCGGCAGTCCGCGTTGCTCGCGGGCCTGGTGAAGAACCCGACGGGCTACGACCCGACCAACTCCCCGGACGCCGCGCTCGAGCGCCGCAACGTCGTGCTCGCGCGGATGGCCCAGCTCAACGTCATCAGCCACCAGAAGGCCGCCCAGGCCGAGAAGACCCGCCTGGGCCTGCACGTCATCCCCGCCAAGAACGGCTGTCTCAACTCGCGCGCACCGTTCTTCTGCGACTACGCGATCAACTGGCTGCTCCACGACCCGCGGCTCGGCGAGACCGTCGAGGAGCGCAAGAAGCTGCTGAAGTCCGGCGGCCTGATCATCCACACGACCATCGACCTCGCCGACCAGGCCGCGGCGGACCAGGCCGTCAGGGACCACGTCGCCCAGCGGGACCAGGCCGTCGGCGCCCTCGCGATGGTCGAGCCCGGCACCGGCGCGGTGAAGGCCCTGGCCCAGTCCCGCCCGATGGGCCGCGACGAGGCCGACGGACAGACCTTCCTGAACTACACGGTGCCGACCGAGTACGGCGACTCCGCAGGCTTCCAGGCCGGGTCGACGTTCAAGCCGTTCGTGCTGGCCGCGGCCGTCAACGAGGGCGTGCCGCTGAGCACCACCTTCAACGCCCCGCAGACCATGACGATCCCGCAGGACGAGTTCGAGAACTGCCCCGACGCCGGCAACTTCGCCGGCGAGTGGACGGTTTCCAGCTCGACGTCGTCCGGTTCGATGGACATCTACCGCGGCACCCGCGAGTCGGTGAACACCTTCTACGCGATGCTCGAGCGGGTCACCGGCGTCTGCGAGCCCTTCAACATCGCCCGCAAGCTCGGGGTCCAGCTCACCGACCCGACCGGCGATTCCCACGGCTACGGCGCCGAGCGCGTCCCGACGTTCACCCTCGGCATCGCCAACGCCAGCCCGCTGGAGATGGCCGAGGCCTACGCCACCTTCGGCGCCCGCGGCCTGCACTGCGACTCCCACCCCGTCACCTCCATCGACGACGCGCAGGGCAACGAGATCCGCGCCTACGAGAACAGCTGCCAGCAGGCCCTGCCGCAGGCGACCGCCGACGCCGTCAACGACGTGCTCCGTGGCGTCCAGGAGCCCGGCGGGTTCGGCTACGACCTCGGCGGGACCGGCCTGAGCGTCCCGTCGGCCGGCAAGACCGGCACCACCCAGGACGGCAAGTCGGTGTGGTTCGTCGGCTACACCCCGCAGATCGCCACCGCCGCGATGATCGCCGGAGCGAGCAAGGACGGCCAGCGGCCGATCCCGCTCGCCGGCCAGACCATCCACGGCACCTACATCTACTCCGTCACCGGTTCCGGCTTCGCGGGCCCGATGTGGGCCGAGGCGATGCACGTGGTCGACGACCGCCTCAAGTACGAGGACTTCACCGCGCCGTCCGCCACCGCCGTCCAGGGCGTCCCGACCACCGTCCCGAGCGTGTCCGGCATGTCGGTCGACACCGCGATGAGCACCCTCTCCGGCGCCGGCTTCAAGCCGATCCAGGGCGGGACCGTGAACTCGACCTACGGAGCCGGCACGGTCGCCTACACCTCGCCCTCGGGCGGTTCCTCGGCCCCCTCGGGCTCGGTGATCACGATCTACGAGTCGAACGGCATCGCCCCGGCTCCGCCGCCCTCACCGCCTGGCAACGGCGGCGGCCACGGCGGCGGCCACGGCAACGGCGGCGGCCACGGTGGCGGTCACCGCCGCTGACCGGCCGAGGCGCTGCCTCTAGGCGCCGGCGCCGAGCTGGCGGCGTACCTCCGCAGCGACGGCCGCGCCGTCCGCGCGCCCCTTGACCTGGGGCTGCACCATGCCCATCACCTTGCCCATCGCCCGCATGCCCTCCGCGGCGGCGCCGGTCTGGGCGATCGCGGAGGTGATCAGGTCGGCGACCTCCTGGTCGCTGAGCTGGGCCGGGAGGTACTCCGCGATGACGGCGGCCTCCGCGGTCTCCTTGGCGGCCATCTCGTCCCGGCCGGCGTCCGCGAACGCGCTCGCGGCCTCGCGTCGCTTCTTGGCCTCGGTCGAGAGGATCCCGACGATGTCCTCGTCGGAGAGCTCGCGGGACTGCTTGCCGGCGACCTCGGCGTTGGCGACCGCCGTCAGCACCATCCGCAGGGTGGAGGAACGGACCTCGTCGCGGCTCTTGATGGCGGCGGTGAGGTCGGCACGCAGATGGTCCTTCAGCTCGCTCATGAGGCCCATTGTGCCCGGTGTGGCAGCCTTGCGCGGGTGAGCTCCCCGTCCCCCGCCCACCGCACCGTGGCCGGCGTCGTGGCGGCCGGAGCGGTCGCGGGCGCCACCCTGACCGCCTATGCCCTGGCCGAGGCGCGCGCCTACACCCTGCGCCGGGTCACCGTCCCGGTCCTGCCTCCCGGCAGCCCCGACCTGCGGGTCCTGCACCTCAGCGACGTGCACCTCACGCCGGGCCAGCGGCGCAAGCGCGAGTGGCTGCGCGGGCTGGCCGGCCTCCGGCCCGACCTGGTGGTCGACACCGGCGACAACATGGCCCACCCCGACGCCGTGCCGGCCGTCCTGGAGTCGTACGGCGAGCTGCTCGCGGCTCCGGGCGTGTTCGTGTTCGGCTCGAACGACTACTACTCGCCCACGCTGCGCAACCCGCTGAAGTACCTGCTGCCCGACGACGGCACCCGGCACACCGACGCCCCGGAGCTGCCCTGGCGCGAGCTGCGGGACGCGTTCACCGGGGCCGGCTGGGCTGACCTGACCAACACCCGGACCACGATCGAGGTGCGAGGCGTGCGGATCGCCTTCGCCGGCGTCGACGACCCCCACCTCTCCTACGACCGGCTCGACGAGATCGCGGGACCGGCCGACCCGGACGCCGACCTGCGCCTGGGGGTCGCCCACGCGCCGTACCTGCGGGTGCTCGACCAGCTCGCCGCCGACGGCTACGACGCGGTGCTCGCCGGTCACACCCACGGAGGCCAGGTGTGCCTGCCCGGCGTCGGTGCCCTGACGACGAACTGCGACCTCGAGCCCGCCCGCGCCAAGGGGCTGCACCGCCACCCGGCGACGTCCCGCCCCGGCGACCCCGGGTCCTCGTGGCTGCACGTGTCGGCCGGTCTGGGCACCAGCCCGTACGCCCGGATCCGGGTCGCGTGCCGACCCGAGGCGACCCTCCTCACGCTGGTCCCGACCGGCCGGGCCCACCTGCCCTGATCCGAGGGTCGAGCCGATTGCGAGGCGCCGCAGGGGCTCGGGTATGGTTGCCCCCGGTCCGCCACGGTGGGCCGATCGGGCTGTGGCGCAGCTTGGTAGCGCGCCTCGTTCGGGACGAGGAGGCCGCAGGTTCAAATCCTGTCAGCCCGACCGAGTGACCGGGTCCGGATCCGTGTGTGGATCCGGGCCCGGTCCCGTTTCCGGGCGGTCTCTGCGTGGCACACTGCCGGTCATGGCCGAGCCGGAGAAGGAGCACCCGTCCCTGGAGCTCCCCACGCTCGGGGGGCTGCGACGCAGGTCGCGCCGCCAGCGCGGCCGAGCGCCGGAGACGGAGCCCGCCGCGGATGCCGCGGACGTCGCCGAGCCGAGCTCCGAGCCGGACCTCGGCACACCCACCGCGCCCGTCGCCGCTCCTACCCCAGCCCCTGTCGCCGAGCCCGTCACCGAGCCCACGCTGGGCCCGACCGAGGACACCCGGCCGGTCGTCCTCGCCGAGCCGGAGCCGGTTCTGGAGCCGGCGGCACCGGCCGAGCCGCGCCGCCGGATCGCCCGGGACCGCGGACCGGGTGGCATGCTCGCCGCGGTCGTGACCGGGCTGGTCGTGGGCCTCGGCATCGTGGGCCTGACCTGGGCGTCTCTGAGGTCGTGCGAGGGCATCCAGGGGACGTCCTCCTGCGGCGACGTCGGCTACCCGATGCTCGCCCTGATCCTGGTCGTGATGGTCGTCGTCGGCGCGCTGCTGCTCCGCCTCACCCGGGTCGTCGACCCCGGCACCACCAGCTTCCTCGGCGTCGGGCTCGGCGTCGTGGTCGCGCTGCTCGTGCTCGTCGACCACCTCATGGACCGTTCCATGGTCGTGGTCATCCCGCTGGTCTGCGCGGCCACGTTCGCCCTGGCCCACTGGGTGACGAGCACCTTCATCGAGCCCGCCCCGCGCGACTGACGCGAGGTTGAATCGAGACTTCCGTCAGTCGAGTCGAGAGTTCCGCGACGGAACTCTCGACTCGAGCGACGGAACTCTCGACTCGACGGGGATCAGCGCGCGAGCAACAGCTCGGCGATCTGCACGGTGTTGAGCGCGGCGCCCTTGCGCAGGTTGTCGTTGGAGACGAACAGCGCCAGACCGCGGTCGCCGTCGACACCGGGGTCGCGGCGGATCCGGCCGACGTACGACGGGTCCTTGCCCGCGGCCTGCAGCGGGGTGGGGATGTCGCTCAGCTCCACACCCGGCGCCCCGGAGAGCAGCTCGGCCGCCCGCTCCGGCGTCAGCGCCCGCTCGAACTCGGCGTTGATCGCCAGCGAGTGGCCCGTGAACACCGGCACCCGCACGCAGATGCCGGACACCCGCAGGTCGGGGATGCCCAGGATCTTGCGGGACTCGTTGCGGAGCTTCTGCTCCTCGTCGGTCTCGTTGAGCCCGTCGTCGACGAGGGACCCGGCCATCGGCAGCACGTTGTAGGCGATCGTCCGCGCGTATTTCTCCGGCTCCGGGAAGGCGACCGCCTCGCCGTCGTACGCGAGCTCGCGTGCCTTGTCGCCCGCCGCGGCCACCTGGGTCGCGAGCTCGTCGACGCCGGCGACGCCCGAGCCCGAGACCGCCTGGTACGTCGAGGCGATCAGTCGCACCAGCCCGGCCTCGTCGTGCAGCGGCTTGAGCACCGGCATCGCCGCCATCGTGGTGCAGTTCGGGTTGGCGATGATGCCGCGACCGGCCGCGAGCACGCCGGCCGCCGCCTCGGGGTTGACCTCGGAGACGACGAGGGGGATGTCGGGGTCCCTGCGGAACGCGCTGGAGTTGTCGACCACGATCACCCCGGCGTCGACGAAGGTCGGCGCCACGGCCCGCGACGTGGTGGCGCCCGCCGAGAACAGCGCGACGTCGAGTCCGCTCGGGTCCGCAGTCGCGGCGTCCTCGACCACGATCTCGCGCCCGGCGAAGGGCAGCACGGTGCCGGCCGAGCGCGAGGACGCGAAGAACCGGACCTGGTCGACCGGGAACGCCCGCTCCTCGAGGATCTGGCGCATCGCGACGCCGACCTGACCGGTGGCCCCGACGATTCCAATGTTCAGACTCATGCTGCTCCTAGGGGTCCCCGACGCGTTGTTCCCGGAGGAGCGAAGCGGGGGAGGGAAGAACGTGGTGGGGATTCTTGGCCTGTGGCGCCGACGACGCCGATGTTGAGGCCCATGGCTCTACCGCCCCGTCCCGCCGTAGACGACAGCCTCGACCTCGGTGGCGTCGAGGTCGAACGCGGTGTGGGTGGCGCGCACGGCGTCGTCGACCTGCGTCTCGTCGACGATGACCGAGATCCGGATCTCGGAGGTCGAGATCATCTCGATGTTGACCCCTGCGGAGGCGAGCGCGGCGAAGAACGTCGCCGTGATGCCCGGGTGCGAGCGCATGCCCGCACCGATGAGCGAGACCTTGCCGATCTGGTCGTTGTAGAGCAGCTGGTCGTAGCCGACCTCGTCCTGGATCCGCGCGAGCGCGCCCATCGCGGTCTGGCCGTCGGTGCGGGGCAACGTGAAGGAGATGTCGGTCAGGCCGGTCTTCGCGGCGGAGACGTTCTGCACGACCATGTCGATGTTGATCTCCGTGGCGGCGAGCGCCTCGAAGATGCGGGCCGCCTCGCCCACCTTGTCGGGGACCCCGACGACGGTGATCTTGGCCTCGCTCCGGTCGTGCGCGACGCCGGCGATGATCGCCTGCTCCATGTCCTCGTCTCCTGCCTGGCTGTCCGGGATGACCCAGGTGCCCTCCTTCTGGGAGAAGGAGGACCGCACGTGGATCGGGATGTCGTAGCGGCGGGCGTACTCGACGCACCGCAGGTGGAGGATCTTTGCGCCGGAGGCGGCCATCTCCAGCATCTCCTCGGTGCCGACCCGGTCGAGCTTGCGCGCGGCCGGCACGATGCGCGGGTCGGCGGTGAACACGCCGTCGACGTCGGTGTAGATCTCGCACACCTCGGCGCCGAGCGCGGCCGCCAGCGCGACGGCGGTGGTGTCGGTCCCGCCGCGGCCCAGGGTGGTGATCTCCTTGGTGTCCTGGGAGACGCCCTGGAAGCCGGCGACGATCACGATGTGGCCGTCGGCGATCGCCGACTCGATCCGTCCCGGGGTGACGTCGATGATCTTGGCCTTGCCGTGCGCGGAGTCGGTGATCACGCCGGCCTGGGAACCGGTGAACGACCGGACGCTGAAGCCGAGGTCGGCGATCGCCATCGCGACCAGCGCCATCGAGATCCGCTCGCCGGCGGTGAGGAGCATGTCGAGCTCACGTGCCGGTGGCGCCGGGCTGACGGCCTGGGCCTTGTCGATCAGCTCGTCGGTCGTGTCACCCATCGCCGAGACCGCGACGACGACGTCGTTCCCGGCCCTCTTGGCGTCCACGATGCGCCGTGCGACCCGCTTGATCGCGTTCGGGTCGGCGACCGACGATCCGCCGTACTTCTGCACGACAATGCCCACGGTGTTCCCTACTGGCTCGACTGACCTCGCGGTCATCGAGTCTACCGAGCGGCGGGGTCGCCGCCCTCGAGCATCTCATCGGCGACGGCGAGCAGCTCCTCGTCCTCCTCGACGACCACCTCGGCGTCGAGGCGGTCGTGGGCGACGACCGAGAGCAGCGCGTTGAGCGACACGCCGGCCAGGTTGCCCCACGAGGAGACGTAGGAGAACTGCCACCACCACAGCGCCTCGTGGACGTTGCCGAGCCGGAAGTGACGCAGCCCGTTCTCGAGGTCGGTGGCGATGCTGGTCAGGTCGTCGGACAGCTGGCTCTCGACCGTGCCGGGCACGTAGGGGTCGAACACGTAGCTGTAGGTGTCGACCGTGCCGAGCATCTCGGCCAGGCGCAGCCGCATCTCGTCGAGGTCGGGCTCGGGCCCGACGTCGGGCTGGTACTCCACGGCCGGGGTGAAGTCGCGCTGGGCGCCGAGCCGGGCGCCGGCCAGCAGGACCTGGCTGATCTCGAGCAGCAGCAGCGAGATGGCGCGGCCGCCGTCGTTCTCGCGCGCGATCGCCTGCAGGGCGATCAGGAAGCTCTCGACCTGGTCGGCGATCTGGAGGGCGAACTCCTCGGTCTCGGAGTCCAGCGGGGTCATCGGGGTCACGTCAGTCATCAGCGGATCGCCTTCCTGCGAACGCGCGTCCCAGGGTCACCTCGTCGGCGTACTCCAGGTCGCCACCTACGGGCAGTCCACTCGCAAGCCGCGTCACACGCAACCCGAGCGGCTTGAGCATGCGGGTGAGGTACGTCGCCGTCGCCTCCCCCTCCAGGTTGGGATCGGTCGCCAGGATCACCTCGGTGATCGTGCCGTCCGCGAGCCGGACCATCAGCTCGCGGATGCGCAGCTGGTCGGGCCCGATCCCGTCGATCGGCGAGATCGCCCCGCCGAGGACGTGGTAGCGGCCGCGGAACTCGCGCGTCCGCTCGATCGCCACCACGTCCTTGTACTCCTCCACGACGCAGAGGACGGTCGGGTCCCGCCGTGGGTCACGGCAGATCCGGCACTGGTCGTCCTCGGAGACGTTGAAGCACGTGGTGCAGAACTTCACCTTGGCCTTGACCTCGACGAGCACGTCGGCCAGGCGGCGTACGTCGACCGGGTCGGCCTGCAGCAGGTGGAACGCGATCCGCTGCGCGCTCTTGGGACCGACGCCGGGCAACCGCCCCAGCTCGTCGATCAGGTCCTGGACCACTCCCTCGTACAAGTGCGGTCCTAGAAGCCGAGCTGGCCCGGGCCCGGCGTCTCGCCGGGCAGGCCGCCCCCGGCCAGCGGACCGAGAGCCTCGCCGGCGAGGGCGTCGGCCTGGCCCTTGGCGTCGCGGTACGCCGCCACGATCATGTCGCCGAGGTCGGAGAGGTCGTCGGGGTCGCTGCCGTCGAAGCCGCCGGCCTTGATCTCGACCCCCACCAGCTCACCGACACCGTTGACCTGGACGGTGACCGCGCCGCCGGCGACGGTGCCGTCGACGACCGTCTCGGCGAGGCGCTCCTGGGCACTGGCCAGCTGCTCCTGCATCTGCTGGGCCTGCTGCAGCAGGGCGTTCATGTCGAAGCCCCCGCCGCCGAGCGCATCGAAGGGGTTCTGGGTCATCGGACACCTCTCACTGGTGGTGGTGCTGGTGGTGTGGGCACAACTGATGAACGGTCGGGCGGCGTCACTGGTGCCGGATCTCCTCGATCATCTGGGCGCCGAGCTCGCGCTGGAGCAGCTCCGCGCTGCTCAGGCCCTGGTGCTCGGCGTCGAGGTCGTCGGGGTCGGCGTCGGCGTCGGCCGCCGCCCAGTCCGGGCCGGTCTCGGGCGGCGGCCCGTCGGTCGGCCGGGTCTGCTGGATCGCCTCCCGCGCGGCGCGCACCGCCTCCGGCGCGGGCTCGACGCGTGGCGGCGCCGCGGGTTCGGGCTGCGCCGCCGTCGGCGCCGGCGGGTCGGCCGGTGGGTCGGCGAGTGCGGTGGCGGCGCGGGTCACCGTGGGCGTGCCCTCGGGCTGGGCACCGGGATCGACGATCGTCTCGATCTTCCAGCTCGCACCCACCACGTCGACGGCGGCCTGCCGCAGCACCTCGTCACACCCGCCGCTGACGAAGGAGTCGCGGGCGCCGGCGTTGGCGAAGCCCAGGGTCAACGAGGTCGCGTCGACGGCGACCACCTGGCAGTTCTGGGTCAGGTGCATCCAGGCCAGGCGGCGGCGCGACTTCGTGGCGTCGACGATGTCGGGCCACAGCCGGCGGACGTCGACCAGGGAGAGGGCGCCGGCGGTCGGCGCGGGTGCCGGTGCGGGCGCTGGCTCGGGCGCCGGCTCGGGCGTGGGTTCCGCGGCCCGCTCCTCGGCGGGCTCCTCAGCCTGCGGCTCGGCGGGCTGCACGGCGGGCTCGCCGGCGGGCTCATCTGCCTGAGTGACCGGCTCCGGGGTCGGCTCGGCCGCGGGGAGCGCCGCGGTGACCACCGGCTCCGGACCGGGCTCGGGCGCGGCCGGACGGGCCGGCGGTGGGGCGGGACGGTCCTGGGCGGGCGCCGGCTGCGCGTGGGCGACCGGCGTGCTCGGCGTACCGGTGATCGTGAGCCGCTTCTCGAGACGGTCCAGGCGCGCCAGCACCCCGTCGGTGGCATGGTCGGCGCCGGGCAGGAGGATCCGCGCGCACAGCAGCTCCAGCAGCATCCGCGGCGCCGTGGCGCCCCGCATCTCGGTGAGGCCCGCGGCGGCGATGTCGGCCGCGCGGCTGAGCTCGGCCGGCCCGAAGCGCGCGGCCTGGGCGACCAGCCGCTCGCCCTGGTCCTCGGAGACGTCGATGAGCCCGGTCGCCGGCGCGTCGGGCACCGCCGCGACGATCACCAGGTCGCGCAGCCGCCGGAGCAGGTCCTCGGTGAAGCGGCGGGGGTCCTGCCCGGTCTCGATCACCTTGTCCACCACGCCGAAGACGGCGGCGCCGTCGCCGGCCGCGAAGGCGTCGACGACCTCGTCGAGCAGGGTGTCGGGGGTGTAGCCGAGGAGCCCCGTCGCGAGCTGGTGGGTCACGCCCTCGGGCCCGGCGCCGCCGAGCAGCTGGTCGAGCACCGAGAGGGTGTCGCGCGCCGACCCGGCACCGGCCCGGACGACGAGCGGTAGGGCGGCCGCCTCGATCGAGACCCCCTCCTTGTCGCAGAGCTCCCCGAGGTACTGCGACAGCAGCCGCGGCGGGATCAGCCGGAAGGGGTAGTGGTGGGTGCGCGACCGGATGGTCGGCAGCACCTTGTCGGGCTCGGTCGTGGCGAAGATGAACCGCAGGTGCGGCGGCGGCTCCTCGACGAGCTTGAGCAGGGCGTTGAAGCCCTGCGTGGTGACCATGTGGGCCTCGTCGATGATGTAGACCTTGTACTTGCTGCGCACCGGCGCGAAGAACGCCTTCTCGCGCAGCTCGCGGGCGTCGTCGACGCCGCCGTGCGAGGCCGCGTCGATCTCGATCACGTCGATGGAGCCCGGACCACCGCGGGCCAGGTCGCGGCAGCTGTCGCACTCCCCGCAGGGGTCGGCGATCGGCGCCTGCTCGCAGTTGAGGGCGCGGGCCAGGATCCGGGCGCTGGTGGTCTTGCCGCAGCCGCGCGGGCCGGAGAAGAGGTAGGCGTGGTTGACCCGGTTGTTGGCGAGGGCAGCCCGCAGCGGCGCCGTGACGTGGTCCTGGCCGATGACCTCGGCGAACGTCTCGGGCCGGTAGCGCCGGTACAGCGCGAGCGGTGACTCCACGCCTGAACCCTAACCAGCCGGTCCGACAGGGGGTAGCGGCCGGTGCCCGAGCCGGTCCGGGACGGGCGCCCGGACATGAGAAGGCCCCCCGCGTACCCGACAGAGCTCGCTTACCCTTGCTGCCTTCCGGCCCTGGGGGAGTTGGGCAAGATGCCGCCACACGGGGGGTTGGCGACGAGTGTAGGTGAGGTCGCGCCGGCGCTCCAAAGCGCCCCTGGCCGATTTCGCCGCCTCCGAGACCGACCGGTACCCTCCTCGGCGGAGGTATCGCCTGGCGTATTTATAAGCGCTACGAACGCCTCAACCGTGAGATCCGTCGACGCACCGACGTCGTCGGGATCTTCCCCGACCGGACCAGCATCATCCGGCTCGTCGGCGCGGTCCTGGCCGAGCAACACGACGAATGGGCCGAAGGCCGCCGCTACCTCGGACTCGACCTCCTGGCCCGATGCCGACCACCCGCAACCACACCGCCGGCCGGTGAACCCGTCGCCGTCCCCGAGCTGGGACCCGTCGCATGAGCACTCCGGACCCGTCCCCGGCACTCACCGGCTGGCACGACGAACACGGCATCCCCGCCCCCTGGCCCGACGACATCTTCGACCCCGACAGCGACTGGCACCCCGCAGGAAGCGAGGACCCCGACGACCGGCTAATCGACTTCTAACCCCCGAACGAAGGATCCGCCGACGTACACCACCTCACGGGACTTGACCCCGGGGATCCCTGGACTCAGTGGGTGTTGCAACACCCGACAAGTCCAGGCTTTGCCCGCGAAGTCCAGCCGCGACGCCCGGGGACCTGCAGGGCCGGCGCAACCTTCTGGGCTCCTGACCGCTCGGATACTGGTGAGGACGACGGAGGGGGCGAGAGTGCGAGACGGCGAGCAGTTCGCGCAGTTCGTCAGCGAGCGGTCACCGGCGCTGATGCGGGCGGCCTGGCTGCTGACCGGCGACTGGCACCTCGCGGAAGACCTGGTCCAGGTCGCGCTCGAGAAGTCGTGGCCGCGCTGGGGCAAGGAGGTCGAGCACCCCGAGGCCTACGTGCGGCGGGTGATGCTCACGACCTATCTGTCCTGGCGCCGGCGACGGTGGACCGGCGAGCTGCCGACCGCCGACCTGCCCGAGCGCGGGACCCGCGCGGAGGTGACCGACCTGCGCCTCTCGCTGCTGACCGTGCTGGCGACCCTGCCGCCACGCCAGCGAGCGGTGCTCGTGCTCCGCTACTTCGAGGACCTCTCCGAGAAGGAGACCGCCGACGCACTCGGCTGCTCGGTCGGGACGGTGAAGTCGCACGCGTCCCGCGGTCTGTTCCAGCTGCGCACCACGCCGGGCCTCGTCGAGGCGCTCGGAGAGGGGGCCCACGATGGCCGTTGAGGACCAGGTCCGCGAGCTGCTGCAGTCCGTGACGCCGTACCCGCCGGTCGGGCTCGACGGCGAGGCCGTCATCCGCTCCGCCCGCCGACGGCACCGCCGACGGACGGCGCTGCTGACCGTGCCGGCGCTCGTCGCCGTGCTCGCCGTGGTGGTCGGCGGGGCCGCGCTGCTCGGGCGGACGGACCCGCCCCGCAGCGAGCTCCCGGCCGGGCCGGCGACAGGCTGGCACCGGGTCCCGGACATGCCGCTGTCGCCCCGGTACTTCCCGCTGGTCGCCTGGACCGGCCGGGAAGCGCTCGTCATCGGAGGCCTGGACGGCACCCGGGTCGGCCCGGGCCACGACGGCACGCCGCTCCAGGACGGCGCGGCGTACGACCCGCAGACCCGGTCCTGGCGCGCGATCGCTCCGGCCCCGGAGGACCTGAGCGGCAGGACCGACGACGTCACCGCACTCGCCGACGGCACCCTGCTCGTCGCCCATCTCGGCGACCTCCTCGCCTACGACATCGCCGGGGACAGCTGGCAGCGCCTGCCCCCGCCGCCACAGGAGGTGCTGATGCCGACGATCGCCGCGCAGGACGGCCGGCTCTACCTGCTCGCCGTGAACGACCCCGGCGGCGCGGACCTCCCGGTCCAGGTGCTCGACCTGGGGACCGGGTCGTGGTCCGCGCTCCCCGCCGGGCCCGGGCTTCCCGACGGCGTCCTGCGCACCCTCGTGCCGACACCGGCCGGGCTGGTCGTCATGGGCGAGGGCCTGGATCGGGCGAGCGCGGCGCTCTGGGACGGAAGCGACTGGACCGACTACCCGGCGACCGACCTCCGCGGCTCCTTCTGGCACTGGACCGGCGACCGGGTGATCTCCGGCTGGGTGACCTCGGACGAGTCCGACACCCGCTCGGCCGCGCTCGACCCGGCGTCCGGGACCTGGGACCCGCTCCCCTGGCTCCCCGTCGACAGCCCGACCACGCTGTGGGACGCCGGACGGTCGCCGGCGGGCGGCTCGCTGGTGTTCTCGAACAGCACGGTCTACGACGATGCCACCGGCACGTTCACCGCCGTCGAGCCTCCCGAGCCGGAGCTCGGCCGGCCCGGGCTCGCGATCGGCGACCGCTCGCTCTTCGCCTTCGGTGGCTACCTGACGGACCCCGGGCACGCCTACGACCGCGTCAAGCAGGTCCGCACCACGTCGCACGCGTGGCAGCTGGAGATCCCCGCCGAGGAGTGAGGAGGCCGCGGGCGGGACGGTCGGTCTAGCGGCGCCGGCGCGCGAGCACCGGACGCAGCAGGAGGGCGATCACGAGCACCCCGCCGCCGACCAGGCCCCACCAGACCGCGTCGTCCCGGGTGGCCGCCAGCAGGTCGTCGGGGGGCTCCGGCGCGGTCGCTGGTGCCGAGTCGTGCGGGGCGGCCACGGTGCGCTCCACCGCGCCGTCGCGAGCCGGGTCCAGCGGGCGCGTCAACGCCTCGAGGGGCTGGACGACGCCGGCGCCGACCAGGGGCGCGGCCAGGTCGGTGGTGCCGTTGGCGGTGTTCACCAGCCGGGCCACCGCCTGCTGCGCGTTGTCGTCGGGATGGAGCTGGAACAGCAGGGCGAGCACGCCGCTGACCTCGGCCGCGGCCCACGAGGTCGCGAGCGGCTCCAGCACGCACGGCCGGCCGTCGAGGCCGTAGGACACCGCGTCGAAGGTGGGTACGGCGACCGTGGTGCGGCTGTTGCGAAGGACGTACTGCGTCGCGTCGGTCGCACCCGACCCGTCCGCCGTCGACGACACGCTGACGACCCCGGGGTAGCTGGTCGGGTAGAGGACGCCGGCCGCGTCCTCGCCGGCCGAGGCCGCGTCGTCGGCGAAGTCCTCGTCGAACGGCTCGCCCTCCTGGGGCCGGTTGCCCGCCGCGGCGACGACCACCACCCCGGCGCGCTGGACCGCGCGGACCGCCCGCTCCAGCCGCGGGGAGGGGTCGACGGCGAGGGACACGTTCGCCACCCGGATGCCCAGGTCCCCGGCGTGCGTGCTCACCCACTCCAGCCCGGCGGCGAGCCCGTCCGGGGTCAGCGGCTCGCCGTCCTCGTCGTCGACACCGTCGTAGACCCGCACGTCGACGACCTGGGCGTCGGGCGCGATCCCGACCTCCGTGCCGTCGTCGCGCGGCTGACCGGCGACGAGGCCGGCGACGGCGGTGCCGTGGAAGAAGGTGACCGCGCCACCGCCGGCGGCCGAGTGGCGCGCAACCACCGGGATGTGCGTGTCGTCGACGCCGGAGTCGAGGACCGCCACCCGCACCGGCGGCCCGTCGGGGGCAGTCCGCTCCACCAGGCGCTGGGCCTCCCGGACGTCGAGCTGTCCGAGCGGTCCGCTGCCGAAGGTCACCGCGTCGGGGGCGGAGTCGGACGAGACGCTGCTGCACAACGGGTTGTCGGCGACCGCGGGCGCGGAGGTCGCCCCGACCAGCGCGGAGCCGGCGACCACCGCGAGCAGGAGCAGAACTACCCGCACGCCGAGCCCTTCGGCTCGCTGGGCGGCTGGAGCGCGGCGTCCTGCGACAGCGCGACCCCGCAGCGGAAGAGCTCGACCCAGCTGTCGGGGACCACCGGCGCCGGGACGTCGGCGTACCCCAGGAGCGAGGCGGCGTCCGCGCCACCCAACGGGTCGGCACGACCCTTGGCGTCGACGAGGTACGGCGCCGCGCCGGTCGCCCCGCCCGACCAGCCGCCCGACAGGACGTAGGCACCGCGCCCCGGGTCCACGACCGGGTCCTTCTCGCCCTTCCCGAGGGTGCCGACGGCCGAGGAGTCCCCGGGCGAGGCGAGCTGGGCCGTGGGGGCCTCGCCCTGCTCCGCGGTCAGCCGGGCGCACGGGTCCGTGGTCAGCGGCGTGGGCAGCGCGGCCGGCCACCGGGTGTCGGTGAGGAACGAGTTGTCGCCGCTGCGCACGGCGGGCGCGCTGTCGACCCGGATCGGACGGGCGACGTGGCCGTCGGGCAGGACGACGTCGAGGTAGACCTGGGCCGCGAAGTCCGTGAGCTGCACCGGCCCGCTGCGGGTGACCAGGCGGTAGGTGCCGTCGTCGGTCTCGAGGACGTCCCCGACGACGGCCTTCGCCGCATCGCCGGGCAGCGGCTCGTCGGGCGGGTCGCCGGCGCCGTCGAGGTCGAACGCGCTCCAGTCCAGCGGTGCCGCGACGGGGAAGAGGTCGATCCACTCGCGCGGCACCCGCACCGCGTTGCCGCGGGGGGAGAGCTGCAGCTGCTGGAGCAGGTTGTCGGTCTGGTCGAGGCCCCGTGCGCGCTGCTCCGGCACGGGGTAGACGAACCAGCCGCCGGCACCGGGCCCGGCGGGGTCAGACTGCGCCACCACGTAGTACTGCCCGTGGTTGAGGACGGTGAGCCCGGCGCCCGGCGTCGTCGTCAGGTCGCTCGACCGCGCGACCCGGACCCGGACGCCCCGCTCGTCGGCCGTGCACGCCGTCCAGCCGCTGTTGATCAGCAGCGAGGCGGTCGGGACGCTGGCGGGCGCGCCGAAGATGCCGATGTCGTCGCCGATCCGCTGGCCGTCGATGGTGTCCTGGGAGATCAGCGTGGGCTCCGCGTCGTCGCCGAGGATCAGCTTGGCGGACGTGGTGTTGATGACCGGGCGCAGCTCGTCCTGGTCGGACTCGAGGATGACGTACGCCGCCCCGGTCTCCTTGGAGATGACCAGCCCGGGCTGGTTCCAGTCGTCGGGCGTGCGCGGGGCGAAGACACCGGCGATGGCGGCGCCGGCGGCGAGCAGCACCGCCAGGGCGATCCCGCCGACGATCGTGCGGCCCGGTCGTGCCGGCTCGACCTCCCGTCCGCCGGGCGCCCCGGAGACGAACGCCGTCACCAGGCGCCGACGGCTGAACGAGTAGGCCTCGACGAGGTCCTTCTTGGTGGCCATCGCCGCGGTCAGCCCCGGATGGCCGCGAAGACGCCGATGGCGACCACCAGCAGCGGCAGCAGGGCCAGCAGGGCCACGGACTCGGCGACGTCCCCGAGCCGGCCGCGCCGCACCGAGGGCGCCGACGGCAGCATCGTCACAGCGAGCAGCACCGCGCCACTGGCCGCCAGGACCACCGCGACGGCGGGGCGCCAGTCGGGGTGGAGCCACAGCGTCGCGATCCCGGTGGAGACCAGGCCGGCGATGCCCGAGACCAGGCCGACCAGGACCTCCGACCGGGTGCGGTACTGACGGGTCCGCAGCACGACGACCACGCAGCACAGGACGGCGAGGACCGCACCGGCCACACCCAGCGAGACGGCGAGCGGGGCGATGAGGGTCAGCAGCAGCCCCACCGTCGCGGAGACCGCGACGAGGATCTCGTGCGCGACCCGCGCGTCGGCCTGCACCCGCGCCGCGTCGATCGGTCGGGGCTCGGCGGTGATGTCGGCCGTGCTGTAGAGCTGGTCGACCGAGGTCGAGGTCGCCCCGAGCGCGAGCCACGGCAGCACGCTGCCCGCGACCACGACCAGCACCAGCGACGTCGTGAGCACCACGGCCGCGTCGAAGGTGGCCGCCTGCATCACCAGCCCGGTCGCCAGGAAGATCGCACCGACCACGACGGGCGGGATCGTGAGGGCACGGCCCTCGGCGAGGCCGACCAGGCAGGCGAGCCCGGCGAGCATCGCGCCGCCACCGGCGGCCGACACCGGCAGCCCGAAGAACGGGTCGTCGGTGACGAGCATCAGGCCGGCCACGCCGGCGTACAGGGCGGCCATCCAGGCGACGGCGACCGCGGCCTCGGCGTCGCGCTGCGCACGGGAGAGCACGACGGCCCCGGTCACCAGGGCTGCGCTGACGACGGCCGCGGCGACCCCGGCCAGCAGCGAGCCGCGCTGGATCAGCAGGGCCACCGCGCCGAGGGCCATCAGCAGGCCCGCCGCCCACAGGGCGGTACGGCGACCGGCGGCCGGCTCCCAGGGCGCCAGCTCCTGCTCGACGACGTCGGTCATCGCCTCGACGACATCGTCGTAGACCCGGGGCGGGCGGTCGTCGACCCCGGCGGTGACCGTCAGCAGGCCGCCGTCCTCGACGCCCTGGATGACCAGGCCGGCGTCGGCCGCCAGCTCGCGCCCCTCGGCCGTGACGACCCGGTAGCCGCCGTACACGGTGGCCGGGTCAAGCAGGCCGACGCTGCGTGCCAGCTCGGGCACCAGCTCGGCGACCGGCACCGCACCGGGCAGCACGAGGTCGACGCGGCGGGTGCCGGACGCCACGGTCACGCGCACCAGCCCCGACTGCACCGGCGCCTGGGTCATGTCCCTCCCCCTCGGGTCCGCGAAGGGGGCCGGCGCACCGCGCCGACCCCCTCCGGTTCGATCGTGTGCGTCAGATGTCGAACGACGCGGCGCCGCGCTGGTCGGCGGCCATGTACTCCTGGTTGGACTGGGACACGGTCGTCCCCGTCTCGGCGAGCAGGCCCTTCATCTCCTGCATCGCCGCATCCCACTTGGCCTTGGCGGTCTGGTAGGCCTGCTGGGCGCTACCGGTCCAGTCGCTGCGCAGCGGCGCGAGCTCGGACTCCAGACGGTTGAGGCGGTCGTCGATCTGCTTGACGGTGCGGCCGAGGTCCTCGGCCGCGGTGTCGAGGCCCGCGTGGTTGACGCGAAGTCCGTCGAGGCTCATCTCTGTCACTCCTGTTCCCGAGCTGGCACGCCTCAGCCGAGGCGGCCGGCGAAGCGGTTGTAGTTGGCGGACTGCGACTCGTCGGTGCTCATGTTGTCGCGCTCGGTCGAGGTCAACGACGCCTCGAACTCGTTCAGCGCGTTCGTGATCACCTGCTGCTTCTGGGTCCAGGCCTGGTGCAGCGCGAAGAACGCGCTCCCGCCGGCGCCGGCCCACTTGCCCTGGAGGCCGGCGATCTGGCCGTCCAGCGTGCGACTCATCGAGTCGAAGTCGGCCTTCGCGTCCGCCACGAGTCCCGCGGCCCGGGTGAGTGTGCGCTCACCCTGTCCCATCTCCGGTGCGCCCTGCGACATGTCGCCGCTCCTTTTCCCCCGTCGCGGCCCTCGCCGCGAGAGAATCGCTCTTGGTTGCCTCGTGTGGACGAGGTCGGTTGCAATGGCGATCCGGCAAGGTGTCCTCCGAGCCGGACAACCTGCGATTACCCGGGGTCCTGTCGGATAAACCTCCATCCCCAGGCTCGGCCCAGAGCAGGATCCTGGCTCGGGCCGGGATCGGGCTCAGGAGCTCAGCTCCCACAGGCTCGCGATCTCCCAGAGCTCGCGGAACCAGCCGGTGGCCACCACCAGCGAGGCCAGCGCCAGCGCCCCGCACAACCCCTCGGCCACCTCGGCGCGGCGCGACCACCACGCCGAGCGCCAGCCCCGGCCCACCGCGACCGCCGCGACGACGAGGACCCCGCCGAGGACGAGAGCGGCCAGCGTCATCCAGCGCAGCGCGTCCTCGCCGGCGAGCCGCAGCAGGGCGACCGCCAGCACCACCCAGCAGGCCAGGCCGGCGGCGCGCAGCTGCCCGCGGGCCGCCGGGTGGCGGTGGCTGCGGGCGGCGAGCAGGAGCGCGGCGCCGGCGAAGAACACCAGGCAGCGCGCCCCGATCCGGTCGATGGCCAGCGTCGCCGTGGCGAGCACCATCGGCGCGGCGACGAGGGTGAGCAGCAGCACCGCCGTTCCCGCGGCGGTGACCAGGCGGGTGCCCCGGCCGGCCACGGTGGCCACCGCGCCGATCGGGACGACCGCTCGGCCCCGCTTGCCCGGCGGCTGGGTGCGAGCCGACCAGGCCGTGACGGCGAGCCGCTCGAGGTCGATGAGGTACTGGTCCGGCACGTCGACCACGAGTCCGGGGACGAACCGGGCGGCCAGCACCGCGGCCACGAGGACCAGGGCCCACGCCACCCGCGGCGGCGCGCCGGCGAGCGTGCACAGCCCGGTGAGCAGGAAGAGTGCGGAGCCACCCACCACCCAGACACGCAGCGCCTCCTCGGCGTGCTCGTCGAGCGCCCGGCCGACCGCTGCGACCAACGCCGCGGTGAGACCGGCGACCCCCACCAGCATCGGCAGGCGCTCGGGGTGGGGGTCCCACAGCAGCCCGAAAGCGGCTGCGGCGCCGAACACCGGTGCGACGACGAGGCGCCGCGCCACCGACCGGCCCACCGGCACGATCCCGACCACGGCACCGGCGACCAGGAGACCGAGCGATGCGTCGCGGAGCGCGCCCTCGGCGTCGGCCGCGCACCAGCCGGCGAGCGCCGCGATCCCGGCGACCACCGCGAACCAGAGCCCCCCGAGCCCGGCCGCCGGCGAGGGTGCCGGCGCGGCAAGGGGTGCGGCCGTCGTACGACGGGTGGCCGGTCGCGGGCCGTCGTTGGTCGCCACCAGCAGGTCGCCGGTGACGACACCGGCGCGGACCAGCGGCCGGTCGGGCGCGAGCTGGGCGCCGGTGCGGGTGTGGAGGTCGGGTGTGGCGGCCGACCCCGACTGCCGGGCGTACTCCTCGGCGACGTCGGCGGCGGAGGCTGCGGCAGGCACGACCAGGTCGACGACCCCGGCCGGCCCGTGCACGGTCAGCGCCAGGAGGTCGGGGTGGGTGAGGCTGTGCACCTGGGTGTTGGCGGCCACGCGGACACCCTTCCCCCCGATCGGCAGGCGTCAACCCCAGCAGCCAGGGGTAGGGACAGCACGTGACGACGACGCTCCGCGGCGCCCGGCTGGACGCACCCGAGGTGCCGACCGGCCAGATCGTGCTGCAGCCACCGCCGCAGCTGGAGCCCAACGAGGGTGCCGGCGGCGTGCTGATGAACGCCATCCCGATGCTCGGCAGCCTCGGGTCGATCGTGCTGGTCGCGACCATGGGCCGCTCCACCGGCGGCCGCGGGTTCATCGCGGCCGGGATGTTCCTCTTCGCGACCCTCGGCTTCATCGTCGTCCAGCTCGACCGGCAGCGGAAGCAGCGCGCGCAGCAGGTGACCGGCTCCCGCACCGAGTACCTGCGCTATCTCGCCAACGTCCGCAAGGTCGCACGCGAGGCCGCCGACCAGCAGCGCCGGGCCCTCACCTGGCACCACCCGGACCCCGCGTCGCTGCCCTCGCTCGCGGACGAGCGCTCCCGCGTCTGGGAGCACGGCCCGTCGGACCCCGACTTCCTCCACGTGCGCTACGGCCTCTGCGCCCAGCCGCTGTCGCTGGAGCTGGTGCCCCCCGAGAGCACCCCCATCGACCAGGTGGACCCGGCGTCGGCCTCGGCGCTGCACCGGCTCCTGGTGGTGCACCGCCTGCAGCCCGACCTGCCGGCGTCGGTCGACCTGCGCGCGTTCGACCGGGTCGAGGTGTGCGGGGCCGAGGAGCCGGCCCGGGCGCTCGCCCGGTCGCTGATCTGCTCGGCGACCGCGTTCCACTCCCCCGACCAGCTCGTGGTGGCGGTGCTCGCCTCCGACCAGCACCTGGCGCACTGGGACTGGGTCAAGTGGCTGCCGCACGCCCAGAGCGCCCAGCAGTCCGACGCGGTGGGGCCGATGCGGATGGTGTCCACCTCGCTCTCCGACCTCGCCGCGCTGCTGCCGCCTGACCTGGGCGAACGGCCCCGGTTCGGCGCCGACGAGCGGCCCGCCACCCCCCACCTGCTGCTGGTGATCGATGGTGGGGAGCTGCCGCCCGGCAACCACGTCGTACCTCCCGACGGCCTGCACGGCGTCACCCTGCTCGACCTCCCCGAGCGGTGGGACGAGCTCGAGGACGCCACCCGGCTGCGGATCCAGCTCGAGGGCGAGCCGACCGGCGGCCGGGTGCCGGTGCTCGCGCTGCGGCTGCGCGAGGAGCCGGTGCGTGCCAGCGCCGACCAGTGCTCGCTGGCGACCGCCGAGGCGTTCGCCCGGCGCCTGACGCCGCTGCACACCATCGCCAGCGGGGTGGCCGAGCCCGGCACCGGCGAGATCGCGGGGCCGGCGGACTTCATGGAGCTGCTCGCGCTCGGCGACGTGCACTCCTTCGACCCTGCCGCGGCCTGGCGCCCGCGTCCCGCCCGCGACCGTCTCCGCGTCCCGATCGGGCTCGGCGAGGCGGGGTCGGTCGTGCACCTGGACATCAAGGAGTCCGCCCAGCAGGGCATGGGACCGCACGGCCTGGTGATCGGCGCGACGGGCTCCGGCAAGTCGGAGTTCCTGCGCACGCTCGTGCTCGGCCTCGCGCTCACCCACTCCCCGAGCAGCTGAACATGGTGCTCGTCGACTTCAAGGGCGGCGCGACCTTTTCGCCGGCATGACCGACCTGCCGCACGTCTCCGCGGTGATCACCAACCTGGCCCAGGAGCTCACCCTCGTCGACCGCATGCAGGACGCGCTGTCGGGGAGATGGTGCGTACGGCAGGAGCTGCTGCGCGAAGACCGGCAACTTCGCGTCCGTGCGCGACTACGAGAAGGCCGCGCCGGCGGTGAGGACCCGGCGCCGCTGCCTCGCTGTTCGTCGTCGTCGACGAGTTCTCCGAGATGCTCTCGGCCAGCCGGAGTTCATCGACCTGTTCGTGGCGATCAGCCGGCTCGGCCCCTCGCTCGGCCTGCACCTGCTGCTCGCCTCGCAGCGGCTGGAGGAGGGCCGCCTGCGCGGCCTGGAGTCGCACCTGTCCTACCGCGTGGGGCTGCGGACGTTCAGCGCCGCCGAGTCGCGCACCGTGCTCGGCGTCCGGACGCCTACGAGCTGCCCGCCGACCCGGGCCTGGGCTACCTCAAGCCGGACCTGACGACCATGCTGCGGTTCAGGCGGCGTACGTCTCCGGCCCGCCGTCGGGGCGGGTCCGCGTGCGTCGCGACGAGTGGAGCACGTGCAGGGCATCTTGCCCTTCACGATCTCCGAGGTCGTCAAGCTCGACCCGCTCGAGCCTGCTGAGCCTGAGCCGGACCCGTCGCCCTCCGGGCGACGGCCGACTGACCAGAGTCCCTGCTCGACATCGCCGTGCGGCACATGACCGGCCAGGGGCCGGCCGCGCACCAGGTCTGGCTGCCGCCGCTCGACGTGCCGGACACCCTGGACACGTTGATGACCGACCTCAACGAGCACCCGGACCTCGGGCTGGTCTCCCCGCGGTGGCGCGGCGCCGGCGGCCTGGTGGTGCCGCTCGGCACCGTCGACCGGCCCCGCGAGCAGCGCCGCGACACCCTCACCGTCGACCTCGGCGGCGCCGGCGGCCACGTCGCGGTCGTGGGCGGCCCGCGCAGCGGCAAGAGCACGCTGCTGCGCACCATCGTCACGAGCATGGCGCTGACCACGACGCCGCTGGAGTCGCAGTTCTACGTGCTCGACTTCGGCGGCGGCACGTTCGCGCCGTACACCTCGCTCCCCCACGTGGCCGGGGTCGGCACGCGCTCCGAGCCGGACGTGGTGCGGCGGATCGTGGCGGAGGTCCAGAACGTCGTCGACCGGCGCGAGGCGTACTTCCGCGCGAACGGCATCGACTCGATCGAGACCTACCGGTCGCGCCGGCGCGAGGGACGCGTCGACGACGGGTACGGCGACCTGTTCCTGGTCGTCGACGGCTGGTCCACGCTGCGGGCCGACTTCGACGACCTCGAGGTCGAGATCCAGCAGCTCGCGACCCGCGGTCTCACCTTCGGCCTCCACGTGGTGGTCGGGGCGGCGCGCTGGGCCGACTTCCGGGCGGCGATGCGCGACCTGCTCGGCACCCGGCTCGAGCTGCGGCTCGGCGACCCGATGGACTCGGAGATCGACCGCAAGGTCGCGGCCCTGGTCCCCGCGGGGCGGCCCGGGCGGGGCCTGGTGCAGGGCCGGCTGCACTTCCTCGCGGCGCTGCCGCGGGTGGACGGGACCCCCGACGTCGAGAGCCTGGGCGACGGCGTCGAGGACGTCATCAAGCGCATCTCGGCGGCGTGGACGGGCCCGACCGGACCCAAGCTGAGGCTGCTGCCCGCCCGGATCTCGCTCGAGGAGGTCAGGTCGATGGCGCCCGCCGACGACCGGCGGCTGCTGGTCGGGGTCGACGAGCGCGAGCTCGCGGCCGTGGGGCTCGACGTCGACACCGAGCCGCACCTGCTCGTCTTCGGCGACGGGCAGTCGGGCAAGAGCTCGGTGCTGCGGGCCTATGCGCACGAGGTGATGCGCACGCACACCCCCCAGGAGGCGCAGCTGGTCGTGGTCGACTACCGGCGGTCGCTGCTCGGCGAGGTCCCGGAGGAGTACCTGGTCAACTACCTCACCTCCGCCACCCAGGCCCAGCCCGCGTTGCGGGACCTGGCGTCCTACCTCGAGGGCCGCATCCCGGGCCCGGACGTCACGCCCGACCAGCTGCGCAACCGCTCGTGGTGGAGCGGCGCGGAGGTGTTCGTGCTCGTCGACGACTACGACCTGGTCGCCACCCAGCAGAGCTCGCCGGTCGCGGCGCTGGCGCCGCTGCTGCCGCAGGCCCGCGACGTCGGTCTGCACGTCGTGGTCGCGCGCCGCTCCGGGGGTGCCTCGCGGGCTCTCTACGAGCCGGTGATCCAGTCGTTGCGCGACCTGGCGATGCCCGGGCTGCTGCTCTCCGGCAGCCCGGACGAGGGTCCGCTGCTCGGCACCCAGAAGCCGCAGCCCGCACCGCCCGGCCGCGGCCGGCTCGTCACCCGCGACCGGGGTGTCGACGTCGTCCAGATGGCGTGGTGCGAGCCGACGCTGTAGCCACGCTGTAGCGACGCGGTGCGCGAACGGGCCGGCGGCCTGCGCCGACGGGGCTCCGGGGCCGGCCGGGCGGACGTCTCCGTTCAACGGAACACCCAGGGACCGTTACCCGCGGGTAGCCGGTGCCTCATCGCTCAATTGCGCCGCTCGGCCCGGTTGCGGGCGGGCCGGCCCGGGCCCGCGCGACCCGGCTCTCGGCGGGGGCGGGACGACGGATTCCGATGCGGGACGACAAGACTTCGTCGTCCCGGGTCGGATTTCGTCGGCCGGCCGACAAAACTCGCCCGCCGCCGCCGCCGCCCGCCGCTACACGTGCGTGTGCTCGCCGGGCCCCTTCACCTGGGTGCCCGGCAGGTCCTTGAGGTCGTAGGTGATCTCGAAGGTACGGCGGTAGCCGGTGTGCGAGACCCGCCAGCCGTCGGGCGTGCGGACGTAGCGGTCGTCGTAGAAGGCGGCACCCTCGAGCATGAACGAGAATGCCGGGACGATCACCTTGTCCTGCAGGTACCAACGGGCCCGGGCGCCGTCGCCCTCGACCGTGATCTCGGGGTGGTGCACCTGGTGCATGGTGAGCAGCCCCTCGCCGAGGTTCTCGCGCATGTAGGCGACCAGCGCCTCCCGGTCGGCGAAGACCAGGCCGTTGTAGTCGCCGGTGGCCTCGGGCACGAAGCAGTCCGCGAACTCCTTCCACTCCTTGGTGTCCAGGGAGCGCAGGTAGCGGTACTTGAGCTGGCTGATCGCGGTGATGTCGTCCACGGAGGTAGAACGTATTCCACTTCCGTGAGGCAGGTCACCACCCCCGCGAGCCCGTTGACCTGCTGGTAACACCGGGTCAACCTCCCCGCAGCCTGACTTCGGCACGCTGAGGACCGAAGTGACGACCGACGCTCCGCCCCACCCGGCGGACCCGACGAGGAGGCCGAGATGGACGACCCCACCGCCACCCTGCACACCCCGGACACCACCCCGGACACCACCCCGGACACCCTGGACCGGCTCCGCAACCAGCGCGCGGAGCTGCGGCTGCGGCACACCCAGGCGCTCACCGCCCTGATGGAGGAGCGGGTCGACCTGCGCGGCGTCCACGCCCTGGCCGACTACTTCGACGACGCCGTCCGGTGGTCCGCCTGAGCGAGCGCGCGCACCGTCCGCCGCCCACCCGTCAGGGGTGAACCCGGCCGGGGTGGGCGTCGTTACACTCGCCGCGTGATCTTCAAGCGCGTGGGTGTCGGGCGGCCCTACCCCGACCACGGCCTGTCGTCCCGCGCGTGGGCCGCCATCCCGCCGCGCCAGGTCCGCCTCGACCAGCTGGTGACCACCAAGGACACGCTGCAGCTCGCCGCGCTCCTCGACGAGGACTCCACGTTCTACGGCGACCTGTTCGCGCACGTCGTGGAGTGGGAGGGCGAGCTCTACCTCGAGGACGGCCTCCACCGCGCCCTGCGCGCGGCCCTGCAGCAGCGCAACGTCCTGCACGCCCGCGTCCACACGCTGGAGAGCTGATGCCGGCGCGCACCCGGTCCGCCGTGACGCTGTCGGTGCTCGCGCTGCTCCTGCTCGTCGCCGCCCTGTGGGGCTGGCAGGCCGCCACCGCCCCACTGCCCGGCAAGGTCGACACCGCCCTGTGCGTCCAGCGCACCATCGACGCCGGGGAGAAGGTCTACCCGCAGGACGTCACGGTCAGCGTCTACAACGCCGGCACCCGGGAGGGTCTCGCCGCCCGGGTGATGCAGTCCTTCAACGACGCCGGCTTCCCCGAGGGCAACAGCGGCAACGCGACCAGCGCCAGGGTCCCCAACGTGCAGATCTGGTCCACCGAGCCGAAGAGCCCGGCCGTGCTCCTGGTCGCGAGCCGGCTCGGTGGCGATGTCGACGTCGAGCGGCGCGACGGCCCGGGGGTCGGCGTCAGCGTGATCGTCGGCGACGGGTTCACCAAGCTGACCAAGGGCCCGGCCGGCGTCGTCGCCCAGGAGGACGTCGAGATCTGCAGCCCGCCGGTCGACTAGCTCGACGAGTACGCCGCCGGCCGGCTCAGCTCGGACGCCGGGGCTTGCGGCCGCCGAGCCACTGGGCCAGGCGCCCGTGGGCGCTGACCTGGCGCAGCCGCTCCTCGGTCCGCCAGCGCAGCCGTCGTGGGGTGACGACGAGCAGGTCGTCGCCGTGGCGCAGCACGGTCCGCCGCTCGGGGACGAAGGTCTCGTGGTCGCGGACCACCATCGAGACCGAGGCGCCGGTGGGCAGACGCAGCTCACCGACCTCGACCCCGTGCATCTTCGAGCCCGGACTGATCGTCACCTGGAGCAGGTCGGCGGCCACCCGGTCCAGCGGGGCCACCTCGACCTCGAGCCCGCGCGGCTCCGAGCGCCGGGCCACCTTGAGCAGCCGCGCCGCCGTCGGCAGCGTCGGGCCCGTCAGCAGGGTGTAGATGACGACCATCACGAACACCAGGTCGAACAGCTCGGTCGAGTCGGTGACGCCCTCGGCCAGCGGGATCGTCGTGAGCACGATCGGGACGGCGCCGCGCAGCCCGGCCCAGGAGATGAAGCCGAGCTCCCGCCACGGCATCGGCTGCACGACCGAGCTCACCAGCACCGACAGCGGCCGGGCCACGAACGTCAGGATCAGCCCGGCCCCGATCGCGTATCCGACGATCTCGAGGTCGATGCGCCCCGGCGACAGCAGCAGCCCGAGCATGACGAACAGGCCGATCTGGGCCAGCCAGGCCAGCCCCTCGGCGAACGACCGGGTGGCGGTGCGGTGCGGCAGGTCGGCGTTGCCGAGCACGAGTGCGGCGACGTACACGGCGGCGAACCCGGACGCGTGGACCGCCGCCGCGGCGCCGTACCCGAGGAACGCCAGGGTCAGCACGGCGAGCGGGTAGAGGCCCGAGGAGGGCAGGGCCGCCCGGCGCATCACCCAGGCCCCACCGAAGCCGGCCGCGAGTCCGAGCGCAGTGCCGGCGAAGAGCTCGTAGACGATGATCCCGAGCACCGCGAGCACGCCGTGCTCCGCGGCGGCACCGGTCGAGACCAGGGTCACCAGCACGACCGTCGGGGCGTCGTTGAGCCCGGACTCCGCCTCCAGGGCCCCGGTCAGCTTCTTCGGCAGCGGCACCACCCGCAGCACCGAGAACACCGCGGCCGCGTCGGTCGGTGACGTGACGGCGCCGAGCAGCAGGGCGAGCTCCCAGGGCAGCCCGAGCAGGTAGTGCGACCCGACCGCGACCACGGCCACCGAGATCGCGACGCCCACGGTCGCCATCGAGACGCCGAGGCGGACCGCGGGACGCATGAGCCGCCAGTTGGTGGTCAGACCACCCTCGGCCAGGATGACCGCGAGCGCCGCGAAGCCCAGCGAGTGCGCCAGCTCGGCGTCCTCGAACGGGATGCCGATCCCGGACTCGCCGAGCGCGACGCCCATGAGCAGGTAGATCAGCAGGCTCGGCAGGCCCGCGCGTGAGGAGACCCGCACCGCCAGGATGGCGATGATCGTGACGACGGAGCCGACCAGCACGAACGTGTCGAGCTGGTGGACGTCGAGCACGGGTCACCTCGGCGTTCGTCGGGGCGCGGGGCCCGAGTCTATCGGTGGGGTCGGCCCGCCGACGGACCGGCCACGCGGACCAGCCAGCGGACCAGCCAGCAGACCAACCAGCGGACCAGCACACGGTCGACGTCGCAGGAAACTGGAACTTGTTCTAGATTTCTCGCATGAGCTCCAGCGGCACCGCCCTGCCCGACGTCCTCGGCTCCGCCGCGCTCGGCGCGGATCCGGAGCGGTACGACGTCGTGGTGGTCGGGTTCGGCATCGCCGGCGGGTGCGCGGCGCTGGAGGCGGCGCGCGCCGGGGCGCGGGTGCTGGTGCTGGAGCGGGCCGCGGTGCACGGTGGCACGTCGTCGATGTCGGGTGGGCACTTCTACCTCGGCGGCGGGACGGCCGTGCAGCAGGCGACCGGCTGGGAGGACTCGCCCGAGGAGATGTACAAGTACCTCGTCGCCGTCTCCAAGGAGCCCGAGCACGACAAGATCCGCGCCTACTGCGACGGCTCGGTCGAGCACTTCGACTGGCTGGAGTCGCTGGGCTTCGAGTTCGAGCGCTCCTTCTACCCCGAGAAGGCGGTGATCCAGCCCGGCACCCAGGGGCTGATGTTCACCGGCAACGAGAAGGTCTGGCCGTTCAAGGAGCAGGCGGTCCCCGCGCCGCGCGGGCACAAGGTGCCGGTGCCGGGCGACACCGAGGGCACCCGCCTGGTGCTCGACCTGCTGCGCGACCGGCTCGAGGAGGCCGGGGTCGAGGTCAGGTACGAGACCGCCGCCACCCACCTGGTCACCGACGACGCAGGCGCCGTGGTCGGCCTGGCGTGGCGACGGTACGAGGAGACCGGCGTCGTCGCGGCCGGCGGGGTCGTGCTCGCCGCGGGCGGCTTCGTGATGAACAAGGACATGGTCGCCGAGTACACGCCGGCACTCGGCTCGAAGCTGTTCACCCTCGGGTCGACGTACGACGACGGCCTGGGCATCCGCCTGGGCCGGTCGGTCGGGGCCGACCTCAAGCACATGACCGAGCCGTTCATCACCGCGCCGTTCTACCCGCCGTCGATCCTGATGACCGGCGTCATCGTCAACGAGGACGGCCAGCGCTTCGTCGCCGAGGACAGCTACCACTCGCGGACCTCGCAGTTCGTGATGGAGCAGCGCGACTCCGCGGCGTACCTCATCGTCGACAGCGAGCACGGCGAGCTCGCCAGCTACTCCATGCTGGTGCCGATGATCGACGCCTACGACACGATCGACGAGCTCGAGACCGCGCTCGGGCTGCCCGCGGGGTCGGTGGCGGCGACGCTGGAGCGCTACAACAAGATGGCGGCGGCCGGCGAGGACCTCGACCTCCACAAGGGCGCGGAGTGGCTGGCGCCCCAGGACACCGGGCCGTGGGCGGCCTTCGACCTGCGCCTGGGGCACGCGATGTACGCCGGCTTCACCCTCGGCGGCATCCGGGTCACCGTCGACGGCGAGGCCCAGCGCCCCGACGGGTCGGTCATCCCCGGCCTGTACGCCGCCGGCGCCTGCGCCTCCAACATCGCCCAGGACGGCAAGGGCTACTGCTCGGGCACCCAGCTCGGCGAGGGGTCGTTCTTCGGGCGGCGGGCCGGGCGGGCCGCTGCTGCCACCCGAGTTTCGTCGGCCGGCCGATGAAATCCGCGGCGGGACGATGAAGCTTCGTCGTCCCGCCCCGGAAATCGTCGGCCGCCCGACGAAACTCGCAACCTCCGCCCCTAGGCTCGCCCCATGACCAGGTGGGAGGTGGCCAGCCGGGCGAACGTGCCGCCGTTCCACGTGATGGACCTCCTCGCCGCGGCGAGCACCCGGCAGCGCACCCACGGCGACCTCCTCGACCTCCTGGCCGGGCAACCGTCCACGGGGGCGCCGGCGCCGGTGCGCGAGGAGGCCAAGCGGCTGCTCGACTCCGGTGACCCGCTCGGCTACACGCCGGCGGCCGGGATCCTGGAGCTGCGCGAGGCGATCGCCGCCCACCACGAGCGGACGCACGGCATCGACGTGCACCCCGACGAGGTGGTCGTGACGACCGGCAGCAGCGGCGGGTTCCTGCTGGCGTTCCTCGCCGCCTTCGAGGTCGGCGACCGGGTCGCCATGGCCCGACCCGGCTACCCCTGCTACCGCAACGTCCTCGCCGCGCTCGGCTGCGAGGTCGTCGAGATCCCGACCGGGCCCGAGACCCGGTTCCAGCCGACCGTCGAGCAGGTCGCCGAGCTCGGTGACGTCCAGGGACTCGTCGTCGCCAGCCCCGCGAACCCGACCGGCACGATGCTGCTGCCCGGCGAGCTCGCCGCGCTGGCGTCGTACTGCGAGACCGAGCGGATCCAGCTGATCAGCGACGAGATCTACCACGGCATCGAGTACGCGCCGCTCACGCACGGCGGCGCTCCGCTGGCGCGCAGCGCGTGGGAGACCAGCCGCGAGGCGGTGGTCTTCTCCAGCTTCTCCAAGTACTTCTCGATGACCGGGTGGCGGATCGGCTGGATGCTCGTCCCCGACCGGCTGCGCCGGGCGACCGACGTGCTGACCGGCAACTTCACGATCTGCCCTCCGGTGCTCGCACAGCGGGCCTGCCTGGCGGCCTTCGACGACGCGTCGTACGACGAGCTCGACGGCCACGTGCGCCGGTACGCCGCCAACCGGGCGCTGCTGCTCGACGGCCTGCCGCGCCTGGGCATCACCCGGCTCGCGCCCGCGGACGGCGCCTTCTACGTCTACGCCGACGTGGGGCACCTGACCGACGACACGATGGCGTTCTGCCACGACGTCCTGGCCCGCACCGGCGTCGCGATGGCTCCCGGGATCGACTTCGACACGGTCGACGGAGGCCGCTTCGTCCGGCTCAGCTTCGCCGGCCAGGGACCGGTGATCGAGGCGGCGCTCGAGCGTCTCTCCACAGTCGTCGACCGCTGACGTTTCTCCACAGCGTCGCTCCGGCGACGCTGCCGGCATGTGGGGAGACACCGCCGCCATCCGGGCCCTGGCCGGCCGGCTCCGCGAGCGCGCCGAGGAGGTCCGCGACCTCGCGGCCCGGCTCTCGGCCAGCGCCCGCGAGGTCGCCTGGCAGGGCGTCGCCGCCGAGGCCCTGCGCCGTCACGTCGAGGTGCGCGTGCTCGCGCTCCTGCGCACCGCCGCGCTGCACGAGGACGCCGCCGAGGCCCTCGAGCGGCACGCGCGCGACGTCGACCTGGCCCTCGACCTGCTGCAGGGGCCGCGGAGCGTGCTCGAGGAGCTGTTGTGACGACCTCCGGGGGCGACGCCAGCATCACGCACGTCTGGGGCGGCGCGGGCGGGCTGGCGGCGGCGTACGCCTCGGTCCGGGCGCTCGCGGCCGCCTTCGACCTCGCCGGCGACGAGCTGCGGGACTGGGCCGGGCTCGGCGTCCGCGTCGCGGCCGACCCCGACCTCGTGGCGTCCGCGCCGCTGTCGCCGGTCAGCTTCGCGGTCGCGGAGGCCGCGGTGGTCGCGGCCACCGCAGGACCGGACGGCGTGCTCGCGGCGTCCTGGACCTGGGAGCGCGACGCCGTGCTGGTGCGCGAGGCGGTCGCGCTGCTCGAGGCCGGCGACCAGCGGGTCCGCGCCTGGCTGCTGAGACTCGACGACGCGCTGGTCGAGCACGCCTTCGGCCTCACCGACCCGCCCGTGAACGCCGGCCTCGTCGCGCTCGGCTACGGGTCCGATGGACACCCCGCGGTGCGCGCCACCGACGACGTGGTGCCCGGCTCCACCACCCAGCCCCGCGACCTCGACGACCTGATCGGCCACCTCCAGCACGTGGCCGCCCTGTCCTCGGGCGCCGACTCGCCGCACAACGGGACGATCGAGGTGCAGACGCTCGGCGCCGGGACCGGCGGGGTGCGCCACATCGTCTACCTGCCCGGGACCGACGACATGGCGACCCTGCCCTGGACCCAGGACGAGGACGTCCGCGACCTCGGCACCGACCTGCGGACGATGGGCGGCCAGGACACCAGCTACCAGCAGGGCGTGCTGCAGGCGATGGCGCAGGCGGGCGTCGGGCCGCACGACCCGGTGCTGGTCGTCGGCCACTCGCTCGGGGGGATGACCGCGGCCGCGATCCTGGCGCGCGGCAGCAGGTTCGACGTCGGCCACGTCGTGACGGCCGGATCGCCCACGGCCCAGGTGCCGTCGTACCCACCCGGCTCGCACGTGCTCTCCCTCGAGCACGAGGGCGACGTCGTCCCCCTCACCGACGGCGCCCCGAACCCCACCTCGGTGCAGCAGGTGACGGTCACCTTCGCCGACACCGGCGGGGCCGAAGGCGTCGTCGGCGACCACGACTACTGGCACTACGTGAACGGCGCCGCCGCGGTCGACGCGTCCGCCGACCCGGCGGTCGTCGAGCAGCTCGACAGCCTGCGCCGGGCAGGCTTCCTGGCCGGCGACGGGCCGACCACGGCGACCGTCTCGAGCCAGGTCTTCCAGGTCGTCCGGGCACCGTGAGCGGCGTTTCGCCCCGCCCCGTCCGGGGAATGCGCCCCAGCGACGCACCCGGCGACTCGGAGGAAGGTGCTTCATGTACGGCGACACGGACGTGATCCGCAGGCGCGCCGCCGAGCTCCGCGAGCAGGGAGTCGACCTCCGCGGCCTGGCGGACCGGCTCGTGGCCCGCACCGACGCCGTGGGGTGGACCGGGCGCGCGGCCGACGCGCTGGCCCTCCGTGTCCGCGAGCGCGCCGCCCACCTGCGAGCGGTCGCCGCCCGCCACGACACCGCCGCGGACTCGATCGAGGCCCACGTGGCCGAGGTGGACCGGCTCAAGGACGCCATCGCCGCCGCGGAGCGACAGGCGCGGCGGCGGGCCGACCGGCTGCCGGGTGACGGCTTCGTCGCCCCACCACCGGGACACCAGGACTGGCTCGCCGTCGACCTGCGCGGTCACTGAGGCCCGTCGATGGTGACCGTCGACCTCGGCGCCGCACCACCCGTCCCGCCCGCAGCCGGCGGCGCCCTCGGCGCGCTGCCCCGTCGGCTCTCGCTCACCCGGCCCGAGCTGCTGGTCGTGGCCGAGCACGCCGGCGGCGCTCCCCTGCCGTTCGAGCCGCCCGGCACCGGCGCCGGACGCGAGGAGCGGCTGGACGATCGCCTGGGCCGCACGCCCGGGACCGGTGACCGCCTCGACCTCCAGGCCGTGCTCGGGCGCCTGCACGACCCCCGCGCCACGCTCGCGCGCCGCGGGCTGCTCGTCGGCGACGTGCTCGACGAGGGCCTGTCCGGCGCGATCGGGCTGCTCGCCAGCCCGCGCGTGGCCGTCGACCTCGACGTCACCGTCGGGGACGTGCGGGTGCGGGCGTGGCACCGCGAGCGGGGCGGGGCGGTCGCCTCCCTCGCGACGGCCGACGGCATCGTCTTCGAGCTCTCCTGGTTCCCCGCCGAGCGGTGGGCCGCGGAGCTGGCCCGCACAGCCGTCCTGCCGGAGCACGTCCCGACCGGCCCGTCCGCCGTGCCCGCGCTCCTCGACCTGCCCTACGGGCTCGTCGACGCCGCAGCCGAGGCGGAGCCGGCACGTCGAGACGGCCTCCTCAGCGCGCTGGCGGCGCAGCACGACATCGGGCTCGACGTGGTGCCCGTGCTCGCGGCCCTGTCGACCGAGACCGCGGGACGCCTGCGGGCGCTCGTCGCCGACATCTCCGGGAAGCAGACGACGGTGGCGGGCGTCGTCTCCTGGCTCCTGCTCGCCGACGGCTGGCACGCGCTGCGGACGCACCGCACGGAGGCCGGCGACCGCCTCGAGGTGCGGCGCGTCGAGGCCGCCGACCTCGCCACCGAGCTGGCTCCGGTGCTCGCGGAGGTGCGGGCGTGACGACCCCCGTGAGCCGCACCGAGCGCTATGACGAGCTGCTCGGGCTGGCGGACCTCCTCGACGAGACCGGCCGGGAGATGCGCGCCCGGGCGCCCCTGGGCGAGCGCGTGCTCGGCGACGCCGACGTGGCCGAGTCGGCCGAGCTGGCGCCCACGACCTTCGAGCAGCTCGACCACGACGTCCGCGCGGCGACGACCGGGCAGCAGGGGCTGCTCGCGCGGTCGATCGAGCTGGACGCCGACGCCCTCGCGGTGCGCGCGACGGTGCTCACCTACCGGTGGATCGACGACCTCCGCGCCGCAGCGTCCCGCACGCTCGGCGCGATCGCGGGTCGCGCCGTCGGCTACCTCGCGCCCGACGTCGCCCTCGGCGGTGCCGTGGTCTCGGCCGGCCTCATCGAGACCGACGCGCTCGACCGCGAGGAGGTGACGGCGTACCTCGACGAGCTCATCGCCGAGAACCCCGAGCTCCTCGACCACGTCGCCGGCAACGACGGGCTGCTCGACGGGCTCCCGCTCCGGTCCCTGCTGACCACGGCCGAGCCCTCCGCCCCGGCCGTGCGGGCGGGCCTCCGCGACGTCGGCGCGGAGCCCTTCGCCGCTGCTCTCGGACCGGCGCTCCGCGACGTGGCAGGGCCCCTGGTGACCGAGGCCGCGGAGCCGCGCGCGACCACCGACGGCGTCGGTCCGTTCAGCGGGGTCGGCGACCTGATGGCCGCCCTCGCCACGTCGACCGCCGTCTCCGTGCGCGAGGTCGGCCCGGCCCGGTGGGTGGCCTTCCTGCCCGGTCCGTACGCCGGGATCGGCCGGCTGCGCCTGGTGGTCGGCGACCGCACGACGTACGCCGCCGCGGCCACATCCACGATCGCCGAGGTCGTCGGCCCGGACGCCCACGTGCTGCTCGTCGGCTCCGGGCAGGGTGGGTCGGCCGCCGTCGAGGTCGCCGGCCGCGCGGACCTGCCCTTCACCGTCGACCACGTCGTCACGGCGGGCGCGCCGGCGGCGCTCGTGCCCCGCGTGCCGCCGGGGGTGCGGGTGCTGTCGCTGGAGGACCGGTCGGACCCGGTGGCCCTCCTCGGGTCGCTGGTCAACGCCGCCGCCGACGACCGGTTGACGGTCGTGGTGGACACCTCCGGTGCCGTCGGCGGCGCCGCCTACGTCACCGCCGGTCGCGCCGTCGACGCCTCGGACCATTCCGAGCTGCGCGCCGAGGTCGGCCGGCTCCACGAGCTGGGCTACCTGACCTGAGCGCCGCCCCCGGAGGCCGGGTTCACAGGATGTCGTGGACGAACTCGCCGAGCTGGGTCAGGTTGCGGCACTCGACCATCGGCACGACCTCGCCGTACCTCGTCGCGGCGGAGTCGCCGGTGTCCCAGTGCCGCCGGTGCTCGGGGTTGAGCCACCAGGCGTGCTTGGCCGAGCCGGCGAGCCGCTTCAGCACCTCGAGGTGGAGGTCGCTGTAGTTGGACCGCGCGTCACCGAGGACGAGGAGCGAGGACTTGGGCCCGAGGGCGTCGGGGTGGTTCTCCTCGAACTTGGCGAACGCACGCCCGTAGTTGGTCCGCCCCCACAGCGCCGCGTGGGCCGTGCTCGCGGCGAGGTCGGCCAGGACGTCGGCCGGGTCCGCGCCCGGCCGGAAGTGCTCGGTCACCTCGTGCACGTGGTCGATGAAGGTGAACGCGCGCACCTTCTCGAACTGGTCGCGCAGCGCGTAGACGAGCAGCAGCGTGAACTGCGCGAAGTTCGCGACCGACCCGCTCACGTCGCAGAGCACGACGAGCTCGGTGCGGTGCGGCCGCTTGGGTCGGTGGTGGGTGACCATCGGGACGCCGCCGGTGGAGATCGACGCCCGGACGGTACGCCGGAAGTCCAGCGGGCCACGTCGCTTCGCGTGGTGCTCCTGGGTCAGCCGGGTCGCGAGCCGTCGCGCCAGCGGGTAGATCTCGCGCCGCATCTGCTCGAGGTCCGCGCGGCGGGCCGCAGTGAAGTCGAGCCGGTCGATGGAGGGCCGCACGGCCACGTTCGCGACGTGGTCGGGGCCCTTCTCCTCCGCGATCCGGCGGCGCGCGTCGGACTCGACCATCCCCGTGAAGGTGCCGACGCGGCGGCCGGCCTCGCGGCGCGCCTCGTCGTCGGTGCGCCCCTCGGCCAGCAGCGCCGAGACGATGCGGTCCACGAGCTCCGCCGGCGCGACCCGTTGGAGCGCGGTGTACGCCGACCACGAGGACAGCCCCGGTCCGCGGCCCGGCATCGCCCCGAACCGGGCGACCATCTCGGCCGCCAGCTCCTGCAGCGCCTGCTGGTCGGCCTCGGACAGGGCGTCGAGCAGCTCGGCCCGGAAGGCCGTCAGCGCCTCGGCGTTGTCGGCCACCTGCTGCTGGTCGTCCTCGTCCCGCGCCGCCGCGGCGGCACCGTCACCGACCAGCCGCGGGAAGTAGAGGTCGAAGAGCACGTCGAAGGTCGGCCGCTGCGACTGCTTCTTGACCAGCGTCGCGGCGTACCCGGCTCGCACCACCTCGCGCCGGTCCCAGTCCAGCGCGCGCAGGGCGGCGATCGCGTCGAGGTCCTCGGCGAGCGAGACGGGGAGACCGGCGGCGCGCAGCGCCTCCAGGAAGCTGATGTGGCGGTCGACCAGGCCGCTCATGACCCGGTCACGACCTCAGCCGCAGCTCCCGCACGGCCTTGTCCTGGTCGGAGGCGTGCTTGAGGACGACGCCGAGGGTGTCGGCGATCGCCTTCTCGTCGAGCTCGCCGATCTCCAGCGCCACCAGGGTGCGGGCCCAGTCGACGGACTCCGCGATCGAGGGCGACTTCTTCAGGTCCAGGTCGCGCAGCCGCCCGATGGCGGCGACGAGCTGCTCGGCGACCCGGGTGTCGAGGTCGGGCACCTGGCCGGTGACGATCTCGCGCTCCCGCTGGGCATCGGGGTAGTCGAGGTGGAGGTAGAGGCAGCGGCGCTTGACCGCCTCGGACAGCTCGCGGGTCGCGTTGGACGTGAGCACGATGTACGGCCGCCGGACCGCGGCGACGGTGCCGAGCTCAGGGATGGTCACCTGGAAGTCCGAGAGCACCTCCAGCAGCAGGCCCTCGACCTCGACGTCGGTCTTGTCGACCTCGTCCACGAGCAGGACGGTCGGCTCGTCGCGCCGGATCGCGGTCAGCAGCGGGCGGGTCAGCAGGAACTCGTCGGTGAAGATGTCGTCGTGGGTCTCCTCCCACGACTGCTCCCCGCTCGCTTGGATGCGGAGCAGTTGCTTCTTGTAGTTCCACTCGTAGAGCGCCCGGGCCTCGTCGAGGCCCTCGTAGCACTGCAGCCGGACGAGCTCGGCACCGGTGACGCGTGAGACGGCCTTGGCGAGCTCGGTCTTGCCGACGCCGGCCGGCCCCTCCACGAGGAGCGGCTTGCCCAGCGCGCCCGCGAGGTACGCCGTCGTGGCGGTCGCGGGGTCGGCGAGGTAGCCCTGCTCGGCGAGGCGGGCGGACGCGTCGTCCGGGGAGTCGAACCACGGGCTGGCATGGGGCATGTCACCCATCCTCCCCCACCGGAGCCGTCACCTCCGCGCCCCGTCCCTCGTTGAGCAGCGCGGGAGAGGGAGGCACGCCGACCGTGGGGGGACGCGTGCACCGGACTGGCTCACGGAGGAAACCATGTCGCACCGTCTTCCGGCTCGCGCGCGGGTGACGCTCGGCGCCGTCAAGGTGGCGCTCGTCGGCTCGATCGTCGCCGCCGCCTGGGGCACGTCGGTCGAGACCACCTCGCAGTCCGGCTTCTCCGGCTTCTCAGGGTCGGAGTCCGGCCCCGGATACTCCGGCTACTCCGGCTATCCCGTCGACGACGCGCCCGACCACCTGCAGCAGGTGCTCGACGCGCACGACTGCTCCCCGACCGGCTTCGGCGACCGCAGCGTGCCCCGCTCCGCGGTCGTCCGTACGGCGACCGGCCGGCTGCGCCACGTCAGCTTCGACGCCGGCTGGCGCGTCTACCACCGGCACGGTGCGGCCCAGCTGGTCGCCGTGTGCCACGACGCGCCGACCTCCCGGGGTGCGCGCGGCTGATCGTCGGGCGCCGGGACGGCTAGGCCGGCGCGCCGTGCCGGCCTTCGCCGCCGGCGAAGCGCTGGGCACCCTCGAGGGCGCCGGCCGCGAGCGACGTCATCCCGTGGCGCAGCTCGTTCGCCATCGCCTCGTCATCGGTCAGGCCCTCCTGCTCGAGCAGCGAGAGCCGGTCCTGGCGCAGGCACTCCTGCGGCAGGGCGGCCAGCGTGTGGGCGAGCGCCTCGGCCTCGGCCCGCGCCTGGCCGACGGGCACCACCCGGTTGACCAGGCCCATCCGCTCGGCGTCCCAGGCGTCGACGGGACGCCCGGTCAGCACCAGGTCCATCGCACGGCTCACCCCGATCAGCCGCGGCAGTCGCACGGTGCCGCCGTCGATGAGCGGCACGCCCCAGCGGCGGCAGAACACGCCGAGGACGGCGTCGCCCGCCGCGACCCGCAGGTCGCACCAGAGCGCGAGCTCGAGACCGCCGGCGACGGCGTGCCCCTCGATCGCCGCGACCACCGGTTTGGACAGCCGCATCCGGGTCGGCCCCATCGGCCCGTCGCCGTCCGGGGTGACCTGGTTGCCGCGCTCGGTACCGATCGCCTTGAGGTCCGCTCCAGCGCAGAAGGTGCCGCCCGCGCCGTACAGCACCGCGACGTGCTGCGACGCGTCGGCGTCGAAGGCGCGGAAGGCGTCGGCCAGCGCCGCGGCGGTCGGGCCGTCGACGGCGTTGCGCGCCTCCGGCCGGTCGATCACGACCGTGGTCACCGGACCGTCGACCTCGACCCGGACGCTCATGCGCCCGCCTCGATCTCGACGGCGCCGTCGCGGTGTCGGCGCGCGAGCTCCTGGTAGTACGGCGGGTTGCCGTCGACCCACAGCTCGGACGACGTGCCCTCGATCGGTTTCATCGGCTTCGCCGGTACGCCGGCTGCCACGACGCCGCCGGGCAGCTCGGTGCCGGGGGTGACGACCGAGCCGGCCGCGACCAGTGTGCGTGGGCCGACGACCGCGTGGTCGAGCAGGGTCGAACCGTTGCCCACGAGCGCCTGCTCGCCGACCTCGCGGCAGTGCACGACACAGCCGTGCCCGACGGTGCTGTCCTTGCCGATCACCAGCGTCTCCCCAGGTGCGGCGTGGAGCACCGAGTTGTCCTGCACGTTGGCGCCCTCACGGACCACGATCGTGCAGATGTCGGCGCGCAGCACGGCGCCGTACCAGACGCTCGCACCCTTCTCGACGGTGACGTCGCCGATCAGGGTCGCGGTCGGTGCGACGAAGGCCTCCGGGTGGACGCTCGGGCGCTTGCCCTCGAACTCGAAGCTCGGCATGGGGCCATTGTGGTCACGTGGCCGGACGATGGGACGGCCAGGGCCCGGACAGGACGGACCCGCCGCCGGCGATGCCGGCGGCGGGTCGTCGGGACGCGGTCAGCTGCGGCGCAGGATGACGCCGGAGAGCGCGGGGACGTTGACGCTGGTCACCTGCCGGCCGTTCAGCCGGTAGTAGCCGGGGCCGACGTCGATGCTCCGAGCCTGCGTGGTCGGGTTCACCAGCGTGGTGCCGGCGGTGTAGTTGCGCCGCCAGACCCCGGTGCTCCCGACGACGTGCCGGGCCTCGGTCGGGGTGCCGATCGCGACCGTGGAGCGCGCGGTCCAGTGGTCGACGTTGGCCTCGTAGGGGACGAAGATGCTGGCGCCGGTCCGGCCGTTCCAGGTCAGCAGCCAGGTCGCCCGGTGGTAGGTCTGGATCGCGAGGTCGTCACGGTTGCTGTAGGTGATCGCCAGGAGCGGGACGTTGCGGTCGGCCAGCCACGCCGACATCTCCATCTTCCACTGCCAGTCCGCGCCGACGAACCGGGCGCCGCTGCGGTCCAGGCCCCACTTGACGAAGTACTCGTTCTCCCAGCCGGAGACGTAGTGGGTCCAGTCCTCCATGACTGCACGCCAGGTGTTCCACTCGACGGTCACGTTCGGGACCGCCATGAACCCGGCCTGCTTGATCCGACCGGCCACGTGGTCGAGGAAGGACTCGGTGGCGTCGTACATCGCCTGGTCGGTGGGGATCTGGACGGACTTGCGGTCGCCGACCGTGGGGTGGCTGAGGTAGGTCAGCGTGTCGTCCATCATCACGCCGTCCCAGTGGTACTTCCGCAGCTCGGCGAGCACGTTGTCGCCCCAGCGCTGCTGGTAGCCGGCCCGGCCGATGTCAGCCGGGTAGAGGCCGGTCCAGTCCGACCACTCGATGACGCGCCCACCGGCGTCGGTGAGCAGCCAGTTGTTCGCGGCCGCCTCCTGGTAGGTGACGCCGGTCGAGGCGATCCCGGTCGCCCACTCGACGTCCTTGCGGGTGGCGGAGACGTCCTTGTACATCAGGATCTTCAGGTTCGGGTTCTTCGCCTTCAGCGCGGGGATCCGGGCGTACTCCCAGGGCTGCAGGACCAGGTAGCCGCCCTTCCAGGCGTCGGGCGTCGCGTCGATGTCACCCGGGTCCAGGGTCAGGATGCCGGCCGAGCTCGGCGTCGTCGATCGCGACGGCGCGTGCCGCGCGGCCTGCGAGGCCGGGGCGACGAGGGTCGTGGCAGCGCAGAGTGCCACGGTGGCGGCCAGGGTGATGGCCAGGACGATCAGGGTCGTCATGCGGTTCAGGGCGTGCTGGGCAGCACGAGTCATCGAGAGCACCTCCGGGGGAAAGCCGTGCCTCATGGACATCGGCCGCGTCGTGCCGGCAGTTGAGGACTCGCTCTGGGGAACTGCCGGGATCTTGTGCTTCGACGCTATGGATCCGGCGGGGTACTTCCTCAGGGTCGCTGGGCCAGCGCGCGGAGGGCGGGAGCCCTTGCTCTCATAGGCGTTTCAGGGTCGGCGCGGTGGACCAGAGGTCCCGCCACCGGGACCGGAGGTGCGGTGGTCCCGGGACCTTTGTCACCCGAAAGGGTGAGATGCGTCTCAGGGTCGCGGGTCGGCGGCACGGGCGGCGACGTCGGCGTCGCTGCAGAAGCCGGTGAGCCGGCGCTGGAGGCAGAGCAACCCGAGCAGCCGGCCGTCCGCGTCGACGACCGCGACCCGCCGCCGGCCACCCGCCACCAGGAGCTGGCGGGCGTCCTCGGCCGGCACGTCGGGCGCGATCGTCCGGCCGGCGAGGACGGCGTACCGGAGGGCGGGCTCCGCGACGTCCGCTTCCTCGCGGAGGACGGGGAGGTCGCCGCGCACCAGGGTGCCGAGCAACCGGCCGGCATCGGTGACCAGGAGCATGTGGACGTGGTCGTCGCCGAACGCCGCGCGCGCCTGGCCCACCGTGAGCGTCGGCGGCAGCGTCTTGGGCAACCGGACGACGACGTCACCGACCGTGCGACCGAGCAGACCGGTCAGGTCGAGGGCATCGGAGCGGGTGTCGGACATCGGGGCCTTCCGTCCTGGCGATCGTACGTGGAGGTGTGCCCCCTCGGCGCGGGGGCGCCGAGGGGGCGGGTCGTCCTGTCGGACCTGGACCCTGGTCCGGGTCAGGACGGCTTGCGACGTTGACTCCCATCACATGTGCGAACACTGCGGATGCCGAGGTGTCGAGCCGATCACCGACCTGATGGACGAGCACCTCGAGCTGCTCGACCTCGCCGGCGACGTACGCCGGCTGCACGATGCCGGGCACGTCGACGCCGCCTGGGCACGGATGGCCGTGCTCGCCCACCTGCTCGACCGGCACGTGCGGCGCGAGGAGGCCGGGGTCTTCGCCGCCCTGCGGGAGCAGGGCGACTTCGCCGAGGCGGTGGTCGACCTCGAGACCGAGCACGCGACCTTCGACGAGGCGATCAGCGACCTCGACCGCACCTCCCCCACCCTGCGTGCCCACCTCGAACGGCTCTTCACCGACCTCACCGAGCACATCGACAAGGAGAACCTCGGCGTCTTCCCCGTCGCCGTCGTCACCCTCGGCGCCCGCGGTTGGGACATCGTCGCCCGGGCGCACGAGGAATCTCCACAGCGCTAGCTGGCGGCGCTTCGGGTCGGCGCTGACGGTCTGGTGGTCGAGCTCGTCGAGACCCCGGTGGTGTCGCCTGGGCGGTGGCTGCCCGCGGGCTGCGGGTCTGTCTCGGGTGACGACCGACAGCCGGCTACGGGAAGGTGCGCCCGGGCTGACGCTGGATCCCGGCCTGCGGCTCACGGCTCACGGCTCACGGCCGGGACGTCATCAGGAACGAGCAACCGTCGCCACGATCCTGATGACCTCCCGCGTCCGAAGGGCGAGGGGCTCGAGGACCACGGGTCCTGGTCGGGGCGCGAGGTCGTCGTTCTTGCGACCCGGCATGGTGCGGGCACGGGTGCGTCCCCGCCGGCGCGGTGGTGGCCGGCGGGGCGGGGGTCAGCCGGGATGTCGCCGGATGCTCGGGTCGGTGCTCGGGCCGGAGTCGGTGTAGGTGTAGCCGAGCGGGCTGGTCCAGGTGAACCCGGTGACCGGGTCGTAGTCGTAGGTCCAGTCCGTGAACGTCTTGAGGCGGTGGTGACCGCGGCAGGGCGGGAACAGGTTCGACGACACCGTCTTCCCTTCCGGCCACTCCTGGCGGTGGTCCAGGTCCGACCCGTGCTGCTCGCCGGTGCCGGCCGGATCCGTCCGCTTCTTCCGCTTCTTCGCCCGGTAGCCGGGCCTGGAGGGGCGGTGGCAGCCGGGGAACGGGCACTCAGGGTGGCGGAGCTTGACCTGCTCGACCATCCGGTCCGTGGGGGCGTACGACTCGGTGGACATCTCCTCAGCCAGGTCGATCACCGGGCGGATCGTGACCTTCGTGCCCGCCCGGGTGCACCACTCCTGCACTTGTTCGACGGTGGTGGTCGACCGGGTGTTGTCCACGTCGGCCATGGCCTGGCCGGGGCGGGTGTGCACGAACACCATCACCCCCGGCGCTGACCCCTCCTCACCCGCATCGCCGTGCCGGCCGCCGAGCATCCCCAGGACCATCGACCGACGCACCTGCAACGGGATCGCCGGGTCCATCCCCGCGGCCTGGGTGGCGACGTAGTCCTCGAACGCGACCGCGTCGGGGACGTCGGCCATCGCGGTGATCGGGACCAGCCCGTCGTAGGTCATCGCCCCCAGGTGGACCTTCACGTGACGCTTCTCCGCGGCCTCGGCGCGGCGGCGTTCGGTCTCGACCGGGTCGTGCTCCTTGCGGGCCTTCTCCACCTGCCGGTCGATCTCCGCGTATGAGCACCGGGCGGCGACGAAGTACAGGGCCCGATCGACGGCCGCCGCACCCTCCGGCGGGAGGCTCATGGTGGCTTGGGCGATCCGCCGCGCCTTCCACACCGCCACCTCCCCGGCCAGCACCCGCCCCCAGGTCCGCGGGAGCCGATACGCCAGCTCCACCGCGTCCCCCAGGTAGCGGCGACCCGAGTCGGTGGAGTGCCCGATCGCGAGGGCGAACTCCGCGACCGCGCCCTCGTCGACCGTGGGGGCACCGTCGCCGGCGATCTCCAGCTCCCGCATCCCCCACTCGACGCTGGTGTCGACCTCCTCGCCGGGGTGCAGCCGGACCCACTCCACGGCGAGCTGGAGCTTGCGGATCGCGGCACCGGTCTCGATCTCGTGCTCGTGGATCGCGGCCGCGATCACCTGCTCGGCGGATGTCTCGCCGGCAGTGGTCGCGGTGGTGGTCATGGGTCTACTCAAGCACTCGCCACCGACACTGAAGATGCTCAGAACCCCCTTGTCCACAGGGCTCTGAGCATCGTGAAGGTGAAGATTCGGCACCGCGGATCGACCGGCCGCCTAGCGAAGCGGACCTCTCCCGTAGCCGGCCTGTCGGTCGCAACCCGAGACAAGCCCGCAGCCCGCCGGCACCAGCGCCCCGGGCAGGCTGCGGGGGTCTCGACAAGCTCGACCACCGGAGCCGACCGCAAAGCCGGGAAACAGCGCCGAGCGAAGCGGACCTCTCCCGTAGCCGGCCTGTCGGTCGCAACCCGAGACAAGCCCGAAGCATGCCGACAGTCACCGCCCCACGCGACCTGCGCGGGTCTCGGCAAGCTCGACCACCTAGACGGCAGCGAGGCTAGGGGAGCTTGTCGACGGCGGTGGTGACGAACGTGCCGATGTTTTCGGTCGTGAAGGCGGGCTCGACACCCTCGCCCATCACGATGTCGACGACCTGCAGGTCCATCAGGACCGAGCCCTGTCGCACCAGGGAGTTGTGCAGCAACCACTGCGCCCCACCCCCGGCCTCCTCCATGGTCGTGAGGTCGCCGTAGCGGTCGTCGCCCACGTCGGGGACGGTCATCGGCCCGGTCGTGCCGGGCCCCTCCTCGCCGGCGGGGATCGGTCCTTGGCAGGCCTGCATGCCGTCGCGCAGCGCCTCGAACGTGGACTCGACCTCGGCCGGGTCCCCGGACATGAGGAACTGCTGGACGAAGATCATGTGGCCCACGCGGTCACCCGGGGCCATGTCGATGGGGTCCGTCTCGGACTGGTCGAGCTGTCGGAACGCCTGCCAGTGCAGCGCCTCGGCGGCCGAGCGCGACTCTGCGCTGGCGTCGTCACAGAGCTCGATCCTGGGGAGCATCTTCTGCTGCTCCTCGGTCACGACACCGGGAACCGCGGCTTGGCTGTCCGGCGGCACGTTCACGGTCCACTGGCCCTCGTAGTCGTCGGGCCTCACCAGGACCGCGGCCAGCTGCTCGGGTGTCAGCACCGCCGCCTGGGACGCCGACGACACGGCACTCGGCGAGGCCGAGGACGAAGCCGAGGACGAGGGCGAGGACGAGGGCGAGGCCGACTCGGAGCCACCTCCTGCGCAGGCACCCAGGAGCAGGATCGCTGCCCCGGTCAGCGCCAGCAGGGAACGAGCGTCACTCACGTGGCGCCCCGCACACGGCCGGCCGTTCCCCACGCCACCAACGTCTCGCGCACCGTGCGCACCGGGCAGGGGCGAACGTCCCCGAATGGGAGGGCACTCACACCTTCGGCCTCGAAGGCCGGTGCCCGTGCCCTCCGGACGCGGCGGTCAGTCCTCCGGCGGCGCCAGCCGCAGCAGGCAGGCGCCGGGCTCGACGAAGGAGAAGAGCTCGATGCCGTCCGTGCCGGCGCCGTACTCCGCGAGCACACCCCTCGCGACGCCGAGGTGGACCGAGCAGACGACGCCCGGCTGCTCGTACGCAGCCTGGAGGAGCGGGCACCGGGTGAGCCGCAGCTCGCGCACGTCCTCGTCCGGCTCCGGCGCGAAGCCCATGTCGTCGAAGAGCTCGGTGACCTTCTCCCGCGCGGCCCGGGGTTCCTCGGAGACGGGCTCCCCTGCCTCGCGAGCGAGGCGCTGGCCCCACTCCTCGCCCGCCTCCCGCGCGGCCTCCTCGGGGCGCGGGCTGGTGCGGGCGATCACGGCGGCGAGGGTGGCCGCCAGGCCGGCGTACTCCGGGCGGGGGTCGTCCCAGCTGCGGTGGGTGGCCGTGTAGAGCCACCCGGGGCGACCGCGCCCCGTGGCCGGCGCCTGCTGACGGGTGACCAGGCCGACGCGCTGCAGGCCGTCGAGGTGCTCACGCAGCGTGTTGGCATGGAGGCCGGTCATCGAGATCAGCGCCGGGATCCCGGTCGGCTGCGGCTGCGCCTGCAGGGTCTCCAGCAGCGCTGCGCGGGTCGGGGACAGCCGGCGTCCGCTCGGCGTCCGCGCCGGGCGCGGTCCCCGCGGGGGAGGGCTCGCGTCGGGATTTTCCACGGAGCCATTGTCACTAAAGACGGCGGTTCTGTCAGCCGGTCGCGACGACCGCTCGAACCCGACCGCCTCGACGAGCCCGTCGTGGCTGGACGGGCCATTGTGCCGCGCGGCCCGTCACGGTTGGGTGAGGATCCTCACAGGAGGTGGGAAGCCGTGGACGTGACGGGGGCAGAGCCGCAGGACGCGATCGTCCTCGCCGAGACGCGCACACCGTTCGAGCGCCGCGCGGTGCAGGAGTGGGCGGCACGGACCCACCCCGGCGTACCGGTGTGCGACCTCGCTGACGCCGACGTGGCCGGCCTGACGCCTCGCACGGCGCTCATCCCGGCGCGGGTCGTGTGGCTGCCGGCCGTCCGGGGCGGCGAACGCCGGGTGACCATGACCGACCTGCTGGTGCTCACCAACCCGCACCGACCCCGCGCCGCGGCCCAGGCCCGGATCGGCGCCCGGTCCCCCGACCGGGTGCGCGTCGTCGCCGGTGAGTCCGCGACGATCGAGGAGCTGCGCGAGCGCTACGACCACGCCGCCGCGGACGACGTCCCCTTCGCCGACTGGGTGGGCGTGCAGGCGACGCTGTCGGCCGAACGGGCCGAGCGTCAGGTGATCGGCGACCGCTACAAGGTCCCGCGCCTGGTGGCCCAGCAGATCTCCTCCAGCGCACGGTTCCGCGCGGGCGCCGCGGCCCTCGCGGAGTCGCTCGGCCGCCCCGAGCCCCAGGTCGTCCAGGAGGCCACGGACAAGCTGTCGACCTTCGTCGCGACCCAGAGCCGGCTGATGGCCGACCTGTTCGCCTCGATGCTCAGCCTGATGCACGAGCGGACCTGGACGGTGTCGGTCGACCTGGCCACCCTCGACGGCCTGCGCCAGCTCAACAAGAACGCGGCCCTGATCTTCCTGCCGTCGCACCGCTCCTACGTCGACCCGCTCGTGCTCGCGGCGGTCCTGCGCCGGCACGACTTCCCTCCCAACCACGTGCTCGGTGGCGCGAACCTCCGGATCTGGCCACTGAGCAGCATCGCGCGCCGGTCCGGCACGATCTTCATCCGCCGCAAGTTCGGCGACGACCCGGTCTACAAGTTCGCGATGCGCTCCTACCTGGCCCACCTGGTCGAGAAGCGCTTCAACCTCGAGTGGTACATCGAGGGCGGCCGCAGCCGCACCGGCAAGCTGCGCAAGCCGATGCTGGGCCTGCTCTCGTACGTCGTCGACGCCACCGAGCAGATCCCCGACGCGGAGGTGATGGTGGTCCCGACCTCCATCGTCTACGACCAGCTGAACGAGGTCGGGGCCATGGCACAGGAGGTCGCCGGCGGCGCCAAGAAGGCCGAGGGCCTCGGCTGGCTGGTCTCCTACGTCAACGCGCAGCGCAAGCTCAGCCTCGGCACCGCGCGGGTGCGCTTCGGCGAGCCGTTCTCCTTGCGCGAGGCGCTCGCCGAGGCCGGCGAGGGTCGGGCGCGGCTGGAGAAGGTCGCCTTCCGGGTGATGGACAGCATCAACGCCGCCACCCCGATCTCCGCCACGTCGCTGGCGACCTTCGCGCTGCTCGGCGCCGAGGAGCGCGCCTTCACCGAGGGCGAGATCGAGGAGATCGTCACCCCGCTGCTGGACTACATCGACCGCCGTCGGCTCCCCGGGCCCGATCCGGCCCTGCTGCGCGGCCTCGGGCTGCGCCGTACCCTCGGCGAGCTCACCGCCGCCGGCGTCCTCGACCTCTACGACGGCGGCACCGACCCCGTCTGGTCCGTCGCCGCCGGCAACCACGTGGTTGCCGCCTACTACCGCAACGGCGCGCTCCACCACCTGGTCAACCGCGCGATCGTGGAGCTCGCGATGCTCGCGGCGTCCAGCGGCGAGCTCGCCCCGGTCGCGGCGGTGGACGGCGACGGGGGCGACGACCTGCTCGCGGCCTCGCAGGCCGAGGCGCTGCGGATCCGCGACCTGCTGAAGTTCGAGTTCTTCTTCCCGCCCAAGGAGCCCTTCCTCCACCTGCTGGGCGCCGAGCTCGACCTGATCGCCCCGGAGTGGCGCACGGTCGAGCCGAGCGTGGAGTGGGTGCGCGCGACGCTGCTCCAGCACGCCGGCGAGCTGATGGCCCGGCGGACGCTCCAGCCCTTCTTCGACGCCCAGCTCGTGGTCGCCGAGCAGCTGGTCTCCCTGGGCGAGGAGCCCGCGGAGAAGGAGGCGTTCCTCGACGCCTGTCTCGGCTACGGGCACCAGCTGGCGCTCCAGGGACGCGTCAAGGCGCGCGACTCGGTCTCCAAGGAGCTCTACGCCGCAGCGTTCGAGCTCGCCGGCAACCGCGGCCTCGTCGAGACCGGGGCGGCGGACCTGCGCTCGGAGCGGGAGGCGTTCCTGGCCGAGGTGGTGGAGCTGCGCAGCCGGCTCGCCCTCCTCGCCGCGATCGAGGAGGAGGCCCACGCATGAACCCCCTCGCGACGCGCCTCGCCGAGATCCAGGCCGCGCCCGACGGCGACAAGGTGGCGGCGTTCTTCGACTACGACGGCACGCTGATCGAGGGCTTCTCGGTGTCCGCGATCTACCGCGACCGGATCCGCCGCCTCGACGTCGGGCTCGCGGAGCTGGCCCAGACCCTCCTCATCGCGCTGCGCGGCGTCGAGAACGAGCAGGACTACGCCGCCGTCCTCGAGGTCACCCGCCCGGCGCTCGCCGGGCAGACGTACGACGAGATGATGGCCGCCGGCGAACGGCTCTTCAAGGAGCAGACGTCCGCGCTCCTGCGGCCCCAGATGTGGCAGATCCTGCGGGCCCACAAGGAGAAGGGGCACCGCATCGTCATCGCCTCCAGCGCCACCCGCTTCCAGATCGAACCGATCGCCCGGGAGATCGAGGCCGACCACGCGCTGTGCACCGAGGCCGAGGTCGTCGACGGGGTGCTGACCGGCAACTACAGCGGCCGACCGCTGTGGGGGCCCGGCAAGGCCGCCGCCGTGCGCGCTCTCGCCCGCGAGCACGACATCGACCTCGACGCGTCCTTCGCCTACTCCGACGGCAGCGAGGACGTCCCCTACCTCGAGGCGGTCGGCCACCCCGCGGCCGTCTCCCCGCGGCACGGGATGCGAGCTGAGGCCGAGAGCCGCGGGTGGCCGGTGCTCGACCTGAGCAACCCTCGGCACTCACGCCCACTGATGCTGGCCCGGACCGCCGCCTTCTACGGCACCTTCGTCGGCGCCGCCGCGGTCGGGCTCGCGGGGAGCCTGGTCCGCCGCGACCCTGCCGTCCTCATCGAGCAGGCGCTGCCGCAGGGCAACGAGATCGGCATGGCCCTCGGCGGCGTCCGGGTCAGCATCGTGGCCGGCCGGGAGCACCTCGAGGAGCACCGCCCGTGCGTCTTCGTCTTCAACCACCAGTCGAAGCTCGACGTCCCGGTCCTCATCCACCTGCTGCGACACGACTTCACCGGCGTCGCGAAGAAGGAGGTCCGCACCGTCCCGGTCATGGGCCAGATCTTCGACATGGCCGGCATGGTCTTCATCGACCGTGGCGACTCCGCGAAGGCGCGCCAGCAGCTCGAGCCGGCCGTGCGGAAGCTGCGCGAGGAGGGCGTCTCGCTCGTCCTGGCACCGGAGGGCACCCGCTCCCCGACCCCGCGGCTGGGTCCGTTCAAGAAGGGCGCCTTCCACATCGCGATGCAGGCCGAGGTCCCGATCGTGCCGATCGTCCTGCGCAACACCGGCGAGCTGATGTGGCGCGGCGCCCAGCTGATCGCGCCCGGCACCGTCGAGGTCCAGGTCCTGCCGCCGGTCGACACCTCGTCGTGGAAACCGCAGACCGTCGACGACCACGTCGCCGAGGTGCGCCAGCAGTTCCTGACCACGCTCGCCGAGTGGCCGACGCCCGACGAGGAGTACAGAGGATGACCGACCAGCCCGCCGACCAGCCCCTCGACTGGGCGAACGAGCCGGTGATGTCGCCGGTCGACGCCGTGATGTGGCGCGGCAACGCCGACCGCCGCCTGCGCGCGACGATCAGCATGCTGGAGATCTGGGACCGGATGCCCGACTGGGACCGGCTCGTGGCCGCCCACGAGTGGGGCAGCCGGATGGCGCCGCGGTTCCGCCAGCGGGTCGTCGACTCGCCGTTCGGGACCGGTACGCCGACGTGGGCGGTCGATCCCGACTTCGACCTGGACTACCACCTGCGCCGCCTGCGCCTCGCGGGTGACGGGTCCTACGCCGAGCTGATGAAGACCTGCGCCCAGCTGGCCATGACGCCGCTCGACCCGGCCCGCCCACCCTGGGAGGGATACCTCGTCGAGGGGCTGCCGGACGGCCGCACGGCGTACTTCCTCAAGGCCCACCACGCGATGACCGACGGCCTCGGCGCCATCATCGGCCTGGCGCAGCTGCACTCCCGGACGCGCGAGCCGAGCCCGTCCAAGCCGCAGCCCCCGGCACCCGCACCCGACCTGGTCACCGGTCTCGACGTGGTCAGGCGCCAGGTGGGCGAGGAGGTACGCCGGCTGCCGGCCCGCCTGGACGCCGCCACCGGCGTGGCCCGGTCACTGGTGCACCCGCGCGAGGCGCTGCGCAAGACGCTGCGCTACGGGCGGTCGGTGCCGCGGGTGGCGGGGCTGGCCGGCCCGCCGGGATCCCCGTTGCTCGCCCAGCGCAGCCTGTCGTGGCGGTTCAGCGCCTTCGACGTGGCGTTCACGGACCTGCGAGCGGCCGCGAAGGCGGCGCGCGCGTCGATCAACGACGCCTACCTCGCCGGCCTCGTCGGCGGGTTCCGCATCTACCATGAGAAGCTCGGCTCGCCCCTCACCTCGATGCCGGTCGCGATCCCGATCTCGGTGCGGACCGCGGCCGACACCGCCGGAGGGAACCGGATCGCCGTCGGCCGGCTGGCCGCCCCCGTGGCGATGGAGGACCCGTTCGAGCGGGTGCTCACCATCCGCGAGCAGGTCCGTCAGGCGCGCCACGAGCCGGCCGTCGACCTCTTCAACACCCTCGGCCCGACCCTGGCGTGGTTGCCGGCGGGCGTCCTGGCCCAGTTCGGCGGCACGACCGCGATGAACGACCTGCAGGCGAGCAACGTGCCGGGCATCCCCTTCGACGTGTTCGTCGCCGGCGCCAAGGTGGAGCGGATGTACCCCTTCGGCCCGCTCCCCGGCTGCGCGGTGATGGCCACCATGATCACCCACGGCCCGACCGCCTGCCTGGGCATCAACGCCGACGCCGCGGCCGTCACCGAGCCCGATCTCTTCGCCGAGAGCCTGGTCGCCGGCTTCACCGAGGTGCTCTCGCTGGCCCCCGGAGCCGGGCCGATCACCCAGGTCGGCTGAGCGGACGCCGTACGGCGACGTGCGACTCAGGCGACGGCGATCGCGACCTCGAAGCCGCACGCCGCCGGGTTGGTGAGCTCGATCCGCCACCCCTTGATGAAGTCGTCTGAGACGTCCTTCATCCGGACCAGGTCGACGCCGTAGGCAGGGTCGAACGACAGCGTCAGGCCACCGGCGGTCACCGTCCCGTTGCCGTGGTCGGTCGGCTGGGTCGGGACGTGCAGCTGCCAGACGGGCGTGACGCCCGCTCCGACCGTGCAGGTGTCGGTCACGACGAGGTCGCCGTCGGAGAAGTCGAGGTCACGGACCCACCCGGTCACCCGGCCCTCCGAGCCGGCGTACGCCGCCGACAGGTCGGCGTGGATCGCCACGCCGCCGGACGTCGGCGTCGCGGACATGGTGCTGGTGCTGGACTCCTGCGGGACCGGACCGCTCGGGCGGTCGAAGCGGACGATGCTGGAGATCCCGGTCCCGGCGTCGTCGTCGCTCTGCCCTCCGCCCTGGATCCCGCTGTGCGACCAGATGTTCGAGGTGACCGCCTGCCAGTCGCCGCCGTACAGGGTGAACGCGCCCTGCTCCATGTGCGCGTGCGACTCGTCAAACGGACCCGCGATCATCGCCAGCCAGGTCGCGTCGGGCTGCCAGGAGGTGCGTGCGAACAGCTGGCCGACGCCCGGCGCGTCGTACACGAGGGCGGTCGGCTTGGTCGGCGTGCCGACGGGGCGCAGGAGCGCGCCGCGCAGGTTGAAGCTGTTGGCCATGTCGTCGGGCACGGAGTTGTGCCCGATCCACCACAGGGCGCGGTCGGCGGCGGGGGTGCCGGGCGCGGCCATCGCCGCCTCGCGGACCAGGTTCTCCTGGTAGTCGTAGAGGTTCGGCACCGACTCGCGCGACAGGTCGCCGAACGGTGCGTAGTAGTCGAGGGTGGGCACCGTCGCGTGGATCCAGTAGTCCACGGATGCGTGCGCGTGGTCCTCGACGGCCGTGAGGTGCTCGCCGGTGGCATCCGCCCACGTCCGTGCGTTCGCCCAGAGGCGCGTCTGCGCCGTGCCGTAGCCCGTGCCCTCGCGGCTCCCGCCGCCGGTCAGCTGCTCGTAGTAGTCCGTGATGAGGGGAAACTTGGACTCCTGCAGGAACTCGATCCAGTCCGTGCGCTTCGTGGCCAGCGCCCAGAGCTCGGTCGCTTGGATGAAGCTGAAGTTGTAGTTGTTGCCGGGGTTGTTGATCGCCCACCCGCTCCACTCCGACGACCCTGCGGGCCGACCTCCCCAGGATGCGGTCCGGTTGCTCCAGACGTTCGCGACCGCCTGGTTGCCGTACCGGAGCCAGCGGGTCCGCTGCTTGCTCGTGAGCCGCGAGTAGCCCCAGTCGTAGGTCAGGGCCAGCGCCTCGATGTCCGGGCCGACCTCCAGGTAGGAGTCGCCCGCGATCTCCGGTTCACGGCCCTGCGCGATCGCGCGCGCGGCCCGGGTCACCTGCTTGTCGACGTCCGCGATCGCGCTCGTGAGGTACTTCTGCTTCCCGCTCCGGGCGAACTGCACGACCGCGTCAGCAGGGCTGTAGCCCCAGTCCGGGTGCCCGGCGACGGCCCGGTTGACGTACTGCCGGAACTCCACGGCGACGGGGTCGCCGGCCGGCGCCGCCGTGTAGTCGTCGAGCGGGATGAAGGGGCGGGCGGCCGCCAGGTGCACCGTCGCCGGGTGGTACGACGACGCCGGCGGGTCGACGTTCTCGTCGCACGGCGAATGGGGATCCGGGGGACCCGACGGGATCGGCTCGGACGCGGGGTTGCACTCGAGCCGCGCGGACCCCGTGCCCGAGACCGGGCCGGCGGACGTGGTCGCGTCGGCCGGCAGGACCCCCGCGGTCAGCGCCACGACGGCGAGCACCGCCGCCGCCGCTACCGCCCATCGCGACGACCTGGTCCCGCCCCTGCGCACCGGGCTCATGCGTGCCGACCTCCTCCAGGGAATCGACCAGCATGGCACCGCACGGACGCGGCGGGTAGTACGCGGACGACCGGCTCAGACCGGGCCTTGACGACCGTTCCGCGCTCGCGGGCGGGAAGCCGATCGGCCCCCGACACGCGACTCGTCGCAGGTCGGGGGCCGATCGTCCAGGCTGGCGGTGGCGGAGGGATTTGAACCCTCGGTGGGCTTGCACCCACAAACGCTTTCGAGGCGTTCTCCTTAGGCCGCTCGGACACGCCACCGCCGGAGACAGTACCGGAGCGGTCGGGGGCGGACGAAATCGGTCGGAGAGGTTGTGCAACCGTGGTGCAACGTTTGTGCAACCTCGGGCCAGGCACCATGCCTCGACGTCTCGTGCGGCGTCGGTCACACGCGCGCGATGTGGAGGACGCCCATGACCACCGACCTGCTCCTGCTGCGCGGCATGCGCGCCGAGGTGGCCGACTCCTGGCAGCGCTCCGCGGCCGCCGGCGTCGTGCCGGACCGGGTCGAGGCGCCGGTCACCGTGGGCGAGGGTGACCTGGCCGCGGTGCGCGAGGCGCACCCGCTGGCCCGGGTCTTCCCGCTCCTCGACGACGTGCTGGGGCAGGCGGTCCGCGAGTGCGAGGCGGTGATGGCGATCGGCGACGCCGACGGCCAGCTGCTGTGGGTCTGCGGCTCGACGGCGGTGCTGCGCGAGGCCGAGAAGATCGGCTTCGTCGCGGGGAGCAACTGGGACGAGCGGCTCGCCGGCACCAACGCCCCCGGGCTGGCGCTCGCCACCGGGCGCCCGTCGACCATCACGCGGGCCGAGCACTTCCGCAGCAGCGTACGGCGCTGGAGCTGCGCCGCGACGCCGATCCACGACCCGTCGACCGCGCAGGTCATCGGCGTCCTCGACGTCACCGGGGGCGACCAGGTCGCGGTGCCGCAGACGATGGCGATGGTGCGGACCGCGGCCCGCCTCGCCGAGGCCGAGCTGGCCCGCGAACGGATCGTGCCGCGGGCGACCGCGCGGCCCGGCACCGGGCTGCTCGTGCACGTCGAGGGGTTGGGCCGCTCGGACGCACTGGTGACCGTGGACGACGGACGGGGCCGGCCGACGACGCTGCGGCTCAGCCCGCGCCACAGCGAGATCCTGGTCCTGCTGGCCTCCGCGCCGTCCGGTCTCACCGGCGACGAGCTTTCGGTGCTGCTCTACGACCAGGAGGAGACCGCCCCGTCGACCCTGCGTGCCGAGCTCAACCGGATGCGCGGCCTGCTCGGCGAGCAGCTGCTCGCGTCGCGGCCCTACCGACTCACCGGCCGCGTCACCACCGACTGGACCGCGGTGGAGGCCCAACTCGCCGCGGGAGACCTGCGCAGCGCCGTGCGCGGCTACCGGGGACCGCTCCTGCCACGCTCGTCCGCGCCTGGCATCGAGCGCGTCCGCGGCGACCTCGAGGCCGGGCTTCGGCAGGCGCTCGTGCGCTCCCGCCAGGCCGACCTGATGGCCGCGTGGACCCGGTCGGCGTGGGGACGTGACGACTACGAGATGTGGAGCGCGCAGCGCGAGGTCGTCGGCCGGACGTCGCCGATGCTGCCGCTCATCGAGGGCCAGCTGGCCCGGCTCGACCGCGAGCTCGGCTGATCCCCGGCGGCGCGGCTGCCGCCGTACGACCGCTGCAACGTCGTCGCAACGTGGCTCCTGCTGTCCTGTGACTCCAGTCACAAGGACAGCACGACACAGGAGCACCGCATGACCATCTACGCAGCGCCCGGGCAGCCCGACTCGCTCGTCACCGTCTCGTCCCGCTACGGCCACTACATCGGCGGCGAGTGGGTCGAGCCGGTCAGGGGCGAGTACTTCGAGAACATCTCCCCCGTCAACGGCAAGCCGTTCACCGAGGTCGGTCGCGGCACCGCCGAGGACATCGAGGCCGCGCTCGACGCCGCGCACGCGGCCGCCGACGGCTGGGCGCGTACGGCGCCGACCGAGCGCTCCAACGTCCTGCTCAAGATCGCGGACCTGATGGAGGAGCACCTCCCGATGCTCGCGGTCGCCGAGACCTGGGAGAACGGCAAGCCCGTGCGCGAGACGCTCGCGGCCGACCTGCCCCTCGCGGTCGACCACTTCCGCTACTTCGCCGGCGTCCTGCGTGCCCAGGAGGGCACCATCGGCGAGGTCGACGAGAACACGATGGCCTACCACTTCCACGAGCCGCTCGGCGTCGTCGGCCAGATCATCCCGTGGAACTTCCCGCTGCTGATGGCGGTCTGGAAGCTCGCCCCGGCGCTCGCCGCCGGCAACTGCGTGGTCCTCAAGCCCGCCGAGCAGACCCCGTGGTCGATCCTCAAGCTCGTCGAGCTGGTCGGTCACCTGCTCCCGGCCGGCGTCCTCAACGTCGTCAACGGCTTCGGCGTCGAGGCCGGCAAGCCGCTCGCCTCCAGCCCGCGCATCGCCAAGGTCGCGTTCACCGGGGAGACCACGACCGGCCGGCTGATCATGCAGTACGCCAGCCAGAACCTCATCCCGGTCACGCTCGAGCTCGGCGGGAAGAGCCCGAACATCTTCTTCGAGTCGGTCGCCGCGCAGCGCGACTCCTTCTACGACAAGGCACTCGAGGGCTTCGCGATGTTCGCCCTCAACCAGGGCGAGGTCTGCACCTGCCCGTCGCGCGCGCTCGTCCAGAGCTCGATCTACACCGACTTCGTGGGCGACGCGATCAAGCGCGTCGAGGCGATCACGCAGGGCAACCCGCTCGACGACACGACGATGATCGGCGCGCAGGCCTCCCACGACCAGCTGGAGAAGATCCTGTCCTACATCGACATCGGCAAGCAGGAGGGCGCGAAGGTGCTCACCGGCGGCGAGCGCAACGTGCTCGAGGGCGATCTCGCCGAGGGCTACTACGTGACCCCGACGGTCTTCGAGGGCCACAACGCGATGCGGATCTTCCAGGAGGAGATCTTCGGTCCCGTCGTCGCCCTGACCTCCTTCGACGACGAGGCCGACGCCCTCAAGATCGCCAACGACACGCTCTACGGCCTCGGTGCCGGCGTCTGGTCGCGTGACGGCTCGCAGGCGTTCCGCGCCGGCAAGGAGATCAAGGCCGGTCGGGTGTGGACGAACTGCTACCACGCCTACCCCGCGCACGCGGCCTTCGGCGGCTACAAGCAGTCCGGCATCGGTCGCGAGACCCACAAGATGATGCTCGACCATTACCAGCAGACCAAGAACCTGCTGGTGTCCTACGACCCGAACCCGCTCGGCTTCTTCTGAGCATGTCGCTCGTGGACATCACCGGTGAGGCGGCGGACCTGGTCCGCCGCCTCACCGCGGCGAACGGCCCGGTCATGTTCCACCAGTCCGGCGGCTGCTGCGACGGCTCGGCGCCGATGTGCTACCCCGACGGCGAGTTCCTCACCGGCCCGGCGGACGTGCACCTCGGCGTCCTGGACGTCGGGCTCGACCGGCCGGTGCCGGTGTGGATGTCGGCCTCCCAGCACGAGTACTGGAAGCACACCCACCTGACCATCGACGTGGTGCCCGGCCGGGGCGCGGGCTTCTCCCTGGAGGCGCCGTACGGCGTCCGCTTCCTCGTGCGGTCCCGGCTGCTGACCGACGAGGAGCTGGCGGGTCAGGCGCGCCAGCCGGGCTGACGCCCGGTCGCAGGGTGTCCGTCCGGCCCGCGATCACCGATGATGGGGCGATGCCCCTCGGTGACCAGGCAGCGGCCCTCCTCGCGCTGCACGACGGCCCCGGATTCGTGCTCCCCAACGCCTGGGACGCGGGCTCCGCCCGCGTGCTCGAGCTGGTCGGCTTCCCGGCGATCGCCACGACCAGCGCCGGCATCGCCTGGTCGTGCGGGATCCCGGACGGCGAAGGCCTGGACCGCGACACGATGCTCGAGCACGTCGCTCGCATCGCGGCCGCCGTGGCCGTGCCGGTGACCGCAGACCTCGAGGCCGGCTACGGCGAGACCCCGGACGAGGTGGGCCGGACCGTGGCCCGCGCGATCGAGATCGGGGTCGTCGGCGGCAACCTGGAGGACGCGCGCGGCGGGCAGCTGCTCGGCGTCGACGAGGCGGTGGACCGGCTGGCTGCGGCACGGTCCGCGGCCCCGCGCGGGAGCTTCGTGCTCAACGCCCGCACCGACACCTACTTCGCCGGCACGAGCGGTGACGTCTTCGCCGAGACCGTCGCGCGAGCGCACCGGTACGTCGAGGCCGGCGCCGACTGCGTCTTCGTCCCCGGCGTCGCCGACGAGGAGGAGATCCGGCGGCTCGCCGCCGCGATCCCGGCCCCGCTGAACATCGTGGCGGGACTCGCGAGCACCACGGACGCACGCACGCTCTTCTCGCTCGGCGTCCGGCGGGTCAGCCTCGGCGGCAGCCTGGCCCGCGCGGCTCTCAGCACGCTCGAGCGCGCCGGCCGGGAGCTGCTCGACTCGGGCACCCTGGGCTTCCTGGACGGAGCGGTCTCGTACGCCGACCTGCAACGCCGCTTCGGCTCGTGACCGGACCCCGCCGGAGGGGGCCCGCCAGCCCGGCTGACGTCCGCCTGCTCGAGACGCCCGACTGGGAGTGGCGCCGCCGCGGCCCGACCCACCGCGCCCTGCGCTCCTTCGGCGCCGACGAGGACGCACTGCGCCGGCTCCCCGGCGGAGCGGGTCACGCCTGGACGGACGGACAGCTGGTCCTCAAGCCCGTGGGGTGCGTCCCGGAGCACGACTGGGTGTGCGCGGCGTACGCCGCGTGGACGGACGACGCAGTGCGGGTGCCGCGGCCGGTCCGACCGCGCGAGGCCGACGTGTCGCACTGGTCGGTGGACGGATGGGGCGCCCACGTGTTCGTGCCGGGTCGCGACGCCGACACGGGTCGCGAGCTCGAGCGGGTGCGCCCCGTCGTCGACGCGGTCCTCGCCCGCGGCTGAGCGCTGGCTAGCGGCGAGCTGCGTGAGCGACGCGCCGGGACGTCATCAGAAATGAGCAACCGTCACCACGATCCTGATGACGTTCCGCGGCCACCCGGGCAGCAGGTCAGCCCACCGCCGGGACGGTGAGCACGGACGGGTACGTCGACGAGCTGTGGATCGTCATGACGGTGAGCGCGCCCGGCAGGTCGGGGAGGGTCGGTGCGAGGTGGGGGACGTCGAAGCCCTGGACGGCGATGCGGAGCCGGTGGCCCGGGGCGATCTCGGCAGCGGTCGGGAAGACCTCGACGTCGACCGGCGCCACCTCGCCGGAGCCCAGGGGCTTCTTCGAGGCCTTCGTGAACGGGTGGTAGGGCTGGATCAGCCTCCCGTCGAGGTAGCGGCTGCGCGACCGGTCCAGCTGGCGCAGCGAGAGCACCTGCCACCCACCGGTCAGACGCGACACGGTCCCGTCCGGCGCCACGTCGGACACGGAGACCGACAGCATCCCGTCGCCGCCGACGCTGGAGGTGTAGAGCCGCGCGTTGATCGGGCCCTGCAGGTGCAGCGGCGCGTCGAGCGGGTCGGTCTCGAAGACCACGCCGGTCTGGTCGTTGGCCGCGTTGTCGCCGAAGCAGGGCAGGTCGGAGAGCACGGTGCTCGGCAGCCCCGCCGTCCACTGGTCGGCGGAGCGCGTGCACAGTCCCGACACCGGGACCGGGTAGACGTCGGCCGTCCCGTCCTCGGCAGCACCGGTCGTGAGACCGCCGGGCGTCCCGTTCGACGCCGAACCGGAGAGCCGGAACGACACCGCGTGCGCGTCCGGCCGGATCAGGTCGTGGCTCGCCCGCCAGTCGCCGCTGCCCTGTTCGTAGTAGGTCAGCGGCGGGATGTCCCGGTCCAGCCGGCGGTCGGCGAGCCCGCGCACGTAGTGGTCGAACCAGCGCAGCTGCAGCTCAGCGAGGCTGCCGTACCCGGCGTCCGCGATGCCGTCGCCGGCCGAGGCCTGCAGGTGGTTCCACGGCCCGGTGATCATCCGCGTGGGCACCCCGCGGGAGCGGAGGTCCTCGAAGAGCAGCGGCGTGCCGCGCTGGAAGAGGTCGTACTCGCCCGAGACCAGGAAGGTCGGCACGCGCACCTGGTCGATCACCTCGATCGGCGACCGCTCGCGGTAGAACGGTCCGTCGTACGCCGCGTCACCGCCCGTCACCGCGTCCAGCAGCAGCGGCGCGGTGAACGTCGCGACGCCGAAGAGGTGGTCGACCAACGCACCGAAGCCGGACTGCGGGTCGCTCTGCGCGACCGCGGGCGGGATCACCCCGGTGGTGGTCACCAGGCCCATCCAGAGCGGGATGAACCCGACGTCGACCTGCCCACCGGACGCGACGACGTCGCGGTAGACGTCGCCCGCCGGCACCTGCGGGAAGATCGCCTTGAGCCCGGCCGGGTGCTGCGCCGCGGCGAAGATCTGGTTGATGCCCATGTACGACGGCCCGGCCATGCCCACCCGCCCGTCGCTCCAGGGGCGCTTGCGCGAGTGCGCCCACTCCACGACCTCGGCGGAGTCCTTGTCCTCCCGCTTGCCGAACGCCGTCCAGGTGCCTTCCGAGCTGCCCGTGCCGCGCGCGTCCACGGTGAGCTGCGCGTAGCCGCGCTGCACCAGGTACGCCGGCGGGGCACCCGCCAGCCCACCGGCGTTCGCCTGCACGGACTTGTTGTAGGCGGTGATCGTCACGATCACCGGGAACCGCCCCTTCGCCGCCTGACCATCGGCATCGGCCGGCAGGACCAGGTCGCCGCGCAGCACGGTGCCGTCGGACATCCGGATCGGCAGGTCGGTCCGGGTGACGGTGCCCGGGTAGTCGGCCGGCCGCGGCGTCCACCCGCCGCGAGCGGCGGTCCCGCCGGCGACCGCTGACGCGGGCGACAGTGCGGGCGAGGGCGCGACGAGCACGCCGACGGCGACGAGCAGGGCGAGGAGGGACCGGCGCATGGCCGTCCAACGACGACCTGTAACGCCGAGTTACACCCGCCGCGGCTCGAGCCGCACGAGCTGGGTCACGTGGCCCGGCTCGAGCTCGTCCAGGGTGCGTACGCCGAGCAGCCGCATCGTGCGCTCCACCTGGCCCCGCAGGATCTCGATGGCCCGGTCGACGCCGTCGCGACCGCCCGCCATCAGGCCGTAGAGGTAGGCCCGGCCGACCAGGGTGAAGTGGGCGCCGTGCGCGACCGCGGCGACGACGTCCTGGCCGGACATGATGCCGGTGTCCAGGTGCACCTCGACGCCGGGGTGGTGGGCGCCGACGGCCTGCACGACCTCCGGCAGCAGGTGGAACGGGACCGGCGCGCGGTCGAGCTGCCGGCCGCCGTGGTTGGAGAGAAGGACGGCGTCGACGCCCGCGTCGGCCAGCCGACGGGCGTCGTCGACGGTCTGCACCCCCTTGACCACGACCTTGCCGGGCCACTGGTCCCGGATCCACGCGAGGTCGTCGTAGGTGACGGTGGGGTCGAACATCGTGTCGAGCAGGTCCGCCACCGTCCCCGACCACGAGTCGAGCGACGCGAAGGCCAGCGGCTCGGTGGTGAGGAAGTTGAACCACCACGCCGGGCGCGGGATCGCGTTCGCCACGGTGCGCGGGCTCAGGGTCGGCGGGATCGTCATCCCGTTGCGCACGTCCCGCAGGCGCGCACCGGCCACGGGCACGTCGACCGTGACGAGCAGGGTGTCGTACCCGGCCTTCGCCGCCCGGTCGACCAGGGCCATGGACCGGTCCCGGTCCTTCCACATGTAGAGCTGGAACCAGTGGCGCCCGCCCGGTGCCGCCGCGGCGACGTCCTCGATCGACGTCGTGCCCATGGTCGACAGCGCGAACGGGATCCCGGCGGCGGCGGCCGCGGTGGCGCCCGCGATCTCGCCCTCGGCCTGCATCATCCGGGTGAAGCCGGTGGGGGCGATGCCGAACGGCAGCGCGACCCGCTCCCCGAGGACCTCGCGCGAGGTGTCGACCGTGGAGACGTCGCGCAGGATCGACGGACGGAACTCCACGTCGCCGAACGCCTGGCGGGCCCGGGCCAGCGACACCTCGCCGTCGGCGGCGCCGTCGGTGTAGTCGAACGCAGCCTTCGGCGTACGCCGCTTCGCGATGCGCCGGAGGTCCTCGATCGTCAGCGCCGCCGCCAACCGCCGCTGCTTCGCGGACAGGGTCGGCCTCTTGAACTTCAGCAGGGGCGCCAGGTCGTGCCGCTTGGGCAGTTGCCGCTTCACCAGGATGCTCCTCGGCGGGTGGGCTCGTGGACGACGGGAGGATGCGTGCAGGCGATCAGGGACCGCCGGCCTCGAGCCTAGGACCCGGTTCCCGCGGCCGGGCAGCCGGCGTCACGGGTCCTCGGGGAGCCGGGGCATCCGCACGGTCTCCGCCTCCGGGCCGGCCTCGGGATAGTCGCGCGGACGGGCGACCGGCGGATGGGGCCGCAGCGGGACCGGGCGGTGCGGGACGGGCCGTCGCAGCTGCAGCTGGCGGCGGACCCGCTGGCCGAGGTCGAGCTCACGCTCGACCCGCCGGACCGTGGCGAGCGCGCTCGCCTGCAGCTCCTGCAGCGCCGGGTCGGTCACCACGGTGCCGAGCTCCTCCAGCCGGGCTCGCGCCTCGGGCAGACCCTCCATCGCCTCGCGCAGCGCACCGAAGTCCGCCGAACGGACCTGCCCGAGAGGCGCCGCCTCCAGCCGGACGAGCTCGCCGAAGGCGTCCACGGCCGCGGCCAGGTCGCGGAAGGTCTGCGCCAGGCACAGGAGCACGTCCTCGGCACCCTCGTCGGCGAGCCAGTCCGGCCGGCCCTCCGTGACGTCGGCGAGCGTCCGGTACATCGACCGGACCGAGAGGGCCGTGTGCTCGAGGGCCTCCAGACCGTGCCGCAGCCCCGGAGCCAGGTCCGGCGTCCCGACCGCACGGACGTTGAGGCGTCGGCTCTGCTCGGCCCGGATCAGGACCGCACCCACCCGCGGCACGTCGTGGTGGGTGATCCGGCGGGCCTCGCCGAGCCAGCCGCCGGCGGCGCGGGCGACCGGGTCCAGCTCCCCCTCCAACCGCTCCAATCCCTCCGCGGATCGGGTCAGCAGGTCGCTCACGGCGTCGGCCAGCCCTTCGATCTCCCGTCCGGCGTCCCTCGTGGGGATCCGCGGGGGGAAGAGCAGGTTGGCCGCGATCCCGACGGCCGCACCGACCAGGGTCTCCGCGATCCGCTGACCGGCGGCGGCCTCGGCGCCCAAGGCTCCGACGCCCAGCACGAGCATCGCGCTGATCGCGACCTCGATGAGGTTCGCGCGCAGCCGCAGTGCCTGGCCGATCGTGATCGAAACGAAGATCAGCACGCCGAGGCTCCACCACTCCAGCGGCACCACGATCGCGAACCCGGTCGCGAGCGCGACACCGGTCACGACGGCCACCACACGGTCGAGCCCGCTCGCCAGCAGTGACACCGGGGTGACCTGGACGACGAGCATCGCCGTGAGCGGCGCCAGCAGCGGCTGCGTGCCCGGGAAGATCAGGGTCGCGGCGACGTAGCTCGCTGTCGCTGCCACCGTGATGCGCAGCGACCAGAGCAGGGCGCCGCGCCAGCCGAGGCGGAACCGCGCCACCTCGCGCCGCAGCCGCCCCCGCCAGTCGTCGCGCACGGTTCGATCGTTTCCGCCTCGGAGACCCGACAAACGGCTCGGTCCCGGCCGAGGGACCGAGGACGCCGCTGAGCGCAGCTGTCAGAGGAGGTCCTCGACGCGCGCGACGAGTGCGTCCTCCACGGCCTGGGTGACCGCGACCTCGATCTGCTGGTTCAGCTCGTCCTGGTCGTCGAGGTCGGCCAGGAGCGTGCGCAGGTCGAGGTCGTCGATCGCGCGGGTGAGGACGTCGTCGGTCTCCAGCGCTGCGTCGACCACAGCGTCCGGGATCGCGCGGATCGCGGCCTCGAGGAAGCCGTTGAGGTCTGCGTTGTCGAGGGCGTCGTCGACGAGGTCCGACGCGGGCGGCAGCGTGCCGTCGGCCTTCATCCGCTGGACGGCCTCGAGGAGACCGTCGTGCAGGGCGTCGACCTCGGCGTCCGTGCGGGGGCCGGGCTGGGCGAGCTCCAGCGTGAGTGCCTCCCGGCTGACGCCGAGGCGGCAGGCGGCGCCGTCGATCCCGAGGAGCACGAGCCGCTCGGTGAGACCGTCGATGCCGTCGGCCTGCGACGTGACAGCTCGGGCGGCGCACGGGTCGGCAGGTTCGAGGGGCTCGAAACTGCCCCCTCCGTAGGCGATCTGGACGCCGAGCACGGCGCTCACCAGGACCAGCGCGAGGACCGGCAGGCCCACCCGGCGGGAGAGCTCCGTCATCGGGTCCTCCTTCCGGGCGCCACCACGGTGAGCAGAGCGAGGAGGGCGAGTCCGGCGCCGATGAGGAAGGAGTCGCGGAACGCCCGGGCGGCCGCCCGCTCGAGCTGGGCGTCGAGGTCGCGTTCGAGCTGCGCGGCGGCGGGCCTCTCCTCCGGCTGGAGGTCCGCCGTCACGAACGCGTTGGACAGGTCGGGCACGCGGCCTTGTTGCTGCACCAGCTCGCGGCCGAGCGCCTGGGCGACCGCGATCTTGTCCTCCGGCAGGAGCGGGGCGTCGAGGACCAGGGACGCGATCGCCTCCTGCGCGGGCACCTGGGCGTCCTGGAGGTCGGCGGTGAACACCGGCGTCAGGATCGCCAGACCCACGACGACACCGAGGTGGCGGGCGCTGATTGTCCACCCCGCGTGCCGGATCCGCGGTAGCCGCAGCTCCATCGCCTGGGAGGTGAGCCGGTCGATGGTCAGCCCGAGCCCGAGGCCCACCAGCGCCTGGGGGGCGATCGTCCAGACGAGGTCGGCCGACGGCGGGATCGCCAGGCCGACCAGCCCGCCGGCGATGAGGAAGCACCCCGTCGCGACCTCGACCTCGGCCGGAGGTCGCAGGAGGCGGGCGAGCGGACGGGCCGCGAGAGCCGCGAGCGGCACCACCGACACCGCCAGCGCCGCGACCCCCGGGGACCGGCGCCAGCCCTCGACCAGGAGCAGGACGAGCAGGAAGAGCGCGGCCGTGAGTGCCGCCGACAGCAGCGCGAGGGTGAGGAGGGGGCGGACGGCCGGCCGGTGCCGGTCCGGCGCCGGCACGGGGACCGAGCCCACGGCGAGCGCGGCCGGCACGGCGAGCACGGCGACGGGCACCTGCACGACGAAGATGGCCTGCCACGAGAACGCCTGCGTGAGCAGCCCGCCTGCGAACGGGCCGACGGCCGTGCCGACCACGCCGGCCGTGACCCAGGCCGCGACGCCGCGGCGCTCACCGTGCACCGCGACCAGGATCTCCAGGCACCCGATCAGCGCCAGGGCGCCGCCGAGTGCCTGCACGCACCGCGCCGCGATGAGCGCCTCGATCGAGGGAGCCACCGCGCACCACGCCGAGGCAGCGGCGAACACCGCGATCCCGACGGTGCCGACGATCCGGGGCTGCGACCGACCGAAGACGACGGCCGTGGGCACCGCCCCGAGCCCCAGCACGAGGTTGAAGGCGATCAGCACCCAGGCCACCTGGCCGACGGTGGCGTCCAGGTTCCTGAGGATGTCCGGCAGGGCGAGCGTCACCACCGCGGAGTCGGCGAGCACGAGCGCGACAGCCACGGCGAGCAGAGCACCCACGACTCGACGCACCCACCCATCCTCGCAGCGACGGCCTCGTACCTGCGGCCCGGACGGCTGGTGCACGGCGATCCTCGGGACCGACTCCGACCGAAGGGGTCTGCTCAGACCGTCCTCCGGCGACATATCTTCCTGCGCAGGCGCTGCCCGGCGCCAGAATCGCTCGGGAGGACCTGATGACGCAGCGACGACGTACCTCGGCGGCCCTGATCGCCACCGCCTGCCTGGCCGGAGGGGTCCTCGCCATGGCGCCCGCCCATGCGGCCCCGTCCCCCGGCGCGGGGTCCACCGGCAGCGGCAGCGTGTTCATGGTCAACCCGGTGCAGTCCTCGGGTGACCAGTCGCTCACCGACCAGAAGGACGCCGCCTCGGCGGTCCCCGCGTCGGCGTACGCCACGGTCCCGCTCCGCAACCTCGACGGGTCCGGCAACCTCGTCGGGAAGTGGGCCAACGTCGTCAGCAGCACCGGCGACGCCGCCTACAGCCCGACCAACACGTTCACCTACACCCGTGACGACGACCGGTTCGAGCAGGTGATGGCCTACTTCTGGGTCAACCAGGCGCAGGAGTACCTGCAGTCGCTGGGCTTCGGGTCCACGCTGCGGCCGGTCAACGCCGAGAGCCAGGACGTGCGGATCAACCAGTACGGCGTCGACAACTCCTTCTCGTGGGACAAGAAGGACCTGCTCCGCTTCGGCAAGGGCGGGGTGGACGACGCGGAGGACGGCGAGGTGATCGTGCACGAGTACGGCCACGCGGTCCACGACGCGCAGGTGCCGGGCTTCGGCACCAGCCTCGACGCCGGGTCGATCGGCGAGGCCTTCGGCGACTACCTCTCGGTCACGGTCGGGCTCGACGCCGCCCGGCAGTACGGCTGGCCGGTGCGGGCGCCGCAGCCGTGCGTCGCCGACTGGGACTCGGTCTCCTACACCTCCACGGTCCCGCACTGCCTGCGCCGCCTCGACACCTCGCTGGTGCTCGAGGACCGCAAGGGCGAGGTCCACTACGACGGCACCATCTGGAGCGGCGCGCTCTGGGACATCCGGCAGCGGTACGTCGCCCTCGGGCTCGGCACCCGCGCGTGGGACACGACGCTGGTCGACAGCCAGTTCGGCTACGCGCCGGACACGTCCTTCAGCGCGGCCGCCCAGACGACGTACCGCACCGCGCTCGCGCGCGACGGCCGTCGGGCGGCCGATGCGGTGCGCGCGGGCTTCGCGGCACGGCACATCTACTTCTGATATGGAGTGAGCGGCTGTCAAGAGGCATGGTGAGGCGCCCGTCCCGGTTGATCGGGGCGGGCGCCTCGTGCTTCGTCGACGTGGTCTCGGCGAGCGTGTCGTTGGCGACGCGCGGTCAGACTGATATGCGCGGATTGGGTACCGCAGGACGGTGTTTCGGCTGGAGCGGTTCCGCGTGTCTAGGGTCGAGCATCGCCCGATGAGCCGGGCTGCTCATAGAAGTCTCGCGGGTCGCTCCACGCGCTGCCGCCGAGCCTGTTGACGACGGAGCAGTCCGTGGTCGACGGGCTACATGTCGTCGAGCACGGCCAGCGACCAGCACCAGCCGGCCAGCTCGCGGGCGATCGCAACGTCGGCAACGGTGCTGCGTTTGCGACGCTCGATGAACTTCACCCAGCGCTGGTGCAGCCGACGATTGCCCTCGTCACCACGGGCGCGGGCGGCGGCGGGCGCGAGGTCCCATCGATCCCGCATGACCTTCCCGACCCGGTACCGGGGGCGGTGGTGCCAGGCGGCCTCGACCAGCAGCCGACGGGCATGACCGTTGCCGGTCTTGGTGATCGGGCCCAGGGTGCGCGAGCTTCCTGAGGAGTACTCGGCTGGGATCAGTCCGACGAACGAGCCGATCGAGTTGCCGGTGAACCGATGCCAGTCACCGATCTCGACGGCGAGTGCGAACCCGGTCAGGGTGCTGATCCCACGCAGACACCCGAGTCGTCGCACGACGGGGGTGAACTCCGAGTCCGCGGCCATCTCCTCGATCGCAACGTCGAGCCGATCCCGGCGGGCCTTGGTCGCGAGCACCGTCTCGTAGTCGGCGTCGAAGGTGAGCCGGGTCGACCGCGACGTCAGCTGCGGCAGTGCTTCGGTACGCAGCCACTGGTCATGCTTGCCGGTCCAGGCGTCGCCCCCGTAGTAGACGATCCCGTGCCGCAACAGCAGCTTGGACAGCCGGTGCCTGGCTCGCATCAGGTCACTGCGGCAGTCCTCCCTGGCGCGGACCAGATCGCGCGCGGCCTCCTGCTCCACGGTCGGGATCGCCACCGAAGTGACCTCGTCCAGCCGCAGCAGACGCGCCAGATGCACCGCATCCTTGGCATCGGTCTTCACCCGGTCGCCCGCCGGCCTCTGCAACTTCGACGGCGCCACGACCTCGCAGCGGATCCCGACGCTGCTCAGGTATCGATAGAGCCCGAATCCGGTCGGGCCGGCCTCGTAGGCCACCGCCACCGGTCCGGGCAGGTCGCCGAGCCAGGACCGGACGTGGTCATAGGACGGGGTCAGCTTGGCCTGGAACAACTCGCCCGTGACGCCATCGATCGCCGCTGCCGCGACCGATCGGGCGTGCACGTCGAGCCCAACACTCGTACGCTCGGTGAACACCGGGGCCTCCCACAACTGTCGGATAGGCCGAGCAGGCGGCCCCTGCTCGGTAACCCACGAATCTCTGTGAGTGAGGCCCCGGCCCGCAACCAACTCACGCTGAGCCGGTCACGTCATACCGTCTAGCGCCGAGAGCCGAAGAACTTCTCGAGCAGCGCCGTCGACTCGTCCGCGAGCACCCCGGCGACGACCTCGGGCCGGTGGTTGAGGCGCCGGTCGCGCACCACGTCCCACAGGCTGCCCACGGCGCCGGCCCGCGGGTCCCAGGCGCCGAACACCACTCGCTCCACGCGGCTGAGCACGGCGGCGCCGGCGCACATCGTGCACGGCTCGAGGGTGACGACCAGCGTGTGGCCCTCCAGACGCCACTCGCCGCGCTCCCGGGCCGCCGCCCGCAGGGCGACCACCTCGGCGTGCCCGGTCGGGTCTGCCTGGGCCTCACGGACGTTGCGACCGCGCGCGACCGGCGTCCCGTCGGGGTCGAGCACCACCGCGCCGATCGGCACGTCACCGGTGAGCAGCGCGGCGCGCGCCTCCTCCAGGGCCGTCAGCATCGGCCCGGCCCAGCGCTCCGAGATCACGCGGAGGTGAGGCCGATGGCGTCGTCGAAGAGCTCGCCGAACCCGAGCCGGCGCGCGACGTCGGACAGCATCTCGTCGGGGTAGAGGTCGACGTCGTCGAGCAGCACCCCCATGTCCATCGCGTGCATGCCGAGGTCGCCGAGCAGGTCGAGGTCGCCCGCGGGCACCTGGGGGTCCTCGTCCTCGGGCTGCGGGAGCCCCAGGAAGTCGACCGCGGAGCTCGCCAGCTCCCACTCGTCGGCGGCGGTGATGTCGGACAGGAGCACCCGGGTGGTCGGTCCCGCGACCCGGATGATCAGGAAGAAGTCCTCGTCGACGGCCACCAGGCCGACGGCGCCGCCGTCACCGGGGAAGCGCCGCAGGGCGTGGACGAGTCCCTCGACGTCGTCGAGCACCTCCGGCACCAGCTCCTGGACCGTCCACGCGCCCTCCTCGCGGTAGGCCGCCAGGGCGAAGTCCACCGCCTCGATCTGGTCGGCCATGGCGCTCCTCCGTCCTGCTCGTGCCCGGTCCCGGGCTCACCCCGGTCGTCGCGTGCCCTCCAGAGTGGCAGACCGGCGGGATGCGGCCAACCCCCTTTGGGCCCGCAGCGGTCGGGTCCATGTGCCCGGTGTGCCCTAGGGTTTCGCCATGCGCACGCACGTCGTCGACCACCCGCTCGTCGCCCACAAGCTCACCCACCTCCGCGACGAGACGACCGACTCGCCGACGTTCCGACGGCTCGCCGACGAGCTGGTCACCCTCCTGGCCTACGAGGCGACCCGCGACGTGCGGGTCGCCCCGCTCGAGATCACGACGCCGGTCGCCCCGACGACCGGGGTGTCGCTGGCCTACCCGCGGCCGCTGGTCGTGCCGATCCTGCGCGCCGGCCTGGGCATGCTCGACGGGATGATGCGGCTGCTGCCGACCGCCGAGGTGGGCTTCCTCGGCATGATCCGCAACGAGGAGACGCTGGAGGCCTCGACGTACGCCGAGCGGCTGCCGGAGGACCTCTCCGGACGCCAGTGCTACGTCCTCGACCCGATGCTCGCGACCGGCGGGACCCTGGCCGCGGCGATCCGCTTCCTCACCGACCGCGGCGCGGACCACATCACCGCGATCTGCCTGCTCGCCGCCCCCGAGGGTTGCGCCCGCCTCGAGCGCGAGCTCGAGGGCCTCGACGTCCCGGTGACCGTCGTCACCGCCGCGATGGACGAGCGGCTCAACGAGAAGGGGTACATCGTCCCGGGCCTCGGCGACGCGGGCGACCGCTTGTACGGCGTCGTCGGCTGAGCCGCCGTCGGGGCTCGGTCAGGTCGGAAAGATCTGCACGGTGCCGGTGGCGATCAGCACCAGCAGCACCAGCACGAGGACCCCGAGCACGGCGTACGCCCACTCCTTGGAGATCCGGGACTCGTCGGACTCGGGCGCGTCGTAGCGGTGCCCGTCAGGGCGGATGAAGCGCTCCTCGTCGTCCTCGCTCATGCCCGGTCAACGACGAAGCGACGCGGACGTCCCGCGTGACGCGCGTCGCGCGCACCCCGGGTGCGTGCAGCGGTCCGTGCAGCGGTTCGTACCGGGTTCGTACCGGGTTCGTATGGTGGAGGCGTGACGCCGCCGTCCGACGGGCCGAGCTCGCACCTGCAGCCACCGGGAGAGGACTTCCGGCGGTTCATGCTGGAGCACCGGTTCGGGATGGACGAGGTGGTCACCAAGCTCAACATCCTGCGCGACGAGTTCGCCCACCTGCACGACTACAACCCCATCGAGAGCGTCAGCTCCCGGCTGAAGACCCTCGAGAGCCTGGTCGAGAAGATCGGCCGCAAGGGGCTCGTGCTCGACGACGGGCCGTCCTTCGCCGACATCCGTGCGCGCGTCACGGACATCGCCGGCGTGCGGGTCGTGTGCAGCTTCACCTCGGACGTCTACCGGGTCTTCGACCTGCTGACCGAGCAGGACGACATCACGACGGTGGACGTGCGCGACTACATCGCCCGTCCGAAGCCGAACGGCTACCGCAGCCTCCACGCCCTGGTCGAGGTGCCGGTCTTCCTCTCGGGCGGCGTCACCCCCGTCACGGTCGAGGTCCAGTTCCGCACCATCGCCATGGACTTCTGGGCCAGCCTCGAGCACAAGATCTACTACAAGTACCGCAGCGAGGTGCCGGCCGAGCTCACCGAGGGGCTGCGCGAGGCCGCCGAGACGTCGTACGCCCTCGACGCGACGATGGAGCGCCTCCACCAGGAGGTGCGCGGGCTCGAGGCGCTGCCCGAGGCCGTGGTCAGCGAGCTGCAGCACGGCGCCGAGACGCCCGACGCCGGCCTGGTGGCCGCGTTGCGCCGGATCGGCGCTCAGCCGCCGAGCGCGAACGAGTCGACCACCTCGTAGCGCGGCCGACCGCGCGGCCCCTCCCCGAGGTACGACGCCACCAGCGTGATCCGGTCTGCGACCCACCGCGGCCCGGCGTACGCGTCGAGCAGCCTGACCCAGTCGGAGACCTCGGCGGGGTGACCGAGGCGGGCGAGCGTCACGTGCGGGCGGAACCGCTGCCCGTCGACCGCGATCCCGGCCCGGCTGGCGGCGGCCCGGCAGCCGGTCGCCAGCCGGTCGAGCTCGGTGCGCCCGGGGTCGTCGAGGTCGAGCCCGGCCCACAGGACCCGGGCCCGGCCGACGTGGGGGAACGCGCCGCCGCCCGCGATCGCGGTCCCGAACGCCGTTCGGCGGGCAGCCGCCCGACCCAGGCGCTCGGCGAGGTCCTCGAGCCGACGCTCCTCGACGTCGCCGTAGAAGGCGAGGGTGACGTGGAGCTGCTCGGCCGTCGCCCAGCGGTACGGCGCCACGGCCCGTCGCACCTCCAGGAACGCGTCGAGGTGCTCGACCGCCTCGTCCGGCGGCACCAGCGCGACGAAGAGCCTCATCAACCGATCTGGGTCCCGAGGGCGGACCCGATGGCGTAGGTGACGGCCATGGCGAAGAGTCCGCCGAGCACGTTGCGCAGGACCGCACGGCCGGGCCTGGCGAAGCCCAGCCGGGCGCTGACGAAGCCGGTGAGCGCCAGCGCGACCACCACGACGGCCACCGTCAGCCAGATCCGCAGGCCGGGCGCGGCGAGGGTCATCGTGAGCAGCGGGAGCAGCGCGCCGACGGTGAAGGCGAGCATCGAGGCCCAGGCGGCGTGCAACGGGCTGGAGATGTCGTCGGGGTCGATGCCGAGCTCGGCCTCGGCGTGCGCGCCGAGGGCGTCGTGGGCGGTGAGGGCCGTCGCGACCTCGAGGGCCAGTGCCTCGTCGAGGCCCTTCTCCATGTAGATGCCGGCGAGCTCGGCGAGCTCCTCCTCCGGCTCCTCGCGCAGCTCGCGCCGCTCCTTGGCCAGCAGCGCGAGCTCGGAGTCGCGCTGGGTGCTGACCGAGACGTACTCCCCCGCACCCATGCTCATCGCGCCGGCCGCGAGCCCGGCGACACCGGCGATCACGATCGCGGTCCGGTCGCTCGTGGCGCCGACCGCGCCGATCACGATGCCGGCGGTCGACACGATGCCGTCGTTGGCGCCCAGCACCGCGGCCCGCAGCCAGTTGAGCCGGTTGTTGAGCCCGCTCTGGTGCGGTTCGTCGGCGTGGCCGCCGACCGGGGTCTCGGCTTCGCTCGCGGTCATGCTCGCATCCAAACCCGCTGCCCCGAGCGCTGCAAGCAAGGGTTGCCTGGGCTCATGCGCCCTGCGCCTCGTCGAGCGGCTCCCCGACCGGCTCCCCGACCGGCTCCCCGACCGGCTCGTCGGCGTGCTCCTCGGCGGGCTCCTCGATCCGGCGCGGCATCAGCAGGCCCACGAGGACCAGCGCGACCGCGGTGACGGCCGAGGCGAGGAAGACCTGGTGGATGGCGGGGTCGAGCACGCCTGGCGTCAGATCCGCGACGTCCGGCACCCCCCGGCCCAGCCGGCTCGCGACCTGGTGGTTGACGATCGCGCCGAAGACGGCGACTCCCACCGCGCTGCCGACCGACCGCGCGAAGAGCGTCGACCCCGTCGCGACACCGCGGTCGCGCCAGGTGACCGACGACTGCGCCGCGATCACCGACGGGCTGACCACCAGTCCGAAGCCGATGCCCAGGACGAAGCAGGGCAGGGCGAGCACGAGCAGGGAGCTGTGCGGACCGATCAGCAGCAGCGTGGCCGCGCCGACCACGCCCACGACGCCGCCGATCAGCATGGTGGCCCGGAAGCCGAGCGTGAGGTAGAGCCGGCCCGCGTTGGACGCCGCGATCGGCCAGCCGAGCGTCATCGCCGCGAGGGCGAAGCCGGCGGCGACCGCGCCGTACCCCAGCACGCCCTGCGCGTAGAGCGGGATGTACGACGTCAGTCCCATCATCAGCACGCCGACGACCAGCGACGCGGCCATCGCGGAGACCAGCACGCGGTGCCGCATCAGCCACAGCGGCAGGACGGGCTCGGCCGCCCGCCGCTCGACCAGGACGAAGGCGGCGAGCAGCACTGCGGCGAGGCCGAAGAGCACCACGCTCGTGGGCGACGACCACGCCCAGCGGACGCCGCCCTCGAGCAGCGCCAGCAGCAGGAGCACGCCGCCGGCGGTCAGCAGCAAAGAGCCGGCGTAGTCGATGCGGTGCCGGCGGCGCTCGACCTGCTCGTGGAGGTGGCGCCACACCATGACGGCGGCGACCAGGCCCAACGGCAGGTTGATGAAGAAGATCCAGCGCCATGAGGCGTAGTCGGCGAAGAGCCCGCCGAGCGTCGGGCCGACGACCGAGGCGACCGCCCAGACGCCGGCGACGTAGCCCTGCACCTTGGCGCGCTCCTCGAGGGTGTAGATGTCACCGACGATCGTCATGCTCATCGGCTGGACGGCACCGGCGCCGAGCCCTTGGACGGCGCGGAACGCGATGAGTGCGCCCATCCCCCAGGCCAGGCCGCAGAGCAGCGAGCCCAGCAGGAACAGCCCGATCCCCAGGATCATGACGGGCTTGCGCCCGAACTGGTCGGCGAGCTTGGAGTAGACCGGGACGGTCACCGCCTGCGCGAGCAGGTAGATCGAGAACAGCCACGGGAACTGGGTGAAGCCGCCGAGGTCGTCGACCACGGCCGGCACCGCGGTCGCGAGGATCGTGGAGTCGATCGCCACCAGGCCGACGCTCAGCATCACCGCCAGCAGCAGCGGCCCGCGCTCGCTGCGCAATCCGACGCTCGCGCGACTCACCCCGTTGACGGTCACGAGAGCGCCAACCCGCTCCGAGCCGGGATTTGTTCCCCGCGGTAGTAGGTGTCCGTGGTCGAGCTTCTCGAGACGGTGGGTCTTCCTCGAGGACTCTGGGTTGGCTGCGGGTGGGTTGGTGGTTGCGACCGACAGGCCGGCGACGGGGTACGGCGGGCAGTGGTGGCGGCGGCTTCCCGGCTTGCGGGTCGCTTCGCATCGGTGGTTGAGGTGCGAGCGGAGCGAGCCTCGAAACCAGCCGACCGGGACTGCCGGTCGCCCGTGGCGACTCGAAGAAAGATTCGGAAACTGTCTCACATGCCGAGAACAACCGGCCGCTTCGAGGCCTGAATGTCGGTGGTCCCTGGTGGACTTGTCCCATGCAGGAACCGGTGCGGGAGCTGGACGCGATGGGCGAGGACGGCCTCCTCGCGTTCGCCGGCGACTGCGCCGAGACCGCCCGCCGGGCGGAGGTCGACCTGCTCCGCGCGGCCTACCAGTGGGCGGTCCTCCACGCGCCCGAGCGGCTCGACCCGGTCGAGTCCGCCAAGCCGGGCCGCGAGCAGGCCCGGCAGTGGGGCGGGCCGGGGACCCCGCAGGTCACCGAGTTCGCCGCCGCCGCGCTCGGGGCCCGGATCGGGCGATCCCCGTGGGCGGCGCGCCAGCTGATCGCCGACGCACTCGACCTGCACCACCGCCACCCCCAGCTGTGGGCCCGGGTCCAGGCAGGCGAGGTCCGCGCCTCCTACGCCCGCCACGTCGTCGCGAAGACCCGCGACCTGCAACCCGACGAAGCAGCCCACGTCGACGCCGGCGTGGTCGAGTCCGCCGACGGACGGATCCCCTGGACCCGGTTCGAGACACTCGTCGCGGCCAAGGTCGCCCAAGCCGCCCCCGACCTCGCCCGGGAGAAGGAGGACCGCGCCCGCACGGCCACCTTCGCGCGCAAGCTGCGCACCGACGCCCACGGCATGGGCTCCTTCCTGGTCCGCGGCGACATCGCGAAGATCAACGCCCTCGAGGCCGCGGTCACCACCTACGCCACCCAGCTCGCCGGCCCGTTCCCCGACCTGACCGACGACGAACGCCGCGTGCTCGCGGTGTTCCTCCTGGTCTGCGGCCGCGCCCAAGCACCCCTACCGTCATCCGAGGCGCACACCGAGGTCCCGGCACCGGACCCGCTGGTCGACGTGGTGCTCTACGTGCACAGCTACGCCGGCCCCGACCGCGAGGAGATCGCCCGGGTCGAGGGCCACGGCCCGGTCACCGAGACCTGGCTGCGCGACGTCCTCGGCCCCCGCGCCCGGTTCACCGTCCAACCCGCCCTCGACCTCGCCGGGCAGGCACCCGTCGACGCCTACGAGATCCCCGACCGCCACCGCACCGCGGTCCACCTGATGACCCCCGCCGACGTCTTCCCCTACGCCTCCAACACCTCACGGCGGATGCAGATCGACCACACCGTCCCCCACGACGACGGCGGACCGTCCACGATCGGCAACTACGGCCCGATGACCCTGACCCACCACCGGATCAAGACCCACGACCGATGGCAGGTCCAGCAACCCTTCCCCGGCATCTACCTCTGGCGCGACCCCGGCGGCGCCATCTACCTCGTCGACCACACCGGCACCCGCCAGATCCCCCACGCCCACGACAACCCCGAGCAACAACCCCCGCCACCCCAACGACCACCCCTGGTCGTCGAGATGTGGCGCCCACCCTTCGACATCGACCTCGACCTGGACGCCGCCTGAGTCGAGGTTCGGGCCGGGTGCGATCGGGTACATGTGTGCTTTGATCGATCCAAGCGGGGGTTGTGGCCGGTGGCCGGAGACGTGGAGGGTGCAGTGGAGATCTGGCCGGGGCAGGCGTACCCGCTGGGGGCGACGTTCGACGGGAGCGGGACGAACTTCGCGCTGTTCAGCGAGGTGGCCGACCGCGTCGAGCTGTGCCTCTTCGACGCGGACGGCAAGGAGACGCGGGTCGAGCTGACCGAGGTCGACGCCTACGTGTGGCACTGCTACCTGCCGTCGGTGCAGCCCGGGCAGCGCTACGGCTACCGCGTGCACGGCCCGTGGGAGCCCGAGCGCGGGCTCCGCTGCAACCCCAACAAGCTGCTGCTGGACCCCTACGCCAAGGCCACGGCCGGCGAGATCGACTGGGACCAGGCGCTGTTCTCCTACACCTTCGGCGACGAGGACTCGCGCAACGACGACGACTCCGCGCCGCACATGACCCACGGCGTCGTGATCAACCCGTTCTTCGACTGGGAGGGCGACCGCCGGCTCAACTACCCCTACAACGAGTCGGTGATCTACGAGGCGCACGTCAAGGGCCTCACCGAGCTCCACCCGGAGGTCCCCGAGGAGCAGCGCGGCACCTACGCGGGCCTCGCCCACCCCGCGATCATCGAGCACCTCACCAAGCTCGGGATCACCACCCTGGAGCTGATGCCGGTCCACCAGTTCGTGCAGGACAGCACGCTGCTGGAGAAGGGCCTGCGAAACTACTGGGGCTACAACACCCTGGCCTTCTTCGCCCCGCACGCCGACTACTCCGCCGCGGCCCGCGACGACCAGACGGCGCTGGGCCAGCAGGTGCAGGAGTTCAAGTCCCTGGTCAAGGCGATGCACGCCGCGGGCATCGAGGTCATCCTCGACGTCGTCTACAACCACACCGCCGAGGGCAACCACCTCGGCCCGACGCTCAGCTTCAAGGGCATCGACAACGCGGCCTACTACCGCCTGGTCGAGGACGACCAGCGCTACTACATGGACTACACGGGCACCGGCAACAGCCTCAACGTCCGGCACCCGCACTCCCTGCAGCTGATCATGGACTCCCTGCGCTACTGGGTGACCGAGATGCACGTCGACGGCTTCCGCTTCGACCTCGCCTCCACGCTCGCCCGCGAGTTCTACGACGTCGACCGCCTCTCGACGTTCTTCGAGCTCGTGCAGCAGGACCCGGTGGTCAGCCAGGTGAAGCTGATCGCCGAGCCGTGGGACATCGGGCCCGGCGGGTACCAGGTCGGCGGCTTCCCTCCGCAGTGGACCGAGTGGAACGGCAAGTACCGCGACACCGTCCGCGACTTCTGGCGCGGCGAGCCCTCGCTCGGCGAGTTCGCCTCCCGACTGGCCGGGTCCTCCGACCTCTACGAGCACTCCGGCCGGCGTCCGGTCGCGAGCATCAACTTCGTCACCGCGCACGACGGCTTCACGCTGCGCGACCTGGTCTCCTACGACGAGAAGCACAACGAGGCCAACGGCGAGGACAACAACGACGGCGAGAGCCACAACCGGTCCTGGAACCACGGCGTCGAGGGGCCGACGGACGACCCGGAGATCCTGGCCGGCCGGGCCCGCGCGCAGCGCAACTTCATCGCCACGCTGCTGCTGAGCCAGGGCGTGCCGATGCTGCTGCACGGCGACGAGCTCGGCCGCACGCAGCAGGGCAACAACAACACCTACGCCCAGGACTCCGAGATCTCCTGGGTGCACTGGGACGAGGCCGACCGACCGCTCGTCGAGTTCACGGCCGCGGTGGCCCGGCTGCGCCGTGACCACCCGACCTTCCGCCGCAAGCGGTTCTTCACCGGCGGCGAGGTCCGGGTCCCCGACGGCAGCGCCGACGGCGAGGGAGGCGACCGGCTCAACGACATCGTGTGGCTGCACCTCGACGGACGCCCCATGGAGGACGGCGACTGGACCGGCGGCGCCCAGGCGCTCGGCATGTACCTCAACGGCCACGGCATCGCCAGCGTCGACAGCAGGGGCGAGCCCATCGTGGACGACCACTTCCTGCTCTACTTCAACGCCGACGGCGAGGCCGTGGTCACCCTGCCCAACGACGAGTACGCCGAGTCGTGGCAGGTCGTGATCGACACCGGCGGGTCCGCGGACGACGACGGCGTGCTCGCCGCCGGCGACAAGCTCACATTGCCGCACCGGAGCATGATGGTGCTGCGCGAGCACCGCGAACCCGAGGTGGAGCCCGACCTCTCCGTCGCCGCCTCCGTGGCCCAGGCCCAGAAGAAGTAGGCCCCGTGCGCGTCCCGGTCTCGACGTACCGCCTGCAGGTCACGCCCGAGTTCGACCTCTTCGAGGCGGCCCGGCGGCTGCCCTACCTCCACGACCTCGGCGTCGACTGGGTCTACCTGTCGCCGATCCTGGCGTCCGAGCCCGGGAGCCAGCACGGGTACGACGTCGTGCGGTTCGACCGCGTCGACCCGCAGCGCGGCGGCGCGGAGGGGCTCGCCGCCCTGTCGGCCGAGGCCCGGCGCCTCGGCATGGGCGTGCTCGTCGACATCGTGCCCAACCACGTCGGCGTCGCGACCCCGGCCGAGAACCCATGGTGGTGGGACGTGCTGCGACTCGGCCGCGACTCCGAGCACGCGTCGGCGTTCGACGTCGACTGGGCGGCCGGCGACGGCCAGATCCTGATCCCGGTCGTCGGCGACGGCGACGACGGCGCGATCCGGATCGAGTCCGGCCCCGAGGGCCCGGAGGTCCGCTACCACGACCAGCGGTTCCCGATGGCGCCCGGCACGACCACGCTCGAGGAGCAGCACTACGAGCTGGTCAGCTGGCGCCGCGCCGACACGGACCTCAACTACCGCCGCTTCTTCGCGGTCAACACGCTGGCCGCCGTCCGGGTCGAGGACCCCGAGGTGTTCGCCGAGACCCACGCCGAGATCCGCCGGTGGTTCACCGAGGGCCTCGTCGACGGCCTGCGGGTCGACCACCCCGACGGCCTGCGGTTCCCGGGCCGCTACCTCGACGACCTCGCCGACCTCACCGGCGGCGCCTACGTGCTGGTCGAGAAGATCCTCGAGCCCGGCGAGGACCTGCCCCGCGACTGGGCGACGGCGGGCACGACCGGCTACGACGCGCTCGCGCAGATCGACCGTGTCCTGACCGACCCGGCCGGCGAGAAGCCGCTCGACGCGCTGGAGACCAAGCTCCGGGGAGGCTGGCTCCACTGGCCGACGTACGTCGAGGCGACGAAGCTCCGCGTCGCTCACGGCATCCTCAACGCCGAGGTCCGCCGGATCGTGCGCGAGGTCCGGCGGGTCGACGACTCCGTGCCGGCGGGCGCTCTCGAGGACGCGGTCGCACACCTGCTGGCAGCCTTCCCGGTCTACCGCTCCTACCTGCCGCAGGGACGTGAGCACCTCGACGAGGCCCTCGAGACCGCCCGGATCGGCACGCAGCACCTCGAGGAGCCCCGCGTCTGGGAGGTCCTGGAGCCGATCCTGTCGGACCCGTGGACGCAGGCGGCCCGCCGGTTCCAGCAGACCAGCGGCATGGTGATGGCCAAGGGTGTCGAGGACTGCGCGTTCTACCGCTGGTCGCGGCTCACCTCGCTCAACGAGGTCGGCGGCGACCCGTCGGTCTTCGCGATCGACGTCGACGACTTCCACCACGCCATGACCGTGCGCCAGCGCGACTGGCCGCACGCGATGACGACCCTCTCGACCCACGACACCAAGCGCGGCGAGGATGTGCGGGCCCGGATCACCGTGCTGGCCGAGATCCCCGACGTGTGGGAGGCGGCGCTGGACGAGCTGCTGCGCCTCGCACCCGTGCCCGACCCGGCCTTCGGGTCGCTGCTGTGGCAGGCCGTGCTGGGCGCGTGGACGCCAGACCACCGTCCCGACCTCCCGCAGCGGCTGCACGGCTACGCCGAGAAGGCGATGCGCGAGGCCGGCGACCACACCACGTGGACCGCCCCCGACCAGGAGTACGAGGCCGCCGTCCATGCCGCCGTCGACTCCGTCTTCGAGTCCGCCGAGGTCCAGCAGGTGCTGGCCGGCCTCGCGGCCCGCGTCGACGAGCCCGGCCGGTCGAACGCGCTGGCCGCGAAGCTGCTGGCGCTCACGATGCCGGGGGTGCCCGACGTCTACCAGGGCAGCGAGCTGTGGGAGACCTCGCTGGTCGACCCCGACAACCGGCGACCGGTCGACTTCGACCACCGCGCGGCGGTGCTGGCGGGCGAGGAAGGCGACGACGCGGTCGACAAGCTGCACGTCACCTGTGCCGCCCTGACCCTCCGACGGGAGCGGCCCGACCTGTTCACGTCGTACGCCCCGGTGCTCGCCGAGGGTCCCGCGGCCGACCACGTGGTGGCCTTCGACCGCGGCGGCGCGGTCGCCGTCGCGACCCGGCTGCCGGTCGGCCTGGCCGCCGCGGGCGGGTGGGGCGACACGACGCTGACGCTCCCGCCGGGCGCGTGGCGCGACGTGCTGACGGGCACCCCGGCGACACCCTGGCTCGCCGACCTGCTCCGCGACCTGCCGGTCGCCCTGCTGGTGAGGGAGGACACCGCATGAAGCCCGGACGCGGACAGTTCGACGTCTGGGCGCCGCGCGCCGACCGCCTCCGGCTCTCCCTGGCCGGCGAGACCGTCGAGATGAGCCGGGGCGCCGACGGGTGGTGGTCCCCGACGGAGCCGGTGCCGGACACGTCGGGCGCCGACCTCGACTACGGCTACCTGATCGACGACGACGACACCCCGCGACCCGACCCGCGCTCGCGCCGCCAGCACGACGGGGTGCACGAGCGGTCGCGGACCTACGACGCGTCGTCGTACACCTGGAACGACGCGACCTGGACGGGCCGTCAGCTCGCCGGATCGGTGATCTACGAGCTGCACATCGGCACGTTCACGCCCGAGGGCACCTTGGACGCGGCGCTCGGGAAGCTCGGCCACCTGCGCGAGATCGGCGTCGACCTCGTCGAGGTGATGCCGGTCAACGCGTTCAACGGCGTCAACAACTGGGGGTACGACGGCGTCGGCTGGTTCGCGGTCCACGAGGAGTACGGCGGCCCGGAGGGCTACCAGCGGTTCGTCGACGGGTGCCACGCCGCCGGGATCGGCGTCATCCAGGACGTCGTCTACAACCACCTCGGCCCGTCCGGAAACTACCTCCCCCTGTTCGGTCCCTACCTCAAGCAGGGGGCCAACACCTGGGGCGACTTCCTCAACCTCGACGGTCCGGGGTCGTCGGAGGTGCGCCGCTACATCCTCGACAACGTGCGGATGTGGCTCGAGGACTACCACGTCGACGGCCTTCGGCTCGACGCCGTGCACGCCCTGAACGACGCGTCGCACCAGCACCTGCTCGAGGAGATGTCGGTGGAGGTGGCGGCGCTGTCAGCGCACCTGCGCCGTCCGCTCACGCTGATCGCGGAGTCGGACCTCAACGACACCCGGCTCGTCCGGCCGCGCGAGGCAGGCGGCTACGGCCTCGACGCCCAGTGGAGCGACGACTTCCACCACGCCGTCCACGTCGCGCTCACCGGGGAGACGTCGGGCTACTACGCCGACTTCGCGCCGCTGTCGGCGCTGGCGAAGGTGTGCGAGCGCGGGTTCTTCCACGACGGCACCTGGTCGTCGTTCCGCGGACGCAACCACGGCCACCCGATCGACCTGCGCGCGATGCCCACCTGGCGGCTCGTCGTGTGCAACCAGAACCACGACCAGATCGGCAACCGGGCGCGCGGCGACCGGCTCACCGAGACGCTCGACGAGCACCAGCTCGGGTGTGCCGCGATGCTGACGCTCTGCGGGCCGTTCACGCCGATGCTCTTCATGGGCGAGGAGTGGGCGGCGTCCACGCCGTTCCAGTTCTTCACCTCCCACCCCGAGCCCGAGCTGGGCCAGGCCACCGCCGACGGCCGGATCGCCGAGTTCGAGCAGATGGGCTGGGACCCCGCGGTCGTGCCCGATCCGCAGGACCCCGAGACCTACGAGCGGTCGAACCTGGACTGGTCCGAGGCGACGACCGACCGGCACGCCCGCGTCCTGGACGTCTACCGCCGGCTCGGGCGGCTGCGGCGGGAGCGTCCGGAGCTCACCGACCCCTCGTTCGGCTCCGTGTCGTGCACGGCGGACGAGGAGACCCGGTTCTTCACGATGCGGCGTGGCGACCTGCTGGTCGCCGTCAACTTCGGCGACGAGACCGTGCAGCTGCCGACCCACGCGGACGACCTGCTCTTCGCGACGGGCGACGGGGTCGACCTCGGGGCGGGCAGCCTCACGCTGCCCGCCCACGCCGGCGCGGTCGTCAGCCCGCGAGGTTGTTGAGGTCGACCTGGTCGCTCTCCGCCGGGGCCTCGACGTCGAAGTCGGCGTCGAACTCCGAGAACGTCACGGTGCCCGTGTCCTCACCGTCGGTCTTCTCGATCTTGACCAGGTAGTGCGGGTCGTCGACCAGGACGTAGCCGGTCGAGTCACCGTTCTCGGGGTCCTTGTTGTCGATGGCGACGACGTCGTCGCCGTCGACCGTGTCGGTGCCCGCCTTGGAGTAGGTCGACCCATCCTCCTCGTCCTTGAGCATCTGGTCGAGCAGGTCGTTGACGTCGCAGAACTGCGAGAGCGACTCCCCCTCGGCCGGGATCAGCACCCACTTGTCGCCCACCAGCGACATGACCTGGTCCGCGCTGCCGCCGCCGAAGGTCTGCCAGAAGGCCTCGTCGGGCTTCATCCACGTCTTCCCGTCGACGCCGAGCAGCTCCGCCGTGCCGTCGCCGAGGCCGATCGTGCCCGTGCAGTTGCCGTCGGAGTCGGACTGCAGGTCGAGGCTGATCTGCTGGCCACCGGAGGTGATGTCGCCCGAGACCTTCACCGCGGTGAGGTCGCCCATGGCGGACTTCGCCGCCTTGACGATGTCGTCCGCCGACTCGTCCGCGAAGCTGCTGTCGCTGCCACCGCACGCGGTGAGCACCGCCGCCGCACCGAGACCTGCCACTGCCAGACCGATGCGCGCCATCGGAACCTCCTGCACCTGGGGTCGGCCGCCTGCCAACCGGTGAGTGAACCGTACCGTTGCCAGCTGCCCGGACGACCCGCCTTTTCGGGTCGGCCGGGCACGCACTCGGACTACTCCAGCACCTCGGCCACCCACGCCGGCACGAGCTCGGTCGCCGGACCGTGGCGAGCGACGTCGAACATGCGGGTGCCGCTGCTGGGGACCAGGTTGAGCTCCAGCGACCGTGCCCCGGCCCGGAACGCGTGCTGGACGAACCCGGCCGCGGGGTAGACCGCACCGGAGGTGCCGATCGACACGAACAGGTCGGTGCGGGCGATCGCTGCGGCGATCAGGTCCATCCCGTAGGGGATCTCGCCGAACCACACGACGTCGGGCCGCAGCTCCACCGCCCCGCACCGCGGGCAGGGCGGCCGATGGCTCAGGTCCCCGGTCCACTGGCTGCGGGCGCCGCACGCGACGCAGAGCGCCGACCGCAGCTGTCCGTGCATGTGCAGGACCCGGGTCGACCCGGCCCGTTCGTGCAGGTCGTCGACGTTCTGGGTGATCACCAGCAGGTCGTCGCCGACGGCCCGCTCCAGCCGGGCGAGCGCGCGGTGCGCCGCGTTCGGCTCGACCCGGGCGAGCGCGGCCCGCCGCTCGTCGTAGAAACGGTGCACGACGTCCGGCTGCGCGGCGTACGCCTCCGGGGTCGCGACGTCCTCGACCCGGTGGCCCTCCCAGAGCCCGTTGGCGTCGCGGAAGGTCGGCACCCCGCTCTCGGCGGAGATGCCGGCACCGGTCAGGACGGTGATCTTCACCGGTCCGGCCGCCCGTGGACGGCGACGACGTAGCCGGCGCCGGGCTCGAAGGGCGCACCGGACCAGGATGCATGGCGCGCCACCGGCACCAGGCCGGCATCGGCCATCGCGGCGTCGACCTCGGCCAGCGGCATCACCGGGCAGTCGCCCGGCAGGTGGTCGGCGTCGAGCCCGAACCCGCTCACGACGGTGCCGCCGGGAGCGGTGTGCGCCGCGAGGGACGCGCACGCCGCCGGGAGCGCCCCGTCCTCGAGCAGCGGGAGCGTGTTGCCGGCCACGACCACCAGGTCGAACTCCGCCCCGAGATCCATCGCCACCAGGTCGGCGAGCCGCCAATCCAGGTGCGGCGCCTCGGCCCGCGCGACGGTCAACATCGACTCGTCGACGTCCACGCCGACGACGTCGTACCCCAGCTCGTGCAGGCGTACGGCGACCCGCCCGGTGCCGCAGCCGGCGTCGAGCACCCGGGCGGGCGGGTCGACCAGCCCGGCCGCAAAGGTCGCCTCGCCGTGCACGTCCGCACCGCGCTCGGCGAGGCGACGGAACCGCTCGGCGTAGACCGTCGCGTAGTCCTCGCCCGCCCCGGAGCGGGCGATCCGCTGCCACCGGGTCGTCACGACGGCAGCTTCCGGCGCTTGGCCTGGATCTTGAACTCGTCCATGAAGACCTGGTGGATCCGCTTGCTGTCGAGCGCACCGCCCACCAGCCGCAGCTCGCCCCGGGCGAGCCGCTCGCAGACCCGCAGCCAGGCGTGCCCCATGGCGAAGGTGAAGGTGCCGGCGACCGTGGCGTTGATGGTGCCGGCCACCGCGGTCCCGGCGCCGGGCACGAACTTGATCAGGTTGCCCACCAGCGACCGGCCGGCGGTCGTCGCGGCCGCCGTCGCTGCGATGGAGGCGGCCGTGGAGCGCTCGATGGGGATGCCGTAGGTGACCGCGATCGAGGCCATCATCGCCAGCTGGATGGGGACGAGGATGGCGGCGTCGGAGAAGGGGATGGGGGAGGCCCCGGCGGTCGTCGCGGCCCCCGTCGCAGCCTTGATCGCCACCTCCGCGCGCTCGCGCTTGCGGACGAAGTCAATGCGCTGAGCCGCCGTGATCGCGTGGGCCACGCCCGAGGGCGCGCCGCGAAAGGTGGCATCGAGGAGCTCCTGCAGGCCGTAGGCGGACTGGCCGGTGAAGTCGTCGGCCATCGCCATCGTGTAGTGGATCAGCCCGTCGTGGATGGGCAGGTCCAGGGCGGCGATGCTGGCGGCCAGCGCCTCCGCGTCGGGGTGGACCCGGGCACCCGCCCGCGGCACCTGGGTGAGCACCATGATGACCGGCAGGCCGAGCTCGTGGAGGGCCCGGACGAACTCGGCCTCGGTGGGCTCGAAGCGCCGGTCGCCGGCCCGCACGCAGTACCACGCGACGTGGATCTGCTCGGCCAGGGGCTTGCGGCGCATCCCGTGCAGGTAGTCGCGCAGCTCGCCGATCAGCGCAGCGTTGTCCCGGCCGACCTCCACCCCACGCGTGTCCAGCACGCCGAGCGTCCCGCTCTGGTGGAGGTAGAGGTGCTCGGACCGGGTGACCGGCTCGCCGATCCCGGTGGCCGCGGTCTCGCTGCCGAAGATGGCGTTGACCAGGGTGCTCTTGCCGACGCCGGTCTTGCCGAAGATGGCCAGGTTGAAGCGCCCGATCTCCTCGGCCTTGTCCTTCCACGCCTTGGAGAACGCCTTCCCGAACCAGTCGTCAGCCGGTGTCGCCATGGGTCAAGACTGGCAGGTCCCGGCAACGCCGACCACGGAACGGCGCGGTCAGCGCGAGGCCCCGGCGGGGATGTCGGCGAGCTGTTGGACGATGTCCTCGACGCGTTGCTTGGCGTCGCCGAAGAGCATGTGGGTGTTGTCGCGGAAGAACAGGGGGTTCTGCACGCCGGCGTACCCCACGGCCATGGAGCGCTTGAACACGATGACGTCCTTGGCCTCCCAGACGTGGAGCACCGGCATGCCGGCGATCGGGCTGCCGGGCTCCTCCAGCGCTGCGGGGTTGACGGTGTCGTTGGCGCCGATGACCAGGACGACGTCGGTGTCGGGGAAGTCGTCGTTGATCTCGTCCATCTCGAGCACGATGTCGTAGGGCACCTTGGCCTCGGCCAGCAGCACGTTCATGTGGCCCGGGAGCCGGCCGGCGACGGGGTGGATCCCGAAGCGGACCTCGACGCCGCGGGCGCGCAGCTTGGAGGTGAGCTCCGCGACCGGGTACTGCGCCTGGGCGACCGCCATGCCGTAGCCGGGGGTGATGATCACCCGCGAGGCGCCGGCCAGGAGCTCGGCGGTCTCGTCGGCGGTGGTCTCGTGGTGCTCGCCGTAGTCGGTGTCCCCCGACGAGGGAGCCTCGATCCCGAACCCGCCGGCGATCACCGAGATGAACGAGCGGTTCATCGCCTCGCACATGATGTAGGACAGGTAGGCACCCGAGGAGCCGACGAGCGCGCCGGTCACGATCAGCAGGTTGTTGTCGAGCAGGAACCCCGAAGCCGCCGCGGCCCACCCGGAGTAGCTGTTCAGCATCGACACCACGACCGGCATGTCGCCGCCGCCGATGGAGGCGACCAGGTGCCAGCCCAGCGCCAGCGCGAGGACGGTGACCGCGATCAGCAGTCCCAGGTTCGGCGTCACGACGAACCAGACCGTCAGCACCGCGAACGCCGCCAGGGCGCCGAGGTTGAGCGCGTTCTTGCCGGGCAGCACCATCGGGGCCGACTTGATCCGCGCCGACAGCTTCAGGTTCGCCACGATCGAGCCGGTGAAGGTGACCGCGCCGATGAAGACGCCGATCACGACCTCGGCGTTGTGGATCTGCTCCAGCGACCCGGTCAGCCCCTCGTCGTACAGGTAGCCGTTCCAGCCGACCAGGACCGCCGCGAGACCCACGAAGGAGTGCAGCAGCGCGATCAGCTCGGGCATCCCGGTCATCGCGACCACCCGGGCGCGCCACAGCCCGATCGCGGCGCCGACCGACACCGCCACCACCAGCAGCACCAGCGGCACGGTCTCGTCGGTCGAGTCCACCAGCAGCCCGACCGTGGCGACCAGCGCGAACGCCATGCCGGCGATGCCGTACGTGACGCCGTTGCGGGCGCTCTCGTGCCGCGACAGCCCGGCCAGGCTGAGGATGAAGAGCAGCGAGGCGACCAGGTAGGCGCCGACCGCCACGCTGTTGGCGCTCATCACTGGTCCGCCTTCCGGAACATGCCGAGCATCCGGCGGGTCACGGCGAAGCCGCCGAACACGTTGATGCTGGCCAGGAGCACCGCGACGAAGGCCAGGGCGCGTACGGCGGTGTCGTCGACCCCGAGCTGGAGCATCGCACCCACGACGATGATCCCGGAGATCGCGTTGGTGACGCTCATCAGCGGGGTGTGCAGCGCGTGGTGGACGTGACCGATCACGTAGTAGCCGATCACGATCGCCAGCGTCAGCACGAAGAAGTGCTCGGGCAACGGGTCGGGCGCCGTGGAGGCCACGACGAAGAGCAGGACCGAGACCGCGGCGAACACCGGCCACATCGGCCGCTTCCGCTTCGGCGGCGCCGGCTCGGGTGGGGCCGCGGTGGCCGCCGGCTTGGGTGCTGCGGAGACCTGGACCGGTGGCGGCGGCCACATCGACGCGCCCTCATGGGCCACCGTGATCCCACGCACCACGACGTCGTCGAGGTCGAGGGTCAGCACGCCGTCCTTCTCCGGGGTCATCAGGGTCAGCAGGTTGACGATGTTGGTGCCGAACAGCTGGGAGGTCTGGGCCGGGAGCTGGCCCGCCAGGTCGGTGTAGCCCAGGATGTGCACCCCGCCCTCGGTCACGACCTCCTGGTCGGCGACCGTCAGGGGCACGTTGCCGCCGTTGGCGGCCGCCATGTCGACGATGACGCTGCCCGGTCGCATCCCGGCGACCGTCTCCTCGGTGAGCAGCCGCGGCGCGGGCCGTCCCGGGATGAGTGCGGTGGTGATGACGATGTCGGCCGCACGGGCCTCCTCGTCGTACATCGCGGCCGTCGCCTGCTCCTGCTCGGCCGTCATCTCCTTGGCGTATCCGTCGGCGCTGACCTCGGTCGCCATGTCGACGGTGACGAACTCCGCGCCCATCGACTCGACCTGCTCGGCGACCTCCGGCCGGACGTCGAAGGCCCGCACGACCGCGCCCATCGCGCCGGCCGCACCGATCGCCGCCAGCCCGGCCACCCCGGCGCCGACCACGAACACCCGCGCCGGCGGGATCTTGCCCGCCGCCGTGACCTGGCCGGTGAACTGCCGGCCGAACGCGTGCGCAGCCTCCACCACCGCCCGGTAACCAGCCACGTTGGCCATCGAGGACAGCACGTCCATCGACTGCGCCCGCGAGATCCGCGGCACCGCGTCCATCGCCAGCGCCGTCACGCCCGCCGCGGCAAGCCGCTCCACCAGCTCCGGCGAACGCGCCGGCGCCATCAACGACACCACCGTGGCGCCGCGACGCAGGCGGGCGAGCTCCTCGTCGGTGGGAGCGTTGACCTTGATGACCACGTCACTGGCCCACACGTCCTCGCCCGAGCCCACCGCGATCCCGGCGTCGGCATACACCTCATCAGGCTGGGACGCCGCCACCCCGGCGCCGGACTCCACGACCACGTCGTAGCCGAGCTTGGCCAACCGGCCGGCCGTCTGGGCTGTCGCAGCCACCAACGTCTCACCAGCCCGCGACTCCCGCGGAACACCGATACGCACGAGGACCTCCTGGGACGACGACGACCGGTGACACCTCACCAGTACGTCTCGACACCTGTCAGTGACCGGAGTCACGTCCGGCTTCGCCGTCCACCTGCTGGACCGCCGGGCGCGACGCACGCTACCCCGGTCGAGGTCCCGCGAAGAAGGGTCTTAGGCCCGTCGTCGCCGGGTCCACACCGCCCTACGGTCGAGGTGTCGATGTGGGTCGGACCGAGGACGGAGCGCGTGATGGACACCTTGCTGCTGACAGGCTTCCCGGGATTCCTGGGCTCGGCGCTGCTGCCGAGGTTGCTGGACCGGCGGCCGGGCACCACCGCGCTGTGCCTGGTGCAGCGCCAGCACCTGGGGACCGCGGGCGCCCGGATCTCCGAGCTGGAGCGGGAGCACCCCCACATCGTCGACCGGGTCGAGCTGGTCACCGGCGACATCACCGCACCCGACCTCGGCCTCACCGCGACCACCCGCGCCGCGCTCGACGACGCCACCGAGGTGTGGCACCTGGCCGCCGTCTACGACCTGGCGGTCCCCCCGGAGGTCGCCCACCGCGTCAACGTCGACGGCACGGCCCACGTCCTCGACCTCTGCCAGGCCCTGCCCCGCCTGAAGCGGCTCCAGTACGTCAGCACCTGCTACGTCAGCGGCCGCTACGACGGCGAGTTCGGCGAGGACGTCCTCGACCAGGGGCAGCCCTTCCGCAACCACTACGAGTCGACCAAGTACGTCGCCGAGCAGCTGGTCCGCGACGCGATGGCCGACGGGCTGCCGGCCACGATCTACCGCCCGGGCATCGTCGTGGGCGACTCCGCGACGGGCGAGACCCAGAAGTTCGACGGTCCCTACTTCATCGCCGGGTTCCTCAAGCGCCAGCCCGGCCCGGTCGCGGTGGTCCCGCGGGTCGGGGACCCCGACGAGGTCCGCGTCTGCCTGGTCCCGCGCGACTTCGTCGTCGACGCGATGGACGTGCTGTCGGTCCAGGACCGCTCCGTCGGCAGGACCTACGCCCTGACCGACCCCCACCCGCCGACCGCGCGCGAGGTCGTCGGCGCGTTCTCCACACGCCTGGGCAAGCGCGTCGTGTGGGTGCCGGCCCCGCTCAGCCCGACCCACGCCCTGATCGACCGGGTCCCGGGCATGGAGCGGCTCCTCGGCCTGCCGGCCGAGGCCGTCGACTACTTCGCCAGCCCGACGACGTACTCCACCACCAACACCACGACCGATCTCGAGGGGACCGGCGTGAGCTGCCCGCCGTTCGAGGAGTACGCCGACCGGCTGGTCGACTTCATGCGCGAGCACGCGGAGATCACGTCGAAGGCGATGGTCTGACGTGCGCCGCCCGACCACCCCGGACCTGACGGTCGTCAACGTCAGCCTCACCGGCCCCGAACGGGACTACGACACGGTCGTGGACTTCCTGCACCACACCTTCCGGCTGGTGCGCGTCGGCACCTCCGGCGACGTCGAGGCCGCGCGCGAGCTCGTGGGCTCGTGGGCGTCCGAGGCCGACGCGATCGCGATCACGGGGGTGCGCGAGGCACGAGCGGTCGGGCTCTACGACGGCGAGCTCGACGCCATCGACTCGATCAAGCAGGCGACGACCGCCGTCCCCGTCAGCGACGGCCACGACCTGGGGGACGTCCTGCAGGAGTGGGCGATCCGGCACCTGCAGGGTGAGATGCCGGGCTACCTCTCGAACGCGCGGACGGTGGTCCTCGGGGGTCTCAACCACGCCCGGACGACGCGGCTGCTGCGCGAGTTCACCGACAACATCGAGTTCGCCGACCCGCTGCTGCGCTTCGACCTCCCGAGCAAGGTGGCCGGCAACCCGGTGCTCGGGCTGGCGGTCGCAGCCGCGCTGGAGCCGGTGCACCTCCTGCCCGGCACCGTGAAGGCGAAGATCCAGGCACCCGGCACCGGGTTGAGCACCGCGCTCGCGCGCCGCGCCGCGCGGGACGCCGACGTCGTGGTGGCGACGTACGACGAGCTGGTCGGCTTCGGCCTCGAGGACCTCGCCGGCAAGACCCTCATCAGCTCCGCGATCTCCGAGGACCGGCTGACCGAGCTCGGCGACCGCGGCGTCGACATGGTGCTCGACAGCGTCCCGCAGCCGTTCGACGTCACGGTGAGCGCAGCGGTGCTGGAGGCGATGATGCAGGCCGTCATCGGCGGCGGTCGCCTCACCGACGACGACATGCTCGACATGATCGTCGACGCCGGCCTCGAACCCCGGTTGCTCTACCCCAACGGCTGGCGGCGCAAGAGCCGCTTCGCCTTCGTCATCCACCCGCTCTCGCAGACCTTCTTCTCCAAGGTCGAGCCGCTGGGCACGATCACCAGGGTCGCCCCCGGGGTCGTCAACGACCTCATCGAGAAGGCGATCGCCTACGCCCCGCCGTTCACCTACAGCCACGTCACCGGCATCACCTCACCCACGGGCGCCGAGGCCGAGGGGTGGCTCATCACCGTCGGCGGTACGCCGAAGGAGCTGATGGCCCACAGCCCGGAGTTCACCTACGCCCGGCTGCTCCAGGCCGCCGACATGGCGCGCAAGCTCGGTGCCCAGGTGATGGGGCTGGGCGCCTTCACCAAGGTGGTGGGGGACGCCGGCGTCACGGTGGCGAAGAAGGCGTCGCTGCCGGTCACGACCGGCAACAGCTACAGCGCCTCGGGGGCGCTGTGGGCGGCGCACGACGCGATCCGCCGGCTCGGCATCGCCGAGGTCGACGAGCGCGGCATGCTGCACGGCCGGACGATGGTCGTCGGCGCGACCGGCGCCATCGGATCGGTCTGCGCACGACTCCTGGCGCTGGCCAGCGACGAGCTCTGGCTGGTCTCGCCGGAGACGGCGAAGCTGCTGACCCTCAAGCACGAGATCGAGCGGGACCACCCGCGCGCCACCGTCCACGTGGCGGCCACCCCCGACGACCACCTCGGCGACATGGACCTGATCGTCACCGCCACCTCGGGTGCCGGCAAGCGGGTGCTCGACATCATGCAGGTCAAGCCCGGCTGCGTGATCACCGATGTCGCACGACCCCTGGACCTCTCGGCCGAGGACGTCGCGAAGCGTCCCGACGTCCTCGTCGTGGAGTCCGGCGAGATCGAGCTCCCGGGCGACGTCAAGATGAAGAACATCGGCCTGCCGCCCGGCGTCGTCTACGCCTGCCTGGCCGAGACGGTCGTCCTGGCGCTCGAGGGCCGCTACGAGACCTTCACCGTCGGCCGCAACATCGAGTGGGAGAAGGTCAAGGAGATCTACCGGCTCGGGCTCAAGCACGGGATGAAGCTCGCCGCCATCTCCGGCGTCAACGGCGTCTTCACCCCCGAGCAGATCGCCGACATCCGGGAGCGGGCGCTCGCGGCGAGGGCGGTCGGCGCGACCGGCTGAGTCGCCCCAGCGTGGCCCGGGAGTCCTCCGCAACGGTGCGGCTGACCGGATCCGGGGCTGCGGGTCGGGACGCTGACCGGGCTGACGGCCGTGGACCTGCCGGCGCTCACCGCCCGCTTCCGCAGCCGACACCCCGGCGTCGACCTCGAGCTGCGGGTCGCGTCGACCGGGACGAGTGGACTGCTCGACCAGGTCCGCGACCTGTCGCTCGACGTCGCCTTCGTCGGCGTGGAGACGCTCTCGGTCCCGGGCGTGAGCCTGCACCCACTGGTGACCTATCAGCCGCGGCTGCTCGTCCCCGCGGCTCACCCGCTCGCCTGTGCCGACCGGGTGAGCCTGGGCCAGCTGGCCGAGGAGTCGTTCGTGGACCTGCCCAGCGGCTTCTGCAACCGCACCCGCACCGACCACGACTTCGTCCGCGCCGGCATCAGCAGGTCGGTGGTGGTCGAGGTGGGCGACCTGACCACCGTCCCGGAGTACGTCGAGTCCGGGATCGGGCTGGCCGTCGTCCCACCCCTGCGCGCGGAGGCGGAGCGCCGGGTCGTCGCCCTCGAGATCGAGCCGTCGGCGACCGCCTGGACCCCTCGCTGTGGCGACCGCCGCAGCGCCCGGCCGGAGCCGGGTGGTCGACGCGTTCCTGGAGCTCGTGGACGAGCACGTGGTCGACCGGGAGCGGTTCTGATGCTCGCCCGTTGACGGTCGGTCAGGCGGCCCATTCGATGATGAGGTCGCTGAGGTAGGTCTCGACCCCGCGGGCGTGATGTCGGCTCGGAGCCGGCGCCCCGGGCGCGGTCGACGTGACCACATGTCCCGTCGGCAGACGGGTCTCCACGACGTGGGGGCCGCCCGGTGGCCCGGTGGCGGGTCGGGCCGTCCAGCCCGGCGCCTCCTTGATGTAGTTGCACTGCTCGCACAACCCCTGCCCGTTGGCCCCAGAGGTCTCACCGCCGTCGGCGTGGGCGACGACGTGGTCGTGGTGGCGGATCGGGGCATCGCACCACGCGGTGCGACAGGTCCGGTCGCGCAGGTCCAGGAAGGTCGCGAGCCCGGCGGGGAACTCCCGGGCGACCGAGTCCATCGCGACCAACGCACCGGTCGCCGGGGCCGCGTAGAGCCGGCGCAGGGCCGCGCGGACGTCCGCAGCGGCCCGGCGGACCAGGTCGTCGGCAGTCTGCGCGGAGACCGGCCCGTAGCCCTGCACCCACCCCGGGGCGGTGCCGCCGGCCAGCAGCGTCTCGTCGGAGACCACCAGGTCGACCGTCACGTGCACGGCGTCGGCGGTGGCCTGGCCGGTGACCCGCTCGACCAGGGTGTCGGCCATCACCTGTCCCCGGGTGCGGGGGTCACCCGCAGCCCGGGCCTCGTCCGCAGCAACTGACAAGGTGGCCCACACCGCGACCCCCTGGGTGGCCGGGAGCAGCGTGGACAGCCGGGCCATCACGTCCGGTGCGGGACGCAGGCTGACACAGCGGTCGGCCTCGGCGCGCGAGCGGCGCTCGACCACTGCGGCCGGGTCCACGGCCGCGACCTGCCGCATGGTCTCCGCGACCAGGCTCCGGTCGCCCCATCCCTCGAACGGGTACGACCCGTCCGCCCGGGGGGCGCAGATCCGCTCGTCCACGATCGCGCGGCCGGCCGGCGTGAGGCAGGCGGTCTCACGGGCCACCAGCATCGCCCGCCACTCCGACAACGCCCCCGCCCCCATCGCCGCGGTGGTGTGCGGCAGCTCGACCAGCGCCCGGGCGAACCCCACGAACCGCGACCCCCGCGCCGGGGACTCACGACGCGCGTACGCCACCAGCCCCGCGACGTCGCGGCCCCGCTGCGCAGCCCGGACCCCCTGGGCCCGGTGCCGCTCGCGGACCTGCGCGTCCAGCTCCCGGACCAGCCGAGCCTGCGCGGCAGCCGCCTGCGCCTTCAGATCCTCCAGGCCCCGGATCGCATCCACCAGCCCGGTCTCGTCCAGGGCCGACCCGTCCACCGTCGTGAGGTCGGCTCGCGCGGATCCCGAGAACGCCATGCCTGATCTTAATCGAACATCTATTCGATTGTCAAGCACGAATACGCCGCTGCCGCCTGCGCGTGATGTCTCAGGACATCGGTGACACCTCGAACAGTGTTGGAGGGTGACACTTGTGCCAGTCACCCATGTCCCGGGCCATCACATCGACGAACTCCTTCACCGCCAGAGTTCACCTCGCGTCCGCCCGCGGGCCGCCTTGGCGCAGCGCCCGGTTGGCGTCGCCCTGGCGAGATGGAGGCGTGACCATCCACAGCTTCACCCTGGAGCTCGTGCGCACCGCGCTGCGCAGCGAGCTGGAGACGCGTGCCCGCCGATGCACCAGCGCCATCCTGCGATGGGGAGCGGCGTGGACGACGCTCCTCATGGTGCTGCCCGGCCTGTTGTCGAGCCACCCGGTCGCCAATGGCCTCACCGGAGCGGCGGTCGGATACGCGGCCACGCTCCTGGTCGCGGCGGCGACCTACCTGTGGCTCCTCTACGTGGCGCCCTACCGCCGCCTGCGCAGCCTCGTCAGTCCCGGTCTCACGAACGCTCAGTAGTACCAGGGGAAGGGCGACCAGTCGGGATCGCGCTTCTCGAGGAACTGGTCGCGACCCTCCTGGGCCTCGTCCGTCATGTAGGCCAGGCGGGTGGTCTCGCCGGCGAAGAGCTGCTGGCCGACCAGGCCGTCGTCGATCAGGTTGAACGAGTACTTCAGCATCCGCTGGGCCGTGGGGGACTTGCCGTTGACGAGCCGGCCCCACTCCAGGGCGACCTTCTCGAGGTCGGCGTGCGGGACGGCGCGGTTGACGGTGCCCATGCGGACGCCGTCCTCGGCGGAGTACTCCTGGCCGAGGAAGAAGATCTCGCGGGCGAGCTTCTGACCGACCTGCCGGGCGAGGTACGCCGACCCGAAGCCACCGTCGAAGGACCCGACGTCGGCGTCGGTCTGCTTGAAGCGCGCCTCCTCGGCGCTGGCCAGCGTCAGGTCGCAGACCACGTGGAGGCTGTGGCCGCCGCCGGCCGTCCAGCCCGGCACGACGCAGATGACGACCTTGGGCATGAACCGGATCAGCCGCTGGACCTCGAGGATGTGCAGGCGCCCCAGGCGCGCCTTGTCGACGGTCTCCGCAGTCTCCCCCTCCGCGTACTGATATCCGGCCCGGCCACGGATCCGCTGGTCGCCGCCGGTGCAGAACGCCCACTTGCCGTTCTTCCCGCTCGGCCCGTTGCCGGTCAGGAGCACGCAGCCCACGTCGGAGCTGGTCCGGGCGTGCTCGAGCACGCGGAGCAGCTCGTCGACCGTGTGCGGACGGAACGCGTTGAGGATGTCCGGGCGGTCGAACGCGACCCGCACGGTGCCGTGCGCCTTCGCCCGGTGGTAGGTCAGGTCGGTCAGGTCCTCGAAGCCGGGGACGTCGTCCCAGGCGTCGGCGTCGAAGATCTCCGACACCCCGTCGATGGCGCTCATCTTCCGGGGTCCCTGCGGAAGCGCGAGCGCAGCGAGCGGTTTCGTGGGGTGGTCATGACGGCGAGGCTATCGCCGGGGAATGGACGCACCCGGACCGGGCATTGACGGGATATGACTCTCGAAGGCGAGTACGAGCCCAGCCCGAGCGACTGGGTGCGTGAGCAGGTGGAGAAGTTCGAGGCGACGAACGGCCAGGAGGCGAACACCCTCCGGGGCAAGCCCGAGTGGCCGATCGTCGTGATCACCTCGAAGGGCGCGAAGAGCGGGAAACTGCGCAAGAACCCCGTCATGCGCGTCGAGCACGACGGCGTCTACGCCGCGGTCGCCTCCAAGGGCGGTGCCCCCGAGCACCCGACGTGGTACCACAACTTCCTCGAGCACCCCGAGGTCGACCTCCAGGACGGCGCGGAGAAGCACACCTACCGGGTGCGGGTCGCCGAGGGCGCCGAGCGGGCGGAGTGGTGGGACCGCGCGGTGAAGCAGTACGCGCCCTACGCGGAGTACCAGCAGAAGACCGACCGCGAGATCCCGGTCTTCCTGCTCGAGCGCGCCTGACGTACCCCCGGCGCCGGGTCGGTCGTTGACCGGCCATGCGTCGTCTGGTCCCTGCCGCTCTGCTCGCCCTGACCGCCGCCGGCCTGGCCACGCCGGCCGCCGCCGGGGCGGACCCGACCCCGGGCGACCCGGCGTACACGGCGCGCGACGCCCAGAACATCGCCGACGCCTACGGCCGGATCACCGGCCCGGGCGGGCAGCTGCAGAACCCGGCGTACCTCCCGGCCCTGGTGCAGGCGGCGACCGCGACGGGCGTCGCGCAGCTGCTCACGCAGGTCGCGTCGCCCACCCGGCCGGCGATCACGCCCGGCAACGTCTTCCCGGGCTGGAACGTCGGCAACCCGTTGCGCGCCGGGTGGGACGGCAGCCGCGGCGTCAGCCGGCAGGTCTCCTTCGAGAACAGGTACGGCGCGCTCCTGCGCGGCACCGTCTACCGCCCGCTGGACGGCGCGCACGACCCCTACACCGGCGCGCGGCTCACCCCGCCGTACCCCGGCGTGGTGATCACCGAGGGCTCCGTGCAGGGCTCCGAGGGGATGTACGCGTGGCTGGCCGAGGACCTCGCCGAGCGCGGCTACGTCGTGCTGACCTACGACGTCCAGGGCCAGGGGACCAGCGAGACCCTCCCCCACCTGGACCCGCCGTCCGGGGCGCCCGTGGGCGACCCGAACGCGCTGCCCTTCTGCAACCCGTTCGCCGCACCCGAGGACGGTGAGATGTCGGGCTGCCCGGGCGTCCCGTCCCAGCAGCTCTCCAACTTCGTCGTCGGCACCGAGGACGCCCTCGACTTCTTCACCTCGCGCCGCAACCCGTTCCGGCGCGACCTCGACCTCTCCCCGGACCCGCACCCGTTCACCTCGGGGCGGACCACCCGGATCGCGATCATCGGGCACTCGATGGGCGCCGCCGCGGTCTCGAAGGTCCAGGGCACCGACGACCGGGTCGCCACCGTGGTGGCGCTCGACAAGCTCGCCGGGCCGGGCGCGAGCGGCGCGCTGGACGGGAGCGGCAACGTCCCGACCGTCCCGGCACTCGCCGTCCAGTCGGAGTACGGCTTCACCGTGAGCCCGTGGACCCTCTCCGGAGGCAGCTCGCTGACCCCGCAGCCGAGCCCCGAGGGCCCGGACCCGCACCGCGAGCGCGCGACCGGGTACGACGCCTGGCGGGCCGCCGGGGTCGACTCGATGCTCGTGGTCCCCCGCGCGTCCACGCACCTGGAGTACACCGACATCCCGCTCGTGCTGCCGGCCAGCCGCTACGGCCAGGACCTCACCAGCGTCTACGTGCAGCGCTGGCTGGACCACTACCTCAAGCACGCGCCCGCGCGGCCGCTGCTGGCCCGGACGCTCCGCTACCTCGAGCCCGCCGGCAACGCCGAGTGGCGACCGGTCCGGCTCGACCGGGACGCGAACCTGAGCTTCTACTACTGCTCGGCCTACGGCTTCCACGCCGGCCGCGATCTCGTCACGAACGGCGACATCGCCAGCGTGGGGTGCTGAGAACTGCCATCCTGCGCGGTGTGACCGCCGACGCATCCCCGCCGACGCTGCGGCGCTCGGCGCTGGCCGAGCCGACCGTGGACCCGCCCGCCCGCTGGGTCGCGTCCATCACCCTGGCGAGCATCGGGCTCTGGGCCGGGTTCTTCGGGCCGATCCAGGTGCTGCTCGCGCAGCAGGCCGAGGCCATCGACGCGAGCAACAAGAAGGAGATCCTGGCGGTCGTGCTCGGGCTCGGCGCGCTGACCTCGGTGATCTGCAACCCCGTCTTCGGCGCCTTCTCCGACCGCACGACGCTGCGCCTGGGCCGGCGCCTGCCGTGGGTCGCCGGCGGCGCTGCGGGCGGCGCGCTCTCCCTGCTGCTGCTCTCGGTCGCCGACAACGTGGTAGTCATGGCGCTCGCCTGGTGCGGCGTCCAGGCCACCCTCAACGCCATGCTCGCCGCGGTCACGGCGACGGTCCCCGACCAGGTGCCGGTCCACACCCGGGGCCGGGTCGGCGGGATCCTCGCGGTCGCCCAGACGCTCGGCGTCGTCGGCGGCACGGGCATCGCGTCGGCGACGGGCAGCATCGCCGCCGGGTACGTCGTCATCGCGGTCGTGCTGGTCCTGCTGACGCTCCCCTACTCCTTCGGCTCCCGCGACCTCGCCCTCGCGCCCGAGGAGCGGCCGGCGCCGTTCGACTGGATCGGTTTCGCCAAGGCGTTCTGGGTCTCGCCCCGGCAGCACCCCGACTTCGCGTGGGCGTGGATCACCCGGTTCCTGGTCAACCTCGGCAACGCCCTGGGCCTTCTCTACCTCCTCTACTACCTGCAGGACGCCGTCGGCATCGCCAAGGACGAGGCGGACGACCGGGTCTTCCTGCTGACCGCGATCTACGGAGCGGTGCTGATGGCGACCGCGGTCGTCTTCGGCGTCTGGAGCGACCGGGTCGGCCGCCGCAAGGTCTTCGTCATCTGGTCCGGCGTCGTCGGAGCCGTCGCGACCCTGACGCTCGGGGTGGTGCAGACCTGGCCCGCAGCCCTGGCGGCGGCCGTCCTGCTCGGGATCGGCTACGGCATCTACACGGCCGTCGACTTCGCGATGATCACCCAGGTCCTGCCCGGCGCGGAGGACCGCGCCAAGGACCTCGGCGTCATCAACATCGCGAACGCGCTGCCCCAGGTCTTCGCCCCGATCATCGCGGGGCTGCTGCTGATCGTGGTCGACGCCGCCGGAGGGGCGACCGAGACCGGCGGGGACGCGTTCTCGGTCGGCTACTTCGTCGTCTACGCGAGCGCCTTCGCCGCCGCGATCCTCGGCTCGGTCTTCGTCACCCGGATCCGCTCGGTGCCCTGATACCGGCGCCCGGGTCAGGACGAGGCGGCCTTGACCGCGGCGCGTGCGATCGACATCGCGAGCGCGGCCAGGTGGGCGAGCCGGGCGAGCTCGGACTCGAGGAACTCCGGCCCGCCCCGACGGCCGATGACGACGATCTCGGACTTGTTCAGGCGCGCCCCGGCGTGGATGTTGGTGTCGTCGTCGGTCGCGAGGACCGCGGCCCGGTCGACCGGGTGCCAGGCCAGGTCGCGGGGCGCGGCGCTCGTTGCGTGGACGATGCCGTCGTTGCGGCTGACGCGGGCCGCCCAGTCCGCACGGAAGACCACGGGCAGGCGGTCGACGAGCCGGTCCAGCGCGAACTCGGGCTCCTCCGTCAGCTCCTCGACGGCCTCGAGGTCCAAGAAGAGGTTGCCGCCACCGGTGTAGCGGCTGATCCAGATCACCCGCACCCCGTCGAGGGCGTTGCACGCGGACACGATCGAGTCGGGCATCGCGTTCGGGGCCATCTCGAGGAACACGTCGTCGACCGCGGTCGTGCCGTCGGCCTTGTGGACGATCTCGATGGCTTCGATGTCGCCGCCCGCCATACCGATCGCCGTCGCGACGCGACCCAGCGACCCCGGGACGTCGGGCAGCTCCACGCGCAGCAGGTACGGCATGCCGACGACCCTAGCCAAGTCGCGTTGCGACGGCGTTTCGGATGTTCAGCCCGCGGTCTCCGCCCCGGCGAGGCGTCGGCGCAGGCCCGTCGCCCGCTGGGCGTGGGTCTCGACCGCAGCCCGGACGGCGGCCTCCGTGCCGACCACCCGGACGTGCCGCCGCGCCCGGGTGACCGCGGTGTAGAACAGCTCACGGGTGAGCAGACGGGAGCCCTCGTCGGGGAGCAGCACGGTCACCCGGTCGGCCTGGCTGCCCTGGCTCTTGTGGATCGTCATCGCGTGCATGGTCTCGACCGCGTCGAGCCGACCGGGCGCGAACTCCTTGAGCCGCTCCGACCCTCCGACGAACGCTCGTGACCGGTCACCCCGGCGGACGACGACCCCGGTCTCACCGTTGTAGACGTCGAGCGCGTAGTCGTTGCTGGTCACCAGCAGCGGCCGGCCGACGTACCACTGCCCACCCCAGGGGCCGTACGGGTCGACGTCGGGGTCCTCGGCGAGCCAGCGCTCGACGAGGTGGTTCCACCGGCGCACGCCGGAGGGGCCCTCGCGGTGGGCGCACAGGAGCCGGTAGCGGTCGAGCTCGGCGAGCGCACGCTCGGGGTCCTCGTCGAGGGCCGCCCGCCGGATCGCGCGGGCCGCGGCGAGCGAGTCGGGCTTGAGCACCTGCTCGATCGCGTCCGCGTCGGCCGCCTCGACGAACGACACCTGGTCGGACGGGGTGCGCAGCACGGCGAGCACCTCGTCCGCGTCGCCGTCGCGCAGCGCGGCGGCCAGCGCCTTGATGTCCTCCTCGGAGCGGAAGTTCTCGGTGAGGGCGGCGACGGGCGAGTCGGCGCGCCCGTCGTACCCGGCCACCAGGTCGCTGAGGACCGCGCCGGCGCCGACCGAGGTGAGCTGGCGAGGGTCACCGACCAGGACCAGCCGGCTGTCCGGGCGCAGGGCCTCGAGCAGCCGGCCCATCATCGTCAGCTCGACCATCGAGGACTCGTCGACCACGACGACGTCGTACTTGAGGCGGTTCGAGCGGTCGTGCCGGAAGCGCGTGGCGTTGTCCGGGCGCCAGCCCAGCAGCCGGTGCAGGGTCAGGCCGATCGGCCGGCCCACGAGGTCGGCCACCTCCGGCCAGGTCCGTGCGACGGTGTCGAGCTCGGTGGTGACCGCCTCCTGCAGCCGGGTCGCGGCCTTGCCGGTCGGCGCGGCCAACGCGATCGAGAGGCGCCGGCCCGCCTGGTCGGCGAGGAGCGAGAGCAGCCGGGCCACGGTGGTGGTCTTCCCGGTGCCGGGGCCGCCGGTGAGGATGGTGGTACGGCGGCGCACCGCGGCCGCCACGGCCGCCTCCTGCTCGGCGCTGAAGTGACCGGCACGCACCCTGAGCAACGCCCTCGTCAGCCTCGCTTCGTCGGTGGGCGGCGGCGCCAGGGCCAGGCGGGCGGCGAGGTCGTCGTGGACCTGGGTCTCGAGCCGGTGGTAGCGGTCGAGGTAGAGCAGGTCGAGCTCCCAGCGCAGCACGCCCGCGCTGACCAGCGGCGACTGCTCCAGCGGCCACTCGTCGGGCCACCCGAGATCGGGTGCGATCGCGCGCACGCCGGCGAGGTCGAGGCACACCGACCCCCGGCGCACGGCTCGGACGGCGAGCGCCACGGCGAGCAGCACCCGCTCGTCGTGCTCGCCGCCGAGGGCACCGAGGCGGGTGGCGACGTGGATGTCGGAGGACGTCAGCACCCCGGCGTCGTTGAACTCGGCGAGCAGTCCGGCCGCCGTGGCCGCGACCCGCCAGTCGTGCTCGCCCAGGACGTCGAACAGCTCGGTCATCGCGCACCCCCGTCCAGGAGGTCGGAGAGCTCCTCGACCAGCGCGACCGGCGGACGCCAGGAGAACACCCCGCAGGGGTGCCCGTCGACCAGGGGCGTCGCGGGTCCGCACATGCCCCGCAGGTAGAGGTAGAGCACCCCGCCGAGGTGCTGCTCCGGGTCGTAGCCGGGCTGACGCCACCGCAGGAACCGGTGCAGCACGGCGGCGTACAGCAGTGCCTGGAGGGGGTAGTCGGAGTGACCCATCGCGGCGGCCAGCGCCTCGGGGCGGTAGCTGTGCGCCGTGAGCGGCTCGTCGGCCGGCCCCAGCCAGTTGGTCTTGTAGTCGACGACGAGGTACCGCGGGCCTCCAGGGGTCTGCAGGCGGAGCACGACGTCGACCGAGCCGGTGAGGTAGCCCCGCAGCGTCTGCTCGCCGAGCGGCCCGGCGAGCTGGCCGGCGTACTGGCGGACCGGGTCCGCGGGCGGGAGGTGCCGCTCCAGGAGCGGCGCGATGTCACCGAGCAGGGTGTCGCCGAGCGTGTTGCCCAGCGGCAGCTCGAACTCCATCTCGCGGAGCCGGTCGGACAACGGCAGCTGCCGCAAGGTGGTGCCCGCGAGCGGGCCCAGCGGGGAGTCGCACACCGCCACCAGGGCGTCTGCCAGCTCCTCGCGGAACTCGGTCCCTGAGGAGGTCGCGCTGCGACCGTCTCGAAGGGCGACCGGCCACCAGCCGAGCTGGTCGTCGATGTGCGCGAGCAGCTCCGCGCTCAGGTCGGGGGCCTCGGGGTCGGCGTGCTCGAGGACGGCGTGCACGAGCGAGCCGAACGTCGCGCCCACCGGCAGCCCCGCCATCGGCGACGGCAGGTCGCCGGCGACCGGCGCCGCCGTGATCTCCTCGACGGGATCGACGGGCTCGTCGTCCTTGCCGCTGACCTCGGGCTCGCTGACGACGGTGCCCGTGGGCCCGGTGGCGACCTCGAGCCTGCTGAGGGAGGAGTACGACGCCCGGCGCCACTCGGTGTCGACCCGGCGGGTGAACGCCCGGGCGGCGAGGGCGGGCGGGTCGGGTCGCGGCGGGTCCGCACCGGGGTCGGCGTGGAGCGCGGGCTCCGGAGCCGGACCACCGCGGTCGCGCCAGCTCGCGAACAGCGCCACGACGTCGTCGTCGTCCGGCACCGGAGGAGCCGCCGGCACATCAGCGCTCTCGGCGTCTCGCATCAGCATCCGGTGCAGCGGCGACGCGACAGCGTTCTTGGTCGGCGCCCACCACGCCACCACCTGTGACTTCGCGCGGGTGATCGCGACGTAGAGCAGCCGCAGCCACTCGCCGGCCTCCTCGTCGGCCCACCGTCGGCAGTGGTCGGCCCAGTCGGATCCGCCGCCGCCGACGTCGAGGCACCGGGTCCCGGCGTCGTCGTGGAAGAGCGGGCGCGTGGGCTTCGGGACGAAGCGGTCGGCGACCGCCGGCAGGTAGACCACGGGGTACTCCAGGCCCTTGCTGGCGTGGATGGTCACGAGCTGCACCGCGGCAGCGTCGGAGTCGAGCCGGCGGGTGCGCTCGACACCGCGACCGGCGCGCCCCTCCGCCACCTGCTCGCGCAGCCAGGTCAGCAGCGACACCAGCCCGTGCCGCTCGGTGAGCGTGACCTCGTGCAGCGCCTCGCCGATGTGCCTCAGGTCGGTGAGCCGGCGGTCGCCGCCGACCTCGGCCAGGACCCGCTCGGGCAGGCCCGCCCGGCCACCGACTCCCACGTTGGCGGCCTCGAGCACCGCGGCGATGCCACGATGGGTGAAGAGCTCGACCCACGCGCGCAGCGTGTCGGCCACCTCGTCGGTCAGGTCGTCGCCCCGCTCGGCGAGCTCGGCGGCGGTGCGGCCGAGGAAGCAGGTGAGCGCGGCGGACCGCACGCGGGCGCTGCGGTGCGGCTGCTCCAGCGCCTCCAGGAGCGTCAGCCACTCCACCGCCGCGGGGGTGGCGAACACGCTGCCGCCGCCCGCGATCACCGCCGGCACGCCCACCTCCAGCAGCGCCTCACGCACGTCGGCGAGGTCGGCGTGCCGGTAGCTGATCACTGCGACGTCGCGGGGCCGGACCGGCTCGCCGCAGTAGGTCGCTCCCGAGGCGAGCAGGCGGCGTACGTCGAGGGCCAGGTCACGCGCGACGTGCGGCCGCACCTGCCCGACCGTGAGCATCGCGCTGCCGCTGCGCCGGAAGGCGTCGCGGCGCACCACCCGCACGCGGAAGGGACGCGGCACCGGTGCGCCGACCAGCCGGCTCTCGCCGTGGTGCGCCTCGACGTCGCGCACCACGATCCGCTCGTCCCCCAGGGCAGCCCCGCCGAGCAGCTCCTGGAACGACTCCAGCAGCGGGGCGTCGCTGCGCCAGTTGACCGAGAGCGTCTGTTGGGTGGCCGCGGTCTCGGCCGCCTGGAGGTAGGTCGTGACGTCACCGCCCCGGAACGCGTAGATCGCCTGCTTCGGGTCGCCGATCAGCACCATCGTCGCGTGCCCGGAGAACGCCCGGTCGAGCACCTGCCACTGCACGGGGTCGGTGTCCTGGAACTCGTCGACCAGCACGATGCTCCACCGCGCGCGCATCCGCTGGGCTGCGGCACCGTCCTCGTCGCGGAGGGCGTCGGCGAGCTGGGTGAGCAGGTCGTCGTAGGACAAGATGCCGAGCCGGCGCTTGCGCCGGTCGAGCTCGGTACGGACGGCGGCGGCGAAGCTCACCCGTCGACCGGCCGGCGTCGCGCGGTCCTCGCCGGCCGGCTCGAGCCGGGCCTGGGGATCGCCCACCGCCGCCCGCGCGATCGCGAGCGCCTCGGCGTGGGTGAACACGGGCTCGTCGTCGGCGAAGGCACGCAGGTAGAGGTCGTCGACGGTCTCCTTGACCAGGTCGTCGAGGTCCTCGACCAGCCGGGCCCGGGAGTCGGTGTCGCCCGCGACGCCGAGCGAGTCGAGCACCATCGAGCAGAACTGGTGGGTGGTGGCGATGGTGGCGCCGTCGAAGCCCGCCAGCGCCTCCGCCACGCGCCGGTGTCCGAGCCGGCGCTCCTCGGGCGCCCACGCCCGCAGGAGGTCCACGAGCGCGGAGTCCTCGACGACGCCCGCCGCCGGGTCGTCCGAGAGCACCCGCTCGGCCTCGACCAGCTGGGTGCGGACCCGCTCGCGCAGCTCCTGGCTGGCGGCGCGGCCGAAGGTCACGACCAGCATCTGCTCGAGCCGGGCGTGCCCCTCGGCGACGTAGCGGGTCACCAGCGCCCCGATGGTCCAGGTCTTGCCGGTGCCGGCGCTGGCCTCGAGCAGGACGGTGCCGGTCGGGAGCGGCTCGCCGATGTGGAACGAGGTCATGGCGGTCGCCTGCGCGCTCACAGCGGCCCCACTCGCTCGCCGCCGGTCAGCAGCGGCTCCCAGACCCGCCAGGCGTGCGTCGAGAGCCCGGCGTCGACGAGCACGTCGAGCGGGGCGCGGGCGCCGAACACCCGCTGGTGGTGGGCGTCGGCGTCCTCCCCCTCGATGCCGAGCTGGTGGAACGGGTCGGTCTCCCACTCGCGCAGGGCGGCAGCGTACGGCGGGGTGTCCTGGCCCATCAGCTCGCGCGCGTGCGCCTCCGCCCAGGCGGCCCCGGTCTTCACCGGCACCGGCAGCGGCTCGCACAGCCCGCGGTCGCGCAGCTCGACGAGGTCGCGCAGCCAGTCGACGGCACGGTGGTCGAGAGGCCCGGACAGCGCGCGCTTGGGGCCCGCCCGCTCCCGGCCCACGGCGTGGGCGGTCCAGTGCTGGTCGGGGTGGGACGCGCTCAGCGCCAGCAGGTCGGCCCACGCCTGGAGCCGCTGCCGCGGGTTGAGGCGGGAGTACCCGAGCGAGACGACGCGGGTGCCGTAGACCCCGGGCACGGTGCCGGTGAGCCGACGGCCGTCGCCGAGGTCGACGTCGACGTCGACCGACCGCGGCTCACCCACGCGCAGGTCGGCGGTGCGGGACCACAGGCGCTGGCACTCGGTGGCGACCTCGTGCAGCGCGGCGGTGCCGAGGCCGCCGGGAGGCAGGGTGCCGCTGAGCTGCTCCGCGGTCATCACCGCGACCGGGTCGTGGCCGGCCAGCAGCTCGCGCAGCAGCCGGTCGCCGATCTGCCACTTCTCCAGGTTGTCCAGGGTCACCGGGATCGCGTCGGCGAGGTCGTCGGGCTCGAACGGCGTGGCGACGTCGAGACGCTCGCGCAGGAAGGCCCGCACCGGGTGCACCAGGAAGGCCTTGAGGTCCGCGAGTGACACGTCCTCCGCCGGCCGCGCCGGCAGCGGACCGGCCAGGAGCCGCGGCGGCTCCCGGCGGGGCCCCGCGGCGGAGCGGGCACCCGCGAGCGCGGCCGCGTCGAAGCTGAAGGGTCGCTCGGGCGCGAAGTTGCGGGCGTCGTAGGGCTGGAGGGGGTGGAGGGTGAGGATCCGGTCGCGGACCGGCTCGGCGGTCGTGCGGTCGGCGGCGTCCAGGATCTCGCCGAGGGGTACGGCGGGGGGTCGTCGCGCCCCGGACTGCTCGTCGGCCCCCGTGTAGGTCACGACGAGGTGCTCGGTCGCCGCCAGGACCGCGTCGAGCAACAGCTGCCGGTCCTCGCTGCGGGCGTCGCGCTCGCCGGTGAGCGGGCGGCGGGCCAGCACGTCGTCACCGTCGACCACGACCGCCCGGGGGAAGACGCCGTCGTCGAGGCCGACCAGGCAGACGACCCGGTGCGGGACCGAGCGCATCGGGACCATGGTGCAGACCGTGAGCGTCCCGGTGCGGAAGTTCGCCCGGGTCGGCCGACCGGCCAATCTGGACTGCAGCATCGCGCGCACGTCGGAGAGCCGCAGCTCGATCTCGCCCTCGTGCGACGAGGCCGCGGCGCGGGCCAGCTCGCGCTCGAGCTGCGGCAGCTGCCAGGCGTCGTCGCCGGCCACATCGGTCAGGCCCCGGACGCCGGCGCGGAGCCGGTCGGTCCACTCCGCGACGGTCCGCGCCTCGGCCAGGCCGGTCAGGCAGGTGCGGAGGCGCTCGACGAGCTCGGCGAGCCGCCCGGCGAGGTCGATCTCGTTGCTGCCGACGTCGTCGAGCGGGAGGCCCCGGCCGAGGTGCCGGTGGGCGTCGCCGCTCATCGCGACGCCCAGCAGGATCCGGTCGAGGCCGGTGCGCCAGGTGTTGTGCGGGAACCGCTCCATCGCGAAGGCGGCCCGCGTGGTCTCGTCGAGCCCCCAGCGCACACCGGCGCGGGCGACCCACCGGCTGATCCGGTCGAGGTCGTCGTCGGTGAACCCGAAGCGGCGACGGCACGGCTCGCTGGACGCGAGGTCGAGCACGTCGGCCGCGGTGACCCGGCCGCCGGAGAGCTCGAGCAGGTCACCGGCGACGGCCAGCAGGGGGTTGGTGCTGGTCAGGGCGCGGTCGGCGAGCTTGACGCGGAGCAGGTGCGCGGGGTGACCGCCCCCCGGCGATGCCGGCTGCGCGAGCCCGAAGCCCGCGGAGATCAGCGGCGCGTAGGTCTCGATGTCCGGGCACATCACCAGGATGTCGCGCGGCTCGAGCGTCGGGTCGTCCTCGAGCATCCCGACCAGCACCTCGCGGAGCACGTCGACCTGGCGCGCGGGCCCGTGGCAGGCGTGCACCTGCAGCGTGCGGTCGCCGTCGGCGAGGTGGCGGCCCGCGCGTTCGTCGTAGGACGGGGCGTGGTTGGCGCGCAGGTCGTGCTGGAGCCAGCCGAGCAGCGTGCCAGGGACGGGGACGTCGACGGGGACGAGCTCGCCGGGGACGCCGTCGAGCGTCCGGCGCAGCTCGCGCGCGTCACGCCCCAGCGAAGCGAGCAGCGGGTGCCCGACCCGCTCCGCGGACCGGTCGTCGGCCCGGGCGACCACCCCGCCCGACCCGCCGAGCGCCTCCCAGAGCTCCGGGGACGGCTGCGGCAGGAAGAGGTGGACGTCGCGGTGCTCGCCCAGGGCGGCGAGCAGCTCGACCTCGGTGACCGGGATGCGCGTGTGGCCGAAGAGCGAGAGCCGGCCCGGCAGAGGCAGGCGCAAGCCCCCGGCGCGCAGCTCCTCGAGCGTGCGGGCGTGCCGGACGTCGGGCGGCGGCGCGTCGACACGTGGCAGCACCCGTCGCCACAGCTCGGGCTGCCAGCGCAGGTCCTCGGCCAGCGCGCCGACCGCGTCACCGTCGCGGCCCTCGCGCCAGTCGGCGACGAGGGCCGGACGCTGCCGGGCGTACGACGCGAACAGGCCCGCCAGCCGGAGGGCGACCGAGTAGCGACGACTGCGGCGCAGCTCGCCGTCCGGACCGTCGAGGCCGTGCCCGAGGTGGGCCGCCAGGGTCGCGCACCACGGCTCGTCGAGGTGGTCGTCGATCGTGGAGAGCAGGGGCCAGACCAGTCGCTCCGGGTCCCAGGGGTCGTCGCGCTCCCGGCCGAGGAGCAGCGAGACCAGCGACGGCGGACGCAGGAAGCGCACCCCCGCGCAGACACCGTCGCCGCCCCGCGGGCCGGTGCCGATGCGGTGCGACAGCCGCTGCGTCAACCATCGCTCCACCCCGCGCTCCGGGACCACGACGACCTCCTCGGCGAACGGGTCGTCCAGCGGCGTGGCGAGGAGCTCCCCCAGCCGGTCCGCGAGCACGTCGGTGCGCGCCGCGCGGTGGAGCTGGAGGGTCACGGGAAGGACCCTACGGGCCCGTGGGGACACCGGCGTCAGGGCCGGTCGAGCAGCCCCTGCTTCATCGCGATCGAGAGCACCTCGAGCCGGGAGTGGGCCCCGAGCTTGGCCGAGATGTTCGCGAGGTGGTTGCGGACGGTGTGGACGCTGACGCCCATCTCGCCGGCGATCGCAGCGTTCGACATGCCCTCGGCGAGGTGGCCGAGGATGTCGTGCTCGCGGCCGGTGAGCTCGGTCTCGGGGGCGGCCGGCTGGGCCTCCTGCCGGAAGCGGGGCAGCAGCCGGACCAGCAGGTCGGGCGAGATCACCGACTCACCCCCGGCGGCCGACCGCACCGCCGCGGTCACCTCGCCGACGCCGTGGGTCTTGGAGATGAACCCCGCCGCGCCGTTCTCGATCGCGGCGAGCAGCACGCTGTCGGCCGTCATCGCCGTGAGCATGACGATCGCGGCACCCGGCTGGATCTCGTGGAGCTCGGGGATCGCGGCGACGCCCTCCCCGTCCGGCAGCCGGTGGTCGAGCAGCACCACGTCGACCGGGGTGCCGGCCAGCAGCGCGCGCGCCGTGGCCAGGTCGTTGGCCGTGCCGACGACCTCGAGGTCCGGCTGGGCGTTGAGCACCTCGGTCAGCGCGTCGGCGAGCACCTCGTGGTCGTCGACGACGAGCACCCGGACGGTCTCAGCCATCGGCGGACTCCCTGCCGTGGCTCACCTCGTCCGCGACCGGGTCGGCGATGTCGCCGCCCCCCAGCTCCCACCGTCGTGCCACCGGACCCCCCGTATGGTCCTGCACCCCGAGCCCACCTCCCGAGTGAGATCGATCGTCCCCGTTGGTCCTGCTGTCGTTCTGCCACTGTTCAGGTCAACGTACCCCCGACGGGCCGCCGACGGCGCGCATGCGGGCTAGCATCCGGTCACCGGCGGGTTGCCGGTGCGTCAGCAGGAGGACCCGTGCCGCCGTCCGAGCTCTTCGACAGCGACGCCCTCGTCGCCGTCCTGGAGAGCGCCGCGTCCCCGGTCGTCGTCTTCGACACCGAGGAGGTGATCCGCTACGTGAACCCTGCTGCCGGGCGGGAGTTCGGCTACGAGCCCCATGAGCTGGTCGGCGAGCGGGCCGACGTGCTCATCCCGCCCGACCGGGCGGCGCAGCTGCGCGAGATGAGCCGGGACTGGGCCGAGGAGCCCGTCGGGCGCCCGGACAGCGGCGGGCTGGACCTGTGGGCGCGGCGCAAGGACGGATCGACGTTCGCCGTCGAGGTCTCCGTCACCCCGGTCTCGACCGCCGACGGCCCCATGGGCCTGGTCGCCATCGTCAACATCTCCGCCCGCATCGACGCCGAGCGGACCGCCCGGCGGCTGGCGAGGGCGCACCTGGCCATGGCCGAGCTCAACGACGCCGCCGCGCGGGCCACCGACGTCGGAGGGCTGATCGCGGCCGCCCTCCCCACGTTCACCCAGGTCGACGAGCACGCGCGCATCATGGTGGTGCGGGCCGACGGCTCCCCGGTCACCGCCAGGACCGCGGCCGCCCTGGCTCTCGCCGACGGCCGGCGGACGGCGTACGCCGGACCCGAGGGCCCCGACCACGTCGTCGAGCTCCTGGTCCTGCGCGACGGAGAGCCGCTGGCCACCATCGTGATGACATCGCCGGACCCCCTCATCGAGGACCCGTCCGTGCGAGCGGTGCTCGAGACCATGGCGGCCAACCTGTCAGGCGCCCTGGACCGGATCGCGCAGCGGGACCGCCTGCGCCGCCTGAACCGGCAGCGCATCGACCTCTTCCGCCGGCTGCTCGACGCCCAGGACGAGGAGCGCCGCCGGATCGCCGACGACGTCCACGACGACTCGGTGCAGGCCCTGGCCGCGCTCCAGCTGCGCGTGGGGCTCCTCGCCCACCAGGCAGCCCAGGGCGATCCACGGCTCGTCCCCGCCTTCACCGCGATCGAGTCCGAGCTCGAACGGGTGATGGTGGGCCTGCGGACCCTGCTCTTCGAGCTCGAGCCCGTGAGCACGTCGACCGCGCTGGTCGACGTCGTCAGCGAGGTGCTGGCGAGCCTCCCGATCGAGGGGCTGACCGTGCAGGACCTCGAGATCGACTGGTCGGCCGTGCCCGGGGAGCCCGACCCGGGCCTGCTCGACCTGCCCCAGCACCTGCGCGGCCAGGCCGCCCGCATCCTCAAGGAGGCGCTGCGCAACGTCGCGCGCCACGCCCGGGCGAGCTGGGTCCGGGTCGTCGTCGCCCCGGACCCCGTCGGGGTCGCCATCGCCGTCGTCGACGACGGCGTCGGCTTCCCGGAGGGGGCCGAGACCGCTCGCTCGGCACCCGGCCACCGCGGGGTCGCGGGCATGATGGACCGGGCCGCGATGTGCGGCGGGTGGTGCCGCCTGGACCGTGAGGCCGATCGCACCGTGCTGCGCTTCTGGCTGCCCCGCACCGGCCTGGCCCCGGACCAGGTGCCCGTGCGCACCTGACCTGCCCTGACCCGGCCGAGCGATCTAGTCCCGACGTACTAACCGCAGTCGCCACCTTCGCCTCTGCCGGGTGGGACCTGTCGCACGCCACCCTGGATGCGTGATGGTCGGAGTCCTCTTCGTGGCGGCGGCGGTGCTGGTGGGCAGCATCGCGGCCGGCCCCTTCGGGCGACCCGACCCGGACACCCGGCTGCGCCGGCGGCGCCGTCAGCTGCACCGACACGCGGACCGGGCCACGGTGGCCGACCTCGAGCTGCTCCTCGCCGATGCCTTCCCCCGACCGGTCGTGCGCCCCCTGGCCAACCGGATCCGGCGCGGCGGGCTCGAGGCGGCCACCCTCTGGCGGTGGACCGAGACCAACGGACCCACGGCGCTCGCCCTGGCCCTCTGCGCGGACTTCGACGCCGTCGACTTCGCCCGTCCCGGAGCCGAGCCCGACGGCTTCGACGCGCAGTCGCTCCGGCTGCTGGCGGAGCTGAACGGCGACGCACTCGGCGCCCTCGTCCTGTCCAGGCTGGGGGTCGGCTCGCCGGCAGCCGTCGTGCGGACCCGGGCGGCCTGACGTGGGTCGCCGGGCGGGGCACCCGGAGCAGGCGGCGTTCTCCGCCACCTGCGACAGCGGGTCGTGCCTGACGCTGATGACCGACCGGCGCGGGCGGGTGCTGCACTTCGGCGCCGAGGCCGAGCGGTTGAGCGGCTACGGCGCGGAGGAGGTCGTCGGCCGGCCGATCTGGGAGGTCCTGGTCGCGGAGGACCAGCGCGCCGCCGTCGCTGCCGCCTTCGGGCGTCGTCGTCCGCGCGTGGCGCCGGCCGTGGTCGACTGGGTCACCCGGGACGGGCGGCGCCGCTCCATCGCCTGGGCCACCCGCGAGCTGCCCGACGGCCCCGAGCCGGGTCGGCTGCTCTTCACCGGGACCGACCTGACCGAGCAGCGACTGGCACGCGGGCTGCTCACCAGCGTGCTGGACGCCGACAGCGGGCTGGCGATCCTCGGGGTCGACACCTCCGGCACCCTCACGTTCGTCAGCCCGGGCGCCGAGCGGCTGCTCGGCCGGTCCGCCCACGACCTGGTGGGCACGCCCTGCACCGACCTGCACGACCCCGCCGACCTGGTGGCGCGCGCCCGCGAGCTCGGCGACGCCGACCCGCGCGAGGCGCTGCTGGGCGCCGTACGTCATGGGGTGCCGCGTGAGCGCCGCGACTGGCTGCTGCGGCGCGGTGACGGCAGCACGATGACCGCGGCGGTGACGGTGAGCGCGATGCGCGACGGCCTGGGCCGGGTCACCGGCTTCCTGCTGCACCCGCAGGACGTGACCGCCGAGCGCCGGGCGCAGGAGCACCTCGAGAGCGCGCTCGCGACCGAGCGGGACGCGGTCGGCCGGCTCCAGGCCCTGGACGAGGCACGCAACGAGTTCGTGACGACCGTCAGCCACGAGCTGCGCACGCCGCTCTCCAACATCCTCGGCTACGCCGAGGTGCTGCTCGAGGACGAGGTGGACGAGCTGACCCCCGCCCAGCGCAGGGTCGTCGAGCGCGTCAACCGCAACGCCGAACGGCTGCACCGCCAGGTCCAGGACCTGCTCCTGCTGACCGCCGTCGACGCCGGCACCTTCGTGCCCGACCGGGCCCCGGTCACCCTCAGCGAGGTCGTCGGGAAGGCGCTCGACCAGCTCGGCCCCGAGACGCGGGACCGGGTCGACGTGGACCTGGGCGACGGGGACACCACGGTGCTGGGCGACGGGCCGCGCCTGGTCGGCGTCGTCCGCGGGCTGGTCGACAACGCGCTGAAGTTCTCCGACGACCAGGACCTGGTGCACGTGCACGTGCGCCGCGACGGGTCCGAGCGGGTCCTCGAGGTCGCCGACTCGGGCGTGGGGATCCCGCGCGCCGAGCAGCAGCACCTCTTCCAGCGCTTCTTCCGGTGCGCCGGCGCGCGGACGATCGCCGCGCAGGGCCTCGGGCTCGGGCTGGCCGTCACGGCCGCGGTCGTGGCGGCCCACGACGGCCACGTCGTGATCGACTCGGACGAGGGCTCCGGGACGAGGGTGGTCGTCCGGCTCCCGTCGGACGCCGCGGTCGCCTGACCCGGACTTCAGCGATCTGCTGCGACGCACCCCTCGCCGTTCCTAGGCTGCCGGAGCATGAAGCGTCTCGCCCTGCCCGCCGCCGGCCTCGCCCTCGTCGTCGCCGGCTTCGGCGCCGGTGTCGCCGTCTCGGCCACCGCCGCCGACGACCCGGTCGTCGTCACCCGCCAGTCGCTCGCCCAGGTCGACCGACCCGCCGGCGCGCCCCACCGCACGCTCGGGCTCGGCCGGGTCGTCGTGATGCCCGGCGCGGTCCTGCCTCCCCACCACCACGCCGGAACGCAGCTCGGGTACGTCGACGAGGGCGTGCTCACCTACACCGTCCAGACCGGCAGGGCGAAGCTGATGAAGGGCTCCGGCGACGACCCGACCCTGGTGAAGGTCGTCCGCCCCGGGCAGACCGTGAAGGTCCGGGCGGGTCAGTGGCTGGTCGAGGAGCAGGGCGAGGTCCACCACGCCCGCAACGCGGGCGACGTGCCGATCGTCATCTACCTCGCGACGCTGTTCCGGCACGGCGCACCGCCGGCCATCCCGGACCGTCTCACCGACTGAACGGAACCCGCGCCGGGTACCGCCCCGGCATGACCGAGCAGCGGGAACCGATCGCCGGCGCACGTGAAGCACCCGCCGCACCCACGACCCCGGCGAAGGACCCGCTGCGCCGGTCGCGCACCAGCGGCGCCTGGGTCGCGGTCGTCGCCGCGGCGGTGCTGCTGATCCTGCTGGTCGTCTTCATCGCGCAGAACACCCAGGACGTGCACATCTCGTTCCTCGGCTGGGACGGCGAGGCGCCGCTCTCGGTCGCCCTGCTGATCGCGACCGTCACCGGCATCGCCCTGACCGCCGTGATCGGCACCCTGCGCATCCTGCAGCTGCGCCGCCGAGTGCGTCGCGAGCGCCACTGAGCCGATCACCGGTGGGGCGGCCGCCCGGACAATCCGCGCCGCGCCGGTCCTTCGACCCTGCCGTGCGGGGGCTGGCACGGGCATGCTGGGGCCATGAGGACCCGGCGGGCCACCCTCGTCGCGGCCGCGCTCGGGGTGGTGGTGGCCACCGCGTGCGGAGGCGGGTCGGGCACCGCGTCCGAGCCGGCTCCCGTCCGCGAGGCGCCGGCCCCGCGGACGTCCACGCCGGCAGCACCGGCGCCGCCGACGCGCGGCCCGCTCCGTGCGCACCACCCCGCGTGGGCCGCGGTCTCGGTCGCGACCGTCTGGCGCTCACCCGCGGCACCTCGCGCGGTCGACGCCCCGGCGCTCGCCCGCCCGGCGCAGATCCAGCAGTGGCTGCAGGCGATGACGCTCGACGAGCGGCGCGCGCTGAACGGGCGCGCGGACACCCAGGTGCTGCTCGGCGACCGGGTCGACGTCGTACGCCTGCGTCCCGGCTGGGCGCGGGTGACCGTCCCGGGCCAGCCCACGCCGCTCGACGCGGGCGGCTACCCGGGATGGGTGCCACGGCGCCAGCTCACGGCGGTGCCGCCAGCGCAGACCCCGCGGGTCGCGACCGTGACGGTGGGGACCGCCTGGCTGCGGGCCGACGCGCCGTCGGCGCGGCCGCTGTGGCGGGTCGGCTTCGGCACCGACCTCCCGGTCGTGGGCCGCGCTCCCGGCTCCGTGCGGGTCGTCCTCCCGACCGGGGCGGTGCGCCGGGTCGCCCGGACCGCCGTCGTGCTCCACCAGCCGGACGAGCCGGCGTTCGCGCCCTCACGGGCGAGCGTGGTCGCCCGGGCGAGGTCCTTCGTGGGGCTGGCCTACCTGTGGGCCGGTACCTCCGGCTTCGGGCTCGACTGCTCCGGCCTGACCTGGCTCACCTACCGCGCGCACGGGATCCGGCTCCCCCGCGACGCGTCGGCGCAGGCGACGTTCGGGCGAGCGGTGACCAGGCTGCGCCCGGGCGACCTGATGTTCTTCGGCGACCCCGTCCACCACGTCGCGATGTACGCCGGCCACGGCCGGATGGTGCACGCCCCCGGGACCGGGCAGTCCGTCCAGGTGGTGCCGGTCTCCACCCCGCCCTACGCCCATGAGTACGCCGGCGCGTGCCGGGTGCTGCACTGACCGGTCGTCCAGAGGACCTTTACCACGTCGGACCGCCGTGCTTTCGTGACCGGATGACGCGCACCGTCGAAGCGGACTACCTCGTGGTCGGAGCCGGGGCCATGGGCATGGCGTTCACCGACGCCCTCGTCGACCACTCCGACGCCCGCGTCGCCCTGGTCGACCGCCGGCACGCGGCCGGTGGGCACTGGCTGGCGGCGTACCCGTTCGTCCGGCTCCACCAGGCGTCGACGTTCTACGGCGTCGCCTCGACGGTGCTCGGCGGCGAGCGCCAGGTGCACGGGCCCGAGGCCGGACTCCACGAACGGGCCGACCAGCCCACGATCGTCGCCTACTACAGCCGGGCGCTCCAGCGGCTGGTGGACACCGGCCGGGTCGAGCTCTTCGGCGGCTGCGACCACCGTGGTGACCGGACCTTCGTCTCGCGCGTCTCCGGGCAGCAGTTCGTCGTCCCGGACACCTGCCGCGTCGTGGACGCGCGCTACCTCGCCCCCGACATCCCGGCCGAGACGCCTCCTCCCTTCGGGGCCGCCGACGACGTCCGGGTCGTCCCGGCGGGCGGGGTGGTCTCCGTCGAGTCGGCGCCGAGCCAGTGGGTCGTGGTCGGGTCCGGCAAGACCGCGACCGACACCTGCATCTGGCTGCTCGGCCACGGCGTCGACCCGGACGCGATCGTGTGGGTGCGGCCGCGCGACCCGTGGATGCTCAACCGGTCGCTGGTCCAGCCCGACCCCGCGATCTACCTCCCGATGGTCGCGGACCTGATGACGGCGGCTGCGTCCGCCCGTTCGTTGCCCGACCTCTTCCTCGCCCTCGAGGAGCTCGGCATCATGCTGCGCATCGACCCCTCGGTCACGCCGACGATGGCCCGGGCGCCGACGCTCGGGACGTGGGAGCTGGAGCTGCTGCGCACCATCGAGCACGTCGTCCGGCTGGGCCACGTGCGCACCGTGCACCGCGGTCGGCTCGAGCTCGAGCAGGGCGACGTCACGATCGCGGACGACGCGGTCGTCGTCCACTGCGCGGCCGACGGGCTCAAGCTGCCCGGGCGGGTGCCGATCTGGCAGCCCGACGCGATCACGCTGCAGGGCGTCCGCGCCGGCTTCCCCTGCTTCGGCGCCGCCGTGAGCGGGTACGTCGAGGCGACCCGCGACGACGACGCCGAGAAGAACCGGCTGTGCCCGCCCTCCTCCTTCGGCAACACCCTGGTCGACTGGGCGGTGATGAACGTGACCGGCTTCCGCGCCACGGCGGCCTTCGGCGCCGAGCCCGACATCAAGGACTGGGCGAACCGCGTCGCCCTGAACCCGGCGCGGATCCCGCCTGGCACCGAGCCCAGCGCCGCGCTCGACGACGCGCTGGCCCGGCTGGCGGCGCAGACCGGCCCCGGGGTCGCGCGGCTCGCCGAGCTCGGTGGGCTCGGTGGGCTCGGTAGGCTCGCCGGCTGAGGGCCCTCTCCCCTCGCGAGGGAGACACACGCCGCCGGGGACGCCTGGACCGAGCGTCGCCACGCCGCGATCCGATCGACGTGGTGTGCTGCTAGGACCGCTTCGCGACGAACTCCACCAAGGTGCCGTCGGGGTCGCGGACGACTGCGTTGCGATTGTTGTTGCCCGCATCATGAGGTGGGGTGACAGCTGGCGCACCAGCGCCGGTCGCCGCGTCGAACGTGGCGTCGACATCGTCGACCCAGAACACGAGGGACATGACCGGGTGCCCGGTCTCGGGCTTCACGCCGTGAACGCGCTCGGCCGCTCCTGCCGCACTCACCCCCAGGACGAAGTCACCCGCCGTCATCTCGACATGCTCAGGGACGCCCGTCGTGGGCGTTCGGAAGGACTCGGGCAGTCCGAGGACGCCCTGGTAGAAGTCCAGAGCCACCTCGATGTCCTGCGTGAACACGTTGACCAAGCCCGAGACGATCACGCACTCACACTAGCGAGGCTCCGCGGAGTCTGGCGGCATCGCGTCCACCACGGTTCGGGGGAGGCCGGCGAGTATCCGGCCACGCCGGCACGGCGCGCTGAACACCGGCTCCACCAGCTCCCGCTGGTCATCGGTGATCTCGTGGGTCCGACCTGGCGGCGCGGCACTGACGGGCGTCACCCCTGCGGCAACGACACTCCGTCAGCGACCCCGCATGTCACGTCCGCATGTGGAAGGTGACGTCGCCGTTGGGGTGGTAGGTCGTGTCGTATCGGGTGTCGTGGGCGCGGTTGTGGTGCCAGTGGCACAGGGAGATGCCGTCGGCGAGGTCGGTCTTGCCGCCGTCGACCCAGCGTTGCTTGTGGTGGGCGTGCAGGCCGGTGGTGCGGTCGCATCCTTCGGCCCGGCACTTCCGGTCGCGGACCAGGAGTGCGACCCGCTGGGCGGGGGTGTAGTAGCGGCGGGCCCGGCCCACGTCCAGCGGCTGGGAGTCCCCGCCGAGGACGACGGGGATGATCCCGGCCTCACACGCCAGGCGCCGGGCCAGGGCGGGGGAGATCTTCTCCCCGGTGTCGAGGACCCCGGCCTTCTCCAACCGGCCGGTGAGGACGTCGAGGTCGATGAGCACCACCACGGTGGCGGACACCCCGCCGGTCTTGGGGAGCTTCTCGGCGGGGTACCGCTCGATCAGCTGACAGAACGCCTGCCCCATCGCCTCAGGTGTCGGAGGGCGCTCGGCGGCCGCGCCGGGGCCCTGGGTGGCCGCGACGTGCTTGGGTGCGGCCTGGGCGGTGAGCATCTTGCGCAGCCCGGCGCCGTGGAAGGTCGGGATCGCGAAGGACCCGCGGGTGACGCCCTGGCCGTCGTCGTGCATCGTCAACATGCACGCTTTCGCGGCGGCGGCCTCCTCCCGTTCGAGCAGGGCGGCCTCGTGGGCGTCGGCCTCCTCGGGGGCGATGACCTCGAACAGGTGCTTGCCCATCCGGTTCAGCACGGTGGCGTCGTGCTCGCGGGCCAGGCCCAACAGGTGTGCCTCGGCCTTGGCGACCTCCTCCGCGGGGAGGGTGTCGGGGAGCCGGTCGACCCACCGGACCACCACCCGCGCCTGCTCCACGTGCAGGTCCCCGGCCGCGAGGGCGTCGCGGGTCGCCGGGTGGGCCTCCAGGTCGCGTCCGAGCCGCACCGCCCCACCCGCAGCCGCCCGGGTGGTCTTCGTCTGGTGGGCCAGCCACGCCGCGGCCGAGGAGGCGCCGGTGTCACCGCCGAGGTGGAGGTCGTCGGCGTGCGCGGCGACCCGGGCCTTCAGCTCGACCAGCCGGGCCTCCGCGCGCTGCAACGCGATCAGGGTCTGACCAGTCTCGGCCGCGTCCATCGACCACACCGACGCATCCGCCACCGAGTCGAGCTCCGCGTTGACGTGCGCGGTCGCGACACTGACCCGGTGCCTCGGTGTCGCGATCGCTGTCATGGGTCCATTCCAGCACCAGCCACCGACAGTCGGTGATGCTCAGAACCCTTTGTCCACAAGGGTTCTGGTCACGGTCCGGTCACGATCAGCAGGGTGTTTCCACAGGGTCGTGACCGGGTGCGGAAAGTGCGGTGGCGCGGATGAACCAGGTCGATCCGCGCCACCACACATCCCACCGCGACCGCCGACCGCAAGCCGGGAGCCAGCGCCGGCCCGAAGCGCGCCGTACCCGCGTAGCCGGCCTGTCGGTCGCAACCCGAAGCGGCCCGCAGGCTGCCGGCAGTCAGGCCCCACACAGGCTGCTGGGGACGCTCGACAAGCTCGACCACCCACGACGAGCTCGACGTAGAAGCCCAGCCGTCACCGGAGCAGCGGCACGTCCAGACGACCGGCGAGCTCGTCGTACGACGTCCCGAAGGTCTCCAGGACCGCGACCCCCTCGGGACGGATCTCGAACGTGGCGAGGTCGGTGTAGACCCGGTCCACGCACCCGACGCCGGTGAGGGGGTAGGTGCACGCGGGGACCAGCTTCGGCGTCCCGTCCTTGGCGAACAGGCTCATCATCACGAACACGCTCTTGGCGCCGATCGCGAGGTCCATCGCCCCGCCGACCGCCGGGACGGCGTCCGCCTCGCCCGTGTGCCAGTTGGCCAGGTCCCCGCCAGCGGAGACCTGGAACGCCCCGAGGACGCAGACGTCGAGGTGGCCGCCGCGCATCATCGCGAAGGAGTCGGCGTGGTGGAAGTACGACGCCCCGGGCAGCTCGGTCACCGGCTGCTTGCCGGCGTTGGTGAGGTCCGGGTCGACCTGGTCGCCGACAGCCGCGGGCCCCATGTTGAGCATCCCGTTCTCGGTGTGCAGCACGACGCCGGAGCCGGACGGCAGGTGGTCGGCGACCAGCGTCGGCTGGCCGATGCCGAGGTTGACGTAGGAGCCGGGCGGGATGTCGCGCGCGACGGCAGCCGCCATCTCCTGCTTGCTGAGGCTCATCGCTCGCCACCTCCCACCCGCACGACGCGGTCGACGTAGATCGACGGCGTCACGACCGCCTCGGGATCGAGCTCACCGGTCTCGACCACCTCGGTCACCTGCGCGACCACGAGCCGCGCCGCGGTCGCCATCACGGGCCCGAAGTTGCGGGCGGTCTTGCGGTAGACGAGGTTGCCCATCCGGTCGGCGTGGTGGGCGCCGACGAGCGCGACGTCGCCCCTGATCGGGTGCTCGAGGACGTAGGTCCGACCGTCGATCTCGCGGGTCTCCTTGCCCTCGGCCAGCGGGGTGCCGACACCGGTCGGGCTGAAGAACGCGCCGATCCCGGCCCCGGCCGCGCGCATCCGCTCGGCGAGGTTGCCCTGCGGCACGAGCTCCAGCTCGACCTTCCCCTCGCGGTAGAGCCCGTCGAAGACCCAGGAGTCGTGCTGCCGCGGGAAGGAGCAGACCACCTTGCGGACCCGGCCCTTCGCCAGCAGCGCGGCCAGCCCGGTGTCGCCGTTGCCGGCGTTGTTGGACACCACCGTCAGGTCGGTGGCGCCCTGGTCGATGAGCGCGTCGATCAGCTGCACCGGCATCCCGGCCATCCCGAACCCGCCGACGAGCACGGTGGCGCCGTCCGCGATGCCGGCGACGGCCTCCCGGGGGTGGCGCAGACCGTCGCGCTCATCGCGGGTCGACCACGTTCTCCAGCACCACCGCGAGCGCCTGCCCGACGCCGATGCAGATCGCGGCGACGCCGTACCGGCCGCCGGACTCGCGCAACCGGGCGGCCAGGGTGCCGAGGATGCGACCGCCGGACGCGCCGAGCGGGTGGCCGATCGCGATGGCGCCGCCCTTGGTGTTCACGATCTCGGGGTCCACGTCCCAGGAGTCGACGCAGGCGATCGACTGGACGGCGAACGCCTCGTTGAGCTCCACCGCGGACACGTCGGCCCAGGTGATGCCCGCCCGGCCGAGCGCGCGCTCGGCGGCCTCGACGGGGGCGTAGCCGAACATCGGCGGCTCGACCGCCGACACGCCCCGGCCCGCGACCCGGGCGACCGGGTCGAGCCCGATGGTCGCGGCCGCGGCCTCCGACCCGAGGAGCAGGGCGGAGGCACCGTCGTTCAGCGGCGAGGCGTTGCCGGCGGTGATGGTGCCGTCGGGCCGGAACGACGGCTTCAGGCCGGCCAGCTTCTCCGCGGTCGAGCCCGGACGGATGCCCTCGTCGCGGGCCAGGTCGCCGACCGGCACGACGAGGTCGTCGTAGAAGCCGGCCTCCCACGCCTCGTGCGCGAGGACGTGGGAGCGCGCGGCGAACTCGTCCTGCCGCTCACGCGAGATCGAGAACTTCTCCCCCAGCATCTCGTTGGACTCGCCCAGCGACACCGTCCACTCGGCCGGCATCCGCTCGTTGACGAGCCGCCAGCCCAGGGTCGTCGAGACCGCCGTGACGTTGCCGGCGGGGAACGCCCGCGACGGCTTCGGGAGCACCCACGGCGCCCGGGTCATCGACTCGACACCACCGGCGACGACGACGTGCGCGTCGCCGGTCTCGATGGTGCGCGAGGCCGTGATGACGGCGTCCAGCGACGAGCCGCACAGCCGGTTGACCGTCGTGGCCGGAACCGACACCGGCAGCCCGGCGAGCAGGACGGCCATCCGGCCGACGTTGCGGTTGTCCTCGCCCGCCTGGTTGGCGCAGCCCCAGGCGACGTCGCCGATGGCGGCGGGGTCGAGGGCCGGCGCCTTCGCGAGCACGCCCTCCAGCGCGATGGCGGCGAGGTCGTCGGGCCGCACCTCGGCGAGCGCACCGCCGAAGCGTCCGAACGGCGTGCGGGTGGCGGCGTACAGGAACGCAGAGGTCATGCCCTCGACCCTAGGCCGCGACCAGCCATCATCTCCAATACTGAATCAGTCACGATTGATAAGTTGAGTGCATGGAACTGCGCCATCTGCGGTCGTTCGTCGTGCTCGCCGAGGAGCGGCACTTCGGCCGCGCCGCCGCGCGGCTCCACCTCGCGCAGCCCGCGCTGTCCCAGCAGGTCAAGCAGCTCGAGCGCGAGCTCGGTGTCGCCCTCCTGACGCGGACCACCCGCCGGGTCGAGGTCACCGAGGCAGGCGCCCGGTTCGCCGACCACGCCCGCACCGTCCTCGCCGACGTCGAGCGGACCCGCGACGACATGGCCCTGGTCGCGTCCGGGCGAGCGGGTCGGGTCAGCGTGGGCTTCATCGGCACGGCGACGTACGACGTCCTCCCCCGGGTCGCGCGGGAGGTCCGTCGCGAGCTGCCCGACGTCGAGCTGGACCTGCGCGGCGAGCTGCTCTCGCCGCCGCTGGTCGCCGGCCTGGCCGACCGCACCTTCGACCTCGCGCTGCTGCGGCCCGACCCGCTCGGGCACCCGGACCTCGACGTGCGGGTCCTGCGGTCCGAGCGGCTGGTCGCCGTGCTGCCCGAGCACCACCCGCTCGCCGGCCGGCGGCGCATCGGGCTGGGGCGCCTGCGCGACGAGCCCTTCGTCATGCACCCCTCGGGGCACCGGTCCTCGATCCACGAGCGGGTCCTGGAGGCGTGCGCCGCAGCCGGCTTCGAGCCCGCGTCGGTGCTGGAGGTGTCCGAGACCGCGACCCTGGTGGTCTTCGTGGCCGCCGGGCTCGGCGTCGCCGTGGTGCCCGAGCCCGTGCGCAGCCTGGGACTGGAGGGCGTCTCCTACGTGGCACTCACCCACGCGCCCACGGTCGACCTCGCGCTCGCCGCCCGCCCGGACGCCTCGCCCGCTGCCCGGCAGGTCGCGGCGATCGTGCGCGGCTGCTTCTAGCCGACGCCGCCGCTGTTCCAGGGGCTGTTGTGGGTGGAGTCGTGCTGCCACTTCGCCTGCGCGTTCATCGGGTCGTCCATCGGCGCGTCCTGCCGGATGTGCCGGCCGGGCTTGTTCCAGGTGCGGACCTGGTGCCAGACCGCCGCGCCGAGAAGGACGGCGCCCGCGCCGACCAGGAGGTAGGTGAACATGGTCATCCCCCAGCTTCCGAGTTCCTCCAGCGTACCTAGCCGACGCCCTCCTCCGACAGCACGCGCTGGGCGACCCGGAAGGCGGTGTTCGCGTCCGGGACGCCGCAGTAGATCGCGCTCTGGAGGAGCACCTCCTTGATCTCCTCGACCGTCAGGCCGTTGCGGAGGGCGGCGCGCACGTGCATGGCCAGCTCCTCGTGGTGGCCGCGGGCGACCAGCGCGGTGAGCGTGATCATCGAGCGGCTGCGGCGGTCCAGGCCCGGCCGTGTCCAGATCTCTCCCCAGGCGTACGCCGTGATCAGCTCCTGGAAGTCACGCGTGAAGTCCGTCGTGCCGGCCACCGCCCGGTCGACGTGGTCGTCGCCGAGGACCTCCCGCCGCACCCGCATGCCGGGCGAGCCGGCCCCGGAGCCCCCTGGCTGCGTCGGCCGCGGCCTCGCCTGCGGAGCCGTCCGCCGCGCTGGGCTCGGCTGGCGCCTCACCGAGGAAGTGCCGGCGCAGCAGTCGCGCGACCGCCTCGGGCGCCTCGGCGGGCGCGAGGTGCGCGACGCCATCGAGCTCGACGAAACGGCCGTCCCGGACGCCGTCGGCGATCTCGCGCAGTCCCGCCGCAGGCGTGACCTCGTCCTCCGCGCCGGCGACCGCCAGCACGGGCGCGCCGATCCGACCGAGCTCGCCCCGCACGTCGAACTCCGCCAGCGTGGCACACACCTGCGCGTACCCCACGTCGGAGGCGTCCTGCAACGCGTGCAGCAACGCCGACCCGCGGGCCGGCTGCCGCTCCAGGAAGGACGACCCGAACCAGCGCTGCGCCGACGCCGTCACCAACGACGACGTGCCGGCGGCACGAACCTGCTCGATCCTGGTCCCCCAGGACTCCGCGGTGCCGATCCGCGCCCCGGTGCACAGCAGCGCCGCGGCAGCCACCCGCCCCGGCGCGGCCAGCAGCAGCTCGAGCCCGACGGCGCCGCCGACCGAGTCGCCGGCGTACAGGAACGGCCCCCCGGGCTCGCCGCGCTGGGTGAGCAGGTCGTCGACGACGCGCAGCACGCCGGTGGCCAGCTCGGCCATCGTGAACGGCTCCTCGGGCACCGCCCGGTTGTGACCGTGCCCCGGCAGGTCCCAGCCGACGACGTCGAACGCGTCGCCGAGCTCAGCGGCGCACGCGCGCCACAGCGTGGTGGCGCTGGTCCCGAGCGAGGGCCCGAGCACCAGCAGCGGCAGGTCGTCTCGGTGCCGGACGCCCGTCAGCCGGGCGACGGTGATGCTGGGGATCAACGCTCCTCCTCGTGCTCGTGCCCGTGGTGGTGCTCGAACTCGGTGCGGCGGGCGCGGGCGACCACCGCGTCGACGTACGCTCCCGCGTCGCCCAGGTACGACGGCGCCGGCTCGTGACCGGCGGCCGCCGCCATGCTGCGCTGCTCGGCGAGCACCGCCTCGCCGGCGGCTGCGAGCGTCGCGGCCATCCGGCCGGTGTCGACGCGCAGGCCGGTCACCAGGTCCCGGGTCTGCGAGGCGGCGACGAGGGTGCGGCGCACCAGGTCGCGCAGCGTCGCCCACTCCGCGTGCCAGCCGCCGTCGGCGCGGTCGTCGACCTGCTGCGCAGCGGCGAGGTGCAGCGTCGCGGCGAGCTGCGGGGTGGTGAGCGCGGCCCGGCGCACCAGCACCGACAGCGTCGGGTTGGCCTTGCCGGGCATCGTCGACGAGCCGCCCCCGACGCCCTCGGCGAGCTCGGCGAGCTCGGGCCGCGACATCACGAGCACGTCGTTGGCGATCCGAGCGCACGCGTCGGTCACGCCGGCGAGGGCATCGCCGAGGCGGGTCACCGGCGCGCGGGTCGTGTGCCACCGGGGGAGGTCGTCAGGCACCCCGCGCCCCAGCTCGACGAACGCGGCCCGGGTGCCCGCCGCGCCGGCGAGCTGCTGGGGGAGAGCCTGGCCAGGTCCTCGTCCGCGTCGAGGACGGCGGTCAGCCAGGCCGCCACCCGGAAGCCGAACGTGGTCGGCACGGCGTGCTGGGTCAGGGTCCGCGCCACCATCGGGGTGTCGCGGTGCACCTCGGCGAGGTCGGCCAGTCGCTGCCCGACGGTCGCGAGGTCGCGGCGCAGGTCGGCGACGGCGACGGCCGCCATCCGCATCAGCGCGGAGTCGACGACGTCCTGGCTGGTGAGGCCGCGGTGTGCGTCGGGGTGGGCCTCGCGCAGCAGCCGGACCAGCGGGATGACCGGGTTGCCGCCGGCCTCCGCGGCCGCCGCGAGGTCGTCCACCAGGTCGTCCACCGCGACGGCGACGTCGAGGTCGTGGCCGAGCCAGTCCGCCTCGACCGCGAGCATCGTCGTGACGAGGGCCCGCTGGGAGAAGTGGTCACCGGCCCGCTCGTCCCCTGGCCAGTAGAGGTCCGCCATGCGCTCAGTCTCGCGCGTGCGAGAAGAAGACGGTCTCCCCCTCCCCCTGCAGCCGCACGTCGAAGACGAATCCGTGCTCGTCGGGCCGCGCCACGATGGTCTGCCGGCGCTCGGCGGGGACCGCCGGCAGCAGGTCGTCGGGCGTGCCCGGCAGGTAGGCGCGGGTGAAGAGCCGGTCGAGCAGGCCGCGGGCGAAGACCGTGATCGCGAAGTACGGCGCCGCGCCGCCGGGTCGCAGCGTCGAGAACGAGTAGCGACCGGTGGTGTCCGTCGACGCCCGGCCCCAGCCGGTGAACGTGAACCCGTCGCGCCGCAACGAGCCGGCCGCCTGCGGCACCGTGCCGTCCGGCGCCGCCTGCCAGACCTCGAGCAGGGCGTCCGGGACCGGCCGGCCGTGGCCGTCGAGGACCCGGCCGTGCAGCCGGACCGCGTCGGGGTGCGTCGGCGGCACGAGCTCGCGGTCGCCGTCGTACGGCAGGGCGAAGCCGAAGAAGGGGCCGACGGTCTGGCCGGGGGTGGGTGGGTGCGTCACTCGACGTCTCCTTCGCGCGGGGTGCGGTGCGACCCGGTGAGCACGACGTCCCAGCGGTAGCCGGTCGCCCACTCGTGGGTGGTCACGTCGTGGTCGTAGGTCGCGACGAGCCGGTCGCGGGCGGCCTGGTCGGTGATCGCCTGGTAGATCGGGTCGAGCGCGAACAGCGGGTCGCCCGGGAAGTACATCTGGGTCACCAGGCGCTGGGTGAACTCCCGGCCGAACAGCGAGAAGTGGATGTGCGCCGGCCGCCAGGCGTTGCGGTGGTTCTTCCAGGGGTACGGCCCCGGCTTGATCGTGACGAAGCGGTACCAGCCGTCGTCGTCGGTGAGGCATCGGCCGACGCCGGTGAAGGCAGGGTCGACCGGAGCGGGGTGCTGGTCGCGCTGGTGGAGGTAGCGCCCGGCCGAGTTCGCCTGCCAGATCTCGACGAGCTGGTGGCGGACCGGCCGGCCCTCGCCGTCGAGGACCCGGCCGGTGAGCGTCATCCGCTCGCCGATCGGGTCGCCCTCGCGCTGGATCGTCAGGTCCGCCTCGAGCGGGTCCACGTCCTGCTCGCCGAAGACCGGCGACCACAGCTCGACGCCCTCGGGGTCGACGTGGTGCAGGTCCTTGGTGGGGTGGCGCAGGAGGCTGGAGCGGTACGGCGGGTAGTCGAGCCGTGTCGCGGTCTCGCCCGCCCCGGCCGCCTCCGCGGCGATCGCCGCGATCTCGGCGCTGATCTCGTCCTGGGTGGCAGCCGCGGCGTCCGAGCCCGCCTCGGCGGTGGCGCTGGCACTGGTCTGGGTCACCCGGCCGAGAGTAGGGACGCTGTCGTCGCCTGCCGACCGCCGACTTCCGGCCAGTGGAATCGGGTGCGACACTGCCGTCATGGCCGGCCACACCTCCGCCCCCGGCGCGACCGTCACCTCGCGGGCGCTCGCCCTCCTCGGGGCGTTCGACGCCGACCACCGCCGACTGACGCTCTCCGAGCTGGCCCGCCGGGCGGACCTGCCGCTGGCGACCGCCCACCGCCTGGTCGGCGAGCTGGTCGACTGGGGCGCGCTGGCGCGGACGCCCGCGGGCGACTACGTGGTCGGCCGCCGGATCTGGGACCTCGGCCTGCTCGCGCCCGTGCAGACGGGCTTGCGGCACCTCGCGTCGCCGTACCTCCACGACCTCTACGGCGCCACGCTCGCCACCGTCCACCTCGCGGTGCGCGACGGCACCGAGGTGCTCTACCTGGACCGGCTCTCCGGGACGGTGTCGGTGCCGATCGTGAGCACCATCGGGTCACGACTGCCGATGCACGCGACCGGGGTCGGCAAGGTCCTGCTGGCACACGCCCCGGCAGAGGTGCAGGAGGAGGTGCTGGCCCACCTGACCCGGGTGACGCCGTACACGATCACCCAGCCGGGGCTGCTGCGCCGCCAGCTCGCCCGGGTCCTGCGCGACGACTACGCGACCACGGTGGAGGAGATGAGCCTCGGCGGCTGCTCGGTCGCGGTGCCGGTCCGGGTCGGGCCCGAGGTCGTGGCCGCCCTGGGCATGGTGGTGCCCTCCCTGGGGCGCGACCGGACCCGGCGGGTCGGCGCCCTGCAGGTGGCGGCCCACGGCATCGGGCGGGCGCTGGCGGCCGGCCGGACCGGGTGAGCCCACCCGGCCGGGCCCTGGCCTGGTCCAGACCTGGTCCAGACCTGGTCCAGACCTGGTCCAGACCGCCGGTTGGCCGCCGGGCTGCGCGGGAAACCGTCCCTCACCGGATCCAGGGAGGGACACATGATCAGGAACGCCGCGAGGCTGGTCCTCGCCGGGTGTGTCGCAGCAGCGATCAGCCTCACCGGAGGCATCGCTTCGGCGTCGGCACCGACAGCATCGGCACCCACGAGCCAGGTCGGCTCCAGCAGCTGCGCCGCGGAGCAGTCGCGCGTCGCGCACGCCCGCAACCAGGTGCGCAAGGCCAACCACCAGGTCGCCAAGGCAAAGAAGGCCAAGAAGCACGCGCACGGCCACCGCCAGAAGCACGCAGCGGACAAGAAGCTCAAGAAGGCCAAGCGACACCAGGCGATCGCGAAGCGGCACCTCGCCCAGGCCAAGAAGGCCCTGAAGAAGTGCCAGTCCCAGCAGGGCGGCGGCGGCGGTGGCGGCGGCGGCGGCGGTGGCGGCGGTGGCGGTGGCGACAACCCGCTCCAGCCGGCGTGCGACGCCGGTCTGCCGCAGGCGATCTGCGACGCGTTCGCGACGCTGCCGATCCCGGCCCCCGGCGGCGACAACCCGATCCAGGCGCTCTGCGACGCGGGCCTGCCGCAGCCGATCTGCGATGCCGCCGGCAACCCGCCGGGACCGGGCGGCGAGAGCCCGATCCAGCCGCTCTGCGACGCCGGGCTCCCGCAGGCCATCTGCGACGCGGCGAACGGCGGCACGGTGCCGCCCGACCCGGGGACGATCCTCGATCCGATCTGCGAGCTCGGCCTGCCGCTGCCGATCTGCGACCTCATCGGCGGCCTGCCGGTGCGACCGCAGGCGGCCTGACGGGACGGGCCGGGTGTCAGCCGAGGTCGCGCAGGGTGCGTGACTCGATATCGCGCAGCACCTCGTCTGCGCTCCCTGCTGACACCCGGCCCAGTCGCCGCTCCTCGAGGACGAGAGCACGCTCCACGTCCGTCGCGAGCCGTAGGACGTCGTCGAGCTCAACGGCGGCGTCGCCCTCGTCCACGCCGAGCCCACGGGCGTCGCCGATCGCCCGCTGGGCGTCGAGGTAGCCCGAGTACTGCAGGACGACTGCCCGGCGGATCTCGGGACGTCCCTCCGCGCGGTCGCGGACGAATGCGAGCGCGGCCTCGGCAGCCCGCAGGCGCAGCCGATGGACCTCCGCTGCCTCGTCGGCCTCGGATGCGACTCCGAGCCGCTGCGTCAGCGGGGACAGCGTCAGGCCCTGGACGACCAGCGTCGCCAGCACGCACGCCAGTGCTGTCACGACGAGGAGCTCACGGTCCGGGAACGGACCCCCACCGTGGATCGTCATGGGGAGCGCGAGGGCCGTCGCGACCGTGACGACTCCGCGCATCCCGGACCACGCCACCACCGTGGTCTCCCGCCACCCGGTCGGCACGGCTCCGCCGCTGCGGACCTTGGCGGCCAGCCACGCCACCGGGAAGGTCCAGGCGATGCGGAAGAGCACCACGGTGACGATGACCGCCGTACCGACAGTCACGATCTCGTCGGTGATGGCGATGGTGCGCGTGACGGCCGACAACTCGAACCCGAGGACCGCGAACGCGAGGCTGGTGAGGAGGAAGTCGGCGTACGACCACACCGAGCGGCCGAGCAGCCAGCCCCGCGATGTGGTCGCCTCGTGGGCCGCGTGACGCAGGTAGAGCCCGAGCACCAGGACGGCGAGGACGCCGCTGCCGTGGAGCACCTCCGCGCCGAGGTAGGCCGCGAACGGTGCCACGAGGGTGATCGTGGTCTCGGTGTAGGCCTCCTCGATGAGCGCCAGCAACCGGGTCACGACCCAGCCGAGCAGAAGCCCGACCCCGACACCACTGACGACGGCGAGAAGGAACTCGGCCAGGGTGTCCCCGGCGGAGAAGTCGCCGGCCACGACCGCGACCAAGGCGACGTTGTACATCACCAGCGCGGTGGCGTCGTTGAACATCCCCTCGCCCTCGAGGATCGTCACCAGCCGGTGCGGGAGACGGAGCCGGCGTGCCACCGCAGTGGCCGCCACGGGGTCAGGCGGCGAGACGATCGCGCCGAGCACCCACGCAGCACCCCAGCCCAGACCGATGGCGTGGCCCACGACGGCGACGACCGCGGCCGTCGACACGGTGAGCCCGACCGCCAGGCCGAGGACCGGGGCGGCCTGCTCGCGGAACTCGGTCGCGGTGGTGCGCTGGGTCGCGGCGAAGAGCAGGGGTGGCAGCACGACCGGCAGGATGAGGTCGGGATCGAGGTCGAGCGGCACGGTGGCGGGCAGCACGCCCAGGGCGAACCCGAAGATGGTCAGGAGCACCGGCTGCGGCACCCGGACGCGGTCCGCCAGCGGCGTGAGGACGACGATCCCGGCCAGCAGCCCGACCAGGACCCACGGCTCGCTCACCGACCTTCCTCCCTCGCTCCCCGGACGATCACTCCGGGGGCTTCTCGCCCTTCACCCGGTAGCGGCGGAAGCTCCAGACGATCAGGCCGAGGGCGATGAACGCCGAGGCCACCTGGGTCACGCCGGTCGGCGGGCCGCCGGGCAGCCACAGCCAGCTGGGCAGCGGCCACCAGCCCGGCTCGGGCGGGTTCAAGATCCACAGCACGCCGCACGCCATCAGACCCAGCGCGAACACGACCGAGATCGCAACCCGCAGGTTGGTCTCGACGCCCTCCGCCGCACCTTGGAGGGCCCTGCGCTTGATCGGCTCGACCCGCTTCTCGGCCCACTCGTACTCCTGGGACAGGATCACCAGGCCCGCCGCGATCATCAGCAGCCCCGGCCCGGGGAGGACCAGCCCCGCGATGCCCGCGACGACCAGCACCCACCCGACGATCTCGAGCGCGATCCGTTTGGCCTTGCCGGCTCCCGGGACGTTCATGACCGCAGCCTGTCAGACGCGGGCAACCGCGCGGGTCAGGCCGCCAGCTCGAGCTCCTCGCGGGTGACGTCGGGGTCGATGCCGTCGGGCAGGCGGAGCAGCCGGGCGTGCACGTGGGGCGGGATGCCGATCCGGAGCAGGATCGCCAGCGAGCCGGTCGTGGCGACCGCGGCGTAGATCAGGTTCGCGTCGACGTCGGCCAGGACGCCGTACGCACCGGCCAGGACGGCGTCGACGATCATCATCGCCCACGCCGAGGCCGCGATCGCCGAGACGTCGTGGCTGCGCCAGGCGGTCAGGGCGGCCGGGGTCACCAGCAGCGCGACCGAGGAGCCGAGCACGACCGTGGCGGGGCCCGAGCCGACCCAGTACGCCGACAGCCCGGCCGCCGAGACGACGGCGAGCCACACGACCGGCAGCCACAGCCGCTCGCGCGAGCCGCCCCGGAACCAGGCCAGCACCACGGCGCCGGCGGTGGCCGGCACGGCGACGACGGCCGGGAGCGCCACCCACAGCTCGTGCTCGAGGATCCCGAAGACCGTCCACGCCACGCCGCTGATCGTCGAGCACGCCAGCGCGGCGACGCTGACGCCGGTCGCGCTGGTCATCCGCCGCAGCTTGCGGAACTGCGGGACGGTGTAGCCCGCGGCCAGCAGGGTGCCGGCCAGGCCGACGAGGGTGGCGAGGGTGAGGGTCACTGCTACCTGGTGCTTTCTGGCGCCGTGAGGCGCGGACGTGCGAAACGGCCGTCGCACCGGAGGGCGACGACCGCGTCGTGGACGGACGATCAAGGTGTCGGAACCGACCGGCTCCGACCGAAAAGATTACCCTCAGAACGGCGCGATGCCGAATTTTATTGCGGCTTGGAGCGATCCAGGCCGCGTGATGTCCCGCACACGGACCCAGGCGATCCTGAGTAGTGCGGGGAGCGGACTCAGATGTCCGTGATCCGGATCCCGGCGTGCGCCCGGTAGCGGCGGTTGACCGAGATCAGGTTCGCGGTGAGCGCCTCGACCTGGTGGGCGTTGCGCAGCCGGCCGCCGAAGACGCCGCGGACGCCGGGGATGACACCGGCCAGGTCCTGGACCAGGTCGGTGGCCTCCCGGACGTCGCCGAGCACGAGCACGTCGGTGTCCACGGTCTCGGCCTCGGGGTCCTCGAGGGTGACCGCGCTGACGTTGTGGAAGGCGCCGACGACCGTCGAGTCGGGCAGCAGCGCCTGGGCCTGCTGCGCGGCCGAGCCCTCCTCGACCGGCAGGGCGTAGGCACCCTGCTTGTCGAAGCCGAGCGGGTTCACGCAGTCGACGAGGACCTTGCCGGCCAGCTGCACGGTGAGGCCCGCGAGGAGCTCGCCGTGGCCCTCCCACGGGACGGCGGCGACCACGATGTCGCCCGCCGACGCGGCCTCCTCGTTCTCCGCACCGGTGACGTCGCCACCGGTCGCCTCGGCGAGGGTGGCGGCGGTGCTCTGTGCGCGCTCCTGGCTCCGGCTGCCGATCACGACCGGGAGGCCCGCGGCGGCGAAGCGTCGCGCGAGGCCCCGGCCCTGGGGTCCGGTGCCGCCGAGGACGGCGACGGTCGTGCCGACGAGGGACTCGGGCAGCGCGCTCATGGAGGACACCTTCTCAGCCGGGCCCGGACGCGGCGGCGCCGGCCCACCTCGTGGACCGGCGCCGACCGCTACCGGGAGATCAGCAGCCGATGGATCAGCTGCCGGTGGATCAGCTGCCGGGCGGGGCGGGGATGAACGACAGGTCCATCTCGTCGTTGTAGACCCCGAACTCGACCGGACCGTGCCCGACCGTCGCGCTGGGCCCGACCCGCCAGCCCACGTCCTTCAGGCCGCCGTTCTTCGTGTCCATCGTGAGGTAGAGCCCGGACTTGAAGCCGGCCTCGACGACGTCGCCCACCTTGCCCCCTCCCTTGCTGCCGGCGACCACCGTGAGGGTGCCGGCCCGGAAGTCGTAGGTGACCTCGACGAACGCGCTCACCAGCGGCAGCACCTCCGTCGAGAGCTCCTGCTGGACCTGCTCGCAGTTGACCTTGAGCGACGTCGGTCCGGCGGCGAGCACGAAGCTCATCGCCTTGAGCGGGGCGGGGCAGGCCCCGTTGCTCTCGGCGCCCGCGGCGTCCGGCGTGTCGAGCGCCTCAGCGTCCAGCGGCGTGACGCACTCCTTCTCGTACAGGTTCTCGTCGTGCGTCCAGGCCTGGGCGGACTGGACGATCCCCGCGTACATCGCGGTCTCCTGCTCCTCGATCGTCAGCAGCGCCAACCGGTTGGCCTCCTCGTCGAGCAGGTTGGAGGCGTAGCCGCTGGCCCGCTTCGACCAGGTCGCGAAGTAGGAGCTCGAGGCCGCCTGCAGGTCCTGCAGGCGCGAGCGCCACTCCTGGTGGGCGCTGGTCAGCGCCGGGCGGCAGGTCGCGTTCATCGTCTTGATCCAGCAGTGCGGGTCCGTCGAGCCGTCGCAGGCGTCCCAGGCGTCGTCGGCCAGGGTGCCGTAGGTGTACGGCGCCTCGCCGGTGCCGCCGCCGAAGAAGCCCTCCCGCTGCTCGGTGAGGCCGTCGATCTCGTCGTTGATGTCCTGCCACGCGGCCCGGAGGTCGGGGTCCTCGTGGATCTGGTAGACGAGCCGCAGGATCGAGTCACGGCGGTCCTTCTCGGCATCGGTCCGCGCGTCGTCGGTGTCGCGCAGGTGCTGCTGCAGCGCGCTCTCCTCGTGCACGTGGGCGAGGACCTCGTCCCCGAGCCCGTCCTGGACGTGCTTGTAGACGTCGTTCATCGCCACGCCCTGGGCCGGCGTGGTCGCGAGCGGCAGGTGCCGCAGCACGCTCGCCACGCCCTGGGACAGGTCGATCTCCGGGTCCGGCCGGTCCTCGGGGCCGGTCGGCGGGGTGGGGTCGGGCTCCTGGCTGCGCTGCCTGCTGGCCCGGACGTAGCGCGCCGCGGCCGCCTTGTCGCCGCTGCACGCCTTGACGTTGGCGAGGCCGGCGTCGGCCTCGGAGAGCATCGGCTCGCGCGCCTTGGCGGCGGTGAACAGCCGCGCCGCGTCGGCGTTCCGGCCGGTCATGAGCATCGCCTGACCGCGCACGACCATCGCGATGGCCTGCTGCGAGATCCCCAGCGCCGGCCGGGCGAACGGCCGCACCGCGGCGCCGTCGAGGAAGGCGATGGCCTCGTTGGGCATGCCGATCGAGGTGGCCAGCGCCGCGGCGTTGACCAGGGTGCCGGCGTCGGTCGGCTGCAGCTCGTGGGCGCGCAGGAGCGCCGCCATCGCCAGACCGGGAGACTCCTGCAGCGTCGCGGTGGCCGCCAGCTGCTGGGCCTGGACCGCGGTGTCCGCCAGGCCCGACGCGTCGAGCTGGTGGAGGGCGTCCGCGCCCGCGGTGTCGGCGAGCCGCTGCTCGACGCTCGCGACGGCGGCGGGCAGCGTCATCGGCTTCACGGGGTAGTTGCTGGAGCAGAAGATCGACATCCAGTCGACCGCGTCGTCCTCGTCGTCGGGCCACCGGTAGGCGTCGGCGAAGGTCTGCAGCCGCAGGTCCGCCGAGCCCGGTGCAGTCTGGACGGTCACCGGCTTCGCCGCGGGGGCGCAGTTGTCGGTCTCGACCGACTCGCGGACGGCGCCGCCGTCGTCGGAGCACACCAGCACGTCGTACCGGCCCGCCGGGGTGCCGACCGGCACCGTCACCTTCGTCGTGGTGGACGTCGAGGTGCGGCCGCGGCCGAGCGCCGGTACGGCGCGCGACCCGGTGAGCAGGACGTCGAGCACCGAGGTCCGCGGGTCGGTCCGGCTCTGCTTGCGGTCGGCGAGGCTCCGAGCCACGTCGGTGGTGAGGTAGAAGTGGGTGGTGGTCGCGCCGGCTCCGGCGGTCCCCTTGTTGCGCACGGCGTGGCGCACGGTCAGCGTGGCGCCCTCGACGACCGAGGTGGCGGTCGTGCTCGGCTGCACCACGGTCAGGTTGGGACGCTTCGCCGCGGCGGCGTCGGCCGCGGGCACGACGGCGACCAGGGGGACGAGCAGGGTGGCGGCGGCGGTCACGGCGGTGACCACGCCGGTGGTGACGGTGGTGGCTCGGGCGGCGACGCTGCCGCGGGGGCCAGGTGGCACGGGCATGGATTCCTCTCCGGCCGGCGGTCGCCGGCGACGAGCACACCCTCGGCGCTCCCACTTGACCCTCACTGGGAAGCGACTTGAGATCCGGCGTCCCCGGCAGCGTCGGGCCCGCGTCGGCACGCGCCGGTGTGCCGTTCGTAGGCTGGGCCGCATGCCCGCGTCCCGCCTCCTGCCCTCCGAGGAAGCCGTCGACCTGATCGCCCTGGTCCGCGACCTCGCCACCTCCGAGCTCGCGCCCCTGGTCGCCGAGGCCGAGCGCACCGAGACGTTCCCCCGCGAGGTCTTCCGCACCCTGGGCCGGGCCGGCCTGCTGGGCCTGCCCTACCCCGAGGAGTACGGCGGCGGCGGGCTGCCCTACGAGGTCTATCTGCAGGTGCTGGAGGAGATCGGGTCGGTGTGGGCCAGCGTCGGCGTCGGCGTCTCCGTGCACGCGCTCTCCTGCTTCGGCCTGGCGACCGCGGGCACCGAGGAGCAGCGGCAGCGCTGGCTGCCCGAGATGCTCTCCGGCGAGCTGCTCGGCGCCTACTGCCTCTCCGAGCCACACGCCGGCTCCGACCCTGCGGCGATGCGCACCCGCGCCCGGCGTTCTCGGGGGGCGGACGGCGAGGAGTGGGTCATCAGCGGCGCCAAGGCGTGGACGACCCACGGCGGCCACGCCGACTTCTACAAGGTGATGGCCCGCACGGGCGAGGCGCGCAACGACATCTCGTGCTTCCTGGTCCCCGGCGAGACCCCGGGGCTGGTGGCGGACCCGCCGGAGCACAAGATGGGGCTGACCGGGTCGGCGACCACGACGATGCGCTTCGACGACGTGCGCATCCCGGCCGACCGGCTGCTGGGCGAGGAGGGGCAGGGCCTGCGGATCGCGCTGGCGGGCCTGGACGCCGGGCGCCTGGGCATCGCGGCGGTCGCCACCGGGCTGGCCCAGGGGGCGCTCGACCACGCGGTGGCCTACGCGAAGAGCCGCGAGACCTTCGGCGAGCGGATCATCGACCACCAGGGCCTCGCGTTCGTGCTGGCCGACATGGAGGCGGCCGTCCAGTCGGCCCGCGGGACGATGCTCCACGCCGCGCGCCTGAAGGACCACGGGCTGCCCTACGGGCGCGAGGCCTCGGTCGCCAAGCTGGTCGCCACCGACAACGCCATGAAGGTGACCACCGACGCCGTCCAGGTGCTCGGCGGCTACGGCTACACCCGCGACTTCCCGGTGGAGCGCTACATGCGCGAGGCGAAGGTGATGCAGATCTTCGAGGGCACCAACCAGATCCAGCGGATGGTCATCGGCCGGTCGCTGGACCGGGCGCCGGGCGGCGCCCTGCACCGCGCGGACTGACCGCCCGGAGCGAGCCCGCCCGCGCCGCACCGGCCCACAGGCCGGCGCCGTAGGCCAGGTCGTCGAGCCGGCGGCCGGCGAACGCGAGCACCGGGTCGACCTCGGGGCGCTCGACGCGCGCGACGACGACGTCGACGAGCAGGGCGGTGACCACGGCCCGGCGTATCGACCTCGAGGCGAGCGCCGCCACCGCGACCGGCGGCCACCAGTGCCGCAGCAGCAGCGCGGACTCCTGCCGCAGCGACCACCACAGGCCGCGGGCGGACAGGTCGACGGCGAGCCGACGCCGGTCCGGTACGTCGGGCAGGGTGCCCGTCAGCACCTGCACGCCGCGACCGGCGCAGGCCACGGCGACGGGGACCGACCACCAGCGCCGGGCCAGCAGCGCGGCGGCGCCGAGCGCCATCGCGGGTGAGAGCACGGCGGTCGCACCCTTGTCGCCGTGACGGCGCGCGAGGGGCGCACCGCCGGTGCCGTAGACGAACTTGCGGCCCAGCCAGCCGCGCAGCGTCCGGCGGGCGTCGTGGTGGGCGACCTCGGCCGGGTCGTAGCGCACCGTGAGCCCCGCGTCGACGAGCCGCCACACCAGGTCGACGTCCTCACCCACCCGCATCGTCGCGTCGAACCCGTCGCCGAGGAGGTCGGTGCGAGCGACCAGGCAGGCGCTCGGCAGCCAGCCGACCGCGGCGCCCGGCCGCACCGAGCACCCGGTCGTCCCGAGGCCGAGCGAGGAGGCCACCTCGTCGTACCGCTCGAACCAGCGGGGCCGCTCCGACCGTGCGCGGCCGACGATCCGGGGCGCGACCAGGGCGACCTGCTCGTCGGCGAAGTGGCGGCCCAGGCGCAGCAGGGTGTCGGCGGTGACGGTCACGTCGCAGTCGACGAACGCGACGTACGGCGTCGACACCTTGGCGAGCCCGGCGTTGCGGGCCCCGGCAGGACCCACGTTCTCGTCGAGACGGAGCACCTCGGCGTGCGGGGCGCCCGGGTCGAGCGGGACGGGCGAGGCGTCGTCGACCACCAGGCAGCGCACGGGACGCAGCGCCTCCAGCGCCCGGTCGAGCTCGTCGGAGCGACCCTGCACGGGGAGGACGACCGTCAGCTCGGCGGGGTCCAGCGGTGCGACGTCGTCGAGCACGGGGTCGGCGAGGTTGGCGTCGAGCAGCCGGCGGGCGAGCGCCCCGTCAGCGACGTCGTCGGCCAGCGCGCCGGGCCGCAACCGCGCGACCCGCATCGGCGAGCCGCCGACGAGGACGTCGCCGCGCCGGACGCCGGGCTTCAGACGCGCCCGCACAGGGTTCACGGGCGGAAGCCCCCGTCGGCGTGCACGACGCTGCCGTTGAGCACGCCACCGTCGACCGAGCAGCAGAAGGCGATCGTCGCCGCGACCTCGTCGGGCTCCAGCACCCGGCGCAGGAGCTGGTTGGAGGTGAAGACCTGCGCGTCGGGCACGCCGTAGATCTCCGCGGTGGCGTCGAGCATGTCGGTGCGGGTCGAGCCGGGCGAGACCGCGACCGCGGTGACGCCGGTGCCGACCAGGTCGGCCGCGAGGCCCCGCACCAGGCCGACGACGGCGTGCTTGGCGGTCGTGTAGGCGGCGAGGTGGAAGATCCCGTGGCTCCCGGCCGCGGAGGCGACCGCGACGAACCGGCAGCCGCCGGGCTCCGGGCCGTCGAGCATGACGGGTACGGCGGCGGCCGCGGTGTTCCAGACCCCCCGCACGTCCACGTCCAGCAGCTCGGCCAGCTCGGCGTCCCGCGTGTCCCACAGCGGCTGCCCCCCGGCGATCACCGCCGCCGCGGCCACGGCCGCGTCGAGCCGGCCCCACCGCCCGACAGCGAGCGCCACTGCACGGTCGAGGACCTCCCGGTCGCGCACGTCGCCGAGGACGTGGGCGACCCGGTCCGGGTCCGTGGTCCCCAGAGGTGCCTCGCGGAGGTCGACCCCGACGACGGCGTACCCGTCGCTGACCAGCCTGGCGACCGTCGCCGAGCCGATGCCGCCGGCCGCGCCGGTCACCAGGGCGACCCTGGCGACACCCTGGCTCACGACCCCCTCGCTCACGACAGGGCCTCGACGATCTCGGCGACCATCGCCTTCAGCACCCGCTCCCCCTCGGCGGCGCTCGCGCCGGCCGGGTCGCCGAGGACGCCGTTGGGCGACACGGCTGCGACGCCGCCGGCCATCATCGCGGGGAGGATCTCGCTCAACGGCTGGGTGTTGCCGGCCTCGGCGAGGTCGAGGCGCACCGAGCCGGGGCGCAGGTGCAGCATCAGCGAGGTCTCGGTGAAGCCCGCGTGGAGGTCGACCGACTCCGTCCGGCACGGCACCCACTCGATCTCGTCGGAGGCGGTGAGGGCGGCGACGTTGCCGCCGTGCGCGTTGACGAGGACGACCCGCTCCGCCCAGGTGCGCATCGAGCGGGTCAGCTCGACGGCGAGGTGGGTCAGTGCCTCGGTCCCGACCGAGCTGGTGCCGGCGTACGACTGGTGCTCGCCGCTGGAGCCGTAGCTGATCGGCGGCGCGACCCAGGCGCCCAGCTCGGCGGCGACGCCCTGCGCGACCGCGACCGCGATCACCGTGTCCGTGTCGAGCGGCAGGTGCGGCCCGTGCTGCTCGACCGAGCCGACCGGCACCAGCACGAGGCGGGCACCGGCGATCTCGGCGCTGGTCGCGTCCGCGACCCGGCTCATCGCTGCTTCCCAGGTTGCAGGGGTTTCGAGGCTCGTCGCTGGCGCTCCTCGCACCTCAACCAGCGAGCCGCGGTGGTTGAGGTGCGAGCGCAGCGAGCCTCGAAACCACCACCGCCGGTCATGACACGTGGAAGCCGTCGGGGACGACCAGCGTCTCCGGCGCCAGCTCGTCGATGCTCGACAGGCCCAGCCCGAGGAGGGCGGAGTCGATGCCGCCGCGCAGGATGTCGAGGACGTTCTCCACCCCGGCCTGGCCGTTGGCGGCCAGCCCCCACAGGTAGGCCCGCCCGATCAGCACCGCACGGGCACCCAGCGCCAGCGCCTTGACCACGTCCGAGCCGCGGCGGACCCCGCCGTCCATCAGCACCTCGACCTGGTCACCGACCGCCGTGGCGATCGGGTGCAGCAGCCGGATCGCGGCCGGGGTGCCGTCGAGGTTGTTGCCACCGTGGTTGGACACCGAGATCGCGTCCACCCCGGCGTCGACCGCCCGCTTCGCGTCGTCGACCCGCGCGACCCCCTTGAGCACGAACGGCGTCCCGGAGATGTCGGCCCACGTCTGCCGCATCCACGCCACGTCCTCCCACGACGGCGGCGGGGTCGTCATCCACTCGTAGTAGGCACCGAAGAACGTCGGCGCCGCACCCCACCCGCCACCAGGCACCGGCGGAGCCAGGTTGGGTGCGGTCAGGTCCGGCAGGTGCCGGGGCCCGAACTGCCGCAGCCACCGCGGCTTCGTCACCACCGACGGCGCCAGGCGGACCATCGCCTTGAGGTCGATCTGCTCGGGGATCTCCGGAGACCCCCAGTCCCGACCCATCGAGAAGGACCAGTCCAGGGTCGCGATCAGCCCGATCGCGCCGGCCTTCTGCGCCCGCTGCATCCGGTGGACCATCACGTCGCGGTCCCCGGTCCAGTACATCTGGAACAGCGTCCGCGGGCAGGCCTCGACGACCTCCTCGACCGGCTTGGACGCGAAGTTCGACAGCCCCATCAGCGTGCCGCGCGCGTTCGCCGCGCGGGCGACCGCGACCTCACCGTCGGGGTGCACCGCCTGCACCCCGGTCGGGGAGATCAGCACCGGCAACGAGACCTCCTGGCCCAGCACCACCCGGCCCATCGACCGCTCCGCGTGAGCACCCGCCACGTGCGGCAACAACCCCAGCTGCGCGAACGCCGCCTGGTTGTCCGCGACCGTCTGGCCCCGCTCCGAGCCCGCCACCAGCGCGCCGTAGAGCGGCTTGGGCAGCCGCTTGCGCGCCCGCGCCTGCGCCACCGCCACCGACTCGAACCACGGGTTCGGCTTCCAGGGGTTCTGCGCCCACTCCGGCATCCACTCGGGCCTGCTCACGGCGTCCACCCTGCGAGCGGGTTCTCGGCGCAGTCGCTGACCGGCGGTCGGGCGGGCGGACGCGTCATCAGCTTCAACAGCACCGGCTGGTTGCGTGTCGGTACGGCGCGCGAGTGGTCCTGGCTCGCCGCGGGGATGCTCCGGGCGCCGGCCAGGCTGAGCTCGTTCAGGGAGTGCTCGCCGTACCCCTGGACGCACTCGGGGTCCGGGCCGTCCAGGGGCAGGCCGGTGAAGAACTTCGCGGCCATGCAGCCGCCCCGGCACCCGTCGTAGTGCGCGCACTGGGCACACGCGCCACCGGTCTGCGGGGAGCGCAGGTCCGCGAAGAGCGGCGAGTCCTGCCAGACCCGCTGGAACCCACCGCCGGTCAGCACGTTGCCGGCCAGGAACTCCTCGTGGATCGCGAACGGGCAGGCGTAGACGTCGCCGACCGGGTCGATCAGGCACACGACCCGACCCGCCCCGCACAGGTTCAGGCCCGGCAGCGCCTCACCGAACGCGGCGAGGTGGAAGAACGAGTCGCCGGTCAGCACGCCCTCTCCACGCGCCATCAGCCAGTCGTAGAGCTCGCGCTGCTGCTCCGGGAGCGGGTGCAGCTCGTCCCACACATCGGCGCCGCGACCCGATGGCCGCAGCCTGGTCAGCCGCAGCGTCGCGCCGTACTCCTCCGCGAGCGCCGCGAACGCGTCGAGCTGGCCGATGTTCTCCCGCGTGCAGACCACGCTGATCTTGGCGTCGGCGAAGCCGGCGTCGCGCAGGTTGGCCAGCGCCCGGATGGCGGTGTCGTACGAGCCCGGCCCGCGGACCCGGTCGTTGACCTCCGCGGTCGCACCGTCGAGGGAGACCTGCACGTCGACGTACCCGCCGCACGCCGGGGAGGCCAGGAACGCGGCCCGCTCCGGGGTGATCCGCACCCCGTTGGTCGAGAACTTCACCCCGACCTGGTGGTTGACGGCGTACTCCAGCAGGTGCCAGAAGTCGGGCCGGATCGTCGGCTCGCCGCCGCCGATGTTGACGTAGAAGACCTGCATCCGCTGGAGCTCGTCGATGACCGCCTCGCACTGCTCGGTGGTCAGCTCGCGCGGATCGCGCCGGCCCGACGACGACAGGCAGTGCGCGCACTCCAGGTTGCACGCGTAGGTCAGCTCCCACGTCAGGCAGATCGGCGCGTCCAGGCCAGACTCGAAGTGCTCGACCAGCTTCATCGGTCCTCCTCGGAGCGGGGTCGGATCATGTCGGCATCGGCCAGGCCCTCCAGGGCCGCCGCGTACGCCGGGTGCTGCCCCTCCGGCACCCCGACCGCGTCCAGCGTCGAGCGCACGTCGGGGTGGTCGGCCAGCTGCTCGACCACCCGCACGAGCTCGGGCCGCTTGAGAAACGTCAGCTTCCGGTTGCCGAAGTGGTAGGCCAGCGCCCCGAACGGCTCAGGGCGCAGCGCGACCGACGGAGACAGTCGCCATGCCTCGTCGAGGATCATCGACGAGCGCTCAGTAGACGCCGCACATGCCGTCGATCGAGACCTCCTCGATGAGGTCCTCCGCGACCAGGTCCTGCTCGGTGGTGGTCTCGTCGGGGTTCATGGCGTGCCTCCTCGGCTGGCGGATGTGGTCCGGGCCACACTAATGGCACTCAGCGCCAAAAAGATAGGGTGCGTCCATGAGCAGTCGCGGTCGCCCGGTGGCGACCAGCCACGCGGCGATCGAGAGGGTCGCGTTCCGGCTCTTCGCCGAGCGCGGCTTCGACGCGGTCACGATGGGCGACATCGCCGCCGAGGTGGGCGTCGGCCGGCGGACCCTGTTCCGCTACTTCGAGTCCAAGAACGACATCCCGTGGGGTCAGTTCGACCGCACCCTCGACGGCTTCCGCGAGATCCTCGCGTCGATGCCGGCGGACCTGCCGCTCCACGAGGCGGTGCAGCGCGGGGTGCAGCGGTTCAACGACTTCCCGGTCGGCGCCCGGCCCGACCACCGGGACCGGATGCGCCTGATCCTGCAGACGCCCGCCCTGCAGGCGCACTCCGCCCTCCGGTACGCCGCCTGGCGGGCCGTCATCGCAGAGTTCGTCGCCGCCCGGCTCGGCCTCGAGCCCGACGACCTCCTGCCCCGCACCGTCGGCCACGTCTGCCTGGCGATGGCGGTGTCGGCGTACGAGGCCTGGCTCGCGGACCCGGACGCCGAGCTCGCCACCCTGCTCGACGAGGCGGCGTCCGGGCTCCGCGACTACCTGCGCTGACGCAGGACACCCCCGGGCCCGGCCGTCCGTGCGGCCCGGGTCCGGGGGTGGTTCGCGGGGTCAGGCCGACGCGGCCTCGCACTTGTCGAGACGCGCCTGGGCGTGCGCGACGCGCTGCGCCTGCGCCTTCTTCGCCTTCTTGTTCTTCTGGGTCGGGTGCTCGGCGAACTTCTCCTGGAGCGCGTCGTACTTCGCCTGGGCACGGTCGAGCTGGGCCTGCTGCGAGGAGCAGCTGTCGGCCGGCGCGTCGTCGGCCTGCGCCGCCGGCACGGCGGTGAGGGCGAGCGCGCTGAAGGCGAAGGCGGAGAAGACCGCTGCTGCGGTGGTCCTGGTGCGGATCATGGTGTTCCTCCCTGAGGTTCGTGGTGCGGACACCCGACACCTGTCGCGAGCGGGCCGCCGCGTTACCTGCGGTTCCCGGGTCGCCGCGGCCGTGGGACCCCGGGTAAGTTGCAGCATCGCTGTGACCACGACCACATCAGTGCTCACGTTCTCGGGAGGGACGTCATGCGTCTTCGTCTTGCCGCGCCACTGGTGGCTGCGGCCGCCATCGCGCTCACCATCTCCGCCGTGCCCGCGCAGGCTGCGGACGGCTCCGGGGGCGGGTACGCCCGCCCCGCACCCCGTCCGGGCCTGACCGACCAGGACTTCTACTTCGTCATGGGCGACCGGTTCGCCAACGGCGACACCGCCAACGACCAGGGCGGCCTGACCGGCGACCGGAACACCACCGGCTTCGACCCGACGAGCAAGGCGTTCTACAACGGCGGTGACCTGAAGGGGCTGCGCGGCCAGCTGGACTACATCGAGGGGCTCGGCACCGACGCGATCTGGCTGACGCCGATCTTCAAGAACAAGCCGGTGCAGCTCGAGGACGGCCCGTCAGCCGGCTACCACGGCTACTGGATCACCGACTTCACCCAGGTCGACCCGCACCTGGGCACCAACCAGGACCTGACCGACCTCGTGGACGCTGCGCACCAGCGCGGCATCAAGGTCTTCTTCGACATCATCACCAACCACACCGCCGACGTGATCGGTTACACCGCGGGCGACCGGACGGCGTACGTCTCCAAGGACAGCAAGCCCTACCGCGACGCCGAGGGTGACCCGTTCGACGACCGCGACTTCGCCGGCACCTCCGACTTCCCCTCGCTCGACCCGGCGACGTCGTTCCCGTACACGCCCGTGCTGCAGCCCGGCGAGGAGGACCTCAAGGTCCCGGCCTGGCTCAACGGCGTGACGAACTACCACAACCGCGGCAACACGACCTTCACCGGCGAGGACAGCCAGTACGGCGACTTCTTCGGCCTCGACGACCTCTTCACCGAGAAGCCCGAGGTCGTCCAGGGGATGACCGACATCTACACGAAGTGGGTCGACGACTTCGGCATCGACGGCTTCCGCATCGACACCATGAAGCACGTCAACGACGAGTTCTGGCAGTCCTTCGGCCCGGCCCTGCAGCGCGCTGCGAAGGCCGACGGCAACCCCGACTTCTTCATGTTCGGCGAGGTCGCGCTCGACGGCAGCGACGCGGGCACCAAGGCCTTCACGTCCCACTACACGACGCACGACAAGATGCAGGCGATCCTCGACTTCCCCTTCCAGGCCGCCGCGCGCGGCTTTGCCAGCAAGGGCGAGGGCAACCAGCAGCTCGCCCAGTTCTTCGCGAACGACGACTGGTACACCGACCGCGACTCCAACGTCTACGAGCTGCCGACCTTCCTCGGCAACCACGACATGGGCCGCATCGGCTACTTCCTGAAGACCGACAACCCGGCCGCCGGCGACGAGGAGCTCCTCGCGCGCGACGAGCTGGCGCACACGCTGCTCTACCTCTCCCGCGGGCAGCCGGTCGTCTACTACGGCGACGAGCAGGGCTTCACCGGCACCGGAGGCGACCAGCTCGCCCGGCAGACGATGTTCGCCAGCCAGGTCCCGGAGTACCAGGCCGACGACCAGATCGGCACCGACCGCACCGGCGGCGACGACAACTTCGTGACCGACCACCCGCTCTACCGCACGATCCACCGCCTCGCCGCCCTGACCGCGCAGCACCCCGCGCTGCGTGACGGCGCCGAGCAGGTCCGGTTCGCCTCGAAGGGCGCCGGGATCTTCGCGTTCTCACGCGTCGACCGCGCGAAGCGCACCGAGTACGTCGTCGCGCTCAACAACAGCGAGGACTCGGCGTCCGCCACGGTGCCGACGTTCATCGACCGGGGCGGCTTCCGGCGGATCTGGGGATCCGGGCCGCAGCACGCGACCACCGACGCCCGCGGTCGGCTGCACGTGACCCTGCCCGGCCTGGGCTCGGCGGTCTACCGGTCCACCGGGAAGATCCCGCGGTCGACGCACGCCCCGGCGATCCACCTGCGGGAGCCCGCGGTGTCGCCGATCTCGCACGGCCGGATGCACGTGGCCGCCCGGGTCGGAGGCAGCTCCTTCAACGAGGTGACCTTCCAGCGCCGCGTCGGCTCGGGGCACTGGCGCACCATCGGTGTCGACGACTCCCGGCCCTACCAGGTCTTCGACGACACCACGGCCGGGCTGGAGCCGGGCGACCGGGTGTCCTACCGCGCGGCGGTGCTGGACAACGCCGGGCACACCCGCGGCTCCGCCGCCCGGACCGTCCGGGTGCCCTCGGACGAGGTCACCATCTCCTCGCCGACCTCCACGGTGAGCGACGTCTACCCGGTCACGGTGACCGCGACCGTCGACCCGGAGCGACCCGGGCAGGAGGTGACCTTCCAGCGCAGCGTCGCCGGTGGCCACTGGACCGAGCTCGGCACCGACAGCTCCGCGCCGGCGTACACCATCACCGACGACGTCTCCGACGTCGAGCGCGGGACGACCGTCCGCTACCGGGCGATCCTGCACGAGCCGGGCACGCCGGACGTGGTCAGCGCGCCCCGGGAGGTGACGGTCACGGCTCCGGAGCCGACCGTCGACTCGGTCACCGTCGCGGGCAGCCTGCAGTCCGAGATCGGCTGCCCCGAGGACTGGCAGCCCGGCTGCGCCGCGACCCACCTCACCTTCGACAGCGGCGACGGGCTGTGGCACGGCACCTTCCACCTCCCGGCCGGCTCGTACGACTGGAAGGTCGCCATCGACGACTCGTGGAACGTCAACTACGGCGCCGGCGGCGCTGCGGGCGGCGGCAACCTGACGCTCGTCGTCCCCGCTGGCGGCGGCAGCTACACCTTCACCTGGGACCCGATCACCCACGTCCCCTCGGTGGCGCCGGCGGGCTGAGGCCCCGGGGCGGGGTGCTGGTTTCCCCGGCTGGCCGGGGATCCCTGGACTTAGTGGGCGAAGCAACACCCACCAAGTCCAGGGATCGCCCCCCAGGTTCTCCTCAGACCGCGTCTCTTGACCGGTACAGCAATCCAGCGTACTGTACCGGTCAAGAGCCACACCACACCCCGAGGAGGAACCCATGAGCTACGACCCCATCGCCGCCGGCCTGGCGGTCCGCGCCGCCCGGGCCACCGCGGGCAGCGCCCGTCCCGACGCCCCCGTCGTCCCCGACCGCGAGCCTCGCGCCCCGCGCCTCGCCGGCACCCGCACCCGGTCCGCCAGCGCGCTGCGTGTCCTGGCCCGGCTCGTCGAGCCCCGCCCGCGCCCGTCGCGCGCCTGCCAGCCCGGCTGACCACTTCCGAGCCGAGACAGGACCGCCATACTGGGAGTCCTATGGCCAAGGTGACCCTGCAGTCGATCGCGGACCGGGTCGGCGTGAGCCGGATGACGGTGTCCAACGCGTTTTCCCGGCCCGACCAGCTGTCCGCCGACCTGCGCGCGAAGATCCTGGCCGCCGCCGACGAGCTCGGGTACGGCGGCCCGGACCCGGCCGCTCGCGCGCTGGCACGCGGGCGCACCGGGTCGGTCGGGCTGCTCATCAACGGCAGCCTCAGCGAGGCCTTCGAGGACGCCGTGTCGGCGGCGTTCCTCGCCTCGGTCTCCGACGCGCTGTCCGAGCGCGGACTGGCGCTCACCCTGCTCCCCGCCTCGTCCGACCAGTCGTTCGTGCCCGCCCGTGACGTCGCGGTCGACGGCGCCCTGGTCTACATCTGCGACCCCGCCGCACCCGACATCGCCTGGCTCGAGCGGCGCCAGGTGCCGGTCGTCGTCGTCGACCACAACGTCGACGGCGACGTCGCCTCGGTGAACGTCGACGACCGCAGCGGCGCCCGCCTCGCCGCGCAGCACCTGGTCGACCTGGGCCACCGCAGGGTCGGCATCCTCACCCTCGAGACCGACCCGGCCGCCGGCAACTACCCCGCCCGCGAGCGGATGCTCGGCTGGCACGACGCGCTGGACCCGGCCGGCGCCGAGACGGTCGTCGTGGCGACGCCGTTCGCCCCGCCCGAGGCGGCGTACGACGCGGCGCTCGGCCTGCTCGACCGTCCGGACCGGCCCACGGCGGTGCTGTGCTTCTCCGACGCCTTCGCGGTGGCGACGATCCGGGCCGCCGAGGCCCTCGGTCTGACGGTCCCCGCCGACCTCTCGGTCGTCGGCTTCGACGACAGCGTGCTGGCCGCCGGCTCCCGGCCCCCGCTCACGACCGTCCACCAGGAGGTGCCGGCCAAGGGGCGGGCCGCGGTGGCCGCCATCGCCGAGGTGATGTCCGGCGGGCGCCCTGCCCCCGTGCTGCTGCCGACCTCGCTCGTCGTCCGGGAGAGCACGGCGCCGCCCCCGGCCTGAGCCTGGGCCCCGGATCCGGGCTGCCCCGGAGCGGCGACACCACGGGGCCGCGACGTCCCCCATCTCGGGGTCCCGCCTCGCCACACTGGATCGCAAGGACCGGCCGATCGGGCCGTGAGCACCAGGAGGCACGCGCATGGCTGCCACTCCCCCCACCAGCAAGCGACTCGCCGCCGAGTTCCTCGGCACCTTCGTCCTCGTGTTCGGGGGCTGCGGCACGGCCGTGATGGCGACGACGAATCCCGACGTCGGCGTCGGGTGGCTCGGCGTCGCCCTCGCCTTCGGCCTGACGGTGCTTGTGATGGCCTACGCCGTCGGCCACGTCTCGGGTGGGCACTTCAACCCCGCGGTCACGCTCGGCGCCGCCGCCTGCGGCCGGTTCGCGTGGAAGGACACCCCGGCGTACATCATCACCCAGCTGGTAGCCGGCGTCTCCGCGGGCGCCCTGCTGCTCGTCGTGGCGAACGGCCTCGACGGGTTCTCCGCGGTCGACAGCGGCTTCGCCTCCAACGGGTACGGCGACCGCTCACCGATGGGGTACGACCTGCTCGCCTGCCTGGTGATCGAGGTGCTGCTCACCGCGGTCTTCCTCTGGGTCATCCTCGGCGCGACCGACACCCGGGCACCCAAGGGCTTGGCCCCGCTCGCGATCGGCCTCTCCCTGACCCTGATCCACCTGATCAGCATCCCGGTCACCAACACCTCGGTGAACCCGGCCCGCTCGATCGGCGTCGGCCTCTTCGCCGGCTCGGACGCGATCGCGCAGCTGTGGCTGTTCATCCTCGCGCCCGTCGCCGGCGGTCTGATCGCCGGCTTCAGCTACGCGTTCCTCGTCGGCGAGCACGAGCCGACCGTGGAGCTGCCGGAGGCGATGGAGACCTGAGCGCAGGCCGGCCCGGCCCCGATCAGGTCGCGATGAAGAGGATCTCGTCGCGGCCGTACTCCATCCCGGGGTGCGCGTCGGCGAGGTGCGCCTGCGTCAGCTCGACGAGCTCGTCCTCGTCCTGGGCGCGGATCACCTCACCGCACGGGCAGCTCAGCCTGGTCTTCATGGAGCCACCCTAGGACGTGTTGTCACGTGCGAACGCCCCGTCCGGTCTCCCGGACGGGGCGTGGCACGGTGCGAGCCGATCAGCCGCGCTCGGCCTCCAGGGCCGCGGCGACCCGGCGGTGCGCCTCCCAGATCTCGTCGGGGAGGTTGTCGAACTGCTTGAGGTGGGCCTCGCGGAAGCCCATCTCCTGGTGCCAGCGCTCGGTGTCGATCGTGAGGAGGACGTCGAGGTCCTCCTGCTCGATCTCGAGACCCTCGAGGTGGAGCTCCTCGACCCGGGGCAGGATGCCGACCGGCGTCTCCCGGCCGGTGACCTCACCCTTCTTGAGCTGGATCAGCCACAGCAGTGCGCGCAGGTTCTCGCGGTAGCCCGGCCAGCGGAAGTGCCCGTCGTCGGGGTCACGCTGGAACCAGTTGACGTGCGCGAAGATCGGCTGGTCCGACGACGCACCGATGATGTCCAGCCAGTGCCGGGCGTAGTCGCCCTCGCCGTACGCCATGAAGGGCCGCATCGACATCGGGTCGTAGCGCAGCTGGCCGTCGACGCCCTCGGCGGCGAAGGTCGCCTCGGCGCCCAGGGTCAGGCCGTCGTACACGCCCTCGGCGAGGTCGCGGATCCCCCGGACCAACGGCTCGCGGTCGCTGGTGCGGCCACCGAAGATGATCGCGTCGATCCGCACCCCGGCCGGGTCCTCGAAGTCCTTCGCGACGTTCGGGACGTTCGCGAGGGTGGTCGTGAACCGGCTGTTCGGGTGCGCCCAGGGGGCGTCCGCGTCCTCGGGCTTGCGGTCAGCGATCACCTCGCCCTTCCAGTCCGTCCACCCGGTGACGTCCTCCGGCGGGTTCTTGGTCTTGCCCTCCCACCAGACCTCGTGGGTGTCAGCGTTGTAGGCGACGTTGGTGAAGATCGCGCCGCTGCCGGGCCGGATCGAGTCCAGCGCGCCCGGGTTCGTCTTCGCGTTGGTGTCCTTGGCGACACCGAAGACTCCGAACTCCGGGTTCATCCCGTAGACCTTGCCGTCGTCGGGGTTGACCCACAGCCAGGCGATGTCGTCGCCGTAGAACTCGACGAGGTAGCGGTCGCCCAGGGCGTCCGGAGCAAGCGTCATGGCGAGGTTGGTCTTGCCCGAGGCGCTCGGGAAGCCGCCGCAGATGTTGTACTTCTCGCCGGTCACCTTGTCGGTGATGCCCAGCAGCATGAACTGCTCGGCGAGGAAGCCCTTGGAGGCGTAGCCGTCGTAGCAGGCCTGGCGGAGCCCGTGGGCGATCTTGCCGAGCAGGGCGTTGCCGCCGTAGGACGAGCCGAAGTGCAGGATGGTTCGCTCGTCGGCCACGGTCACGAAGTACCGCTGGTCGTCCGGCGTGCCCTGCCCGAGGTTCTCCAGGTCGCCGGTCACGTGGACCGCGCGCACGAAGTGGTTCGGGTCGGCCAGGTTGTCGACGTACTGCGCGCCGACGCGCGACATCCGGATCATGTGCAGCGCAACGGTCCGGGTGTCGGTCACCTGGACACCGGCGGCGAACGCCTCGAGCGGAGATCCGGGTGGCGACATCAGGTAGGGGATGACGTACATCGTCTTCCCCTTCGACGCGCCCCGCATCCGGTCGACGAGCATCGGCTTCATCTCCGAGGCCGGACGCCAGTTGTTGTAGACGCCCTTGTCGGCCGGGTTGCTCGTGGCCACGATCGTGCGCTCCTCGGAGCGTGCCGTGTCCTTGTAGTAGCTGCGCGAGTAGTACAAGCCGTCGCCGGCCGGCAACAGCTCACCCGCGTCGAGCGCCTCCTTCAGCAACCGTGCGTCGTCGTCGGCACTGACGACCTCGACCCGGTCTGCACCGGTGATCTCGGCCCAGTGCGCGACGTACTCGCGCACGTGGGGATTCTTCAAGCCTGCTTCGTCGAGAACCTTCTCCACGTCGACCATGAACGGCACATCCTTTGCTCCGCTAGACCGGTGTTGGCACCGTACCCAAGATCGCAGCGTTCGCGACGCCTGGGGTAGGGACTGAAGTCCCCCCGACCCGACCGGAAGGGTGTGCCGGGTCACGCCGACCTGCCGCCGCGACGCGTCGGTGGGAGGAGGATGTGCGCCGTGAAGGAGTACGCCGACTTCCTCGGCAGCCAGCCTCCGTACGACTCCCTGGGCTCCGACGATCTCCGCCGGCTGGTCGAGGCGCTCGAGGTGGAGTACGTCGCGGCCGGCTCGATGATCGTCGTCGCCGACCAGCCGCCGCTCGACCACATGTGGGTGCTGCGCAGCGGGGCGGTGGAGGTCATCGACCGCGGCCGCGTCGTCGACCACCTCGGCCCCGGCGACACCTTCGGGCACATCTCGGTCCTCACCGGCCTCGCTCCGGCGCTGTCGGTGCGTGCGCTCGAGGACTGCCTGTGCCTGCGGCTCCCGGACCCGCGCACGGTCGTCGAGGAGCCCGGCCGCCTCCACTCCCACTACGGCACCATGATCAGCCGGCAGCGGTTGTCGGGCAGCGGTGCCCTCGACGAGACGCCGCGCTCGGCACGCTCCCTGATGCGGCCCGTCGTCTGGGCGAGGTACGACGAACCGGTCGCCGTCGTCGCGCAGCGGATCACCGATGCCGGCCACTCGGGCGCGCTGGTGCGCCGCGGCGACGAGTGGGGCATCGTGACCGACCACGACTTCCGGCGGCGGGTGGCGACCGGCGAGGTGGCGCCGGCCGAACCGGTCGGGGCGCTGGCGTCCTTCCCGGCGCTCACGGTGAGCGAGGAGTTCTCCCAGGCGTCGGCGTTCTCGCGGATGATCGACCGCGGCGTGCACCACCTGGTGGTCCTCGACCGCGACGGGACGCCGGCCGGCATCCTGCGCGCGGTCGACTTCGCCTCGGCCGACATCCGCAACCCGCTGCTCGTCCGCTCCCAGATCGAGGCAGCCGACAGCATCGGCGAGCTGCGGGCGGCCGCGGCGCTGGTACGCCCGACCCTGGTCGAGCTCGGCAGCATCGGCGTACCCGCCCTCCAGGTCGGCAGCCTGCAGGCGGCGATCGTCGACAGCATCCTGCGCCGGCTCGTGGCCCTCCACGGCCTCGACCAGCTCGCGCAGGCGCCGTCACTGGTCGTCCTCGGCTCGCTGGCGCGGCGCGAGCCACTGCCGACCTCGGACGTCGACACCGCGCTGGTGTGGCCCGACGACCTCGCCGAGGCCGGGCAGGCCGAGTACCTCGAGCGCGCCGAGGCACTGCTCACCGACCTGGAGTCCTGCGGGTTCGCGCGGTGCCCCAACGGCGCGAACGCCGTGAACCCGCTGTTCGCCCGCTCCCGCGAGCGGTGGTCGGCGGCGGTGTCGCGGTGGCTGGGCGACCCGACCGCCAACCAGGCCCTGCTCCTGGCGTCGATCGTGATCGACAGCCGACCCCTGACCGAGGTCGCCCTGGGGCGCACCGTCACCGATGCGCTCCGGGTGCGCAGGCGCACCCGCGAGTTCCTCGACCTCTTCGTCAGGGAGTCGACCGCGGTCAAGCCGCCGAGCGGTTTCGTGCGCGAGTTCGTCGTCGACCACCGGGGCCGCCACCGAGGGGAGCTCGACCTCAAGCGCGGCGGTCTGCTGCCGGTCGCCGCGATCGGCCGGTGGGCCGCAGTGGTCACGGGTGACACGCGGGGCGGCACCGTCGACCGGCTCCGGCGCGGCGAGGCGGCGAGCCTGCTGACGCACGACGAGGCCGAGACGCTCACCGCCGCGTTCGAGCAGACCTACGAGCTGTTGCTCGAGCGCGACCTCGCCGCGATCGCCACGGGCGCCACGACGTCGACGTACGTGAACCCCCGCGAGCTCGACACCCTCACCCGGCGGCACCTGCGCGAGACCTTCAGGAGCATCAGCGCGATCCAGGACCACCTCGCGAGCTCGTGGTCCGAGCGGCTGACGCCGTGACCGCCCTCGTCCGGACCGCGCTGCGCGTGCCCGACCTCGACGTCCCCTGGCGCCAGGTCGACTACTGCGTGGTCGACGTCGAGACGACCGGCCTCGACCTGCGGCACGACACCCTGGTCTCGTTCGGCAGCGTCCTGGTCCGCAGCGGTCGCATCGTGCTGCGGAGCCGAGTGGACATCGACATCCGCCCGGACCGGCGGATCGGCGTCAGCGCGATGACCGTGCACGGCCTGCGCCACGAGGACCTCGAGACGGCGCCGCCGCTCGCCGACGTCGCGGGCCGGATCGTCTCCGAGCTCGACGGCCGCGTCCTGGTCGCGCACGCCGCATGGATCGAGCGCGCGATCCTGCGCGAGCCGGTGCGGCTGGCGGGCCGGCGGTGGCGACCCGCGGTCGTCGACACCGCCGCGCTGCTCCGGGCGACCGGGGTGGCACCCAGCGGGACGGGGCACGAGCCCGACCTCGAGTGGTCGGCCGAGACGCTCGGCCTCTCGCCCCACAGCACCCACCACGCCCTGGGTGACGCACTCACCACCGCCGAGGTCCTGCTCGTGCTGGCCGCACGGCTCGAGCGGGACCAGCCCGGCCTGACGGCCCGCTCGCTGGTCAAGATCTCCCGCGCACACACCCTCACGTGATCTAGGTTCGGGCGCCATGAGCACGCGTGCCCGCCCGCGCGTGGTCGTCGCCGGCCTCGGCGACAGCGGGCTCCTCACCGCGACGCACCTCGCGCGCCACGTCGACGTCGTCGGCATCTCGACCAAGCCGGCACTGGTCAGCGGGCAGGAGCTGGGCTTGCGACTGACCCGTCCCGAGACGTGGGCGCGCGACTACTACGTGGAGTTCGGCCGTTACCGCCGCCTCGACCGGGTGCGGACCGTGCACGGCACCATCACCGGCGTCGACCTCGACGCCCGCGTCCTGCGTGTGACCGGCGCCGACGGCCGCGGGACCGAGGAGCCGTACGACGTCCTGGTGATCTCGACCGGCGTCACCAACGGCTTCTGGCGCCGGCCGGACCTGCAGTCCGCCGCCGACATCGACACCGCCCTGCTCGCCGCGCACGAGCGGCTGGCCCGGGCCGGGTCTGTCACCGTCGTCGGCGGCGGCGCGGCTGCCGTCAACAGCGCGGCGAACCTCGCCTCCACGTGGCCGGACAAGCGCGTCGACCTCTACTTCCCGGGCGAGCGCCCGCTGCCCCACCACCACCGCGGCGTGTGGCGTCGGGTCGAGCGCCGCCTGATCGAGCGCGGTGTGGGCCTCCACCCCGGCCACCGGGCCGAGATCCCCGACGGCTTCGCCTGCGACCGGATCACCGACGGCCCGGTCCGCTGGAGCACCGGCCAGCCTCCGGCGTACGCCGACGCGACCGTGTGGGCGGTGGGCCGGGTGCGCCCCAACACGGCGTGGCTGCCGGACGAGGTGCTCGACGAGCACGGCTTCGTCCGGGTCGGACGCGATCTGCGCGTGCCGGGCCGGGCCGGCGTGTTCGCGATCGGCGACGTCGCCGCCACCGACCCGCTCCGCTCCTCGGCGCGGAACCGGGCCGACCGCCTGCTGGCCCGCAACGTCCGCGCCTGGCTCGGCGGCGGCCGGCTCGACGAGTTCCGGCCGGCCCGTCGACGGTGGGGGTCGATCCTGGGCTTCCAGCCCAACGGGCTCGAGGTGTTCACCCCGAAGGGCGGGGTCTTCCGCTTCCCCGCCTGGTCGATCGACACCGTCCTGCAGCCGTGGATCGTGCGCCGCGGGATCTACGGCGGGATCCGGCCCGGGCCGCCGTGGTCCGCCACGGCCGACTGAGCGGTCCTGAGCTCAGCCGCCGACCGGGCCGCCCGTGCGGTCGCAGGGCAGCGCGGCGCCGCCCGCGGCCGAGGTGCCGGCGACCTCGGTCAGCGTCGACCGCATCGCGGTGGGCTGGAGCGCCACGTAGCCGGAGAAGGGCGTGTCCAGCTCGCGTACGCCGACCACGACCATCAGCACCAGCGTCACGACCGCACCGACGAGGATGACCCGCACCAGCGGGCGCAGGTGCCAGGTGAAGACGCACAGCAGCACCAGGATCGTGAGCGCGGTCAGCTCGACCATCCAGCCCAGCGCGCCGGGGACCGCCGGCTCGACCTCGGCGATCCGCTCGCGCCGGCTCGTCGTCCGGTCGACCTCGAGGTCGACGAGGCCGGAGACGCCCAACCGGCCCTGGTCGTGGTCCGCCGCCGCGACGAGGGCGGAACGCAGCCGCTCCTCCCAGTGCTCCGCGAGCGGGTCGCTGCGCCCGTCGGCCATCGCCGGCCACTCGCGCTCCGCGACGGCGCGCGCGTAACAGACCAGGTCGGTCCGCACCGTCGTACGGTCGGGCTCGGTGAGGAACCTGGCTGCCTCGTGCTCGGCGAGGACCGTCGCCGCCTCGGTCGCGGCGTGCTGCTCGGCGCGCTGGTAGGAGGAGTAGGTCTGCACCATCATGAACGCGAGCAGCAGGGCGGCGAGCGTGATCGCCGGGCCGGTCAGGTCCTCGACGTTGATCCACTCGCGTCCCGCGCCGTCGACCGGACCGTTCCGGTTCTGCCGGCGCACGGACCGGCCGAGCACCAGGCCCAGGAGGATCGCCGCGACCGCGGCTGCCACGAACAGCACGATCACGGGCGGTCACCACCTCTGCGGCACCTCGGCGACGGGTCCCGCCGGACGCTAGCCGAGAGGTCGGGCCGCGGGACGCGGAACCGACGAAGCGGCCCGCCGTGCTGGACAGACGGTCGGGCACGACGGAGGAATTGCGGCCGACCCCGCCCCGGCCGTCCGTCCCGGGTCGGCCTCCCCCATGATCGGAAGCGCGGCGTGGGCCTCCAACCACCGAGCCGAGATCCCCGACAGCTTCGCAGCACGACCGGATCACCACGACCGGCCCGGTCGCTACGGAGCAACAGCCTCCGGCGCCGCCGACGCGACCGTGTGGGCGATGGGCCAGGTACGCTAACACGGCGTCGCTGCGGACGAGGTGCTCGACAGCACAGCGGCTTCACGTCCAGGTCGGACGCGATCTGCGCGTCGCAGGCCGGGCCGGCGTGTTGCCGCGATCGGCGACGTCACGCCGCCGCCGACCCGCTCGCTCCTCGGCGCGGAGACCCGAATACCGACCGCCGGCTGGCCTGGCATCCGCGCCTGGCTCGGCGGCGGCCAGCTCGACAGTTCAGCCGGCCCGTCGACGGTGAGGGTCGATCCTGGAGCTTCAGCCCAACAGGCTCGAGTGATTCCACCCGAAGGGCGGGGTCTTCAACTTCCCGCCTGGTCGATCGGCTTGCACCCAAATCCTGCAATGGCCGTGGATCGACCACGCCGCCCAGGATCTACGGCGGGATCCGGCCCGGAGCGCCGTGGTCACCACGGCCAGACTAAACTGATCCTGAACTCAACCGCCGACCAGGCCGCCGTGCAGTCACTGAGGCAACCGGTGCAACGACCTCAGTCAGCGTCGGCGCCCACATCACTGATGGCTGGAAAGCGCCACACATGGCCGGAAAGGCGTGTCAGGCTCGCGTACGCCACGACCGACCATCAGCACCAGCGTCACGACCGCACCGACGAGATGACCCGCACCAGCAGGCACGGGTGCCAGGTGAAGAGACGGCCGCACAGCAGCACCAGGATCGTGGTGGCGCGGTCCAGCTCGACCATCAGCCGGCGCGCGCCGGGTGACCGCGGACACTCCAAGATCCCTGTAGGCGGACACGTCATCTCCCTTCCTGCGGACAGCTGATCTCCCTTTTCCGCGGGTGTTGTGGGCCGGTGTGTCGGTCCGAAACCAGAGGTCCCTCCGGGGCTTCGCTCGAGGTCTCTGACCACGCAGGAGCGGACCCACCGGAGGGACTGTTGAAGAAGTCTGACAGGGAGATCATGGAGATTCTGGAAGCGTTCGATGCCACCGGTTGTGCCCATTCGGCGGCCGCGCTGGGTAGGCGTCCCAGGGAGTGGTGGGGTTTGAGGTTCACCGGCGAGGCGTGCTGACGTAGGCGGCCACCGGCGGGATCTTCGGTGTGAAACGACCAAGCAACACACTGAAGGAGATCCACCGATGGCCTTGCCCCAGTCTGCCCTGTCCGAGTTGCTCGAGGCGTTCCGTGCCGGTGACGGCGTGGATCTGATCCGTGAATCGGTCCGCGTCGCGCTGCAGGAGCTGATCGAAGCCGAAGCGACCGAGAGGATCGGCGCAGCACCGTACGAACGCACCCCGGATCGGGTCACCGACCGCAACGGGCACCGACCTCGGATGCTGTCGACCAAGGCCGGCGACGTCGAGCTACGGATCCCCAAGCTCCGCAAGGGGTCGTTCTTCCCGGTCATCCTCGAACCGCGGCGCCGCATCGACCAGGCGCTGTACGCGGTGGTGATGGAGGCCTACGTCCACGGCGTCTCGACCCGCGCCGTGGACGATCTGGTCGAGGCCATGGGCGTCGACGCCGGGATCAGCAAGTCCGAGGTGTCCCGGATCTGCGCCGGCCTCGACGAACAGGTGGGCGCGTTCCGCACCCGGTCCCTGGAGCACACCGAGTTCCCTTACGTCTACCTCGACGCGACCTACCTCAACGTCCGCAACGCCACCGGCCAGGTGGTGTCCATGGCCGTCGTCGTGGCCACCGGGATCGCTGCCGACGGCTCCCGCGAGGTCCTCGGACTCGACGTCGGCGACAGCGAGGACGAGACCTTCTGGCGCGGCTTCCTGGTCGCGCTCAAGCAGCGCGGCCTGCACGGGGTGCGGCTAGTGATCTCAGACCAGCACTCCGGGCTGGTCAAGGCACTCAAGCGGTCGTTCCAGGGCGCCTCGCACCAGCGGTGCCGGGTCCACTTCGCCCGCAACCTGCTCGCGCACGTGCCCAAGTCCCACACCGACATGGTCGCGGCGGTGTTCCGCACGGTCTTCGCCCAGCCCGACGCCGAGGCCGTCAGCACCGCGTGGGACGAGGTCCGCGACCAGCTCGCCAAGTCGTTCCCCAAGATCGGGCCGCTGATGGACGACGCCAAGGCCGAGGTACTCGCGTTCACCGCGTTCCCGCGGGCGCACTGGCAGAAGATCTGGTCCACCAACCCCCTCGAACGGGTCAACAAGGAGATCAAGCGCCGCGCCCGCGTAGTCGGGATCTTCCCCAACCCAGCCGCCGTCGTCAGGCTCGTCGGAGCCGTGCTGGCCGACATGCACGACGAATGGCAAGCCGGTGACCGCCGCTACCTATCCGAGGGATCCATGGCGCTGCTCTACCCCGACAGCGATACTGGAGACATCGCCGCCATCGAGGCCGGCGAGTAGGCACCGAGGATCACCTCAAAGCCCACCACCCCGCGGGGCTCTGTCCCGCACGGCCCGTTGATCGTTCCAATGTGAGCGTCCGGGTGCCGCGGGGTACGGTCGCCGCACCCTCGGGGTCGGAGCCGGGTCCGCACCGCCTCCGCGGGGGCCACCAGAGTCGCCGACAACGACGCCGTGCGAGCCACCGCGACCGCGCAAAGGAACCCGCCATGACGGCCACCCAGGCATCTGCCACCGACACCTCGACCGGCACAGCGACCGGCACAGCGACCGGGTCCGCCCCGACGATGCACCAGGGCATCCTCGACTTCGTCGCCGAGGTCGCCGAGCTCACCCGGCCCGACCGCATCCACTGGTGCACGGGCTCGGACGAGGAGTGGACCGAGCTCACCGACGCCCTCGTCTCGACGGGGACGTTCACCCGGCTGAACCCGGCGATCAAGCCGAACTCCTTCCACGCCGCGTCCGACCCGATCGACGTCGCCCGCGTCGAGGACCGCACCTACATCTGCTCCGTCGACGAGCGCGACGCCGGGCCCACCAACAACTGGATGGACCCCGAGCAGATGAAGGTCCTGATGCGCGACCTGTACCGGGGGTCGATGCGGGGCCGCACCATGTACGTCATCCCGTTCGTGATGGGCCACCTCGACGCCGAGGCGCCGATGTTCGGGATCGAGCTCACCGACTCGGCGTACGTCACCGCGTCGATGCGCGTGATGGCCCGGATGGGCACCGCCGTCCTGGACCGGATGACCGAGCTCGACGCCGGCCGCGGAGAACGCAACTTCGTGCCGTGCATCCACTCGGTCGGCCACCCGCTCGAGCCGGGCCAGGCCGACGTGTCCTGGCCGTGCAACGACACCAAGTACATCGTGCAATTCCCCGAGGAGCGCGCGATCTGGTCCTACGGCTCGGGGTACGGCGGCAACGCGCTGCTCGGCAAGAAGTGCTACGCCCTGCGCATCGCGTCGGTGATGGCGCGCGACGAGGGCTGGCTCGCCGAGCACATGCTGATCCTCAAGCTGACCTCGCCCGAGGGCACGGTGAAGTACGTCGCCGCCGCGTTCCCGAGCGCCTGCGGCAAGACCAACCTCGCCATGCTCCAGCCCACGATCCCCGGCTGGAAGGTCGAGACGCTCGGCGACGACATCGCCTGGATGCGGATCGGCGAGGACGGCCGGCTCTGGGCGGTGAACCCGGAGTACGGCTTCTTCGGGGTCGCACCCGGCACCAACGAGCACACCAACCCCAACGCGATGAAGACCATCAACAAGGGCAACTCGGTCTTCACCAACGTCGCGCTCACCGAGGACGGCGACATCTGGTGGGAGGGCCTGGAGAACCCGCCGGCCCGCGCCACCTCGTGGAAGGGCGAGGAGTGGACGCCGGAGAGCGACGTCGTCTCCAGCCACCCCAACTCGCGCTACTGCACGCCGATCAAGCAGTGCGACATCCTCGCGCCGGAGTACGACGACCCGCGCGGTGTGCCGATCGACGCGATCCTCTTCGGCGGCCGTCGCAAGACGACCGTCCCGCTCGTCTTCGAGGCCCGCGACTGGACGCACGGCACCTTCCTCGGCGCGACGCTCTCCTCCGAGACCACCGCCGCCGCGGTCGGCGCGGTCGGCGTCGTCCGCCGTGACCCGATGGCGATGCTGCCCTTCATCGGCTACAACGCCGGCGACTACTTCAACCACTGGATCACCGTCGGCAAGGACAACGACGCCGCCAAGCTGCCGAAGATCTTCTACGTCAACTGGTTCCGGCGTGACGACAGCGGCGACTTCCTCTGGCCGGGCTTCGGGGAGAACAGCCGGGTGCTCAAGTGGGTCGTCGAGCGCATCGACGGCCAGGCCGCCGCGGTCGAGACCCCGATCGGGCACGTCCCCGCGCCGGGCGCCCTGGACACCGAGGGCCTCGACATGACGGACGAGGCGCTCGCCGCCGCCCTCGCGGTGGACGTCGAGGAGTGGCAGGCCGAGCTCCCCCAGATCCAGGAGTGGTTCGAGAGGTTCGGCGACGACCTGCCCGCCGTCCTGTGGACCGAGCTCGACGGCCTGCGCGCACGTCTCGGCGGCTGACCGACCCGCCCGACCCGGCGTACACCCAGGGGCCCCGTCAGGCTGACGGGGCCCCTGGTCCAGTCACCTGTGGAATCATCAGCCCCAGCAGTTGACGCACGCAGTGACGGTCGGGGGCTGGGTCGGAAGGAGAAGGCGCGGCGTGGAGACCTACGGTCCCGAGGACCGTGCCCTGTTCGAGTCCAGCGGCACCAAGCTCTACGAGGAGCTGGTGTCGACCGGTGGGCTGCCCGCCGAGGACCGCCGGCTGCTCAAGGGGGGCGAGTGGGCTGACGCCCTCGAGCAGCTCCGGGCGATGGGCCTGGCCCGGCTCTCGTCCGACAGCGCCCGCTGGGAGGCCCAGGACCCCTCGACCGTGCAGGCCCGGGTGGTGTCCCCCCTCGGCCAGGAGGGCGCCCGGCTGCTCAGCGAGTCCTCGCACTGGGCGAGCGCCTTCGGCTCGCTCACCCACGCCTGGCGCCGGGCACCGCAGGCCGTCGGCGCCGGTCCGTTCACCTACCTCCAGCGCGACCAGATCGACCCCTTCATCGCCGCCCAGGTCGCGGAGTGCGAGGAGGAGATGCTGACCGCGCAGCCCCAGGCGATCCGCGACCTGAAGCTGATGCCGATCGGACTCCTGCGCGACACGGCCCTGCTCGAGCGCGGCGCCCGGATCCGGACGCTCTACCAGCACAGCGCGCGGCGCAACAACGTCACCCGGGAGTACGTCGCCGAGGTGACCGAGCGCGGGGGCGAGGTCCGCACCCTCGACGAGTTCTTCAACCGGATGATCGTGATCGACCGCCGGGTGGCGATCATCCCCAGCAAGGAGACCCACAACATCGCGCTCGCCGTGCGCGAGGCCTCCGTCGTCGCCTACCTCGTCGACGTGTTCGAGCGCTCCTGGGAGCGCGGGCGGCCGTTCACCAGCCGCGAGGCGTCGGTGATGAAGGACATCGCCGCCGAGCAGCGGTCGATGACCCTGCGGATGCTCATCGAGGGCCACTCCGACCCGGTGTCGGCCAAGCGCCTGGGCGTCAGTCCCCGGACCTACGCCGGCTACATCTCCGACCTCAAGGAGGAGTTCGAGGCTGAGACCCGCTTCCAGCTCGGCTACACGATCGGGCGGCGCGGCATCACCGGCCAGGACGACGAGGACGACGCGGGCGCCACCACCGAGCAGTGAGCAGACGCGACGAAGGGCAGCGACCCGAGTCACTGCCCTTCGTCGTGGAGGTCGAGCCAGGCCGGGGGGGTTTGGCACTGGGACCGAACAAGTGGGGGGTGAGTTGGGTCCCCGACTCGACCGAGCTTGCGTCAGCGTGTCACCGAACGGGGCGACCCCAAGTGCTGTCGGCGTGGGCCGGAGCCGAGACGGCCACGAGTCCGAAGCTGAGGGTCGCGGTGATGACCGCGACGGCTACCTTTCGCGCAATGTTCATGTTCCCTCTCCACCTCTTGCTCATCGGGCCCCACGGAAGACCCGGTGACACCAGTGTGGGCGAGGGCGACCGACTAGTACGAACGGATGGCTGCCTCAAAAATGTGCATTGCACATTTCTGCAGCGGTTGCAGGTTCTTGCAACGCGAGGGGTCCGGCGTGCGCCGCGGCCCCGTGCACGGATGTGCACGGGGCCGCGAGCTGGCGGAGGCGGAGGGATTTGAACCCTCGATGGGGTTGTAGCCCCAAACCCGCTTAGCAGGCGGGCGCCATAGACCGGACTAGGCGACGCCTCCCGACAGCGCGCTCAGGCTACAAGGACGTCACCGCGGACGGCCAATCAGGGCCGCGGACGCCGCCCGGGCACCCAGACGCCCACCCGGGGGACCACCGGGCGATCGCCGGGCGATCACAGGGGGCGCAGGCCGTGGCCGTGCTGGAGGTGCGCCTGGAGGTCGCGCACGAACTCCTCGCGGTCGGCGGCCAGCACCTGCACCGGGACGGTCGTCGTCCCCCCGTCCCGCAGCTTGAGCACGACCACCGGCGTACCCGACGGGGAGGCCGTGACGGCCTCCCGGACGGCGGTCCAGGGCGCCCGGTCGACGCCCACGCCGCGGACCAGGCGGACGCGGTAGCCGTCCTGCGCCAGGCGGACGACGGGGAGCCGCAGCACGAGGATCGCCGCCCCGAGCACCGCGGCGACACCGACGAGGACCCCGGCCCCGAGCACGGCGACCGACAGGTCCAGGGCCGCCACCAGCAGGGTGAGCACCAGGAGCAGCACGGCCAGGACGACGAGCAGCGCGCCCACGAACCGGGCGGCGAGAGCCGGCGCGAGCCGATAGTCGGACACCGGGGGGCCGGGGGCGTGCTGCTCCATGTGTTGATTGAACAAGACACCGCATTTCCCGCCGTCACCGGGTTGTCGGGGGCCCTGCGGTGGGGCGACACTCGAAGTCTCCACCGCTCCGGGCCTCCGGGAGGTTCTCATGACCGTCACCTCCATCGGGATGACAGGTGCGTTGCAGGGCCTTGCGCAGGTCCTGGAGAACTCCCGCCGGCCCGGAGCCCCCGACCAGCAGTGGCGCTGGGGCGTCCGTCAGCGGATGGCCGCGGTCCGCGACGCACTGGCCGCCGAGTCGGGCACCGCCCGCGAGGGAGCCTTCGCCGCCCGGGAGCTCGGGCTGGTGCGCGAGCGCGACGCGCTGCTCGCCCGGCTCAGCGCCTTGGGTCCCCGGGTGCTGGAGGACCCCGACGTCGACGCGGTCCGCGCCCAGCTGCACCGGCTGCTGGTCGACATCTCCCACCACGTCCAGCGACAGCACGACCTGACCTACGACGAGCTCCAGCTCGACCTGGGCGGGTCGGAGTAGGCGACGGCGCCCGCCACCGCACGCCCCACGGCGCCCCGGAGCGGCTCTCCTAGACTGTCCCGCGTGTCCCGGCCCGGCCGGGCCACGGAGGGGTGCCGGAGTGGCCGATCGGAACCGCCTTGAAAGCGGTCGTAGGGAGACCTACCGCGGGTTCGAATCCCGCCCCCTCTGCGTCAGGCCCTGCGTCAGACCCTGCGTCAGGTCAGGACCACCTCGACCAGCACGTCGCCCTCCTGGACGACGTCGCCGGGCGCGACCTTGACCGCCCGGACCGTGCCCGGGGCCTCGAGCAGCACCGGGATCTCCATCTTCATCGACTCCAGCAGCACGACGGTGTCGCCGGCGGCGACGGCGTCGCCGGGGGCGACGGCCACGCTCATGACGTTCGCCACCATCTCCGCCACGATCTCGGTCACCTGCTCGCGCGCCATGCAGCGAACCTAGCCGTTACCCGCAGGTACCCCGGAACCGCGCCGTACGCTGACGGCCGGGAGGTGGTGGCGATGACCGATCCGGTGAGTGATGCGGTGGGCGACGTCATCGGGGACTACCGGGCGTTCGCCGCTCAGCAGCGCGACCGCCTGCTCGACCGCGGCATCGACATCAGCCCCTACCCGCTGAGCCACCTCGCCGTCCGCGTCCCGGAGTGGGACCAGTACGTGCAGGTGCGCGGCCTCCTCGAGCGGCACGCGGTCACCACGAGCGAGAACGTCTGGAACGGCCGGCCGATCGCCCTGATCGTCCCTGCCGAGCCGCTCGAGGTCCTCGACGGCAAGACGGTCCCGCTCATCGAGCTCATCCCGCCCGTGCACCAGCGCGTCTACAAGATGGGCCTCGAACACCTCGGGGTCGTGGTCGGCGACACCTTCGACGCGTTCGTCGACGCCCACAAGCCCGTGCTGACCGGGCAGCAGTTCCAGGGCCCGAACAGCACGCCCGACCCGGTCTACATCCTCTTCGAGGACTTCACCCACGTGAAGTTCTACCGGCTCTCGCTGAGGGACTCGGTCGAGCTCGACGCCGGCCCCTTCGCCGAGGGGTTCCACCACGTCGACGACTGGGTGCCCCAGCGGCTCGTGACCGCGACCGGCCCGAACCCGCTACCGCGCTGACCGACCCCCGCGGCGGCCGGGGGTCCTCAGAGCAGCGGGCGGGTGCGGGACGGCTCCGGCCGCAGGGCCGTGGCCTCCTCGGCGCGCCGGCCGCGCCGGCCCGGCGACCCGGTGAGCGCGAGGTCCACGCGGATGACCACGAACCCCAGGAGCAGGCCGACCACGACGCCGTACACGACGGCCAGGCCGGCCTCCTCGAGCGTGACGGCGGGGTTGACCAAGGCGTTGGCGATCGGGGTGGTGGCCGCCACGCCGAAGGCGCACACCCACCAGCCCTGGCGGCGCCGGGCGCGCATGTGGGTGCCCCAGGCCAGGGCGGGGACGCCGAGCAGGGTCTCGAGGGGGCGCGGGAACGCGCCGAGGTGGTCGCGGCTCCAGGCGACGCCGTCGAGCAGGCCGTCGACCAGGGACGGGGTGCCGTAGCGGCGCAGCAGCTCGGCGTAGGCGAGCGTCACGGCGAGCACGACGGTGCCGATCAGCACCGTCACCACTCCGCGGCGCCCGAGCCCGTGCAGACCTGCGCCGAGCCGGTAGACCACGGCGAAGGCGCCGAGCAGCGACAGCCCGAGGGTCACGTACTCGAAGCGCGCCAGGGTCGCGACGGGCTCGAACCCGACGACCGCCAGCGCGCCGATCCCGGCGACCACCGCGGCGACGAGGACCTCCCGGACCGCGTGCACGAACCGCACCGCCGGGACGGTCGCCATCACGGCGAGGACCGCGGTGACCACGGAGGTGAGCACGGCGGCCCCGGTCCGGAGCGTGTCGTGGTCGGTGACGACGACCGCGACGCCGAGCACCAGCGCGAGGGTGCCGACGACGATCGGGCGGCCACCGGTGCGTGCCGCAAGCGCCCAGGAGTACGCCGTCACGACCGCGACCGAGCCCGCGTCGCACAGCCACGACGGGCCGACTCCCGCCAGCCGCGCGACCAGCGCGCCGAGGCCGGCCGCGACGAGCACCGCCCACCCGACGAGGGGCGCCCGCGAGCTCGCCACCCGCTCGACCCGGCTGCGCACGGAGGCCGCGGCGCGGGAGCGTCGGGACGGGGGCCGCTCGGCACGACGACGCGGAGCGGACCTGGACACGGCAGGCCAGGTTACAGACGCCGGTTGGCGAGCGAGGGGTTGGTCCTGCGGGCCGACTCCAGCCCCGCGCGGTCGATCTCCGCGACCAGCACCTCGTCCCCCTCGCCCGCCTCCGCCAGGACGTCGCCGAGGGGGTCCACGATCATCGAGTGACCGCTGTAGCGCGGTCCGGGCTGGGCCGCAGCGGCGACGAAGACGGTGTTCTCGATGGCCCGGGCGCGGAGCAGCGTGCGCCAATGGTCGACCTTGCGCGGCCCGGCCACCCAGGCCGCCGGCAGCGCGAGCACCTCGGCGCCCTCGTCCACGAGCATCCGGGCCAGCTCGGGGAACCGCAGGTCGTAGCAGGTCATCAGGCCGACCCGGAAGCCCGCGACGTCCACCAGCGCCGGCGCGACGGGCCCGGCGCAGAGCCGGTCGGACTCGCGGTAGCCGAAGGAGTCGTAGAGGTGGATCTTGCGGTAGGACGCCTCAGCCGCGCCCCGCACGACGAGCGTGTTGAAGGGCCGGTCGGGGTCGTCGCCGGTCTCGAACATCCCCACGACGACCGTCGTGCCGCGCTCGCCGGCCACCCGGGCGACCTCGGTCGCGAAGGGACCGTCGACGGGCTCGGCGTACCGGCTCACGTCGGAGCCGGGGTCCCCGAAGTCGCGGGCGAAGGCCTCGGGGAAGACGACCAGGTCGGTGCCGGCCGGGGTCAGCCGGCCGAGCAGCTCCCGGTTGCCCGCCGGGTCGAGGCCGGAGGCGTGCTGGACGAGCGCGAGGCGGAGTCTGGCCACCCTGCGAGACTGCCACACATGGAGCTCCCACCCGGCACGTTCGGCTTCGCGGTCGTCGTGCTTGCGGGCGGTCGCGCGGCGCGGCTCGACGGTGCCGACAAGGCCTCGATCGAGCACCGGGGCCGCTCGCTGCTCGAGCACGCGATCGAGGCCTGCGTCGACGCCCAGGAGGTCGTGGTGGTCGGCGACCCGGTCCGGACCACCCGGCCGGTGACGTTCTGCCGTGAGAGCCCGCGGTACGGCGGGCCGGTGGCCGCCCTGCTGACCGGGCGTGACGCCCTCGTCCGGCCGCCGCGCACGGTCGGGGTGCTCGCGGTCGACATGCCCCGGGTCACGCCCTGGACCTTCCGGCGCCTGCACGCGGCGGCGGTCGGCCACGACGGGGCGTTCCTCACCGACGCGGCCGGGCGCCGGCAGCTCGCCGGCGTCCTCGACGCGGGCCGCCTCGACGCCGTGCGGCCTGACCACGAGGGCCAGCACGGGATGCCGATCCACCGGTTGCTGTCCTCCCTCGACCTCGTCGAGGTGCCTCCCGAGGGCGACGAGGGCCGCGACGTCGACACCTGGGCCGACGTGCGCGACCTGGCGGACGAGGGCTGACCTCCGGGTCGGTCCCGGCGAGGGGCTTGCGGAGGCCGCGCGCTTCGGCAAGATTCAGTCCGTGAACCTCCACGACTGGATCGACGAGCTGAGCGACGTCCTCGACGTCGAGGCGGAGGTCGACGAGGGGCTGGTGCTCGACCTGGCCCGCGTCGCGGCCCACAACGTGGCGCGACCCGCCGCACCGATCACGGCGTACCTCCTCGGCTTCGCGGCCGGCTCGCAGGACGCCGATCCCGACGAGGTCGAGGTGCTGGCCGCCAAGGCCCAGCGCCTGGCCGACGGCTGGGACCGTCCCGCGAACGCGCCGGACCCCGACGACGTCGCCGTCGAGGTGCCGGTGCCCGACGACAGCTCCGTCGACCACACCGCCGACCACTACGAGGAGGAGTGACCCGACCGGACGGGTCCTAGGGTGACGGCATGCGTGCCGTGATCGCCGACGGGGCCGGCGGCCCCGAGGTCCTGTCCGTCGCCGAGCTCCCCGACCCCGAGCCGGGGCCAGGCGAGGTCGTGCTCGCCGTCGCGGCGGCAGCCCTCAACCGCGCCGACCTGCTGCAGCGGCAGGGGTTCTACCCGCCGCCGCCGGGGGCTTCCGACGTCATCGGCATGGAGTGCAGCGGAACCGTCGCGGCGGTCGGCGAGGGCGTCAGCGGCTGGGCGGTGGGCGACCAGGCGTGCGCCCTGCTGGCCGGGGGCGGGTACGCCGAGCGGGTCGCCGTACCCGCCGGGCAGCTGATGCCCGTGCCGGCCGGCGTCGACCCCGTGACGGCGGCGGCGCTGCCGGAGGTCGCGTGCACGGTGTGGTCCAACGTCTTCATGATCGCCGGGCTCAAGCCCCGCGAGACGCTCCTGGTGCACGGCGGCGCCGGCGGCATCGGCTCCTTCGCGATCCAGCTCGCCCACCAGCTCGGCGCCCGCGTGCTGACGACGGCCGGGACCGACGACAAGCGCGCGGCGTGCCTCGCGCTGGGCGCCGACGTGGCGATCGACTACCGCGAGCAGGACTTCGTCGAGGTCGTGCGGGAGGCGACCGACGGCCACGGTGCCGACGTGGTGCTGGACAACATGGGCGCGAAGTACCTCGACCGCAACCTCGACGCCCTCGCCACCGAGGGCCGCCTGGTCATCATCGGCATGCAGGGCGGGACCCGGGCCGAGCTCGACATCAACAAGCTGCTCCGCAAGCGGGCCGCCGTCATCGGGACCACGCTCCGGGCCCGGCCGACCGAGGAGAAGGCGGCGATCTGCGCCTCGGTGGTCGAGCACGTGTGGCCGCTGGTGGGTGAGGGCCTGGTGCAGCCGGTGGTCCACGGCACGATGCCGCTGGCCGAGGTCGCGGCGGCGCACGCGCTGATGGAGTCCGGCGAGCACAGCGGCAAGATCCTGCTGGTCGTGTGACGAGGTCCGGTGGATACGGTGGGCGCATGAGCGAGCAGTCGCAGTCCGGCGGGCAGCAGCCCGGCGCCCGGGCCACCCCCGAGCAGGCCACCGACGAGCAGGCCGCCGACGAGCGGGCCGCCGGGGAGCAGGAGCAGCGCGTGGTCGTGATCGGCCCCGACGGCCAGCCCGTCGGGTCCATCCCCGCGTCGGCACTGGCAGGGGCCACCGTCGAGGACGGGGACGACGCCGACGAGGACGAGCGCGCGATCACCGACCTGGTCGAGCAGCCGGCGAAGGTCATGCGGATCGGCAGCATGATCCGCCAGCTCCTCGAGGAGGTGAAGGCCGCACCGCTCGACGAGGCCAGCCGCAACCGGCTCAAGGAGATCCACCAGGCCTCGATCAAGGAGCTCGAGGCCGGCCTCGCGCCCGAGCTGGTCGAGGAGCTCGAACGGCTGACGCTGCCGTTCACCGAGAACGCGACCCCGTCCGAGGGCGAGCTGCGCATCGCTCAGGCCCAGCTGGTCGGCTGGCTCGAGGGGCTCTTCCACGGCATCCAGACCGCGATCTACGCCCAGCAGATGGCTGCCCGCGCCCAGTTCGAGCAGATCCGGCGCGCCCTGCCGCCCGGCGTCATGGCGCCCCAGGCCGACGCTGGCCAGCAGGAGCAGCCGCAGACTCCGGGCGACTCCGGCGGCATGTACCTGTAGCCCTCCGGGCCCGGTGCCGAGTCGGCGCGTCTTGCCCGCCCAGCGAGGCCGAGTCGGCGCGTCTTGCCCGCCCAGCGAGGCCGAGTCGGCGCGGCTAGCCCGGGCCGCGGCGGCGACCGAGGCTGAGCACGAGCACCAGGCCGAGCAGGCCGACGAGGACGAGGGCGACGCCCGGCGCGGCCAGCCGGCTGCGGCTCATGGGCTCGTCGGCGACCAGCGTGAAGGTCGCGTGCTCCGTCTCGGGCGGGATCGGGGAGGTGCCGGCACCGAGCAGCCGTTCGACGCGCGCGACGTGGGCGTCCGTCGCGCCCGTCGTACCGCCCTGGGAGGAGATCGCGAGGTCGCCGCCGTTGTCGGTGGCGAAGAAGAGGTACGCCGAGCCCTCGGCGAGGTCGGGGAGCCCGCAGGCACGGGTGCTGCGCGGTGTCATCACCATCGCCTCCTCGCCGACGTCGCCCTTGTAGCTGCGGTCGACCTGCACCGTGTAGTGGATGCCGGGCCCCTGGCGCACGCGGTCGGACACGGTCCCGGTGAAGACCGCGTCGGCCTCCCGCACCTGCTGCGACCAGCTCGCGTTCGAGGCGGGGCACGCCGACGCGGGCGCGGCGACGAGCACCACGGCCCCGCCGACCAGCAGCAGGACCGCCAGCAGTCGTCGGATCAGCCCGCTCACCGTGTCCATCTCACCACCCATCTCAACAGATCACCGGTCGAGCAGGCCAACCAGGACCCGCGCGACGCCGTCCTCGTCGTTCGCGGGGGCAATCCGGCCGGCCGCCTCGAGCACGGTCGGGTGGGCGTTCGCCATGGCGTACGACGTCCCCGCCCACGCGAGCATCGGCAGGTCGTTGGGCATGTCGCCGAAGGCCACCACGTCGGCCGCGTCGACGCCCAGCTCGGCGCACACCAGCGCCAGCGTGGACGCCTTGGTCACCCCCGGCGCACTGATCTCCAGCAGCGCGGTCGTCGACGACCAGGTGATCACCAGCCGGCCCCCGACCGCCTCCTCGGCGACGTCCCAGAACTCCTGCGGCGCAAGCTGCTCGTGCCGGGCGAGCAGCTTGAGCGCGGGGCGGTCGAACAGCTCGGCCACCGGGCCGCGGCGCGAGCCCTCCGGGATGCCGTAGCGCTCCCGGAACTCCGGCTCCAGGCCGATCCCGTCGACGCGCTCGACCGCGAAGGAGGTGCCGGGCACCGCCGCACGCAGCAGCTCGCACACCGAGACCCCCAGCTCGGGCTCGATGGGGCGCTCCAGGCGCGGCCGGTGCCGGGCGACGTCCCAGACGAGCGCCCCGTTGGAGACGATCGCGATGCCGTGCGACCCGACGTGCTCGAAGACCTCCTCGGTCCACCGCAGCGGCCGACCGGTCACGAACACGACCGGGATGCCGGCCGCCTCGACGCGCGCCAGCACCTCCGCGGTGTACGGCGACACGCTCCCGTCGTCGCGGACCAGGGTGCCGTCGAGGTCGGTGGCGACCAGCCCGGGCCGCCTCACCGGTCTCATGCGGACGGCAGCGGCCGGGCCATGACCAGGTGGCCGTCCTCGTTGCTGCCGCGCAGCTCGGTGAACCCGCACTTGGCGAGGACCCGGATGCTGGCCTTGTTCTCCGGCTCGACGCTCGCGCGCACCCGGACCCCCGCCCGGTCGGTCTCGACCAGAAGCGCCGTGAGCGCCTCGGTCGCGAAGCCCCAGCCGCGGGCCTCCTCGACCAGCCCGTAGCCGACCTCGGCCTCCAGGACCCCGTCGGGCGCCGGCTCGGGCGGACCGAAGAACCCGATCGACCCGAGCGCCGTCGCGCCGCGGACCACGTGGCGCGGCCCCCACGCGTCGTCCGGCCGGTACATCGTGGCCACGTCGCGGTCGTCCTGCCGCGGGTAGTCGCGGTGCCACCCCTCGCGGTGCGCGCCGGTGCGGATGTCGGCGGCCTCGTCGGGTGTCCAGACCGGCAGGCGGAGCCGCTCGCTGGTGACGACCTGGGGGAGGGTCATGCGGAGGGTCCGAACCCTGGGGTTGAGGAGGGCGTGCTGCGCCCGTCTCGAAACCAACGGTCCAGCTCGGTGGCGAGGCCGTCGTCGTAGACGCTGGCCGTGACGTCGTCGGCGGCCGCGATCACCTGCTCGATCGCCTGGCCCATCGCGACCGAGCGGCGTGCCCACGCGAACATCTCGAGGTCGTTGCGACCGTCGCCCACCGCCAGCGCGTCGTCGCCGGTCAGGCCGAGCTGCTCGGCCACGTGCTGGAGGCCCGACGCCTTCGAGACGCCCACGGGGGCCAGGTCGAGCCAGGCGGTCCAGCCGACCACGTAGTTGGTGCCGTGCAGCCCGAGGTCCTCGGCGAGCGCCACGAACTCGTCGGCGGTGGAGTTGGGGTCGCGGATGATCACACGACTCACCTCCGCGGCGAGCAGGTCCTCCACCTCGGTCAGGATCATGTCGCCGGACAGCTCGCCGTCGGGGAAGTGCGAGTTCACGCGGTAGCCGACGCCGCGCTCCTCGACCGCCACCAGCGCCTCCGGGTGCCGCTCGAGGATCGCCTCGACCGCCGGCCGGGCGTCGAAGGTCTCCTCGTGGACCACCTCGAGCGGGGGGTAGCGGAAGACCACGGCGCCGTTGGACGCGACCACCCAGACCCGGTCCCGACCGGGACCGTGCAGCTCCAGGAGGTCGGCGATCGGCGCCATGCCGTGCGGGGAGCGGCCACTGGCGAGCACGACGTGCGCGCCGGCGTCCAGGGCACGCCGCACGGCGTCCTTCACCGCCGGCGAGACCTCCTCGTGGGTGGTGCCGGCCCCCTCGACCCACTTCAGGATCGTGCCGTCGATGTCGAGCGCGACGATCCGGGGCTGCCAGTCGCTCGGGACGCTCACCGGGTGACCGGCTCCAGGACGTCGCGGCCACCCAGCCACGGCTGCAGCGCCTCCGGGACGCGCACCGAGCCGTCGGCCTGCTGGTGGGTCTCCAGGATCGCGACGATCGTGCGGGTCATCGCGCACAGCGTCCCGTTGAGCGTCGAGATCGGCTTCGTGCCATCCGCGAACCGCCCGCGGGTGTCGAGCCGGCGGGTCTGGAACTCGGTGCAGTTCGAGGTCGAGGTGAGCTCGCGATACTTGCCCTGCGTCGGGATCCAGGCCTCGCAGTCGAACTTCCGGATCGCCGAGAGGCCGAGGTCGCCGGCCGCCACGTCGATGACGCGGTAGGCGAGCTCGAGCTTGTCGAGGAACTCCTTCTCCCACGCGAGCAGCCGCTCGTGCTCGGCGTACGACTCCTCGGTCGTCGTGTAGACGAACATCTCGACCTTGTCGAACCAGTGCACCCGGATGATGCCCTTGGTGTCGCGGCCGTGGGAGCCCGCCTCCTTGCGGTAGCAGGGGCTGAAGGCGGCGTACCGCAGCGGCAGCGACGCACCGTCGAGGATCTCGTCGGAGTGGTACGCCGCCATCGGCACCTCCGACGTGCCGACGAGGTACATGTCCTGGCCCTCGATGCGGTAGACGTCCTCGGCGGCCTGCCCCAGGAAGCCGGTGCCGTCCATCGCTCGCGGCTTGACCATCGCGGGCGCCATCACCTGGGTGAACCCGGCGCCGCGGGCCTGCTCCATCGCGAGGTTGATCAGCGCGAGCTCGAGCTCGGCGCCGACGCCGGTGAGGAAGTAGAAGCGTGACCCCGACACCTTGGCGCCCCGGTCGAGGTCGATGGCGCCGAGGATCCGGCCGAGCTCGATGTGGTCGCGCGGCTCGAACCCCTCGGCGGCGAAGTCGCGGGGGGTGCCGACGGTCTCCAGGACGACGAAGTCGTCCTCGCCCCCGGCGGGGGTCTGCTCGGCCGCGAGGTTGGGCAGGCTCATCAGGGCGTCGTTCCAGGCGGCGTCGGCCGCTGCCTGGACGGCCTCGAGCTCCTTGACCTCCGCGGCCAGTGCCTTGGTGCGCGTGAGCAGCTCCTGCTTCTCCTCGCCCTGGGCCCGCGCGACCTGCTTGCCGAGCTGCTTCTGCTCGGCCCGCTTCGCCTCGAACGTCGCGATCGCCTGCCGGCGGGCGGTGTCGGCGGACAGCGCGCGGTCCACGACCTCGTCGGACAGCCCGCGCTTGGCCTGGGAGGCTCGCACGCGGTCGGGGTCGTCACGGAGGATGCGCGGATCTATCACGTGGCCAGGCTATCCGGGCGCCCGCGAGGACCGCGCCCGAGATACGGCCGGCTGGGGACGACCGGCATACTTCGGGCCATGCTCGACCGACCCCGCGCCGTCGTGCTCGGCTGGGCCGCCCTCTGCTTCGGCCTCGTCGCGCTGCTCGCCGTCGCGGTCGACCAGGGCTGGGGAGCCGTGACCTCCGTCGACGACCGCGGGAAGCCGGCGGAGGCCTGGTCGGTCGACCAGGGCTGGCTGCGCCACCCGTTGCGGTGGGTCGAGGTGGGCTTCCAGAGCATCCCGATCATCGTCGTGACGCTCGTCGTGGTCGTGCTGCTGCTCCTGCGCGGCTACCGGCGCGCGGCGGTCTTCAGCGCCGGCGTGGTCGCCGCCGCCCTGGTCGCCTACCCGATCCTCAAGGGTCTGATCGGGCGCGACCGGCCGCCGTGGCAGAACCCCGCCCAGCTGGCGCAGACGCAGTCCTTCCCGTCCGGGCACGCCACGTCGGTGGCCGCGCTCGGCGGGGTGCTCATCGTGCTGGTGGCGATCTTCGTCCGGCGGGCGAACGCGCGGCGGGCGGCGTACGCCGGCATCGTCCTCGTGGTGCTCCTCGTCGGTGCCGACCGGGTGCTGCTGGGGCGCCACTACCCCAGCGACGTGATCGGCGGCTACCTCCTCGGCACCGGCCTGGTGCTGCTCGGCATCGCGCTCTACAACCCCCGGCCCCGCAGCCATGCGGCCGCGGTCGAGCCGCTGCCCGAGATCTACAGCTCCGAGCGCAACCTGGCGGTGGTCCTCAACCCGATCAAGGTCGAGGACGTCGGGCAGTTCGAGTCCCTCGTGACCGCGATGGCGCTCGAGTCCGGCTGGTCCACGCCTACCTGGCACTACACGACGGTCGAGGACCCCGGCACCGGCATGGCCGAGGCCGCCGCGGTGGAGGGGGCCGACCTGGTCCTGGTGTGCGGCGGCGACGGCACCGTGCGCGAGGTGTGCGCGGAGCTGGCCGGCACCGGCATCCCCGTCGGAATCGTCCCGGCCGGCACCGGCAACCTGCTCGCCCGCAACCTCGACATCCCGCTCTACATCCGGGCCGCGATCGACGTGGCGCTCACCGGCCAGGACCGCGCGGTCGACATGGTCGAGGTCTCCGGCGACGGGTTCGAGGACACCCACTTCATGGTGATGGCCGGGATGGGATTCGACGCGGCGATCATGGAGGGCGTCAACGAGGACATCAAGAAGCGGGTCGGCTGGCTGGCCTACGTGCTGTCCGCCCTGAAGTCGCTGATGTTCCCTGCCGTGCGCGTCGAGATCTCCGTCGACGACGGTGAGTTCACCAAGCACCGGGCCCGGACCATCGTGGTCGGCAACGTCGGCTTCCTGCAGGCCGGCATGCCCCTGCTCCCGGACGCCGCCATCGACGACGGCCTGCTCGACGTCGTGATCCTGCACCCCCGCAACCTGCTCTCCTGGATCCCGCTGGCCTGGCGGGTGCTGCTCAAGCGGCCACACACCGACGAGCTCGTCAACCGGATGATCGGACGCAGCGTCGTCATCCGCGCCTCGACCGACACCCCGCGCCAGCTCGACGGCGACTCGATCGGTCCCGGCAAGGAGCTGCGGATGACCTGCGTGCAGGGCCGGCTGCTCGTCCGCGTGCCGCGGTAGCGGGGACGCGCCAGCGGGCGGCGCGTGCGGGTTTCGGCTGCCAGCAGCCAGGAGCCGCAGGACACGCCGACGGCGCACGGCATGTCCTGCGGGTTTCGGCTGCCAGCAGCCGAAACCCGCAGGGCGCCCAGCCGCCGTCAGGGGTGCGTCAAGGGCGCGCTCGCAGGCGTCAAGGAACCGTCAACGCGGACGGGGGCGGGGGTCGCGCGGGCCTAGACAGGAGGCGTGCCAGATGTCCTCTTCCTCCTGCTGACGCTCGTCGCGTTCGGCCTGCTCGCGGTCCTGGTCGGCGTGCTCGACCGGCGCCTCTCCGACGACGGGCCGCCGGCAGAGCGGGACGCCTCGTGAGCGCCGTCGGGCCCGCCATCGGGCAGGTCGCCGTGCTGGTCGGCGCGCTGGCGGTCGCCGTACCCCTCCTCGGGCGCCACCTGGCCCACGTCTACACGTCCCCGAAGCACCTCGCCGTCGAGCGGGCGTCCTACCGGGTGCTGCGGGTCGACCCCGACGCCGACCAGCACTGGCGCACCTACTCGATGTCGGTGCTCGGCTTCTCGCTCGTCGGCGTGCTCGCGCTCTACGCCATCGGCCGGCTGCAGGAGCACCTGCCGCTGAGCCTCGGGTTCGCCGCCCTGCCGGCGGACGGCGCCTGGAACACGGCGGTCTCGTTCGTCACGAACACCAACTGGCAGTGGTACTCGGGCGAGTCGACGGTCGGCCACCTGATGCAGATGTCCGGCCTGACCGTGCAGAACTTCGTGTCCGCAGCCGTCGGCATGGCCGTCGCGGCTGCCTTCGCTCGCGGTCTGGCCCGCAACCTGGCCGGCGGGCGGGTCGGCAACTTCTGGGCCGACCTGGTGCGGACGGTCCTGCGGGTCCTGCTGCCGATCGCCCTGGTCGCGGCGGTCGTGCTGGTCCTCCTCGGCGTGGTGCAGAACCTGCTGGAGCCCCAGGTGGTGCACACCCTCACCGGCGGCACGCAGTCCATCACCGGTGGCCCGGTCGCCAGCCAGGAGGCGATCAAGGAGCTGGGCACCAACGGCGGCGGCTTCTACAACGCCAACTCTGCCCACCCGTTCGAGAACCCGAAGCCGTTCACGGACCTGTTCGAGGTCTTCCTGCTCCTGGTCATCCCGTTCTCGATGGCCTGGGCCTTCGGCATCATCGTCGGCGACAAGCGCCAGGGCGGCGCGATCATGGCCGTGATGGCGCTGCTCTGGGGCGGCGCGGTCGCCCTGCTCACCTGGGCCGAGATGGCCGCGCCCGGCACCGCTCCCCAGCTGGCGGGCGGGGCCATGGAGGGCAAGGAGGTCCGCTTCGGCGAGGCCGCCTCCGCCCTCTTCGCCTCCTCCACGACCGGGACCTCGACCGGCGCGGTCAACGCCATGCACGACTCGCTCACCGCACCCGGCGGGGGCGTCGCGATGTTCAACATGATGCTCGGCGAGATCGCCCCCGGCGGTGTCGGCTCCGGCCTGTACGGCATGTTGATGCTCGCCATCCTCACGGTCTTCCTCGCCGGCCTGATGGTCGGCCGGACGCCGGAGTACCTCGGCAAGAAGATCGGCCAGCGCGAGATCTGGTTGGTCGGCTCCTACATCCTCGCCACCCCCGTCCTGGTCCTGGTCGGCATCGCCGTGGCCATCACGGCGGCGGACGGACTCGCCGGCCTCCAGGAGGCTGGACCCCACGGCCTGTCCGAGGCGTTGTACGCCGTCACGTCGGCGTCCAACAACAACGGCAGCGCGTTCGGGGGCCTGACCTCCGGGACACCGTTCTGGAACACGCTGCTCGGCCTCTGCATGCTCTTCGGCCGGTTCCTGCCGATGGTGCTGGTCATCGCGCTGGCGGGCCGGTTCGCCGCGGCACACCACCTGCCTCCCAGTGCGGGCACCCTGCCCACCCACCAGCCCCTGTTCGTCGCCCTCCTCACGGGCGTGGCCCTGGTCGTGGTCGGTCTGACCTTCGTCCCGGTGCTCGTCCTCGGTCCGATCGCGGAGTCCCTGTCGTGAACACCCACCACCCGGCGCCGGTCCGGCGCACGTTCGGCTCCCAGCTCCGCGAGGCGCTCCCGGGCGCCCTCCGCAAGCTCGACCCCCGCGAGCTCGTGCACGCCCCCGTCATGCTCGTCGTCGAGGCCGGGGCGGTCTTCACCACGGTGGCGTCCGTCGTCAGTCCGAGCACCATGGGCATCGGCGTGACGATCTGGCTGTGGCTCACGGTGCTGTTCGGCACGCTGGCCGAGTCCGTGGCCGAGGGTCGTGGCAAGGCGCAGGCGGCGAGTCTGCGCTCGCTGCAGCAGGAGACCCCGGCGCGTCGCCGTCGCCCCGACGGCAGCATCGAGCAGGTCGCGAGCACCGCGCTGAAGGCCGGTGACGTGGTCGTCGTCGAGGCGGGCGAGCGGATCCCCGGCGACGGCGACGTCGTCGAGGGCGTCGCATCCGTCGACGAGTCCGCCGTCACCGGCGAGTCCGCTCCGGTCATCCGGGAGTCGGGCGGCGACCGCTCGGCGGTCACGGGCGGCACGGTGGTCCTGTCGGACCAGATCGTCGTGCGGATCACCTCCGAGCCCGGGCACTCCTTCGTGGACCGGATGATCGCGCTGGTCGAGGGTTCGGAGCGCCAGCGCACCCCGAACGAGGTCGCGCTGAACATCCTGCTCGCGTTCCTGACGATCATCTTCGTCGTCGTGGTCGGATCGCTCTACTACGTCGCCGACTACAGCGGCGCACACCAGTCGTGGATCGTGCTCGTCGCCCTCCTCGTCTGCCTGATCCCGACCACGATCGGCGCGCTGCTCTCGGCGATCGGCATCGCAGGGATGGACCGGCTCGTGCGGAGGAACGTGCTGGCCATGTCCGGTCGGGCGGTCGAGGCGGCCGGCGACGTCGACGTACTGCTCCTCGACAAGACCGGCACGATCACCTACGGCAACCGCCAGGCGTCCGAGCTCCTGCCACTCCACGGTGTCGCGGGTGGGGAGATGGCGCGGGCCGCGCTGCTCTCCTCCCTCGCCGACGAGACGCCGGAGGGGCGCAGCATCGTCACCCTCGTGCACCGGCTGCACAGCGACCTCGAGGAGAGCGGGGCCGGCGGGACCCTCGTCGAGTTCTCCGCCACCACCCGGATGAGCGGGATCGACCTGCCGGACCGGGTGATCCGCAAGGGAGCGGCGTCGGCAGTGGCCCAGTGGGTCCGGAGCACCGGTGCCCCGGAGTCGGAGACGTCGGACCGGGAGCTGTCGGTCCTGGTCGACGGGGTCAGCGCGTCGGGCGGCACCCCGCTCGTCGTCGCCGAGCAGACGGACGGCGGGCCGGCCCGCGTCCTCGGGGTCATCCACCTCAAGGACGTCGTCAAGCAGGGCATCCGCGAGCGGTTCGCCGACATGCGCGCGATGGGCATCCGGACGGTCATGATCACCGGCGACAACGCGGTCACGGCACGGGCGATCGCCGAGGAGGCCGGCGTGGACGACTTCCTGGCCGAGGCGACGCCGGAGGACAAGATGGCGCTGATCCGCCAGGAGCAGCACGGCGGGCGCCTGGTCGCGATGTGCGGCGACGGCACCAACGACGCCCCGGCGCTCGCCCAGGCCGACGTCGGGGTCGCGATGAACACCGGCACCATGGCGGCCAAGGAGGCCGGCAACATGGTCGACCTCGACTCCGACCCGACCAAGCTCATCGACGTCGTCGAGATCGGCAAGCAGCTGCTGATCACCCGAGGAGCGCTCACGACGTTCTCGGTCGCCAACGACGTGGCGAAGTACTTCGCGATCCTGCCGGCGATGTTCGTGGTCGCGTTCCCCGAGCTCGACGTCCTCAACGTCATGCAGCTGTCGTCGCCGGAGTCGGCGATCCTGTCCGCCGTCGTCTTCAACGCGCTCATCATCGTGGCGCTGATCCCGCTGTCGCTGCGGGGCGTGAAGTACCGGCCGTCGTCCGCGGTCGACCTGCTCCGCCGCAACATCCTCGTCTACGGCGTCGGCGGCCTGATCGCCCCCTTCCTGGGCATCAAGCTCCTCGACCTCGTCATCTCGCAGATCCCGGGGGTCTGACCATGAAGGACATCTACAGCCTCTTCCGCTTCAGCCTCGCCGGGCTGCGCGTGCTCGTCGCGATGACGCTCGTGCTGGGCATCGCCTACCCGCTCGTGGTGCTCGGGGTCGCGAAGGTCGTCGCCCCCTGGCAGGCGAACGGCTCGCTCGTCACCGCGACCGGCGCCCACACGACCGACCCCGACCGAGCGGTCGGGTCCGCGATCATCGGGCAGGTCTCCGACGACGATGCGCTCTTCTACAACCGGCCCTCGGCCGCGGGCGAGGGGTACGACCCGCTCAACACCTACGGCTCGAACTGGGGCCCGGAGGCACCCGAGCTGATCCAGGCGATCCGGCAGCGGCAGGCGGAGATCGCCGAGCGCGAGGACGTGCCGGTGCGCCAGATCCCGCCGGACGCCGTGACGGCGTCGGCGTCCGGGCTCGACCCGGACATCTCGGTGGCGTACGCCGACCTGCAGGTGCCGCGCGTCGCGCGCGCCAACGGCCTCACCGAGGACGAGGTCCGCCGCCTCGTCGACGACGCCACCACGGGTCGGACGTGGGGCATCCTGGGCGAGCCGCACGTGAACGTGCTGCGCCTCAACATCGCGGTCCAGCAGGCCGCCGACGCCGCGTGACTGGCAGGATCGCACCATGGCGGAGGACGTCAAGCGGGGCCGGCTGACGGTCTACCTCGGCGCCGCACCCGGGGTCGGCAAGACCTACGCCATGCTCGGCGAGGCCCAGCGCCGGCGAGACCGGGGCACCGACATCGTGGTCGGGTACGTCGAGACCCACGGCCGCCTGCACACCGCCGAGATGGTCGAGGGGCTCGAGGTGGTGCGGCGGCAGGAGATCTCCTACCGCGGCACCACCTTCACCGAGATGGACGTCGACGCGGTGATCGCGCGGCGGCCCGCCGTCGTCTGCGTCGACGAGCTCGCGCACACCAACGTGCCCGGCAGCCGTCACGAGAAGCGTGCCGAGGACGTCGAGGAGATCCGGCGCGCCGGCATCGACGTCATCACGACCGTCAACATCCAGCACCTGGAGTCGCTCAACGACGCGGTCGAGCGCATCACCGGCATCCGCCAGCGCGAGACGGTGCCGGACGACGTGGTCCGCACCGCCGACCAGATCCAGCTGGTCGACATGTCCCCCGACGCGCTGCGCCGCCGGATGGCACACGGCAACATCTACCGGGCCGACCAGGTCGACGCGTCGCTCAGCTCGTACTTCCGCGTCGGCAACCTCACCGCCCTGCGGGAGCTGGCGCTGCTGTGGCTCGCCGACCGGGTCGACGACGCGCTCGACGACTATCGCCGGGCGCACCGCATCGACCAGCCGTGGCCCGCGAAGGAGCGCATCGTGGTGGCCGTCACCGGTGGCGCCGAGAGCGAGACGCTGCTCCGTCGCGCGGCGCGCCTCGCGCAGCGGGCGGCCGGCTCGGAGCTGCTCGCCGTGCACGTCATCGCCAGCGACGGGCTGACCAATCCCGACGAGAGGTGGATCGCCCGGGCCCAGCAGCTGGTGCGGTCCCTCGGCGGGACCTTCCACTCCGTCGTCGGCGAGGACGTCTCCCAGGCGGTGGTCGACTTCGCTGCCGGGGCCAACGCCACGATGATCATCGTCGGCACCTCGCGCCACGGGCGGCTCCGCCGTCTCTTCACGGGTACGACGGGCGAGCGGATCGCCCTGCTGGCCGGGTCCATCGACGTCCACCTCGTGACGCACGAGCAGGGCGCCGGGATCGGGCGGCCGCGCTGGTACGCCTCACCGCTGGGCCGGCAACGCCTGGTCGCGGGGCTGGTGCTCTCGGTGGTGCTGCCGCTGCTGCTCACGACGGCACTGCACCGGCTCAGCGACCCCGACCAGCTGCCGCTGGACGTGCTGCTCTTCCTCGCGGTCACCGTCCTCGTCGCGCTCATCGGCGGCCTGGTCCCCGCGCTGGTCGCCGCGCTCGTCGGCTTCCTCCTCATGAACTGGTTCTTCACGCCGCCGACGGGGCACTTCACGATCTCCGAGGCGGGGAACATCGTGGCGCTCGTCGTCTTCGTCGCGGTCGCCATCGGGGTCGCGACCGTGGTCGACCGGGCGTCCCGACGGGCCGCGGACGCCGTCCGGGCACGTACGGAGGCCGCCACGCTCGGGTCGCTCTCGCGCTCGGTGCTCACCGGAGCCGACACCGCCGAGGCGATCGTGGCCCGGCTGCAGGAGACCTTCGGCCAGCGCGCGGTCTCGCTGCTCGAGCGCGGGCCCGCGGGGTGGACCGTGCTCGCCTCCGCCGGCGCCGGGCCGGTGAGCGCACCCGACGAGGGCGACACCCGGGTCGAGGTCGACGACGACCACGTGCTCGTGCTCTGCGGCTCCCCGCTGCGCGCCACCGACCGCCGGATCCTCGAGGGGTTCGCGGTGCAGACCGGCCTGGTGCTGGAGTACCGGCGCCTGCGCGAGCGCGACCTGCGGGCAGCGACGCTGGAGCGCGCCGAGGCCACGAGCACGGCGATCCTGCGGGCGGTCTCGCACGACCTACGCACGCCGCTGGCGACGATGCGCACCGCGGTCGACGGGCTGGTGTCCGGGTCGCTCGACCCCGCCGACCAGAAGGAGCTGATCGGTGCGGTGGAGGCGTCCACGGCGCAGCTCGAGGGGCTCATCGACAACCTGCTCGACCTCTCCCGCATCCAGTCGGGGCTGCTCCACCCCGCGCTGCGCGACCTCAGCCTGGAGGAGGTCCTCCCCCTCGCGGTCACGGGGCACCCGCCCGACACCGTGTCGCTGGAGCTGGACGAGAGCACCCCGCTGGTCCGCACCGACCCCGGGCTCCTCGAGCGCGTGGTGGCCAACCTGGTCGCGAACGCGGTGCGCGTCTCCGACGGGGAGCCCGTGCGGGTCCTGGTGCACGTGGTACCGGAAGCGGTCGAGGTGCTCGTCGTCGACCGCGGGCCCGGCGTCTCGCCGCTGCTCCGCGAGCGGATGTTCGAGCCCTTCCAGCGCCTGGGCGACACCAGTCCCGGCGGGCTCGGCCTCGGGCTCGCGGTCGCGCGCGGGCTGACCGAGGCCATGGCCGGGACGCTCACCGCAGAGGACACCCCCGGCGGTGGCCTGACGATGGTCCTCTCGATCCCCCGGGCGACGCCATGAGCACCCCGCCGGCGTACAAGGTCCTCGTGGTCGACGACGAGCCGGCCCTCGCCCGCGCCCTCGCGATCAACCTGCGCGCCCACGGGTGGGTGGTCGTCACCGCTGCCGACGGCCGGTCCGCCCTCGATGCGGCGGCCACCGAGCACCCCGACGTCGTCGTGCTCGACCTCGGGCTGCCCGACCTCGACGGCACCGAGGTGATCTCCGGCCTGCGGGGCTGGACGAAGGTGCCGATCGTCGTGCTGTCCGCACGCCAGCACGGGGAGGACAAGGTCGAGGCGCTCGACCTCGGCGCCGACGACTACGTGACCAAGCCGTTCGCGATGAACGAGCTGATGGCGCGGCTGCGCGCCGCCGTACGACGCGGGCAGGAGGCGGCGCCCGAGCAGGCGACGATCGCGGTCGGCGACCTCGTCGTCGACCTCGCTCGCAAGCGGGTCGCCCGCAACGGTGCGGACGTCCGCCTCACGCCGACCGAGTGGTCCTTCCTCGAGCTGCTCGCGCGCAACCTGGGGCGGCTGGTGCCGCGCGAGCAGATCCTCCGCGAGGTGTGGGGGCCGGCGTACGAGCACGAGACCCACTACCTGCGCGTCTACGCCGCCCAGCTGCGCCGCAAGCTCGAGGACGACCCCGCCCACCCGCGGCACCTGATCACCAGCGCGGGCCTGGGCTACACGCTCGAGTCGTGACCGCTCGGTGCGAGTCGGCGCAACATGCACGCGCAAGACGGCCGAGTCGGCGCAAGTTGCCCGGATTGTCCACAGCAGTGATGCGGGACCTGGGCAAGACGCGCCGACTCGCGCCCGCTCAGCGAGCAGGATGAGCCGACTCGAGCCTCTCCGGCGTACAGGATGAGCCGACTCGGGCCGCTCCGGCGTACAAGACGCGCCGACTCGACCTAGCGCGGGGTGAGGCGGAAGACGGGCAGCACGCGGTCGGTGCGCTCGGCGTACATCTGGTAGTTCGGCCAGGTCTCGAGCAGCACCGGCCAGATCCGCTCGCGCTCGGCGCCGACGAGCTCCCGCGCGTCCACGGCGACGGTGCGACCACGGAAGGTGATCGTCGGGTCCTCGGCGGCGCGCAGGTTGGCCACCCACTCCGGCGGCTTCGGACCGCCCCAGTTCGAGCCGACGACGTACCACGCGTCCTCGTGGGGCACGGTCAGCAGCGGGGTGGTGCGCAGGACCCCCGACCTGCGCCCCGGCACCTGGAGGACGAGCTCGTCGAGCCCGGTCGCCAGCATGATCGTCAGGCGGCCACGGGTCAGGCGCTGCAGCGCCTTGTCGCTGCCCACGATCATCGGGGCGAAGCGCGGCAGCCACGGCTGCGCGCCGAGCTTCTGCGCCGTCCACCGCATCGGGTTCATGGCCGGAGCATAGGGCGACCTAAGGCCGCGCGTGCTCGATCGCCTCCAGCTCCTCCGGGGAGAGCTGCTGCTCGCAGGTCCAGCCGGTGATGCTCTTGGCGTAGCTGCGTGCCTCGCTGCGACCGTGGATCGAGGTCAGCACCACACCGTGACCCCCGTCGTCGAGCAGCGCGAGCGACCACGACAGGTGCCCGCCCATGTCCCCGAAGGCGTCGTACCGCACGACCGCCAGGTGCCGCAGTGCGTCCTTGGACTCCGCGCGCAGGGCCGCGACCTCCTGGCGCAGGCCCTGGACGTCCTCGGGGAGCGCGTCCACGCCGTCGCCGCGCCGCGGCCGGGCCGAGCGGAGCGCGGCGACCGCGACCACCAGGGCGACGACGGCGACCACGGCGGCAGCGAGCGCGACGATGTCCACGACAGCGAGGGTATGTGCCCGGGGCGTCAGAGGTACGCCGACACCTCGGCGAGCGACGAGACCTGCCCGGTCCCGCCCGTCCGGTCGATGCGGACCGTGTCGATCCCGAGCGCGGCGGCCCCGTCACAGTAGGACTGCTGGTCGTCGACGAGCACCGCACGCTCGGGCGCGGTCCCGAGGCGCTCCAGCGCGACGTCGAAGATGGCCCGGTCGGGCTTGGTGGCGCCCACCTCGCACGACAGCACCAGCTCGTCGACCAGGGCCGTCAGCCCGAGGCCGTCCAGGAGCGGCCGCGTGTTCTCGGCGCAGTTGCTGACGAACGCGGTGCGGGTCCCGGCCGCGCGGAGCGACCGCAGGAACGGCACCGTGTCGTCCGGTACGACGGCGAGCTCGGCCAGCAGGTCGCGGTCAGCCGCCACCAGCGCGGCGACGGTCTCGTCGTCCGGCGTCGCGCCGCACCGGGCGAGCACCGCGGCGACGGCCTCGGCCAGGGAGGCCCGGCCGTCGTTGATCCGCGGACCCCACGACCCGGCCGCCTCGGCGAACGCCGTGGCGGACACGCCGGCGCGCTCGGCCAGCAGCGCGGCGTGCCGGACCTGGTCCACGCACAGCACGGTCTCGAAGACGTCGAGCAGCACGGCGTCGTACTTCGGCACGGGCCCCACCCTAGACAGACGGGCGCGGGCCGCACCGTGGGCGGCCCGCCGGTGCGGCGTCCCCTGCGTGGGACCATGAAGCCCGTGACGACGTCCACGACCCGACGGATCGCCTACCAGGGCGAGCCCGGCGCCAACTCCCACCAGGTGTGCAAGGAGCACTACCCCGACTGGGAGGCCGTGCCCTGTGCGTCGTTCGAGGACGTCTTCGCAGCGGTCGAGTCCGGGGACGCGGACCTGGCGATGATCCCGATCGACAACTCGATCGCCGGCCGGGTGGCCGACATCCACCACTTCCTGCCCGGCTCGGGGCTGCACATCGTCGCCGAGCACTTCCTGCGGATCCGCTTCTGCCTGATGGGCGTCCCGGGCACGACCCTCGGCACGATCCGGACCGTGCACAGCCACGTCCACGCGCTCGGGCAGTGCCGCAAGATCATCCGCGAGCACGGCTTCACGCCGGTGATCTCCGGGGACACCGCGGGCGCGGCCCGGGAGGTGAAGGAGTTCGCCGACCCCACCCAGGCCGCGATCTCGCCCCCGCTGGCCGCGGACATCTACGGCCTGGAGATCCTCGCCGAGGACGTCGAGGACGAGGAGCACAACACCACGCGCTTCGTCGTGCTCTCCCGCGAGCTCATCGAGGCGCCACCCGGCAACGGCCCGGTGGTCACCAGCTTCATCTTCAACGTGCGCAACCTGCCCGCCGCGCTCTACAAGGCCCTGGGCGGCTTCGCGACCAACGGCGTGAACATGACCAAGCTCGAGAGCTACATGGTCGGCGGCGAGTTCACCGCCACCCAGTTCCTCGCCGAGGTCGACGGGCACCCCGACGACGCCGGGCTGAAGCGCGCGCTCGAGGAGCTCGCGTTCTTCACCACCGACGTCACGGTGCTCGGGGTCTACCCCGCCGACCCGTTCCGGGCCACGGTGTCGCGGTAGCCGCAGCCCGCCAGGTCGCGCCGCCCCGGCGTCAGCCCGCCATCAGGTTGAACATCCCGCCCTGGGGGTCGGCCAGCACCGCCATCCGACCCACGCCGGGGACGTCGAAGGCGGGGGCGACCACCGTGCCGCCGAGCCCGGTCGCCCGCTCGATCGTCGCGTCGACGTCGTCGACGGCGAAGTAGACGCCCCAGTAGGGCGGGATGCCCTCCATCGGCGGCGGCATCGCCCCGCCGACCTGGCGGCCGTCGACCACCAGGCAGGTGTACGGCGGCCCGTCGCCCATCGGCTGGGCCTCCCAGCTCACCCCCAGTACCTCGGCGTAGAACGCCGTCGCGGCCCCGACGTCGGGCGTGACCAGCTCGTGCCAGATCGGCGTCCCGGGCTCGTTGGCGAGCACGGTGCCGATGGTGCCGCGGGCCTGCCACAGGTTGACCCGGGCCCCGGTCGGGTCCGCGATCGCGGCCATCCGGCCGAGGTCCATCACGTCGAAGGGCTCGGCGTCGACCCGGCCGCCGGCAGCCGCGACCTTCGCGGTGGCGGCGTCCACGTCGTCCACGGTGACGTAGACGCCCCAGAAGGCCGGGTGGTCCTCCATCCCGGGCATCGGGCCGCTGATCCCGGCGACCGACTCGCCGTCCTTGCTCACCGCCACGTAGTAGCCGGCCTCCCCGAGCGGGACGTCCTCGAGGTCCCACCCGAACAGGGGACCGTAGAAGGCCTTGGCGGCCTCCTGGTCGGGCGTCACGAGCTCGACGTAGCTCGGGGTGCCCTGCGCGTACTTCTCGAACTTCGGCATCTGCTGTTCCTCCTCGCCTGCCGACCCCACCCGACAGCCAACACCCGACCACCGACAGCGGCAACCGCCGCGACACCTCCTCGACCGCCGGCTCCCGGCCGACGAGTAGGTTCCTTGGCGTGGACCAGCCCGACCCTCGGACCGCCGACCTCGGATTCGCGCGCGTGGACGTCGACCGCGCGGCACGCACGGGCGACCCCGAGGTCGTCTACGGCTCCGGCAAGACCCCGGACCAGGTGGTCGCGATCCTGCGGGCGCTGCACGACAAGCATCCCGAGCGCGCGGTGCTGGCCACCCGCCTGACCGTCGAGGCGCTCGACGTCGTCGGCCGGGCCCTGCCCGAGGCCGAGATCGACCTGGTCGCCCGGGCGGTCACCCTCGGCCCCCTCCCGGAGCCGCGGGGCCGGGTCGCCGTCGTCGCGGCCGGCACCTCGGACGCACCCGTCGCCGCCGAGGCGGCCCTGACGGTCGCCGTTCATGGCGCGGCGGTCGACCGCATCGACGACGTCGGGGTCGCCGGCCTGCACCGGCTGCTCGGGGTCCGGGAGCGGCTCGACGCCGCAGACTGCCTCGTGGTCGTCGCGGGGATGGAGGGCGCCCTGCCGTCGGTCGTCGGCGGGCTGACCGGCGTACCGCTCGTGGCCGTGCCGACCAGCGTCGGGTACGGCACCTCGCTCGGGGGGATCGCGGCGCTGCTGACCATGCTGAACTCCTGCGCGCCCGGCGTCACGGTCGTCAACATCGACAACGGCTACGGCGCCGGCGTCCACGCCGCCCGCGTGGCCCGCCAGTCGGCGCCCCGGCAGCCGGAGCGCCCGTGACCGTCGCCTGGGTCGACGCGTCCTCCGGCGCGAGCGGCGACCTCCTCCTCGGCGCGCTGGTCGGGGCGGGCGTGCCGGTGGAGGTGCTGCAGGCAGCGGTCGACGCGGTCGCCCCCGAGCCCGTGGCCCTCCGCGTCGAGCACGTGCACCGCGGTGGCCTCGCGGCGCTCCGGGTCCACGTCGACCTGACCGAGTCCCACCACCACCGCACCTGGCGCGACGTGCGCACGATCCTCGACGCGGCCGCGCTCGACGGGCGGGTGCGCGACCTCGCGCTCGCCGCGTTCGAGCGCCTGGCGGTCGCGGAGGGCGTCGTCCACGGCGCCGACCCCGAGACCGTGCACTTCCACGAGGTCGGCGCGCTGGACGCGATCGCCGACGTGGTCGGCGTGTGCGCGGGCTTCGTGCACCTCGGGGCCACGCCGGTGACGGTCTCCCCCGTGGCCGTCGGTTCCGGCACGGTCCGCACGACGCACGGCGTCCTGCCGGTGCCACCTCCGGCGGTGGCCGAGCTGCTGCGCGGGGCGCCGACCCACGCGGGCACGGTGGCCATGGAGCTGTGCACGCCGACGGGCGCCGCGCTGCTGACGACGCTCGCCACGGCGTACGGCCCGCAGCCGCCGATGGTCGTCGAGTCCGTGGGCGTGGGTGCCGGCAGCCGGGACCCGGAGGGTCACGCGAACGTCCTGCGCCTCTTCGTCGGGGTCCCGGCCGGCACCGAGACGGGATCGACCACCGCGGAACCCCTGCTGATCGAGACGAACATCGACGACCTCGACCCGCGGGTGTGGCCGGCGGTGATCGCGGCGCTGCTCGAGGCCGGCGCCTCGGACGCGTGGCTGACGCCGATCCTGATGAAGAAGGGCCGTCCCGCCCACACGCTGCACGCGCTCGTCGAGCCCGCGCGCGCGGCCGAGGTCCGCACGGCGATCTTCCGGCACACCACGACCATCGGCCTGCGCGAGCAGCCGGTGTCCAAGCACGCGCTGGAGCGTGAGATGGTCGAGGTCGAGGTCGACGGTCGGCGGATCGCGGTCAAGCTCGCCCGCCAGGGCGACCAGGTCGTCAACGCCCAGCCGGAGTACGACGACGTGGTGCGTGCCGCCGCGGCGCTCGGCCGCCCGGTCAACGACGTCCTCACCGCGGCGCAGGCGCTGTGCCGCGCCCTTCTCGGCACGACCGAGCTCGGAACAGGAGACGGAAACCCCTGATGGACCCGGTCGTCATCGGCCTGACCTTCCTCGCCATCTTCGTGGTGGAGCTGCCCGACAAGACCTTCCTCGCGACGCTGGTGCTCGCGACGAAGTACCGCCCGATCCTGGTGTGGATCGGCGTCGGCCTCGCGTTCGCCGTGCAGACGACGGTCGCCGTGCTCCTCGGGCATGCCGTGTCGTTCCTGCCCAAGGAGGTCGTCCAGGCCGCAGCCGGGCTGATGTTCCTCGCGGGCGCGGTGATCCTGGTCCGCGAGGGGCGCAGCCACCAGGCCGCCGCCGAGGCGGAGGACGAGGTGCTGGCCAAGGACGTCAGCGGCCACCGGGCGATCGTCGCCAGCTTCCTGGTGCTCTTCGCCGCCGAGTGGGGCGACCTGTCCCAGCTGCTGACGATCTCGCTGGTCGCGAAGTACGAGCAGCCGGTCTCGGTGTTCGTCGGCGCGCTGGCCGCCCTGCTCGTGGTGAGCGGGCTGGCCGTCATCGCCGGCCAGGGCCTGCAGCGCTTCGTCAAGCTGCACGTCCTGCACTACGTGGGGGCGGGTGTCTGCCTCGTGCTCGCCGGGGTCACGGCGTACGAGCTGCTGACGTAGGTGTCTAGGGTGGGGCCCATGCCCACCCACGGCGCCGACAGCGAGGTCGGCACCCTCCAGACCGTCATGCTCCACCGGCCCGGGAACGAGCTGAAGCGGCTCACCCCGCGCAACAACGACAGGCTGCTCTTCGACGGCATCCCGTGGGTCGCCCGCGCCCAGGACGAGCACGACGCGTTCGCCCAGCGGCTCCGGGACCGCGGCGTCGAGGTGCTCTACCTGACCGAGCTGCTCACCGCGACGCTGCACGACGACGACGCGCGCAACCACGCCATCACCACCGGTCTCGCCGGCCTGCACCTCGGCGACACGCTGCGGGGCTACCTCGCCCGGTTCCTGCGCGAGGCCTCGCCCGAGGAGCTGACCGGCTACCTGACCGCCGGCATCCGCAACGACGAGGTCCGCGGCGGCTTCGGGCTCGTCACCTCCCTGCTCGCCAGCGACGACTTCCTGGTCGACCCGCTGCCGAACCTGCTCTTCACCCGCGACTCCAGCGTGTGGGTCAAGGACCGGGTGGCCGTGACGTCGCTGGCGATGCCGGCCCGCACCCGCGAGACCCAGCTGACCGAGCTGATCTACACCGAGCACCCGCGCTTCCGCGGCACCCGCAAGGTCCACGGCTGGCACCACGAGCACGTCGAGGGCGGCGACGTGCTGCTGCTCGCGCCCGGCGTCATCGCCGTGGGGGTCGGCGAGCGCACCACCCCGGCCGGCGCCGAGCGGTTCGCCCGCCAGGCCTTCCACGCCGGGCTCGCGCACACGGTGCTCGCCGTACCCATCGCGCAGGAGCGCGCGACCATGCACCTCGACACCGTGTGCACGATGGTCGACACCGACAAGATCGTGATGTACCCCAACGTCGCCGACTCGCTCCGGGCGTACGCCGTCACGCTCACCGCGCCGGCCGAGGACGACCGGGACCTCGAGCTGACGGTGGCCGACGCCGAGCCGTTCCTCGTCGCCGCGGCGAAGGCGATGGAGATCGACACCCTCCACCAGATCGACACCGGCCTGGACCCCGTCACCGCCGAGCGCGAGCAGTGGGACGACGGCAACAACACCCTCGCGATCGCGCCTCGCGTGGCGGTCGCCTACGAGCGCAACGTCGAGACCAACGACCGGCTCGAGGAGGCCGGCATCGAGGTCGTCCGCATCGCCGGCTCCGAGCTCGGCTCTGGCCGCGGCGGCCCGCGCTGCATGAGCTGCCCGATCTCGCGGGCACCCCTGCCGGTCGACTGAGCTCCCCGGGGTGGTCCCCCGCCGGGGCGGGTCGGGCGGGACGACGGATTCCGATGCGGGACGACGAAGTTTCGTCGTCCCGCCGCGGATTTCGTCGGCCGGCCGACGAAACTCGCCGCCCCCGCCCCTGCCAGGCCCGCCTCAGGCGACCTCGGGGCAGGCCTCGGGCTCGGCGTCGCCGTCCAGCTCCGGCTCCGGCATGGTCATCGGCTCGGGCCGCAGGAACACCCCACCGACGAGGGCGGCCAGGGCCGCGGCCACGGCGCCGACGGCGAAGGCGAGCTGGAAGCCGCCGTTGAGGGCCTCGAGCGGAGCGGCCCCGCCGGCGGCGAGGGACTCGGTGCGAGCCGTCGAGAGGCTGACCAGGACGGCCAGGCCGAGCGCGCCGCCCATCATGAACGAGGTGTTGACCACGCCGGAGGCGAGGCCGGACTCGTGCGGCTCGACGTCGCCCATCGCGGCGAGCAGGACCGGATTGAAGGCGATGCCGGCACCCGCGCCGAGCAGCAGCATCGACGGCAGCACGTCGGTCACGAAGCTCCCGTCCACGGGTGCCCGGGAGAAGAGCGCGAGGCTGGCCGCCGCCAGCGACAGGCCGGCCACCAGGGGCGGCCGGATCCCGAAGCGCATGACCAGCTTGTCCGAGACCCGCAGCGAGCAGACGGCCATCACCACGCTGGTCGGCACGAAGGCGAGGCCGACCTCGAGGGCGCCGTACCCCAGCACCTGCTGGAGGTAGAGCGCGGCGAGGAAGAACCACGCGAACATCGCGGCCGCCCAGAGCACGCCCACGACCTGGGAGACGACGACGTTGCGGAGCCGGAACAGGCGCAGCGGCACCAGCGGCTCGGCGGTGCGGGACTCCCAGCCGACGAACGCCGCGAGCAGCACGGCGCTGCCGGCGAGCAGGACCCAGTGGCTGCTGACGATCCCGTAGACCGACAGCATCAGCGCGCCGGTCACCAGGACCGCGCCGAGCACGTCGATGCGGACGGCGCGGACCGCGACCTCGTCGCCGGGCAGCACCCGCCGGGCGGCGAGCCAGACACCGATGCCGACCGGGACGTTGACCCAGAAGATCCAGTGCCACGACAGGAGCCCGGTGAGCACGCCGCCGAGCAGCACGCCCACGGCGCCGCCGCCCGACATCACGAAGCCGAAGAAGCCCATCGCCTTGGCCCGCTCGGCCGGGTCGGAGAAGAGGCCCATGATCAAGGAGAGGGCGACGGCCGACACCGCCGCGCCGCCGAGGCCCTGGACCGCGCGGCCGACGACGAGTAGCTCGGCGGAGGGTGCGAGCCCGCACGCCACGGACGCGGCCGTGAACGCCACCACCCCGGTGAGGAAGACCCGCTTGTTGCCCAGCAGGTCGCCGAACCGGCCGGAGAGGAGCAGGAAGCCGCCGAAGGTCAGCAGGTAGGCGTTGACCACCCACGCGAGCGCCGACTGGGAGAACCCCAGGTCCTCCTGGATGGAGGGGAGGGCGACGTTCACGATGCTGGAGTCCAGCACGATCATCAGGTCACCCAGGCACAGCACGTACAGCGCCAGCCAGCGGCTCCTGCTCGCGGTCTCGGACATGGTGGTCATCTCGGGTCTCCTCGGTGAGGGGTTGTCACCCTCTCGACGAACGAGGGGACACGAAAACGACAGACCCGTCCAACCATTTCTTCTCATCGGTGGTCCCCCACGAACGCTTGCGCGACCGCTATTCAGCGTTACTATGTAGTGGTAGTCAGCAACACTGAGTAGTGCCACGGAGGCCGGACGGATGGGCAAGCAGGAGACCGAGATGCTCAAGGGCACGCTCGAGGGCATCGTCCTGGCGATCCTGGCCCGCCGGCCGGCCTACGGCTACGAGATCACCGCCTGGCTGCGCGACCAGGGCTTCGTCGACATCGCCGAGGGGACCGTCTACGCCCTCCTGATCAGGGTCGAGCAACGCGGACTCGTCGACGTCGAGAAGGTCCCGTCGACCCAAGGCCCACCGCGCAAGGTCTACACCCTCAACGCCCAGGGCCGGACGCACCTCGACGAGTTCTGGAGGACCTGGAGCTTCCTCTCCGAACGCCTCACCCGGCTCCACGAAGGAGAGATCTGATCATGGCCGCACGATGGATCGAGACCGTCACGGGATCGCTGGAGCACAAGCGGCAGTACCGGCAGGACAAGGCCCGCCTGAAGGCCCTCCCCGAGCCGTACGGAGCCGTCGCCTGGGCGCTGCACCGCTACCTGATGGTGTGCGGGGGCATCACCGACGGCGCGACCGCCGTGCAGATGTTCGGCGACTTCGCCGACCTCTGGGAGCGGGCCGCGGCGGACGGGACACCGGTGCGAGCCGTGGTCGGCGACGACCCGGTCGAGTTCGCCGAGACGTTCGCCGAGGCGTACACCGGCAAGCGGTGGGTCGACAAGGAGCGTGCCCGCCTGGTCAGGGCGGTCGAGGACGCGGAGCGGGGGCAGCCGTGATCACGGTCCGCGGGCTCGAGAAGTCGTACGGCGACCTCGGCGTGCTGCGCGGGGTCGACCTGGACGTCGAGCGGGGCAGCGTCTGCGCCCTCCTCGGCTCCAACGGCGCCGGGAAGACCACGCTCGTCCGGATCCTGGCAACGCTGCTGCGCCCCGGTGCGGGGACGGCGTGCGTCGCCGGGTCCGACGTGGTGACACAGGCGGCCCACGTGCGAGAGGTCATCAGTCTCACCGGGCAGTTCGCGGCCGTCGACGACGTGCTGAGCGGGCGCGAGAACCTGGTGCTCGTCGCCCGTCTGCGGCACCAGCCGGACCCGGGACGGATCGCCGACGACCTGCTCGCCCGCTTCGACCTCACCGAGGCGGCGGACCGGCGCGTGGCGACGTACTCCGGCGGCATGCGCCGCCGCCTGGACATCGCGATGAGCCTGGTCGGCGACCCACCGGTGATCTTCCTCGACGAGCCCACCACCGGCCTGGACCCGCAGGGGCGCGGCGAGGTCTGGGCCTGCGTCCGCGAGCTCGCCGGGAGGGGGACCACGGTCCTGCTGACCACGCAGTACCTCGACGAGGCCGAGCAGCTCGCCGACCGGATCGCGATCCTCCACGAGGGACGGATCATCGCCGACGGATCCCTCGCGGACCTCCAGCAGCTGCTGCCGCCCGCCCGCGTCGAGTACGTCGAGAAGCAGCCGACGCTCGAGGAGGTCTTCCTCGCGGTCGTCGGCGCCGACAGCTGAGGAGACTCCCATGACCACGCACGTCCTCGGCGACACCACCGTCCTGCTGGGACGGTCGCTGCGCCACGTCGTCCGCAGCCCGGACACGATCATCACCACCGCGCTCATGCCGATCGCCTTCATGCTGCTGTTCGTCTACGTCTTCGGTGGCTCGATCGACGCGGGGTCGCAGCCGTACGTCGACTACCTGCTGCCCGGCATCCTCCTGATCACCGTCGCGTCGGGGATCTCCTACACGTCCTACCGCCTGTTCCTGGACCTGCAGGGCGGGATCGTCGAACGCTTCCGCTCCCTGCCGATCGCCCGCTCGTCGGTGCTGTGGGCCCACGTGGGGACGTCCCTGGTCGCCAACGCGACCTCGGTCGCGGTCGTGCTCCTGGTCGCGGTGCTCCTCGGCTTCCGCTCGGGCGCGGGCCTGCTCGCGTGGCTGGCGGTCGCCGGGATCCTGGCCCTCTTCACCCTCGCCCTCACCTGGGTCGCGGTGCTGGCCGGCCTGTCGGCGCGGTCCGTCGACGGCGCGGCCGCCTTCTCCTACCCGATCGTGCTCCTGCCGTTCGTCAGCTCCGCGTTCGTGCTGACCGACACGATGCCCGGGCCGGTGTGGGCCTTCGCCGAGCACCAGCCGGTGACCTCGATCGTCGAGACGATCCGTCACCTGCTCGCCCAGCAGCCGGTCGGCACCGACATCTGGGTCGCGCTGGCGTGGTGCGTCGGCGTGCTGCTGGCGGCGTACACGCTCGCCGCGCTGGCCTATCGGCGCCGGTTCGCCTGAAGCCCGGCCGGGGCTCCGCGCCCCAGCTCAGCTCAGACGTGCCGTCGCGACTGCACGACGCGGAAGCGGGGCGCGACGTAGGCGCCGTCGGTGTACGACGCGTTCGCGGCCGGGTTCGCGCCGGTGCCGTGGAAGTCGGAGAACGCCGCGGACTGGTTGACGAAGACGCCACCGAGCAGGTTCTCCGACAGCGCGACGCCGGCGTCGAGCGCGGCCTCGCGCATCTCGTCGACGACCTCGCCCGAGGTCGAGTAGACGGCCGCCGTCATCGCGCCGTGCCGCTGCACCGTGTCGCGGAAGAGGTCGATCGACTGCTCGGTCCCGGACGTCTCGATGAGGTAGGCGACCGGTCCGAAGCACTCGGTCTCGTAGACCTCCGCGTCGTCGGCCGTCAGCCGGAGCAGCGTGGGTGTGCGCACGGTGGCGGCCTCGAAGGCGGGGTGCGTGACCGCGCGCGACGGGACCAGCACCTCACCCGAGGCCGCGGCGTCCAGGCGCGAGAGCACGCCGTCGTTGACGATGCCGCCCAGCAGCTCGACCGCGCGGGCGTCGTCGCCGAGCAGCCGGCCGAGCGCGGCGCCGATGCCCTCGGCCACCTCCGCGGGCGACCTGACGCCGTCCTCGGTCGCGACGCCGGCCGCCGGGAGGTAGACGTTCTGCGGCGCGGTGCACATCTGGCCGGAATAGAGCGAGAACGAGAAGGCCAGGTTCTGGCACATCGCAGCGAAGTCGGAGGTGGAGTCGACGACGACGGTGTTCACCCCGGCCTTCTCGGTGAAGACCACGGCCTGGGTGGCGTGCTGCTCGAGCCAGTCGCCGAAGGCGTTGCCACCGGTGAAGTCGACCAGCTTCACCTCGGGGCGTACGGCGAGGGTCGCGGCCAGGTGGTCGTCGGGCTGCTCCGCGGCCAGGGTCACCAGGTCGGCGTCGAAGCCCGCCTCGACCAGCACCTCCTGGCAGACCTGCACGGTGATCGCGAGCGGCAGCACCGCGGCGGGGTGCGGCTTGACGACCACCGGGTTGCCGGTGACCAGCGAGGCGAACAGGCCGGGCCAGGAGTTCCAGGTCGGGAAGGTGTTGCAGCCGATGACCAGCGCGACCCCGCGCGGCACGACCGTGAACGTCTTCTCCATCCGCAGCGGCTCGCCGCGCCCGGGCTTCTCCCAGAGCGCGGTCGCCGGGGTGCGGTGCATCTCGGCCCACGCGTAGGCGATCGACTCCAGCGCCCGGTCCAGCGCGTGCGCGCCACCGGCCTGGAAGGCCATCACGAACGCCTGGCCGCTGGTGTGCTGCACCGCGTTGGCGAGCTCGAAGATGCGCGCGTGCAGCCGGTCGAGGATCTCCAGGCACACCCCCGTCCGGCCGTCGGGACCGGCGTCGCGCCAGGCCCGCATGCCGCCGCGCGCCGCCGACAGCAGCGCGTCGACGTCCGCGGCCCGCGGGTAGGAGACACCGAGGTCGAAGCCGTACGGCGACCGCTCGGTCGCCACCGTCCCGGACGCACCCGGCGTGCTGAGCGGGAACTCCGCCCCGAGCCACCGCTCGAACGCGGCCCGGCCGAGCCCGGCCGCCTCCTCGCCGTACACCCGCGGCGACGGGGACTCGTCGAAGGCGGAGTAGAAGGTGCGGTGGGCGCACGCCTCGACGGCTGCGTCGAGGCGGGCTCGGTGCCGGTCGAGCAGGTCGGTGAGGAGGGCAGAGGGTGTGGTGGTCATCCGAGGCTCCCCGGGAGAAGGTGCTGTGACAGGTTCAGCACACTCTCGCACAGAACTGTCACACCCGGTGAGCCGGATCGCGCCGGGCTACCCTCCTGCCCGTGAGGGTGCGTTGGATCGGGCTGACGCTCGCGCTCGTGGCGCTGGGCGCCGCCGCGGGCTGGGGCCTGGGGATGCTCCGCGAGGAGCCCGCCACGACCGTCGCCACCGCGTCACCGGTGCCCGCCCACGACCCGTCGGTCCCGGTGCTGCCGGACGCCCCCTACGCCCCCGACATCGGCTACCCGCCCCTGGCCTCCGACCTGACCTACCGCGTGCACGGCATCGGCTCCCCGGCGTACCGATGGCACTACGACGTGCCGGCCGGGTGGACGCCGGAGGAGGTGTCGCCGCTGTTCGAGACGCGGTGGCGGCCGGCCGACGAGCCGACGGTCGGTGGCTACAGCCTGCGGGTGAAGCTGGTCAACGAGCACCGCACCAACGCCGAGATGGTCGCCGAGAAGGAGGCGGCGATCGAGTCGATCTACGACGACGTCCACGTGCTCGCCCGCACCGACGACATGCTCTCCTTCCGCTACCGCGAGCCGGACACCAACCGCAAGCGGTTCAACACCTTCACGTGGTTCACCCCGCCCGGCGGCAGCACGGCGGAGTTCGAGATGAGCGTGGTCGGCCGCGACGTGGACCGGGCCGGCCTCGACAGCCTGCGCGACCACGTCGCGGCCAGCATCGAGAAGGTCAGCTGACCCCGGACCGGTCGCACGGGACGGAGCGGCACGGTGTCAACTCCCCCGTCTCGGGTGAGGCAGGTGGACTGCGAGCGGGTCGACGATCCGCAGATGCGCGATCACACCCAGCCGCGCACCAGCCGCTACGTCCTCGCCGTCGGCCTGGTGCTGCTCCTGTGCGGGCTGCTCTTCGGCTACGACCAGGGCGTCATCTCGGGTGCCCTGTCGGGCATCGAGAAGGAGTTCGGCCCCTCGACGTTCGTCATCGAGATCATCACCAGCTGGGTCACGCTCGGCGCGATGGTCGGGGCCCTGGTCGCCGGTGTGCTCGCCGACCGGCTCGGCCGGCGGTTCACGCTGGTGCTGGCCTCGGTCATCTTCGTCGTCGGCGCGCTGCTCGAGGCACTCGCGCCGGGGACGACGGTGCTGGTCGTCGGCCGACTCGTGCTCGGCGCGGGGGTCGGCATCGCCTCGGTCGCCGGGCCGCTCTACGGCGCCGAGAACGCCGCCGCGCGGGACCGCGGCCGGATGGTCTCGCTCTACCAGATGGCCGTCACCATCGGCATCTTCCTGGCCTACTGGGCCGACTACCTGCTGATCGAGAACGACCGCTGGCGGCTGATGCTGGGCATCTCGGCGGTCCCGGCCGTGCTCCTGGTGCTGGTCGTGCTGCCGCTGCGCGACTCCGCGACGTGGTACGTCAAGGTCGGTCGCCGTACCGACGCCGAGGACGTCGTGCGCAAGGCCGAGCCCGAGGTCGACGCCGCCCAGCGGATCGCGGACATCGAGCAGGGACTGGCCAGCGAGCAGCAGGCGAGCTGGGGCGAGGTCTTCTCGCGGACCTGGCGCCGGCCGCTCATCGTCGCCGGGGGTCTCGCGGTCCTCCAGCAGCTGACCGGGATCAACGCGATCATCTACTACGCCAACACCATCTTCGCAGCCGCGGGCTTCGACTCACCGACCCAGCAGAGCCTCGCCACGCTCTGGGCGGTCGGCGGGGTGAACGTCCTCGCCACGCTCATCGCCGTGCTGTACGTCGACCGCTTCGGCCGCAAGCCGCTGCTCACCATCGGGAGCTGGGGCATGCTGCTCAGCCTGCTGCTGGTCGCCGGCGCGTTCTTCCGCCTCGACGAGGTCAGCGCCTCCGACGCCGCGGCGCACGGGACGTCGAACGCCGGCCTGCTCGCCCTGGTCGGCACCGTCACCTTCATCGCCAGCTTCGCCTTCTCGCTGGGCCCGATCGTGTGGACCGTGATCAACGAGGTGTTCCCCAGCCACGTGCGCGGGAAGGGGGTGGCGGCCGCGACGGCACTCAACTGGTTCGCCGCCTGGGCCGTCACCCAGACCTTCCTGTCGGTGGTCGACCTGACCAGCACGTCGGGAGCGTTCCTCATCTTCGCGTTCTTCTGCGCGGTGACGCTGTGGTTCGTGCACCGCTACGTCCCCGAGACCAAGGGCCGCACGCTGGAGGAGGTCCAGGCGATGTGGGCCGACCCCGACGAGCTCGAGCGGGCGATCGCCGCACGGGACTGAGTCAGTACGCCGGCGGCGCGGGTGCCGAGTCGGCGCATCTTGCCCGCCCAGAGAGCCCGAGTCGGCGCATCTTGCCCGCCCAGAGAGCCCGAGTCGGCGCATCTTGCCCACCTCGTCGACCCCGCGCGCACAGGACACGCCGACTCGACGTCCCCTGACGTGCAAGACGCGCCGACTCGACGTCCCCTGACGTGCAAGACGCGCCGACTCGACGTCCTCTGACGTGCAAGACGCGCCGACTCGACGTCCTCTGACGTACAAGACACGCCGACTCGGCATGCCCTGAGGAGGCGGTGCTCAGATCCCGCGCGTCTCGACGTCGTCGAGGACGGTGTTCGCGGTCGCGCTGTCGGCGCTGCGGATCTGCACCCACAGCAACCGGTTGGAGGCGAGCTGGACGACGCGCTCGACGGCGACCCCGCCGGGGCAGCCGGTGTAGAGGACGGTGCGGGCGTCGCGGTCCTCGAAGGTGCCGTCCACCGGGTCCTCGGCGGTGTCGCACTCGGGGTGCTGGGGCATCCGGTCCGGCAGCTCGGTGCCGGGCAGGATGCCGACGAAGACGCCCTCGGCCTCCGAGCCCACGTCGGTCCACCCGGTCGAGGTCCCGACCGAGAGCGCGGGGTAGTGGCCGCCGTCGCGCGTGGGTGCCGTCCAGCCGGCCGACGCGACCGCACCCTCCCAGTCGGCCGGCACGGTCACGAAGAGGCTGCCGGTGTCGTCCCCGACCGTGGCGTCCGCCGTGCCCTGCTGCTCGACGAGGTACCCCCCGACCAGCCCCACCGCCAGCGCCACGACCCCGACGAGCCCGCCCACCACCAGCCGCGTGCGGGTCCGGCGCGGGGGCACGGGGTCGGGCAGCGGGTCGGGCGGCGGGTCGTGCGACGGCCGCGCCGACGGACGGGCACCGGGCCGGGTCAGCTCCGGGTCGGCCGGCAGCCAGGGGGCCGCGGCACCGTCGGCGAGGACCGGCGCCAGGGCGCCGTCCAGGGCCGCGACGAAGGCGCCCACGTCGGGCCAGCGGTCCTCCCGCCCCACGGCCAGGCCGCGACGGACGACCGCCTCCACCTCGGCCGGGAACGGCCGCTCCGGTGTCGACAGCGGCGGCGGTGCCGACGGCGAGGCGGCCGCGGAGAGCGAGGCGTGGGCGTACGGCGGCCGCCCGGCCAGCAGCAGGTAGGCCAGGGCGGCGAGGGAGTACTGGTCCGCCCGCGGGTCCAGGGGCTCGCCCTGCGCCTGCTCGGGGGCGACGTAGGACGGCGTCCCGGCGATCATCGTCAGCCGCGACGACACGTCCAGCGCCTTGCCGAGGCCGAGGTCGGCCACCATCGCCCGCACCGTGCCGTCGCCACCGTCGTCGACGGTCCGGAAGAGCACGTTGGCGGGCTTGACGTCGCGGTGCAGGACCCCGCGCTCGTGCAGCGCCTGCAGCCCCGCCCCGACCTGGCGCACCACCTCGATCGACTGCGCCGGCGTCAGCCCCTCGACCTCCAGCCGGTCGGCGAGGGTCCCCTGGTCGGCGTACGACATCACCAGGTAGGGCCGGCCGTCCTCGAGCTCACCGGCGTCGTAGACGCTGACGACGTACGGCGACTCCACCTTGCGCAGGAAGCGGCCCTCCTCGAGGAACCGCTGCCGCACGGTCGTGTCCTCGGTCCAGTTCTCCGCGAGCACCTTGACCGCGACCGGGGAGTCGAGCTGCTCGTCGTACGCGAGCCAGACGGTCGCGAACCCGCCCGAGCCGATGCGTCGGCGCACGGCGTAGCGACCGAGACGGGCGGGCATGGACACCCGGCCATTATCAGCGCACGCACCGGGCCGACCCCCGGTCACCACCCCGGTCGCCACCCCGGGGGCCGACCCTGAGCCGGACCGGGGTCGGCTCAGGGGTGGGTCGACGGACTTCCCCGATGTGCGGACCCGGCCTCGACCGCGAGGCTCGTGGCCATGATCAAGGTCGACTCCCTCACCAAGTCGTACGGCGGCTTCACGGCCGTCGACGACGTCACGTTCACCGCCCGGCCCGGCCGGGTCACCGGCTTCCTCGGCCCCAACGGCGCCGGCAAGTCCACGACGATGCGGATCATGGTCGGTCTCACCCCGGCCACCTCCGGCACCACCGAGGTCAGCGGCCGCCGCTTCGCCGACCTGCCGAACCCCGGCCTCGAGGTGGGCGTCCTGCTCGACGCCTCCGCCCAGCACGCCGGCCGCACCGGTCGCGAGATCCTCACCGTCGCCGCCCACACCATGGGCCTCCCGCGCCGCCGCGTCGACGAGATGCTCGAGCGGGTCAGCCTGACCCCGAGCGAGGCCGGACGCCGCGTCCGCAACTACTCCCTCGGCATGCGGCAGCGCCTCGGCATCGCCACCGCGCTGCTCGGCGACCCCGAGGTCCTCATCCTCGACGAACCGGCCAACGGCCTGGACCCGGCGGGCATCCGCTGGATGCGCGACCTCCTCCGCGGGTACGCCGACGAGGGCGGCACCGTGCTGCTCAGCAGCCACCTGCTGCACGAGATCGAGGTGATCGCCGACGACCTCGTGGTCATCGGGCAGGGCCGGATCGTCGCCCAGGGCACCAAGACCGAGCTGCTCGCGAGCGCCGGCACCCTGGTGCGCACCCGCGACGTCCCCGGCCTCGCGCGCGCCCTCGTCGACGCCGACCTGGACTTCAGCAACCTGACCGACGCGCTCCGGGTCGACGCCGACGCCGAGCTGGTCGGCCAGGTCGCCCACTCCGCCGGCATCGCCCTCACCGAGCTGCGGCCGGCCGACGGGGCCGGGCTGGAGGAGATGTTCCTCGAGCTCACCGCAGACACCCAGCGCGACACCCAGTCGATCCACGGCTCAGAAGGAGCAGCAGCATGAGCACCACCACCGTCGAGACCGACCTCGTGACCGCGGTCGCGCGTCCGGCACGACCGACCCCCGCACCCATCCCGATGTCGCGGATCGTGTCCGTCGAGCTGCGGAAGTCGTTCGACACCCGCTCCGGTTTCTGGCTGCTGGCCAGCGTCGGCATCCTCGCGGTCCTCACCACCGCCGCGGTGATCCTGTTCGCGCCGGACGACCAGATCACCTACGACACGTTCGGCGCCGCGATCGGCATCCCGATGGCCGTCATCCTGCCGGTGATCGCCATCCTGTCGATCACCAGCGAGTGGAGCCAGCGCACCGGCCTCACGTCGTTCACCCTCGTCCCGCACCGCGGCCGGATCATCCGTGCGAAGCTCGCGGTCGCGCTCGGCGTGGGCGTGGCCTCGATGCTGCTGGCGTTCGGCATCGGTGCGCTCGGCAACCTGCTGGGCGCCGCGATCGTCGGGGTCGACCCGGTCTGGGACATCACCGGCGGCGACTTCGCCGGCCTGATCCTGTTCCAGATCCTCAACATGCTGATCGGCTTCATGCTCGGCGTGCTGTTCCGCAACTCCGCCGGCGCGATCGTGGGGTACTTCGTCTACGGCTTCGTCCTCGGCACGATCACCCAGGTGCTGGCGTCGACCCAGGACTGGTTCGAGCGGGCACAGCCCTGGGTCGACTTCAACTACACCCAGGGCGCGCTGACCGACGCCACGTCGATGACGGGCGAGAACTGGCTCCAGCTCGCGGTCACCGGCTTCTTCTGGCTGGCGCTGCCGCTCGCGATCGGCCTGGTCGCGGTCTTCCGCTCCGAGGTGAAGTAGGCCGCGGCCACGTAACGGTTGCATCACCCTTCCCCGCCGCCCGGCTACTGTCGACGGACGACGGGGGAGGGTGGTCTGCGTGAGCAGCGAGGCACTGACGCCGGACGAGATCGACGACCTCGCCCGGCGGGCGCAGCGGGGCGATCGCGACGCGCTCGAGGCGCTGCTCACGGCGGTCCGTCCTCGGGTGCTCAACGTCTGCCGCGGCGTGCTGCCGCACCTGCCCGACGCGGAGGACGCCTGCCAGGACGCGCTCCTCAACATCGCGAACAAGATCGGCTCCTGGGGTGGGCGAGGCCGGTTCACCACGTGGATGCACGTCGTCGCCGTCAACAGCGCGCGGTCGACGTACCGCCGGATGAAGCACCAGGCGACCGCGGCCGACCCGCAGGAGGTCGGCCCGCTCGAGCGGCCCGACCCACGCACGACCAGCGTCATCGCCGGCACCCGCCTGGACCTCCTCGAGGCGATGGAGACCATCGAGCGCGACCACCCCCAGTTCGTGGAGCCACTGCTGCTGCGCGACGTCTACGGCCTCTCCTACGAGGAGATCGCGCAGCAGGTGGGCGCGCCGCTCGGCACGGTCAAGGCGCAGATCCACCACGGGCGGCGGCTCGCCCGTCCGCTGCTGCGGGGCGACGGGTGAGGAGGACCCCGCGGTACGCCGTCGCCGGGCTCGCCTGCGCGCTGCTGCTGGCCGGTTGCACCTCCGACGCCGACCAGCCCGGCGAGTCGCCGTCGGCCGCGACGGCGCCGTCGCCCGAGGACCTCGCCGACGGCTACAGCACCCCGGTCGAGGACCGGGTCTACCCCGACGTCGGTGACCCGGGCGTGGACACCCTGCACTACTGGCTGACCCTCGACTGGGATCCGGACTCCGAGCACCTGGACGCCGTCGAGCGAGTGCGGCTGCGCGCGACCGCCGACGCCGACGAGCTCCGCCTCGACCTCGCCGAGCCGATGCAGCCGAGCAGCGTCCGCCTCGACGGCCGCACGACGTCGTACACCCACGACGGCAAGGACCTCGTGGTGGACGCCCCGGTCGAGGCGGACAGCGAGCACACGCTGCTGATCCGCTACGCCGGCCGACCCGAGCAGGTGCCCGCGCCCGTGCAGCGGTCGGACTTCTCCAGCACCGGCTGGACCGTCACGGCCGACGGGGGCGTGTGGACGATGCAGGAGCCCTACGGCGCCTACAGCTGGTACGCCGTCAACGACCAGCCGTCGGACAAGGCGCTCTACGACGTCACGATCTCCGCTCCGGCGCCGATGGTCGGCGTCTCCAACGGCCGGCTGGTGTCGCGCCGGACGCGAGGCGGCGACACGGTGACGCGGTGGCGGCTCGACGAGCCGGCGTCGTCGTACCTCGTCACGGTCGCGATCGGCGACCTGGAGATGGCCCGGGACGAGTCGCCGTCGGGCGTCCCGATCACCTACTGGACCCCGCGCGACCAGCCGGACCTCGCGCGCCGGCTGCACCGGGCGCCGGCCGGGATGGCGTGGCTCGAGGACCGGCTCGGACCGTTCCCCTTCGACCAGCTGGGGTTCCTCGTCGTCGACTCCAGGAGCGGCATGGAGACCCAGACGATGATCACCCTCGGCGACACGCGCTACGCGACCTCGCCGGAGGTGCTCGTCCACGAGATGGCGCACCACTGGTACGGCGACCAGGTCACGCCCGTCGACTGGCGCGACGTGTGGATGAACGAGGGGATGGCGACCTTCCTGCAGGGCACCTGGATGGCCGAGCACCGAGCCCTGCCCGCCGGCGAGCCCTTCACGCAGTGGGCGGGCTACGACACGCAGCTGCGCTCCACCGCCGGGCCGCCGGCCTTCTTCGACCCCGACTCCTTCGGCTCCGGCAACGTCTACTACATCCCCGCGGTGATGTGGGAGGAGCTGCGGAAGAAGCTGGGCGACGACCTGTTCTGGAAGCTGGTGCGGGAGTGGCCGGCCGTCCACGACGACGGCAACGCCGACTACGAGGACATCACCACCTGGTGGTCGGAGCACAGCGGGCAGGACCTGCAGGACTTCTTCGCCGCGTGGCTGCTGTCCCCGGACTCGCCGCGGGCGTCGGACTGAGGACCGGACCCGGCGATCTGCCGGGTTCTGCCCTGGGCGGATCCCCTTGCCCCGGCTCGTCCGACCGGGCACCGTGACGGTCGTGGAGATCCTCGTGCTCGGTGGCTCGGTGTTCCTGTCCAAGGCGGTCGCGGAGGACGCGCTGGCGCGCGGGCACGCCGTCACGTGCGCGACCCGCGGTGCGTCGGGCGACGTCCCGGACGGCGCGCGGCACGTGCGCTGGGACCGCACCGACCCGGTGCCGGACGAGCTCGCCGCGTCGTCGTACGACGCCGTGGTCGACGTGGCCCGGATGCCGTCGTGGGTGCGGACCGGCGTCGCGACCTGGCCCGCTGCGCACTGGGTGTTCGTGTCCACCGTCAACGTCTACGCCGACGACTCGACGCCCGGCGGCCGGCCCGGGACCCTGCCCCTGCGCGAGCCGCGGACCGAGGACGTCGACCTCGCGGAGGACCCGGAGGCCTACGGACCCATGAAGGTCGCGTGCGAGCAGCTGGTCCGCGACGGCGCCGCGTCGTGGACGGTCGTCCGCCCCGGGCTGATCGTCGGCCCCGGTGATCCGACCGGACGATTCACCTACTGGCCGGCTCGCCTCGCGGACGGTGGGGAGGCGCTGGCCGGCGGCCAGCCCGAGGACCTGATGCAGGTCATCGACGTGCGCGACCTCGCGGCCTGGGCCGTGACCTGCGCCGAGAGCCGCACCCCGGGCGACTTCGACGGGGTCGGCGAGGTGCTGCCGCTCGGAGAGCTGCTGGCGCAGGTGGCCGCCGGCGTCGGCTCCTCGGCCTCGCTGACCTGGGTACCGCAGGAGGTCCTCACGGAGCAGGGGGTCGAGCCCTGGATGGGCCCGGAGGCGCTGCCGCTCTGGCTCCCCCGTCCCGAGTACGACGGGCTCGGCACCCACGACCCGGCTCCCTCGCTGGCCGCCGGGCTGGTGCTGCGCCCGGTGGCGGACACGGCGCGCGACACGCTCGCCTGGCTGCGGGCGACCCCCGGCGCACCGGTGAGCGGGATGTCACGCGCGAAGGAGTCGGCGGTCCTCGCCGCGTGGCACGCAGCCGACCGACCGCGACCCGACTAGAGCGGGAGCGGGTCCCCGAAGCGCGCGCCGAAGGCCACCTGCGACCGCGGGCGGCGGCTGCGGGGGACGATGTCGCTGAGGACGGCGCGCCCGACGGCGACACCCGTCGTGACCGACCAGTGCGGCGGGACGCCCGCGACCGCCGCCAGGCCGTCGTGGTCGAAGGCGGCGAACTGGTGGCAGGACAGTCCGAGGGCGGTCGCCTGGACGGTGAGCTGGGCGACGGACTGACCGAGGTCGTAGGCCGCGTAGTCGGAGTAGCCCAACGCGTCGTCCTCCGGACCCGAGGCGACCTGGCAGAGGGTGAAGACCAGCGCGGACGCGGCCGGCGCCCACCGCCGGACGCTCGGCGCGAGCAGCGGCACGAACGCGCGGTGGGCGGCGTCCCCCCGTCGTCCGACGAGGAACGCCCACGGCTGCGAGTTGCCGGCCGACGGCGCCCACCGGGCCGCGTCCATCAGTGCGCGCAGCTCGGTCCCGCCGAGCTCGTGCGACGCGTCGTAGGTGCGCACGCTGCGGCGGTCGCGCAGCAGCGGGAGCAACCCGGGCGCGTCGTCGTCCATGCCAGCCGCAGCCTCGCCCGGGGTGCGGATATTCCACGGCCCGGGTGGTCGGCGGTGTCGCGCCGTTGCAGCGACCAGGTGCCGAGGCCGCGGAGCGGCCGCGCGACCGGCCGGCGAGGGCATAGCCTGGACGGGTGACCGAACCGCCGGTGCGCGCGAGGCGCCTCTCCGCGGCCGAGCTGATCGACCTGGTGCTCGACGAGGGCTCCTGGACCTCGTGGGACACCCCGCCGACGTACGGCGACCTGCCGGAGGCGTACGCCGCCGAGCTCGCCGCCGCCCGGGAGAAGAGCGGCGTCGACGAGTCGGTGCTGACCGGCGAGGGCCTGATGAAGGGACGCCGCGTCGCGGTCGTGATGGGCGAGTTCCGGTTCCTCGCCGGCTCGATCGGGCGCGCGTCCGCGGACCGGCTGGTCACGGCGATCGAGCGCGCCACCCGCGAGGGCCTGCCCCTGCTCGCCGGCCCGGTCAGCGGCGGGACCCGGATGCAGGAGGGGACGCCGGCGTTCGTGCAGATGGTCCGCATCACCGAGGCCGTCGCCGCGCACAAGGCCGCCGGGCTGCCGTACCTGGTCTACCTGCGCCACCCGACGACCGGCGGGGTGATGGCGTCGTGGGGATCCCTGGGACACGTCACCGTCGGCGAGCCGGGCGCGCTGATCGGCTTCCTCGGACCGCGCGTCTACGAGGCGCTCTACGGCAAGCCGTTCCCCGAGGGCGTTCAGACCGCGGAGAACCTCTACGCCCACGGCATCATCGACGCGGTCATGCCGCCGGAGGAGATCGCCGGCATCCTCGACCGCGCGCTCACCATCCTGCTGGCCCCGCGCCACGGGATCCGTCCGGTCCCGGCACCGGTGCCGCCCACCCCGCTCCCCGACGTCGAGACGTGGGACGCGGTCACCCGGTCGCGGCGGCCGGACCGCCCCGGGGTGCGCCGGCTGCTCAAGTACGCCGCCAGCGACGTCGTCCCGCTCAACGGCACCGGCCAGGGCGAGCACGACCCGGGCCTGCTCCTGGCGCTGGTGCGGTTCGGCCAGGCGCCGTGCGTCTTCCTCGGCCAGGACCGCCGCGGGCAGACGCTCGAGCACCCGATGGGACCCGAGGCGCTGCGCGAGGCCCAGCGCGGGATGCGGCTCGCCTCCGAGCTCGGCCTGCCGCTGGTGACCGTCATCGACACCCAGGGCGCCGCGCTCTCCCCCGAGGCCGAGAACGGCGGGCTCGCCGGCGAGATCGCCCGCTGCCTCAGCGAGCTCGTGACGGTCCGGGCGCCCACGCTGTGCCTGATGCTCGGCGAGGGGAACGGCGGCGGCGCCCTCGCGCTGCTGCCCGCCGACCGGGTGATCGCCGCCCAGCACGCCTGGCTCTCGCCGCTGCCCCCGGAGGGGGCGAGTGCGATCGTGCACCGCGACCTCGACCACGCCCCCGAGATGGCCCGCGCCCAGCGCGTCCGCGCCCTCGACCTCCAGCGGCTGGGCATCGTCGACCGGATCGTCGCGGAGCTCCCCGACGCCGCCGACGAGGCCGAGGCCTTCTGCCAGCGGGTCGGTGCCGTGCTCGAGCACGAGCTCGCCACCCTCCTCGACGCCGGACCGGGCACGCCCGCCGACCGGGCCCGCCGCTACGTGTGAGGCCTCGGACAGCTGTAACGCCGGGTTACACCGTGTACCCACCCAGTTGCAGCAGGGTGGGTACACGCCGTAACAGGGCGTTACAGCTTGCGGTGCGCACCCAACTAGAACACGTTACAGTTCCGGTCCATGAAGACGTACGTCGTGAGCGGGGCCGCATCCGGGATCGGGGCCGCGACCGCGGCGCTGCTGAGGGAGCAGGGCGGGCGGGTCATCACGGTCGACCTGCACGACGCCGACGTGACGGCCGACCTCGGCACGACTGAGGGACGGGCCGCAGCCGTCGCCGGCGTACGCGAGCTGACCGACGTGGTGCACGGCCTGGTGCCGGCGGCCGGGATCGCGGGGCGGACCGGGGTGCCGGGCGACCTGCTGGTGTCGGTCAACTTCTTCGGCGCCGTCGCGCTGGTCCGCGGTCTGCAGGACGAGCTGACCCGGGCCGGCGGCGCGGGCGTCGTCCTGCTCGCCTCCAACTCGATCACGGGCATGCCCGGCTGGAACGCCCCGGTCGCCCAGGCCTGCCTGCGCGACGACGAGCCGCTCGCGCGCGAGGAGGCGGCGAAGGTCGACTCGGTCATGGTCTACCCCTCGAGCAAGGCGGCGCTGGCGTGGTGGGCGCGGCGCGAGGGCGTGAAGCCGGAGTGGGCCGGCGCCGGGATCCGTCTCAACTCGGTCGCCCCGGGGGCCACCGAGACCCCGATGGTCGACCAGATGCGCGCCGACCCGCTGCTCGGCCCCGCCATCGACGCCTACCCCAACGCCGTCGGCCGCCTGGGTCGGCCCGAGGAGGTGGCCGCGGCGATCGCGTTCCTGCTCTCCGAGCCGGCCGCGAACATCGTCGGCGCCGTGCTCTTCGTCGACGGCGGCACCGACGCGATGCTGCACCCGATCTCCCCGCCCGGCTGGGAGGTCGGGCCGATCGAGCCCTGACGGGGTCGCCGCGTGGCGGGCGCGCGGGGGGCCGCACGTCTCCGTGCACCAGGTCGAGGGATTTGTCGGCCGGCCGACGAAATCCGATCCGGGACGACAAAGCTTCGTCGTCCCGCCGCGAACTTCGTCGTCCCACCCCGATCTCCCGCACTCCGGCGCACCTCCCGCGGCCATGGGCACGCTGGCGGTCTCCCCGCGAGGCGCCCGGCCGATCCGCCGCGACCGCCGCCACCGCTGCTCACCCCACGCAGGACTGGGCGGCGTGGGTCAACGACTCCTTGATCTCGGGCTCGTCGGCCAGGTCGGGGTCGCGGAAGTGGCCGTCGTCGGCGAAGAAGCCGGCGTCGACCAGCGCGTCGAGGCCCAGGTCGTCGATGACGTACGACGCCACGCACTCCGCCTGCACCCGGTTCAGGGCGCCCGTCAGCGAGTCCGCGAGCTCGGCGGTCGCGCGCCGCTCGACGTCCCCGCCGCCGACCGCCGCCTCTCCCGCGGGATCGCCCGCCGGCTCGGCGGACGGTGCGGACGGCGCGGGTCCCGAGGACCGGCTCAGCGCCCACACCGCGACGACCACGACGAGCAGCACGCCCGCGGCGACCGCGGGCCCCACGACCCGCCAGCGGCGGCCGCGCCCGGGCTCGGGCGGCAGGTCCGCGGCCGCCACCAGGTCGTCCCGCAGCGCCCGGGCCGAGGGGTAGCGGTCCGCGGGCCGCTTTGCCATCGCGGTGCGCAGCACCCGGTTGACCGCGACCGTCCGCGGGTCGCGACCCGGCAGCTGCGGCACCGGCCGCTCGCGGTGGGCGGTGACGACCTCGAAGTCCGACGTGCCGTCGTACGGCGGCGCGCCGCTCAGGGCCGCCCACAGCAGGCAGCCGAGCGAGTAGACGTCGGATGCGACACCGGCGGTGCCCCCGGTGTGCAGCTCGGGCGCCATGTACGACGGCGTGCCGGCCGCGCCCGTCGACCCGGTCGTCGAGGACGGGGCATCGAGCGGGCGCGCGATGCCGAAGTCCGCGAGGTAGGCGCGGATCCGCGGGCCGCGCCGGAGCAGCACGTTCGCGGGCTTGATGTCGCGGTGCACCAGGCCCGCCTCGTGCGCGTCGGCGAGCCCGGACGCCACCTGGGCGACGAGGTCGACCGCGACCGGGAACGGCGGGGCGCCGTACCGCCGCAGCAGCATCCCGAGGTCGCCGTCGGGGACCAGCTGGGTCGCGATCCAGAGCAGTCCGTCGTCCTCGCCGTGAGCGAGCACGCGCACGACGTGGTCAGAGTCCAGGGCCGCCTGGGCCCGCGCCTCCCGGATGAAGCGGTCGCGGAACGCCGGGTCGTCGGCGAGCTCGGCCGAGATCACCTTCAGCGCGACCGGCCGCTCCAGGCGGGTGTCCCACCCCTCGAGGACGACACCCATCCCGCCGCCGCCGAGACGGCGCACGACGCGGTACGGCCCGAGCGCTTCCACGCGCGAGTCCTACCCGGGATGCCTAGGCTGCAGACATGCGCGTCGCACTCGCCCTCGGCTCCGGCGGCGCGCGCGGCTACGCGCACATCGGCGCGATCGAGGAGGTCCGGGCCCGCGGGCACGACGTCGTCGCCGTGTCCGGCTCGTCGATGGGTGCCCTGGTGGGCGGGCTGGCCGCGGCCGACCGGCTCGAGCCCTACACCGCGTGGGCCCGCTCGCTGACCCAGCGCGACGTGCTGCGGCTGCTCGACCCGAAGTGGTCGGCACCTGGTGCGATCCGGGCCCAGCGCATCTTCGAGCAGGTCGAGCAGCTCCTCGGCGACCGGCTCATCGAGGACCTGCCGATCCCGTTCACCGCGGTCGCGACCGACCTCCACGCCCGCCGCGAGGTGTGGTTCCAGAGCGGCCCGCTGATCTCGGCGATCCGCGCCTCGATCGCGATCCCGGGCGTGATCACCCCGGTCGAGATGAACGGCCGGCTGCTGGCCGACGGGGGCCTGATGAACCCGGTCCCGATCGAGCCGACCGCGGCCGCGGCGGCCGACCTCACCGTCGCGATCTCGCTGTCGGGCCGGCGGCTGCCGCAGGAGCCGTCGTCACCCGCCCGCGAGGCGGCGGAGCCGACCTGGCGCGAGGAGCTCGTCGATCGGGTACGCCGCACGGTCGGCCGCCCGGTCGAGCCGGCGCCGCCCGCCGTACCCAGCCTGCTCGACGAGCTGCGCATCTCCGACGTGATCGGGATGTCGATGGACGCGATGCAGGGGCTGATCGCTCGCTACCGGATGGCGGGCCTGCCGCCGGACGTGCTCGTCACGGTGCCGGTGAGCGCGGCACGGTCGCTGGAGTTCTACCGGGCCGCGGAGATGATCGACCTGGGTCGGCGGCTGACCGCCGAGGCGCTCGACGCCGCCGGACACTGAGCGACCGAGGCGGAGGCGTCACCAGCGGTTGCGGGCCTCCTCGGCCCAGCCGACCAGCCCGTCGAGGTCGACCCGCTCGCCGTCGTCGGTGCTCGCCCAGCCGCTGAAGTGCCCGAAGCACTGGTGGGTCTCGTTGGCGACGACGCCGAGGAAGGTGCGGTCGGCGCGGTCGTGGAACGGCTCGAACCGGACGTCGACACGCGGCCCGTGGATCCGCCACGGCCGCAGCCAGTCGGAGCGGTCGTACTCCCACGCGAGCTCGTCGCCGATCTTGTGCAGAACCCCGTCGACGAAGAGCCCGTTCTCCGTAGACCCGGTGCCGTCGGTCCACTTCCCGCCCAGCGTGATGCCGACGGCGCTGCCGCCACCCTCGGGGAAGCCGGCGGCCCAGTTCCACGTGATCGCGTAGGGCCACTTGCCGCGGCCGTGGTCGAGCACGGCGCGGCCCACCACGTCGTACGGCGTCCCGTCGAGCCGCACCGTGCCGCGCACCGGGCGACCCACGTCCTTGACGGTGTACTGGAAGCGGCGGCTGCTCCACGGCACCACGACGCCCAGGGACTCACCCCCCGGCTCGACGGCCAGGTCGACGTCGATCCCGGGTGCGGTCGCCCGCAGCCGCGACACCGACAGCTCCAGGTGCAGACCACCGGCGTCGACGCGGGCGATGCCTCCGAGGTCGGGCGGGAGCGACACCCCGCGGGCGAGCGGTGGGACCGCGTCGTGCTGCCAGGTCCGGCCGGTCTCCCGGTCCAGGACCCAGACGGCGCAGACCCCGGCGTAGTCGAGCGAGGACGCGGTCAGCCCGAGGCAGAAGCGGTCCGTGACGACGCCCCAGTACTCCCAGCGCTTGGCCCGTCCCCAGCCGCGCAGGTTCGCCCGGTGCAACGGGCAGCGGGTCCAGCCGACCGCCTGCGGGTCGAGCCGGCCGTCGGGGCGACAGAGGTCGACGGGCGACGTGATCTCGCGTTCGGCCACCTCCGAGGTCTACCAGAAACTACCGTGCCGTCGTGCCACATCGTGACCTCAGCGACCTCGAGCTGCGCGCGCTCGCGTTCGTCGACGAGCGCGAGCTCGTGCGCGACCTGGTCGAGCTGGTCTCGGTCCCGTCGGTGAGCGGTTCGGACGCCGAGTGCGACGTGCAGCACCAGCTCGCCAAGCGGTCCGGCGAGCTGGGCCTCGACGTCGACCTGTGGCAGCTCGACCTCGACCGACTCACGACGGACCCCGGCTTCCCGGGCTGGGAGGCGCCGCGCGCCGAGGCCTGGGGCCTGGTCGCGAGCAGCGGTGCCGGCGAGCCCGACCTGGTCCTGCAGGGCCACGTCGACGTCGTGCCCAGCGGGGACCCGGCCGCGTGGCGCACCGACCCGTTCGCAGCGGCTCTCTCGGGCGACGGTCACACCGGTCGCGTCCACGGTCGCGGCACCTGCGACATGAAGGCCGGCGTGGTCGCCAACCTCGCCGCTGTCCGCGCCGTCCGGGCGGCCGGCATCGAGCTGTCGAAGCCGTACGCCGTCCACCTGGTCGTCGGCGAGGAGGACGGCGGCCTCGGTGCGTTCGCCACCCTCGAGCGCGGCCATCGCGGGCGGGCCTGCATCATCACCGAGCCCACCAGCGGCACCATCACCACGGCGAACGCCGGGGCGCTCACGTTCGAGCTGCGGGTGCCCGGGGTCGCGACCCACGCGAGCACGCGGTACGCCGGCGTCAGCGCGTTGGAGAAGTTCGTGACGCTGCACGCCGCGCTGGCGGCGCTGGAGGAGCGCCGCAACCAGGACCCGCACGTGCTGATGGCCGAGTACCCGCTGCCCTACCCGCTGTCGATCGGCAAGGTCACCTGCGGCGACTGGGCCAGCAGCGTGCCCGACCTCCTCGTGGCCGAGGGCCGGATCGGCGTCGCGCTGGGCGAGGACCCGGTGGACGCGCGGGCCGAGCTCGAGGAGGCGGTGGCCGAGGCCGCCTGCGCCGACCTCTGGATGCGCGACCACGCGCCGGTCGTCACGTGGACCGGCGGGCAGTTCGGCAGCGGGCACTACCACCAGGACGACCGGGCCCTCCACGACCTGGTCGCGACCGCCCATGCCGACGTGACGCAGGGGCCGCCGCCGCGCGAGCGCGGGGCGCCGTACGGCAGCGACCTGCGGTTGTACGCCGACGCCGGCGTGCCGACGCTGCACTACGGCCCCGGCGACGTCCGGCTCGCGCACGGCCCCGACGAGTCGGTGCCGGTGAGCGAGCTCGTGGCCGTCACCGAGACCCTGGTGCTCGCCCTGGTCCGCGCCTGCCGCTGATCGTCCTGCCGAGTCGGCGCATCGTGCCCGCCAGAGAGGTGCGAGTCGGCGCATCGTGCCCGCCAGAGAGGTGCGAGTCGGCGCATCGTGCCCGCCAGAGAGGTGCGAGTCGGCGCATCGTGCCCGGCTCCGCCATAAGGCAGTGGAGAGGGTGGGCAAGACGCGCCGACTCGGCGTTGCTACGCGGGCAAGACGCGCCGAGTCGGCCTAGACGGTATGACGTGACCGGCTCAGCGTGAGTTGGTTGCGGGCCGGGGCCTCACTCACAGAGATTCGTGGGTTACCGAGCAGGGGCCGCCTGCTCGGCCTATCCGACAGTTGTGGGAGGCCCCGGTGTTCACCGAGCGTACGAGTGTTGGGCTCGACGTGCACGCCCGATCGGTCGCGGCAGCGGCGATCGATGGCGTCACGGGCGAGTTGTTCCAGGCCAAGCTGACCCCGTCCTATGACCACGTCCGGTCCTGGCTCGGCGACCTGCCCGGACCGGTGGCGGTGGCCTACGAGGCCGGCCCGACCGGATTCGGGCTCTATCGATACCTGAGCAGCGTCGGGATCCGCTGCGAGGTCGTGGCGCCGTCGAAGTTGCAGAGGCCGGCGGGCGACCGGGTGAAGACCGATGCCAAGGATGCGGTGCATCTGGCGCGTCTGCTGCGGCTGGACGAGGTCACTTCGGTGGCGATCCCGACCGTGGAGCAGGAGGCCGCGCGCGATCTGGTCCGCGCCAGGGAGGACTGCCGCAGTGACCTGATGCGAGCCAGGCACCGGCTGTCCAAGCTGCTGTTGCGGCACGGGATCGTCTACTACGGGGGCGACGCCTGGACCGGCAAGCATGACCAGTGGCTGCGTACCGAAGCACTGCCGCAGCTGACGTCGCGGTCGACCCGGCTCACCTTCGACGCCGACTACGAGACGGTGCTCGCGACCAAGGCCCGCCGGGATCGGCTCGACGTTGCGATCGAGGAGATGGCCGCGGACTCGGAGTTCACCCCCGTCGTGCGACGACTCGGGTGTCTGCGTGGGATCAGCACCCTGACCGGGTTCGCACTCGCCGTCGAGATCGGTGACTGGCATCGGTTCACCGGCAACTCGATCGGCTCGTTCGTCGGACTGATCCCAGCCGAGTACTCCTCAGGAAGCTCGCGCACCCTGGGCCCGATCACCAAGACCGGCAACGGTCATGCCCGTCGGCTGCTGGTCGAGGCCGCCTGGCACCACCGCCCCCGGTACCGGGTCGGGAAGGTCATGCGGGATCGATGGGACCTCGCGCCCGCCGCCGCCCGCGCCCGTGGTGACGAGGGCAATCGTCGGCTGCACCAGCGCTGGGTGAAGTTCATCGAGCGTCGCAAACGCAGCACCGTTGCCGACGTTGCGATCGCCCGCGAGCTGGCCGGCTGGTGCTGGTCGCTGGCCGTGCTCGACGACATGTAGCCCGTCGACCACGGACTGCTCCGTCGTCAACAGGCTCGGCGGCAGCGCGTGGAGCGACCCGCGAGACTTCTATGAGCAGCCCGGCTCATCGGGCGATGCTCGACCCTAGACACGCGGAACCGCTCCAGCCGAAACACCGTCCTGCGGTACCCAATCCGCGCATATCAGTCTGACCGCGCGTCGCCAACGACACGCTCGCCGAGACCACGTCGACGAAGCACGAGGCGCCCGCCCCGATCAACCGGGACGGGCGCCTCACCATGCCTCTTGACAGCCGCTCACTCCATATCAGAAGAGCAGTGCGGTGGCGGGGTCCTCGAGCATCCCGGCGACGTCGGCGAGGAAGCGCGAGCCCTTCTCGCCGTCGATGTGGCGGTGGTCGAAGGAGAGCGCGAGCGTGGTCAGGTCGCGGGCCACGATCTCCCCGGTCACCGGATCGACCCAGGGCTGCTTGCGGATCGCGCCGAAGCACAGGATCGCGGACTCGCCCGGGTTGATGATCGGCGTGCCGGCGTCGACCCCGAAGACGCCGACGTTGGTGATCGTGAACGTGCCGTCGCTCATCTCCGCCGGCTGCGTCTTGCCGTCGCGCGCGGTCGCGGTCAGCGCGTTCAACGCCTGGGCGAGCTCGAGCAGCGACAGCGACTCGGCGTCCTTGACGTTCGGCACGACCAGCCCGCGCGGGGTGGCTGCGGCGATGCCGAGGTTGACGTAGCTCTTGTAGACGACCTCCTGGGCGGCGTCGTCCCACCAGGAGTTGATCTCGGGAGTACGACGCATCGCCAGCATGCAGGCGCGGGCCAGGACGAGCAGCGGGCTGACCTTCACCTCGCGGAACTCGCGCCGCGACCGCAGCCGCTCGACCAGCTCCATCGTGCGGGTCGCGTCGACCGTGACCCACTCGGTCACGTGCGGGCTGGTGAACGCCGACCGGCTCATCGCCTGGGCCATCATCTTGCGCACGCCCTTGACCGGCTCGCGCCGCTCCCGCTCGCCGGTGGTTGAGGTGCCGCGAGCGCCAGCGAGCGGCCTCGAAACCTCTGCAGCGTCCGCACCGGCCTGGGATGACGTCCCCGCCGCCGCCGACTCGACGTCCTCGCGGGACACCGTGCCGTTCGGGCCGGTCGGGGTGAGCGTGGCGATGTCGACGCCGAGGTCCTTGGCGAGCTTGCGGACCGGCGGCTTGGCCAACGCGTGGGCCGCAGCAGGTACGGGTGCGGTCTCCGCGGGCGTGGACGGCACCGGGGTGCCGATCGCGTCATCCTCGGCCTCGACCAGCGGCGACGCGCCGGACTCGAAGGCCGCCTGGGCCTGCATGTGCGCGGCCGCGGCACCGGACGACACCTTGCGGGCCCGGCGGACCGGTCCACGGTCGGCCTTGTTGCGCCCCACCAGCGACTCGCCCTCGCCGCCGCCGGAGGCGGCCGGGTTGGAGAGGTCGATCTCCACCGGGGCCTCGGGCGCGGCCGCGGCGGGCTCGCCGATGGCGATGATCGGGGTGCCGACCGGGACCGTCTCGCCGACCTCGACGAGGATCGCGGACACCTCGCCCTCGTAGGGCGAGGGCAGCTCCACGATCGACTTCGCGGTCTCGATCTCGACGACGACCTGGTTGATCGCGACGACGTCGCCGACCTTCACGTGCCAGGCGACGATCTCGGCCTCGGTGAGGCCCTCGCCGACGTCGGGCAGCTTGTACTCGGGCATGTCCTGGGAGCTCCTGGGCCTAGAAAGCGAGCGAGCGGTCGACGGCGTCGAGGATGCGGTCGAGGTCGGGGAGGTAGTCCTCCTCGATCCGCGACGGCGGGTAGGGCGTGTCGAACGCACCGACCCGCAGCACCGGTGCCTCGAGGGAGTAGAAGCACTCCTCGGTGATCCGTGACGCGATCTCCGCACCCATGCCGAGGTTGACGTGCGCCTCGTGCGCGACCACGGCGCGGCCGGTACGACGCACGGAGTCGTAGACCGGGGCCATGTCCAGCGGCGAGAGCGTGCGCAGGTCGATGACCTCCAGCGACTTCCCCTCCGTGGCCGCGGCCTCCGCCGCGGCCATCGCCGACTTCACCGTCGGGCCGTAGGCGAGCACGGTCGCGTCCGTGCCGCTGCGGACCACGCGGGAGCTGAACAGCGGGCCGGGCGTCGCGGACTCGTCGAGCTCGGCCTTGTCGGCGTGGTACTGCCGCTTCGGCTCGAGGAAGATGACCGGGTCGTCGCAGGCGATGGCCTGCTGGATCATCCAGTAGCCGTCGACCGGGTTCGAGCACGCGACCACCTTGAGGCCCGGCGTGTGCGCGAACTGCGCCTCCGGGCTCTCGCTGTGGTGCTCGACCGCGCCGATGCCGCCGCCGAAGGGGATCCGGATGACCATCGGCATCTTCAGCTTGCCTTGCGACCGGAACTGGATCTTCGCGACCTGGCAGACGATCTGGTCGTAGGCCGGGTAGACGAACCCGTCGAACTGGATCTCGACCACCGGTCGGTAGCCGCGCAGCGCGAGGCCGACCGCGGTGCCGACGATGCCGGACTCGGCCAGCGGCGAGTCGATGACCCGGTCCTCGCCGAAGTCCTTCTGCAGGCCGTCGGTGATGCGGAAGACGCCGCCGAGCTTGCCGACGTCCTCACCCATGAGCAGGACCTTGGGGTCGTCCTCCATCGCCTTGCGGAGCCCCATGTTGAGGCCCTTGGCGAGGGTGATCTTCTGGCTGGTCTTCTGGGTCTCGGCCATCAGTGCGCTCCCTCGAACGAGGCGAGGTAGTCGGCGAAGCCGTCGCGCTGGGCGACGAGCTCGTCGGTCATCTCGGAGTAGACGTGGTCGAAGATGCTCAGCGGCTGCGGGTCAGGCAGCGCCTTGCAGCCCTCGCGGAGCCGGTGGCCGAGGTCGTCGGCCTCCTGCTGCAGGGTCGCGAAGAAGTCGTCGTCGGCGACGCCGTTGCGGCGCAGGTACGCCTCGACGCGGGCGATCGGGTCCTTGAGCTTCCAGCGCTCGAGGTCGTCCGAGAGCCGGTAGCGCGTCGGGTCGTCCGTCGTGGTGTGCGCGCCCATCCGGTAGGTGTAGGCCTCGACGAAGGTGGGGCCCTGGCCGTCACGGGCCCGGTTGAGCGCGGCCTGGGTGACGGCGTACGTCGCCAGCACGTCGTTGCCGTCGACGCGGACGCCCGGGAAGCCGAAGCCCAGAGCCCTCTGGTAGAGCGGGATCCGGGTCTGGCGCTCGATCGGCTCGGAGATCGCCCACTGGTTGTTCTGGCAGAAGAACACCACTGGCGCGTTGTAGGACGCGGCGAAGATGAAGGACTCGTTGACGTCACCCTGGGAGGACGCGCCGTCGCCGAAGTGGGCGATCACGGCAGCGTCGCGCTCGGGGTCACCGGTGCCGACGACGCCGTCGCGCTGCATGCCCATGGCGTAGCCGGTGGCGTGCAGCGTCTGCGCGCCGATGACGATCGTGTAGAGGCCGAAGTTGTTGTCGGCGGGATCCCACGAGCCCTGGTCGACGCCACGGAAGAGCCCGAGCAGGTCGAGCGGGTCGACGCCCTTGCACCAGGCGACCCCGTGCTCGCGGTACGTCGGGAAGACGAAGTCCTGCGGACGCAGCGCGCGTCCGGCGCCGATCTGCGCGGCCTCCTGCCCGAGCAGCTGGGCCCAGATGCCGAGCTCCCCGTGCCGCTGGAGGGCGGTCGCCTCGGTGTCGATGCGACGCGTCAGGACCATGTCGCGGTAGAAGCCGAGGATCGCGTCGTCGCCGAGGTCGAAGGAGAACTCGGGGTGCTCGACGCGCTCGCCCTCGGGCGTCAGCAGCTGGACGAGCTCGGGGCCGCCGTCCTGCTGCGAGGGTCCGAAGACCTCGACGAGGTCGGGCCCGAACTGCCCCGACACGGCGGGTGTGTCACCCGGTGACTGCGTGCTCACGTGCGCTCCTTCGATGTCGTCGGCCGTCCGGGGTCTCCGCGTGCCGATGGCGGTCGCTCCGGACGCGGGACGCGGGGGTGGTGCGCCCTGTGACCCGGAACACAATCGTGCACCGCCAACGTACCCGTCCGCTCGTCGCCCCCGCCAATCGCCCGCCGTCAGTTCGGTGGCGCGGTATGAACCGGGCCCGTCGACCGCCGGACGACGAGCTGGGTCGGGAGCACCCGCGTCGGCGGCTCGCTCGCGCGGGTCAGGACCTGCGCCACGACCGCCTCGACCGCCCGGGCACCGGCGTCCTCGGTGCGCTCGGCCAGCGTCGTGAGCGTGGGGTGGCAGAACTCCGCGCCGACGATGTCGTCGAAGCCCACGACGCTGACGTCCGTCGGTACGCCGACGCCGCGCTCGGCCAGCCGCTGCATGACACCGATCGCGAGCATGTCGTTGTGGGCGACGACGGCGGTCGCTCCCGCCGCGATGACGGCGTCGGCCGCCGCCGGCCCACCGCCGAGGGTCGGCACGTAGGGGCCGAAGCGGCGCACCTCGAGACCGGCCCGCGCCGCCGCCGCCTGGAGCCCGGCCCACCGGCGGGCGCCCGACCACGACTCGGGCGGCCCGCCGAGGAAGACCAGGGCGCGGTGGCCCAGCGAGGCGAGGTGGTCGACGATCTGCCGGGTGCCGGAGTCGAAGTCGGCCACCACGCAGGCCACCCCGGGCGTCGCCCGGTTGACCAGGGCGATCGGGTTCAGCTCGGCGGCCCGGCGCAGCTGCTCGTCCGGGAGCCGCGAGGCGCTGAGCACGAAGCCGTCGACGGCGGGGCCGAGGCGCCGGACCAGCTGCTCCTCCTGGCCCGGGTTCTCCGCGGTGTCGCCGAGGACGAGGGTCAGCCCGGCCGCCGCGGCGGCCCGCTCGGCGCCCTTGATGACCCCGGAGAAGTAGGGGTTGGTGATGTCCGGGACCAGCAGCGCCAGGGTGCCCGTGCGGCCCGACTCCAGCGCCCGGGCGGCGGGGTTGGGCGCGTAGCCCAGCTCCTCGGCGACCGCCAGGACGTGCTCCCGCGTGTGCTGGTTGACCCGGCCGGGACGGGTGAAGGCACGCGACACGGTCGAGGCCGCGACGCCGGCGGCCGCGGCGACGTCGGTGATGGTGGCGCGCTTCCGCGGGGGCACGCGCCCCAGTGTGGCAACAAATGGCAAACGCTTGCCATGTGACGCCCGCCACCTCAGCCTCGACGGCATGAGCACCCAGGACACCACCGCGACACCGGACCCGACACCGATCCCGGGGCGGACGCCCGGCAAGGCCGCACTGGCCGCCTGGTTCGGCAGCGCTCTCGAGTACTACGACTTCGCCATCTACGGCATCGCCGCGGCGCTGGTCTTCCCCGACATCTTCTTCCCGGACGGCAACGACACCGCCGCGACGGTGGCCGCGTTCGCCACCTTCGGCGTCGCCTACGTCGCCCGCCCGGTCGGCTCGTTCTTCATGGGCCACGTCGGCGACCGGCTCGGGCGCAAGCGGGTGATGATCGGGACCATCCTGCTGATGGGCGTCTCCACCTTCGCCGTGGGCTGCCTGCCGACGTACGGCGAGGTCGGGATCCTCGCCCCGGTGCTGCTCGTCGCCCTCCGCATCCTGCAGGGCCTCTCGGCGGCCGGGGAGCAGGCGGGCGCGAACTCGATGTCCTTCGAGCACGCCCCGGACCACCGCCGCGGGTTCTTCACCAGCTTCACGCTCAGCGGCACCCAGGGCGGCCAGATCCTGGCGCCGGCCGTCTTCCTCCCGCTGGCGGCGCTGCTCTCCGACGACGCGCTGCAGTCGTGGGGCTGGCGGATCCCGTTCTGGATCAGCGCGGTCGTCGTCGTGGCCGGCCTGCTCATCCGGCGTCGCCTCGAGGAGACCCCGGAGTTCCAGGCCGAGGTCGCGTCCGAGGAGGCGCCGAGCGCCCCGCTGGCCGTGCTCTTCCGCAGCCACTGGCGTGCGGTGCTGCGGGTCTTCCTCGCGGCGTTCATCGCGACGGTCAACACGATGTTCGCGGTCTTCGCGCTCAACCTCGCGACGTCCGACGACTACGAGATCGGGATCAGCAAGACCACGATGCTCTGGCTCGCGATCGTCGCGAACGTGGTCGCGATCGCGGTCATCCCCTTCTGGGCGATGCTGTCGGACCGGATCGGCCGGAAGCCGGTCTTCGTCACCGGCGTGCTCGGCAGCGGGGTCCTCGCGGTCGTCTTCCTCGGCGCCATCGCGCACGGCCAGACCGTGCTGATGTTCGTGGTCGGCGTCGCCCTCGCGGGCGTCGTCTACTCGATGCCGAACGCCGTGTGGCCGGCGACGTACGCGGAGTACTTCCCGACCCGCGTCCGGCTGTCCGGGATGGCGATCGGCACGCAGTTCGGCTTCGCCCTCGCCGGCTTCACCCCGACCATCGCGGGCGTCCTCCTCGACGGCGCCGTCGAGAACTGGACCCACGTCGCGCTGTTCACCGCCGGCGCCTGCGTGATCTCCGCCGTCGCGGTCCTCACCGGCCCGCGTGCCACGCACCTGATCCCGACCCGGGAGATCGGCGTCCGTCCGGCGCCGGCCAGCGACCCGGCCGTCCGCGTGGGCGTCCCGGCATGACGTCGTACCTCCTGGGCCTGGTCGGCCGGGACATCTCGGCCTCGCTGACGCCGGCCCTGCAGGAGCGCGAGGGGGCCGAGTGCGGCCTGCGGCTGAGCTACCGGATCATCGACGCCGCCCGGCTCGGGCTGGGCGCCGACGACCTGCCGGACCTGCTCGACTGGGCCGAGCGCCTCGGCTTCGACGGGCTCAACATCACCCATCCCTTCAAGCAGGCGGTGCTGCCGCTCCTCGACGAGCTCTCGGACGACGCGGCCGACCTCGGCGCGGTCAACACGGTGGTGTTCCGCGACGGGCGCCGGCTGGGGCGCAACACCGACTGGTCCGGCTACGGGCGCGCCTTCCGCGCGGCGCTGCCGGACGCGGTCCAGGACCGGGTCGTGCTGGTCGGCGCGGGTGGCGCCGGCGTCGCGGTGGGCTACGGCCTGCTCGACCAGGGCGCCGAGCACGTCGCCGTCCTCGACGCCGACGTCGACCGTGCCCAGGCGTGCGCCGTGCGCCTGGCCAAGCGGTACGGCGACGACCGGGTCGCCGTCGCCACCGACCTCGCCCGCGCCCTCGACGACGCGCAGGGCCTCGTCAACGCGACCCCGGTCGGCATGCTGGGGCACCCCGGCATGGCGGTGCCGGCGCCGCTCGTGCGGCCCGACCTCTGGGTCAGCGACGTCGTCTACTTCCCGCTGGAGACCGAGCTCGTGCACCTGGCCCGGGCCCGCGGCTGCCGGGTGGTGCCCGGGGGTGGGATGGCCGTGCAGCAGGCGGTCGGCGCGTTCGAGCACTTCACCGGCCGGGTGCCCGACGCCGGCCGGATGCTCCGGCACTTCGAGGAGCTGACCGCGGCATGACCGCTCGCCCGACGAGGAAGGGCATCGCCACGGTCTCCCTCAGCGGGGTCCTGCCTGAGAAGCTCGAGGCGGCCGCCGCCGCCGGCTTCGACGGGGTCGAGCTCTTCGACAACGACCTGATCGCCTCGCCGTGGGCGCCACGCGAGGTGGCCTCTCGCTGCGCCGACCTCGGCCTGCGGGTCGACCTCTTCCAGCCGATCCGCGACGTCGAGGGGGTGCCGCCGGACCGCTTCGACGACGTGCTGCACCGGTTCCGCGCCAAGCTGGCCGTGATGGCCGAGCTGGGCGCCGACACGGTGCTGTGCTGCTCGAACGTCGCGGTCGACGCGGTCGACGACCCCGACCTCAGCGCCGACCAGCTGCGCCGGCTCGGCGACCTGGCGGCGGCGTCCGGCGTGACCATCGCCTTCGAGGCGCTCGCCTGGGGCCGCCACGTGCACCGGGTCGGACAGGCCTGGGACGTCGTCCGGCGTGCGGACCACCCGGCCGTGACCCTCGCCGTCGACACGTTCCACGTCCTGTCCCGGGGCGACGACGGGTCGGCGCTGGCCGACGTCCCGGGTGACCGCATCGGCTTCCTGCAGGTGGCGGACGCGCCGCTGCTCGACATGGGGCTGCTGGAGTGGAGCCGCCACCACCGCTGCTTCCCGGGCGAGGGCACCCTCGACGTCGCCGACGTCGTCCGCGCCACCCTCCGGGCCGGGTACGACGGCCCCGTCTCGCTCGAGGTCTTCTCCGACCTGGTGCGGGAGGCCGACCCGCGCCGCACCGCGCGGGACGCGATGCGCTCGCTGCTCTTCCTCGAGGACTCCCTCGCGGCCGAGGGGCCGCCGGCTCCGGCCCGGGTCGACGCCGCGTTCCTCGAGGTGCCCGGCGGTCCCGGCGTGCCCGCCCTGCTGGGCTCACTCGGGTTCTCCGTCGCCGGCCGGCACCGCACCAAGCCGGTGACCTGGTGGCGCCAGGGCAGCGCGGACGTCGTCGTCAACGACGGCTCCCCCGACCCGGCGCTGGGCATCGTCACGAGCCCGGTGCCCGCGGTCGCGAGCCGGGCGAAGCGGCTGCTGTGGCCCGAGGTCGACCGCACCCGGGGCGCGGGCGAGGCCCACCTGCCGGGCATCACCTCGCCCTCCGGGCTGCACGTGTTCGTCAGCGCACCCGCCGGCGAGGAGGACCACTGGCAGCGCGACTTCGCACCGGTCGCTCCGGGACCGGCCGCGGACAGTGCGTGGACCGGGCTCGACCACGTGGCCCTCGCCGTGCCGGCCGAGCGGCTCAACGAGCAGGTCTCGTTCTTGCGGACCCTGCTGGGCCTGGTGCCCGGCGGGACCGAGGAGTTCATGGAGCCGCACGGCCGGCTGCGCAGCCGCGCCTTCCGCCCCGGGGCCGGCGACCTGCGGGTCGTGCTGAACGTCGAGGACGTCGGGGCGGGCCGCACGCCCCCCTCGGGGGTCACCCAGGTCGCCTTCGCCACGTCCGACGTCCGGAGCGCGGTGGTGGCCCTCCGCTCGGCGGGCGTCCCGCTGATGGCGGTCCCCGACAACTACTACGCCGACCTCGACGCCCGGTTCGGCCTCGCGCCCGACCTGCTCGCGGACCTGCGCTGCCACGGCCTGCTCTACGACCGGGTCGGGGGCGGGGAGCTGCTGCACGCGTTCACGATGCCGCTCGCGCCCGGGTTCCACGTCGAGGTGCTCGAGCGTCGCGGCGGCTACGACGGCTACGGCAGCGCCGGCACCCACGTGCGCCTGGCGGTGCAACGCCGCTGACGGCCGGCGCCCCCGCCCGCAGGGCGGCTGGCGCCCGTGCCTAGGTTGGGGGCATGTCCTCCAACAAGTCGGCGCGCACGACCATCGCCGCACCGCCCGCCACGGTCTTCGCGATCCTCCGAGACCCCCGCCAGCACCCGCGCATCGACGGATCGGGCACCGTCCGCGGCTCGCTGACGGGGCCGGAGCGCCTCGAGCTGGGCTCGGAGTTCGGCATGGAGATGAGGATGGGGGCGCCGTACCGGATCAGGAACACGGTCGTCGAGCTCGAGGAGGACCGGCTGATCGCCTGGCGCCACAAGGGCCTGCACCGCTGGCGCTACGAGCTCACCCCCACCGCCGACGGGGGCACCGAGGTCGTGGAGACCTGGGACCTCTCGCACTACCCCGACCTGGTGGCCAAGGCCTTCAGCGCCGCCCTCGGGCGGAGGACCCAGGCGGCGATCGAGGCGACCCTGGTCAACCTCAAGGCGGCCGCAGAGGCCGACGCCGCCCTCGCCTCCTGAGCCGAGCACGCCGGCAGGGGTTCCTGGCTGCGACCTAGGCTGGCCCGGTGCAGCTGGAGTTCACGGGCGAGGTCTGGGAGTGGCGCGGTCCGGCGCCGTACCACTTCGTCTGGGTGCCCCAGGACGAGTCCGAGCTGGTGCAGGAGACTGCGGCCGCCGTCACCTACGGCTGGGGGATGGTCCCCGTGACCGCTGTCATCGGCGCGACCGAGTGGACGACGTCGCTGTGGCCCAAGGATGGGCGGTACGTCGTGCCGCTCAAGGACCGGGTGCGCCGTGCCGAGTGCATCGAGCTCGGCCACGAGGTCGACGTACGCCTCGTCATCGACGTCTGACGCGGGGTCGCCTGATGCATCGAAACTCGGTTGCGACACCCTGGGGGACGACGACGATGTCCTGGTGAGCAGCCTCTCGCCGGAGCCGACGGACGTCGTCCCGGACGCCCGGACCGTGACTCGGCTGCTGCGCGACCAGGCACCCCACCTGGCCGACCTGGCCGTGCGCATGAGCCCCGCATCCGGCAGCAGCAACTGGGTCTTCCGCCTCGGGGACGACCTCGCGGTGCGCCTGCCGAGGGAGGACCATTACGTCCCGGACCTCCTCACGGAGATCCGCTGGCTGCCGTTCCTCGCCCCACGGGTCGACGCCCCGGTCCCTGACGTCGTCGCGACCGGCGCGGCCAGCCGGGTGTTCCCGCGCCCGTGGGCGGTCGTGTCGTGGCTGCCCGGCGAGCCGCCCCTCGTCCTCGACGACGGTCAGCAGATCCGCTTCGCGGAGACCCTCGGCGCGTTCCTCCAGAGCCTCCACGCGGTCGACACCGCCGGCGCTCCGCGCGGCGCCGCGCACTGGGGATACCGGTGCGGCGAACCGGTCACCGACACGATCGACGCGTGGGCCGAAGAGGCCGCGCTCGAGCTGGCCGACCTCTTCGACCCGGTTGGCGTCCGCGAGGCGTGGCGGCGCCTGCGGCGCGTCCCACCGGCCACCCAGCCTGCCTGTTGGGTGCACACCGACCTGTCCGCCGAGAACACCCTCGTCCGCGACGACGGCAGCCTCGCCGGAGTGATCGACTTCGGCGGTCTCGGCATCGGGGACCGGTCCGTCGACCTGCTCTACGCCTGGAGCCTGCTCGACGCACCGGCACGCGACGTGCTCCGCTCCGCCTCCGGCTCCGACGAGACCACGTGGGCCAGGGCCAGGGCCTGGGCCTTCGTCGGCCCGGGCCTGCTGACGATCGCGGGCTACCGTCGCTCGATGCCCGCCCGGACCAGCCGGCTGACCTCGATGGTCGAGACGATCGCCGCCGAGGTGGGCGTCCAGCTGCGCTGACGCGGGCGGGACCGGGGCGCGCCGCGCCCTCACGTCCGTCGGTCGAATCGCACGCGTCCGTCGGGCAGGCGTCGGGTGTCGTAGCGGGCGTCGTGGGCGCGGTGGTGGTGGAAGGGGCAGAGCAGGAGGCCGTCGGCGAGATCGGTGCGGCCGCCGGCGGCCCAGGGTCTGCCGGCGTGGTGGGCCTCGCACCAGGCGGCGGGGATGTCGCAACCGTCGGCCCGGCAGGTGGGCTGGGTGACGGCGAGGATCTTGCGCTGGGCCGGGGTGAACAGGCGGCGGGTGCGGCCGGCGTCGAGGACCACGCCGGCGCCGTCGAGCACGACGGGGATGATCCCGGCGGTGCACGCCAGGCGGCGTGCCTGCCCGGCGGAGATGGGCTCGTCGGCGATGGTGGCCACCCCGAGGTCGGCCAGCAGCTGGTCGAGCTGCACGGTGACCAGGACGGTGGTCGCATCTCCTCCGTGCAGGGGAAGACGCTGCGGGTCGACGGCCTCGAGGAACGACACGAACGCGGCACCCAGCCGCTGGTCGTAGGGCCGCCGGTCCTCGCGAGGTCCCTGCGGGTCCTCACCGTCTGCGGCACCGTCTGCGGCACCGTCCCCGGCACCGTCGGCACTGTCGGCGCCGCGGGCGCCGGTGGTCTCGGGGCGGCGGGGGTTGGTGAAGGCCTCGAGGTAGGTGGAGAGCCTGTCGGAGACGGCGTCGGGGCCGCGGAAGACGAGCTCGCTGATCCCGCCACCGAGCCGGCGGCGGCGCAGGAATGTGGCCCCGGCGGCGCGGGCCTCCTCGGCGGCCAGCAGTCGTCCCTCGAGCTCCTCGGCGACCTCGGGGGCGACCACGTCGAGGACCCGGCGGCCCAGGGTCCGCAACCGCCGGGGCCCGAACCGGGCGGCCTCGTCGACCAGCCGATGCTCCGCGGCGGCACGGGTGGCCGGGCCGACCCGATCGGGCAGCGCGTCGACGGCGTCGAGGACGACCTCGGCCTGGGCCAGGCTGACCGCCCCGTCCCGCAGGGCGTGGGCGGTCGACTCGTGCTCGACCAGCGCCCGGCCCAGGCGCAGCCGACGCCGGCACTCGGCACGGTCACGGCGGCCGTGGTGGGCCAACCACGTCGCGGCGTCCCGGGCACCTTCGGCTGCGGCGACGTCGTCGGCGACCGCCAGGACCCGCATCCGCAGCTCCTCGAGCCGGTCGATCCCCGCGCTGAGACCCAGCAGCGCCGCCGCCTTCTCCTCGGTGCCCAGGAACAGCGGGTCGACCCCCGCGACCTCGGCCAGCGCCGACTCGACCGCCGCCACCGCAGCCAGCACCGAATGCAGCACCGGGGACGGCTCAGCAGACATGGACGCACCTGTGATCGACGGACGCCCACGGGACTGCCACCACACGGGACTTCAATCGACGTCGATGCCAGCGCGTCACCAGACGAGCACCGACCGCCACGAGCTCGGCCGGAGGACTACTGCATCTACGTCTATTAGAACATGTGTTCGATCACACGTCAAGGGCACCCTCGAGGACATTGCGCACATCGCAGGCACATCGGCGATCTCCAGGACTCCCTGCGTGTCGTTCCCAGGCAACTCGCGCCGACTCGCCACCGTCCCGCAGCAGCTCACGCCGGCGCGATCTACAGCCGCTCGCGGCCGTGCGGCGTCAGCCAGCCCGACGGGTCCGGGCCCTTCGGCACGACCTGGGAGGGGTTGATGTCCTTCTGGACGACGTAGTAGTGCCGCTTGATCTGCTCGAAGTCGGTGTTGTCGCCGAAGCCCGGGGTCTGGAAGAGGTCGCGCGCGTAGCCCCACAGGGCCGGCATCTCGACCAGCTTGTTGCGGTTGCACTTGAAGTGGCCGTGGTAGACCGCGTCGAAGCGGGCCAGCGTCGTGAAGAGCCGGACGTCGGCCTCGGTGATCGACTCCCCCATGAGATAGCGGCGGTCGGTGAGCCGCTCCTCGAGCCAGTCCAGGGTCGCGAACAGGCGGTCGTACGCCGCGTCGTACGCCTCCTGGGACCCGGCGAACCCGCAGCGGTAGACGCCGTTGTTGACCTCCGTGTAGACCCGCTCCATGACGTCGTCCATCTCGTCGCGGACGTCGTCGGGCCACAGGTCGGGCGCGTCGGGCCGGTGGTGGTCGCGCCACTCGACGAAGAGGTCGTGGGTGATCCACGGGAAGTCGTTGGTGACCACCTGGCCGGTCGGGATGTCGACGACGGCCGGCACCGTGATGCCCTTCGTGTAGTCCGGGAAGCGCGCCAGGTAGGCCTCCTGGAGACGCTCGATCCCGAGCACCGGGTCGCGGCCGTCGGGGTCGAGGTCGAAGGTCCAGCTGCGCTCGTCGTGCGTCGGGCCGCACCGGCCGAGGGAGATCACGTCCTCCAGCCCCAGGAGCTGGCGCACGATGATCGACCGGGTCGCCCACGGGCAGGCGAGCGCACCGACGAGCCGGTAGCGCCCCGGCTCGACCGGCCAGAGGTCACCCCCGACCGGCCCGTGGTCGGGCTTGCGCGCACCCAGCGTGATGCGGTCGTCGATGTAGTCCGAGTCGCGCTCGTAGTCGCCCTCGCTGAGGTAGCTGCCCTGCGTCTCACCCGAGTCACCCATGGCGCCCACTCTAGGAAGTGCCTGGGAGCAGGCCCTGCTGCTGCTTGACCCGCAGCACCCGCAGCACCGCCGCGTCGACCTTCGCGCGGAAGGCTGCGCTGCTGCGGGCTCGCTGGAGCAGGGCGTGGTACATCGCGGGCACCGGCCCGGGGTCGACGCTGAGCAGCAGGTCGCCGCCGGCGCGCACGAAGCGCAGTGCCCGCCCGCCCGGGGAGAACGACGCGACCTGTCGTGCGCGGGCGAGGTCGTCGGAGACGACGACGCCGTCGAACCCCAGGTCGCCGCGGAGGACGGTACCGATCACGAACGGCGAGAACGCCGCCGGGCGCTTCGGGTCCAGTCGGGAGTAGTACGCCGTCGACATCATCACGACCGGGGCACCCGCGTCGACGGCGGCCGCGAACGGCCGCAGGTAGGGGTCGTGCCGCCGGGTCACCCGGTCGGTCACGCCGGCGCTGGTGTCGGTGTTCGCGCGCACCCGCCCCAGGCCGGGGAAGTGCTTCACGGTGGGTACGACGCCGCCGTCGTCCAGGCCGCGCAGGAGCGCCACCCCGTGCCGGGCGACCCGCCGCGGCGTGTAGCCGAACTCGCGGTCATAGCGCCCGATCGGCGGGTTGTGCCGGGCCGCCAGGGGCCCGGGAACCGTGTCGACGACCGGGGCGAGGTCGAGGTCGACGCCGACCCGGCGGAGCTGGCCCGCCCAGGTGCGGGCGGCGTGACGCAGGTGCGGCAGGCTCCAGGTCCCCTGGATCAGCGCGGTCGGGATGTCGGAGAAGCCAGGGCCCTGCAGGACCTGCACCAGGCCGCCCTCCTGGTCGGTCGCGACCAGGAGGCCCACCCCGCCGGTGGCGGCCGGGGAGACCTGCGCGCGCATCGCCCGCGCCACCCGGGCGGGCGGACGCCGGCCGTCGTAGCTGCGACCGGTCAGCATCACGTTGCCGATGTGCAGCCGTCGCACCTGGGTCCGGGTCCGCGGGTCCACCCGGTCGGCGGGCGTGCCGACGACGAGCAGCTGGCCGACCCGCTGCGGCAGGGTCAGGTCCGCGAGCACGGATGCCGGCGTGGGGGCGCGGTGCAGCTCGGCGGCCTGGTGGACCTGCTGGGGCGGCATCAGCGCCGTGGCGGCGGCGATCAGGGCGGCGGCGAGTCCGGTGGGGAACATCGGGGCCGACCGTACTCGACGGTGGCGGCGCTGACCCAACTACAAAGACTTGTTTGCAAATGACTCTTTGCAGTCGTACGGTTCTGCCATGGACGTCACCTCCATCACTCCGTCGCCGACCGCGCTGAAGGCCCTGACCCACCCGCTGCGCCTGCGCATTCTGGGGATCCTCCGCATCGAGGGACCCGCGACCGCGACGACGCTGGCGACCCGGCTCGGTCTCAACACCGGCGCGACGTCGTACCACCTGCGGCAGCTGGAGAAGCACGGCTTCGTCGTGGAGGACACCGAGCGCGGCAACGCTCGTGACCGCTGGTGGAAGGCCGCCCACCAGGCGACGATGACGGACACCGCGCAGCCGACGGACCCGGCCGAGAAGGAGACGCTGGAGGCCTACCTGCAGGCGGTGGTGGTCACCGCGACCCAGACCCTCCAGCGCTCGGTCGAGGAGCTGCCACTGCTGCCACCCGAGTGGTCGGACGCGACCACCTACAGCGACTGGGTCACCCGGCTGACGCCGGCTCGCGCGAAGGCTCTCGTCGAGCAGATCGCGGACCTCCTGAGCTCCACCGAGGAGGACGAGGACGACCCGGAGGCGGTGCAGTACGTCGTCCAGCTCAACGGCTTCCCGTACCCGGGCCTGGTCGGCGGAGCGGAGGCGTGATGGGCCGCCGCACGCCGCTGTACGGCTGGCTCACCGCGGACGCGATCTCGCTCACCGGCACCCGCGTCTCGATGATCGCGCTGCCGTGGTTCGTCCTCGTGACCACCGGCAGCGCCACCAAGACCGGCATGGTCGCCCTGGCGGAGATGCTGCCGATGGTGCTGCTCAAGGTCCTCGGCGGGCCGGTGATCGACCGGCTGGGGGCCCGCCGCGTCACCGTCGCCTGCGACCTCGGCTCGACCGCGGTCGTCGGGGCGATCCCGCTCCTGCACCACACCGGCCAGCTCACGTTCGGCGTCTTCCTGGGACTGGTCGCGCTGGCGGGCGCCCTGCGCGGACCCGGCGACGCGGCCAAGCACGCGCTCATCCCAGCGATCGTGGCGCACGCCGGCGTGCCGACGGAGCGCGCCACCGGGCTCAGCGGCGCCGTCGAGCGCGGGTCGTCGATGGTCGGCGCGGCCTGCGCCGGCCTGCTGATCGCCGCGGTCGGACCGGCGAACGCCCTCGTCGTCGACGCGGCCAGCTTCGGCCTGTCCGCCCTCGTTCTGCTGGTGACGACGGCGTCGCTCCGGCCGGTCGCCCCGGACGCCGACGACACCACGCCGGCCGAGCCCTACCGCGAGCAGCTCCGCGAAGGGTGGCGGTTCCTCCGGCGCGACCGGGTGCTCTTCGGCATCGCCGTCATGGTGGCTCTCACGAACCTGCTCGACCTCTCGTGGGTGTCGGTCCTGCTCCCGGTCTGGGCTCGCGACAACGGCGGTGGTGCGGCGGTGATCGGCCTCGTCCTCGGCGTCTTCGCCGGCGCCTCCATGGTCGGCGCCCTCTGCGCGGCCGCCTGGGCGGACCGGTTGTCGCGCTACCGCACCTACCTGGTCGCGTTCCTCATCACCGGGCTCCCCCGCTTCGTGCTCTTCGCCCTCGACGTCCCGCTGTGGCTGGTCATCGGCTTCTGCGTGGTCGGCGGCTTCGCGTCGGGCTTCCTGAACCCGGTGCTCGGCGCGGTCATCTTCGAGCGGATCCCGGCGCCGCTCGTCGGCCGCGTGTCGTCGTTGATCACCGCGATGTGCTTCGCCCTGATGCCGCTCGGCGGCCTGCTCGGCGGTGCGCTCGTCACCGGCCTCGGTCTGTCGTGGGCGATGCTCGCCGTCGGCATCGCCTACTTCGCCGTCACCATGTTGCCGGCCGTCGACCCGCGCTGGCGCGAGATGGACCGGCGGCCCGAGCCGGCCGCGGAGCCGGTCAGCGCGTGACGGAGTCGGGGCCGCCCGGCCGGCGGTGAGTGCTCCACCCTTCGACCCGCGCCAACGGTGGACAGCTCACCGCCCACCCGCCCGGCCCAGCCCGGCCCGGCCCAGCCCAGCCCGGCCCAGCCCGGCTAGCGCGTGAACGACCCCGCGACCGAGACCAGGCGGTCGTTGGCCTCGTCCTCGCCGATCGAGACGCGGCACCCCTCGCCGACGAACGGGCGCACGACGATGCCGGCCTCGTCGGCGGCCGCCGCGAAGTCGAGCGTGCGGTCGCCGAGGTCGAACCACACGAAGTTGCCCTGGGCCTCGGGCACCTGCCAGCCGACCGAGCGCAGGCCGTCGACCACGCGGGCCCGCTCGGCGACCAGCGACTCGACCCGCTCGAGGAGCTCGTCCTGCCGCCCGAGCGACGCGATCGCGGCCGCCTGGGCGACCGTCGAGACGCCGAAGGGCAGCGAGACGGCGCGCAGCGCCCCCGCGATCGGCGCCGGCGCGACGGCGTACCCGACCCGGAAGCCGGCCAGGCCGTACGCCTTGGAGAACGTGCGGGTGAGGACGACGTTGTCGCGGGCGCCGTAGGTAGCGAGCCCGTCGACGGGGTCGGCCATCCGCACGAACTCCAGGTAGGCCTCGTCGACGACGACCAGGACGTGCGGTGGGACCTTCGCGAGGAAGGCGTCGAGCTCGGCCTGCGAGACCGCGGGGCCGGTGGGGTTGTTGGGCGTGCAGACCAGCACGACCTTGGTGCGGTCGGTGATCGCGGCGGCCATCGCGTCCAGGTCGTGCCGGCCGTCGGCGGTGACCGGCACCTTCACGGCGGTCGCGGCCGCAGCGGCGACCGCGATCGGGTAGGCCTCGAAGGAGCGCCACGCGAAGACGACCTCGTCGCCGGGGTCGCAGAACGCCTGCACCAGCTGGTAGATCAGGCCCACCGAGCCGGTGGCGACCGACAGGTGCTCGACCGGCACGCCGAACTTCTGCGACAGCGCCTCGTAGAGCGCGACGCTGCCCATGTCGGGGTAGCGGTTCATGGCGCCGACGCCGGCCTGCACGGCCTCGACGACGCCCGGGAGCGGCGGGTAGGGGTTCTCGTTCGACGACAGCTTGTAGGAGGTCATCCCGGGGCGCACCGTCGGCGGCTTCCCGGCGACGTAGGGCGGGATCTCCGCCACGTTCGGCCGGGGCTGGGGTGTGGTCATGCCGGTCACCTTAGGACGTCAGGCCGTCCCGGGCCGCTGCCGCCAGGGCCGGAGCACGAGCGCCAGCACGAGGCCGACCCCGACCCCGATGACCGCTCCGGTGACGTTGTCGACGACGTCGGTGACGTCGCAGGACCGGTCGATGCGCGCGAGCGCGAGCTGGGTCAGCTCGATGCCGACCGAGTACGCCGCCAGCAGTGCCAGCCCGACCGGCACGCCGACCACCGCCACCCGTGGCCAGCGTGCCAGCGCCAGGACCAGCAGGGCGCCCGCAGGCACGAAGACGACGGCGTTCAGCGTCCGCTGCCCGCCCCCCACGATCCAGAACCCGTCCGGCGCCGGGCCGCCGATGTCCCACGAGCAGGTCGTCAGCCGGCCCTCGGCCGGCACGATGCCCGGGGCGCCGTTCGCGGGGATGAGCGTGATCGACGCGATCACAGCCACCGACCAGACGAACCCGGCGATCGCGCCGGCGGTGAGCCAGCCCAGGCGCGGCCGCAGCGCGAGCGCGAGCAGCCAGCACACGAGGGCGGCGCCACCGATGAGGAGAAGCATCACCCCCACGCCGCCGACCGGGAACACGCCGCCGACGCTAACCCACCGGTCCAGACCGTCGGAGGAGGGGCCGGGTGCCGCGTATCGTCGATCGGCAGCAGCGCGAGAGGTGTGCTGACAGGGCATCGGAGCCGGCATGAACCGCTACCTGAACGACAACTTCGCCCCCGTCCACGAGGAGCGCACGGCGTTCGACCTCGACGTCACCGGCGAGATCCCCGCCCACCTCGACGGCCGCTACCTGCGCATCGGACCCAACCCACCGACCGACCCGGGCGACCGGTACCACTGGTTCCTGGGCGAGGGCATGGTGCACGGCGTACGGCTCGCCGAGGGTCGCGCCCAGTGGTACCGCAACCGCTACGTCCGCGCGGTCGGCGACGACTTCCCGCCGAACACCAACGTCCTCGAGCACGGCGGTCGCACGCTCGCGATCGTCGAGGCCGGCGGCCAGCCCTACGCGCTGACCCACGAGCTCGACACCGTCGGGCCGTGCGACCTGGGCACGATCACCGGCGGTTACACCGCGCACCCGCACGAGGACCCGGCGACCGGCGAGCTCCACGGCGTCTCCTACAGCTGGACGCGCGGCAACCTGGTCGACTACTCCGTGGTCGGGGTCGACGGCCGGGTGCGGCACCAGGTCGAGATCGAGGTGACCGGCAGCCCGATGATCCACGACTGCGCGCTGACCGAGCACTACCTGGTCGTCTACGACCTGCCGGTCACCTTCGACCTCGGCATGGTCGCGGGGGAGCCGCCCCGTCCGGTGCAGGCGGTGAGTGACCGGCTCATCGACCAGACCCTGCGCACCGGCGCGCCCGCCGCACGCGTGCTGCCCTACTCGTGGGATGCCGACTACCCCGCCCGGATCGGGCTGCTGCCGCGCGACGGCACGGGCGCGGACGTCCGGTGGTTCGACATCGACCCCTGCTACGTCTTCCACACCCTCAACGCCTACGAGGACGGCACCGACGTCGTCATCGACGCGGTGCGCCACGACCGGATGTTCGCGACCGACTTCACCGGACCCAACGAGGGACCGGCGTACCTGACCCGCTTCACCGTCGACACCGCCGCCGGCAAGGTCCACGAGCACCGGTTCGACGAGCACAGCCAGGAGTTCCCGCGCCACGACGAGCGGCTGACCGGCCGCCGGCACCGCTACGGGTACGCCGCCGGCGTCGTCGCCGAGGGCGTCCGCACCGGCGACGGGGTCCTCAAGCACGACGTCGTCGCGGGCACCACCACGCTGCGGCACCTCGGGGCCGGCAAGGAGGTCAGCGAGTTCTGCTTCGTCCCCTCCTCGGCCGACGCCGCCGAGGACGACGGCGTGCTGATGGGCTACGTCCACGACCGCGCCACCGACCGCAGCTCGCTGGTCCTGCTCGACGCGGGCACCCTCGACGACGTCGCGGAGGTCCACCTGCCCGGGCGGGTGCCGGCCGGCTTCCACGGCAACTGGGCACCCACGGCCTGACCGCGGCCCGGGCGCAGTGGGGAGGGGGCCCGCGCGCTGGGGGTGCCGTTTCCGTTCAGACGCGGGAGCGAAGCCGCGAGCCGGCGCGGCCCGACCCCCTAGGCTGGCGCCGTGGGACTCCTCAAGTTCGCCGGGTGGCTGGCCACCAACGTCGTCGCGCTGGCCGCGGCGGTCCTGATCCTCGACGGCATCGGCTTCGGCGACTCGACCGGCTGGGACCAGGTCGCCGACAACTTCTGGGCGCTGCTGTTCGTCGCGCTGATCCTCGGCATCGTGAACTCGTTCGTCAGCCCGATCATCAAGTTCCTCTCGATCCCGTTCATCATCATCACGCTCGGGCTGTTCCTGCTCGTGATCAACGCGCTGATGCTGCTGTTCACCGAGTGGCTGGTGAACCTCTTCGACATCGACTTCTACGTCGACGGGTTCTGGAACGCCGTCGGCGGCGCGATCGTGATCACGGTCGTCACCTGGATCGTCGGCCTTCTCTTCGGCGACGCCCAGGAGTGACGACCCTCCCGCCCGCACGGCGACCCGGCGGCTACCGGGTCGCGGTGGTGTGCCTCGGCAACATCTGCCGCTCGCCCATGGCGCACGTCGTGCTCGAGGAGCGCCTCGCCGACGCAGGCCTCGACGACGCCGTCGAGGTCACGAGCTCGGGCACCGGAGGCTGGCACGTCGGCGACCCGATGGACCGGCGAGCCGCGGCCACCCTCGCCACCGCGGGGTACGACGCCAGCCGGCACCGAGCCCGGCAGTGGGTGGGCACCGACGCGGACGAGGCGGACCTGGTCCTCGCGATGGACGGCCAGAACCTCGCCGACCTGGGCGGCCCCACCGACCGGATCCGGCTGTTCCGTGACTTCGACCCGCGCGATCCGGGGAGCGACGTACCGGACCCGTACTACGGTGGGGACAGCGGTTTCGAGGAGGTCCTCGCCATGGTCGAGCGGACGGCAGCGGCGCTGGTGGACCGGCTGCGCGCGGAGCAGCCCTGGGGTGGTCCCACCCCGTGACCCGCCAGCCGCTGGTCGCCCGCCGGGCCGAGGAGCTCCTCGGCTCGTCGGTGGTGGCCACGGCACCGATCGCCGGCGGCGACATCTCGACCGCCACCCGGCTGCGCCTGAGCAACGGGACCACCGCGCTGATGAAGACGCTCCCGCACGCGCCCGACGGGTTCTTCGCGGCCGAGGCGACCGGGCTGCGGTGGCTGGCCGAGGCGACCGCGGACGGCGGCGTCGCCGTGCCCGAGGTGCTCGGCGCCGACGACGAGTGCGTCATCCTGCGCTGGGTCGAGCCCGGGAAGAGCTCGGTCGACGTGGCGACCGCCCTGGGCCGCGAGCTCGCCGCGACGCACGCGGCCGGTGCGCCGGGGTTCGGCCTGGACAGCGACGGCTTCATCGGCCGGCTGCCACTGCCGAACAAGCCGGCCGAGACCTGGGCGGAGTTCTACGCCGTGCGTCGGCTGCTCCCCTACCTCCGGCTCGCCCGAGACCGCGGCGCCGCCGCCCCCGGCCAGGCCGCCACCGTCGAGGCCGTCGTCCCGCGGCTGGCCGAGCTGGTCCCCGAGGAGCCCCCGGCCCGCCTGCACGGCGACCTGTGGAACGGCAACGTGCTGTGGGGCCTGGACGGGCGGGCCTGGCTGATCGACCCGGCGGCGTACGGCGGGCACCGCGAGGTCGACCTGGCGATGCTCGCCCTCTTCGGCCTGCCGCACCTGCCCCGGGTGCTCGACGCCTACGCCGAGGCCACCCCGCTCGCCGACGGCTGGGCGGACCGGGTCGGGCTGCACCAGCTGTTCCCGCTGCTCGTGCACGCCTGCCACTTCGGCGGCGGCTACGCCGCGCGCGCGGCCGACATCGCGTCCCGCTACGTCTGAGGCGCCGTCCCGACGGGTGAGAGCCGTTCTCAGTACCGGTTCAGCCTCGACTGGCAGAGTGAGCCCGTGACCACCTCGCCGGGGCCGAAGCCGCGCGTCCTCGTCGTCGACGACGACAAGGCCGTCCGCGAGTCGCTGCGCCGCTCCCTGGAGTTCAACGGCTACGACGTGGCCCTGGCGGCCGACGGCGCCGACGCCCTGGCCGGCATCGCGTCGTCCGCACCCGACGTCGTCGTGATGGACGTGATGATGCCCCGGCTCGACGGCATCGAGACCACCAAGGCGCTGCGCACCGCCGGCAACGACGTACCGATCCTCGTCCTCACCGCGCGCGACGCGGTCGGCGACCGGGTCGAGGGCCTCGACGCCGGTGCCGACGACTACCTCACCAAGCCGTTCGCGCTCCAGGAGCTGCTCGCCCGGCTGCGCGCGCTCCTGCGCCGGGTCGCGCCGCGACCGGAGGACGAGGAGGAGCTGCTCGCCTTCTCCGACCTCTCGATGGACATCGCGACCCGCGAGGTGCGCCGTGGCAGCCGGGCGATCGAGCTGACCCGCACCGAGTTCGCGCTGCTGGAGATGTTCCTGCGCCGGCCGCGGCGGGTCCTGGAGCGCTCGTTCATCCTCGAGGAGGTCTGGGGCTACGACTTCCCCACGACCGCCAACTCTCTCGAGGTGTACGTCGGCTACCTGCGTCGCAAGACCGAGGCGGAGGGCGAGCCACGGCTGATCCACACGGTGCGCGGCGTCGGCTACGTGCTGAAGGAAACGTGACCGTCCCGCACCCCGTCCCCGGCCACCGGTGGCACTACCGGCGCTCGCTCGCCAGCCGGGTCACGCTGCTCACGACGATCGCCGTCGGCGTCACGGTCGCCTTCGTCGCCCTCGGGGCCTACCTCACCGTCCGCATGCAGATGCAGGCCACGCTGGACGACGGGCTGGTCGAGCGGGCCCAGGCCGCCTCCACCGAGATGTGCGACGCCACGGAGGGGACCCCGACCCCGCTCGCCGTCCTCCACGCGGCCAACGTGTGGGTCGCGTGCGTGAGCGGCAACCAGGGGGTCGCGACCGAGGAGCCGCCGTTCCCGAAGGACGACCTGCGCTCGCTGGTCGACCGCAACGACGGCCACCGCCAGTCGATCAGCACGGTCACCGGCACCGGCGGCACCCGCTGGCGGGTGGTCGTGACCTCGCTCGACGACGGCCGCACCGCGATCCTGGCGCAGTCCCTGGAGTCCCAGCAGCAGGTGCTCGGCCGGCTCGGCCTGGTGATGCTGCTCTTCGGCATCGCCGGGATCATCGCCGCCGGGATGGCGGGCTGGGGGGTCGCGCGCAACGGCCTGCGACCCGTCCGCCGGCTCACCGCGGCGGTCGAGGAGATCGCCCGCACCGAGGACCTCCGCCCCCTCCCGGTCGAGGGCGACGACGAGGTCGCCCGCCTGGCCACCGCGTTCAACCAGATGCTCGCCGCGCTCGCCGCCTCCCGCGACCGGCAGCGCCAGCTCGTCGCCGACGCCGGCCACGAGCTGCGCACCCCGCTCACCTCGCTGCGCACCAACCTCGACCTGCTCACCCAGGCCGACAGCGCCGGCGGGCTGCCGGCCGCGGCCAAGGAGGAGCTGCTCGCGGACGTGCGAGCCCAGCTCGAGGAGATGACCACCCTCATCGGCGACCTGATGGAGCTCTCCCGCGACGAGCCGCTGACCCACGTGGTCGAGGAGATCGACCTGGCCGACATCGTCGACCGCACCGTCGCCCGGGTCCGGCGCCGCGCACCGGGCGTCGGCTTCGACGTCGCGACCGAGCCCTGGTACGTCGTCGGCGAGCAGGCCGGCGTCGAGCGCGCGGTCACGAACCTGCTCGACAACGCGGCGAAGTGGAGCCCCTCGGGCGGCACCGTCACCGTTCGCCTGACCGACGGCGTCCTGGTCGTCGACGACGAGGGGCACGGCATCAGCGAGGCCGACCTGCCCCACGTCTTCGACCGCTTCTACCGCTCGGAGGAGTCGCGCTCGATGCCGGGCTCGGGGCTCGGCCTGTCCATCGTCAGCCAGGTCGCCGCGCGCCACGCCGGCACCGTCGAGGCCGGGTCCTCGCCGTCCGGCGGCGCCCGGCTCACCCTGTGGCTGCCCGGCTCCTCCTCGCCCGTCCCGGACTGGACCCCGGTCCCGTGACGGTCCGGCCGCCGGCCGCCGCGCTCGTCGCGGCGGCCCTCCTGCTCGCCGGGTGCGCCGGATCGGACACTGGTTCGGACACTGGTTCGGGCACGGGGTCGGGCACGGGGTCGGACTCCGAACGGGCGGGTGCCGCGAAGTCGCAGGCGGCCGACGTGGCGTGGAGCCCGTGCGACGGGCTCACCGCGGTCGAGGTCAGCCGGCTGGCCGGGGCCCGCGTCAGCGAGCAGACCGGCACCACCGACCAGCCCCGCTGCACGTTCACGCCGGTGGGCGAGGGCGGGCCGGCGTACGACGTCTCCTACCTGTGGTTCGACGGCGGCCTGGACGCCGCGCTCGACTCCATGGGCGCGATCGCGCAGCAGCTGCGGCCCGTCGAGGTCCCCGGCGCCGACGCGGCCCGGGTCGCGGTCAAGCCACGGACCTCCGGCATCCTCGTCACCGGCTTCGTCCAGACCGGCGGCCTCGTGCAGAGCGTGAACGCCGCCCAGCTCGCCCCCTACGACGAGCAGCGGCTGGTCAGTTCCACCACGGCGCTCCTCGGCGCGCTGGCCGCAGCGGCCCCGCCGGAGGAGTAGCCCCGGCCGACCCGCTCAGGCCACAGCGCCCCGGCGGGGGCGCCGGCAGCTGCGCGGCCGACGAAGGAGCGTCAAACCGAGGCGTGGCGCCGCAGCGGCGCCCTAGCCCGGCGGACGCTGTCGGCGACACGGCGAGGTAGCGACGAGGAGGCCACGCAGGGACGGCGACCCCCGCCACCCCGCACCGACCGGCTCCTCGCGGCGGGGGACGCCGGCAGCTGCGAGGCCGACGAAGGAGCGTCAAACCGAGGCGTGGCGCCGCAGCGGACCTCGACCCCGGCGGACGCCGTCGGCGACACGGCGAGGTAGCGACGAGGAGGCCACGCAGGGACGGCGACCCCCGCCACCCCGCACCCGGGACCATTGCGACGACCGCGAGAATGCGACGGTGACCGACCCGATCTCCTTCTTCACCCCCACCGGCGACCCGGCGACGCCCACCCTGCAGCCCGCCCCGCTCGCCTGCAGCATGTGGAGCGACGACCAGATGCACGGCGTGGCACTGAGCGGCGCGCTCTCGTGGGCCGCCGAGCGGGAGCTGGCCGCCGCGGGGCGGACCGACCTGCGACCGGCGCGCTGGGCGGTGGACCTGTTCCGCCCGGCCCGGATGGTGCCGTGCACGCTGACCGCCGAGGTCGAGCGCGAGGGTCGGCGGATCTGCCTGGTCGACGTCATCCTGACCCAGGAGGGCGAGCGGGTCGCGCGGGGGACGGCGACCTTCCTGCGGCCCTCGGCCAGCGCCGACGGCGAGGTCTGGTCGCCGGCCGAACGACCCTCACCGCCGCCCACCGACGTCGTGCCGCCGGCGACGACCGAGCCGCGCGCGCCGTACGTCGCCTCGTCGCAGGGCTGGTCGCAGAACTTCCTCGAGCACCAGAACGGCGACCGCAAGGCGACCTGGAGCACGGCGGTCCCGATCCTGCCGGACGAGCCGCTCACCGGCTTCCAGGCCGCAGCCGCCACCGCCGACGGGGCGAGCATGGTGACCAACTGGGGCAGCCGGGGCGTGCAGTACATCAACACCGACATCACCCTCACGCTCGCGCGCGAGCCCGACGGGATCGAGATCGGGCTGCTCGCGACCGACCGGGTGGAGAACGACGGCATCGCGGTCGGCACCGCCTCGGTCTTCGACCGCAGCGGCCCGCTGGGCACGGTCGTCGTGGCGGCGCTCGCCAACGCGCGTCGCACCGTCGACCTGGGCTCGGTGTCCTACACCGACGACGGGCGGCGGCAGCGCGGCTGATCCGCGATCATGGCGCGCGTGAAGGTCGTCCTCGCGCTGCTGCTCGCCCCGCTGCTCGCGGGCTGCGCGTCCGGCTCCTCGGCGCCGGAGGACCACCCGGGGCCGGAGGGATCGTGGATCTCGATGGTGCCCGGCGACGCCCTCGCGTTCGACGGGCCCGGCGGGGAGCTGCTCCTGATCTACGTCGACGAGACGTACTCCATGGACGGCGTCAACGCGTCCGCGCTGACCTGGGAGCGGGGCGAGCACGTCACGACCGACTACGTCGTCCAGGTGGACGACGGGACCGTGTGGTGGTACGGCCGCAAGGGCTCGTGGCGTGCCGGCCGGCACGGCGAGGAGCCGCGCGAGGTGGAGATCGTCGACCACCGGGCGGCCTTCGGCGACCGGGTCGTCACGCTCTCCGAGGACGGCGAGCCCGTGCAGGTCGAGACGCCGGACGGCGTCTACACGAGATGACCGCTACGCGACCTACGCCGCCGCGGGGCGCCCGGGCGCACGGGCGGCGGTCACCGGCTGGACGGCCCGGTCGCCCACGGCGAAGGAGTAGCTGACGGTCGCGCCGTCCCTCTCCCGCTCGGCCTCCGGCGCGGCGCTCGCCATCATCCGGGCGACGGCCCGGTTGCCGGCACCGGCGAAGACCTCGACGCGCTCGATGCCGCGCGCGGCCAGGTCGTCGAGGAGCGCGGCGGCGAGTGCGGACCCGATCCCCTCCCGTTGCCGCTCGTCCGCGACGACCAGCGCGATCTCTGCCGCGCGGCACGGCCCGATGCGCACCCAGACGCCGTGCGCCACGAGCTCGTCACCGACGTACCCGAGCAGGGCGCGCCCCCGCACCCCCTCGGGCAGCAGGGCCCGCACGACCGACGGGAGCGGCTTCGGCCCGATCGCGGTCTGGAAGCGGAGGTACGCCGAGTCCGGCGACAGCCCTGCGAGGAGCGCGGTCAGCGCGCCGGCGTCGGCCGGGTCGGCCGGGCGGAACATCAGGGCGGTCATCTCAGTCCTCCTCCGAACTTCTGGAACAAACAATACGAACGATCGTACTATTTGTTTGCCCGATCCCACCACCCCTGCGATCTAGGATGTGCCGGACATGACAGTCGAGACCGACGAGCCCGGGCGGGCCGCGAGCGACGGACGGATCCGACGGGGCGACCGGACCCGGCGCGAGGTGCTGCGCGTCGCGGTGGACATCGCGTCGGTCGAGGGCCTCGACGGCCTGTCGATCGGGCGGCTCGCGACCGAGCTGGGCCTGAGCAAGAGCGGGCTGATCGGGCACTTCGGCAGCAAGGAGGAGCTCCAGCTGGCCACGATCCGCGCCGCCCGCGCGATCTTCGCCCGCAGCGTCATCGAGCCGGCGCTCGAGCAGCCTCCCGGCCTGGCGCAGGTGCGGGCGCTGATCGACGCGTGGCTGACCTACTCCAGCGACCGACGCTTCCCCGGAGGCTGCTTCTTCGCCCGCGCGTCGCACGAGTACGCCGCGCGGCCCGGTGCGGTCCGCGACGCGCTCGCCGTCGTGGACCAGGAGTGGCTCGGCCTCCTCGAGGAGTCGGTCCGGGCCGCCCAGGCGGTCGGTGAGATCGCTCCCGACGCCGACGCCGCCCAGCTCACCTACGAGCTCGACGCCTACCTGGACTCCGCCAACCTGCGATCGCTGCTCGGCCGCCCCGGCGTCTACGAGCAGGCCGCACGCGCGGTCCGCGAGCGGCTCGACGCCGCTGCCGGCGTACCGTCCGTCCAGCAGTCCTCGTGACGCCCGCCCGGTCGCTCGCCGGACGGGGGACATCAGCTCCGCAGCACGATGTCGAGAACGGACGGCCGGCTCCGTCCCTGGGGTGTGCCGACCACCACGGCGGCACCGGACCGAGGAGAGATCGAGATGGCGAAGTACCTGTTGCTCAAGCACTACCGCGGCGGCCCGACCCGCACCGAGGCCGGCTGCATCCCGATGGACCAGTGGACGCCGCAGGAGGTGCGGGACCACATCGCGTTCATGGACCACGTGGCCGACACGCTCCGCGAGCGCGGCGAGTTCGTCGACGCCCAGGCGCTCTCCCCCGAGGGTGCGTTCGTCCGGTACGACGGCGAGGGTCGCGCGCCGGTGACCGACGGGCCGTTCGCGGAGACCAAGGACCTGATCGCCGGCTGGATGGCGATCGACGTCGAGTCGGTCGAGCGCGCCCACGAGGTGGCCGCGTTCCTCTCCTCGGCACCCGGCGCCGGCGGGGTGGCGCTGCAGGAGTGGATCGAGGTGCGGCCGTTCCTCGACGAGCGGCCCGGCGAGCTCGACTGACCGTGGGTGGCTGACCGTGGGCGGCGTGGCTGACGACCGGCTCGAGGAGCTGGTCCGGGACCTCACCCCACGGGTCCTGGGCGCCCTCGTCCGCCGCGGAGCGGACTTCGCGTCGGCCGAGGACGCCGTCCAGGAGGCGCTGGTCGAGGCGGTACGCCGCTGGCCGGACGCGATGCCCGAAGACCCGGCGGGGTGGCTGGTCACGGTCGCCTGGCGCAAGCTGGTCGACGCGGGCCGCTCCGAGACGGCCCGGCGCGCGCGGGAGGAGCGGGTCGCCGACGAGCCGGCGCCCGGGCCGGCCGAGGAGGGGGACGACACGCTGCTGCTGCTCTTCTTGTGCTGCCACCCCGCGCTGACCCCGGCCTCGGCCGTCCCCCTCACGCTGCGGGCCGTCGGCGGGCTCACCACCCGGCAGATCGCCGGAGCCTTCCTCGTGCCGGAGCCGACGATGGCGCAGCGGATCAGCCGCGCCAAGCGCACCGTCGCCGACGCGGGGGTCGGGCCTCCCGGCGACCTGCGCGCCGTGCTGCAGGTGCTCTACCTGGTCTTCAACGAGGGCTACACCGGCGACGTCGACCTGGCCGCGGAGGCGATCCGGCTGACCCGGATGCTCGCCGCGGCGAGCGACGAGCCCGAGGTCGGCGGGCTGCTCGCCCTGATGCTGCTCCACCACGCGCGGCGGGCCGCGCGCTGGACCGACGAGGGGGCACTGGTACCGCTCGAGGAGCAGGACCGCTCCCGGTGGGACACCCGCCTGGTCGCCGAGGGGGTCGACGTCCTCCAGACTGCGCTTGCCCAGGACCGGCTGGGCGAGTACCAGGCCCAGGCCGCGATCGCCGCCCTGCACTGCGACGCACCGTCGGCGGCGGAGACCGACTGGCCGCAGGTCCTGGAGTGGTACGACGAGCTGCTGGCGCTCACCGGCTCACCCGTCGTCGCGCTCAACCGGGCGGTCGTGGTCGGCGAGGTCGACGGCCCGCTCGCGGGGCTGGCCGCGCTGCGCGCCGTACCCCCGGACGTGCCGCGCCGGACGGCCGTGCAGGCGTGGCTCACCGAGCGCGCGGGCGACCGGCCGGCCGCGCACGCGCTCTACGCCGCCGCCGCGTCGCAGGCCGGGAACCTCGCCGAGCGCGACCACCTGGTGCGCCAGGCGGCCCGGCTGCACGGTTCGGGGTGAGCCCGGGGATGTCGGCGGGTGCGCGTGAGCGTTCAATTGTTCCGCTCTCGGGCGGGCGGCCCGGGCGCCGTTCGCGACCAAGCAATTGAACGGCCAGGTACCGGCTACCCGCCGGTAGCGGTGCCTGAGCGTTCAATTGCGGCTCTCCTGCTGCATCCGTGGGTGTCGTGACCCGGGCCGGCGACCGTGGGCTGGGGGTGCCACGGGGTTGCGACCGGCAGGCCGACGAGGCGGGGACGGCCCGCGGGTGTCGGCGCGGTCTCCCGGCCTGGGGGTTGATCGGTGGTCCTGCTGTCGACACCTGCCCGGGGAGACCCGCACGACACGCCGGGCCGGAGCGGCGTGTCGTGCGGGTTTCCCCCGACCGGTTCGACCTGGCGTGGCTGGTGTGACCGCTGAGACGTCTCGGACCCATGGTGGTGGCGCGGGCGGCCGCGTAGCGGCGGCGCGGGCGGAGCCCGGGCCGACAAACCGCGCCCTCGAGCCGACCGGCAGGGACCCGCAGTCAAGGACGGCCGCAGGCCGCCGCGCAGCGGCCGAGCGCCAGCGAGGTCCTGGACGGCGGGAGCCGGTCGGCTACCGCGCGGCCGCCCGACCAGCTACCCACGGATGCGTCACAAGAGCCTCAATTGAACGAAAACCACCGGTCGCCAGCGGCGCGTCCCCGCCCCGACCCCGCTACTGCCCGTAGTCGTTGTGCTCGCGCCAGGACCGCTCGAACGGCAGCCGCCAGGCGTGCGGGGCGACGAGCTGGTGGATGGCGTTGGGTCCCCAGCTGCCGACGGGGTAGGTGCGGACCGGGGACGGGGTGACCAGGAGCGGGATCGACTTCTCCCACAGGGTCTCGATGCCGGCGGCCGTCGTGAACAGCGTGTGGTCGCCGCGGAGCGCGTCGTGGATGAGCCGCTCGTAGGCCTCGAGCACCGCGAGCGAGGACGACGTCTCGTGGGTCGCGAACTGCATCGAGAGCTTCTCCAGCTTCATGCCCGGCCCGGGGCGCTTGCCGTAGAAGGACAGCGACATCCGCGACTGGTCGGCGAGGTCGAAGGTGAGGTGGTCGGGACCCTGGGTGCCGGCGTTCGAGCCGCGCGGGAACATCGTCAGCGGCGGCTCCTTGAACGCGATCGAGATGATCCGCGCACCCTCGGCCATCTTCTTGCCGGTGCGCAGGTAGAACGGCACGCCCGCCCAGCGCCAGTTGTCGATCTCGACCTTGAGCGCCACGAACGTCTCGGTGTCGGAGTCGTCGGCGACCTCGTCGTGGTCGCGGTACCCGGCGTACTGGCCGCGCACGACGTTGTGCGGCTCGATCGGGCGCATCGACCGGAACACCTTGAGCTTCTCGTCGCTGATCGGGCCCGGCGCGAGCGACGTCGGCGGCTCCATCGCCATGAACGCCAGCACCTGCATCAGGTGGGTGACGACCATGTCGCGGTAGGCACCGGTGCCCTCGTAGAAGCGGCTGCGGCCCTCCAGCCCCAGCGTCTCGGGGACGTCGATCTGCACGTGGTCGATGAAGTTGCGGTTCCAGATCGGCTCGAAGAGGCCGTTGGCGAAGCGGAACGCCAGGATGTTCTGGGCGGCCTCCTTGCCGAGGAAGTGGTCGATGCGGAAGATCTGGGCCTCGTCGAAGACCTGGTGCAGCCGCTCGTTGAGCCGGCGGGCGGACTCGAGGTCGGTCCCGAAGGGCTTCTCCATCACGATCCGCGACTGCTTGACCAGCCCGGCCTCGTCGAGCTGTCGTACGACGTCCAGCGCGGCCTTCGGCGGGACGCTGAGGTAGTGCAGGAAGTCGACCGGCCGGCCGCCGCGCGCGAGCTCGGTCTCCGCCTCCCGCACCGCCTCGGCCAGCGCCGGCGGTCCGGCGCTCTGCGGGACGAAGCTGAGCATCCCGGAGAACGTCTCCCACTCCTCCGGGGACAGCGCCCGCTTGCCGAACTCCTCGCACGACTCGTGGGCGATCCGCACGAACCCCTCGGTGTCGACGTCGTCCAGCGACGTGCCGACGATCCGGGTGTCGTCGAGCAGCCCGGCCTGCCACAGGCGCATCAGACCCGGGAGCAGCTTGCGCCGCGACAGGTCGCCGGTCGCGCCGAAGAGCACGATGACGTGGGCGTTCTCCATGACGACCACGGTAACCAGAAGTTGTGACGGCTACGTCACGCCGGGGCGGACGACCTCGCCAGCCGGTCGTGGGCGGACAGCGCGACCACGACGCCCGCTACGAGCACCCACACCACCGCCTCGGCGTCCAGGCCGCCCGGGACGGCGGCGACGGCCGCCGCGGCCACCATGGGTACGGCGAGGCACGCCGCCACCGGCACCCGCCCGTGTGCGAGGTGGATCCCGGCCGAGAGCAGCGCGTAGCCGCCGTACGCGACCACGAGGATCCACCGCACCCGGTCCCCCACGTCCTCGTGCGGAGCCGCGACCAGCCCGCCGAGCACCGCGGCGACGGTCGCGAGCCCGAGCGTCGCCAGCAGGTGCGCCGGCCAGGAGAGCCGCGGGGACAGCCCGCGGTCGGGCAGCAGCGCGACGCCGGCGTACCCGAAGCGGACGGCGACCGCCCAGAGGCCGAACATCAGCGCGAAGGCGCCGGCACCGGTGACGGCCAATGGCCGGTTCCACTCGGCCTCGCTCGCGGCGTCGATGATCTGCACCAGCCCCTCGCCCAGCACGATGAGCACGAAGAGGCCGAGCCGCTCGCCCAGGTGGGGCACGTCGGCGTCGACCGTCTCGATGGTCGCCGGCACCTGCTCGGCGCGCCCGCGGTTGCGCCCGCGGCGGGAGGAGCGGACGCGGTCGAGGCGTTCCTGGGTGCTGGCGACCAGCCGGTCCTTGCTGGTGGACACCAGGAACCACAGGTCGATGGTCAGTCCGAGCGCCCACAGCGCGTACTGGGCCGTGCCCTCGAACCAGAACGACACGACCCACGGCACGATCCCGCCGCCGGTCTGCACGATCGGCAGGTCCGTGACCACGGTGGCCCGCTGCCAGGGCCGGCCGGCGAGGAACCGGCCGACGACGTACGCGATCGCGAACGCCCGCGCGTGCTCGTCGTGGATCTCGGGCACGGCCGCGGTCATCACGCCGAGCACGAACATCGCGCCGAGGATCAGGCCGACGTGCGCCTCCTGGCCGGCGACGTTGCTGTAGAGGGTGAAGCAGGCCCAGATCATCCAGATCGCGGTGTAGGCGATCACGTAGACCCCGATGCCGCCGGCGCTGGTGTCGGAGACGAGCAGGTGCGCGAGCATCCCGATCCCCGCGACCGCGACCAGGTCGAAGAAGAGCTCCAACCAGCTGGCGTGCCGCTCCTCGGCCCCGGCGACCTCGGGCTCGCTCATCGGCGTGGCTTCCTTCTTCCGTCTTCCGGTTCCTGAGGAGGCGCGCCAGAGCCGTCTCGAAGGGCCAACGCGCGCAGCAGGCGCTCGGCCTTCCAGCGCGACTCCTCGTGCTCATCCTGCACCGTCGACCGGACGGTGATCCCGCCGCCGGTGCCCAGCTCGTAGCGGCCGTCGCCGGCAGTGGTCAGGCTGCGGATCACCACGCCGAGGTCGGCACGGCCGTCGGCGGCGATCCACCCGAAGGCACCGGAGTAGGGCCCGCGCGGCGTCGACTCGACCTCCTCGATCACCTCCATCGTGCGCAGCTTCGGCGCGCCGGTCATGGAGCCGGCCGGGAAGAGGGCGCGCAGCGCCTGCACGGTGGTGACGTCGTCACGCAGGTGGCCGCGGACGGTGCTCACCAGCTGGTGCACGGTCTCGTAGGACTCCACCGCCATCAGGCTCGGGACCACGACCGTCCCCGGGTCGCACACCATCGAGAGGTCGTTGCGCAGCAGGTCGACGATCATCAGGTTCTCCGCGCGGAACCTCGGGTCCTCGGCCAGCCGCCGCCGCTGCTCCTCGTCCTCCTGCGGAGTGGCGCCGCGCGGGGTCGTGCCCTTGATCGGCTTGGTCTCGACCGTGCGGTCGGCGCCGACGAGCGCGTAGCGCTCGGGGCTGCTGCTCAGCAGCCACGCCCGCGCCCCGGGCACGTCGTGCTGGAGGAACCCGGCGTACGGCGCGGGGTTGAGCTCGCGCAGCCGCAGGTAGGTCGTCAGCGGGTCGGCCGGGCTCTCCACCTCCACCCGGTAGGTGAGGTTGACCTCGTAGGTGTTGCCGGCGTGCAGGTGCTCCTGGACGCGGTCGAAGGCGGCGGCGTAGGCGGGCGGCGGGATCTCGTCGGGCGCGTGGGCGGGCGGCGGAGTTTTGTCGGCCGGCCGACGAAATCCGACCCGGGACGACAAAGCTTCGTCGTCCCGCCGCGGGTTCTGTCGGCCGGCCGACGAAACTCGCGGCGGCGGCGGGTGCTCGAAGAACCGGACCTCCCGCGGCCGCATCCACACCGCATCGGGCAGCGCGCCCGGTACGTCGGCGCCGACCGTGGCGGGCAGGTCGGTCCGGCACGCGTACCCGAGGTAGCCCACCCAGTGGTCCGCGGGCGACCCCGCGGCCAGCTCGGCCTCGAGCACGGCGAAGACGTCGTCGCCGACGACCTCGGCCCGCCCGTCGGCGTGCCGGGTCACCGCGCCGGTGGTCGCGGACCAGCTGAGCGAGACGTCGTCGTCCTCGAGCCAGCCGACCATCGACCGGCGGCCCGACCACTCCCGCGCGCCGCCACCGTCGAGCCAGAAGCAGCGCGGGTTCTCCGCCGCGACCGAGCGGAAGAAGGCGACCGGATCGGTCGTCATGCCAGCCCCAGGAAGTTGGCCACGAGCAGGGCCCCGTGCTCGGACAGGATCGACTCGGGGTGGAACTGCACGCCCTCCAGCGGCAGGTCGCGGTGCCGCACCCCCATCACCACGCCGTCGGCCGACGCGATCACCTCCAGGCAGTCGGGGACGACCAGCGCGGCGAGCGAGTGGTAGCGCACCGCCGCGAACGGGTCGGGCAGGCCGGCCAGCACCCCGCGGCCGTCGTGGCTCACCAGCGCGACCTCGCCGTGCGCGGGCGCGACCCGGCCGACGGTGCCGCCGTACGTCGTCACCAGTCCCTGCATGCCCAGGCACACCCCGAGCACCGGACGGGCGCCGCGGCGCAGCACCTCGCGCCCGACCGCGAAGTCGCGTGGGTCGTCGGGGTGGCCCGGCCCGGGCGACAGCAGGACGTGGGAGTGGGCGAGGACCTCGTCGGCGGTGACCTCGTCGTGCTCGACCACGACCGGCAGCACGCCGGTGACCGCCGCGACGAGGTGCACGAGGTTCCAGGTGTAGGAGTCGTGGTGGTCGACCACGACCACGTCGGGCGCGGCCACGGGGCAAGACTCCCAGAGAACGACGCAGGGAACCGGCGGGCCCGCAGACGGCGAAGGGCCCGATGAAGCTGGGGGGCAGTCTTCACCGGGCCCACGAGCGGTCGCCCGCCGTTGTTGCCGTTCCTGAGCCTAGCCCTTCTCCGCGCCGGTGGGAGCCCGATCCAGGAGAAGCTCGACAACGATCTGGTGAAGCAGGTCGTAGCCGTGCTGGGTGAGGATCGACTCGGCGTGGAACTGGATGCCCCGGTAGTGCGGCCCGGCGACCAGGTGGATGTCACCGGTCTGGACGTCCGCCTCGACCCGCACCCCGTCGGGCACCCCGGACTCGCCGACCCGGCCGACGAAGGTGTTGTAGAAGCCGACCCGCTCGGTGCGCCCGTCGATGCTGACCGGCGACTGGGTGCCCTGGAAGACGATGTCCTTGTAGGCCAGCGGCAGGCCGAGGTGGTGGCAGAGCGCCTGGTGCCCCAGGCACACCGCGAGGAAGGGCCGCTCGGCCGCCATCAGCTCGGCGACGGCCGCGCGGAGCCGGGCCATCTTCGGGTCGTCCCCGTCGCGCGGGTCACCCGGGCCCGGGCCGACGATCACCAGGTCGAACCCGTCCAGGCAGCCGGGCACGTAGTCCTCGTGGCGTACGACGGTGGTCGTCATGCCGAGCACGCCGAGGACGTGGCGCAGCATGTTGACGAAGTCGTCCTCGCCGTCGAGGACCACCACGCTCATCCCCGCGAGCCGCGGGTCCGGCGGCGATCCGCCCTGGTCGGTGAGCCAGAAGGACGACAGCCGCCGGTTGCGGGCGTTGAGCGCCAGCAGCACGTCCTCGTCGTTGACCAGCTCGGCCACGTTGACGCTCGGCGTCGGCGCCGGCTCGACCAGGCCGAAGGCGCTGAGGATGCCGCCGGCCTTGGCGTGCGTCTCGGCGACCTCGTACGCCGGCTCGGAGTCGCGCACCAGCGTCGCCCCCGCGGTGACCGTGAGCCGGCCGTCCAGACCGACGTCGGCGGTGCGGATGACGATCGGGCTGTCCACGACGGGCCCGCCCGCGGCGTCCCGGCCGAGGATCGCGAGCGCGGCGCCGTAGTAGCCCCGCCCCTCGGTCTCGTACTGCTTGATCAGGCGGCAGGCGTTCTCCACCGGCGACCCGGTGACCGTGGCGGCGTACATCGTGTCCCGCAGCACCTCGCGCGGGTCGCGGCTCGTCCGGCCGGCAAGGAGGTACTCGGTGTGGATCAGGCGCGACATCGGCTTCAGGAACGGGCCGAGGACCTGGCCACCCTCCTGGCAGATGTCGCACATCATCTTCAGCTCCTCGTCGACGACCATGAAGAGCTCGTAGATCTCCTTCTCGTCGTGGAGGAACTCCAGCAGCCGCCCGCGCAGGTCGTCCCCGGTGGTCGAGCCCGTCGAGCCCGTCGAGCCCGTCGAGCCCGTCGAGGCTCGCGGCAGCCGGAAGGTGCCGCTGATCGGGTTCATCCGCACGTCGCCGTCGTGGATGGTCACGTGCCGCTCGGGACTGGCGCCGATGAGGTAGCGGTCACCGGTGAAGAAGACGAAGGTCCAGTAGGCGCCGCGCTCGCGCTCGAGGAGCCGGCGGAAGACCGCCAGCGCCTTGTCGGCGCCCCAGTCGGCGACGGTCGCGCGGTAGTGGCGGCCGACGACGAGGTTGGCGCCCTCGCCCTGCCCGATCTCGTCCTCGATGATGGCGCCGACGAGCCCGGCGTACTCCTCGTCGCCGGTCTCGAACCCGCCGCGGTCGGCGAACTCGATCGGGACGTCGTCGATGGCGTCCATCACCTCGGCGACCGAGAACTCCAGCTCGGTCTCGACGTCGACCACGACCAGCGGGGTGCCGTCGTCGTGGGCCTCGAAGCCGCGCTCGCGGACCTGCCGGAACGGGACGGCGAGCAGCCGGTCCGCGATGTGCCCGGCCTCCGGGACCCCGTCGGCGAGCGGGACGTCGAGGATCGACTCGACCACGCTGCGCCGGCCACCGACGACACCGACCGTGTCCCGGTCGCCGGCCCGCGTCGACCGCCGGATGATCGCCCAGGCCTCGTGCCCCTGGACGGCCGCGATGGCTTCCCGGGCAGAGGGCTTCGTGGGCGACTCGGTCATGGACAGAGCCTAGGGCTCAGCCCAGGCGCAGCCGGAAGGTGTCCGCGACGCAGCCGCGCAGCACCACGTTGCCGAGGTGGTGGGTACGGCGCAGGTGGGTGATGCCGGTGGTGCGGACCCGCTCGTCGGCGAACCGACCGGGGACCCACACCCGGAGCGCGCAGCGCTTCGCCCCGGCGGTGTGCCGCCCGGCGAGCTCGAAGGCGCCGGTGCGGCCGTCGGACGTCAGGGTGGTGGTCCGGCCCGGCACCGCGCGCGGGACCGGCCGCGACAGCACGTCCCCGAAGGCCGGGTCGACCGGCTGGGCCACCTGGTCGGGACAGGTGTAGCGGACCAGGCTCGGCGAGACGGGCGCCGGCTCGCCGCCGGGGTGCCCGGTCATGTGCGGGTCGCCGCAGGCCTGCTTCCAGTCCCACCACGCCCCGCCGTACCCGTAGCGGTCCTCGGCGGCGGCGTACCGCTCGATCTCGTCGGAGGCGTCGACCGGCTGGTCCGGCCAGAACCCCCACTCGCCCGACCACACCGTGACGCCGTACGACGCCGCCGTGGTCCTCGCGCTCTCGAACCCCTCCTTGATGGTGTTCGGCGAGAGCGACTCGGCGTAGATGTGGGGGGCGAAGACGAGGTTGCGGTCCTTCGTGAACCGCTCCGGCGTGGTCCAGGTGCCGAAGGCCGACCACAGCACGTTGGGCTCGAAGAAGACGATGTGGGAGAACCCGCCCCCGGCGCGCTCCCCGGCACGGATCGCGCGGATCGCGCGACCGTAGAAGGCGCCGAGGTCGGCGTCGTTGTCGGCCGCGGTCCCGAAGCCGGGCTCGTTGAGCAGGTCGTAGCCGGCCACGGTGCTGTCGTCGGCGAAGTCGCGCGCCAGCCGTCCCCAGGTGCGGACCAGCTCGGTCTGGATGCCGTCGGTGTCGTCGTAGAAGTGCTGCCACGCGTGCCGGACCGCGGGCGCCGTCTCCCGCTCGCCCGGGCGGCAGGTCGACGCGCCGTCGGTGATCGTCGCCCACGCCGGGGCACCGTCCCACCCGTTGTTGGGGAACGTGCCGGCGGGGCAGGTCACGTCCTGCGGGGTGTCGACCGCGATGCCCCAGGCGTCCTGGTGCATGTCGAGCACGACGTAGAGGCCGTACGACGCCGCCCAGTCCACCGCCTGCCGGATCCGGGCGACGTACGCGGTGTCGTAGGCGCCGCGGGTCGGCTCGAGCGCCGACCAGCTGACGATCAGCCGCACGCTGTTGAAGCCGAGCTGCGCGATGTCGTGGAAGTCGGCGCGGGTCAGCGGGACGGTGGGCGCGAGGTCGGGGTTGGCCTGGAAGTACTCACCGAGCTGGTTGACGTTGACCCCGCGGAGCAGCACGGTCGCGCCGCGGGCGTCGACGACGGCCGCCCGGGCGCCGCTCGTGGCGTGCAGGCGGGGCAGCGCGCGGTCGGGGGTCCCTGCTCCGGCTGCGGGGTTCGCGGGGGCCGCGGGGGCCGCGGCGGTCGCGGGCGCCACGGCGGTCAGGCCCGTCGCTCCCGTCAGGACGGCGAGCAGTGACGTGACGAGGGCGATCAGCAGGCGTGGCACGGCCGGAGCCTAGAACGCCGTCCGAAGCGGGGGACCCGATTCAGGGGTTTCTTGCCCGACCCTCAGCGTGCTGTGGCGTCGCCCGGCCCGGCCGTCAGGAGACGGTCGTGAGCAGCTGGGTGGCGCGGGTGAGCACGACGTAGAGCGTCGCCCGGCCGGTGGCGGACTCGTCCTCGATCTCCTGCGGCCGGACGACGACGATCCCGTCGAACTCCAGGCCCTTGGTGTCCAGGCCGGTGAGCACGACGACCCGGTCGTCGCCGGACGGCGCCACCGAGGAGTCGATCGCCGCGCGGGCACCGGGGGCGTCGTCGGCGAGCTCGGGCCAGGAGGACAACCACGCGTTGACGTCGGATCGGCGGGCGACGGGTACGACGATGCCGACCGTGCCCGCGACCTGCGACGCCATCGCGAGCACCGCCTCGCGGGTCGCCGCCTCGAGGTCGGCGACGTCCTCGACGACGGTCGGCTCGACACCGGTCGAGCGCACCGCGGTCGGGAGGTCGGCGTCGAGGCCGACCCGCTCGGCGTACTCCGCCGCGTGGGCGTAGATCTCGGCGGAGTTGCGGTAGTTGGTCGAGAGGTGGAACTCGTGCACGTCCTTGCCCTCGAGCGCCGCAGCCCGGGCCGCCTCCGCCTCGGCCGGCACCGGCCACGAGGACTGGGCGGGGTCGCCGACGATCGTCCACGACGCCGTACGACCGCGGCGGCCGACCATCCGCCACTGCATCGGCGTGAGGTCCTGCGCCTCGTCGACGAGCACGTGGGCGTAGACGTCGTCCTCGATCTTGTGCGTCGGCGGCGCCCACCCGCGACCCGCGGGTGCGAACTCGCGGTCGGCCGCGGTGAACAGCTCCTGGATGTCGATGCCGCCCTCGAGCAGGCCGGTCTCGTCGAGGTCGCGCTCGTCGTCGGTGCGGGCGGGCACGTCCCCGATCGCGTAGCGCAGGTCGTCGAGCAGCGGGACGTCCTCGACCGAGAGGTCGGCGGACGCCCACGACTTCGACAGCAGCCGCTGCTCCTCCGGGCCGAGCACGCCCTCGGCCACGCGGGACAGGAACTCCGGCTCGCGCAGCCACGCGAAGACGTCGGTCGCCGCGAGCGGCGGCCACCAGGCGGCGGCGAAGTCGAGGAACGACTGGTTCGACAGCATCTCGTCGTCGAAGGCCTCACGTCCCCGCTCGCGACCGCGCTCACCGCGGACCTGGCGCCACATGGCGTCGAGCAGCGCGTTCGGGACGCGCGGCAGCTGGCGGTTGCGACGGCCCTGGGACATCAGGTGCCGGCGCAGGTTCCCCAGCAGCTGCCGGTCGAGCACGATCGTGTCGTCGCGCCAGAAGATGCGGAACTCCCGCGGCGCGCCCGGGGCCTGCTGGCGGGCCGTGCGCCGCATCAGCTCGGCCATCCGGGCCGAGCCCTTCACGTCGGCGACAGCCGGCTCGTCGTGCCGGGTCGCGCGGACGCCCTCGACGACCTCGCCCAGCGACCGCAGCGCGACCGCGGTCTCGCCGAGGCTCGGCAGCACCCGCTCGATGTAGCGCATGAAGACGCCGCTCGGGCCGATGATCAGCACGCCGCCGCTCTCGTAGCGCCGGCGGTCGGTGTAGAGCAGGAACGCGGCGCGGTGCAGGGCCACCACGGTCTTGCCCGTGCCCGGCCCGCCGGAGATCGCGACGACCCCCTTGCCGGGAGCCCGGATCGCCTTGTCCTGCTCGGCCTGGATGGTGGCGACGATCGAGTGCATCGACCGGTCGCGGGCGCGGGAGAGCTGCGCCATCAGCGCGCCCTCGCCGACGATCGGCAGCGAGGTCTCGGCCTCCGCGTCGAGCAGCTCGTCCTCGACCCCGACGACGGTCGGTCCCGAGGAGCGCAGCACCCGCCGGCGTACGACGTCGTGCGGCTCGGCCGCGGTGGCCTGGTAGAACACGGCGGCCGCCGGGGCGCGCCAGTCGATCAGCAGCGAGTCGCGGTTGGCGTCGCGCAGGCCGATCCGCCCGATGTAGCGCGGCTCGGGGTCGACCTCCTCACGCAGGTCCAGGCGCCCGAAGACCAGCCCCTCGTGCGCGGCGTCGAGCTGGGCGATGCGGCGCGCGGCCTGGTAGACCATCGCGTCCCGCTCGACCAGACCACCCTCGTGCCCGAGCCGACCGCGGCTGTGTCCCTCCTGGGCGAGCGCGGCAGCGGCCCGGGCCGACTCCCCCAGCTGCACGTAGACCCGATCCACGAACGCCTGCTCGGCAGCGATCTCTCGCTCCACCAGCTCTTCCGACAACGCCTGTCTTCCCCTCGCACCTGCAATCTCGCAAGTCGACAAGCGTACCCGGCGGCTACTTCTTCCGGGTCAGGAACGCCGTCATCGCGGCCTTGGCCTCCTCCGAGGCGAACAGCCGCGCGGAGGTCTGGGCCATCTCGTCGCCGAGCGCGTCGATGCGGGCGACCAGGTCCCGGTTGAGGATCCGCTTGGACTCGCGCAGGCCCTGCGGCGCCCCGGTGGCCAGCGACGCGCAGACCCGGGCGACCTCGGCGTCGAGGTCGCCGGCCGGCACGGCGGTCGTCACCAGCCCGTACGCCGCCGCGGCGGCCCCGTCGAAGACCTCGCCGCCCAGCGTCGTCAGCGCCGCCGCCCGCGGCGTCATCCGGGCGTGCACCGTCAAGGAGATGATGGCCGCGGCCAGCCCGAGCTTGACCTCGGTCAGCGCGAACGACGCCTCCTGCGCCGCGATCGCGACGTCCGCGGCGGCCACGATGCCGATGCCACCGGCACGGACCGGCCCGGGCACCCGGACCACCACCGGCTTGTCGAGGGTCGCGATCAGCCGCTGGAGCTCGACGATCCGGCGGGCACCCTCGTCCATCCCGCCGGTCGAGGCCTCGGACAGGTCGGCGCCGGAGCAGAAGACCCGGTCGGCGCTGGTGACCAGCAACACCCTCACGTCGTCGTCGGCCGCGGCGCGCTCGATCCCGGCGAACAGCTCGGTGACGAGCTGGCGCGAGAGCGCGTTGCGGTTGTGGGGGGAGTCCAGGGTGAGCGTGGCGACCTGGTCGGCGGTCTCGTAGTGGACGAGCTCGGCCGGGGCGTCGGTGGTGTCGGGCATGGGAGGCATGGTGCCATCGGTGACACCCGCGGGTGGTGGGGTGTGACCGATCCGGCACCGCGCGGTCGTGAGCGTCCATGGCGGCCCTTGTGACGCATCCGTGGGTAGCTGGTCGGCTGGCCGCGCGGTGGCCGACCGGCTCGAGGGGCGCGGTTCGTCGGCCCGGGCTCCGCCCGCGCCACCAGCATGGGTCCCCCGAAGTCTCAGCGGTCACACCAGCCACCCCAGGTCGAACCGGTCGGGGGAAACCCCGCACGACACGCCGCCCCGGCCCGGCGTGTCGTGCGGGTCTCCCCGGGCAGGTGTCGACAGCAGGACCACCGATCAACCCCCAGGCCGGGAGACCGCGCCGACACCTGCGGACTGTCCCCGCCTCCCGGCCCTTCGGTCGCGACCCCGTGGCACCCCAGCCCACCGTCGCCGGCCCGGGTCACGACACCCACGGACGCAGCAGGAGAGCCTCCATTGCTCGCCCACGACCTGTTACCCGCTCTGGACCGACTGCTCCGAGTGTGCCCGGCCGCGCCCGCTCACCCGACCGGCGCCGCGGCGGCGCTCACATCCGTCCGGGCGGCCGCGACGAAGCACTTCTATGCGCACCCGCCTCCTGCACGCCGGCTTCGGAGTCCTGTCCACCCTCGTCGGCGTCGCCGCGGGTCACCTCGTGGCAGCCGCCCTCGAGCCGGCGTCGTCGCCGGTGCTGGTCGTCGGCTCCACGGTCATCGACCTGACGCCGACCCCGATGAAGGAGTGGGCGATCCGGCAGTTCGGGACCCACGACAAGACGGTGCTCGTCGGGTCGGTGCTGGCCGGCGTGCTGCTGCTCGCCGCGGTCGCGGGCCTGTTGGCTCAACGTCGCTTCGCGTACGGCGCCGCGCTGCTCGTGGTGCTGACCGCCATCCCGGCCGTCGCCGCGCTGAGCCGTCCCGGCGCCGAGGCGACCGACGTGCTCCCCAGCGTCGCCGCCGCCCTGGCCGGTGTCGCCTCCCTCGCCTGGCTGGAGCGCGCGGCACGGCCCACGCCTGCGCGCGGCGACGGCGACGGCGGCGCTGACAACGGCCGGCGCGGGGTCCTGGTAGCCGGCGGGGTGCTGGCGGTCGGCGCGGTCGCGATGGGCGGCGCCGGACGGTGGCTGACGTCGTACCGGACCCGGAGCGTCGTCGTGGACCTGCCCGCGGCCGCCGACCCGGCGCCCGCCCTGCCGGCCGGGCTGGACCAGCGGGTGCCCGGGATCTCGCCGTTCCGCACCCCGGTCTCCGACTTCTACCGCGTCGACACCCGGCTCACCCTGCCCTTGGTGGACCCTGACAACTGGACCCTCACGATCGACGGCGACGTCGAGCGCGAGGTCACCTTCACCCTCGACGACCTGCTCGCGATGCCGCTGATCGAGCGCGACATCACGCTCACCTGCGTCTCCAACGAGGTCGGGGGGAAGTACATCGGGTCCACGCGCTGGCGGGGCGTGCGGCTGACCGACCTGCTCGACCGGGCCGGGATCGACGGCACCGGTGCGGACCAGATCCTCAGCACCGACGTCGACGGCATGACGATCAGCACGCCGCTGGACGTCGCGACCGACGGCCGCGACGCGATGATCGCCGTCGGCATGGACGGCCGCTCGCTCCCCCGCGAGCACGGCTTCCCCGCCCGGATGGTCGTGCCCGGGCTCTACGGGTTCGTCAGCGCCTGCAAGTGGATCACCAGGATGACGCTGACGACCTACGCCGAGCAGGACGCCTACTGGACCCAGCGCGACTGGGCCACCGACGCCCCCATCAAGATCTCCAGCCGCATCGACACCCCGAAGCCGCTGGCGACGGTCGACCCCGGCCGCACCGTCATCGGCGGGGTCGCCTGGGCCCAGCACCAGGGCGGCATCACCAAGGTCGAGGTGCGCGTGGACGGCGGCCCCTGGCAGCCCGCCCGCCTCGGCCCCACCGCCGGCAACGACTACTGGCGCCAGTGGTACCTGCCCTGGACGGCCGAGAAGGGCCAGCACACCCTCGCCGTCCGCGCGACCGACGGCGACGGCGACGTGCAGACCGCCGCCCGCGCCACCCCCTTCCCCAGCGGCTCCACCGGCATCCAGGAGATCGTCGTCACCGTCTCCTGACCTGCTTGGCCACTGAGCCGCCCTGAAGGGGTAGTCCCTGACGTTTTGGCCCCTCCTGGGCAGCTTTCAGGGCACAAACGTCAGGGAGTATCCCGACCGACCCGCCCGAGACCACCACGGAGCGCGGCGGGGGACGCCGGCAGCTCCG
>JACJWV010000030.1 GCA_020636915.1 Nocardioides sp.
CGACCGCCGCTCGGCGGCGGCCCGCTACGAGCGGGCGGCCGACCGGGGATGGCTCCGACAGCCTCCCGTCCAGGCCGTCGCTCTCGTCGCCGCCGCCCAGCTGCGCGACGAGCTCGGCGAGCGCGACGCCGCGCGCGACCTCATGCACCGCGCGCTCCTCGCGACCGAGGTGCGGCGCAACGCGGTGCCCTTCCTCGGGTGGACCCGCCACGGCACCGGCGTCCACGAGCTGCTGGAGCGGCAGCGGCGGATCCGTCCCACCCCCTGGGTCGAGGAGCTCACGGCGGCGACCGCCGACGTCGCCAGCATCGCCACCCACTTCGGTCCGACGACCGCGGCCCCCGGGGAGAAGGTGGAGCTGCCGGAGGGCACCGTGGTTCCGGTGCTCAGCCCCCGCGAGCGCGACGTCCTCTACGAGCTGGCCCGCGGGTCGACGTACGCCGACATCGCGGCCAACCTCTTCGTCTCGGAGAACACGGTGAAGACCCACGTGTCCAGCCTCTACGGCAAGCTCTCGGTCAACCGGCGCAGCGCCGCACTCGCGGCCGCGCGCAGCATGCACCTGCTGTAGGCCGAGTCCACCCGAATCGGGCGACCCTCGTCCGCGTGGCCGGGCACCACGATGGGGCCCATGAGCAACCCTGCCGCCCCGGCGACGCCGAGCGCACCGGTGCCGCCCGCCCTCCGGGCGCTGGCCGAGCACTGGGGCCTGGTCCTGACCTACGGACTCATCACGCTCGGCCTCGGGATCGCGCTGCTGGTCTGGCCGCACGCCTCGGTGACGGTGTTCGCGGTGCTGCTGGCGATCCAGCTCATCGTCGTCGGCATCGTGCGCATCGTGCAGGCGGTCTCGATCGACCGCCGCGAGGGCGCGGCCCGGGCGCTGATCGGCCTGCTGGGGGGCATCGCCCTGATCGTCGGGCTGCTGATCCTGCGCGACCCGCTGCAGTCGGTGGTCGTGGTCACGATGATCCTCGGCGCCTTCTGGGTGATCGCCGGGGTCATCGACCTGCTGCAGGCCTTCATGGGCGTCGAGCGCGAGGGGCGCGGGTGGGACATCCTCACCGGCGTGCTGAGCATCCTGTTCGGCGGCTTCCTGATCGTCGACACCGAGATCTCCCTCAAGGTCCTGGTCGTCCTGGTCGGGATCTGGTTGGTGGTGGTCGGGGTGATCGCCACCGTCGCGGCGTTCCGGCTGCGCAACGCACGGACCGACACGTAGTGAGGCGAGGATGAGCGACACCGAGGCAACCCGCGAGCTGTCCGAGGTCGAGGAGCTGCGCGCCGAGGTCGCCAGGCTCCGCGAGCAGGTGACGACCGAGAGTGCGGCGCCCGCACCGCAGCCCGGTGGCCGCACCGGCTGGTGGCGGCCCGTGCTGGTCACGGTGCTGGTCATCGTGATCGCGGTCCTGGCGCCGCTCGGCGTCGTCGCGCGCTGGGCGCACAACGAGGTCGCCGACACCGACCGCTACGTGCAGTCCGTCGCGCCGCTGGCGAGCGACCCGGCCGTGCAGGCGGCGATCACCAACCGGATCACGAACGAGATCACCACCCGGCTGCAGGTGCAGGCCGTCACCGACCAGGCGATCCAGGCGCTCAGCGACCGCGGCCTCCCGCCCCTGGCGGCCAGCAGCCTGCAGGCGCTGGGCACCCCGCTCGCGAACGCGATCGAGAGCTTCATCCACGACGCGGTCGCCAAGTTCGTCGAGTCCGACGCCTTCAAGACCGCGTGGGAGGAGGCGAACCGCGAGGCGCACACCCAGATGGTCGCCGTCCTCACCGGCAAGGACACCGGGGTGGTCCAGGTCGACAACAACACGGTGAGCGTCAACCTCGCGACGATCATCGACACGATCAAGCAGCAGCTGTCCGACCGCGGCTTCGCGCTCGTCGACAAGCTCCCGTCGTTCGACGCCCAGTTCACGATCTTCCAGTCCGCCGACATCACCAAGGCGCAGAACGGCTTCCGGCTGCTCAGCGCGGTCAACACCTGGTTGCCGATCATGCTGCTGGTGCTGCTGGCCGTGGCGCTCGCGATCGCACGCAACCGGCGGAACACCCTCATCGCGGCGATGCTCGCCGTCGCGGGGTCGATGCTGCTGCTCGGGGTCGCGCTCAACGGCTTCCGGATGGTCTACCTCGACGCGCTCCCGAGCGATGTCGACCATGCCGCCGCGGGAGCGATCTACGACACGCTGGTCTGGTTCATCCGGCTCAACCTGCGGGCGATCCTGGTGCTCACGATCGCCGTGGCCCTGATCGCCTGGGTGAGCGGGCCGAGCGGTGCCGCCGGACGCCTGCGCAGCGGCACCACGAAGGTGATCGGCTCCGTGCGCGAGGGCGGGGAGCGGGTCGGGCTCGACACCGGACGGTTCGGGGTCTTCCTGCACACCAACAAGGCCGTCATCCGCGGGGCCGTCCTCGGGCTCGCGCTGCTCGCCTACGTGATGGCCGACCACCCGACCGGGGCCTTCACCTTCACCGTCCTGGTGATCGCGGTGGTGATCCTGCTGGTGGTGGAGCTGCTGTCGCGTCCGCCTGCTCCGGCCGATGCCCCCGCAGTCGAAGCCAGCTCGCCCGCACCGCCGCCTCCGACGACCTGACGATGTGCCCGACCGTCGGGTCCTCCGACACGACCCGGCCGACGAGCGCACTGCCCACGAGGATCGCGCCGAAGCCGATCATCCACGTCGAGATGGCGAGGATGACGCCGAGCGTGCCGAACTGCTGGGCGTTCTGCTCCACGTACGGCTGCATCACCAGGCTGGAGCCGCGGCTGTACAGCACCTGGATGACGCCGGTGAGGACGGCACCCAGGAGCAGGTGCGACCACGCGACGCGGCCGAACAGCAGGACGCGGGAGGTCACCAGCCACACGGCGCTGACGAGCACGATCTGCAGGCCGAGACGGGCCATCACGGGCAGCACGCCGTCGGGTCCCGACAGCAGCCGCAGCACCCCGGAGACGGTCTGCACGCTGGCCATCCAGCCCAGCAGCCACACGAAGCACCGGCGCGCACCGGACATGCCTCCCACGTGCGGCTGCTCCCAGACCCGTTCGTACATCCGCTGGATCGCGCGGGCGAAGCTCGTGGCGGAGAGCAGCGTGATGACGATGCCGATCACGCCGGTCTGGGTGCGCACCTGGTCGACCGTCACCTCGCCGGAGATCTCCTGGTCACCGCTGGACCCGAGCCCGGTCAGCTCGGCGAGCTGGTGGACACCGCTGCTCATCAGGTGCGGGAAGAACGCCACCAGGACGACGAACGTCGGGATGAGCGCCAGCAGGCCCTGCGCGGCGATGAGCATGCACCGGTCGATGAACTCGATCCGCACGAACTCGTTGACCAGCCGGCCGAGGACCGGGATCCGGTCGACCAGGTCCTTCGCCTGGTCGCGCCGGGTGCGGTACGACGTGGTCAGTCGCCCGCGGAGCGCGCGGACGTCCATGCGTGCCTGGCCCTTCCTGGTCGTCGGATCCGGCAGGATGGGAACAGCGTCGGTGGGGCGAGCGGTCCGCCGCTCACCCGTAGCGGGTGAAACCGCGGGAGGTGGTCAGCAGTGACGGGGTGGCGCCGCTTCCTCCGTCTGGGCATCGGGGTGGTCCTGGCCCTGCTCATCTACTTCCTCGTGCCCGTCGAGGTCGCCGGGGAGAACACCGGGACCCGCCTGGTGATCAGCGCCCTGATGATCAGTGCGCTGACCGCCGGCACCATCTGGCAGGTCGTCCGGCACATCGAGAACCCCGAGCTGCGTGTCGACGGCCTCGTCTTCGCCGTGGTCCTCGGCGTGCTCGCCTTCGCGCTGGCCTACTACCGCGTCGAGCTCGTCGACCCCGGCCAGTTCGCCGAGCTCGACACCCGGCTGGACGCGCTCTACTTCGCGGTCTCGACGCTGCTGACCGTCGGCTTCGGAGACGTCCACGCGGTCGGTCAGACGGCCCGGGCGCTGGTCACGCTCGCGATGGTCTTCAACGTGCTGGTCATCGCGACGGCCGTGACCACGCTCAGCAACGCCGTACGGCGCCGCGCGCAGCAACGGGTCGAGGAGCGCCGGCAGAACCCGGTCCCGCCTCACTCGTCGCCGCGCCCCCGTCGGACGCACCGGAACCCCAGGTGAGACGTGCTGTCGTTGGCGCCGTTGCCCTGGCGCGCGCCGGGACGGTAGCGCTGGCAGTACTCCGGTGAGCACAGGTGCGACCCGCCCTTGCTGACCATCCGGTCGGACTCGCCGAGCCGGAGCGAACCCCCGCAGCATGGCGAGACGTCCTGGTCGGGTCCGGCGTGCGAGGGCTGCCAGCGGGTCCGGGTCCACTCCCAGGTGTTGCCGATCATGTCGTGCAGCCCGTAGCCGTTGGCGGGGTAGCTGCCGACCGGTGAGGTGCGGTCGTGACCGTCGGGGTCCTCGCTGCGCCAGGGGAACGGCCCGTGCCAGGTGTTCGCCAGCACCGCGCCGTCGGGCCACAGCTCGTCGGCCCACTCCGCCGTCCAGCCGAAGCTGCGGCCGACGAGCCCGCCGCGCGCGGCGTGCTCCCACTCGGCCTCGGTCGGGAGCTCCTTGCCCGCCCAGCGCGCGTACGCCGCCGCGTCCCCCCACGCGACGTGCACGACGGGGTGGTCGGCGACGTCCTCCCAGCTGCTCCCGGGGCCCTGCGGCGTGCGCCAGCTCGCCCCCGGCTGCCACCGCCACCACTGGGTCCAGTCGGCGAGGCTGACCGGACCCGGGGTCGGCGTGAACACCTGGGAGCCGGGCACCAGCAGGGCCGGATCGGCACCGGGGAAGTCCGCCGGGTCGGGCGCGGTCTCGGCGACGGTGACGTGCCCGGTCTCCGCCACGAACCGGGCGAACTCGGCGTTGGTCACCGGGTGCACGTCGAACCACAGCTCGTCGACCGCGACCTCGCGGACCGGCCGCTCCTCGGCGTACCACTGGGTGCTGCCGATGGTCGCCGTCCCGCCCGGCACCAGGACCATCGCGTCGCTCATGGGGCAGGTCTACCAGCATTTCGCGCCCGGCTCTTCCACACCGGCGATGTCGGACGTACGGTGCACCTACAAGTGGCGGGTGGGGGTGCTCGCCGGGGGTGGACGACAATGGCCGTGGATCTCGGCACCATCGTCCTCGCGGTCGGCTGCGTGCTGGTGGCGGGGACGGCCGCCTGGTGCGTCGCGCGGGTGCGGCACTGGCGCGAGGTGGCCCTGCGCGCCGGTGGTGGCCGCTGCGACGCCATCGACCTGCGCCCGGGCGACCTGGTCTTCGTGTGGGCCTACGTGCTCGAGCACGGCGAGTGGAAGCACGGCACCGTCGCGAAGATCGAACACGACCAGCTCGACACCGACGAGGTGCAGCTGGTCCGCATCCTGCTGTCGGAGGGCGCGTCGTTCACCACCCGTCCGTTCGCACCCGCCTGGGTCGTCGCCGGCGGCTGAGCCACGCCGCCCGCACACCCGCGTCGGGGGTGGTCGCGGGGGCCCGTGGAACACTGTCGCCATGGCCGATCAGCTCGTCGACGTCCGCACGGTCTCGGTCCGCGAGGACCTCGGGGACTCGCTGGAGGCGTGCGTCCGCGCCCTGGCCGGCCGCCTCGCCGACGCAGGCCGCCTCTCCGACCTCGAGGGGTACGTCGCCGACGTCCTCGCCCGCGAGGCGAAGGGTGCCACCGCCCTCCCGGGCGGCGTCGCGCTGCCGCACGCCCGCAGCGCCGGGGTGCTGACGCCGACCGTCGCGGTGGCAACCCTCCCTGCTCGGGTGACCGCCACCAACGGCGAGGGCTTCGACCTGGTCTTCCTGCTCGCGGTGCCGGACGACCAGCCCGACCAGTACCTCCAGCTGCTCCGCAAGGTCACCACGGCCGTCGTGAAGCCCGGCTTCCGCGAGGACTGCCGCGAGGCGGCCACCGCCGAGCGGCTCGCCTCGCTCGCGGCGGACGCGGTCGCGGGGAGCTGACCGTCCGGCGAGTTTTGTCGGGCGGCCGACAGATTCCGACCCGGGACGACAAAGTTTCGTCGTCCACCCTCGGATTTCGTCGGCCGGCCGACAAAACTCCCGCCCCGTCCCGGTCGCCCCCGGGCCCCGGGCGCTAGATACCGAGCTCCTCGATCCGCTCGGCGAGCACCAGGCGGCCGGCGGCCTGGATGAGCGCGAGGTGGGAGAACGCCTGGGGGAAGTTGCCCAGGTGGCGCGCGCGCTCGGTGTCGTACTCCTCGGCGTACAGGCCCAGGGGTGACTGGATCCGAACCAGCCGGTCCATCAGGTTGCGGGCCCGGCGCATCTCGCCGACGTGGGCCAGCGCCGATACCAGCCAGAAGGAGCAGATGAGGAACGTGCCCTCGCGACCGGTGAGGCCGTCGTCGGTCTCCTCGGTGCGGTAGCGCAGCACGAAGCCGTGCTCGGTGAGGTCGGACTCGATCGCGTCGACGGTCGCGCGCAGCACCGGGTCGGTGCCGGGCAGGAAGCCGAAGAGCGCCGCGAGCAGCGTGGAGGCGTCGAGCGCGTCGGTGCCGTAGTGCTGGCGCAGCACCCCGGCCTCGCTGACCCCGTGGGCGAGGATGTCGGCGCGCACCTCCTCGGCCGCGGTCGACCAGCGCGCCTCCCGCTCCTCGTCGTCGCGGATGCCCGCGAGGCGGGCCGCCCGGTCCAGCGCGACCCAGCACATCAGCTTGGAGGAGACGTAGTGCTGCGCCTCCCCGCGCGCCTCCCAGATCCCCTGGTCGGGCTTCCGCCAGACCGCCAGCGCGCACTCGGCCTGGTGCTCGACGAGCGGCCAGAGCCGCCGCGACAGGTGCTTGCTGCGGTGGGTGTGCAGGTGGATCGAGTCGAGCACGGCGCCGTACACGTCGTTCTGCCGCTGGTCGAAGGCCCCGTTGCCGATGCGCACCGGCCGCGCGCCCTCGTAGCCGGTCAGGTCGTCGCGCGTCGACTCGGTCAGGTCGCGACGGCCGTCGATGCCGTACATGATCTGCAGGCTGCCGTCCTCGTTGGGCTCGAGGTCGGCGACGAACTGGATGAACTCGTCGGCCTCCCAGTCCAGGTTGAGGTAGTGCAGCGCCTGCAGCGTGAAGGTCGCGTCGCGCATCCAGGTGTAGCGGTAGTCCCAGTTGCGCTCGCCGCCGGGCGTCTCGGGCAGCGACGTGGTGAGCGCGGCGACCGTGGCGCCGGTGGGCATGTAGGTCAGGCCCTTGATCGTCAGCGCGGAGCGCTCCAGCGGGTGGCGCAGCTCGTGGTCGGGGATCCGCGCCCGTCCCAGCCACCGCCGCCAGAACTGCACGGTCGCCTCGATCCGCGCCACCGCGTCCTCGAGCCCGGTCGGCAGCTCCAGTCCCTCCGCCCACGACAGCGCGCACCAGGCGCGCTCGCCCCGCTCCAGCACGTGCCGGCCGCGTACGGCGCTGCCCTCGACGCCCAGCAGCAGGCTGGTGCCCAGCCGCAGCTCCTGGCCGGCCGCGGAGGCGTCCGCGACGCCGCCGTGCTCGCCCTGGAGGGTCCAGACGGCCGGGTGCCGCCCGTAGTCGAAGGCCGGCTCGCAGACCAGCTCGACCTCGACGGCGCCGTCCACGCACTCGACGACCCGGACCAGGAGGTGGTCGGCGTCGTCGTCGACGGGCGGCCGGGTGTGGGGCGTGACCGTGTCGGGGCCGTGGCGCGGACCCATCGTGAGCGCGTCGTGGACGACCACCCAGCCGCCCGGCGTGTGCCAGGTCGTCGTGAGGACGTTGGTGCCGGGGACGTAGGTGCGCGCGGTCGGCTGCGTGATGCCGTAGGGACCGAACCGGAACGAGCCCGCCCCGCGGTCGAGCAGGTTCCCGAAGACGCTGGGCGAGTCGAAGGCGGGTGCGCACAGCCAGTCCACCGAGCCGTCGGGCGCGACCAGCGCGCCGGTGTGGCAGTCCGACAGGAACGCGTAGTCGGCGATCGGCGGGAACGGGGAGTCGGAGAGGCCCATCAGGTCACCCCGGCAGCCACGGCGAGCGCCAGCCACCGACGTCGGCCGCGATCTCGTCGGCGGCCGCCGGACCCCAGGTGCCCGGCGCATAGGGCTGCACCGGCGGCGCGGCGTCCAGGAGCGGCTGCATGACCCGCCAGGTCTCCTCCACGCCGTCCTGACGGGTGAACCGGGTGCTGTCACCGCGCATCGCCGCGCTGAGCAGCACCTCGTACGGCGTCGGCCCCTCCCCGCCCTCGTCGGCGAACCTCATGTCCAGCTCGATGGGCGCCGGGCCGGCCACGTCGGCGCGCCGGGCGTCGACGACCATCCGGACGCCGGTGCTCGGGTCGAACCGCACCACCAGCTCGTTGCGCTCGGGCCGCCGGTCCCGGGGCAGCATCCCCAGGTAGGGCACCTGCTTGAAGACCAGGCGCACCTCGGTCTGGCTGACCGGCAGCCGCTTGCCGGCCCGGATGAGGAATGGCACGCCCTCCCAGCGCCAGTTCTGGATCTCCAGCCGCAGCGCGGCGAAGGTCTCGGTCGTCGAGTCGGGAGCCACCCCCTCGATCGAGCGGTAGCCGTCGTACTGGCCGCGCACGTAGTGTGCCGGGTCGGCCTCCACCATCGCGTGGTAGAGCCCGACCTTCGCCTCCTTCAGGGAGCGGACGTCACCGCGCGACGGCGGCTCCATCGCGGTCGCGGCCACCACCTGCATGAGGTGGTTCTGCACGACGTCGCGCAGGGCGCCGACGGGGTCGTAGAAGTGGCCGCGGTCCTCGACGCCGAAGCTCTCGGCCATGGTGATCTGTACGTGGTCGACGTGGTCGCGGTTCCACAGTGGCCACAGCATCTGGTTGGCGAACCGCAGGTGGAGGATCTCCTCCAGGCCCATCTTCCCCAGGTAGTGGTCGATCCGGAACAGCTGCGACTCGTCGACGTGCTCGTGCAGGTCCGCGGCCAGCTGCTGCGCGGACTGCGCGTCGTGGCCGAAGGGCTTCTCGATCACGAACCGGGCGTTGCCCGCGAGGCCTGCCTCGGCCAGGTGACCCACGACCGTCGCGAAGAGCCCGGGCGGGACCTCGAGGTAGTAGACGGGCAGCTCCTTGCCGGCGATCGCGCGACCGACCCGTTCGTACGTCGACGGCTCGGTGAAGTCGCCACCGACGTAGGAGAAGCGGGCCGCGAGCCGGGCGAAGACCTCCTCGTCGAGCGGCTCGCCCGTGCCGATGATGGACTCCCGCGCGCGGGCGACGAGCTGGTCGACCGACCAGTCCTCGACCGCCACGCCGACGACCGGGCAGTCGAGCACTCCCCGACGCTCGAGGCGGTAGAGCGAGCGGAAGGTCATCACCCTGGCCAGGTCGCCGGTGATCCCGAAGACGACGAGGACGTCCGCGGCGGCGCCCTCCGCTGGTCCCGCACCTGCCATGACTGCCTCCGCCCGGTCGACACACGTCCCGACCGCCCACCCTCGCGCCGTACGACGGCGGACGATTCACCCGTACGGGGTGAAGTGCCTCCCGCGGTGCACTGCGACGCTCCGCAGGAGGGCTGCCCGCGGCCCGGACGGAGGTCACACCATGAGCAGTCACCAGCTGGACCCGCGGTCCATGAGCGACGCGCAGAGCGTCAGCAACTACAACGTCCCGGGCGAGGCGCCCTCGCTCTACGTCAAGGAGTCCGCCGGCGTGGTGTGGGTGCAGTTCGCCGGCATCATGATCATCCTGGCCGGCGCCGTCCACCTCCTCCAAGGGTTCTCGGCGCTCTTCCGCAAGGAGGTCTACAACGTCGGCTCCGGCGCGCTCGGCGTCGGCGCGAGCTACACCACGTGGGGCTGGGCGCACGTGATCTGGGGTGGCCTGGCGATCCTCGTCGGCTGCTGCCTGCTCGCCGGCCAGTGGTGGGCCCGCTTCGTCGGCGTGGTGGTGGCCTTCCTCAGCGCGATCAGCAACCTGGCCTTCATGCAGGCCAACCCCTTCTGGGGGGTCGTCGCCATCGCGATCGACATCACCATCATCTGGGCGATCATGGTCCACGGCGGAGACCTGAAGAAGCAGAAGATCTGAGCGGCTCGCCGCCGCCGGGAGCCGGGTCGACCTCGTCGTCCGGCGGCGCCGCTCTGCGCGTGGTCACCAGGCTGGCGACGACCGCGACGACCAGGCAGGCGGCGATGACCCCGAGGGAGAGGAAGGTCGGGATCTTCACGACGTCGAGCAGGAGCATCTTGACGCCGACGAAGACGAGGATCGCCGCGAGACCGGCCTTGAGGTGCACGAACCGGTGCATCAGGTCGGCCAGCAGGAAGTACATCGCCCGCAGGCCGAGGATCGCGAACGCGTTGCTGGTGAACACCAGGAACGGCTCCTGCGTGACGGCCAGGATCGCCGGGATCGAGTCGACCGCGAACACGATGTCGGTGAGCTCGACCAGCACCAGGACGACGAACAGCGGGGTCGCGACCCAGCGCGCTCCCTGACGCACCCAGAACCGCTGCCCGGCGTACTCGTCGGTGGTCGGCAGGACGCGACGCAGGACCCGCAGGGTGCGGCTCTTCATCGGGTCGGCGTGCTGGTGGCGCTGGCGCAGCATCTTGACGCCGGTCAGCACCAGGAAGGCCCCGAAGACGTAGAGGACCCAGTGGAAGCGGTCGAGCAGCGTCACCCCGCCGGCGATGAAGACCGCGCGGAAGACCAGGGCCCCGATGACGCCGTAGAACAGCACGCGGTGCTGGTACTTCGGCGGCACGGCGAACGCGGTGAAGATCAGCGCGAAGACGAAGACGTTGTCGACCGCCAGGCTCTTCTCGATCAGGTAGCCGGCGTAGTACTCGCTCCCGGCCTGGGCACCGTACGCCGCCCACACGACGGCGCCGAAGCCCAGCCCGAGCGCGACCCACACCCCGCTCCACACGGCGGCCTCGCGCATCGAGACCGCGTGCGCCTTGCGATGGGCGACCAGGTCGACGACGAGCATGGCCACGATCGTGGCCAGCACGGCGCCCCAGGCCCACAGGGGTACCTCCATGGACAGTCCTCCGGTTCAGGGACTGCCGCGAGCGACAGTCCGGGCCCGGAGGTCTCACCCGCCGCGAGGCGGCCTGGCCGCCGGGCTCGCACTCGGGCGAGCCGTACTGACGACGGACCAGCGGGGGTTACTCCCCTCCAACAAACCCGAGTATGGCAGTAGCCCAACGGCTGTTCAAGCCCGTCGCCGCGGCTCGGACCGGCTCTTCGCACGGTCCCCCGCCGACCACCCCGGGGTCACCTCTGGGCCCGGGAGTGGGCGGAGACGAACGACCAGACCGCCCGGCTGGCATCCAGGCGCTCGTAGGCCGGCCCGACGAGCAGCTGCGCCGCCGCGGACGACGGCGCATGGCCCATCCAGGCATGTCCGGCCCCGGTGACCGCGAGGAACCGTACGTCGCTGCCTGCCGAGCAGCGTCGCCACCGCTCGAGCACGAGGTCCGGGTTGACCGGGTCGACGGTCGTCGTGGTCCTGCGGGCGCACCCGTCGGCTGCGGAGATCGTCGCGGCGGCGGTGCGTGGCGGGGCGTAGCTCACCTGCGCAGGGCCGTTGCCGAGACCGCCCTCGAAGGGGACGTTGCCATCGGCGGTGCCGTGGATCTGCAGCAGCGAGATCGGCCGTGCCGGTGAGCACTCGTCCACCGTCAGCGTCGCCGACTGCACGGCGACGGCGGCGAAGGGCCCCGGTGCCTCGCAGGCGATCCGGACGGCCAGCATCCCACCGTTGCTGTGGCCTGTGAGATAGACGCGGTCCGGGTCGACCGGTTGCGCTGCGGAGACGGCGCGCACGACGGCGAGCACGAACCCGACGTCGTCGACGTCTCGAGCGGCGGCCGGACCACAACAGTCACCGGCGTTCCACGTCCGGGCTCCGCCACGTCCGTCGGGCAGGAACCCGGTGCCCTCGGGGTAGACCACCACGAACCCGTGGGACGCCGCCAGCCCGTCGAAGCCCGAGTTGGCCTCGAACTGCTCCGCGCTGCCGAGGCCGCCGTGCAGGGCCACGAGGAGCGGAGCCCGGTCGAGGCGGCTGTCCGGGACGAACAATCGATAGGAACGGACCAGGCCGTCCGTCGTACGGATCGTCCCGACCGTCACCGACCCGTGCGGCGCCGCCGCGGGACGGGTGCCGGCATAGAGGCCGAGCCCGGGCGACGACGTGCTCGAGGGGAGCGCGGGCGGACCACCTGCGGTGCGGCCGGGCGACGAGCACGCCGCGAGACCGGCCAGCACGACGAACGATGCCGCCATCGAGAGCAGGCGCCCCACCACACCTCCGAGTATCCACCACTCCGGACGCACCGATCGGCTCGCCGGCACCGTGGAGACACCGAAAGTGGCTGCGGATCGGCGCCGGATCGACGGCCACTTCTGGTGTCTCGACGATCACGGGCGGACCGGCCCACCAGTGCCCCGGAATCGCGGACACGGCCGGGGCGGCGCGTCATGCTGGGAACAGGGCCGGGGAACGATCGGCGTTCCCACACCCCCGGCACGGTCGTCCTCCAGGAGGTCCGATGCCCAAGATCACGGCGGTGCCGTTCCCGCTCGACATCGAGGTCGGGTCGACGGCTCTGGTCATCATCGACATGCAGCAGGACTTCGTGCTGCCCGGCGGCTTCGGCGAGGCGTTGGGCAACGACACCTCGCTGCTCCTCGCCGCGGTCGAGCCCACCGCGCGCGTGCTGACCGCCGCGCGCAACGCCGGCATGTTCGTGGTCCACACCCGCGAGGGTCACCGACCCGACCTGAGCGACTGCCCGCCCGCCAAGCTCACCCGGGTCGGCCAGACGTTCATCGGGGAGAAGGGACCGATGGGCCGCATCCTGGTGCGCGGCGAGAAGGGCCACGAGATCGTTCCCCGGCTGGCGCCCATCGCCGGTGAGCCGGTGATCGACAAGCCGGGCAAGGGAGCCTTCCACGCGACCGACCTCGGCCAGGTCCTGGCGACCCGCGGGATCAAGACCCTGGTCGTGTGCGGGGTGACCCTCGAGGTCGCCGTCCACAGCACGGTGCGCGAGGCCAACGACCGCGGCTACGAGTGCGTGGTGCTGCGCGACTGCGTCGCGTCGTACTTCCCGGAGTTCTACCGGGTCGGCCTGGACATGATCACCGCCCAGGGCGCCCTCTTCGGCTGGGTGTCGGACTCCGAGAGCTTCGTCGACGCCGTCGACTGACGGCTCGACGTCTCGCGCGGACGGCAGGTCCGGCCAGGGCTGGGCGACGCCCGCGCGCACCGCCGCGACGCTGCGGAGCCGACGGTGGAACGGACAAGGCCCCGGATCCGAGGACCCGGGGCCTGTCGCTCACGTGCGCGAGGGGGGAGTTGAACCGTGAAAGCCCTACGCTCGATCACGCATGAGCCACCGCCCTGCGCGTGACACCGGGCCCCTGTTGCCTCCGGTTGCCTCCCGTTGGCCCGGGGCTGTGCACCCCAGGGGTGCACCAGCCATCATCCAACTGAGCCAGCTCGCTGGTTCAAGACGACCGCCCTCGACGGCCGGCAAACGGCCGCCGCGCAACATCCGAAACAGATCGCGACTCTCTCGGCCGGCTCAACACCGTCGCCGCCATCAAACGGGATGCGCCGTCGTGGAACCGTCGAGCACACAGTCGCCGAAGGGTTGACTCCGCACCAGACGTGGCTCGCGAACCCGTTCTCTCGGACAGCGCCTGAGGGCACTACCGGAGCGCGCGTTCTACGCGACGATCTCCCGCGATCAGGCGCCGCCGCAGGAAGAGCCAGGCGATACCTCCGACAGGCGGGACCAGAAAGATGAACAAGGCCCACCAGTAGTGGCGTGTTCGCACGGCGTCCGCAAGCGGTACCAGCAGTAGCAGGACGAAGGCCACTGCGGCGCCGAGCAGAAACACCGGCTCCGGCTCGAGCTGACTTGTCTCTGCGACGTGCACGAGTTCTTCCTTCCCGAGGAGTAGCAGCCTACCCGGGACGGTCACCTGCAAAGTGCAAGTGACCGTCACGAGAGGATGTGCTCTTAGGTCCCCAGCATCAGTCGGCGACCAATGCTGCTGGTCTGGTCAGCTAGTGCGGTCGAACATGAGATGCCCCGCCGCACCGGTCATGAACAGCGTCACGACGACCACGATTTCGACGATGGAGACGGCCAGACCGACCCACACTACTCCTCGGCGGGATCGGGTCGGCGCACCTCGGAGGACCGTCCAAAAGAGGACTGCAGCGATGCCAAGCGGACCGAACGGCCAAGCCAACGAGACCACCATCGCGGCACCGACCATGATCTTGTTGGGAAGAGAGAGACCAAGATTTGCGTCGGTCGGTCCGGTAGTGCTCGAAGCGGTACCCATCATTCTTTCCCTGTCTCCGTCTCGACTAGTACGAGTAGACCTTGTAACTGGTGGTTCCGTCGCCATAGTGACGAGCGCTGCCGAGGAAGAGCTCGGACGCGACCCAGACTGCGGTCATCTTGATCCAGTAGTGCGAGTGGATCGAAGAGTTCCCGTATCGGGGGGCGGTGCAGTAGTTGTCCTTGCCGGGCTCGAGGCCGACGCCGATGGTGTGGTCGACCTGGCAGGTGTGCCAGCCCTTAACCCCGCCATGCTCGACTGTCTCCCAGACGTACTTGCCATCCGGGGTCCGGTAGAAGACGCCCTTGTGGGTGGCCTGGTTCGCCGAGCATGCGACGAAGCAGAGGTGCTGGACCCACGACTTCGCGAGGACCTTCTTGTAGCAGCCGGTAGGCAGGCAGTACTGACGACCGCTCAGGGTCGTCCGCTCGGACAGCAGACCGCCGTCGACGCCTGCTTCCACGGCCGACATCGCCTGGTCGTCGACGAGGGCGGTCTCGGGGTCCTCAGTCACAGACAGCGTCATGCTGCAGTCATTGTCAGCCGTGGCCGTGCAACCGGGGATTGTCGTCGTCTGCGAGTCTGTCACGGTCTGCGTCGGGTCGGTGCTGGTGGGCGTGACGCTCAGAAGTTCAGTACCGGCGCCCTCGTCGTCGGAGGCTTCCGGGTCGACTGTGGGAAGGCTGTACGTCAGATTCAGGTAGGGGCGCTTGCCGTTGTTCGAGTCGAGGCTGGACGCCGAGTAGAACTGCAGGACGTTGTTGGTGTTCTCACCGACCTGCTTCAGTACGAGGCCGCGATGGGCAGCGGTGCCGGAGACCCACTTCTGGAACAGGTCTCCCATACCGAAGAAGTCCTTGTAACCGGCGTTGTCGCCCTTGATGGTCTTCGTGCCGTAAGCGGTCCCGCCCGGGTCGCCGCCCGTCCAGTCACCGTTGGCTCCAGCGGAGTTCCAGGTCGCACCGCCGTCCCAGACCTTGCCAGCCGGGTAGAACGCGTAGTCCGCAGACAAGGCGCTGTAGGTGCGCGAACTGTCCAAGTAGAGCGAGATGGTGGCAGAGCCGACCGTCGCGGTGTCGGGGATGCTCGCGATGTCGAAGTCGAACAATCCGCGCTTGCGCTCACCGGCGCTCTCGCGACCGACGCGGATGTGATCGGCCTGGGTTCCGCACCGACTAATCGTCGGCGCGTCGGCGCCGATCCAACAGTCCCTGGAGTCGGGCTGGTTGGTCAGCGACGGGTCAACGGTCACCGGGTACACCCGGGTCGGGTCCGACAGCCACGCCATGTCGGGCGTCACCTTCAACGACCAAGCAGCGCCGGCGCCCGACAGCACGTAGTCGACTGCGGTAC
>JACJWV010000031.1 GCA_020636915.1 Nocardioides sp.
TGTTGATGATCGAGCCCCCGCCGGTGGCGATGAGCGCGTCCGCGGCGGCCTTCATGCCGAGGAACGCGCCGGTCAGGTTGACGTCGAGCATCTCCTGCCACTGCTCGCGCCGGTAGCGCTGCAGCTGCCCTCCGTTGAAGATGCCGGCGTTGTTGAAGAGCACGTCCAGGCGCCCGTACGCCGCCAGGGTGAGCTCGACCGCGGCGGCCCAGTCCTCCTCGGACGTGACGTCGAGGTGCACGTACCGCGCGGCGTCGCGCCCCGAGGCCCGGCACAGCTCGTCGGCCAGGGCGGTGCCCTCCTCGTCGAGCAGGTCACCGATGACGACGTGGGCGCCCTCCTCGACCAGCAGCCGGGCGCTCGCGCCGCCGATGTTGCGCGCGCCGCCGCTGATCAGCACGACCTTGCCGTCCACACGTCCCATGCGCGGCAAGATAGCATCGCGCTAGAACAGGTTCTAGAAATGAGATCGCCATGACCATCCGCGTCGCCCAGGTCGCCACCGGCAACGCCGGTCGGCTCACCCTGCGCCAGCTGATCGCCGACGACCGGTTCGAGCTGGTCGCCGTGAGCACGTCGAGCCCCGACAAGGTCGGCGTCGACGCGGGTCGCCTGGCGGGACTGGACGTCACGACCGGGATCGTCGCGGTGGGCAGTCTCGACGAGCTCGTCGCCGCCGCGCCCGACTGCGTCGTCTACTGCGCGATGGGCGACACCCGCCCGGTCGAGGCGACCGCCGACGTACGCCGGCTGCTGGAGGCCGGCATCGACGTGGTGGGCTCGGCTCCCGGCACCCTGCAGTTCCCGTGGGGGACGATGCCGCAGAAGGTGATCGACAGGGTCGAGGAGTCGGCACGCGCCGGTGGTGCGACGGTCTACATCACCGGCGTGGACCCGGGCTTCGCCAGCGACCTGCTGCCGCTCGCGCTGGCCAGCACCTGCCAGCGTGTCGAGCAGATCACCTGCTACGAGCTCGCCGACTACGCGACGTACGACGGCGCGGAGGTGATGTTCGACCTGATGGGGTTCGGCAAGCCGCTCGGCGAGACGCCGCTGCTCTTCCTGCCCGGCGTGCTCGGGTTCGCGTGGGGCACCGCGATCCGGATGATGGCCGCCGGGCTCGGCATCGAGGTCGACGAGATCGTCGAGCACTGGGAGGCCGAGCCGGCTCCTGAGTCCTACGACATCGCCGCCGGCCGGATCGAGCAGGGCACGATCGCCGCCCTGAAGTTCTCGATCACCGGCATGGTGTCGGGTCGCCCGGCGATCGTGGTCCAGCACGTCACCCGCACCCGCGACGACCTCCGCCCCGACTGGGCCCGGCCGGCGTCGGGCGGCGGTTCCTACCGGGTCGAGATCACCGGCGAGCCGAGCTACGTCGTCGACATCGTGCCGAGCAGCGAGCACGGCGACCACAACCACGCGGCGATCGTCGCCGCCTGCGGCCGGATCGTGAACGCGATCCCCGACGTGCGCGCCGCGGCGCCCGGGATCGTCACCACGCTCGACCTGCCGCTGCCCACGGGTCGTGGCACCGTCGCAGTCCCGAGGTGAGGTGACCCGCTGGTGGGCCTCAGTCCCCGATCGCGGCGAGGTCCGCAAGCGTCCGGCTGACGAAGCCGCCCGCGCCGTCGTGGATCATCACGGTCACGGACCGGCCACCCCACCCGGCGGCCATGCGCTGGTGGACCTCGTCCTCCGACGGTTGCTGCAGCTTGGTCTCGAAGGCGCCGACGGTCGAGTTCGCGTCCGACACCAGTGCGTCTTCGTCGGTGCGGACCAGCTCCTCCAGCGCCTTGACGGTCGTCAGCGCGCCAGAGCGCCAACGCTCGTAGATGATCGAGCTGTGCAGGTGCTCGTGGGCGGCGACGGCGCTTCGGAGGGCCCGTACGTCGGCGCCGCGGCCGGCGGCCTCGTTGGCGGTCCACAGAGCACTGCCGGGGAAGAGATCGTCGCTGACGAGTTCGTCGCGAGCGATGAAGAGCGTGTGGCCGGTGACGTACCAGCATCCGGCCCAGGGCTCGGTGGCCCCGTCGGGCACCGCGTCGCGCGTGTAGAACGACCTCCAGTCGGCGGGCGCGTCGGTGTGGACCACGTGCCCGGAGGTCTGGTCCTGGGATCCCGCCTCCATGCTGCAGATGTTGCGCCCGAATGCCAGGAACCCGTCGATGATCAGCTGATGGAGCCCGCCGCCGGAGGCCGGTGTGCTCCAGGCGATCCGCTGCCAACGGCGCCTGACGGGCTTGATCTTCCGCGGGCGCATGTGGTGCTCACCGGCGTCGTTCCTGACGGTCAGCTCGACCTTCACCTCGCCGAGCAGGACGAGGCTGAGCTGGGGTTCCTCGCACGTGATCGCGTGCCCGACCTGGTCCATGGGTGTGACCGACCAGTGCCACTGCGTCACCTTCTTCGCGCCCCGACGCGGTTTCGAGCGGGATCCGTCGAGGTGCAGGGTCTCAGTGCGGCCCACCGGGCTCGGCCCTTGCCTGATGTGAGCTGCCAGCACGTCGGGCAGGCAGTAGTCACAGGGGTCGAAACCGGCGTCCAGGCCGGCGGCGAGCGTTGCGAACGTTCTCCCGTCCTGGATCTCCGGGATCTGGCAGTTCGCGTTGGTGTTGTCGAGGTCGTGTAGCTCTCGGGTGCTGCGATTGGCCAGGAGACCCATCCCGGCCTCCTCTCGGTTCGGCGGCCTGCTAGGGCTGCGGAGGCGTCGGTGCTGGTACGGCGACCGGTCGGCTGAGGTCGGTGATGATCCGCTCGATCTCGTGCAGGGTGTGCTCGGCGAGCGCTCCCTGGGCCTGCCGGGCCGCGGGATCGGTGGCCTCGAGGTCACCGAGGACGACGATGTTCTCGTCGTTGAGCGTGTTCGCCGGGTCGGTGTAGTTGAAGCTCCCGGCGATCACCAGCTGGGAGTCGATGACCATGAGCTTGTGGTGGACCTTGCGGACTCCCGTGCCCGGCGCGTTCTCGAAGAGCTCGACCCCCGCCGTCACCAGGGGTTGGGTCGCGGCCCAGGCCTGCGAGCCCTGCACGCGGTCGAGCACGCCGCGGAGCCGGTCGATGGCGGGCGGTGCCATCCGCAGCATGGTGTCGTCGATCCCGGACGACAGCGCGAACGTGAAGATCGCGAAGTCCACGCTGCTGCGCGCCTTGAGCATCTGCTTCATGATCTCCATCTCGGGGCCCTGGTCGGGTGCGAAGACCGGCTTCACGCGCATCCCGCCGAGCTCGAACTCGGCGGGCCGCGGGTCCCGGCGCTCGTGCAGGGTGCCGAAGGTGCCGCTCCGCAGGCGCTCGAACTCCGCGGCGTACTGCGCCGTCGCCCGCTGCCCGCGGAGGATCACGACGTGGTTGAGGTTGTTGCCGGCCTCGAGCGGTGCCTGCGCTGTGTTCTTCCCGGTGTCGGTCAAGGTGAAGTTCGTGGAGCCGGTGAGCACCGCCGCCGTCGTCCGGCCCGGGTCCCGCACGACGAACTTCTGGTGGAAGATCGCCGGGTTCAGGTCGGTGATGACGTCGACGCCGGCGCGCAGCAGCGCGTTGTAGATGGTGCGGTTCTCCTCCAGCGGACCGGCGACCGCCCAGGGATCGCCGAGCGCCGGCGCCTCGACCAGGTAGTCGCCCTCAAGGATCAGCCGGACGCGCACGTGTCGCTGCTTGGCGGCGATGACGGCCGCGGCGATGGTGCGCGAGTCGATCTCCTGGACCGCGATGTCGAGCTCGTGGACCGCCCCGTCGAGGAAGTCGACGATGACGGCCTCGAGGTCGTCGGGGGCGCCCAGGACCGGTGGACCGAAGTACACGCCGACGCCACCGCTGACGAAAGCCATGGTGCCTCCCTCCCTCGTCTCCCGAGCCTGATCACGGGACCGGGGGACCGGCAATACGTTGTTCGGCGTACGCGGCGTGGGCGTGACAAAACGGGGTTCCGTCCGGACCCGGCCGCTCCTAGCCTGGTCTCGGAGGTCTCGGGTGATGCAGACGACGACAGGGACGGCGGCCCAGGTCACGGACGCGGTGCTGCACATCACGGCGCTGCGGAGCGGCAGCGAGATCGACCGGGCCACCTCGAGACTGCTCGCTGACGTGATCGGGTGCGACGACCTGCTCCACACCCGGGTGGACCTGACCGGGGAGGGGACGTCAGTACGACGTGGCCCGGCGCTCGTGGACGACGGCCCGACGTCGCGGAGCCTGGCGACGCTCGGCGCGCTGCACCCCGCCGTGGCCAGCTACCTCGTCCCCGGCGACGACCGCTCGCCGCGCCGGATCAGCGACGTGTCCTCGACCCGCACCTGGCTGGGCGGCCCCGTCTACCAGGAGGTCTTCGCGGCGCGGCGCGAGCGGTACCAGCTGAGCCTCGTCACCGCGCTGAGCCCCACGTGCGGCACCGGTTGGGTGCTGACCAGGGCGGCGCGCGACTTCACCGACGACGACGTCGAGCGGGCGGCCTGGCTGTTGCCGACCCTCGTCGCCCTCGCCGCCCTCTCGGCGCGCTCCACCGCCGGACCGTCCGACCCGGGTGCGCCCGGGCCGCCGCCCGGGCGGGCGCCGGTGGTCGCACGGCTGACGCCCCGGGAGTCGGCGGTGCTCGAGCTCGTCGCGACCGGCGCGTCGGCGATCCTCGTCGCGCGCACCCTGGGGATCAGCGAGCGCACCGTGCGCAAGCACCTCGAGCACCTCTACGCCAAGCTCGGGGTCCACGACCGGCTGTCGGCGGTCAACGTGCTGCGCGGAGTGGCGCCCGCGGCGGCCCCGCCGCCAGGGTCCGCCTGACGCCACCGGCAGTTCATGCTCACTTCATGCGGGGTTTCCTACCGTCTCCCGCATGCTCGATTCCGCCCTGTCCAGCTTCGTCGGCCGCCTCGGCCTCGACGTCGTGGTGCTGCTGATCCTCGTCGGCATCCTGCACCGTCGACGTTCGACCCTGCCGGAGATGGCGCTCGTCCTGACCTCCCTCAACATCGGCCTGTTCGCCGCGGTGACCGTCATCGGGACGGGCGACTTCCCGACCGGGATCGGCTTCGGGCTGTTCGGCCTGCTCAGCCTCGTCCGTCTCCGCAGCGCCGCCTTCACCCTCAAGGACGTCGCCTACACGTTCCTCGCACTGGTGCTGGCGCTCGTCAACGGGCTGCCCGAGCGCAACCTGGGCCTGGTGCTCGGCCTGAACCTCGTGGTCCTCGCCGCGGTGTGGGTCACCGACGACTCGCGGCGACAGCTCCCGACCCGACGGGTGCGTGTGGTGCTCGACCGCGCCGTCTTCGACGAGGCCTCGGCTCGGGCGGCGCTGGCCGAGCGGTTCGCCGCACTGCCGCTGGCGGTCGTGATCGAGGACGTCGACACGGTGCGTGACACGACCAGGGTCTCGGCGCTGGTGGAGTCGTCGCCCGCGTGGTGGGCGACGCGGGACCCGGCGGCCGAGGAGCTCGACGACGGCGCGATCGAGCCGGGGGCCGTTCGGTGACGCTCGCCGACCTCGCCCTCTCCGACCTGGCCCTCTCCGACCTGGCCCCGGTCGACCTCGACACGGTGCTGGCGGTCGCGCCGCTGGCGCGCCGGGTGGACCGCAAGTACCTCGTCCCCCTGGCCGACGCGTCGGAGCTGGTCGCGCGCCTCGCGGACACCCACCACGCCCTCCAGGTCGCCGGACGGCGCTGCACGACCTACCGGTCGACGTACCTCGACACCGGTGACCTCCGGCTGTGCCGCGACCACCTGCAGGGTCGCCGCCTGCGGTGGAAGGCGCGCAGCCGTCTCTACGTCGAGGACGGACTGTGCCGGTTCGAGGTGAAGATCAGGGGAGCCCGGGAGGAGACCGTGAAGCACGCGGTGGACCTCGAGCCCTCGTCCTACGGCCGGTACGGCGCCGTCGAACGGGCGTTCATCGGTGGCGTCCTCGCGGCGCCGCACCCCGCGGTGCCGGACCTGCGCCCGGTGCTCGAGATCGGCTACACGCGGGCCACGCTGGTGGACCTGCGCGCCGGCGCCCGCCTCACGGTCGACCACGGGGTGGTCGGGCGTCCCACGGCCGCCGGCTCGCCGGAGCTCGACCGCGGCTCGGTCGCGGTCGACCACGACCGGGTGATCGTCGAGACCAAGAGCGGCTCACGACCCTGTCTCGGCGACCTCGTGCTCGCTGCGATGGGGCACCGCCCGCTGGCGATCAGCAAGTACGCCACCTCTGCCGCGCTGCTCGCCCGCGGCGTCCCCGACAACCAGGTGCGTCGACTCGTCGGCCGGGGCGTCAGCGTCCGCGCGTCGTCGTCCCACCTCGACCAGGAGGCCTCATGACCACCGCCACGGTGGACCGACCGACGACGACCCCCACCGCGCCGGTCCCGCCGCGGCGGCGCCCTCGTCCGCCGGCGCGGTACGTGGTGGTCAGCGTGCTCGCCGTGCTGGCCCTCGTCGGCGCGCTCGTCGGACCAGCGGTCTACGGGTTCCTCACCGACTCGACGGCGAAGGACCGGATCGCGGCCGATCCGCCACCCACGCTGTTCCCCGACGCGACCGTCCGGCGGGTGGACTCGCTGACCGACCCCCAGCAGGCTCGCGCGACGACGCTGATGCAGCAGTGGTGGAGCGACCACGGCACCACCGCGGACGACACCGCGTTCCAGGCCTTCCTGGAGGCGACCCTCCCCGGACCACCCGACGCCGCCCGGCGCAGCGCGGAGATGGGCGAGGTCGAGCGGCTCGACCGGCAGCGCACGGCCGCCGGGATCACCGCGGCCACCTGGCTGGAGGCCCACGGCAAGAAGGACGTGTGGAAGCTCGCCGCCCACGACCAGGCCGAGTACCTCGCCGGCAGCACCGGCGACGGACGCAAGAACGCGGTCGACGACATGCTCTCGATGACCAAGACGGTCGCCGACGACCTGGGGACGACGTTCCAGATGTCCGCGCCGTACGTCCTCGAGCCCTCGCTGCGGACCGACCACGTCGTGAGCCCCGGCGACGTCTGCCCCTGCAGCTACCCCTCGCGCCACGCGTCGGCCGCTGCCGCGTCGCGCACGTTCCTGGCCCACTTCATGCCCCAGCGCGACGCGGAGTACCGCTGGTGGCAGGACCAGATCGACTACTCCCGGATCTACATGGCCGGGCACGTCGCCAGCGACATCGCCGGCGGGACGCTGCTGGGGGACATGGTCGGGCAGTACTTCCTGGTCACCCGAGGAGGCGTCGCGCCCGACCAGGTGTCGTCCGCGGGCGGGGCGGTCGAGGCGGGCGAACCGGCTGGCTCCTGACCCGATGCAGGGCCGATCGTCCTCGCAGTCGTGAGCAAAGCCCCTGCCCGGCTCGCGGTCCGTCGGGTTGGCTGAGGGGGTGGAGGCTCTCCGAGGACGGGTCGTGCTCCTTCTCTTCGCCGTCTCGACGCTGCTGCTCGCGGTCGGGTCGGGCGCGTGGGCGCTCGACGCGACCGCCGCGGCGGACGCGGCCTGGCTCGCCGGCACCCTCCTCGGCCTGGGCGGAGCGCTGGCCACCACCGTGAACGCGTTCCGTCAGCGCCGGCCCACCGTCGACGTGATCGCGCTCCTGGCCCTGGGCGGGGCGCTCGCCGTGGGGGAGTACTTCGCCGGCGCGATGATCACGGTGATGCTCGCCACCGGGCAGCTGCTAGAGGCCCGGGCCGAGGCGCGCGCCCAGCGTGAGCTGCGGCTGCTCCTGGAGCGATCACCGCGCACCGCGCGCCGGCGCGTCGGCGATCGCGTGGTCGAGATCGGGATCGACGAGGTGACGCCCGGTGAGGCACTGCTGGTCCTCACCGGCGACGTCGTGCCGGTGGACGGTCGGCTGGTCACCGCCGCGACGCTCGACGAGTCCACGCTGACCGGCGAGTCGCTGCCGGTGGAACGGGCCGCCGGCGAGGTGGCGCGCAGCGGCGCGGTCAACGCCGGGGCGTCGTTCGACCTGCTTGCCACGGCGACCGCCGACGAGTCGACGTACGCGGGCCTGGTGCGCCTGGTCAAGCAGGCCCAGGCCGGCTCCGCCCCCTTCGTCCGGCTGGCCGACCGGCTGGCCCTCGCCTTCGTCCCGCTCACGCTGCTGCTGGCCGGTGCCGCCTGGGCGGTGTCCGCGGACCCGGTGCGGGCGGTGGCGGTGCTCGTGGTCGCGACCCCGTGCCCGCTGATCCTCGCCGCGCCGATCGCCTACATCTCCGGGCTGTCCCGGGCTGCCGGTTCCGGGGTCGTCATCAAGGGTGGTGGCACGCTGGAGCGTCTTGCGTCGACGCGGGTGATCATGTTCGACAAGACCGGGACCCTCACCCGTGGGCGGCCCGTGCTGGTCGACGTCGTCCCGGCGCCCGACGCCCCCGGACCCGACGAGCTGCTCGCGCTGGCGGCCTCGCTGGACCAGATGTCGCCCCATGTCCTCGCGACGGCGATCGTGTCCGCCGCCACCCGGCGCGGCCTGCCGCTGCAGGCCGCCGAGGACGTCCGCGAGGTCCACGGCTACGGCCTCAGCGGGCGGATCGGCTCCCGGCAGGTCGCGCTCGGCAAGTGTGACTGGATCGTCCCCGAGCCGCGCCCCGACTGGGTGCGGAGGGTACGGCGGCGCGCCGGTCTCGACGGGTCGGTGACGGTCTTCGCCGCGATCGACGGACGGCCGGTCGGCGCGTTCCTCCTCGAGGACGTGATCCGGTCCGACGCTCCCCGCATGGTCCACGGCCTGCGTCAGGCCGGGATCCGCCGGGTGGTGCTGCTGACCGGCGACCGGGCCGACGCCGCCGAGACCGTCGGCCGCATCGTCGGGGTCGACGCCGTGCGCTCGGAGTGCGACCCCGGTGAGAAGCTCGCCGCGATCGAGGACGAGCGCGCGTCCGACACCACGATGATGGTGGGCGACGGGGTCAACGACGCACCGGCGCTCGCCGCGGCCGACGTCGGGGTCGCGCTGGCCGCGCGCGGGGCGACCGCCTCCTCCGAGGCGGCCGACGTGGTGCTGACCGTCGACCGGGTGGACGCCCTGGCCGACGCGATCCTGGTGGCCCAGCGCTCCCGGCGCATCGCCCGCCAGGCGGTCGCCACCGGGATGGGCCTGTCGCTGGTGGCCATGCTCGTGGCCGCGGCCGGGTTCCTGCCGCCTGCCGCTGGTGCGGTCCTGCAGGAGGTCATCGACGTCCTCGCCATCGGGATCGCGCTGCGCGCGGTCCTGCCCGGCCGGACCCACACGGTGGAGCTTCCAGCGGCCGACGTCGCGGCGGCGCACGAGCTGCGCGCCCAGCACGACGCCGCGCTCGTCGTCGTCGAGCAGATCCGCGAGGTCGCGGACGCGCTCGACGCCGCCGACCCCGACCTGGGGCCGGCACGAGGGCTCGCCGACCGGCTGCGCACCGACCTGCTGGTCCACGAGCGCGCCGACGAGGAGCGGCTGGTGCCGATCGTCGCCCGGGCGTTGGGGCCGCAGGCGACGTACGCCCTCTCGCGCAGCCACGCCGAGATCGAGCACCAGGTCGCGCGCCTGACCCGCCTGCTCGAGGACGTGCCGGACGACGACGTCCAGGTCGAGGACCTCGTCGAGGTGCGCCGCGCGCTGTACGCGCTCTACGGCGTCCTGCGCCTCCACAACTCCCTGGAGGACGAGACCGCCTTCAGCCTGCTGCCCGCCCCGGCGACCGCCGGCTGAGGAGCTCCGCAAGGGTTCTCGGACCCCCGGGACCGGTCTTCATGGCGACCACCCGCAACGACAAGGTGGTGTACGTGCTGCTGGTCGGGGCGATCGTCCTGGGCCTGTGGACCTCGCCGTCGCCGTCGCCGTCGCCGTCGGCGCCGGCTCCGAGGCGCACAACTACCGGGAGAGCGTGTCGCCGTGGTTCCGGTCGATCTTCCGGCTGCAGCCCGACGTCGACGCCATGGCCTCCGCGCCGGTCCAGGTCCACGTGCACGTCCTGGTCGGCATGCTGCTCTTCGCGGCCTGGCCCTTCACCCGACTGGTGCACGCCTTCACGGCGCCGGTGCACTACCTGTTCCGTCCCTACATCGTCTACCGCAGCCGGGACGCGCGGACGCCCGCACCGACCGGTCGCCCCCGCGTGGGCTGGAGCCCGGTCGGCACCTCCGACCGTGACCGGACCACCCGATGAGCGCGAGCACCGCCGTCGTACCGGACCTGCGTCGGGGGCAGGGCAGGAACCTCGCGCTCGCCACGCTCGCCTTCGCCATCAGCTTCTGGGCCTGGAACATCATCGCGCCCCTGGGGGTGCGCTACACCGAGCAGATGGGCCTGTCCGCGGGACAGAAGTCGCTGCTGGTCGCGATCCCCGTCCTGGTCGGCTCCCTCGGGCGCATCGTGACCGGCGCCCTGACGGACCGGTTCGGCGGCCGGCTGATGTTCACGGTCCTGATGCTGGCCTCGGCGCCCTTCGTGCTGCTGGTCGCGGTCGCCGGTGACGGCGGGTCCTACGGGCTGATGCTCGTCTTCGGGTTCTTCCTCGGCATCGCCGGCACGACCTTCGCCGTCGGCATCCCCTTCGTGAACGCCTGGTTCGAGGCGGACCGCCGCGGCTTTGCGACCGGCGTCTTCGGCGCGGGCATGGGCGGCACGGCGCTGTCGGCGTTCTTCACGCCGCGGCTGGTGACGTGGATCGGGTACGCCGCGACGCACCTGCTCATCGCGGCCGCGCTGGTCGTCGTCGCGGCCACGTCGTTCGCCGGTTCCTCGGCCTGGGTGCGGGCGCTGTCTTCGCCTGGGTCGCCGCCGCACCCCAGGAGCGGGTCGGCAGCGTCACCGGCATCGTCGGCGCGGCCGGCGGCCTGGGCGGCTTCCTCCCGCCCCTGGTCATGGGCATGACCTACGACGAGGCGGACCACTCTTACACGGTCGGCCTGGTGCTGTTGTGCCTCACCGCCGTGGCCGCCCTGGTCATCACGCTCTCCGGCACCCGGATCGCGGGAGGCGGTCAGCGGGGACCCCAGCCCAGCCCGCCCAGCACCTGCGGCTCCGTCGTGAGGGGGACCGCGATCCCGGAGGCCAGCTTGATCAGCCACACCGTGCTGGTGTCCGTGGCCGGGTCCTCGACCCGGTAGGCGATCGTCTTGCCGTCCCACGACCAGGTCGGCGACGCGGCGGGAGCATCGAGATCGGTCGTGGTGCCGGTCAGGTCGCAGAGGCGGGTGCCCGTCGTTTCGTCCGTCGACGCGACGCGCGGCTTGGGGCAGGGCAGGGGGGCCGCGTCGTCGGTGGCGGCGACGTAGAGGTCGCCGTCGCGGACGAAGGCGATCAGGCTGTCGGTGGGTGACGCGACGGGGTCCTCGTCCTCGCCGCTGGTCACCTGGGCCGGCCGGATGCCGAGCTTGCCGACGTAGATGCCCGGTGCCGAGCCCTCGGCGTAGCCGGCGGCGACCTCGCCGTCGGTGGTGAAGCTGATGCCGCCGATCTTCGACTCCGTGCTCTTGGCCCACAGTCCGGCCGGGACGCTCCCGACGCGCCCGTCGTCGTCCAGCGGGAAGAGGTAGACGCCGGGGTGGTCGTTGTCGTCCTCGCCGTCGCCGTCGAGGTCGTCGAAGCACAGCATCGCGACCTGCTTGCCGTCGGGGCTCCACGCCGGCCGGGCGTGGCAGTGCAGTCCCTCGGGCGGGGTGGCGAACAAGGTGACCGGGTCGCCGTCCGCCGTCACGCTCATCGGGGTGCCGACCTTCCGGTCGAACCCGCTGCCCGGCGGCGCGCCGAGGTAGCCGAGCACCTCGCCGTCACGGGAGAGCGACGGCAGGAGCTGGCTCCCGCTGCTCGGGCCGGGCACGGGGCCGAGGTCCTCGCCGAAGCTGTCGGGGTCGGTCGACAGCTGGTGCAGGACCGGGTCGCCGTCGTCCTCGGAGACCACCACCAGGACGACGTCCTCATCGACGACCCGCGAGCCGCTGCTGCTGGCGGACCCGCTGCCGTCCCCGCGGACGACGAACACGACGGCGACGGCCACGGCGAGGACCACGACGACCGCCACCGCGGCCAGCGTCCACCCGAGGGGGCCGCTCATGCCGCCTCCGCTCGGAGGCCCCGAGGTCCAGGTGGGGGAGGGCCCCGACGGAGGCGGGAGGCCGCCGGCGTACACGGTCGAGACCGGCGGGGCCGGCGTCCGCTCGGGCGGCGGCACCCGCAGCTGGGGCAGCGTCGGCGGCTCGGGAGGGGGAGCCGCGGAGCGGGCCGTGGCGGCGAGGGGCGCGGTGTCGTGGTCGGCGACCGGGTCGGGC
>JACJWV010000032.1 GCA_020636915.1 Nocardioides sp.
TCGCCCGGATCTCCGAGGACGAGCTGGTCAGCCTCCTGCGCGGCTACGGGCACGCGCCGTACGTCGTCTCCGGCTCCGACCCGGCGCAGATGCACGCCGACTTCGCCGGCGCCCTGGACCGCTGCCTCGACGAGATCGCCGACATCCAGGGCGAGGCGCGTTCCTCGGCGGGCCCCGTGCCGCGGCGTCCGTGGCCGATGATCGTGCTGCGCTCGCCCAAGGGCTGGACCGGACCGAAGGAGGTCGACGGGCAGCGCATGGAGGGCTACTGGCGCTCCCACCAGGTGCCGTTCGCCAACGCGCGCTCCGACGATGGGCACCGGCAGGTGCTCGAGGATTGGATGCGCAGCTACGACCCCGAGTCCCTGTTCGACGAGTCCGGCGCTCCGGCTCCCGACATCGCCGCGCTGCACCCCGCCGGCGAGCTGCGGATGAGCGCGTCCCCGCACGCCAACGGCGGCCTGTTGCTGACGCCCCTGCGACTGCCCGACTTCCGCGACTACGCCGTCGACGTGCCCGACCCCGGCGCCGGCGCGGTCGAGGCGACGCGGGTGATGGGCGGCTTCCTGCGCGACGTGATGGCGCAGAACATGTCGAACTTCCGGTTGTTCTCGCCCGACGAGAACTCCTCCAACCGGCTCCAGGACGTCATGGAGGTGACCGACCGTGCCTGGAACGCCGAGATCCTGGACTACGACGACCACCTCGCGCCCGACGGACGGATCATGGAGATCCTCTCCGAGCACACCTGCCAGGGCTGGCTGGAGGGCTACCTGCTCACCGGTCGGCACGGGTTCTTCTCCTGCTACGAGGCGTTCATCCACCTGGTCGACTCGATGTTCAACCAGCACGCGAAGTGGCTCGAGTCGACCCGCCGCATCGAGTGGCGCCGGCCCGTCGCCTCGTTGAACTACCTGCTCACCTCCCACGTGTGGCGCCAGGACCACAACGGCTTCTCCCACCAGGACCCGGGCTTCATCGACCACGTGGTGAACAAGAAGGCCGACGTGGTGCGTGTCTACCTCCCGCCGGACGCGAACACCCTGCTCTCGGTCACCGACCACTGCCTGCGCAGCAAGCACTACGTCAACGTCGTCGTCGCGGGCAAGCAGCCGGCGCTGCAGTACCTGTCGATGGACGAAGCGATCGTCCACTGCACCAAGGGGCTGGGTATCTGGGAGTGGGCGTCGAACGACGACGGACCGGACGGTCCCGACGTGGTGATGGCCTGCGCCGGTGACGTGCCCACGATGGAGACGCTGGCCGCGGTGTCGCTGCTGCGCGAGCACCTGCCGTCGTTGCGGATCCGGGTCGTGAACGTCGTCGACCTGATGCGGCTGCAGCCGGCGTCCGAGCACCCTCACGGGCTGTCCGACGCCGACTTCGACGCGCTCTTCACCCCCGACCGGCCGGTCATCTTCGCCTACCACGGGTACCCGTGGCTGATCCACCGGCTCACCTACAAGCGGACCAACCACCACAACATCCACGTGCGGGGCTACAAGGAGGAGGGCACCACCACGACGCCGTTCGACATGACGGTCCTCAACAACCTCGACCGCTTCAATCTGGCGATCGACGTGATCGACCGGGTGCCGCGCCTGGCGGCGACGTCCGGCAGCGCGCGCGAGGAGTTCAAGAACGCGCTCATCCGGCACCGGCAGCACATCCGCGCCCACGGTGAGGACCTGCCCGAGGTGCGGCACTGGCAGTGGTCAGCGGAGGACGGCCCCCAGGTGCGCACCCCGCACCCGGAGCGCACCGGCCCGGAGGGCTGAGGTGCGGACGCTGGTCGTCAACCCGGGCTCGAGCAGCCTCAAGGTCACCCTGGTCGAGGACGGCACGGTGGTGGCCGACGACGGTGGACCGTACGACGCCGTCGGCGTGCGGTTCGTCCACGGCGGACCGGACCACACCGCGGCCGTCGTCGTCGACGACCAGGTGCTGTCCGACCTCGACCTGGTCTCCGACCTGGCGCCACTGCACAACCCACCGGCGCTGGAGGCTGCGCGGGACCTGCGGGGGCGGCACGCCGGGGTCCCCGTCGTCGCCTGCTTCGACACCGCGTTCCACACGACCATCCCGGCCGCAGCAGCGACGTACGCCCTGCCCCGCGAGTGGAACCAGCGGTGGCGACTGCGGCGCTACGGCTTCCACGGGCTCTCCCACGCGTGGGCGGCGCGGCGGGCGGCGGAGCTGGTCGGACGGCCCGCAGGGGAGCTGCGCATGGTGACCTGCCACCTCGGCGGCGGTGCGTCGCTGTGCGCTGTCCGGGGCGGCCGCTCGGTCGACACGACCATGGGCTTCACGCCCTTGGAAGGCCTGGTCATGCAGACCCGCAGCGGCTCGGTGGACCCCGGCCTGCTGCTGCACCTGCTGCGGCGTGAGGGCGTCTCGGTCGACGAGCTCTACGAGGTCCTCGACCGCGGCTCGGGTCTCAAGGGACTCTCCGGCACGTCGGGGGACTTCCAGGAGGTGCGTCGGGCGCGCGCCGACGGGGACACGGGCGCCGCCCTCGCCTTCGACGTCTACGTGCACCGCCTGGTCCGCGAGGCCGGCGCGATGGCCGCCGCGGCGGGCGGGCTCGACGTGCTGGTGTTCACCGGTGGCGTCGGGGAGCACGCGCCCGAGCTCCGCACCGCGGTGGGTGAGCGGCTGGCGCACCTGGGTGTCCGGGTGGACTCGACGCGCAACGACGCGGCGTCCGGGGGCGGCGACGCCGTTGTGGGTGACGGCGTGGTCGTGGTCGAGGCGCGGGAGGATCTGGAGATCGACCGGCAGGTGCGCGCCCTCCTCGCATAGCCTGCACCCGTGGGCCCCCGACTGTGCAGCGCGCTGCTGGTCGTGGCGTTGGGGGTCCTCGGGCTGGCCGGCTGCGGCGGATCGTCGGATCCCTCCGCAGGCCCGTCCCCCTCGCCATCGGACAGCACGTCGACGGACGCGTCGCCGAGCACGTCGCCGAGCACGTCGCCGAGCACGTCGCCGTCACCGACCGGGGGGTCGACCGGGCCCACCGCGGCCGGCGGACGGATCGCGCTGCTCATGCCCGGTCCGCCGTCGATGCGCAGCGAAGCCTTCGACCGGACGACCTTCGCGGACGCCGTCGCCGCGCACTGCGCCGACTGCACCGTGGACTTCTACAACGCCCGCGGCGACGCCGCCACGCAGAACGAGCAGCTCCAGGAAGCCGTCGACCAGGGTGCCCAGGTCGTGGTCCTCGACGCGGTCGAGCCGTTCAGCGTCGTCAACGGCGTCGCCGCCGCCCAGGAGCGCGGCGTGCGGGTGGTCGGTTACAACACCCTCCTCGAGGGTCTGGACTTCTACGTCACCTACGACCCCCGACAGGTCGGGACCGTGCAGGCCGAGGCGCTGCTCGACGCGACCGACGGGAGTGGCAACCTGGTGGTGGTCAACGGCTCGCCGTCCGACCTCGGCTCCACCGAGGTGAAGGCGGCCGCCCAGCAGACCATCGCCGGCTCGTCAGCCTCGGTCGTGGGCGCGTACGACGCCGATCCGGACAAGCCGCGGGCCACCCGCAGCTGGCTCGCCGACATCTTCACCTTCTTCCCGCCCGCCACCCTGGCCGGCGTGTACGCCGCCGACGACGCGATCGCCCAGCAGGTGCTGCGCGCGCTGCCCCGCGACGCCCGCCTCCCGGTCACCGGCGCCGGGGCCACCCTGCCCGGGGTCCGGCGGGTGGTCGCCGGGAGCCAGCTGATGACGGTCTACCGCCCGGTGGAGCCGGCTGCAGACGCGACCGCGCGGCTCGCGGTGGCCGCGATCGGCGGGGGCGACCCGGGGCAGCCCACGACGGTGCTGAACGGCGTGCCGACGTACCTGCTGGACCCGGTGGCGGTCGACGCCGACAACGTCGAGGAGACGATCGTCGCGGACGACTTCTGGTCGGTCCCGCAGATCTGCACACGACCGCTGCGGGCGGACTGCCGGCGGCTGGGCCTGCGCTGACCCTGCGCTGAGCGGGCGGCGGGTCCGGTCGGTCAGCGGCGGCCGTAGGTGGTGGTGCGCTCGACGACGGGCCGGCCGATGCCGGCGCCGATGTCGACGAGCTCGGCGACGGTCTTGGCGGAGCCGTGCTCGGAGCCGGCCATGCGGGAGATGGTCTCCTCCATCAGGGTGCCGCCGACGTCGTTGGCGCCGGCGCGGAGCATGGCGCGGGTGCCGTCGACGCCGAGCTTGACCCAGGACGTCTGGATGTTGCGGATCCGGCCGTGCAGCAGGATCCGGGCCATCGCGTGCACGGCGAGGTTGTCGCGCAGGGTGGGGCCGGGGCGGGCGACGCCGGCGAGGTAGATCGGTGCCGACGTGTGCACGAAGGGCAGGGGGACGAACTCGGTGAACCCCTGTCGCCCGTGGGCCAGGTTCTCGTCCTGGATCCTGGACAGGACGCGCAGGTGACCGACCCAGTGGCGGGGGTTGTCGACGTGGCCGTACATCATGGTGGAGGTGGTCGGGATCCCGACGCGGTGGGCGGTGGTGACGACCTCGATCCAGGTGCTGGTGGGGAGCTTGCCCTTGGTCAGGACCCAGCGGACCTCGTCGTCGAGGATCTCCGCGGCGGTCCCGGGCAGGGACCCCAGGCCCGCTTCGCGGGCCTTGATGAGGAAGTCCTCGATCGACAGGCCGGTGCGGGCGGTGCCGTTGACGACCTCCATGGGGGAGAAGGCGTGGACGTGCATGTCGGGCACGCGCTGCTTGATCGCGGTGACGAGGTCGAAGTAGCCGGTGGCGGGCAGCTCGGGGTCGATGCCGCCCTGCATGCACACCTCGGTGGCGCCCAGCTCCCACGCCTCCTGGGCACGGTCGGCGACCTCGTCGAGGGACAGGGAGTAGGCGTCGGCGTCGGTGCGGCGCTGGGCGAAGGCGCAGAACCGGCAGCCGACGTAGCAGACGTTGGTGAAGTTGATGTTGCGGTTGACCACGTAGGTGACCTCGTCGCCGACCGTCTCGCGGCGCAGGTCGTCGGCCAGCCGGCACACCTGCTCCAGCAGCGGCCCCTCGGCGGTCATCAGCGTCAGCGCGTGCTCGTCGGACAGGTTGCCCGGGTCGCGTTCCGCTGCACGCAACGCAGCGACGGCCTCCGACGGCGGTCGAGGTGCTAGCGGAGCGAGCCTCGAGACCCCGTCGGCCGCCTCCTTGATGGTGTCCCAGTCGCCGTACACGTCAGCGAAGTCCGACCGCCGGTCGTCGGTGCGTCCCCCGCCGGGTCCTTCTCGGTCGACGGCGGCGAAGAGGTCCGTGCGACCGACGCTCGCGAACCCGCCGTCGGGTTCCTGCCACGGCAGGCCGGTCGGCTTCACCCCGGGCTTCGCCAGGCCCTCGTCGGTGGCGAGCGCGGCGACGTGTGCGGAGACCCGCGGGTCGAGCCACGGCTCGCCGGCGCGCACGTACTCGGGGTGCACCGTCAGGCGGGGGGTGAGCTCGAATCCGCACCCGGCGGTGACCTCGCGGAGCCGGTCCAGGCTGGGCCAGGGCCGTTCGGGGTTGACGTGGTCGGGCGTGAGCGGCGAGACGCCGCCCCAGTCGTCGACGCCGGCGCCGAGCAGGGCCCGGCACTCCTCGAGGTCCACGAGGTTGGGCGGTGCCTGAACCCGGGCCTTGGGTCCCAGCACGATCCGGGTGACCGCGATCGCGGCGCGGTACTCGTCCAGGCCCAGGTCGTCGGTGTGGCGCATCGCGGTGTCGGGCTTGGCGCGGAAGTTCTGGACGATCACCTCCTGCACCGCCCCGTAGGCCTTCGAGGTCGACCGCAGCGCGAAGATCGTCTCCGCGCGCTCGACCAGGGTCTCGCCGATCCCGACCAGCAGGCCGGTGGTGAACGGGATCGAGAGCCGGCCGGCGTCCTCGAGCACCCGCAGCCGCACCGCGGGGTCCTTGTCCGGCGACCCGAAGTGGGCCTGGCCCCTGGTCTCGAACAGCCGCCGCGAGGTGGTCTCCAGCATCATCCCCATCGAGGGGGAGACCGGCTTGAGCCGGACCATCTCCTCCCACGACATCACCCCGGGGTTCAGGTGGGGGAGCAGACCGGTCTCCTCCAGCACCCGCACCGCCATCGCGCGGACGTAGGCCAGCGTGGAGTCGTAGCCCTGCTCGTCCAGCCACGCCTGTGCCTCGGGCCACCGGTCCTCGGGCCGGTCACCGAGCGTGAACAGCGCCTCCAGGCAGCCCAACGCCGCACCCTGGGTGGCGATCGCGAGGATCTCGTCGGGCGACAGGTACGGTGCCCGCCCCTCACGCGCGGCCTGGGCCGGGGTCTCCACGAACGTGCAGTAGTGACACCGGTCGCGGCACAACCGCGTCACCGGGATGAACACCTTCGGGGAGTAGGTCACCGTGGCGGGCCGGCCGGCCGCGACCAGGCCCGCGTCGCGCACCTTCGCCGCCGCGGCCGTCAGCCGGTCGAGGTCCGCCCCGGTCGCCGCCAGCAGCGCGGTGGCCTCGCCGACGTCGAGGGCGGCGCCGCGCTCGGCGCGCGCCAGTGCCCGGCGTACCTGCTGGGGGGTGGGCTGCTCGCTCACCCCTAGAGGCTAACCGGGGCCGCTCGCTCGTCCCCGGTGGGCTCCGTGGGTGGGACGGGTGGCCTGCGGTCCAGGGCGCTCGGCCACCAGATCCTGCCGCCGAGGTCGAGGTTGATCGCCGTGACCAGCACCGACCGCACGACCAGGGTGTCGAGCAGGATGCCGATCGCGACCGCGGTGCCGATCTCCTTGGCGAACACCAGCGGCAGCGTGCCGAGCATCGCGAACGTCGCGGCGAGGACCAGGCCGGCGGAGGTGATGACACCACCGGTGGTCGAGAGGGCCACGAGCGAGCCCTGCCGGGTGCCGCGCACGGGGGTCTCCTCGCGGACCCGGGTCATGAGGAAGATGTTGTAGTCGATGCCGAGGGCGACCAGGAAGACGAACGCGTACAGCGGGAACGCGGAGTCCGTCGTCGGGTAGCCGTAGACCTCGGTGAAGATCAGGGTCGACACACCCAGGGTGGCGCCGTAGGAGAGCACGACGGTGGCGATCAGCAGGACGGGCGAGAGCAGGGCTCGCAGCAGCAGCATCAGGATCAGGAGCACCACCAGCAGCACGAGCGGGGCGATCACCAGGTCGTCGCGGTGCGAGGCCTGCTGGGTGTCGTAGTAGATGGCCGACGGCCCGCCGACCAGGGCATCCGCTCCGGGGACGGCGTGCACCGCCGTGCGAGCCGCCGCGACCGTGTCGAACGCGGCGGGTGACGACGCCTCCGCGTAGAGCGGGGCGGTGACGAGGACGACGCCGTCCTTCTCCACGGGCTTGCCGGGGGGACCGATGCCGTCGACGTCCTGGAGCGCGGCGACCACGGCGCCGGCCTGGTCCGCCTTGGCGACCACCATCAGCGGGCTGCTGGTGTCGGTGAGCTGGTGGTCGGCCAGGACGTGCTGACCGGTGACGGACTCGACCTCGTGCGTGAACGTGTCGTCGGTCGTGAGGCCGGAGGCGTCCAGCTTGAGCAGCCCGAGCGACGCCGTGGCGAGGACGACGGCCGTCACGACCCAGACCCGGCGCGGGTGTCGCGCGATCGAGGTGCCGACGCGGGACCACACACCCGAGTGGGTCGGCTCGGCGGACCCGAACGCCGGTCGGCTCGGCCAGAAGACCCAGCGCCCGCAGATCACCAGGAGTGCGGGCAGCACCGTGAGCATGACCAGCAGGGTCACGACGACACCGACGGCGAGGACCGGGCCTAGTCCTGCCGTCGAGTTCATCTCGGCGAGGGTCAGGCACAACATGCCGACCGCGACCGTGGAGGCGCTGGCGACGATCGCGGGCGAGGCGCGGTGCAGTGCGAAGCCCATCGCCTCGTGCCGGTCCTCGTGGCGGCGCAGCTCCTCGCGGTAGCGCGCGACGAGCAGCAGGGCGTAGTCGGTGCCGGCGCCGATGACCAGGACGGTGAGGATGAAGGCGCTCTGGCCGTTCACGGTGAGTCCGGCGTGCTTCGCGAGTGCGTAGACGAGTGCGTTGGACGCCGCGAGGGCCACCAGGGAGCAGAAGATGGGCAGCAGCCACAGGATCGGGCTGCGGTAGGTGAACAGCAGGATCAGGATGACGATCGCCAGGGTGGCCAGGAGCAGCTTCACGTCGGATCCGCTGAAGACCTCGACCTGGTCCGCCGCCTGGCCGCCGCGGCCGGTGATGTACACCTGGCCGCCGTCGAGGTCCGCGATGGACCGCAGCTCCTCGGCGGCCCCGGGCAGCGAGTTCCACCCGTTCTGCCCGAAGTTGAAGGTCACCAGGGTCTGCGCCGCGGTGCCGTCGGCGGAGGGGATCGGACCGACCACCTGGCCCGCGACACCGTCGATGCCGGCGAACCGGCCCGCCTGCTGCTGCAGGGCCGCCAGGTCGGTCGGCGTCAGCCCGGAGTCCTTCTGGTAGGCGACCACCGTCGGGATGTCGTCGGAGTCCTGGAAGGCGTCCAGCTGGTGCAGGGCCCGGGTGGACTCGGCGCTGCCCGGGAGCCACGAACCGGCGTCGTTGACCTCGACGTCCGCGAGCTTGGTGAAGAACGGGGCGCAGGTCACCAGGACGACCACGCCGAGGGCGAGCACGACCCACTTGATGCGGGGACCGGTGAGCGTTCCGGCCAGCTGACGGTGCATGGGTCGACTCTTCCAGGGGACGGGCCGCTCGTCCCCGGATCCCGGTCAGCCGACGGGCACCGACTCCGGCTCCTCGGCCGCCTCCTTGGGCTCGATCGGCGGCTTGCGGTCCAGCGCGCTGGGCCACCAGATCTTGCCGCCGAGGTCGAGGTTGATCGCGGTGACCAGCACCGACCGGACGACGATCGTGTCGAGCAGGACGCCCAGGGCGACCGCGATGCCCAGCTCGGCCAGGAACACGAACGGGATCGAGGCGAGCACCATGAAGGTCGCCGCGAGCACGATACCGGCCGAGGTGATCACCCCGCCGGTCGAGCTGAGCGCGATCAGCGAGCCCTTGCGCGTGCCATGGGTCGCCGTCTCCTCGCGGACCCGGGTCATCAGGAAGATGTTGTAGTCGATGCCCAGGGCGACGAGGAAGACGAACGCGAACAGCGGGAACCCCGGATCGACCTGCACCCCGGCCGGCCAGTGGTCGGTGACCAGGGGCGCCAGGTAGTCGAAGACGAGCGCCGAGAGCCCCATCGCCGCACCGAAGGAGAGGACGACGGTGCCCATCAGGATCAGCGGCGCCGCGAGCGCCCGGAGCAGGAAGATCAGGATCAGCAGCACCACGAGCAGGACCGTCGGGATGATCACCTTGTTGTCGCGGTTCGAAGCCGTCTTCGTGTCCAGGTAGAACGCCGACCCGCCACCGACCATGGCATCGGCCCCGTCGACGGCGTGGACCGCGTCACGACTGGCCTGCACGGTGTCGTACGCCGCCGTCGAGGACACGTCGGCCTCGATCGGCGCCTCGAAGTAGGAGCGCGTGTCGGAGATCGGCTGCACCTGGGTCGGTGTGCCCAGGCCCGGCACCCCCTCGAGCGACTTCACGACTGCGTCCGCCTGGTCGCTGTTGACGACCACCTGGATCGTGTTGGACTGGTCGGTCAGGCCGTGGGCGGCGAGCACCTTCTGGCCCTTGATCGCGTCGAACTCCTTGGTGTAGCCGTCCTCGGTCGACATGCCGCCGGCGTCGATCTTCAGGACACCGAGGCAGGCCACGAGCAGCACGCCGGTGGTGATCAGCCAGACCCGGCGCGGGCGCGGGGCGATGCTCGCGCCCACCTTGGCCCAGATGCCGGTGGCGTTGGGCTCGACCGAGCCGAACGCGGGGCGCTTGGGCCAGAACATCCAGCGGCCGAAGATCACCAGCAGGGCCGGCAGCAGCGTCACCATCACCAGGAAGGTGACCGCGATGCCGATCGCGTTGACCGGTCCGAGCCCGGCGGTCGAGTTGAGCTCGGCCAGCAGCAGGCAGAGCATGCCGACCACGACGGTCGAGGCGCTGGCGAAGATCGCCGGCGCGGCGCGGTGCAGCGCGAAGGCCATCGCCTCGTGGCGGTCCTCGTGGCGCCGGAGCTCCTCTCGATATCGCGCCACCAGCAGGAGCGCGTAGTCGGTGCCGGCACCGATCACCAGGATGCCGAGGATCGCCTGGCTCTGCCCGTTGACCGTGAGGTCGGCGTACTTGGCGAGCAGGTAGACCACGCCGCCCGAGACGCTGTAGGCGATGACGACGCTGATGATCGGCAGGATCCACAGGATCGGGCTGCGGTAGGTGAAGAGCAGGATGACGATGACGACGAGCAGTGCGCCGAGGATCAGGGTCGTGTCGACACCGGAGAACACCTCGGCGGCGTCGGCGGCTTGGCCGCCGTACCCGCCGAGGTGGACGGTGACCCCGTCGATCTGGGCGATGTCCCGGATCTGGTCGGCCGCGTCGGGGATGGCGTTCCAGCCGTCGGACCCGAAGTTGAAGGTCAGGGCCGTGACGGCGACCTGGCCGTCCTCGGAGAACCCGCCGTACCCGGCCTGGGCGGCCTGCGACGGGGTCAGCACCGTGCCCTCGACGACCCCGTCGATGCTGCCCATCGCCTCGGCCTGCTGCTCGATCTGGGCCTTGTCCTCGTCGGTCAGACCGGACGACTTGGAGTAGATGACCAGGGTCGGGATGTCGTTGGGGTCGACGGTCGAGGCGAGCTCGTTGGACACCTCGGTCGACTCGGCGCTGCCGGGCAGCCACGAGGAGGCCTCGTTGTTCTGCACATCGGCGAGCTTGGAGGACAGGCTCCCCAGCCCGACGAAGGCGATGATCCAGAAGGCGAGGACGAGCCACTTGGTGACCCGGCCGGTGAGCTTGCCGGCGATCTGACGATGCATGGAATGAACTCTCCCAGGGAACGGGGACATGGGGCATCAGGGTTTTCCCTGAATGAGACCGCTCGGGTGTCGCGAACTCATCGCGCCACCCGAAGCGGGCACGGATCGTCCGGTGGACGGGCCCGTCGCCGGTGATCGAGCTGGGCGCTGGTGGTCGAGCTTGTCGCCGGTGGTCGAGCTTGTCGAGACCCCCGCAGCCCTTCGTGGGGCGCTGGTGCCGGCAGCCTGCGGGCTTGTTTCGGGTTGCGACCGACAGGCAGCGACGCGGGACGGCGCCGCTCGGGCTGGCGCTGCTTCCCGGCTCGCGGTCGGCACGGTGGTTGAGGTGCGAAGGCGCTCTGCGCCTGAGCCTCGAAACCACCCCCGGTTGACTGCCGGCAGCCTGCGGGCGGGTTTCGGGTTGCGACCGACAGGCTGGCTACGCGGGACGGCGCCGCTCGGCGCTGGCGCTGCTTCCCGGCTTGCGGTCGCAGCTGCGGATGGTGGAGCTGTTGACCTACCTGGTACGTCACGGACTCCACTGTTTCGACGCTGTTCCGGCACGGTGGAATCGGGCTGCTGATCGTGATCCCACCGTGTCCAGAACCTTGTGGACAAAGGGGTCTGAGCATCATCGACTGTCGGTGGCGAGTGCTTGAGTAGACCCATGACCACCACCGCGACCACC
>JACJWV010000033.1 GCA_020636915.1 Nocardioides sp.
CCAACAACCTCGACCCTGCCTCCCGCGAGGAGGTGCTGGCCGCGATCCGTTCCTACGAGGGCGCGATCGTGCTCGTCACGCACGACGAGGGCGCCGTCCTGGCCCTCGAACCGGACCGGGTGCTGATCCTGCCCGACGGTGTCGAGGACCTCTGGAACGCGGAGTACGCCGACCTCGTCTCACTCGCCTGACGCGGACCTCTAGTGTGCGAGTCATGGACGCTGAGACCCTCGAGCACGCCGGACTGAAGTACGCGGTGGAAGGCGCCGTCGCCACGATCACGCTGCACCGCCCCGAGGTGCGCAACGCGCAGACCCCCACGATGTGGCGGGCCCTGGCCGCCCTGGGGGCCGAGATCCCCGACGACGTCAGGGTCGTCGTGCTCAGGGGCTCGGGACACTCGTTCTCGGCCGGGCTGGACCGCGCGATGCTGGACCCCACCAACACCTCCGGCGAGGAGTCCGTCGCCGGGCTGCTCTCGCTCTCCGACGCGGAGCTGTCCGCGACCATCGACGCCTACCAGCAGGGGTTCACGTTCCTGCGCGACCCGCGCTTCGTCTCGATCGCGGCGGTGCAGGGCTACGCCATCGGCGCCGGGTTCCAGATCGCGCTGTCGTGCGACCTCCGGGTCGCCGCCGACGACGCCCAGTTCTGCATGAAGGAGTCGGCGCTGGGGCTGGTGCCGGACCTGACGGGAACAAAGCCCCTGGTCGAGTGCGTTGGGTACGCCAGGGCGTTGGAGATCTGCGCGACCGCTCGCATGGTCGGCGCCACGGAGGCCGTCGACATCGGCATCGCGCTGGCCGCCGTACCTGCCGCGGAGCTGGACGCGACGGTCGCGGACCTCGTCGGCGCCCTGACGGCACCGATGGTCGGGGCCGTGCGCGAGACCAAGGCACTGCTCCAGGGAGCAGCCGACCGGAGCCTGGACGACCAGCGTCGCCTCGAGCGGGAGGCGCAGAGCCGGAGGTTCCGCGAGCTGGCCGCCCTGATGGGGGGCTGACGGGGCCCGCCGGGCCCGGACGAGGAGGACACGTGGCGCATCCCGGGATGGGCATCGGACCGGCGTTCCGATCCCTGCGCACCGACCGCAGCGCGGCGCAGCAGAAGCTGGCCAGCGGCACGTTGCGGCGGGTGATCGGCTACGCGAGCCCGCACCGGTCCCTGATCGCGCTGTTCCTCGTCTTCACGGTCGTCGACGCCGGGCTGGTCGTCGTGTCCCCGCTGCTGGTGCAGCGCATCGTCGACGACGGGATCCTCGCGGGCGACGCCGAGCTGGTGACCGTGCTCGCCATCGCGATGGCGGCGGTCGCCGTCTTCGACGCGCTGCTGTCCGTGCTCACCGGCTACCTGTCCTCCCGGATCGGCGAGGGCCTCATCTACGACCTGCGCACCGAGGTGTTCGGGCACGTGCAGCGCCAGTCTCTCGCGTTCTTCACGCGCACCCAGACCGGGGCCCTGGTCTCGCGGCTCAACAACGACGTGATCGGCGCCCAGCGGGCCTTCACGACCACCCTCTCGGGCACGGTGTCCAACGCGATCTCGGTGGTCGTGGTGGGCGTGGCGATGCTGGCCCTGAGCTGGGAGATCACGCTGCTGTGCCTGGTGCTCTTCCCGATCCTCTACCTCTGCTCGCGCTGGGTCGGCAGCCGGCTGGCCGGGCTCACCCGCGACCAGATGAACGGCAACGCCGACATGGGCAACACCATGACCGAGCGTTTCAACGTCGGCGGCGCGATGCTGCTCAAGCTCTTCGGCCGGCGCGACGAGGAGGACCGGGTCTTCGCGTCGAAGGCCTCGGTGGTCCGCGACCTCGGGATCCGGATCTCGCTCGTGCAGCGCGTCTTCATGGCGACCATGCTGGCGGTGCCCGCACTCGCCACCGCGGTCGTGTACGGCGTGGGCGGCCACCTCGCGATCAGCGGGGCGTTGACGGTCGGCACCGTGCTCGCGCTCGCGACCCTGCTGGTCCGGCTGCTCGGGCCCCTGCAGGGGCTCTCCAACGTGCGCATCGACGTGATGACCGCCCTGGTGAGTTTCGAGCGGGTCTTCGAGGTCCTCGACCTGCCGTCGCTGATCGAGGAGACGCCCGACGCCGTGGCGCTCCCGCCGACGGCGTCGCGCCTGGAGTTCGACCACGTCGCCTTCGGCTACCCGCGGGCGGACGAGATCTCGCTGGCCTCGCTGGAGTCGATCGCCCGCACCGAGAGCCGCGACAGCGGCGAGGTGCTGGCCGACATCACCTTCACCGCCGAGCCGGGTCAGATGGTCGCCCTGGTGGGTCCCTCGGGCGCCGGCAAGACGACGATCACGCACCTCGTCGCGCGGCTGTACGACGTGGGGGCCGGTGCCGTGCGCGTCGGCGGGACCGACGTCCGCGACGTGACCCTGCAGTCCCTGGAGGACGTGGTCGGCTACGTCACCCAGGACGCGCACATGTTCCACGACACGATCCGGGGCAACCTGCTGTACGCCCGCCCGGGCGCCTCCGACCAGGAGGTGTGGCAGGCGCTCGAGGCCGCGCAGATCGCGCCGCTGGTGCGGACCCTGCCCGACGGGCTCGACACCGTGGTCGGCGATCGCGGCTACCGCCTCTCGGGCGGTGAGCGCCAGCGGCTCGCGATCGCCCGGCTGCTGCTGAAGGCCCCCGCGATCGTGGTCCTCGACGAGGCCACCGCCCACCTCGACAGCGAGTCCGAGGCCGCCGTGCAGCGCGCCCTCGACGCGGCCCTGACCGGCCGGACCTCGCTGGTGATCGCGCACCGTCTCTCGACGATCCGCGAGGCCGACCAGATCCTCGTCGTCGACGGCGGCCGGGTCGTGCAGCGCGGCACCCACGTCGAGCTGCTCGCGGAGGGCGGCCTCTATGCCGACCTCTACCGCACCCAGTTCCACGACACCGGTCGGGCGGGGGAGCGCACGCCGGTCTGAGCGCGACCTGTCGGCTAGGGCGCGCTGCGCTCGTCCTCGCGGTCGGTGGGAGACCCGGGCTCGCCAGCACCAGCCTGACGCTGCTCGCGCTCACGCCGTTCGGCCTCGTAGGCGCGCTGGTAGGCGGCCCGGACGGCCTGCTTCTTCGCGTTCTTCGTCGCCCGCTTCTGCTTGCGCTCGGTCAGCGCCCCCTCGCGGGTGGTGTCGCCACCGGTGCCGCGGCCGCGCCAC
>JACJWV010000034.1 GCA_020636915.1 Nocardioides sp.
CGCCCGCAACCGCGGGATCACGCGAGACGACCTCGACGCGTTCGGGCTCGCGTCGCAGCGCAAGGCCCGGGTGGCGGTCGACGAGGGCCGCTTCAAGCGCGAGATCGCGCCGATCGAGGCGCCGGTGCTCGGCGAGGACGGCGCCCCCACCGGCGAGACCCGCGTGGTCGACACCGACCAGGGACTGCGCGAGACCACCTCGGAGGGGCTGGCCGGGCTGAAGCCCGTCCTGCCCGACGGGCTGCACACCGCCGGCACCTCGTCGCAGATCAGCGACGGCGCGTCCGCCGTGCTGCTCATGGACGAGGAGCTCGCCCGGTCCCTCGGACTGACCCCCCGCGCCCGGATCGTCACCCACTGCCTCGTCGGGTCCGACCCCTACTACCACCTCGACGGTCCGATCGAGGCGACCCAGAAGGTGCTCGACCGCACCGGTAGCGCGATCGGCGACTTCGACCTCTTCGAGGTCAACGAGGCCTTCGCCTCGGTCGTGCTCTCCTGGGCCGGGCAGCACGCCGTCGACATGGACCGGGTCAACGTCAACGGGGGCGCCATCGCGCTCGGCCACCCGGTCGGGTCGACCGGCACCCGGCTGATCACCACCGCCCTGCACGAGCTCGAGCGTCGCGACGCCTCGACGGCGCTGGTCTCGATGTGCGCAGGGGGCGCCATGGCGACCGGGACATTCCTCGAGCGGATCTGACCGGCCAGCTCGACGAACACTGAGGCCGGGTCAAGAAGCGGCTGAATCACCGGACAGGCGGCGTCCGCACACCTAGGTTGTCGCCATGCGCCGCCACCTCCCGCGCGGGCGCGCCACCGTCGCGCTCACCAGCGCCGCGCTCGCCCTCGCCGTGCTGCCCCTGACCACCGCCGACCCCTCCTCCGCGACAGCGCGGACCGCCGCGCCCGGCGCCGACGACCCGCTGGTCGTGGACGCCGGCGGCGCCCGCGTGGTGGTCCAGCAGAGCCCGTTCCGCCTGACCGTGACCGACGGCACCGGCCAGACCGTGCTGTCCGAGGTCGACCACGCGACCGAGGACACGATCCCGGAGCCGACGACCGTGGACCCGATCTCCACGGGCAAGGACAACCAGGACACCACGACGCTCTACTCGCCGCTGTCGTTCCTGGTGGGCTCGGAGACCCTGACCCAGTACCCGTCCCAGGAGTGGATCGCCAACCTCAAGTCCGGCACCCGCAGCGGCACCTGGTACTCCGCGCAGGACGTCGAGGAGGTCGAGCACGACGGCGAGGACCTCGTGCTCACGCTGGGCACCAACGACCCCAGCGGTCGTCAGCTGGTGGTCCGCATCGGGCCCGAGGGCGGCGACGCCGTACGCGTGCGGGCCGAGGCGGTGCCGAGCGACGGCGTCGCCATGCTCGGCGACTCGTTCACCACCAGCGCCACCCCGGGGGCCGAGGACGGGTTCTTCGGCTTCGGCGGTCGCCACGACCACCTCGACCAGCGCGGCCGCGTGCTCTCCAGCTTCGTGAACCAGGAGAACCTGGCCACGGTCCCGACGCTGGAGCCGGACCAGACCGACGTCCTCGACATGTACCCCAACGGCCCAGCCGCCTCGTACTACCCGCAGGCGATGTTCTGGACCACGCACTACGGCTTCCTCGCCGCTCAGCCGGAGCTCACCCGGTTCAAGCTCGCGGCGGACCGCGACGACGCGTGGAACGTGGCGGCGTCCACCTCGCACCTCGACTACGTCGTCGCGCCCGGGGCGCCGCGCCGCTCGGTGCGCACGTTGACCGCACTGACCGGACGGCACCGCAAGCCGCCGGCCTGGGCCCTGGGTCCGATGATGGACCGGCTGGTGAAGAACAACGGCGAGACGTACGCCGACTACCAGAAGATGCTGCGCCAGGACATCCGCAACATCGACCGGTACGACCTGCCGCTGTCGGCCTACCGCATCGAGGGCTGGGGCTTCCCGGGCAGCGCCACCAACCACGGCCTCGCGCTCCACACCTGGGTGCACGGGCCGCAGCAGGCGACGATGATCCGGCAGCTGCGCGCCCGGGGGATCCACCCCCTGGCCTACCTGCGGCCCTGGATCGAGCCCGACTCCCCGCCGGCGGCAGCCGGCTACGCGGTCACGGACGCCGACGGTGCGCCGTACTACGTCACCGGCTCGAGCGGCCGCCGCTTCGGGCTCGTCGACTTCACCGACCCCGCCGCGGTCGCGTGGTGGCAGAAGCAGGTGCGCGGCGTGCTCGACCTCGGGTTCGACGGCTTCATGCAGGACTACGGCGAGCAGGTCCTCTTCGACATGCACTTCGCCGACGGCAGCACCGGCTACGAGCGCCACAACGACTACCTGACGCTGTACGCCCGCGCGACGATGCAGGAGGTCCGCCGCTACGCCCGCGAGCACCCGGACCGGAAGCCGTGGTTCTTCACGCGCGCGGGCTACAGCGGCCTGCCCGGCGCGGCGGCCTACGAGTTCGCCAACTTCCCCGGCGATGAGACGACCGACTGGGGACAGGCGTCCGGCCTGCGCTCGCTCACGACCGACATGCTCAGCCGGGCGGTCGGCGGTGCCTACGGGTTCGCGACCGACATCGGCGGCTACTTCGACTACAACACCCCGCCGACCGACAAGCAGCTCTTCCTGCGCTGGGCCGAGTGGGCGGCGCTGAGCCCGGTCTTCCGGCTGCACGGCAGCGGGCAGAACGGGACGCACACGCCCTGGTCGTACGACGCGCAGACCGTGCGGATCTACGAGCAGCTGTCCCGCCTGCACCTGCGCGCCCGGCCCCTGCTCACGCAGCTGTGGAAGGAGGCGGACCGCACCGGCGCCCCGCCGACCCGGCCGCTGTGGTGGGCCTATCCCGACGACCGCACCGGGTGGCAGCAGGACCAGGAGTGGCTGCTCGGCCCCGACCTGCTCGTCGCGCCGGTCGTCGAGCAGGACGCGACGTCACGCTCGGTCTACCTGCCGCAGGGCTGCTGGCGGCTGCACGGCACCGGCGACCGCCGTACCGGCGAGCGCAGCGTGACCGTGA
>JACJWV010000035.1 GCA_020636915.1 Nocardioides sp.
GCGCTTCTCGTCGGTCTCGCGCTGGCCGAGGTACGCCGTCCAGCCCATGTTGTAGACGTCGATCTGGGCCCGGTTGGCGTCGAGGTGGAGCACCTTGTTCACGGTCGCCTCGAGGAGGCCGGTGTCGTGGCTGATGACGATCAGCCCGCCCTTGTGCGCCTTGAGGAAGTCGCGCAGCCAGACGATCGAGTCGGCGTCGAGGTGGTTCGTGGGCTCGTCGAGCAGCAACGTCTCGGCGCCCGAGAAGAGGATGCGCGCCAGCTCCACGCGGCGGCGCTGTCCTCCGGAGAGGGTCTTCAGGGGCTGTCCGAGCAGCCGGTCCTCGATGCCGAGGCTGTGGGCGATCTGCGCCGCCTCGGACTCCGCGGCGTACCCACCCCCGGCGTGCAGCTCGGCGTCGGCGTGCTCGTAGCGCCGCATCGCCCGCTCTCGGACCGCGGGGTCGTCACTGCCCATCTCGAGCTCGGCCTGCCGCAGCCGTCGTACGGCGGCGTCCAGGCCACGGGCCGAGAGGATCCGGTCGCGGGCGTGGACCTCGGGGTCGCCGGTGCGGGGGTCCTGCGGCAGGTAGCCGACGGCGCCGGTCGTCTGCACCGAGCCGGAGGCGGGCAGCGCCTCGCCGGCCAGGATCTTGGTGAGCGTCGTCTTGCCGGCGCCGTTGCGCCCGACGAGCCCCACCTTGTCGCCGGGCCCGACGCGGAAGCTGACGTCCTCCATCAGCAGTCGCGCACCCGCCCGGACCTCGAGGTGGTGGGTGGTGATCATCCGCGGACCCCGTGCAGACGTGCGGTGGAGGAGCGCAGCGGGGGAAGCGCACGACTCCGTGGGGTGGTGGTCATCCGGGGTCCCCGCCGAATCGTGCGGTGGAGGAGCGCAGCGGGGGAAGCGCACGACTCCGTGGGGTGGTGGTCATGAGGGCTGAGAGTCTAGATGTGGGTACGGTCCTGACTGACATCGGCGCTGACCCCGAGGAGATGGCATGCGGTTCAACCCCAAGGCGCGGCTGAACACGCGGCGGATGGGCGACGCGGGCCGCTCGGGAGCTCGCACGGGCGGCGGCAGCGGCGGGCTGCCGATCCCCGGTGGCCTGGCCGGCGGCGGCGTCGGTGGACTGATCGTCCTGGTCATCGTGGTCGGGCTGGCCATGTGGCTGGGCGGCGGACTGCCGGGCGGCGGCTCCTCCTCGGGCGGCTACGACGACTCGCGGATGTCCGACACCGGTCGCTACGACAGCTGTCAGACCGGCGAGGACGCCAACTCCTCGGCCGACTGCGCCCGGGTCGCGGTCGAGAACTCCCTCTACGACTACTGGTCGACGACCCTGCCGAAGCAGTCGACGGCGTCGTTCTCCCCGGAGCAGAAGGTCGAGACCTTCACCGGTTCCATCTCCACCGGCTGCGGCCAGGCGTCGGCCGACGTCGGGCCCTTCTACTGCCCCGCCGACCAGACGATCTACCTCGACACGACGTTCTTCGAGGACGTGCTGCAGGGACAGCTGCGCGGCCCGAGCGGCGCCTTCGTCGAGCCCTACGTCCTCGCCCACGAGTACGGCCACCACATCCAGAACCTGCTCGGCACCATGTCGAAGGTGAAGACCCAGCAGGGCCCGCACAGCGACAGCGTCCGGCTCGAGCTGCAGGCCGACTGCTACGCCGGCATGTGGGCGCACTCGGCGACGACGACCCAGGACGAGAACGGCGTCGTGTTGATCTCCGACCTCACCCAGCAGGACGTCCAGCAGGCCATCGACGCCGCCACCGCCGTCGGCGACGACCGCATCCAGCAGCAGTCCGGCGGCGGCGTGAACCCCGACTCCTGGACCCACGGCTCCTCCCAGGAGCGGGTGGACTGGTTCCTCACCGGCTACAAGTCAGGCTCCCTGAAGGCCTGCGACACCTTCGCCGCCGGCGCGGTCTGAGTCGCTCGGCCGGCGCGGCCGGGGTCGGACCGGCGCCAGAAACCATGCGGATTGGTCACCAACCGCAGGATTCTGGCCCCGAAACGTGCGGTTGGTGACCAATCCGCATACATCCCAGAGCTCGTCCCGGGATCGGCCCGCTTACTGTCCACAGCCGGCGAGCGTCCGACGGCGGGCTCCCGACTGCATGCGGATTGGTCACCAACCGCAGGGATTCGGCCAGAAAACCTGCGGTTGGTGACCAATCCGTGCCTGTGGAGGACGGAGGACGCACCCCACCGCCCGCGCTCAG
>JACJWV010000036.1 GCA_020636915.1 Nocardioides sp.
GAGAGGCGGGCCGACAGGCGCAGCGGCGGCCGGCGGGACGACCGGAGGCACCGGGGTGGACGGCTCCCACCGGTTCCCGCTGGACGCCCCCAGGGGCGCGGTCTCGGAGTGCGGGCCGTCGGGGTCGGGCCGGACGGGCTGGTCGGGGCTGGTGTTCTCGGGCACCGGGGTCTCCTCGTGATGATGGTGACTCTCACGATGCCGAGGCCCCTTGGGCGGACGCTGGGTCGTTCCTGTCGGTTTCCTGTGAGCCCGTCACGACGGACTCGACGGACGTCCGCCGGGCCGGGGAGGTCGAGCGGCCCGGCGGCGTCCGTTCAGCCCGCGCGGAGAGGGAGGGTTGCGCGGGCGTGCTCGGTGAGGAGGGCGAGGAGGCGGGTGCGGGCCCGGGGGTGCGAGAGCGCCGACGGGTCGGCGAGGAGCTCGCGGTAGGCGTGCACGAGCGCCTCCTCCGCGTCGGGGAGCGAGGCGTGGAGACACCGGGCGAGCCGCCACGCGACCGGAGCGGTCTCGTCGTAGAACTGCTGGGTCGTCCGCGGGGCTGCCACGGGTGCCGTCATCGCGCGCCTCCTTTGCGAACGTCGTGTTGAGGTTTACCCTGAACAATATGAACGACTCGTTCAAGTTTGCGCAAGGGCTGCTCACCATCGGCGACCTCGCCGAGCGCACCGGGGTGGCCCCGGCGACGCTGCGCATGTGGGAGCAGCGCCACGGGTTCCCGGTGCCGGAGCGGCTGCCGAGCGGCCACCGGCGCTACCGGGAGACCGACGTGCCGGTGGTCTCCGAGGTCCTGCGGCGCCGCGAGGACGGCACTCGCCTCGACGTCGCGATCGACCGCGCGGTCGCGCAGGTCCGGGCCGAGGCGGAGCCGGCGGCCGCGTCGGTCTACGCCGAGCTCCGGCGCCGGCACCCCGCGCTGCAGGCGCACCGGCTGCGCAAGGACACGCTCAAGGCGCTGTCGTGGGCGATCGAGGACGAGTTCTGCGCCCGCGCGACCCGGCCGCACCTGTTCGGCGCCTTCCAGCGCGCGGAGTTCTGGCGGCCTGCCAGGCCGCGGTGGCGCGAGCTCGCGCGCGTCGCGCGGTCGGCGTTCGTCCTGGTCGACGAGCCCGGCGGAGGTGGCGGCGACGGGCTCACCGAGGTGGCCCTGGCGCCGGAGTCGCCGATGCGCCGGGAGTGGGTCGTGGTGTGCGACTCCACCGAGCTGCCGGCCGCGCTGAGCGCCTGGGAGCTGCCCGGTCAGGACGACGTCCGCGACGGGGACCGGCTCTTCGAGAGCGTGTGGACGGTGGACCCGGCGGCGGTGCGCGACGCCGCCCGGGTGTGCGCCCGCACCGCCCAGGAGGTGGGCGCCGCGGAGGCCGCCCCCGTGCTCTTCGACCTCGCCGGTCCGGCACCGGGTGGCGTCGCCGACCTCGCCTCGGTGACCACGCTCTTCAACCGGGTCGTCGCGTACGTCGACGCGGCGTCGGGTCGTGTGCCCGAGAACGCGCTGTAGCCCGTTCTCAGGCACACGACTCTCGGGCACACGACCGACCGACGACCGGGGCCCGGTTAGGTTCGGCACCGTGAGCAGCGACCCGGACTGCG